>DATAPD010000054.1:0-56116 GCA_036265385.1 Terriglobales bacterium
CTATAGACCCTTGCTGGCCCTCCTTCTTGCTA
Organism: Terriglobales bacterium; assembly: GCA_036265385.1. Taxonomy (GTDB): domain Bacteria; phylum Acidobacteriota; class Terriglobia; order Terriglobales; family Acidobacteriaceae; genus DATAPD01. The sequence goes on from DATAPD010000054.1 coordinate 33, forward strand.
CCCTTTGCAGAGTTTCTGAAGGTGACCTTGCTCGAGCCCCGGACGCCGCACCAACCGGAAAAACAACGACGTGTCAAAGAACGAGGTTGAATCTACTCTCCCTATTCCCCACGTCAATCCTTTCTTCTCATCTCCATCTGCTTTCCTTTCAAGCAACTGCACGCCGTTCACAACCGGGTGCAACGCAACCAGTGCAGCATCGAAGATTGATTTCGATTTTCGCATTCACATCCGTCGTGATTTCCCGAATTTTCTCCGCGAGCATTGCATTTGCGTCTGTTGCTCGCCGACGCCATGCTCTGTGTAAAACCGGCAAACACCGCATCCAGCAAGCGTTTTCGTGCACGCTATCAACGTACCCACACTCGACGCGATACAATCTGCCTTCCCCACGGAGGACATTTCATGCTGCTTCGCCGGCTACTCACCGCCATTCTTCTGGCAGCTTCCAGCTATTCCCTCCTGGCGCAGACCTCGGAGCAGCGCACTCAACTCGCATTCCAGACTATTCGCGCTAATCCTCAACTTCTTCTCGCCTTCTTGCACGACATGCCGAAAGGAGCAGACCTCCACAACCACCTCTCCGGCGCCATCTACGCCGAGAGTTTCATCGACTTCGGCGCCAAAGAAGGCTTGTGTGTAGATCGCAACACGGGTCAGGTGCTGCCCGGACCTTGCCAGTCCTGCGATAAATTCAACCCCAAGCCTGGGCTGAAGTGCGCCTACGAAAACCAGGTGCTTTACAACTCGCTGATTGATGCCTGGTCCATGCGGAACTGGCACCCAGCGGAAGAATCAGGCCACGATCACTTTTTCGGCACTTTCGACAAGTTCTTCCCGGCCATGCAGCATCACCTTGGAGAATCGTTGGCAGAAGTCGCCGCACGCGCTGCGCATGAGAATCTTCAATACCTCGAGCTCATGCATACCGCCGATGGCATGCAGTCCGCCCTCCTTGGTCAGAAACTCGGATGGAAGGACGATTTCGGCAAGATGCGCGACGGTCTTCTCTCAGGCGGACTGAAAGACGTCGTCGCAGCAACGCGCGCTCAACTCGATAAAGATTGGGCCGTCATGCAGGACACGCTCCACTGTTCCGCTCACAAGCCCGACCTGGGATGCGCCGTGAACATCCGCTTCCTTTACCAAGTGCTGCGTGGATTGCCCAGGGAGCAGGTGTTCGCGCAAATTCTTCTCGGATTCGAACTCGCACAAGCTGATCCGCGTTTCGTGGGATTGAATCTCGTCATGCCTGAGGATTGGTATGTACCGATGCACGACTTCGATCTCCACATGCGCATTCTGGATTACTTGCATGGAATTTATCCCAAGGTCCACATCACGCTTCATGCGGGCGAACTGGCGATGGGTCTCGTACCTCCAGAGGGACTGCAGTTTCACATTCGTGATTCGATCGAAAAAGGACACGCGGAGCGCATTGGCCATGGCGTTTCCGTCATGCACGAAACGCAGGCAATCGCTCTCTTGCAAAAGATGGCGGATAAGAATGTGCTGGTCGAGATCTGTCTCACTTCAAACGATTCCATCCTCGGCGTAACCGGACCAAACCATCCGTTGACGATGTATCGGAAGTTCAAGGTTCCCGTCGCGCTCGCCACAGATGACGCCGGCGTCTCACGGTCCGACATGACCCAGGAATACATGCGCGCGGTCAGAGACCAATCTCTCGACTATCTTTCTCTCAAACGAATGTCTCGCGACAGCCTCGAGCACAGTTTTCTGCCGGGAAAGAGTCTGTGGGAGAATGTCGCCGGGACGCGAAGGTTTTCCGCATGTTCGTCGGATCGCGGCGATATCGCACGAGCTTCCGCTACTTGTCAGAAATTTTTAAGCGATAACGAACGCGCCCGCGAGCAGTGGAAGTTGGAGAAAGAGTTCGTGGAATTCGAAGCAAAATGGAAATGATTCGTTTGTTAGAACGCACAGCACGAGTGTTGTAGCTAGTAGCTCATAGCGCGTAGCTCGAAGCTCGCAGCGTTCTGGAAACTTTGAAACTCGAAATTTGAACCTATGTCTGACGCATTCACCAACGCCGAATCTGCCGCCCACTTCATCCTGTCCAAGACGTCTCTGCGCCCAAGGATCGCTCTCGTCCTCGGCTCTGGTCTCGGTGCGTTCGCCGATGACCTCACTGACGCTGTGCGTATTCCATACGCGGACATTCCGTCGTTTCCTCGCTCGACAGCCGTGGGGCACGCCGGTCAACTTGTCATCGGAAAGTCGGCGGGAGTCGCCGTGGCTGCCATGCAGGGCCGCAGCCATTTGTATGAAGGCTACACGGCCCGCGAAGTCGCATTCCCCATGCGAGTCTTCGGACGGATGGGTGTGAAAGCGGCCATTCTCACCAACGCCGCCGGTGGCATCAACTTGAAATATGGACAAGGCGCACTCGTCGCCCTCCGCGACCACATCAATCTGCAAGGGCAAAACCCCCTTGCCGGTCCAAACGATGACCGCTTTGGTCCTCGCTTCCCCGATATGTCGGAAGCTTATTCGAAGAAATATCGCGAGATGGCGATCAATGAAGCAAAGAAGCTCAATTTAACCCTTTACGATGGTGTGTACGTTGCGCTGCTTGGCCCGAGCTATGAAACGCCAGCCGAGATTCGCTATCTGAGCACGATTGGCGCAGACCTGGTTGGAATGTCCACTGTCGCCGAGGTGATCGCAGCCCGCCACATGGGAATCACAGTGCTCGCCATCTCGTGCGTGACAAACATGGCCGCAGGAATTCTGGACCAGCCCATCAATCATGAAGAAGTGCTCGAAACCGGCCGCCGCGTGCAAAAACAATTCGAAGCCTTGCTGCGTGCCGTCCTGCCCAAAATCGAAGCGGACGTGAGCAGCACGTAATCAACGGCTCTGCAAGTTTCCCTAACGGCGAAGACACTTAAAAAATCAGCTTCAACCCCAATTGCACAACCCGCGGTCCGCCGCCTCCAAGGCCGGGATTCGTCTGTGCGACGTCTGGCGTTTGCGTGATGAGTCCTGCCACTGTTGGCGCTCCCGGGTCAGGTTGAACATCAGGATTTCCTGGAGAGCCGTTATCGACAAATGCTGGAATCACGTTGTGGTTTGGTTGCGCGAAGTTCGGGTGATTAAGGATGTTGAAGAATTCGGCGCGGAACTGTAAAGACACGTGTTCCCGGACTTCCGTGTTTTTCGTAATCGAAAAATCGAGGTTCTTATATCCGGGCCCATAGACTGAATTGCGGCCCAGGTTTCCGAAGGAACCAAACGCGGGCTGAATGAACGCTGCAGGGTTGAGATAGCCGGTTGCTGGTGTCCAATTATGGACGATCGGATCGACGCCGGGCACAACGTTTGGCCGCTGGTTGAAGTAGAACCGTCCGCTTGTGTCACTCGCCGTGACAATTGGGATCGGCCGTCCACTCTGTACGCTTGCAATCCAGTTCAACTGCCACCCTGACCCAAGCTTTTTTAAGGCAGTCCAAGAAGGAAGACTGTAATTCACAGCGGCCGTGAAGCGATGCTTCGTGTCGAAAGAAGAAGGCCCGCGCTCGGCCCTCAGGTTCGAGGGGTCTTGCGGAAACGCAACGCCCGGGGCAAAGTCGATACCATCCGACGCATCATCCAGCGTCTTAGACCAGTTATAACTTGCAAAACCGGATAAATGGTGTGCGTTCTGGATTCGAATCGTCGACTGCAGGCCGTGATAAATCGATGAAGCCGCGGGCGTCAGCAAATCCATCGTGCCAAAGTTCGGATTAGGAGCGTTCCCATCTCCATCGGGTTCGTTGAGGTCAGTGAGTCGAACAAGCTTTGTACCCTTGCTGCCAACATATCCGATCTCAACTGACGCATTTTGCGCGAACTTCTGTTGTACGTTGACGTTCCAATTCTGTGTGTATGGTGAATGAAACTTGCGGGGCGTCACAAATATCGAGTACGGCCCAGTTGTGTTCGGAGTGAGAATCGGCGGGTTTTCACTCTGATTCGGACTGGTTCCATTGAATGCAGCCGGATCAAAATCGAGTGGCAGCACCGGCTTCGGGCCGATCGGATTGGTCGCCACGCCTGCAGAAGACGTGAAATTTGCTATAAACAGATGTTGCGGAACGTAATCGTGGTAAATGCCATAACCAGCACGAACCACCGTATCAGACAGCACGTTCCACGCGAAGCCGACCCGAGGTGCAAAATCGCGGAGGTCGCGTTCGTACAGACCGTCGAGGCCGTGCGTCCCTACCATCGCTAGGGTGCCATCAGTGGCGAGGTTCGAGAGCAGGTCGTTCTTCTCGCTCATCGGCCCGAAATACTCCCACCTCAATCCGAGGTTGAGTGTGAAAGTTGGAGTTAGACGGTAATCATCCTGTGCGAACACGCTGAAACCGTTGTTGTACGTGGTCCGATGTGTGTCTCCTGTGGCAGCCAGAACGAAGAAATCGAAGTTTTCGTCGAAAGCACCGCCCGTATAGAAATTCACAAGTGAATCGACAACCGGATCCGCTGAAAAACCGTTGCCTGCGCTGAACTGAAAAATTCCTCTTTCGATGTTGTCATTGAAATTTTCGATGGCGGCACGACGAAATTCACCGCCAAATTTCAGCGTGTGCTTTCCTTTCACCCAGGTGAAGTTGTCAAGAAGCTGGTAGGTCTGACTGGTGCGTCCACGTGGCACGCTGAAACCGATTGCACCCAGGTTCTCGATGTTCGTGAAGTCAAACTCAGGCAATCCGAGCTTGCCGGTACCGAAATTAAGCCCAATGCTCTCGGGGTCGAAAGTCGCATTCAGGGAACTGAAGGATGTTCGATAGCGGCTGTAACCAAAACGGACTTCATTGATCTTGGTAGCGCCTAGCGTCGAAAGGAGACTCCCGGATATCACCTGCACCCGCGCGGGAGAGGTTTGGGCAAACTGAGCCAGACGTGACCCTGTGCCGAAGCCCCCTGGTGATCCGAACGGAAACACCTGGTCGCTTTGTGCGAACGCATACCGCCCGGTAATTTGCTCAGTGCTAGAGATTGCGTGATCGATCTTGACGATGAAATTATTCCCGTCGTTCTTGTCGTGGACTACACCCGGAATTGTGGGTGAATCACTAGAGGGGTAAATAGCGAGAATTGCATCGAGCGATGGGTTTACAGGTTGTTCCAGCAATGTCGTGGCAATTTCCCTGGCGCTCTCCCGCTGAGTGTTGGTTGGTACTTGCAGCAGAAAATCGGATCCTACACGTTCACGCTGTCCTTCATACGCTCCAAAAAAGAATGTCCTGTCGTGAATGATCGCCCCACCAATCGATGCACCGAAACTGTTGTTTTGAAACACTGATTTCCGAGACTGCGTATTGAAGTAGTTACGTGCATCGAGGGCGCTATTTCGCAGAAACTCAAATGCGGATCCATGCCACTGGTTTGTCCCCGACCGGGTGATAATGTTCACTACCGACCCGCTATTCCGACCGTACTCAGCCGGGAAGTGCGATTGCAGATTGAATTCCTGGATCGCGTCCACTGGCAGCAATGATGCCGGAGCTCCGCCAATGCCCGTCTGATTCAAAGCTGAATTGTTGAAAAATGGATCGTTGTTGTCCGTTCCATCAAGGGTGTAGTTGTTGGAGCGGTCTCGATTTCCATTGATGTTGAATTGTCCGAAGCCGCCTTGCGTCCCGGCTACGCCGGAGGGATCGACAGTCGTGCCCGGAGTAAGGGCGACGAGTTTTCCAAAGTCCCGCCCATTGAGGGGCAGTTCTACAACAAGTTTCCGTTCCACAACCTCACCAAGTACGTCACGGCCAGCATCCACAATCGGCGCCGAAGCTTCCACGGTCAGCTGTTCTTGCCGCCGCTGAATCATGGAGAGGTCAAAGTCCGCCGTCGTATCCGAACCCACGTTCACCACGACGTTTTGCGCTGTCGGCGTCAGGCCGGCAGCTTCGGCTGTCACGGTGTAGGTCCCCACCGGGAGCTCTGCCAAAACATAACCGCCGTCGGAGCCGGTCACGGTCTCGCGCACCAGGCCTGTCGCAGAACTCCTGGCCGTTACTTTTGCTCCGGCAATCAGGGAGCCGGTCGGGTCCGCGACCTTGCCACGAATCAACCCGCGGAAGCTTTGTGCAAACAGCGAACAAGCAAACAACAAACTTGCGAATAGCGCTACTCGAACGAGTAATTTGAACTTTGAGTTCTGCATGATTCCCGCTCCTAAAAACACTACGTGCTGTCATTCGAAAGCTATTTCTTGCGCGGAATAAAAAGCTCAACTGGTGGCTTGATGTCGTATTTTTTCGCCGCAAACGCCTGGTTCACGGAAAACCCGAGCCGGCCCCTTGAATCGATATAAAACAGCGGCTCGCCGATCGATACGGCGCTGAACGTTTTCACGAACGGTGCCACCAGTTCACGCTCACCCAGCTTGAAACTCACTTTGTCGCCCAGCTTGTAACCGAGCTTTGCGAAAACATCGGCATCGATATTGGTCACAAGGTTCCCAAACGGACCATCAATCGCGATCACTTCTCCCTTCAATCCGCTTTCATCCAGCGTTGGTGGGGGCAGTTTCAACCGCACCAACTCCGCCACCGGCAACTCAGGACCAACCTGTGCCCAATCCTCTCCCTTCGCCAGGTGCGCACCGACTGGTGAAAAGATATCTCGGCCATGAAACGTTGATGACAGCTTGGGCCCAATCATCCAATCGCGATTCGTGATTTCACGCGCTGCCTCGATTCCATCTCTCTGCTCGACCAAGGTCATCAAACCGTTATCTGGTAGAACGAATAACTGCCCCTTCCTCGATTTCGCCACGATTGCTTTACGCGTGCTCCCGACTCCAGGATCAACCACGACCACAAACACTGTGCCGGCCGGATAGTAAGGCGTTGCACCATACAGAAATCGTGCCCCATCCAGAATTGAAAATGGCGTCACCTGGTGTGTCAGATCGACGATCCGCACCTCTGGCATGATCGAATACATCACGCCGCGGCAAATCGCGACCGAGTCGTCCACGACGCCGAAATCGGTCATGAACACAATCGTGGGCGGGTATTTTTGGCTGCTTTCTTGCGCAGATAAATGCGTGATTGAACACGACAGAAGACAAACAACTGCTAACAAGAAGAAATGGACACGTTTGCACGCGACATACGCCACCTTCATTTACACACTCCTTCGCCATCAACCCGCAACATCGGGCTCAGAACTTAGAACGTGAGGGCAAAACACAACGGATGCCCAACAAACTCTTCTGGATTCAAGTAAGGAAGGAATTCTACTTCCTCGTGAGCGACAGCTCAAACTGCCGCACACCACATTTCAGCGCGGACGCAACCGAATCCAACGGCTGGCATCTATAATCCCGTTATTTCATCCGCCACGCGAAAGGAGAATGCGATGCCCGATTCTCACGGCATTCCTGAAAAATATTTGGATCTGTTCAATAAGAAAGCCTTCGCCAACCTTGGAACCCTCATGCCCGATGGTCGTCCCCAAGTCACGCCTGTATGGATCGATTACGACGGCGAGCATGTCATATTCAACTCAGCCAAGGGACGTCAAAAAGATCGCAACGTCCGCCGCGAACCGCGTGTCGCCCTCGCCATCATGGATCCGGATAATCCTTACCGCTATCTCGAAATTCGCGGACGCGTCGTAGAAATCACGGAGCAAGGCGCGGCCGCGCACATCGACAAAATGGCCAAGAAATACATCGGACAGGACAAGTATCCGTGGGGAAAACCGGGTGAAGTCCGCGTGATCTACAAAATCAAACCGGAACACACCACCGTGATGGGTTAATGCTAGATCCGTCCTAACGCGCGAAATCCGAAGCCTGACGCCCTGAAACGTGACACCTTCAGCCACTTAATCCACGGCGTCATCCCGAAGCCGCGCGCTTTCTCCAGCGCGGCGAGGGATCTCGCGCGCAGTTTCCGTAAAGCTGATTCCCGCGATCGCAATCGGCCCATTCCGAGTAAACTCAATCGATCACACAGGAGTTCCAACATCCGGACCTATAACCTCTGTCTGCTCGGCTATGGCAATGTCAATCGAACCCTCGTCCGTCTTCTAAAGGACAAATCGGCCGAACTTAAACAACGACAAATCGACTACAAAATCACCGGCATCGCCTCCCGCCGCCTCGGATGGCTCGCAGATCACGCAGGCATTAACTTCGGGCCCGACGGAATGCCCGTTTCTACCAAGTCGAAGTCATCGAATGTCCTAGATTGGTTGTCCGCTTCAAAAGCCGACATCCTGTTCGAAGCCACATCCCTCAACATCGACAACGGCCAGCCCGCCATCGACCACATACGAGCCGCGTTGGAGTTCGGCGCGCACGCCATTACGGCCAACAAAGGTCCCATTGTTTTCGCACACGAAGAACTCAGCGCACTCGCCAAACAAAAAGGCAGGCACTTCCTTTTTGAATCTACCGTCATGGACGGCGTTCCTATCTTCTCTCTCTGGGGACGCACTCTCCCCGCTGTTCGCCTGCTAGCGATTCGCGGCGTTCTCAACTCGACTACCAACGTCATGCTCACTGGAATGGAAGAAGGTCTGTCTTTCGACGACTCGCTGAAACAGGCCCAGCAACTCGGCATTGCCGAAACCGACGCTTCTGCCGACATCGAAGGCTGGGATGCCACCGTCAAGCTCACAGCTCTAGTTAACGTACTCATGGGAGTCCGTCTGCATCCTCGTGATGTCGCTCGCCAGGGGATACAGAACCTCGCAGCGCAAGACGTTCGCAACGCACGCGCCGCAGGTCAGCCCTATAAACTCGTCTGTAGCGTGCGGCGGACTGAAATCGGCGTTGACGCCTTCGTCCGTCCCGAGCAAATTCCCTTCACTGATCCGCTCGCCTTAGTCACTGGCACATCTTCCATCGTCCAGTTCAAGACGGACGTTCTTCCCACGCTGACCATCACTGAGGAGAACCCCGGCGTCTACACGACCGCCTATGGAATGCTCGCCGATTTCATTCGTGCGGTCGCCGAGTAGCTCTGCTGAAACTCACCAGGATCCAGATCTTCGACAGGTTAGGCACAAAGTCGGATTGAGGATTTGGGTGACGCAGCGCTTCAGCGCTGCGGTGAGTCATTCAAAAGTGGGGGCGGCTTTAGCCGCCGAGGTCAAAAGGCTCTCAAGGCAGCATCACAGGCGTCGAGGTGATGACATCTCTGCTGGAAAGACTCACCGGATACAGATCTTTGACGGGTTGCGCACAAAGTCGGGTCGAGAATTTCGGGTGGCGCAGCGCTTCAGCGCTGCGGTAAGTCATTCAGCAGTTCTGGTGGCCTTAGCCGCTGCGGTCAAAAGGCTCCAAAGCCAGCATCACAGGCCGCAAAGTGATGACATCTCTGCTGGGAAGACTCAGCGGGATCCAGATCTTCGACAGGTTGCGCACGAAGTCGGGTTTGAGGATTTTGGGTGGCGCGGCGCTTCAGCGCTGCGGTGAGTCATTCAAAAGGTATGGCGGCTTTAGCCGCTGAGGTCAGGATGCCCAGCATCACAGACTCCTAAAGTGATGACAGATTCGCAAAAAGACTGCTAGTCTGACCATCGATTCCTATGCCCACCGCTGAAAAACAAGTTGCCGCGCAGATCGACCTTTCCTGGGTGCGTTCCCAATTCCCTGCTCTCACACAAACCGTCAATGGATACCCCGTCGCTTTCCTCGACGGCCCGGGCGGCACGCAAGTCCCGCAACGCGTCATCGACGCCATCAGCGACTATCTGCGACGCAACAACGCCAACACTGGCGGCGCGTACCACACCAGCCGCAACACTGACGCCATGATCGCCGGCGCCCGTTCCGCCATGGCGGACTTCCTCGGTTGCGATCCTGACGAGGTCGTTTTCGGATTCAACATGACCTCGTTGACGTACGCGATCAGCCGATCCATCGGTCGTGAACTGGAGCCCGCCGACGAAATTGTCCTCACTTATCTTGACCACGATGCGAACTTCTCCCCCTGGCGCGCCCTCGAAGAACGAGGCGTCAACCTGCGGATCGTGGAAGTCAACAAGTCTGACTGCACGCTCGACATGACGGATCTTGCGCGCAAGATCAACAGCCACACGAAGCTTGTCGCGGTTGGCTATGCCTCGAATGCAGTCGGAACCATCAACAATGTCAAAGAAGTTGTTCGTCTCGCTCGTGAAGCAGGTGCGCTCAGCTACATCGACGCCGTTCATTACGCGCCTCACGGCCCGATCGACGTTCACGCGCTCGGCTGCGATTTCCTCGTCTGTTCGACTTACAAATTCTTCGGTCCGCACATGGGTGTGCTCTACGGAAAGCGCGAGCACCTCACCCGTCTGCGCCCTTACAAGGTGCGCGCCAATACCGACAAAATTCCCAACTGCTGGGAATGGGGTACGCTCAATCACGAGTGCATTGCAGGCATCACCGCCTGCGTCGACTACCTTGCCGACCTCGGCCGTAGCGTGAACCCAACCGTTGACACGCGCCGCGCCGCGATTCTCGCGGCTCACGAAGCAATACATCGTCACGAACGAATGCTGATGGAGAAGCTTCTCCCCGGTCTACTCGAAATTCCCGGCGTTAAGGTGTATGGAATTACCGATCCGCATCGCTACGATCAGCGCTGTCCGACATTCGCCGTGCGCATCGATGGACACACTCCGCTCCAACTCGCCACTAAGCTCGGTGAACGCGGATTCTTCACTTGGGATGGGAACTACTACGCAATCAATCTTTCAGAACAACTGGACGTAGAAAAAGATGGCGGCTTCCTGCGCATCGGCCTTGCTCACTACAACACCATCGACGAAGTCGATCGCTTATTAGCCACCCTGCGCGAGATTGTAACTGAGTAGCAGGAGCCGATGGTACGTTCACCAGATTATCGTAGGGACGTAGCTTGCTACGTCCTCCGCCCATCCTGAAGCGGGAGCCTGAAGGCCAGAAGCTGAAGCCTGAGTCGTTTATTTCCGGCGTCATCCCGAACGCTCGCGCTTTTTCCAGCGAGCGGAGAGCCTGCCCTGAGCAAAGTCGAAGGGGATCTTGCGCGTTGCGTTCCTGTCCTCAACGCGCGTCAATCTCCTCCACCGTATCTCCCCGTCCAATCAACGCCACACTCGCGAATCCGACAAACAATCCGTGCTCGACCACGCCCGGGATATCGCTCAACTGCCGACCAAGCAACCTCGGATCTGCAATCTTCCCAAACTCACAATCCAGAATGTGATTGCCTTCGTCCGTCACGTATGGCTTGCCGCCATCCATTCGCAGCTTCACGGCTGCACCCAATGCTTCAACCTTCGTTTGTACGATCACTAGCGCGAACCTGATCACCTCAACCGGCAGCGGAAACTTACCGAGAAAAGGCACTAATTTCGTCGAATCCCCTACCACCACCATCTTTTTCGACGCGGACGCCACGATCTTCTCCCGCAACAATGCCCCGCCGCCACCTTTGATCAGCGACAAATTCGGATCGATCTCATCCGCTCCATCAATGGTGACATCGATCGACGGATGCTCATCGAGTGTCGTCAGCGGGATCCCAAGGCTCGCCGCCAACTCCCGCGTCCGCACCGAAGTCGGGATCCCAACGATCTTCAACCCAGCCTTCACGCGCTCCGCCAGCGCGCTCACCATATGGACAGCGGTACTCCCAGTTCCCAGTCCGACCACGTCACCGTCTTTTACAAACCGGATGCTTGCCCGCCCCGCTAACTCTTTTTCGTTTTCATTCGCCATAATTTTTATTTCGCTGGAGCAACTGCGCTACAACACACTCGAAAGCTGAAGCCTGGAGCCTGAATCACAGCGTCACCCCGAACGCTCGCGCTTTTCCCGGCGAGCGGAGAGCCTGCCCTGAGCGAAGTCGAAGGGGATCTCGCGTGCAGCTTCTCAAATCCCCAACTGCAAACCAATAACCGACACGGCACCGGCGCGCAACGGCTGGAGCCTGAAGGCCGGAGCCTAGAGCCCGCACCTACCGTGCCCCCAACTCGATCAACACCAGGTACACCGCCAACGCGATTCCGAACACAGCCAAAATCACAGAGACCAGGTCGATCACGAAACCCGCCGGCTCGAACGTTCCCGTATCGAGTTGCATTCGCGTCTTCCGATATCGCATCATCCCGGCAACAATCAGCAGCACGCCACCGATAATCGAGATCAGGCCCAGCCATGCAGTAATTCCGGGCGTAGTCGGCTTTCTGCCCTGCGCTTGCATCAATTCGCGGATCGCAATCGAGAACCGTCCAATCGCAAACCCGAACACAATGGTCGCTACCCCAGTCCGCACCCAGGCGAGAAACGTCCTTTCATTGGCAAGGTGATCGCGAGCGCGATTCGAGTTCTCTACCATCAGCTCAAGAGAAGCCGCTCATTATTCCACAGAGCCACTGTAAGGCCCAGCCATAATGCCATTCGCTGACGCACGGTCCATAGGAACTGGAGCCCGAAGCCTGGAGCCTACACCAGCATTTTTCCCAACGTCTCTTTCAGGATCTTCGCCGCGACCGCCGCTGTCACATGCGAAACATCCTGCGCCGGATTGAATTCGACTATATCCGCTCCCACGATCCGTCCTCCGATCGCGTGCAGATACGAAATCGCTTCTCGCACGCTCATGCCGCCGGGCTCGCGGTGTGAAATCCCCGGCGCGAACGCCGGATCCAGCACATCCATATCGAATGAGATGTACACCGGCCCCGAAACTTTCATTCGATCGAGCGCTGGCAACTGCCGCATCTCGATCACTTCCGCACCGAATCGCTTGGCCTGTTCTCGCTGATGACCAGTCAACGCGCGAATTCCAACCTGAATCAACCTCTCGGCATACTTTTGTTCCATGATGCGCGCGAACGGACACGCGTGAGACATCCGGTTCCCTTCGAGCTCGTCATACAAATCCGGATGCGCATCGAAATGAATGACCGTCAGCTTCGGAATGCGTCTTCCGAATGCCGCCACAATCGGAAGCGTGATGGAATGATCTCCGCCCAACGAAATCGGACGATACCCAAGATCAATCAGTTTCCCAACTTCCTGCTCGATGCACGCAAATGCATTCTGCAGCGAGAATTTGAGATTTCCCGCATCGTGGAAGGTTCCCGAGACTCCAAGGTCCACGCCCAACTCAGTCCAGTAATTGGACGAACTTGAGTGCAGCGCCGACCGGATCTCCCACGGCGCTCCGGCCGATCCCCGCAGATACGACGAGTTCGCATCGAACGGAATTCCAAGAATCGCTGGTGTCCCCGGAGTAACAGCTCTGGAAGTTGATGCCTTGTCATTCGAGGTCATGGGAATCTCCCTCATCTCAGATCGTTATCACATTGCAATCCCGCGGTCATCGTCATCCATCACACAAACGCGTTCGGGATCAATAACACTCCAGCCCCGCGCTGGCATGATCTGCCATTTCTATTAAAAGGCGATCCCGAAGCCGCGCGTTCCTACAGCGCGGCGGAGAGCCTCCCTGAGCGAAGTCGAAGGGGATCTCGCGCGCAACGCTCCTCGCTCAAGCCTGGAGCCCGAAGTCTGTAGACCAACCCTGCACCCTGACGCCTGCCCCCCGCATCCTTTATTCTAGTAAGGGTATGCCCAAGCACAATTCTCAGCCTGCCAGCTCTTCTGGCACCGCAGTCATGAAACTACCCAGTGAGCGGGAACAGATTTTTGAACTCTTCCGCCGCTGGGGATATGTCGAAGCCAAGCTCGACCCGCTCGGATTCCTCCGCCCGCAACCTCATCCGGAGCTTCCGACCGAAGGCGAAATCGCCCAGGAAGCCCGTCGCATTTATTGCGGCAGCATCGGCGTCGAATTTTCGCACATTACTGATCCGGCCCGCCGCCGTTGGCTCACCGACCACATGGAAGCCAAGCCCGCGTCAGTCGATCAGCCGCGTATTCTCGATTTCCTGATTCGCGCGGAACTCTTCGAACAGGTGCTTCACCAGCGCTATCTCGGCAGCAAACGATTCTCCCTCGAAGGCAGCACGGCGCTCCTGCCTTTTCTAGACGAACTCCTCGATGCCGCCGGCAGCCAAGGCGCACTTGAACTCGTCATGGGCATGAGTCATCGCGGGCGCCTCAACGTCATCGTCCACATCGCTCAGCGTAAACCCGAGGAGGTCTTCGCCGAATTCGAAGATGTCGATCCGCGCAGCGTGCTCGGCAGCGGCGACGTGAAGTACCACATCGGTGCAACCGGCGAGTACACAACCAAAAGCGGCGCGAAGATTCACATCCACCTCGCGTCGAACCCAAGCCATCTGGAAGCGGTCGATCCAGTCACGGTCGGCCGCACGCGAGCGAAACAGGATCGTGACGGCAAAGACGGTAAAAAGAAATTTTTGCCATTGCTCGTTCACGGCGACGCCGCGTTCGCCGGACAAGGTATTACCGCCGAAACCATGAATTTCGCCGACCTCCTCGGTTATACCGTGGGCGGAACGGTTCACGTCATCGTAAACAACCTGCTCGGCTTTACCACTCCTTCTCGCGAAGAGCATTCTTCGCGTTTCTCCGCCCAACTGGCGCGTCGCCAATCGATTCCAATCTTCCACGTGAACTCAGAAGATGTGGACGCCGTCGTCCGGGTCGCCCGTCTCGCCACCGACTATCGCTACCGTTTCGGCACCGACGTTGTTATTGATCTCATCGGCTATCGCCGCCATGGACACTCCGAAGTCGACGACGCCACCATTACTCAGCCGCTCATGTATAAGGCCATCAAAGAGCGTCCGCCGCTCTGGGAAATTTACGCCGAGCACGCGGGTATCGAGAACGTTGCAGAAAAAGTCGAAGCCGTCCGCAACGCCTTTGCCGAAGCGCACAAGCGCGCTCCGAGCATCACCAAAAAACAGTTGCTGCGCGTATTGCCGGACTACTGGGATAACTATTTCGGCGGCCGCTACAAGCCAGAATACGAAGTCGAAACCGGACTCACGCGCGAAGAGCTTTCCGAAATCACAGCTAAGCTCACCTCTTATCCCGCGGGCTTCCATATTCACCCCAAAGTAAAGAAATTGCTTGAGCAGCGGTCGGAAATGGGAAATGGCAAACGCGACGTTGACTACGGCATGGCGGAAGCGCTCGCCTTCGGCAGTCTGGTCAAAGCGGGTATTCCAGTTCGCATGAGTGGACAGGACAGCCGCCGCGGTACCTTCAACCAGCGCCACTCCGTGCTCATCGATATCGAAAATGAGAAGGAGTACGTGCCGCTGCAGAACGTCGCCGAAGGCCAGGCACGCTGCGAAATCTACAACTCACCGCTATCCGAAGCCGGCGTAATGGGCTTTGAATACGGATACAGCCGTGACTATCCTGAAACTCTTGTTCTGTGGGAAGCGCAGTTCGGCGACTTTGCTAACGTCGCGCAAGCTGTCATCGATCAGTTCGTCGTCGCCGGAGAGGACAAATGGAACCTGCTCTCCGGCTTGGTCCTGCTCTTGCCGCACGGCCACGAAGGACAGGGTCCGGAGCACTCCAGTTCGCGCATCGAGCGTTATTTGCAATTGGCCGCGCGCGACAATATCCAACTCTGCCAGCCTTCCAACGCAGCGCAATATTTCCACATGCTCCGTCGCCAGGGGCTCCGAAGGTGGCGCAAACCGCTCATCGTGTTCACGCCGAAGAGCATGTTGCGCAATCCAGAAGCGTCGTCGCCCATCGAAGACTTCACGCACTCGCGATTCTTGCCCGTCGTGCCTGACGAGACTGTAACCGACGCCGAACGCGTTCTCGTGTGCACAGGCAAAATCGGTCACGAACTGAACCTCGAGCGCAAGAAGCGCAAAGACACGACTACCGCAATCGTCTTTGTCGATCAGCTGTATCCATTCCCCGAGAAAGAACTGCAGGCGGAGTTCGCGCGGCATTCGTCTGCGCGCGACATCGTGTGGGTGCAGGAGGAGCCGGCCAACATGGGAGCGCTCTTCTACATGCTGCCGCGCCTACGCCACGTCGCCGGGGAACGATCTGTTTTGTCCGTGAAGCGCTCGGCCAGCCCGGCACCATCAACCGGCTCAGCCAAAGCCCACGAACTCGAACAGAAAACACTGATTACGCTCGCGTTCACGAAAAACTAGTGCGCGGCAAGGTCGATTGTCGAGCCGGCGACTTGCCGGCTACCTGCTCGACACCGGCGCTAAAACTCTTTCGATTTTGCGAGAATTTCGTAACGTTGCCGTGTCCCGCTCAAGGATTGAATCAATGACATCATGCGTGGTGTTGCCTTTCGGATAGATTCATGATCTTGGGGTGGAGCGTCCGGCCTGCGTGTCTGGCGAATTTTTCCATTAGGCACAGCCTCTATTTCATAGCCCATGTCATTCAGCTCACCGATCGCCGCCTGTCGCTCCGCATCGGAAACGACATCAATCCCAGCTTTGCGAGAGATCACATAGCCGTAGCCCATCTCTCCAAATGCCCTTTCGAGGTCACGAACAAGCCGCGGTACTTGCTCTAAATCGACTGCCTGAGTAGGGATGCCGACGGCGATACCTTCCCATTTCCGCCCAATTCGTTCTGCGCTCAAATTGAGGGTCTTGCCTTGATACGTGTAGACGATTGAGATGACTTCTCGGAAAACCGGTACTATCCGCACAGAGAAATCATCACCCTGAAAGTTGCGACGGTCGCGAAATCCCAACAGCTTTAAGAGCTTGTTCATGCGTGTTTCAGGGCCTCACTAACGAACATTCTAGTCAGCCCTTTTCCATCCCCACCGCAAATGCATCCAGGGACAACGATCGCAACAAATTCCTTCTCATCCCCCGCTCTACATCGCCTAGACGATCTGACGCCGCCGCGATCCACTCAAAATCGGCCAACTCTCCCAACTTCTTCAACTCACCGACAATATCCGTATTTCGCACCAACTCCGGCGCGCCTGACATCAGGAACATCAAATCCTGCAGGAGCGAATACGTAGTTCGAATCAGCAACTCTGTCTTTGCCCGTCCATCGGCTCCCGGTCGATAACTCTCCGTCACTTTGAACAACTCCGAATGATCGGCACTCCGCAGTGCGGTCGAGAGCAGCGCCAATGCATTGGCACGCGCCGCCGCATACCCGGACAGGTCGAAGCTGCGCGCCTGACCAACCGCGCCTTCAGCAAGCCGGGCTACTAACGCGCGCTGCTTCGCATTCCAATCGGTCCGCTCTTTCGCCAAGTACTCTTCCACATCAGCAACCGGCAGCGCTCCCAGCGTGAACGTCATCGAACGTGAACGGATCGTCGGCAGCAATTCTCCGGGATTTTCCGTCAACAAGAACATCGTCGCGAACTCCGGCGGTTCTTCCAACACTTTCAGCAACGAATTCGCTGCTTCTTTCATGAATGCCGAGTCCGTGAAGATGAATACTTTTTCCCGCGCCTCCAGCGGACGGAAGTAGATGCTCTCAATCACCCGGCGCACTTGGTCCACCTTGATCATCATCTGCGGAGGATCGGGCGGAATAATCAGCACGTCCGGATGCGTCTGGATCAAGACACGCGTTTCTTTCTTGTCGGTTTCGCGTAGCCCTTCCCGTGCCTCAATGGCTTCGGCAAACCTCGCGTCCAGATCGATCGCGTTCCCGATCCGCACGCAGTTCGAACACTTTCCGCAAAAATCCGGCAGAGCATGTGCGGTGGAGGGGCGGGCGCCTTCGCCCGCCAACGAATATGAAACTGGCCGTTCCAGGCAATTCAGTGCGCGCGCCAGCATCAACGCCAGCGTGTACTTGCCTGATCCGCGCGGCCCGGCCAGCACGACCGCGTGCGGAAAGCGATTGCGAGCGAGCATGTCTCGCAAGCGCTGCACAACTTCCGTGTTGCCGTGGAAATCTGCGAAGCCCATCACTTCTCCAGTCTTAACTTCTTTCGAACCACATCCAGGATGCGCCGATGCGTCTGCTGCGGCGTGCCTCGCGCATCCACCAGCACCACGCGCTGCGACTCCCGCTCTGCGATCGCCAGGTACGCGCTTCGCACACGTCCGAAAAATGCCCGATTCTCCTGCTCGAACCTGTTCTCGTCCTTTGCACTTCGCGAGATCTGGCGTTTGTTTCGGCGTCGAGCGCGATCAACGCAAGTCGCCACGTCCGAATCCATCAGAATCGTCAAATCCGGTTGCAAGTCGCCACAAAGCACACGATGTAATTCGAGCACTGGCTCGACACCGAGCTTGCGGCCGCCGCCCTGATAGGCCTCGGTGGAATCGGTGAACCGATCGCAGAGCACCACGCGCCCTTCCGCCATCGCTGGAAGAATGACTTCATGGATGTGTTGTGCGCGCGAGGCAAACATCAGCGCCATTTCGGTCATCGGTGCCAACCCGGCGGTACGCGAATCGAGCAGCACCTTGCGAATTTTTTCCCCTGTATCGGTCCCGCCAGGCTCCCGCGTGATGGTCACCGACACTCCGCGTGCCCGCAGAGCACGCGCCAGTTTGTCGATCTGTGTGCTCTTGCCACTGCCGTCGAGCCCTTCGAATGTGATGAACTTCCCGCGCGAAGATGGCACGCGGTCATGATAACAACTGTCCACTAGCGAGCGAAGACAAGCCTTCGACTAAACGGTGGCGATATGCACAGACACAGGCATGTGTGACGACTGCGATGCGCTCCTGCTATAGTCGGGAGTTTCGTGCCCGGATCCGGGCGTTGAGGGGGATTGACCATGCATCGAACGTCGCACGCTGTGGTGTGCGTGATCATTTTGCTGACCTGCACTTTTGCCGTCGCCCAGAAAAAGACAGCCACACCGAAGAAATCAGCGCCCACCATTACGATCGCCGTGGATGCAACCTCGACCCCGCGCAAGATCTTTCACGCCACGCTGCACATCCCTGCCAGCGCAGGGCCACTCACGCTTTATTACCCGAAGTGGATCCCGGGTGAGCACGGACCTACCGGCCCCGTCCAGAACCTGACGGGTCTGAAGTTTTCTGCCGGTGGGCAGACTCTCGCGTGGCGCCGCGATTTGAAAGATGGCTGGACCTTCAACGTCGACGTTCCTGCTGGACAAACCGAAGTTGTCGCCGATCTCGATTTCGTTTCGCCCGGCGGCGAAGGCATTTACACCTCGGGTGGATCCGCGACCGAAAAGATGACGGTCATCAGTTGGAACACGATGCTCCTCTACCCCGCTGGCTATATCTCCGATGAACTGACATTCACGGCCAGTGTCAAACTTCCTGAGGGCTGGAAGTTTGGTACCTCGCTTCAAGTTGCCAACCAGAATGGCAATCAAATCCAGTTCGCCCCAACAACGCTGACTCTGCTCGTCGACTCGCCTGTGATCACCGGGCAGTACATGAAGATCGTTCCACTCAATTCGGGCCAGACCCCAACTGTGGAGATGGACATCGCCGCGGACAGCGCGGCTGCGCTCGAACCACCTCAAGAGGTGTGGGAACACTACAAGAACCTTGCGACCCAAGCGGCTGCGTTGTTCGGAGCGCAACATTATCGCGATTATCACTTCGTGTTCAGCCTAAGCGACCACGTCGCGCACTTTGGGCTTGAGCATCATGAATCGAATGACAGTCGGCTCGGCGAACGCGCGCTCGTCGATTCCGATCCTCGCATGCTCGGCGCTGGCTTGTTGCCGCACGAGTATGTTCACTCGTGGAACGGAAAGTATCGGCGCCCGGCGGATCTCGCTACGCCGGACTACCAGGCGACCATGCAAACGGATCTGTTGTGGGTCTACGAAGGACTGACTTCGTATCTCGGAGATATGTTGACAGCTCGCAGCGGCCTGCTCACGCCCGAACAGTATCGCGACTCGCTGGTGATGATCGCGGCGGATCTCGATCATCGCTCCGGCCGCGTGTGGCGAAATTTGCAAGACACAGCCGACGGTGTACCCGCTATGCAGGAAGCTTCGAATGCGTGGACCAACTGGCGGCGGCCGCTCGACTATTACGATGAAGACGTTCTGAACTGGCTATGGGCCGATGTCATCATTCGCCAGCAGACCAAGGGCGCAAAGTCGCTCGATGACTTCTGCCAATTGTTTCATGGTGCTCCCAGCACTGGTCCAGTAGTGAAAACTTATACATTCGACGACATCGTGAACACCCTCAACCAAGTCGCACCATACGACTGGCGCAAGTTCTGGACCGACCGCCTGACGAATCATGGTCCGGGCGCGCCGCTCGGTGGGGTTGAGGGCAGTGGATGGAAAGTCGTTTATGACGATGTCCGGTCGTCCATGGTGAGAGCCTCCGAGGGCGAACATAGGAGCATCAGCGCCGAATATTCCGTTGGGCTTATGATGCGCGAGGACGGAACGATTACGGACACCGTCGAAGATATGGTCGCTGCCAAGGCAGGTATCGGCCCAGGGATGAAGATCATCGCAGTGAACGGGCGCCGCTTCAGCGAGGAAGTGTGGCGCGATGCACTCCGCTCAGGCAAGACAAGCAAAGATCCTCTGGAATTGATCGTCGAGAACACGGCCTACTACCGAACTTTCAAGCTCGACTACCATGAAGGGGCGAAATATCCGCACTTGGTCCGAGATGATTCCAAGCCGGATGTATTGAGTGAGATCATAAAGGCACGATAGTTTTTAGATATAGAGAAATATTTTTCTATATCATTGAAATTACTAGCGTTCTGCCTTTTCCTGGAATCAATGGAGTCCCAAAGTGTCAGCGCGGCACGTCCAAGTCGAGGGTTCGAAGCTCACGTAGGATGCCAGTTAAATCGATTTAGAATCCTCTACAATCGACGCTTGCGAGCTCGACCGACCCGCAGGTCATCCGACTAAGAGGAACGGCCTTAAATCGCATCTAATCGCAAATTTGTCCTTAGGTCATATTTACTGCGAGGAAATTCTCGAATCTATGCGGTGAGAATCAGGCCTCAGTCCCAGCCGGCTCGAGTTCGCTGAGCGCTTCGTCGGCCGCTTCTTCCATCATGAACTGGAACGCCTCCTGAGGAATGGGTGCATTCCAGACTGGTGCGAACGATTGGCGATGAAGCGGAGAGGGCCCATGTTCGCGCAGGGCGGCAATGTGCACGGGAGCACTGTAGCCTTTGTTCGACTTCAGGTTGTAGATCGGATACACCGCGTCCCATTCGACCATCATCCGATCCCGTTCCACCTTCGCAATGATGGAAGCGGCAGCGATCGAGGCCGATAAAGCATCGCCATGGATCAGTTTTTTCTGTGCGACCTCGAGATCGAGACGAAGGGCATCAACAAGCAGGTAGTCACAAGCCGGTGAGAGTTGCATGACGGCATTTCGCATTGCCAGTCGGCTTGCCTGGTAGATGTTGATCTGATCGATACGCGCGGCATCGACGGCGGCGATCGACCATGCAATGCAATGTTCCTTGATGCGTTGGGAGAGAACCTCGCGGCGCTCAGCGGGTAAGAGTTTCGAATCACGCAATCCGCGAATGCGGTATGCAGGATCAAGGATCACCGCACCGGCCACGACGGGACCGAAGAGAGATCCGCGTCCGACCTCATCCACCCCCGCTACGATTTTCGCGCCGCCGTCCCACGCCTTCTTCTCGTAACGAAGCGTGCAGCGCAGGGACTTGAGCAAGCGCAGCTTCAGAGTGGCCTTCGAGACAGGCTTACTGGGATCGGGTGGAGGCTTTAACCGCATGATGGAAAAGTTAAAAGAATCTTCGCCGAGAACCGCAGAGATCGCAAGAAGGAATTATTGGGGAGAGGGAAAATTCTCGAACATCCGCGCAAGATCCCTCGCGTCGCTGGAAAATACACGACGCTTCGGGATGACGCCGGTTGAAGACTATGCGCATTCAATGCGCTCTCCGCTGAAGGCGTCATTCCGAAGGCTCACGCTCTCTCCAGTGAGCCGAGGAATCTGGCGAGAAGCATAGAAGAATCAAGGATGCGGGCGAAGACGCCCGCATATTAGCTATTCGACGTCTTTCAAACGAGCAGCTTTGCCGCGCAGTGCACGCAGGTAGTAAAGCTTGGCGCGCCGGACTTTCGACGAGCGCAGTACATCCACCTTATCGATCACTTTCGAATTCAGTGGGAAAATACGCTCCACGCCATGACCGAAGCTGATCTTGCGGACCGTGAAGGAAGCTTGAGGGCCACGCGTGCGCGAGATGACGACGCCCTCGAATGCCTGCAGGCGCTCTTTGTCGCCTTCCTTGATCCTGACCTGCACACGGACCGTGTCGCCGGCTGCAAATTTCGGGATATCGGTGCGGCGGTTCTTCGCGAGTAGTTTTTCGATGATTAGGTTTTGCATAATGCCTTCCTTCAGTTTCTAGATGTCTTGTGCCCCTGGTCATTCGCCAAGGCCAGCAATTCTTTGTCTTCCTTGCTCAATGAAACACGTTCGAGCAGATCGGGACGGTTGCGAAACGTCTTCTCCAATGCCTTCTGCCGACGCCAACGACGAATTTCATCGTGGTTACCGGAAACAAGCACTTCCGGCACAGTCCACCCGCGAAACTCTGCGGGGCGCGTGTAATGCGGATAATCGAGCAATCCGCCTGAACCGCAAGTTGAACTCGGGCCGTCGGCTTCGATGCGCGATTCCGCAGTAAACGATTCCTGCCGCGTCGAGTTCTCGTTGCCGACCGCACCTGGAATTAAGCGCACAACTGCATCAGCAATCACGGCTGCACCCAACTCTCCGCCGCTCAGCACGTAGTCTCCGATCGAAATCTCCCGATCGGCCAACTGCTCGCTCACGCGCTCGTCGACACCTTCGTAGCGCCCGCAGATCAGAACGATGCGGTTCAGCTTCGAGAGATCGGCAGCTAGTGCCTGGTCGAATCGCCGACCCTGCGCAGAAAGCAGGATGACGGATTCACTGCCGCGACCTGAGCTGCGCTCATCCTTGGGCGCAACGCCAAGTTTCTCAATACATTCAAAGATCGGTTCCGGCTTCAGGACCATGCCTTCGCCGCCGCCAAATGGGCGGTCGTCCACGGTGCGGTGCTTGTCGCGGGTAAACTCCCGCAAATCGTGAACGCTGACCTCAGCTAATCCTGACTCCCGCGCCCGCCGCAGGATCCCGAAGTCCAAAGGACCACGGAAAAAGTCAGGGAAAATCGTGACAAGATCAATTTTCATTAGGTGGTCAGTGGCATAGTGGTCAGTGGTCAGTAAACCTTTGCTGACTTCTGACTACTGACACCTGACTACTGCTTGTTCTGCTCTGCCTTCTCTTCTGCCGTGAGAGGCGCGTTCACTTCCAGCAGCCCTTCCGGCAAATTCATCCGGATCGTTTTACTCGTCGTGCTTACCTCGACGAGGTACGCTTCGGCGAAGGGAATCTCAAATTCCTGTTTGCCATCCGTGACCAGCAGCAATGGCGCTTCACCAGCTCCGAAAATAACTTCTTTCACGCTGCCGATCTCGCGGTCGCGATCCCGCACTCTGCAGCCAACCAGATCGCTAACATAATTCCATCCGCTCTCGAGCTGCGCACGTTCACTCACCTGCAACTCGGCGCCGACGAGTGTTTCAGCATCCGAGATCGAATCGAAGCCAGCGAACTTCAAAACGATCATGCCCTTGTGGGGCCAGAACTCTTCCAGTTCTACTGCTTTGCGCTGCCCATCCTTAAGCAGCGCTGAGAGACGCATACCAGGTTGGAAGCGATCGGGGACGGCGGTGTGCACTTCGGCAGCGACTTCCCCGCGGTTCCCTTGCGTTTTGCGAACGAGGGCGATGGTTACAAACTCGCCGCTCATGGCCTCACTACTCGATGATCTCGAGCGCGTAACGCTTTTGCGCCTTCATCCCAGCCGCGTTCAGCACGGTGCGCAAGGCGCGAGCTGTGCGACCGGAGCGTCCGATGATTTTTCCGAGATCGCTCTCGGCGACTTCGAGCTCGATCACCGTTTCGCCATCATCCTCGAACTCGTCGACGATCACCTGGTCGGGGGCGTCCGTCAGGGCTTTCGCGAGGTATTCGACGAGTGCCTTCGCGTCGCCAGTCGGTTGTTCTGTCATCCCTCTAAGCCTCGGCGGCTAAAGCCGCTTGAAACGCGCTACGTTCTCGCAGCGCTGAAGCGCTGCGCCACCCAAAGCCGCTCGGTTGCCAATTAGGCTGCGGTTCCGGCCGGAGCAGGCTTCGAGAACAGCTTCTGGACGCGGTCCGAGAGTTGGGCGCCTTTCGAGACCCAGTACTCGATACGATCGCGCTTGAGGTCGATGCTGGTCGGATTCGTGCGGGGATTATAGGTCCCGACGATTTCCACGGCTCGACCGTTCCGGGCGCGTTCCTTTTCGATCACGATCACGCGGTAATACGGTTGTTTGCGCGCACCCATGCGCGCGAGACGGATCATTAGCACAGAACTATGTTCCTTTCCTTTTATGTCTGGCGGGGTTAAGACAAACCATTATTTTTGCAGAATTTAGCGGGAATGGCAAGGAACGGACAATTGACGATTTGCGGTTGCCAATCGGGAATTTTCAATTGTGGATTATTGATTTTTGGACATGTCGGACGCCGCCAGCCTAAGCGCGATGGGTATGTTCAAGGCGTGAAAGGATTTCGAGGGGCTCGGGGCGTTCGGAATAGTCGGGATTAGCCGAGGAGTAGACAACTGCACCTTCGCGGTCAAGGATGAACGTCGCGGGGATGGGAAGCTCCCAGCTGTCATCCCCGTTAGCGAAGGGAAGATTCACGAAGGTGCGGCGATAGAGCGCCTGTTGCTCGTCAGGTACGCGGTAGACGAGGCCGAACTCGCGGGCCACGTCGTTGTGAGCGTCAGAGAGCAGCGGGAAGCGGAGTTTATGCTGATCGGCCATGAAGAACGATTGCTGCACGGTTTGCGGTGAGATCGCGACCAGATCAGCGCCAGCTTCGCGGATCTGGGGAACGATGAAGTTCATGGCCTCCATCTGGCCGACGCAAAAGGGACACCAGCGTCCGCGGATGAAGCAAACGACAAGGGCTGATTTGCTAAGAATTTCTGCCGAGGAAACCATCTTCTTGTTACGGTCAGGCAGGACGAACTCAGGCGCCTTTGCGCCGGGCTTCAAGATTCGATCTGCGATTCCCGAGTTCTTCAGATCTGACACCACGCACTCGTGCACGGCACGCGTCTCTGCAGGAACGTATTTCGCGATCAGGGCTTTGCGTTCGGCGAAGATCTCGCGCAGCGGCCTAAGGTCTGCGTATTCACCGGATTCTTCAAGCGAGCGCCATTTCATAGTGGTCAGTTCGATGTACTTGAATCATCGGAGGTGGTATCAGGCGCTGCGCTCTCCCGGAATCGCGCCAGGATACGATTCACGGCTAGGGTGAGAGGACCTTCGAGGGAGCATCCGCTGGCGCAGGTGTGACCACCGCCTCCGAATGTTTCCGCTATGGAGGCCACGTTAACTCGGCCTTTGCTGCGCAAGCTAACGCGATAGCGCTTATCGGGCTGCTCACGGAAAAACATTGCCACCTCAACGTCGCCAATCGAGAGCGCGTAATTCACTAATCCTTCGCAGTCTTCTTCTTTCGCGTTGAAACGCTCCATCTGTTCGTGCGTAATCCAGATCCACGCAAGCGATCCTTCGCGGTGAAGATTCGAGAGCGCGGCCCCAAGCAGACGCATTTTGGCGGTGGAGTGTCCGAAATAAATGGCGCGTGCGCAGTGCGCGGGATCGGCGCCAGCAAGAACAAGTTCCCGGGCAAGCGCGAAAGTATGAGCGTTCGTGCCCTCGAACATGAATGATCCAGTGTCAGTAAGGAGTGCGGTATATAAGCAAGTGGCGATTTCAGCAGTGATGGTCACACCCGCAGCGCAGGCAAGGCGGTAGACGAGTTCCCCCGTGGCTACCGCGCTCGGATCGATCCAGTTCACGTGAGCGAAGTTGCGCCCGGAGATATGGTGGTCGATGCTGATCAGAAAACGGTCGTCAAGTCCTTGCAATCGCGTGCGCTGAATGCTGTCACATTCGAGAAGAAGCGCGGCGTCATACTCTCCGACGATGGAATCGGAATGGACGACATGATCTGCGAACGGGAGCCGCCGGTAGATGCGCGGAACGGGGTCTTTCATGACAACTTGTGCTTCTTTGCCCATGAGACGCAGGATCTGCCCGCAGGCGAGGGCCGAGCCGATGGCGTCGCCATCTGGGCGGGCGTGTGACGTGAGCACAAACTTCTGCCGCGGACGGATCGCATTGAGAACGTCTTGAAGCATGTTGGTCGTGCACTTGCGAAGTTGCAGTGTTGTCCCTTCGGGACTGTCGTTAGAACGTTAGCTAACCCATGACTTCCTGTCCCTGCGGCTTCGCTCAGGGCAGGGTCTGGGCTTTGCTCTTCCGCCGCTACGCGGTTGTAACGTGTCACCTACTCACTTCGGCTTCGAAACTGTCATTTGAATTGCGGCGTTGCTCGCGAGATCCCTCGACTTGCCGGAAAAAACGCGAGTCTTCGGGATGACGCCAGTTAAGAGCTGAATTTTCCAACGCTTTCGTGATGGCCGCTAATTTTTCTTTGTTTTCTTGCGCGTGCGGTCCAGCAATTCTTTGATACGAGCCTGATACTGGGGAGAACGATCCAGTTGAAAGATCAGGTCAGGCGCCCGACGCAGGCGCAAACGTTCCGTCAATTCGCGTCGAATAAATCCTACAGCTGCACTCAATCCTTCCATAGTGCGATTTGCGTCATCGTCATCGCCCTCAATATTCACGAAGATACGAGCGGAGCGGCTATCATCCGCCAACTGCAACTCGCTCACATGCACAAGGCCGATACGAGGGTCTCCGAGTTCGCCCTCGAGGATGATTTCAATTTCCTCCCGCAAGGCTTCCCCCAGGCGTTCACGATGGTACTTCTGCCCGCGGTTTTCCAAAAGCCCTCACCTCAGAAACGAAAGAGAATACCAAAAAACAGTAGCCAGTAGTCAGTAGCCAGTAGCTGGTCGTTAATCACTGGTGTGTCGTTGCATTCGACGCTGCTGGTTATACGAGCATCGAGATAGAACGCCTGGCTACAGGAACTCGACGAACGAATCTGATACGTCGGCTCCAGTGTTATTTGCGATCCGGATCGCTTGCCGCTCGACATTCTTCATAAGTCCGTCGAGATAGTCGCGTGAATCGGAGATGCTTACTACTCCAATGGTTGCGCGATTCCAGAGTCCGCTGGAATCGAGTTCGGCGACAGACACGTTGAAGCTCGAGCGCAGCCGATCCTTCATGCTGCGAACGACCTGTCGCTTGTCCTTGAGGGATTGCGCGGCCTCGATGCGCAACTCGAGGGTGAGGAAAGCAATCATCAGTGGCCAAGGCTAGTCAGCTAGCAGAGTGACTTAAGGAGTTCCAGGTCTCAATTCAGGACAAAGGCACTACACGCGTGATCCCTCGGTCGGCAAAAAGCACCTCGCTCGGGATGACGCCATAACTAAGATCACCGAGTACTGCTTAGTTGAATCGCTAGCTTACGCGTAGCTCGTGTCTCGCAGCTCTCTATGCGAAGACTTCGGCGGCGACTTTCTCCGTCACGAAAGCCTCGATGACGTCACCCACTTTTACGTCACCATAGTTTGCGATCGAGATACCGCACTCCATACCGTTGCGAACCTCGCTGGCATCGTCTTTGAAGCGCCTGAGCGATCCGACCTTGCCGCGAAAGACAACGACGTTGTCGCGGAGCAAGCGGACTTCCGAATCGCGTTTGATGATGCCGTCGACAACATAGCATCCAGCAACGGTACCGACTTTGGGGATGCGGAACGTGTCGCGAACTTCTGCGCGGCCCTGGTATGTCTCCTTGATCGTGGGCTCAAGCAAGCCGGTCATGGCACGCTTGATTTCGTCCTGCAGCTCGTAAATGATCGAGTGCAGCCGGATGTCAACTTTATCCTGCTCGGCAAGTTCTTGTGCTTTGCGCTCGGGTCGAACGTTGAAGCCGATGATGATGGCATTCGAAGCCGACGCGAGAAGCACGTCCGATTCCGTAATCGCGCCGACGCCGGAGCGAAGCACTTTCAGGCGAACTTTATCATTTGAAAGTTTCGAGAGCAGGTCGGTGAGAACTTCGACCGATCCCTGAACATCACCTTTCAGGATGATGTTGAGCTCTTTCATACCGGCCGTCTTCATCTGCTCGGCGAGGCCTTCGAGCGAAACGCGCGAACTCTTGGCAAGGGCCGCTTCGCGAGTCTTCTGCTCGCGGTATTCGGAAATGTTGCGGGCCTTGTCGCGATCGGCAACGACGACGAATTGATCGCCAGCCTGCGGCAAACCTTCGAGTCCGAGAATCTCGACTGGAGTTGAAGGCGGAGCGTCTTGCAGCGCGCCGCCGCGATCATCGAACATTGCGCGGATTTTGCCGTAAACGTCTCCGACAACGAAGTTATCGCTCGTCCGAAGAGTGCCGTTCTGCACGAGAACAGTAGCGACAGGACCACGGCCACGATCGAGCTTGGCTTCGAGCACGACGCCACTGGCGGCACGATCGGGAGTCGCTTTCAATTCCTGCAGGTCTGCAACGAGGCAGATCATTTCCATCAGCAGGTTGAGATTGGTTTTCTTCTTCGCGGAAACATCGACAAAAACGGTAGTGCCGCCCCAGTCTTCGGGCATGAGTCCGCGGTCGGCGAGCTGTTTCTTGACACGATCTGGCATCGCCTCGGGCTTATCAATCTTATTGACAGCGACGATGATGGGAACTTCAGCAGCGTGCGCGTGATCGATGGCCTCGAGTGTCTGCGGCATGACGCCATCATCAGCAGCCACGACCAGCACGACGATGTCAGTGGCTTTGGCTCCCCGCGAACGCATGCGGGTGAACGCTTCGTGGCCGGGCGTGTCGAGAAAGACGATCTGGCGGCCATAAGCGGGCGACGAAGAATCTTGGATGGTGACCTTGTACGCGCCGATATGTTGTGTGATACCGCCGGCTTCGCCTTCAGCAACGCTGGTCGATCGTATCGCGTCGAGCAACGTCGTCTTACCGTGGTCGACGTGTCCCATGATCGTGACGACTGGGGGACGGGGCACTTCCTCTACGGGGCCTTCGCTGGCGGATGCGGCGTCTGTAATTTCCTTGGCAGCCTGCTCTTCGAAAGTGATGACGTTCGTTTCGGCACCGAAGAAACGAGCCATTTCGCTGGCAAGTTCGGCGTCGAGCGTTTGATTAATCGTCGCGAACACGCCACGAGCAAGCAGGCGCGCGATGAGATCCTTGGCGCGCACATCCAGCTTCTCGGCGAGATCTTTCACGCTGATGCCTTCTGTGATCGTGATACTGCGCGTGATCGGCATCGGTTCGTTGGAGACGACCATGCGCGGCGGCGGAACATAGCCCTTCATCGGGCCTTCTTTTACGCCGCGAGGGATATAGCGTTGTCCCGGACGACGCGAAGGTCCGCCGGGTCTGCTTCCGGGACGAGTCGGTCCCGGAGGCGGCAAGATGCCTGGGCCAGGGCCGACGCCAAGAGGACGCGAACCAGTTGGCGATTGCCGCGTGGGATGCATGGGACGGCGCTCGCCAGGACGCAAGGGCGGCCGCGTTCCGGGCGATTGTGGGCGCTGCCGCTGAAAGATTGGTTGGCCGGGAACAGGACGGCCGGGCGCCGGACGGCCAGCAATAGGGCGAGTCGGAGCTCCAGGACCAGCCTGAGCGGCGGGTGTAACGGGGCGTGGCGGAGCCTTGTAGACAGGGCGCGGTCCCGTCTGCGGCATGATCATGCGCGGTGGCGGCGGTCCCGGCGGGGTTGCTGGCTTTGGGGGAGCAGCTGCAACCGGCGGAACTGCTGGAGTAACTGAAGCCGGTGGAGGCGCAGTGGGCGGAGCCACGGGTGCGGCCGGTCTCGGCGGAGCAACAGGCGCAGGAGGAGCCGCTGCCACTGGGGGAGCGGGCGGAACAGGAGGCGGGGGCGGTTGAATTAACGGGCGCGCGACGGTCTGCGGCGTAATCAATCTTGGAGCGGGCGCTGGTGGCTCCGGCGGTTTCAGAGGTGCAGGAGGTTTCGCAACCGGAGGCGCTGGAGCAGGCGGTCTCGCTTCCACCGGTGGCGGTGGGGGCGCTGCGACGGGCTTGGGAGGCGCTGCCGGAGCCGCTGCAGCCTGCTGTTTTTGCGTGATCAGCTTGAGAACATCGCCGGGCTTGGAAATATGGGAGAGGTCGATCTTGGTCTTAATCTCCTCTTCGCCGCGGATTGGACGTGAAGAGCGAGTGGCAGACTGCGCTTCAGCATGCGCACGGAAATGCGCGCGCACCTTGTCCGCTTCATGGTCTTCGAGTGAGCTGGAATGTGTTTTCTTTTCGGTGATGCCAGCCTCTGGAAGCACATCCAGAATGGCTTTGCTTTTAACTTCCAGCTCTCTTGCCAGATCGTTGATTCGAATCTTACTCATCCGCCCCTTTTCTTCATCCGCCCTGTCCCGCTAAGTCCTCATGTCAACCTCACGAGTGGGTTTCATGTTCCGCGTGTCGTCTAAACACACGGGCGCTACTCAGATTTTTCTTCGGGAGCCACGTCTGCCGCGGGCTCTTCCGTAACGCTTTGTTCCTCAGGTGCAACTTCCGATGTGTCAGCGGCGGCTGCGAGATCGGCAGTCTCTGAGGATTCGGCAGGCACCTCTCCAACTCCCTCAGCCGCAACGTCCTCGACGCCCTCGGCCATCTCTGGAGCTGCCTCGCCGCCTTCCAAGCTTGAAAAGTAATTATTGACCGCGATGCTGATTTTTTCCACAGTCTTCGGCCCGATGCCTTCGATGGCTTCCAGTTGCTCTGGAGTCATGTCGGCGAGCGCCTCGACAGTGCTAATTCCTGCAGCGCTGAGCTTCTCAATGAGCCCTTCACCCAGGCCGGGCACGTTCTCAAGCGGAGTCGAAGTCTGAGACACCAGGGCAGACATCTGCTGTTCGACTTCCTGCCGCTTCTCTTCCTCGCTCTTGATATCGATTTTCCAGCCGAGCAGCTTGGCGGCAAGGCGGACGTTCTGCCCTTTCTTTCCGATCGCAAGCGAAAGCTGGCTGTCATCGACGACAACTTCGAGATGATGATCGGAGCCGTCGAGCACTGTGACTCGGCTCACCTTCGCGGGCTGAAGAGCTTTCTCAGCGAAAGTGACCGCATCTTCGTGATACTCGATGATGTCGATTTTCTCGCCGCGAAGTTCACGGATGATCGACTGGACGCGCATGCCCTTCATACCGACGCATGCGCCGACAGCGTCAACGTCCTTGTCCTTGGACATGACTGCAATTTTGGTGCGCTCACCGGCTTCGCGGGCGATGGCGCGAATCACAACCGTTCCGTCGTAAATTTCTGGAACTTCAGTCTGGAACAGGTGCTGCACGAGGTCGGGCACGGCACGCGAAACCACGACACCGGGGCCTTTTGAAGCACGTTCCACGCGAGCGATGACGACACGCACACGCTCACCAATTGCGAAAGATTCGAGACGAGACTGCTCTTTGCGCGGCATGCGAGCTTCAGCCTTGCCGAGATCAAAGATCACATCGGGTCCCTCAATGCGCTTCACAGTGGCGTTTACGATTTCGCCGACGCGACCGATGTAATCGTTGTAGACAGTGTCGCGCTCCGCTTCGCGAACTTTCTGGAAGATGACCTGCTTCGCAAGTTGAGCCGCGATGCGTCCCAGAATACCTTCCGTGGCTTTGGGTATCTGGAGTTCCCCGCCGACTTCAATGGTCGGATTCATTTTGCGGGCATCGTCGACGGTCACCTGCAGATTCGGATCTTCGATCTGCTCGGGAGATTCGACGACAGTTTTGACTGCGAATGCGCGAATCTTTCCAGTCTCTTTGTCGAGCTCGGCGCGAAGGTTTTCCTGCGACTTGTAATACTTGCGCGTAGCGACAACGATGGCGTCTTCGACCGCGCTGACGACAATTTGCGGATCGATTCCTTTTTCCCTGCTGAGCGCGTCGATAGTGTTGTAAAGCTCGCTTGCCATAGTAAATCCGTAGTCAGGAGTCAGTAGTCAGCGAATCGGATGCTGCGTCGGCTGCCTACTTGATTTCTGGTACCAAGTTCGCCTTCTCTAAATTGGCGAACTCGATATCGACCGTCTGCGGTGCATCTTCAGCCGGGCGTTTTTTCTTTTTCCGGGCGTCGCTCAGATCGAGTGTGAGACGGCCACCTTCAAACTTTTCCAAGCGCCCTTCGAAATGGCGATTGTTGTTCACTGGCTGCCGCGTAGTCAGCTTGATGCGGCTGCCAAGAAAGCGCTCGAAGTCAGCCTGACGTGACAGCTTGCGATCCAATCCAGGCGACGACACTTCAAGCACGTAAGAACCACCGGGCACTGCGTCTTCAACGTCGAGAATGGTTCCGAACTCGCGCGTAAAGTTAGCGCAATCTTCGTGCGTTACACCTGCCGGGTGATCTGGCGTGGGAACAGCTCCAGGCCTGTCGATATAAACCCGAAGCATTCGGTGCTTCCCACCACCGAGAAACTCGACATCTACCACTTCAAGTCCGCTGGACTCAGCCACGCGGTCCGCGATTTCACGGACTCGTTCTACCGCAAGTGCCATGTTTTCTGAAAGTTAACTCGTATCCGAGGCAGCCAGTTTTGGCAGAAACGAAAAAGTGGGCTTTCGCCCACTGGTGTGTTTCGCCAATCCTGATACTACACAACAGTTCCAGTGGTTACTATACGCCGAAGCTCCTGAAAAGACAAACCGTAGACACCGTCGAGTGCAATGAATTTGAGCCTCGTCGAGGCCTCTTGAGACTTACATTGTTAGGCCAAGAGTTGAGCGTGTACCTCGGGCTCTCTGCAGCGTGAAACAGGCCATTGGCCCGCCGGGGGTTCGCATCCCAAGAGTAATCTTGTGGCCGCGACTGGCGTACCTCACACTTGCAGGATGGAGTTTTCCAAAACTCACGTTGCGATCGCAGCTGGAACCGGGCTTTTGCTGGTCATCGTGTTTCTAGGATATCTCCATTGGTTGAGCAAGCAGCCGCCCATCTTGTCGCGGTCAGAAGAACGCGATCCTCTGAATGGGCTTCCGCTGACGATCAAACTGAATCCACTCAGAGACCGGACGATTGAGAAGACGGCGAACAAGTTCATTCGCGAAATGCGCGATGGAAATTGCAAGGATGTATTAAGCCGCTGGGAGCGGGATTATCGCCGGAAGTACGCGACATTCATCTGCGAGTCGGAGTCGCAACATCCGCTCACGACTTGGGCGTTGGCAGACCGTGAAGATGCGCCGCCGCTCGTAATCCTTCACTATCGAGGCAACCGTCTCAATACAGCTGGACAGGACACTACCTACGAAGAGCCCTTCTCAGTGACGTTAGAGAATAAGTCCGGACAACTCGTGGTTACCAAGTACGACGCAATGTATTGAGTTCCCATTCCTATTGCACCTCCATGTAAGAATCGAAGGATGTCTGAGCAATCTGCGCGCGCACACGACGGCTGGCGAAATGTCCGCGCATTCGGCCTGACTTCCTTCCTCAATGACACCGCCAGCGAAATGGCGTACTGGGTGTTGCCCGCATTTCTGGTGACGCTCGGCGCGGGTCCTGCGCAACTCGGAATTATCGAAGGTATTGCGGAGAGTGTCGCATCCATCGCGAAACTCTTCTCCGGAATGCTCGCGGATCGATTCGCGCGACGCAAGCCATTGGTCGTTTCTGGATACGTTGCAGCCAATGCAGTGAAACCATTGCTGGCGCTGACCACATCGTGGTGGCAAATCCTTGGAATACGTTTCGTAGATCGCTTTGCAAAAGGCGTGCGCGGGACGCCGCGAGATGTAATGGTCGCGGACTCGGTGGAGAAGGACCGTATCGGCTCCGCGTATGGGCTGATCCAGGCGATGGATTCGGCGGGAGCGATTGTGGGTCCTTTAGCGGCGTTGATTCTATTGTCGCGCGTAGGGATGCGAGGTGTGTTCTGGGCAGCAGCCGTTCCGGGATTCTTGTGCGTTCTGGTCGCGATCGTTTGGATAAAAGAGAGCCAATCGGGAACGAAAGAAGCGCGCGGCCGCGTAGAGCAAGAATCTTCCCGCACAAAGAAAACGATTGCGGAGACGAAAACCGCGGCATCTGGTCTTCCGGGGAGTTTTTATTTTGTATTGTTCGTGGTGACATTGTTTTCGGTGGGGAATTCCAGCGATATGTTTCTCGTGTTGCGCGCGCAGAATCTAGGAATCGCGTCAAAATACGCGCCATTGTTAGGACTCGTATTCAACGTCGTATACACGGCGGGTTCGTGGCCCGCGGGCAAGTGGAGCGACAAGTTTTCACGACGGGCGATTGCAGCTGCGGGGTATGCGGTTTTCGCAGTCGTGTATCTGGTTTTTGCCTGGGCGCCGTCCACGAGGGCAATCTGGATTGCAATGGCTTTCTATGGGCTGTTCTATGCGCTGACAAATCCTGTCTTGAAAGCGCTTGTAGTGGATACTGCACCACCTTCGATCAAGGGGCGCGCGTTGGGTTTTTATTTCTTCGCGACAAGCGTCGCGATGCTTCTGGCCAGTGTCATCACGGGTGAATTGTGGAAACACATGAGTCCAGCGATGCCATTTTACTTTTCATCAGGCATAGCAATCGTCTCAACGTTCCTGTTGCTCGCTGTGAAAGAGGACAGGAAAAATCCGACGCAAGCTCAAGCGAATCAAGAGGTTGGCGCTGTCGTCGCACGCCGACGATTCCAGTAGAAGAGCAGGCCGAGCACAGCTAAACCCGCGCTGCTATCCAAGATGACGTCATGGAAAGCTCCGGTGCGGGAAGGAATATAGCTCTGGTGCCACTCATCAAGTGAGGCGACCAAGGCGGTAGTAATCCACGCTGGAAGAGCCCATCGCACAGACCAAGTTTGCAAAAGCGGCCAAGTGGCTCGAAACGCTCGGAATAACAGCCAACAAAGAATGGCATAGCCGATGACGTGACCGCACTTACGGGCGACACCGTTCCAGAACTGGTATTTAGCGAAATCAAGCGGACCAAACAGCCACTTCAGAAAAGGATAGATAAAGCGACTGGTGTTGCTCGAGGAAAACGTGTCCGTCGATTCGGCCGCGATGACGAGCACCCAGAGGAGGGCGGGAATCCATGTCTTCCACAGTGCGGCCCGAGTTGAATTCAAGAGTGCTCGCCTTTATTCGAGGGCGTAATTCGGCGCCTCGCGAGTGATGATGACGTCGTGAACGTGGCTTTCTCGCAGGCCCGCGCTGCTGATCCGAACAAAGCGCGCCTTCTGCTGGAGTTCGGGGATTGTTTGGCATCCGCAGTAGCCCATCCCTGACTTCAAGCCTCCGACCATCTGGTGCACAATCATGGCGACCGAGCCACGATAAGGCACGCGGCCCTCTATGCCTTCCGGAACGAGCTTGGCGAGGCGGTTCGATTCTTCTCCGATCACCGGCATGGCCGTGGATGCATCGCCGTCACTGTTCTGGAAATAACGTTCGCTGGATCCCGCAGCCATCGCACCGAGGGATCCCATACCGCGGTACGACTTGAACGTACGACCTTGATAAAGAATCAACTCGCCGGGACTTTCGTCAGTGCCGGCGAAGAGAGAGCCAATCATCACCGCGGAAGCACCAGCCGCAATTGCTTTCGTGATATCGCCAGAGTACTTGATGCCACCATCCGCGACGATCGGAACGCCCGCGTCACGCGTCGCGCGAGAAGCCTCAGCGATGGCGGTAATTTGTGGAACGCCGGCTCCGGTAACAACACGGGTGGTACAGATTGATCCAGGACCGATACCGACTTTTATGCCGTCAACGCCGGCCTTCGCGAGCTCGCAAGCACCGTCGAAAGTGGCGATGTTGCCGGCAATGAGATCCACTTCAGGAAGCTTCGACTTAATGGCCTTAACGGCATCGAGCACCTTGGAAGAGTGACCATGCGCGCTGTCGATGGCGAGAAGGTCAACTTTGGCTTTGACCAGTTCCTGAGCTCGCTCGAGAAAATCTCCGGTCGCGCCGATTGCGCCGGCAACACGCAAACGTCCATGAGAGTCCTTGGCGGCGTTGGGATATTTCAGCTTTTTCTGAATGTCTTTTACGGTGATGAGTCCCTTGAGGTTGTACTTGTCGTCGACGACCAGCAGTTTCTCCACGCGATGCTCGTGAAGAATTTCTTCTGCCTGTTCCAGCGTGGTGCCAACGGGAACCGTGATGAGATTTTCCTTCGTCATCACCTTGCTGATCGGAATGTCGAAACGGGTTTCAAAACGAAGATCTCGATTGGTGAGAATTCCGACGAGCTTGCCACTTTTTTGGGTGATCGGAACACCGGAGATCTTGTATTTGCGCATGACGTCAAGGGCGTCGGATACCTTGGCATCGGGCTGCATGGTGACAGGATCGACAATCATGCCGCTTTCCGAGCGCTTTACCTTGTCAACTTCGTTGGCTTGCTGTTCGATCGTAAGGTTGCGATGAATGATGCCGATACCGCCCTGCTGTGCGAGTCCGATCGCCATGTGGGATTCAGTAACGGTGTCCATGGCGGCACTGATGATCGGGATATTGAGAGCGATATTTCGACTGACATGGGTTTGAGTATTCGCCTGCGCAGGAACAACATCGGAGCGGGCAGGCGACAGCAACACGTCATCGAAGGTAAGAGCTTCTGGAACTGGAAAATGGATCATAAATTCTCTCAAGGAAGAATTTCTATTTTAGAGATGAAGTGAGAGTTGAGGCAAATGGAGGGCGGTGGAAGGCGCGGCGGGTTGTGAGTAGTCCTTGAAAGGCTGAAAGAAACGTAATAAAGTCGCGTGACTTGGGATGCCCTGCCTTTCTTGCGCCGTGGAGGTAGTCAGAATGTCGAAGTTATTTAAGACGTGTGCAGTGATTGCGATCTTCTTAGTTAGCGTGCGTTTGGGCGAGTTATCGGCCCAACCCCAACAAGCATCCGGAGCGGAGCCACCGGTTCCGACGATCCGCGTAAACACACACTTGGTGCTCGTAGATGTTGTGGTTACTGACAAGAATGGCAATCGAGTGCAGGGGCTGAAGGCGGAAGATTTTACGATTCAGGAGAAGGGCAAGAATCAGAAGATTTCGGTTTTCACGTCGGCCGCGGAGAATAAGTTGGCTGCAGGTCCACAACTTCCACCGGGAATTTATTCAAACAAACCTGAATACCGTTCGCCAGGTGGTCCAGTGGTGGTGATTCTACTGGATGCGGTCAACACGCCATTCAAAGATCAGGCTTATGCTCGCCAACAAATGCTCGATTTCGTAAAGCAGCAGTACAAGCCAGGACAGAAGATGGCGGTACTAACGCTAGCGGGATCTCTCGGAGTATTGCAGGATTTTACGCAAGATCCTGACGTGTTACTTCAAGCTTTGAAGAACTATAAGCCGCAGGAGCAGGAGTCGACTGGCACAACCATCCCCCGACCACCGAGCACCAGCTCAGACGGCGGCATCAATGTGCAAAACTCGGCCTTCCTGATGGCACAACGAATCCAGGGCTTCCAACAGGTTCAGGTCGACTACGTTGAAGATCGTCGTATGCAGATGACGCTTGAAGCAATGCGTGGATTAGGAAGGTTTCTGGGTGGCATCCCCGGCAGAAAAAGCGTCATCTGGGTCACAGCAACCTTTCCGTTCAACTTGATTCCTGAAAACAGAGCAGTCAGTGATGCAGAATTAGCGGAGTCGCTGCCCACAATTTCACAGTTAGGTTTAGGCACGCGCTCAACTGGCGCCGTTGCGAATACCAATCGAAACCTTCACACCGAAGAAATCCGGCAGGCGGCTGCGCAACTGTCCAGTGCTCAAATTGCGATCTATCCCGTGGATGCGCGTGGACTGATTACCGGGATGGAAGGCGGAATGGCAGACCTGCCGGCGCGACGATTTCAGAGTATGGACGACTCGGCTTTGTCAAAGATCTCCGATGTAACCGCCAGCCAGGAGATCATGAAAGAAATGGCGCGAGAGACCGGCGGCATTGCCTATGTGAATCAGAACGAAATCAAGAACGGCGTGGCGGTCGCTGTAGATGATTCAAATGCATACTACACGATCGGCTACTACCCGGAAGATAAGAAGTGGGATGGCAAGTATCGGTCAATCAAAGTGAAGACTAGTCGGGATGGAACGGAAGCGCGATATCGAAAAGGCTATTTCGCGATTGATCCGTCGGAGTTGAAGGACCGAAAACCAGACCAGGAGGTGGGGGAAGCATTAATGGACCAGACCTCCGCCACGCTCGTGACATTCAGCGCCCAGATCAAGCCGGCAGCGAAGGGAGTGGGAGTCGACTTCCTGATCGATCCAAAAACGATTTCGGCTGAAGACGCAGGTAGTGGGAAGAAGATCAACATGGTGTTGTACGCGGCAATGTTCTCTCCCGAAGGCAAGATGCTGGGCAACAAAAGTATGAAGGTGGACCAGACATTCGACGCAGAAACCTACAAAAAAATCCTGCAGCAAGGAATGCTGTTGCATATCGATCTGGACACGGCAGTGGCGCCGAATAACGAAGTAAGGCTCGCCGTGCGTGACAACCGCACCGGATACGTTGGTACGCTCTCGGCTCCTGCGGTGATCAAACAGTAGAGGCGTTGATGAACAAAAAGGCCGCCCATGGGCGGCCTGATCTTTTTAAAAGCTGAAGGGAGCTACTCTTTCTTCTCTCCCTCGGATGCAGGTTCGGCGTTTGCCTGGGCCTGAGCTTCGGCTTCTTCCATCGCCTTGCGAGTCTCTTCGGCTCGCTTGGCACGGATTTCAGCGCGCTTCTGCCGCTTTTCATCGAGGACCTGCTCGCTGCCGAGCAGTTCGATAAAGGCTTTGTCCGCGCCGTCGCCTTTTTGCCAAGCGCTACGGACGATGCGCAGATAACCACCATTGCGGTCTCCGTAGCGAGGCGCAAGCGTGTCAAAGAGTTTCTTCACGGCATCGCCGGTCATCAAGTACGAAGCAGCCTGACGGCGGGCGGCGAGGTCTCCGCGCTTGCCGAGTGTGATCATTTTCTCGACGTGGGGACGCATCGCTTTGGCCTTCGGTATCGTGGTCTCGATGCGCTCTTCGACGATGAGCGACGTGACCAGATTGCGCAGCAGAGAACGCCGATGGGCCGTGTTGCGGCCAAGTTTCCATCCTCCAACTTTATGACGCATGAGAAAACTCCAGTAGTCAGGAGTCAGTAGTCGGGAGTCACCAACCGACTACTGACAACTGCTTTTTATAGATCGTTATCACCGTATGCCGATGCGGGCAGTATCTGGTTCGAAGTCGGGCCGGGCACGGCGTTTCCGTGCTCGTCGATCTTCATACCCAGGCTCAGGCCCATCGACGACAAAATTTCTTTAATCTCGTTCAGCGACTTGCGGCCGAAATTCTTGGTCTTCAGCATTTCGGCTTCGGTCTTCTGAACGAGCTCGCCGATCGTCTGAATGTTAGCGTTCTTCAGGCAATTGTAACTGCGGACAGAAAGCTCCAATTCTTCGACAGAACGGTTCAGATTTTCGTTCTTGATCTCCGGCTTGCGGTCTTCAGTCGAGGACGCAGTTTCGATCTCTTCCTCGAAGTTGATAAAGATGTTCATGTGATCTTTGATTAACTTCGCTGCAAGACCGAGAGAATCGGCCGGAGTGATCGAGCCGTTCGTCCAGACTTCGAGAGTCAGCTTGTCGTAGTCGGTGATCTGTCCAAGACGAGCCGCCTCAACCGTGTAGTTGCACTTGCGAACGGGCGAGTGGACGGAATCGATCGGAATGAACCCGAGGCCAAGATCTTCGTCGAAGTTCTTGTCGGCGGAAACGTATCCGCGGCCGCGCTTGAGGCGCATTTCCATATCAAGCTTGCCGCCTTCGCTAACCGTCGCGATGTAGACATCCTTATCCAGGACTTCGACGTCGGCATCGGCTTCGATCATGCCGGAAGTAACAACGCCGGGAGCGTCCGAACGCAGATAGATGGCTTTTGGCGCATCGCCAGCAAGTTTGAAAGGAATTTGCTTCAGATTGAGGATGATGTCGGTTGCATCTTCGACAACACCAGGGATCGACTGAAACTCGTGAAGAACTCCTTCAATCTTCACAGCAGTGACCGCGGCGCCTTCGATCGAACTCAGCAGAACGCGACGAAGCGCGTTGCCGATCGTTGTGCCGAATCCGCGCTCGAACGGCTGTGCCCAGAACATCCCATATTTATCGGTAGATGACTGAGCATCGGTGGCAAGACGTTTTGGTTTTTGGAAACCTTTCCAAAGCATTCGTGTTTCTCCTCTCGGCCGTTTGGCTCAATCTCGACTCCCTGAACTGGTCCGAGTGTTCAGGTTAAGCATCGAGAAAGGCTGTTTTGGCTCGATGGTGGACCGAAAACAAAGTTTCGAGTTTCCGGTTTCGAGTTTCTAGGGTCGGGCGATGTAATTCTCGAAACTTTAAAACTTGAAACTTACTTACTGTAAAGCTCAACGATGAGCTGCTCGTTGACGGGCAACTGAATCTCGTCGCGCTTTGGCAATGCCGTGACGCGCCCCTTGTAATTGTCGCGATCAATCTCCAACCAAGTTGGAGCTGGCTGATGGCTCGCAATATCTTTCGCGTGCTCGAGCATCACGAGTTTGCGGCTACCTTCGCGAACAGCGATGTCCTGTCCAACATTGACTTCAAAGGAAGGGATATTGACCTTACGTCCCGCGACCTCGATGTGGCCGTGGCGAACCAACTGACGCGCCTGGCGACGAGACGTCGCGAGACCCATGCGGAACACCACGTTATCCAACCGGCGCTCGAGCTGCTGCAGAAGCTTTTCACCGGTGACGCCTCGGGAGCGAGCGGCCTTCTCGAAATAGTTTCGGAACTGGCCTTCCTGGGTGAAATAAATCCGTTTTGCTTTCTGCTTTTCGCGCAGTTGCAGACCGTAGCCAACGATTTTGGCCTTACGATCTTTCCCATGTTGTCCGGGAGCAAAGTTGCGCTTTTCGATGGGACACTTATCGGAAAAACATTTCGTGCCTTTCAGGAAGAGCTTTATGCCTTCACGACGGCACAGACGACAAACTGCATCAGTGTAACGGGCCAAGTTGTTCTCCTTGTTAGATGACCGGTTTACAGGTTTGGCTTCACCCTTCGTCCCGGACGTTTAAACGCACTCGCTGGTCAGTGGTCGCTAGTCGTTAGCATGGCCAAGATCAGCGAGAAACACCTTGCTCACACTCTTCGACGCTTCGGCGGACGGCAGCCGTTGTGCGGAATCGGCGTAAAGTCCTTGATGGAGCGGACTTCGATGCCAGCCGCAGCTAAAGCGCGGATGGCCGACTCGCGACCAGACCCCGGGCCGCTGACACGCACATCGACGCTGCGGACGCCATGATCTCGCGCCATATTCGCGGCATTCGAGGCCGCCTGCTGCGCAGCGAATGGCGTTCCCTTCCGCGAGCCGCGGAATCCGAGAGAGCCAGAGCTCTTCCACGAGATCACGTTGCCGGACGGATCCGAGATCGTCACGATCGTGTTGTTGAAGGACGCCTGAATATGCACGAGCCCATGGGGGACGTGCTTGCGCTCCTTCTTCTTAAAAGTTTTTTTCTTGCCCTTTTTGTCGGGCGCGCCTGCTCCGGCTGCCGCAGCTGCTGGTTTCGCCATAACGATCAGTTCTCAGTTCTCAGTTCTCAGCTGTACCGTTTCAGTTCTTAGTGCTCTGAACCGATACTGGGAACTGGATTCTATGTTTTCGAGGCCGCCTTCTTTTTGTTGGCGACGGTTCCTTTGCGTGGTCCTTTTCGAGTGCGCGCGTTGGTGTGTGTGCGCTGTCCGCGGACAGGCAGATTGCGGCGATGGCGGAACCCGCGATAGGAGCCGATTTCGATCAGCCGCTTGATGTTCATTGTGACATCTTTGCGGAGATCGCCTTCAACGGACCCCTCCGCTTCGATCACCTGGCGGATACGGTTCACTTCATCTTCGCCAAGATCCTGAACCTTCTTCATGGGATCAACTTTCGCCGCATCCAGAATTCGCGCGGCGCGCGGATGCCCGATTCCGTAGATGTAAGTAAGCGCGATATTCACGTGTTTATTTCTCGGAAGATCGACGCCAGCTATACGTGCCATAGTTTCCTCTTTTTAATCTTTTAACCTTGCCGCTGCTTGTGCTTGGAATTTACGCAGATCACACGCACAACGCCGTTGCGATGGATGATCTTGCACTTGTCACAAATTTTCTTTACCGATGCTCGTACCTTCATAAACCAGTTCTCAGTTCTCAGTTGTCAGGAACAACAACTGCAGATTCACTTATATCGATACACAATCCTGCCGCGATTTAAGTCGTAGGGCGAAAGCTCAACCGCGACTTTGTCGCCGGGCAGAATGCGGATGAAATTCTTGCGCATTTTGCCGGAAACATGCGCCAAGACCTGATGCTTGTTCTCTAGTTCCACCCGGAACATGGCATTCGGCAGAGGTTCGATGACCACTGCCATGACTTCAATCGCGTCTTCTTTACTCATTCAATCCTTTTCCGCTTTGATTCAAGATCCTTCGCTCCGCTCAGGATTTCGGCAGCGGGCTCCCGCTACGCTCACGCCCGCTAGTCGCCTCAACTTCAATCGCGTCTTCTTTACTCATTCAACTCCAGTAGCAAGTAGTTGGTTGCTAGTTTCTAGTCCCAATTTCGATCAACTACTGTGTCAAAATCTGCGGGCCGTTACGTGTGACAGCGACGCAGTGTTCAAAATGTGCGCTCGGACTACCGTCGACAGTGACAGCTGTCCACTTGTCGCCTAAAACTCGCGCTTCCGGTTTACCAAAATTCACCATCGGTTCGATGGCGAGTACCATGCCTTCTCGAAGCCGGGCGCCCAAACCACGTTTGCCGAAGTTCGGAACTTGCGGCTCTTCATGAAGCCGGGTACCGATTCCGTGCCCGACGAACTCGCGCACCACGCTGAATCCGTTCGCTTCCACGTATTCCTGGACGGCAGCGCCAACATCGCCGATCGTGTTTCCGATGCGAACCTGGTCGATTCCCTTATAAAGCGATGCTTCGGTGACATCGAGGAGCTTTTTCACATCCTCCGAAACTGCATCGCCGACCGGAACGGTAATGGCAGC
Organism: Terriglobales bacterium; assembly: GCA_036265385.1. GTDB lineage: Bacteria > Acidobacteriota > Terriglobia > Terriglobales > Acidobacteriaceae > DATAPD01. The sequence goes on from DATAPD010000054.1 coordinate 42,984, forward strand.
GTCGCCGTAATACCCGTCCATCACAACACCACAGTCGATCGAAACGATGTCACCGCTTTTCAGCACCCGTTTCTCGGACGGAATGCCGTGAACGATTTCCTCGTTGATCGAAGTACAGAGCACACAAGGGTAATCGTAATAGCCCTTGAATGCCGGCTTTGCTCCCGCATCGCGAATCTGCTTTTCAGCGGATCGCTCGAGATCCATCGTGGAAACCCCGGGTGCAACCAGCTTTCTCAGGGATTCGAGCACCTCGCGAACGATACGGCCACTGCTCCGCATTTTCGCGATCTCTGCTGACGATTTACAGACAATAGCCATCCGCTTTAATGATCCGAACCGTGCGGCTGCGGCGTGCTGTGGCTGTCAATCACCCCAAAGATCTGTGCCGTTACTTCTTCGATCGGTAGATCGGCGTTCACCGAAACCAGTCGTCCGCGCTGCTCGTAGTAGTCCGCCACCGGACGCGTCTGTTCCTGATACGCAGCTAAACGACCGGAAATGACTTCTTCCCGATCATCATTGCGCATGATCAGCTTCGTCCCATCGTCATCGCAAACTTCATCGAAACGAGGTGGCTGGAGATGGACGTTGTAAATGCGTCCACACTTAGGACAGGAACGTCTACCGGTGATACGGCTCAATAATCGATTATAGTCGACATCCAGACGCATCACAATCGGCAGGCACGGCCCATTCTTCACTCTTTCAAAGAACTCATGCTCCAGGTAGGCATCCAACCAGCCAGCCTGGGCCGCGGTTCGCGGAAACCCATCCAAAATAAAGCCGGGATTGCAGTCGGTCTGCCGTAATCGGTCGGCGACCATGTCGCAAACCAGATTATCGGGCACCAGTTCGCCTCGATCCATCAAGGCCTTGGCCTGAAGACCTAACGGCGTTCCCTGCTTCACATGTTCCCGCAGAATGTCTCCGGTAGAAATCTGCGGGATGTGGTAATGCTCAACGATCTGCTTGGCCTGGGTTCCTTTCCCAGCTCCCGGAGGTCCTAGCAAGATCACCGGTCCAATATTGCGCGCGGCTTCTTCCCCCATCGAGTTCGCCCTAGCCTCTCGATCCTTCTTTTTCGTTCGGAATCAGGCCGAACGATACCGCGACATCCTAGTCCCTTCAGAGACGTTCTGTATGTGACCCCTGAACCGGACTTTCTCCCTGGGGGATTATCTTTATTACCAAGTACGCCGTCCACGGATTCGACCGCTGCGGGGCGTAAATCCGTCGTAGTGACGCATGATCAGTTGCGCTTCGATCTGGGTGACGGTATCCATGGCCACGCCGACGACGATCAACAACGAAGTGCCACCGAAATAGAAATTGACTCCTAAACCGTTTGTAACCCAGTTAGGCAAGTGCTCAAACCAAGCACCGACTGCGCCGGGCAGGTGGTTCAAGTGAATACCAGCGATCATCCATTCCGGAATGAAGGACACAATGATCAGGTAGAGCGCACCGACGAGAGTGATCCGCGTCAGGACTTCGTTGATGAAGTCCGCAGTGCGTTTGCCCGGCCGAATACCGGGGATGAATCCGCCGTACTTCCGCATGTTGTCTGCAACTTCATTCGGGTTAAAGACGATCGACACGTAGAAGTAGGCAAAGAAAATAATGCCGACTGCATACAGCAAGGTGTAAAGGGGCTCACCCCAGCCCAGCGCGCGCAGCAGCGGGCCGAAATAGCGCGTATCGCGTAAGCCATAACCGACGGTCTGAGGCAGGGTCAAAATAGACGAGGCAAAGATGACCGGCATAACACCGCCAGCGTTTACGCGAAGAGGCAAGTGCGTGGATTGACCGCCCATCACGCGCCGTCCGACAACCTTCTTTGCGTACTGTACCGGGATGCGGCGTTCGCTTCGCTCCACGTAGACCACGAAGGCCACGACGGCAACCATCAGCGCAAGGAGAATCAGGACTGCGGGAGCAGTGAAACCTCCCCATGCATCAGTCTTAATTTTCTGGAAGAGATCCGCGACGCCGCGCGGCAAGCCAACGACGATGCCAGCGAAGATCAGCAAAGACATTCCGTTGCCGACACCGCGCTCAGTAATCTGTTCGCCAAGCCACATGATGAACGCGCTTCCCGTGGTCAAAGTGAGCATCGTCATCAGGACAAACCCAGCGCCAGGGTTCATGACGAAGTCACCGCTTTTTTGAAGACTGATGGCAATGCCAAAGGACTGAATCGCACTCAGAATGACCGTCAGATAACGCGTCCACTGAGTGATCTTTTTGCGGCCGAGTTCGCCTTCCTTTTGCAGCTTCGCGAGTGGCTCATACACGACCGTCAACAACTGAAGAATGATCGATGCCGTGATGTACGGCATGATGCCGAGAGCAAAAATTGTCAGTCGGCGCAACTGGCTTCCGGACATCAGGTCGACAAATCCGAGGAAGGTTCCGCGGTTCTGTTCGAAGAACTGCTGCAGTCGATCGGCGTTGATGCCGGGCGTTGGAATGTGTCCGCCCAACCGATAAACCGCCAGCATTCCGAGCGTGAAGAGAATGCGCTTGCGGAGATCTGGAATCCGGAAGATGTTGGCCAGCTTGTCAAACATTTACTGCAAGACCTCGAACTTGCCGCCCGCCTTGGTGATCTTTTCCTGCGCCGACTTGGAGAACTTGTGCGCGTGCACGGTGAGGGCGCTCTTGAGTTCGCCATCGCCGAGGATTTTGATCGGCAACTTCTTGCTGTGAACCACACCGGACTTTTGCAAAACTTCCGGAGTGATGGTCGACTCGCCGATAGCGGCAAGTTTATCCAGGTTCACGACCGCGTATTCCTGGCGAAAGATGTTCTTGAAGCCGCGCTTGGGCAAACGGCGGTGAAGCGGCATCTGGCCGCCTTCAAAACCGCGCATCATGCGCGAACCGCTGCGGGAGCGCTGCCCTTTGTGTCCGCGAGCAGAGGTCTTGCCCATACCCGACCCCATACCGCGTCCGACGCGCTTTTTATTGCTGGAGGCTTTCTTTGGTGCTCGAAGGTTCGATAAGTTCATCGTCCTACTCCACGATCTCAACCAGGTGTGGAATCTTTGCGACCATGCCGCGAATCGCTGGCGTGTCGGGACGCTCGATCACCTGGTTGAGCCGAGTGAATCCCAAACCTTTCACAACCAATTTGTGTTTGACCGGCGCCTGAATACCGGAGCGCACCCACTTGAGGTGCAACTTGCCGCCGCTTGTCTTACTTGTTTTCTTCGCTGACATAAATGTTTTTCAACTCGTTTTCAGTCGAGGATTTAGAGTTCCTCTGCCGCCTTGCCTCGCAGATTCGCGACCGCTTCTTTGTTCTTCAATTTCTTCAGAGCGTCAAAAGTTGCTTTGACCACGTTGTGCGGATTCGTCGTGCCGATGGACTTTGTCAGCACATTCTGGATTCCGGCCGAGGTCATCACAGCGCGCACTGCTCCACCGGCGATCACTCCGGTACCCTCCGGAGCCGGCTTCAGAAGAACACGACCCGAGCCGTAGCGTCCGAGCGACAGGTGCGGAATCGTGGTCTGCGTGAGATTGACCTTCAGAAGGTTCTTCTTTGCGGACTCGATACCCTTTCGAATTGCCTGAGGTACTTCCTTCGCCTTACCGGATCCGTAGCCGACAACAGCGGCGGACGGATCGCCAACGACGACCAGCGCCGCGAACGAAAGATTTTTTCCGCCCTTGACGACCTTGGTGACGCGATTAATCGCGACCACCTGATCCTTCAATTGAAAACTTCCTGCATCCAGCTTCTTAGTCACGCTTGGCATTCTTAAACTCTCGATTCCGTCTGAATTCCCGACTAGAACTTCAATCCGCTTTCGCGAGCAGCATCCGCCAGCGCTTTCACGCGCCCGTGGTAGATGTATCCGCCGCGATCAAACACAACTTTTTCGATACCTTTAGCCTTGGCGCGTTCCGCGATTGATTTGCCAACAGCCTTGGCAGCGGCCAAGTTTCCGCCGGTACGGCGGTCGGCTTTCTTTCCTTCCGCCGTGCTAGCCGCAACTAGCGTTGTGCCGTGCAGGTCGTCAATCACCTGGACGTAAATGTGATTGAGTGAGCGGTACACATTAAGACGAGGGCGATCTGCCGTGCCCAGAACTTTCTTCCGGATGCGGTCATGGACGCGCTGCCGTGTTGCGTTTTTTCCTGCTTTCGTAAACATGTTTCTATCCTTCACCCCGGGTTTCTATACCGGGTCTCGCAATGTTATGCGACGATCGTTAATCCTTACTTCGCACCAGTCTTGCCGACCTTCTTCTTCAGGCGCTCGCCGGCGTAACGCACACCCTTGTTCTTGTACGGATCGGGTGGGCGAAGCGCTCGCATTTCCGCAGCAACCTGGCCGACCTTCTGACGATCGATCCCGGTCAGCGTCAGCTTGGTTTGTTTGGGATCCACTGCAACGTCGACTCCCGTGGGGAGCGGATACTCAATCGGGTGCGAGTAGCCAAGGTTGAAAACGACGATTCCTTTGCCCTTCATCTCGGCGCGGTAGCCGATCCCGACAATCTCCAGTTCGCGCGTCCAACCCTTCGTGACGCCTTCCACAGCATTATTCACGAGGGCGCGGGCAAGACCGTGCAGAGCGGCCTGTGAATCGTTCTGGCGTAGGGCAACGAGATTTCCATCCTTTTGTTCGAGGGAGATGCCAGATGGAATCGACGTGTCCAGTTTGCCCTTGGGCCCTTGAATCGCGATGACGTTGCCATCAATCTTGACCGTCACGCCTTTAGGGACGGCTATCGGTTTTTTTCCAATTCGTGACATAGATTAGCTCTTTGCTTCTAGCTGCTGGCAATCGAAAAACTTGGAAGCAGCTCTACCAGATCTCACAGAGTACTTCGCCGCCGACGCCTTCCTTGCGAGCCTGACGACCAGTCATGACTCCACGCGGAGTGGTGAGAATGTTGATGCCCAACCCACCGAGAACTCGAGGGATTTCAGTACGACGCACGTACACGCGGCAACCCGGACGCGACACGCGTTCCACGTTCGAGATGGCGGCTTCGTTGGTCGAACTGTACTTGAGGTACACACGAATCACTTTGTGGCCACCCTCTTCGGTCGCCTTGTAATTCGCGATATAGCCTTCTTCTTTCAAAATGCGGGCAATCTCGGCCTTCAGTTTGGAAGCCGGGACATCCACTTTCTGGTGCCGTGCGCGTATCGCGTTACGGATGCGCGCCAGCATGTCTGCGACCGGATCGGTCAACCTCATTCTTGTTTCTCCTCAAGTCGCCCGTTTGCTTCAGCTTGTCTACTGCCGAAGAACCTGCGGCGACGTCGTATGCACCCGCGCGATATTTGCGCAGGCCGTTTCGTTACTTACCAGGACGACTTCGAAACGCCCGGAATCTCTCCTCGCAACGCCAAACCACGGAAGCACAGACGGCAAACGCCGAACTTGCGGAGGTAGCCGCGCGGGCGTCCGCAGATCTTGCAGCGGTTGTGCTTGCGGGACGAAAACTTGGGTTTCCGTGCGTCCTTAACTCGTTTTGCTGTAGTAGCCATGAATTCCTTTTCTTAAACGTTCAACACTCGAAACATTTATGCCCGGAACGGCATGCCCAAATGCTTAAGCAGCGCGCGCGCCTGGTCATCCGAACCAGCAGTCGTCACAATCGTGACGTTCATCCCTTTGAGTTTGTCGACCCTCGCGTAATCAATTTCCGGAAAGATCAACTGGTCGTGAAGGCCAAGCGTGTAATTGCCTCGTCCGTCAAACGACTTCGTCGAAACACCACGGAAGTCGCGGACTCGAGGTAGCACGATATTGACCAAGCGGTCCAGAAACTCGTACATGCGGTCTCCGCGCAGCGTGACCATCGCACCGATCGGCATGCCAGCACGGACCTTGAAAGCGGCGATCGACTTCTTCGCGCGAGTGACGACTGGCTTCTGACCAGTGATCTGGCTGAGTTCATTTACCGCAGGGTCGAGAATCTTCGCGTTCTGTGTTGCTTCACCCACTCCCATGTTCACAACGATCTTGTGGAGTCGCGGCACCGCCATCGCGTTCTTCGAGTCCAGTTCCTTCATCAACGCGGGCGCGATTTCTTTTTCAAAGCGTACACGTAACCGCGGACGCTCTTTCGCGCTGTGACGCGCTGCTTCAGGCGCCTTCGCTGGTTCTTGCTGCTTTTCGACTTTTTCCTTCTTTGCCATTGCTCAACCTTTATTCACGGTTTCGGAGTGGATACCGGTTCGTGATATTTCACTTTCGAGTTTCAAACTCGCTGTTAACGCCAGGACAACTACTTATCCAAAGTTGTTCCACACTTCTTGCAGACGCGAACCTTTTTATCGCCTTGCTTTGCGTGTCCGATTCGAACGGGTCCGCAGCTCGGGCAGACTAATTGGACATTCGCGATCGAAATCCGGCTCTCCTGTTCGGCAATGCCGCCCTTGATGTTGCGCTGCGGATTTGGGCGGACGTGTTTTTTCACCATCATCACGTGTTCGACGAGAACTTTCCCATCGCCTGGAAACACTCGCAGAACGCGCCCTTCTTTTCCTTTGTCCCGACCGGTCATGACCTTTACGTTGTCATTCCGGCGAATATCAACTCTCTTGTGTGCCGTTGCTGTTGACATAAAAAATCCAAGTTTCGAAGTTTCAAGGTTTTAAAGTTTCAGAACCTGGCCTCTTCCACTCAATGTCACCTTGGGAACATTGAGGCTTCCGAAACCTCTACGCCGCTTACAAAACTTCTGGAGCGAGCGAGACAATTTTCAAAAATTTCTTTTCGCGCAATTCGCGCGCGACCGGACCGAACACACGCGTTCCGACCGGCTCTCCAGCTTCGTTAATCAATACTGCAGCGTTTTGATCAAAGCGAATATAAGTGCCGTCCCGACGACGATGCTCTTTTCGGGTACGCACGATGACTGCTTTGACCACCTTGCCTTTTTGCACCTGTCCGTCCGGAGACGCTTCTTTCACACTGGCGGTGATCACATCGCCAAGGCCGGCGCGCAAACCTGTCGCACCGCCCAGCGGGAGGATCATCTGAAGCTTGCGGGCGCCGCTGTTATCGGCGACCTCCAGCATGGTTCTCATCATCACGGCCATAATCGTCTCTCCCTAAATCAGCTGCGCGGACTAGCTGGCCGCGTCCACGTTCACTTCCGGCACCAGGGCCGTCTTACGGATGACTTCTTTTAATTTCCAGCGCTTCAGCTTCGAAAGTGGACGCGATTCCTCGAGCCGCACCACGTCACCAACATGCGCTTCATTCTTCTCGTCATGCGCATAAAACTTCTTTCGACGGGAAATCACTCGCGCGTACAGCGGGTGCGACTTTTTGCGAATCGCTTCGACCACGATGGTCTTGTGCATTTTGTTGGAAATGACTTCTCCGACAACAATCTTGCGGCCGGTGCGCCCTTTCTGCTCGGTTGTTTCGGCCATGGCTACTTTTTCTCCGTCTTACGGGCGCCGGCAAGTTCCTGCTCGCGAAGGATTGTCTTCACGCGTGCAATGTCCTTGCGCAAACCCCGAATTTTCTTGAGGCTCTCCGTTTGTCCCATATTCATCTGGAACTTCAACTTGAAGAGCTGGTCCGCGAGATCGCGCTCCTGGTGGCGAAGCTCGACGTCTGTCAAATTTCGGATTTTGTCCGTTTTCATAATCGACTCTCAGTTCCTTCAGTGCGCCGTCTCGCGCTTGACGAATGCGGTGCGCAAGGGCAGCTTGTGGGACGCAAGACGCATCGCTTCAGCGGCATCTGTCGGCGTAACCCCTTCCATCTCGAACAAAATTTTCCCAGGCCGAACGACAGCAACCCAGTGATCCGGTGCGCCCTTACCTTTACCCATACGAGTTTCGGCGGGCTTTTTCGTGACTGGCTTGTCCGGGAAAAGTCGGATCCAAATCTTGCCGCCGCGCTTGATGAAGCGCGTCATGGCGACTCGGCTCGCTTCAATCTGGCGATCGGTAATCCAGCCCGGCTCAAGGACCTTCAGTCCGTATTGACCGAAAGCGAGCGTGCTGCCGCGCCAGGCCTTCCCAGCCATACGTCCGCGCTGCTGCTTGCGGTACTTCACTTTCTTTGGCATCAACATAGGAATCAGTTCTCAGTTCTTAGTAGTCAGTTCTCAGTAGAAGCTTTTCGCTTTTGGCTTCTAATCCTGCTCAATCTTTAGAAGGCACCGGCAGTTTCGCGCTGCGTCTGACCTTCACGCTTCCTCTGCGAAAGAATCTCGCCGCGATAAATCCAAACCTTCACACCGATGACGCCATACGTTGTGCGGGCTTCCGTGAAGCCATATTCAATGTCAGCGCGAAGCGTGTGGAGTGGTAACCGTCCCTGGAGATACCACTCGGAACGCGCGATTTCGTTTCCGTTCAGGCGTCCGCTCACACGAACTTTGATTCCCTTGCAACCGAATCGCAGGGCCGAATCCACGGCTTTCCGCATGGCGCGACGAAAACCGACGCGCTTTTCAAGCTGCAGAGCGATCGATTCCGAGACAAGCTGCGCATCGAGCTCGGGCTTGTGCACTTCCTGGATGTCGACGTATACCTCGCGGGAGGTGCGCTTCTGCAATTCCTGCTTCAGCTTGTCGATTTCGGCGCCTTTGCGGCCGATGATGATGCCAGGACGCGCGGTTTTGATGATGATCCGGAGCTTGTTGCCGGGACGCTCGATTTCGACGGCAGAAACGCCGGCGGTCTTGAGCTTGTCCTTCAGCTCGGCCTTCAGCTTGACGTCTTCAAGCAGTAGCTTGTCGTAATCGCGTTCGACAAACCAGCGCGATTTCCACGGCTTGGTGTAGCCGAGCCGAAAACCATAAGGATGAACCTTCTGACCCATAACGCTCCTATCGAGCTATTTCTTCTTAGCTTTCTTCGCTGCGGATTTCTTCGCAGCCGGTTTCGCAGCACGCCGTTTGGTTTTCGCGGGAGCTTGCGATGATTCTTCTTCGCCTACCACGGTCGCGACCGAGGCACCATTCTTGCCGCGCTCGGCGAGCACAATCTCAAGGTGAGAGATACGACGCACGTAGCGATATGCGCGGCCCATCGGCGCGGGACGAATCCGCTTCATGCGAGGCCCGTCGTTGGCAACCGCGCTCTTCACATAAAGATTGTCGATATCAACATCGACATTCTTTTCGGTGCTGTGAAAGTTAGCGTTATCGATGGCCGACTGAAGCAACTTGCCGACGGTCGAAGCCACGCGCTTCTTCGTAAACAGAAGCGTGTTGCGCGCATCCTCGATTTTCTGACCCTTGATGAGGTCCAGTACGAGCCGCGCCTTCTGGGGCGAAACTCGCATGAACCGTGCTTGTGCTCGAAATTCCATAACTTTTCTCTCTCGCTCGTGTTACGCCTTTGGCGCCGCTGGGGCTGCCGGTGCCGGTGCGCCCGGCCCACCCGGTATTCCCGCTGGCTTAGCAGCTACCTCAGTCGCCGCCTTCATGGAGTGACCCTTGAAGGAACGCGTGAAGCTGAACTCGCCCAGCTTATGACCGACCATGTTCTCGGTGACGTAAACCGGAATGAACTTCTTTCCGTTGTGCACCGCGATTGTGTGTCCAACCATCTCCGGAATGATCGTCGAACGCCGCGACCATGTGCGCACGACCTTCTTTTCGTTGCGCGAGTTCATGGCTTCGACTTTCGTCGCCAGATGCGAGTCTATGAATGGTCCTTTTTTTGTCGAACGTGCCATAAATTCAGTTCTCAGTTCCCAGTTCTCAGTTCTCAGCGTTCTGGACTGAGAGTCTGTTCATTAAATCGTTTTCAAAACCGGGGACGTTCAAGCCCGAAGTCCCTGGTGCTTACCCCTTCTTCCGGCGCCCAACGATAAATGCGTCAGTGCGCTTGTTGTTACGCGTCTTGTATCCGCGTGTCGGCTGACCCCATGGGGTAACAGGGTGACGTCCACCAGACGTCTTACCTTCGCCACCACCATGCGGATGATCGACTGGATTCATCGTGACACCACGGTTATGCGGACGCTTGCCCATCCAGCGGGTACGTCCAGCTTTGCCAATCGTGACGTTCTCGTGATCGAGATTACCAACCTGACCAATCGTGGCCATGCAATCGAGCAAAACTTTGCGAGTTTCGCCCGAGGGCAACTTCACCAACGCATAGTCGCCTTCCTTCGCGACCAATTGAGCGGCGCCTCCAGCCGAGCGCACCATCTGCGCGCCCTTGCCGGGGCGAAGCTCCAGGTTGTGAATCGTGGTACCGGGAGGAACGTTGCGGAGCGGCAAAGCGTTACCGACGAGAATGTCGGCGTCGGGACCACTCACAACTTTTGTTCCCACCTTCAGTCCGTCAGGCTGCAGAATGTAGCGCTTCTCGCCGTCAGCATAGGCAAGTAACGCAATCCGCGCGGAACGGTTCGGATCGTATTCAACCGACACGACCGTTGCAGGAATTCCCTGCTTGTCACGTTTGAAGTCGATCAAGCGGAGCATCTTTTTGTTGCCCCCACCACGGAACCACATGGTGATGTCGCCGGAGTTACGGCGTCCGCCGCTGCGCTTTTTGGGCTCGACAAGAGCCTTATGAGGCTTCCCTTTAGTCAAATCTGCGTTGACTAGGGTGGTCCGGTAGCGCAGTGTTTGCGTTGTCGGTCTGTATGTCTTAATTGCCATAAATTCAGCTCTTCGCTGCTAGCGTCTAGCGTCTAGCTTGTTCGTTCGGTCCACAGGGAGTCACGGACTCCTGACTACAGATTTTGTGCGTACTCAGGCATCTTCTCGCCGGACTTCAGGCGAACGTAAGCCTTTTTCCAGTCGGGACGATAGCCCGCGAAACGTCCGCGGCGCCGCTCTTTTCCCGGATAATTTGCGGTGCGCACAGAGCTCACCTTCACCTTGAAGATGGACTGCACAGCTTCCTTGATCTCTGTCTTCGTGGCTTTGCTTGCAACCTGAAAGACCAAAGTGCTCTGGGACTCCTTAATGGCCAGGCCCTTTTCGGTGATCACGGGGCGACGGATGATCTGGTATGCGGATTTCATCAGGCGACCTCCGCCTTGCGCGCACGACGCGCTGATTTTTTCGCCGGCTTCGCAACATCCGATTGACGCTGAGAAGCTGTTTTCCGAAGCGAATCCTGCAGCTTATTGAGCGCACCCTGCGAAAAGATCGCGCGGTCATAGCGAAGGAGATGATACGGATGCACAGCATTGCCACGCACCAGTTCAAGTCCGTGAATATTGCGCGAACTCAATTCGAGGTTTCGATTCTCCTGCTTGGATTCTTCCACCAGGAGGACGGAGCCAACGATCTTCAGAGCATCGAGCGCTGCCTGAAACTGTTTTGTCTTCGGCTCTTTCACATCGAAAGCTTTGACTACGACGAGCTTGCCGTCGGCAAATTTCGCTGCCAGCGCCGAACGAAGCGCGCCCAACAGCTTTTTGCGCGGAAACGTGTAATCGTAAGAACGCGGCTGAGGACCATGCACCGTGCCGCCATGCCTCCACAGAGGAGAACGGATGGATCCGACGCGGGCGCGCCCAGTGCCCTTCTGCTTCCAGAGTTTCTTACCGGCACCTGATACGAGCTTTTTGTTCTTCGTCGCGTGCGTGCCAGCCCGGTTCGCGGCGCGGAAGTGCTTCACTGCTTCCCACAGCAGGTCTTCATTGACCGCACCGAAAACTTCATCGGCGAGGTCCATCGTGCCCGCTTTCGCTCCGCTCAAGTTGTAAACATCGATAGTTGCCATATGCTTCTCGCGCTAGTGATCGCTACCCTTTCTTCGCAGCCCGCTTAGCGGCCTTCAACGGATCAACCGTCGCCGCACCGGCAAAGCCACGGCGCTCTCTGGGCGGTTTCTTCGCTTTGGTAATAACCAGGTATCCACCATTCGGTCCCGGAACGCTGCCCTCAACGACGAGCAGGTTTTCGTCTTTATCCACACCCAACACGCGCAGGTTTCGGACGGTAGTCTGCGCATTGCCAAGATGTCCAGACATACGCATCCCCTTCATAACGCGTGAAGGAAACGCTGACGCGCCGATCGAACCGGTAATCTGGAACATCGAGCCGTGTGACTTGGGACCACCACCAAAATGGTGGCGCTTCACGACTCCGGCAAAACCTCGACCTTTACTGATGCCCAGAATATCGACGAAGCGCTCGGTTTCAAATGCATCCACTAGGACACGATCGCCAACCTTTACCGCTCCGTTCGTCTCGCCTGGCTCTTCGGCTTCAATCGGAACTTCGCGCATGAACTTCACTGGAGGAAGGTTGTTCTTGCCGAGGTGTCCGCGCGAGGCTTTCGTCATGCGCGATTCCTTCACAAACTCGACCAACCCAAGCTGCACGGCCTCGTAGCCGTCGCGCGTGCCGGTTTTGTGCTGAGTGATCACGCATGGGCCTGCCTGTAGCACTGTCGCCGGACGAACCTCACCCTTCGAATCGAAGAGCTGCGTCATTCCGACTTTCTTTCCGAGAATTCCTGCTACTTTTGCCATTTCCTTCTCCGTTCCAGCTTGGCTCAGCGGCTATTGGCTGGCTCGTGCGGCGCGGGCACCCTTGCCCGCCTAAAACCTACGGAGCCTCGCTCCGTCCCCACCCGTCTATTTGTGCTCTTTCCCAAATGCTTTGATCTCCACGTCTACACCAGCTGGGAGATCGAGTTTCATGAGAGCATCGACTGTTTGTTGCGTCGGCTCGAGAATGTCGAGCAAGCGCTTGTGCGTGCGAATCTCGAACTGCTCGCGCGATTTCTTATCCACGTGCGGCGACCGAAGCACGGTGTACTTGTTCTTCATCGTCGGTAATGGGATCGGGCCAGCAATCTGGGCGCCGGTACGTCGAGCTGTCTCGACAATCTCGCCCGTGGACTGATCCAGGATGCGATAGTCGTACGCTTTCAGCCGGATTCGAATTCTCTCTTTTCCAATCACTGTTTTGCTCTCTAACCCCTTCCGGCATCTCCGGAAGGAAAGAACTGGCGGCAAGTTGCAAACCGCATGTTGATGTTTGCTGGCGGACGAGCCGCTAGCAGAAAACTACTTAATGATTTCACTGATCGTGCCGGCGCCGACCGTGTGGCCACCTTCACGAATGGCGAAGCGTAACCCTTTCTCCATCGCGACTGGCGTGATCAACTCGATCACCAACGACACGTTGTCACCAGGCATCACCATTTCCGTGCCA
>DATAPD010000055.1:0-284731 GCA_036265385.1 Terriglobales bacterium
TGGCACGGAAATGGTGATGCCTGGTGACAACGTGTCGTTGGTGATCGAGTTGATCACGCCAGTCGCGATGGAGAAAGGGTTACGCTTCGCCATTCGTGAAGGTGGCCACACGGTCGGCGCCGGCACGATCAGTGAAATCATCAAGTAGCAGCGATGCTGTGAATACGGGCGTTTGCCCGTCCAGATCGCAGTGGAAGGAGTTGTTGTAATGCCAAGAGAGATTGTGACGTTGCAGTGTGGTGAGTGCAAAGACCGGAACTATTCGACAACGAAGAACCGGAAGACGACGACCGAGCGGTTGGAATTCAAGAAGTTTTGCCGCAAGTGCCGTAAGCATACGCCGCACAAAGAGGTGAAGTGACGCCGTTCAGCGGGCGTGAGCGGAGCGGGAGCCCGCTGGCGTCATCCTGAGCGGAGCGAAGGATCTGCTTCAGCAACGAGCTATTCACGGAGATCCTTCAGCGTCAAAAACGGTGACAAAGCAGTAGGGGCGTAAGCTCAACGGTTAAACTGCCGGTCTCCAAAACCGGACTTGGGGGTTCGAATCCCTCCGCCCCTGCCAGAGTTTTGGAACAGGCCCACAGGCCAGGATGAAGATATGGGAGTCGAAACCAAAAAGATGACGAACGCACTGGCAAGTGCCGGGGATAATTTTTCAGATCGTGTGAAATCGTGGCCAGAGCAGATCAAGGCGTTCTACAACGACGTCCGCACCGAAATGAAGAAGGTGACTTCGCCTTCTTTCAAGGAAGTTCAGGCGACTACAGTGGTTGTGATCATCACTGTTTTTCTGTTCGGACTTTATTTTTGGGCAATCGACTCGGTGATTGGACGGTCGATTGACTGGGTATTGCGTACGTTGTCGCATCGCGGCTGACGGAAGCAGGAAACATTGAAGAAGCTCACTATGGTGGACGAAGAAAAAAACGGAACAACACAGGCTGCGGGAGAAACTACGCCTTCAGGAACCGGCGACGGCGCGGTCACTACCGAAGCGCCCCGTAATCCGAATATGAAGTGGTACATCATTCACTCGTATTCAGGATTCGAGCGCAAGGTGAAAGAGTCGCTTGAGTCGCGAGTACAGGCCTTCGGCCTACAGGACAAGATCGGAAAAGTTTTGATTCCGACGGAGTCGGTCACAGAAGTTCGGGGCGGGAAGAAGTACACGGTTGAGCGGATGTTTTATCCGGGTTATGTCCTGGTGGAAATGGACATGGACGACCATGTCTGGCACGTCGTGAAATCCACGCCGCGCGTGACCGGATTCGTTGGTACGGGTCAACAGCCGACGCCGCTCTCGGAAGAAGAAGTTCAGCACATCGTCTATCGCGTTGTTCAGTCTAAGGACAAGCCGAAGCTGAAGGTCAAGTTCGAGAAGAACGAAAAGGTGAAAATCACCGAAGGACCGTTTGCCAGCTTCGAAGGAGTTATCGACGACGTGAACGAAGACAAAGAGACGGTGAAGGTGATGGTCACGATTTTCGGACGATCAACACCCGTCGAGTTGGAATTCGGGCAAGTCGATAAAGTGATTACGTAAGGATGTGCGCTGAGCGCGTGATTTGTGCGCCCGCAAAGAACGCGGTTGCATCACGCAGCGCGCCCAGACAAATTCAAGGCGTCGAGCCGAAAATCCTAGACTCGGCGGTGAAGCGGGAAAGAGATCATGGCAAAGAAAATTACAGGTAGCGTGAAATTGCAGATCGCGGCAGGCAAGGCGACCCCGGCACCTCCGGTCGGTCCCGCTCTCGGCCAGGCGCAGATCAACATCATGGAGTTCTGCAAACAGTTCAATGCCCGAACCGGGCAGAAGGAACTGGAGGGACTCATCATTCCGGTCGTTATCTCCGTTTACAACGATCGGTCATTCACATTCATTACCAAGACGCCTCCGGCGTCGATTCTTTTAAAGCGGGCAGCGGGTATCGCGAAGGGCTCTGGCGCGCCAAACAAAGACAAGGTTGGCAAAGTGACCTTGAAACAAGTCGAGGACATTGCCAAGCAGAAGATGCCAGACCTGAATGCAGCATCGATCGATTCCGCGATCAAGAGCGTCCGTGGAACCGCGCGCTCGATGGGAATTGAAGTGGTTGGATAAAACGTCGCTAGTAGCTAATAGCTGGTGACTAGTCAACATCACTACGGCGTCGCGGAACCAGGCGGCGCGGTGGGAGACGAGGAAACAATGAGAAAAGCAGGAAAGAACATCACGAAGGCGCGCAAGGCAGTGGAGACGCGCCCTTATACGCTGCAGGAGGCGGTCCCGCTTCTGCAGAAAGTGAAATTCGCAAAATTTGACGAGACCGTGGAAGTGACGCTCCGGCTCGGCGTTGATCCGAAGCATGCGGACCAGATGGTTCGCGGAACGGTTGTCCTGCCGCACGGACTCGGCAAATCGAAAAAAGTTTTAGTCATTGCGACTGGCGAGAAGGTGAAAGAAGCCGAAGGCGCTGGCGCGGACTTCGTCGGCGGCGAGGAGATGGTTGAAAAGATCCAGAAGGAAAACTGGACTGACTTCGATGCTCTGATCGCAACACCCGATGTTATGAAGTCCGTTGGACGTCTCGGAAAGGTTCTTGGCCCCAAAGGGTTGATGCCCAACCCGAAGACGGGTACGGTCACATTCGACGTTGCCAAAGCCGTGCAGGAAGTCAAAGCGGGCAAGGTTGAGTTCCGTACCGATAAAACGGCTCTTGTGCATGTACCGGTCGGAAAGATTTCATTTCCTCCCGAGAAGCTAATTGAGAACGCAACGGTCGTGATTTCGAGTGTGGTCAAGGCGAAGCCCTCGGTAGCGAAAGGAAAGTACATCAAGGGTTGCTACCTGAGCTCATCGATGGGCCCAGGAATTTCGCTCGACACGAGCGCCGTAGAAGCGGCTTCCAAGGCATAGCGGCGCGTTTGCGCGGCCTGTCTTCAATAAATACGAGATCAGAGGATTAAGTCATGCCAGTCACAAGAGCGAGAAAAAAAGAACAGGTAGATCAGCTGAGCGGCGACCTTCAAAAAGTTTCGAGTGTCATCGTCGCGACCTATAGCAAGCTGACCGTCGAAAAAGATTACGAACTGCGAAAAGCTCTGCGCACAACGGGCGCGAAATATCGCGTCGTGAAGAATACGCTGGCCGAGCGCGCCGCCAAGGGCACCAAAGTCGAAGAAGCACTGAAGAACCTGGCGGGAGTCACGTCGATCGCTTACACCGAAGGCGATCCCGTCGCGTTGGCGAAGGCGCTTTCGAAGTATGCCAAGGACAATCCCGAGTTCACCTTTAAAACGGGAGTTGTCGAAGGCCGCGTTGTCACGATCAAAGAGATTGAAGCGTTGGCAAGCATGCCGTCGAAGGAAGAGATCTATTCGAAGTTGCTTTTCCTGATCAATGCTCCGGCGCAGCGTCTGGTCACGGTGATGAATGCTGTGGGACGCGATCTTGCTGTCGTCGTCAATCAGGGCGTCGAAAAAGGCAAGTTCAAAGGCGAAGCTCCAGCAGGAGCTTAGTCAAAAGTTTAGCTGTCCTTGTCGGGGGTTGCACGGTTTGAGACAGAGCGTTGTCTGGCGCGATGTCGAAACCTTGTCGCACTGGAAACCTGATGAGGTGCAGTGGAGTGAGCAGCACAATTTCAGTTCGGACGTAAGAAGTTACGTCCCTACACGAATTTTGGAGAGAGGCACATGGCAGACCTGCAACAGTTGGAAGATGCAATCGTAGGGTTGTCGCTGCTCGATGCAGCGCAGCTCGTGAAGCGGCTTGAAGAGAAGCTGGGAGTTTCGGCAGCGGCAGCGGCTCCGGTCGTGATGGCTGGTGGTGGCGGCGCAGCAGCAGGCGCAGCACCCGCAGAAGAGAAGACCGAGTTCACCGTCGTCCTGAAGGATGTTGGTGCAAACAAGATCAACGTGATCAAAGCGGTCCGCGAAGTGACCAGTCTTGGCTTGAAAGAAGCGAAGGACCTGGTCGACGGAGCACCCAAGAACGTGAAAGAGGGCGTTTCGAAGGAAGAGGCGGAGACGATCAAAAAGAAATTCACCGAAGCCGGAGCGACGGTCGAGGTGAAGTAAGATCATCCGTAACCGCTTGCAAATCATGTACTTGCGGTTCTGCAAGGCAATGCCGCGAGAGGTTCTTGCAAGGGTTGTGGATCGCAGCGTTCTATTGTGAAGCCGGGAGACCGATGTTAGCATCTATACACTAACGTCGTTCTCTCCGGTCCACGCAACGTGTATGCGACTCTTCACTTCTTTGGTTCAGGGTGTGAAGTGAGTCGTGATCAAGAGATCGGCAGGCTGTCTCGCGGGCGGCGAGACGGAACAGGCCCTTAGAACTGGCGCGGAAAGATACAAACAAAACGAGATTGAGCGTCGAACGGCGCCCGCGGGGACTTATGTCTTCCAGGGTGCCCTTACGTATTTTCCGGAATTTTCAGGTTCTAGCAATCCCTGGCGTTGAGTAGCGCCCACACCGTGGTTCTGTTTGCAGCCCTCGGCTGCGCGAAAGTTGGGAGTCTTCTGAATGGCAAAGAATAATACCTTCCGCAAACGTTTTGATTTTTCCAAGATTCCGGCCACCATCCAGATCCCGAACCTCATCGAGGTTCAGAAACGTTCTTACGAACGCTTTCTTCAGATGGATCGTCTGCCGAGCGAGCGCGATGATGCTGGCTTGCAGGCGGTTTTTCAGTCCGTGTTCCCGATCACGGATTTCCGCAACGTATCACAACTTGAGTTTGTGGATTACGCGATCGGCAATTGGGAGTGCAAATGTGGTCACCTCAAAGGGCTGCACCACCTGCGCACCACTTGTAAAAATTGCGGCAACACCGTAATCACCGATCCCTTCCACCCTGGCGACGTGCTTTGCACGAAGTGCGGCACTTATAACGCCAACACTCCCGACTTCTGCAACAAGTGCGGAGATCCTGTCGGCTTGCAGCTGAAGTACGACGTTCCTGAGTGCGAAGAGCGCGGCATGACGTACTCCGCCCCGCTTAAAGTCACCATGCGTCTGACGATTTTTGATAAGGATGCGGAAACCGGGAACCGCTCCATTCGGGACATTAAAGAGCAGGAAGTATTCTTCGGCGACGTTCCATTGATGACGCAGAACGGCACGTTCATCATCAATGGTACTGAGCGCGTTATCGTCAGCCAGTTACACCGCTCGCCCGGCGTCTTCTTCGAGACTGCGAACAATCGCACCTACTTCCTCGGCAAGATCATTCCTTATCGCGGATCGTGGGTGGAGTTCGAATACGACCAGAAGAACGTTCTCTACGTCCGAATCGACCGCAAACGCAAATTCTTGGGGACGATCTTCCTGCGTGCGCTTGGTCTACGCTCCGGCGAAGACATCCTGCGCACGTTTTACACCGTGGATCGCATTGCCGTCCGCGACAAGAAACTGCTCTGGACTCTTGATCCGGCCAGCGAAAAGCCCACCAACCTCCTGGGCATGAAGCTTGCGCATAGCGTGAAATCGAAATCGGGTGAAGAGATTGCGCACTCTGGACGCAAGATCAATGCGGCAATTCTCAAGGAAATTCAGAAGGCGAAAGTCACCGAAATCGAAATCGACGTAACCGATCTCGAGGGCGCTTGGGTGGCCGGCGACGTTGTCGATACGACAACGGGCGAAGTGCTGCTGGAAGCGAACTCGGAAGTTACAGCCGACAAAGTATCGAAGATCCTCGACTCTGGCGTTGTCGAAATGAGCGTGTTCTTCCCGGAACGCGACGATGTTGGCACTGTCATCAGCCAGACATTGCGTCGCGACTCCGTCAAGACTCCGCAAGAAGCCCTGATTGAGATTTACCGCAAACTGCGTCCGGGTGATCCGCCGACGCTCGATACGGCAACGGCGCTATTCCATGGGATGTTCTTCGATCCACGGAAGTACGACTTCTCCCGTGTGGGTCGGCTGAAATTCAACATCAAGCTGTTCGAGAACCAGGATGCTACCAATCTGGAGCAGCGCACGCTCGATCCGGAAGATTTCTACGGAACCATCCGATATCTCCTGAAGCTGCGCAAAAACATCGGCGCAGTGGACGACATCGATCACCTCGGAAACCGCCGTGTTCGTGCGGTCGGCGAGTTGCTCGAGAACCAGTTCCGCATCGGCTTGGTCCGTATGGAGCGCGCCATCAAGGAAAAAATGAGCGTGTATCAAGAAATGTCGACGGCCATGCCGCACGACCTGGTAAACGCCAAGCCGGTGATGGCCGCGATCCGAGAGTTCTTCGGTTCATCGCAGCTGTCCCAATTCATGGACCAGACGAATCCGCTTTCGGAAATTACGCACAAGCGGCGTTTGTCGGCACTTGGGCCGGGCGGGTTGTCGCGTGAGCGTGCGGGTTTCGAAGTTCGCGACGTGCACCCAACGCACTACGGCCGTATCTGTCCGATTGAGACGCCGGAAGGCCCAAACATCGGTCTGATCTCGTCTTTGAGCTGCTATGCGCGGATCAACGACTACGGATTCATCGAGTCGCCCTATCGGAAAGTGAAAGCAGGGAAGGTCCTCGACTACGTAGCGGTAGTGAATCATGGCGACGGTTCCTACAAGGTAGGCGACCACGTTGAGAAGCATGAACTCGAGAAATTGAATGCCGAGTTACGGGAACGACGCAAGCGTCCCATGGAGATTGAGCCGTATTCCTTCTATCTTTCGGCGTGGGAAGAAGACCGCCATGTCATCGCGCAGGCGAACGTCGAGCTAGATGACAAGGGACGCATCGTTGCGGAACTGGTCAACGCTCGCAAAGCCGGCAACTTCGTGCTGGTCAGCCGCGATGAAGTGGACTACATCGACGTCAGCCCGAAGCAATTGGTTTCCGTGGCTGCCTCGTTGGTACCGTTCCTTGAACATGACGACGCAAACCGCGCTTTGATGGGCGCGAACATGCAACGTCAGTCCGTTCCGCTGCTTCGCGCAGAGGCTCCGATTGTTGGGACTGGAATGGAAGGTGTCACAGCTCGCGATTCTGGAGCGGTCGTGCTGGCACGGCGTAACGGAATCATCGATTCGGTCGACTCGGAACGAATCATCGTACGCGTGGAAGGCGAGCATCATCCGACGCAGCTTTCGCGCGAAGTCGGCAGCGACATCTATCAGCTGACGAAGTTCAAGCGTTCGAACCAGAACACTTGTATCAACCAAAAGCCAATCGTGCGAAAGGGGCAGCGTGTACTCAAAGGCGAGGTCATTGCCGACGGACCTTGCACCGACTTCGGCGAGTTGGCTCTCGGCCGCAACGTGCTCGTGGCCTTCATGCCTTGGCGCGGATACAACTTCGAGGACGCCATCCTGGTTTCCGAGAAGTTGGTGAAAGAGGACTACTACACGTCAGTGCACATCGAGGAATTTGAGCTCGAAGCGCGCGACACGAAGCTGGGGCCGGAGGAAGTCACACGCGACATCCCGAACGTTAGCGAAACCATGCTTCGCAATCTGGATGAAGCGGGCGTGATCCGCATCGGCGCCAATGTGAAGCAGGGCGACATCATTGTCGGCAAAGTTACCCCCAAGGGTGAAACGCAGCTGACTCCAGAAGAGAAGCTGCTACGAGCCATTTTTGGTGAGAAGGCCGGCGATGTTCGCGACGCTTCACTGTACTGCCCGCCGGGAATTGAAGGCGTGGTGGTCGACGTGAAGATCTTCTCGCGCAAGGGTCAGGAAAAGGACGAGCGTGCGAAAGCGATTGAAGGCGAGCAGATTGCGAAGCTCGAGAAAAACCTTTCTGACGAGATTCGAATTCTGACCGACGAACGGCTGAAGCGACTGGAAGCGTTGCTGGGCGGCAAGGAAGTACAAGCCGACTTGCACGACGAGCGCACGAATAAGCGCCTCTTGAGCAAGGGCAACATTCTGGATCGAGACACTATCGAGCGCATCTCAACCCGCAACTTGAAGCGGATCAAGTACAACGACAAGGATCCGCGGGTGAACGAGCAGATCGACGAGATCGAGGAAATGACCTCGCGTCAGATCGACGTGCTCAAGAAGATCGTCAACGAGAAAAAGGAAAAACTCACCAAGGGCGACGAACTGCCGCCAGGCGTGATCAAGCTGGTCAAGGTCTACATCGCGATGAAGCGCAAGCTGAGCGTTGGAGACAAGATGGCTGGCCGCCACGGGAATAAGGGTGTGATCGCACGCATCCTGCCGGAAGAGGATATGCCGTACCTCGAGGATGGCACGCCGGTAGAAATCGTCCTTAATCCGTTGGGCGTTCCCAGTCGTATGAATGTGGGTCAGATTCTTGAAACCCACCTTGGCTGGGCCGGTCATGAGCTGGGCAAAAAGATCAGCGAACTGCTTGCCGAAAACACCCGGGTCGATGCAATTCGACGTGAACTGAAGGCGCTGTTCAAAGACACCGTCCTGTCGGAAACGATCGCCGATCTAAGCGACGAACAACTGGAAGCAGTGGCTCCGTCCCTGACAAAGGGCGTCTACACAGGTTCGCCTGTGTTTGACGGCGCTCGTGAAACGGAGATCAAGGCTTTGCTCGAGCGGTCTGGATTGCCAACTTCGGGGAAGACATGGCTGCATGACGGCATGACGGGTGAGCGTTTCGAACAGCCCGTTACAGTCGGCTACATCTACATGTTGAAGCTGTCCCACCTGGTCGACGACAAGATTCACGCTCGCTCGATCGGACCGTACTCGCTCATCACTCAGCAACCGCTGGGCGGCAAGGCGCAGTTCGGCGGACAACGCTTCGGAGAAATGGAAGTCTGGGCTCTCGAGGCGTACGGCGCAGCATTCATCTTGCAGGAACTGTTGACCGCGAAATCGGACGACGTGTATGGCCGCACTAAGATTTACGAGGCCATCGTGAAAGGTGAAGCCGCCATGGAACCGGGCGTGCCGGAGTCTTTCAACGTGCTGATTCGTGAATTGCAGTCACTTTGCCTGGATGTTGAGTTGATCAAGGCCGCCGAGCGGAAGCCGGTTGCGGCTGCAGCAGATTAGTCGCGAGTAGCTGCGATTTTGAGGATAAGAGCCGGATGCTTTGCTCTGAAGTACTCCGGTTTAGATATTGCTAGCGACTAACTACTAGCCACTAGCGACTGACTCTCAGAGCCGCCCGCGGCAGCGTAATGCCGTAAGAAGCGGAGGATCACCTTGTATCGTTCGAGCCCTTTTGAAATGGCGAATCCGATTGCCGACTTCGATGCCATCCGCATCAGCCTGGCGTCTCCGGAAAAAATCCGTAGCTGGTCTCACGGTGAAGTCACCAAACCGGAGACCATTAATTACCGTACGTTCAAACCGGAGCGGGACGGTTTGTTCTGCGCCCGCATTTTCGGTCCCGTAACCGATTGGGAATGTCTCTGCGGCAAGTACAAGCGGATGAAGCACCGCGGCGTGATCTGCGACAAGTGCGGTGTGGAAGTCACCTTGTCGAAAGTCCGCCGTGAACGGCTTGGCCACATCGAGTTGGCTTCCCCCTGCTCACATGTGTGGTTTTTCAAAGGGCTGCCCAGCCGTATCGGCCACTTGCTCGACATTTCTCTGCGCGATCTTGAGTCTGTTCTTTATTTCGAAGCTTACGTCGTGGTTGAGCCCGGCGATGCTCCGGTCAAAGATCGCGAAGTCATTAAAGACGAAGCCAAGTACCGCGAGTTAGACCAGCAGTATCGGCCAGCGGGCTTCAAGGCCATGATGGGCGCGGAAGCAATCAAGGAGTTGCTGAAACGCGTCGAAGTGG
This sequence comes from Terriglobales bacterium, assembly GCA_036265385.1. Classification (GTDB taxonomy): domain Bacteria; phylum Acidobacteriota; class Terriglobia; order Terriglobales; family Acidobacteriaceae; genus DATAPD01. The sequence goes on from DATAPD010000055.1 coordinate 9,711, forward strand.
AAGCTCTCTCGAGCGAATTGCGCGAGAAGATGAAGAACGAGTCCTCGCTGCAGAAGCGCCTCAAATACGCGAAGCGCTTGAAAGTTGTTGAGGCCTTCCGCAAGAGCGGCAACAAGCCGAACTGGATGATCTTGGATGTCATTCCGGTTATTCCGCCGGAGTTGCGTCCTCTCGTTCCTCTGGATGGCGGTCGATTCGCGACGTCCGACCTGAACGATCTTTATCGTCGCGTTATCAACCGGAACAACCGTCTGAAGAAGCTGATGGACCTGCACGCTCCCGAGGTCATAGTCCGAAACGAAAAGCGCATGCTTCAGGAAGCTGTCGATGCGCTGTTCGACAACGGACGTCGTGGCCGCGTGCTGCGTGGTGCGAACAATCGTCCACTCAAATCGCTGTCCGACACGCTCAAGGGCAAGCAGGGCCGCTTCCGCCAGAACCTTCTTGGAAAGCGCGTCGATTACTCTGGCCGTTCGGTTATCGTCGTCGGCCCAGAACTCAAGCTGCACCAGTGCGGATTGCCGAAGAAGATGGCGCTCGAGCTGTTCAAGCCATTCATCTATCACCGGCTGGAGCAGACCGGAAACTGCACGACCATCAAGCAAGCGAAAGAGATGGTGGAGCAGCAAGAATCGATCGTTTGGGACATCCTGGAAGAGGTCATCAAAGACCATCCGGTGTTATTGAACCGCGCTCCAACCCTTCACCGCCTGGGCATCCAGGCTTTTGAGCCGGTGCTGGTGGAAGGAAAGGCCATCAAGATCCATCCGCTCGTCTGCACCGCGTTCAACGCGGACTTCGACGGCGATCAGATGGCAGTTCACATTCCTCTGTCACCGGAAGCGCAGGTGGAAGCCAGCGTCCTGATGCTGTCTTCGCACAACATCTTGTCGCCGGCATCAGGGCAGCCGATTACTGTTCCCACGCAAGACATGGTTCTCGGTCTCTACTACCTGACCAAAGCAAAGCCCGGCGCTAAGGGTGAAGGCCGTGCATTCGCCAATATTGAAGAAGTGCTGATCGCGCTTGAGGCGGGTGAAGTCGAGACTCTTTCCCCCATTCGTTTGCGGCACACTGGCGAAGTGCTCGACCTCACGACCGCTTATGACGATCAAGACGTAACGCACACCGATCCTGTGAAGTACGAGCGTGAATACCTGAATACGACCGTTGGGCGCGCGATTCTTAACGAACATCTCTACAAGAGCGTTGCCGGCGGTGCCGACCAGATGCCGTACATCAACGGTCTGCTCAAGAAAAAAGGAATTGGACAACTCGTCAATTACGTTTATCTGCGTTTCGGACTCGAGACCACTGTCAAGATGCTCGACGAGATCAAGTCGCTCGGTTTCCGCTTTGCGACCCGCGCGGGCCTATCAATCGGTATCGATGACATGGTCATCCCGGATAACAAGAAGATCCTTGTTCGCGACGCTGAAAAACAGGTCGTCAACGTTCAGCAGCAATACCTGGACGGAGCCATCACGAACGGCGAGCGCTACAACAAGGTGATCGAAATCTGGTCGGCTATCACGGAAAAGGTCGCCGACGAAATGTTCTCCGAGTTGCAGAAGCACGACAAGGAAGGCGCGATCAACCCGATTTACGTCATGGCTGATTCGGGCGCTCGCGGATCGAAACAGCAGATCCGTCAGCTCTCCGGCATGCGTGGATTGATGGCAAAGCCGTCGGGCGAAATTATCGAAACCCCCATCACGGCCAACTTCCGCGAAGGGCTGACCGTGTTGCAGTACTTCATTTCGACGCACGGCGCTCGTAAGGGTCTGGCCGATACGGCTCTTAAGACGGCCGATTCCGGCTACCTGACCCGCCGTCTGGTGGACGTTGCTCAAGACGTCATCATCAGCGAATACGATTGCGGAACCGTCGACGGCATCTACGTCTCCGGTATCGTTGAAGCCGGCGAGATCATCGAGCCGCTGCGCGACCGAATTGTCGGCCGTGTGTCGCTCGAGAAGATCAAGGATTACGACGGCAACGTCATAGTCGACATCAACAACGAAATCACCGAAGAACTGGCGGCCGCTATTCAGGCTGCTGGTATCGAGCGCGTGAAGATTCGTTCGGTGTTGACCTGCGAATCGAAACGCGGCGTTTGCGTGATGTGCTACGGCCGCAATCTGGCGTCTGGCCGACTGGTCGAGCTCGGTGAAGCTACTGGCGTCATCGCGGCACAGTCGATCGGCGAACCTGGAACGCAGCTCACGATGCGTACCTTCCACATCGGTGGTACGGCGTCGCGGGTGTCTGAGCAATCCCGTCTCGATGCAAAGAACAATGGCGCAGTCCGTTTTATCGGAATGCAGACCGTAAAGTCGAAAGCTGGAGACTTGGTTGTGATGAACCGCCAGGGATCCATTGCGGTTGTCGATGACAAGGGTCGTGAACGCGAGCGCTATGCAGTCGTGTACGGCGCCAAGGTAAAAGTGAACGATGGAGATCCGGTCACGCTGGGCCAGGTCATGGTCGAGTGGGATCCGTATACCTTCGCCATCCTCACGGAAATCGGCGGCACAGTGCAGTTCAAAGACCTGCAGGAAGGCGTCACGCTCCACGAAGAAGTGGACGAAGTCACCGGTCTGTCGCGCCACGTTGTGGCCGATTCCCCGGATGAGAAACGCCAGCCTGCGATCGTGATCAAGGGCAAAGCCAGCAAGCGTTACCTGATGCCGTCCCGCGCTCACCTCATGGTGCAGGATGGAGATACGGTTTCACCGGGCGACGTGCTGGCAAAGATCCCGCGCGAAACGACCAAGACCAAGGACATCACCGGCGGTCTGCCGCGCGTGGTCGAACTGTTCGAAGCCCGCAAGCCACGTGAGACTGCCGTCATCAGCGAAATCGATGGCGTGGTCAAGTTCGGCGAGGTCTCGAAAGGACAGCGCAAACTCTACGTGCAAGCCGATAACGGCACAGAGAAGGAATACTCAGTGCCGCGCGGCGTACACATCAACGTGCAGGAAGGCGAACGCGTCAAAGCGGGTGAACCGCTCATGGACGGACCGCTCAACCCGCACGACATCCTGGCCGTTCTCGGCGAAAAAGAGCTGCAGGCTTACCTGGTGAACGAAATCCAGGAAGTCTACCGGTTGCAGGGTGTGAACATCTCAGACAAGCACATCGAGGTGATCGTTCGCCAGATGATGCGGTGGGTGAAAGTCGAAGACGTGGGCGACACGCAGTTCCTGCTCGAACAGCAGGTCGACAAGTTCCGCTTCCGCGAGGAAAACGAACGTGTGATCGCACAGGGCGGAAAACCGGCGACAGGCCGCCCGCTGCTCCTCGGCATCACCAAAGCATCGTTGTCGACCGAATCGTTCATCTCGGCGGCCTCCTTCCAGGAGACCACGCGAGTGCTCACCGAAGCTTCCATCCAGGGAGCCGTGGATCACCTGCGCGGACTGAAGGAAAACGTGATTGTCGGCCGGTTGATTCCTGCCGGAACGGGCATGGAATACTACCGGAATGTGCGGCTCTCTCCAGAAATGGAGCAGGCGGCACAGAAGGTACAGGAAGAGGTTTCGCAGGCGTACGAAGAGGCCGAGCGCGCGCTCGAACTCATGCGTCACGAGGGCGAGACCGAAGAACTCGCTGCGGAGTAACCGTAAGCAGATGGACGAGGGGCGGCGCGAGTCGCCCCTTTTGCCATCTCATGGGCAATGCACGCGAACCCAAAACATGTTGTGGAACGGGATACCGGGACTATCACTTCCCAGTTGCGTCCACCAGAGGCTCGCCATACCCTAGCCTCGCTGATGCTTCGCTTCCTGCGCCTGTTGCGGCTGGCATTTTGGCGTGCTTTCGAGCATGACGCATTCGCTATTGCAAAAGCGTCAGCTTACTCTTCCATCCTGACATTTTTCCCTGCGCTGCTCGTCGTCGGATCGCTGCTCGCGACGAGTCGCAAGGGCGAAGCGTACCTGCGTGAGGTCTCTTATGCGCTCGGACGTATCCTGCCTGCGGGCAGCGCCACTGCCATCGCATACCTCAAGGGAACGACGCAACGTCCGCTCCACCTCCTGATCACAACATCTCTCCTCACCTTGTGGACCGCTTCCGGTGTAGTTGTTTCCTGGATGCAAGGTTTTCGTAATGCGTACAAGCTTCCCCATACTTGGGGACTGGTGAAGGAACGTCTGATTGCGTTCTCGCTCGTAATCCTGGCTGGGATCCCGATGACATTTTCGACGATTCTGGTGGCCTTCGGCAGCCGCATCGAGACGCGAATCCTGTTTCACATCGGACGCGAGTTTGGGCCGTATGTCCTGCTCATGTGGATGACGATCCGGTGGTTGATTGCGATCCTGACCAGCATCGCGGTAATTGCCCTGATTTATCACAATGCAGTGCCGCGAACGCAGCCTTGGCACAGCGTTTTACCGGGCGCAACGTTGGCCACAGCGATGTGGTTTGGCGCGACCGCGGCATTTGGCTGGTACCTTCAACACTATGCGGATTACAGCATTATTTACGGGTCGCTTGGGGTGGGCATCGCATTGCTCGTGTGGATGTACATGATTTCGCTGATCATCTTGGTCGGTGCTGAGTTTAATGCGATGTTGTTTCCACGGGCGGGCACTGCGGGTGGCCCACGCGAAGTGCCGCAACCCTGAATGGCGCGTAAAAGTTTTCTGTAACATTTCCTCAGGAGAGTTTGGTTGAAGAGACGAGAATCGGATCTCGTTGCCGGCGATTTTCCTGTGCCTGCATTGGGCACCGCTGTTGAAGGCGGGAGTCGCCGAGCCAAGATTATTTGCACTATCGGTCCAGCGTGTAGCAGCGAGGCTGCGATGCGGGAGATGTTGGGTTTCGGAATGGACGTTGCCCGGTTGAATTTCTCGCACGGTACCCACGAGGAGCATGCGCGACATATAGAACGGTTGCGCAAAGCAGCAAAGAAGGAGCACCGCTCGGTCTGCATCCTGATGGACCTGCAGGGCCCCAAAATCCGAACCGGCCGCCTGAAAGATCACAAACCAATCGTGCTCACTCCGCGAGCACGGATTTGGATTACTCCGAAGGATGTTCACGGAACTGGGGAGCTTACCTCGACGACTTTTCCATCGCTTGCCCGTGAAGTAGCGCCTGGAGCGCGCATTCTGCTCTCCGACGGTCGCATCGAGTTGCGCGTGCGTGCAATCCGGGGCCGTGATGTTCAATGTGAAGTGGTGAATGGCGGCGTACTCGGAGAACACCAGGGCATTAATCTGCCGGGCGTCGCGCTCAGCATTCCAGCATTGACCAATAAGGACAAACGAGACCTGAAATTCGGCTTACGCCATGGCGTTGACGTGATCGCGCTCTCCTTCGTACGTTCCGCCTCGGATGTGCAATCCGTGAAGAGCCTCGTTAAAGACCGTAATGTCCCCATCATCGCAAAGCTCGAAAAACCGCAAGCAATCGAACATCTTGAAGAGATCCTCGAAGCGGCGGATGGCGTGATGGTCGCCCGCGGCGACCTGGGTGTCGAACTTCCTCCTGAGCAGGTGCCCGTCATACAGAAGCATGTCATCGTGCGGGCGGCAGAGTGGCGCAAGCCGGTGATCATCGCCACCCAGATGCTCGAATCTATGATGGAGAGCCCGCGTCCTACACGTGCAGAGGCGAGCGACGTTGCGAATGCGATTTTCGATGGAACAGACGCGGTGATGCTTTCTGGAGAGACTGCAACGGGGCGCTATCCTCGCGAAGCACTGTCCATGATGGCGCGCATTGTGCTGCAGGCGGAACGGAACATTGGAGAGTTTACGCAGCCACGGCGCCGTCGCGAGCGCCAACTGTTTACTGTCGCGGAGACAATCTGCGAGTCCATCGCCCACGCCGCTGAGGATCTCCCGATGGGTGCGATTGCAGTCTTCACGGAATCCGGGAATACGGCGCGCATGCTCTCGAAACATCGCCCGAAAGCTCCTATTTTTGCATTTACCCGGGCGGAACAGGTATGTAATCGTTTAAACCTGTTGTGGGGCGTGCGTCCGGTTCATCACAATCGTTGGAGCTCCACCGAGGAGATGGTTTCCACCGCCGAGCAGGAACTACTGCGGCGAAAAGAAATTCGCGGCGGCGACATACTCGGCGTGGTCGCAGGCACAAGACTTTCCTCAGGATCGACGAATTTCATGCGACTCCATGATGTTGCCCAGTCGCAAGACAGTCGTGTCCGGAAGAAACGAAAATAGATTCTCGGCAAAGGCACAGGAACATGTCACAAGGAATTTTGTCCGTGGCAATCTTTGAACCTCTTCTTGGGGAAGAGAGCAACGCGTTGAGTACCATGAAAGAGATTATGGCCGCGTTGGAACAAAAGGGATTGAGCCACGATGTTCTTTATCGAAGTCCCGGAAGCCACCACGAGTACATCCTGTTTCGAAACTGGATTTCGGAAGACGCCCGTCGAAATGCTCAGGAAGATCCGGAGATACAACGCGGCTGGGCAAAGCTTGCGCACCAGATCCGCATTTTGAAGATCTACGAAAGCCTAGACGAGATCGCGGCCAGCCGAATCGAAGGCCATGTGCACCGCTGAAGCAATTCTCGATCAAGAAGTACAACCGGCGGTTCGCGGATTCCTCCACCGGCCTGAAAGCCCTAACCGCAATGGACTTGTTCTGAGTCATGGTGCCGGTTCCAATGCAAATGCCCCGTTACTGATAGCGCTGGCGGAAGCCTTTTGCGGCGCGGGCTTTCACGTCCTTCGTTGCGATCTCCCATTCCGTCAAAGCAAACCCTCCGGCCCTCCCATGGGCACTGCAGCGCTTGATCAGGCCGGGATAAAGAATGCAGTGCTGGCCATGAAAACATTGGCTTCGGGTCGAGTATTTGTCGGTGGCCACTCCTATGGAGGCCGTCAGTCAACCATGGTATGTGCTGCTGAGCCGGGACTCGCGGATGGCCTACTATTGCTCTCTTATCCACTTCATCCACCTCGAAAGCCGGAACAACTTCGCACTCAGCATCTTCCCAAGCTGCAGACGCCTGCTTTATTTGTGCATGGGACGAGAGACCCGTTCGGGAGTGTCGAGGAGATCCGTCAAGCGTTGAAACTCATCAACTCAAAAACAGATCTTGTGCCCGTCGTTGGTGCGGGGCATGATCTGGGATTTACGGGGAAGGCAGGCAAGGGGAGTTTAGCCGAGGTGGTTGTCGAGAAATTCACGGCTTTTCTAACGGGACTTAGCCTGAATGCTGACAGCTGAATGCTGAGGGCTGCTTCTCAATTCACCCACCCAGACTTCGATCCGCCATTCTTCTTGTCTTCCTCTGGCGGAACGTAGTTTCCGTGTTCGTCGAAGGTGACCTTGCGGTCATGCTGGCGCATGTAGACTTCGAACTTCTTGGCCGCCTGCTTCCGTCTCCATCGATAATAGGAGTTGCGCACGCCGAAATATTTTTCGGACGTGGCGAAACCAAGTCCCCGGCGTGGCATGAATTTCACATAGAGGAAACCGAAGAGCAGTCCACCGAGGTGGGCGATGTACGCGACGGACTGACCATGTGCACCCGTGGCATTTATCGCTCCTAAAAGTGTGAGAAGCACGATGCCAGCTACGAAATACTTGGCGCGAATGGAGAACGGAATTGGAAAGAGCCAGATTTCCTGGTCACCATAAAGCATTCCAAACGCCATTAGAATTCCCAGAACGCCACCCGAGGCACCGATCGTAGAAACTGCTGGACTGACCCCTCCAAATCCAGTGTAGGAAACCGCAACTGTCGTCAATGCAGCGGCCGTCACACAAAAGAAATAAAACTCAACAAATTTTTGCCTTCCCCAATCGGACTCAAGTTGAGCACCGAACCACCAGAGCCAGAGCATGTTGCCCGCAAAGTGCCAGAATCCCTCGTGAATGAATGAGTATGTGACAAGTTGCCAAATCCATCCGTGCGTAACGAGTTCCGGCTTTAAGTAAAGCAGCCGCTTGAAGAGGTCATATATCGCTGGTGCAAAAGCTATTAAAAGATTGACCAAGAGCAGCAAAGCGGCATTTACGATGACGAGCCACTTCACCGTTCTGGTGAACGGCGGCAAACTCAACGTCAATGTGCGTCCGCTGCGCATATGACTACCGAACTACCGACTCCTATCCTTCAGATGCGTGTGTAATCGACTGACTACCCACTAATCCTAACAGTTCTAAAGATGTCCTACCGCTCCGGCTCGGGCACCACTGGCAGGCTCTGATGGCCATCTTTGCCTACGGCACGCACCGCGAGGATCACGTTATCTTTCGATAGCGGTACCGTGCAGCGCGTCTTGTCCCCGCACGATTGAACCTTTTCCCAATCCGGACTCGACGTCGCGCGCCAGACCACTTCGTAGCCGCTCGCCAATCCACCAGGGGACGGCTCCCACGTCAGCGTCGCGTCGTTTTCCAATTCTTTGGTCAACAACCTGACATTCGCAGGTGGTGCAGGCGCAGAGGCCAACGATGCCAGAGTTGCTGCATTCACTTTTGCAACCGCTGCCACAAAATCGAAATTCACAAACTTCGCCAGATCCCCGTACTCGACGCCATTCTCCGTTCGGATGTTCTGATGCTGATGATTGTAGTCTTCGCGAAACTCCGTGAACCGCACTGCTGCAAATCCTTGCTGATTGAACGAGTAATGATCGCCGCCGCGTAGATACCGATCGAGCCGGAAGACAAGCAGCGGCTTTACACCCGTGTCATACGTCCGACCGACCTCAGCCACGTACCGCGCCAGTTCTCGCGAAGTCGAATCGCTTTCCCCACCTAGTCCGCGAATCTGCTTGATCCGCTTCTCATCTGCCGCTGCGGGCAGTCCCTCGGAAAACACCCGTACGGTGCCAGCGTCCTGCTTGGCGCTTTTGTCTCCACCCACGATGTCGTTGTTCAACACGGCTTCGATATCCCAGCCTTGCTGTTTTGCGATCTGAGCAAAATGCTTGCTGCCATTTAGGCCCTGTTCTTCTCCAGCGACTGTCAGAAAAATAATCGTTGCTGGAAACTTCAATTTGCTCAGCACACGCGCGCACTCTAGGCTCACAGCAGTGCCGCTCGCGTCGTCGTTTGCGCCGGGTGCATCTCCCTTTGCATCGAAAGTATCGCTGTTGCGAGAGTCGTAATGACCGGTCACAAGCACGATTCGCTTTGCATTTTCGGGATCCGTCCCTTTCAGCACGGCATACACATTCGTAAGTTGGGTGGGCTGAGGTATGCGATCCGCAGGCTGCTCCACGAAGCTGTCAGTTTTTACTTCGAGGCAAGCGCCGCAATCTTTCGAGTACCGCTCGAATTCTGACTTAATCCACTCGCGGGCTGCGCCGATACCTCTGCCACTCTTAATGGCGGCATCATCCTGCGCAGACAACGTAAGACGCGTTCCGAAAGATACGAGTTTCTCGATATTCGCCTGAATTCTCTGCGCAGAAACTTGCTGAAGGGCGCCCGCGATTCGGGCGTCCGGCATTGGCTTGTCCTGCCCACTCGCCGATACATTAAGAAAAATGCAGCAGACTATGAGCAACGGGTAGACAGAGCGCAAACATCGGAGGTCCTGCAGAATACGCTGGAAAGGTATCATTTCTTTCTTTTCGGAAAACTGACGGGGGCCCCTTGACCTCGGCTCCTAGACTCGTAAATATTAACAGGGTACCCAATGAGGAGAAGGCATCATGGTTTTCTGTCCTGAGTGCGAGAGCGACCTCGACATTGATGAAGAGGAAGTCGAGGAAGGCGAAGTCGTTTCCTGCGCCGAGTGTGGGACCGATTTCGAGATTGTCACCACCAACCCCATCGAGTTGAAAACTGTGGACGAAGAGGAGTACGACGAGGAGGAGGAAGAAGAGGAATCAGAAGACGAAGACAACTAGTCAGGCTTTCTGCTCCCCCTTCTAATCAATGCTCGGGCTTCCATTCCGCTGTATATCCCACTTCATCGTCGCGTTCGCCCTACTCGGGGGCACTGTGCGTCTAACCGCCCTCGACGACAAAAAAGACGAAAAAAAGCACAAGGAAAAGCCTTATGCGTTGATCTTTGGGACCGTGTGGTCTCCGGATAATCGCCACGTCTATGGCGTCAAAATTGAGTGTCGGCGCTCGGACCAGAAAAAGCCGCACTGGGAACAATATTCCGACCACAATGGCGAGTTTGCATTTCGTGTACCAGCCGGGAAAGCCGATTACCTTGTTTCCGCCGACCTTAAGGACTTCAAGTCATTGGAAGGAAAGAAGTTCCAGGCACCCCCAGAGGTAACCGTCCACATCGAAAATGACGAGCGAACGGATATTGGGGTGCATCTAAAGTAAGTAGAAGCGTGAAGGGTTCATTCTTTTGGGGGAGGAACTCACGTGCTCAAAAAAGTTTGGGTGATTGCGGCCGTTCTGATGGTGGTCACCTTGGCGTCTGCTGCGCCGTATGCGCAGAAGGGCACCACTGGTCGTCTGCTTACAGGCAAGGTTTTCGATCACAACGATAACCCCTTGCCGAACGCCGTTGTTTATCTCACCAATACACGCACTCGCGCGGTTAAAACCTTTATCGTCGGCAATGACGGCTCCTACCGATTTCCGGCACTCGCGCCCAACATCGACTACGAAGTCTACGCTCAGTTCAATGGACGCAAGAGCGACAGCAAGACCGTCAGCCAGTTCGATAACCGCGAGCAGCTGGCCATCACCTTGCGCATCGATACGAAGTAACTACTCCTCTCTCGAATTTCTTGCTGTACTCTCGGGCTTCCGCTAGCATTTGCGGAAGCCATGAGCCGTTCTGATCCAACCGGCGGTTTGCTCCTGGGCATTGGAGCCGGTGTCTTCCTCTTCTACAAAGGCTTTCGACAGTTCCGAGAATACAAAGTGGTTGCGGATACTCCGCGAATCAACATCCGCAGCGTGCCCATGGGTTTTGTCCAGATACAAGGAAAGGCGCAGCCTCGCGAGACCCTCACAAGTCCAGTCTCAAAAACGCCATGCTGTTTTTATAGGGTATCGATTGATCGCTGGAAGTCAGGAGATCGCGGCGGCGGAAGCTGGGAACACGCCTGCACCGACGCGGACGGCTATCAGTTTTATCTCGCCGACACCACCGGCAAACTCCTGATTGATGCGCACTCAGCAGAATACGATTTACCTCAAGTCAGTGAACGGGTCATCGATTCTCAAGCGCACAGTGCTCTTACCACTGCCGCTGGAGCAAGCGATGCGGACCTTCTGAAATACGTCAATTATGCTCAGATGCATCGCATGGGTCAGGCCGTATCCGGTTGGCTGGAAAAGAAAGTCGACAAGAAGCTTGAAAACCACCAAACGCTCGATCCAAAGAAAGAGCAGGGACTGCTTGCTTTCAGGGAACTGCTACACGCGATTCCTGACGTAAAGAAGACTGGCCACCTCCCGACAGAGGCATTGCAGCGCATGATAGAAGCGCAAGGCCCCTTGGCGGATCCGGAGCGCGAGGCTCATCGCCAGCAGGCACTGGCGCGTCTGCAAACAATGGGCGGGACTGGCTTGACCGATCTCATCATGCACCAAATGGATGAAAATCCGGTCAGCGGACGGTATCGTCTTCGCGAATATGTGGTTCTTCCCGACCAGGAATACTTCGTAACTGGTACTTGTGTTGAGAATACTTCCGGGCAGGATGGCGCCGATCGCAACATGATTGCGAAAGGAACTCACGAGCCGACGTTCCTGATATCGAGCAAACCAACCTCGCAATCCGTATCCACCGGTTTACGTTCGACTGCATTGAAGATGGTATTTGGGGGTGCTGCGCTGACACTGGTCTGCCTCGCCCTGTTGTTGGTGCACCTCCATCTGTTCTGAGAAAGGGTGGTGTTTGTAGCATGCCGATCCTGGCTGGCGTAGCGATGCTCCTGCTTGTCGTGGGAGTGCTTGCCTATACCGTCATCATCTACAACGAACTGGTTCGTCTGCGGAATGACAATGACCGCGCATGGGCCAACATTGACGTTTTGCTCAAGCAGCGGCACGACGAAATCCCGAACCTCGTCGCGACCGTCAAGGGATACATGGAACACGAGCAGCAGACCCTGCTCGCCGTCACGCAGGCTCGGGCAGCATCACTCTCGGCCGCGTCTGTTCCTCAGAAAGCGCAGGCGGAAGTTGTGCTGACGGGGGCATTACGTAGTCTTTTTGCCGTCGCGGAGCGATATCCCAATCTGAAGGCGAACGATAATTTTCTGAAATTGCAGAATCGCATCACCGAACTTGAAGAACGCATCGCAGACCGACGGGAATTTTTCAACGACGATGTGAATACCTACAACACGCGGATTTATCAGATCCCGGAAGTCTTCGTAGCGCGCCTACTGAAGCTTCAACCTCGCCAACTGTTCCAGGTATCCGAAGCGGACCGCCAGCAGGCCGCTGTCAGCTTCGCCAAATAAAAAAGCCGCCATTTTCGGCGGCTTTCCTCAATCAAAAATGCCTTCAGTTGTTTTCGTTGCTGGCGCGCTTCCAGGACATCAGCTCGCCAATCGTAGAACCGCCCGTGCTTGAAACCGGTTGCTTGTAGGCTTCTACTTCCGAACGCGATGCCTCTTCTCCAACAGCACGGATGCTGAGCCCGACCTTCTTCTCTTCCGGGCTCATCTTGATAATCTTGAAATCAAACTCCGTGCCGGGTTCAAGATGGAGTGGCTGACCGTTCTCGTCGACTGCTTCCGAGTTATGGCAGAGACCTTCAACTCCTTCCGCAATCTCGACGAAGGCACCAAAGCTGGCCACCCGCAATACCTTGCCATGCACCACGTCGCCGATGTGATGCGTTTCGAAGAACGTTTCCCAAACATCGGGCTGAAGTTGCTTCACACCGAGCGAGAGGCGTCGCTTATCCGGTTCGATGGCAAGAACGACTGCCTTGACCCGATCGCCTTTCTTCAAAACTTCCGAAGGATGCTTCACCCGCTTCGTCCAGCTCAAATTGCTGACGTGAACCAAACCATCGATTGCGTCTTCGATCTCGATGAAAGCACCGAAATCGGTCAGATTGCGCACTCGGCCCTCAACGGTTGCGCCTACCGGATACTTCTCATGTAGGGCATCCCAAGGATTGCTGGCGAGCTGACGCATGCCTAGCGAAATCCGGCGCTCGGCCGGGTTCACGCTGATGACCACGCATTCCACCTGGTCGCCCACATTCACCAGCTTCGACGGATGCTTCATACGCTTCGACCACGTCATCTCGCTGACATGAACAAGGCCCTCAATCCCTTGTTCCAACTCGACGAAGGCGCCGTAGTCGGTCACGCTGATCACTCGTCCGCTGACGTGAGCGCCCACCGGATAACGGTGCTCGGCATCGAGCCAAGGATCGGGAGTCAACTGTTTGAAGCCCAGCGAAACGCGCTGCTTGTCCTTATCAAATTTAAGAACTTTGACCTGAATCTGGTCGCCAACATTTACGAGATCGCGAGGATGCGTGAGCCGACCCCACGACATATCAGTGATGTGGAGGAGGCCATCGATACCACCCATATCCACGAATGCGCCGTAGTCGGTCAGATTCTTAACAACTCCGGTCAGGACAGCGCCCTCATCCAGGTGCTCAAGAGTCTTGCTGCGCTTCTCAGTCTGCTCTTCTTCGAGAAGCTGCTTCCGTGAAACCACAATATTGCCGCGCTTTTTATTCAGCTTGATCACGGCAACTTCGATCGTCTGACCCTTCATTGCATCCAGGTTACGAATCGGACGCAGGTCAACCTGTGAGCCCGGAAGGAACGCGCGCGCGCCCAGAATGTCTACCGTCAGTCCGCCCTTAATACGGTCGATCGCGATTGCCTGGATCGGTTTCTTCTCGTTGTAGGCCTTCTCAATCTCATCCCACGCGCGCAGTCTTTGCGCCTTTTGGTGCGAGAGGTTGATGTAACCCTCTTCGGTTTCACCTTTCTCCCGCATGACGTCAATCGCATCACCCGGCTGAAATCGCGGTTTGCCCTCATGATCGAGGACTTCCGAGAGAGGCAGCATTCCTTCTGACTTTGCGCCAATGTCGACCACAACGTGTGTGGGAGTGAGTTTTAGGACGGTCCCTTTGATTACGTTGTCGTCGCTCGCACTCTCTTCGGCTTCGACGGTGAAATTCTCAAGGGCGGCAGCAAAATCTTCGGTTGCGGTTGTCATGGGTTGTGGTTTGTGGTCAGCTTTCGTTTCGGATTCGGCAGAGGTCTTCGGAACAGCAGCTTCGGACGCCTTGGGCGTTGGCTCGGCATTTCCTTCTGAAGACGGCGTGTTGATGGCTGGGGCGGTGGTGTCGTCGAACAAGATCATTGCCTCTCTGGTGTACCTCGCACCTTTGTGCGGGACGGATGCGGGTTGAAACACTAGCGGACAGCTGGCGTGGTCTTAGGTTGTAATGGGCTCGTCCTGGCGAACGAGCTTCGACAATCCCAGCGGTCGGACGTCCTACTGCGAACCCGCGTCCAAAGGGAACCTCTCGACTATAGCAATCGCTTCCGAGCAGTGTCAAACCAGCAGGTGTGTGAAAAAGCTGGATTTCCACGAATTTTTTCCCGGCCTGCATTCGTGTAGAAAATTGGATTCATCTGTTACCCTGCCTGCGCATGGATTACCTCTGGACGCCTTGGCGCTATGCCTACATCAGCACGGCAGACAAGTCCGTCGGGTGCATCTTCTGCGACGCGATCAAGGCTGACGATGACCATGCGACGCGAATCGTTCATCGCGGAACCCATTGCTACGTCATTCTTAATACATTTCCTTACACAAATGGCCACGTCATGATCGTGCCTTATGCTCACCTGGATGAGCTGCGTAAACTTCCGGCCGAGTCGTCGGCGGAAATGATGGTACTTTGCCAACGCGTAGAAGGGATTCTTCGCGAGATCTATCGTCCGGATGGTATCAACCTTGGGATGAACCTGGGCAAAGCTGCTGGTGCCGGCGTCGCCGGACATCTTCATATGCACATGCTTCCGCGGTGGGTAGCCGACGCCAATTTCATGACCGTCGTTGGGGAAACGAGAGTTCTACCCGAGACGCTGGAGACAACTTACGAAAAGCTGCGCAACGCTTTCCTGTCGTGAGTCAGTTTAGATCGACTTTTTGGAGAACCACTGTGATTCTACGATCTTGCTTCTGTGTGTCTTTCATCCTGTTTCTAGGTTTCCTCGCACCCCTTCATGCCGCCGATAAGGTCGATGAATACATGCAGGCCGTGATGAAGGAACGGCAGATCCCGGGAATCGCGTTGCTGGTGGTGCAGGATGGGAAGGTGGTCCGATCCCAGGGATATGGGTTTTCGAATGTTGAACTGCAGGTGCCGGTCAAGCCTGAGACCATTTTTCAATCGGGATCAGTAGGAAAACAATTCACCGCGACTGGCGTCATGATGTTGGTTGAAGAAGGCAAGGTCGGCCTGGAAGATCTGCTGACAAAGTATTTCCCCGATGCGCCCGACACATGGAAAGCAGTCACCGTTCGAAACCTGCTGAGCCATACCGGTGGATTTACCGACTATCCAGAGACATTCGATTTCCGCAAGGATTACAGCGAAGACGACATCCTGAAGATCATCGAAGGGATTCCGCTGGCATATCCGCCGGGAACGAAGTGGGCCTACAGCAACCTTGGCTATGCGACTCTCGGAATTCTCATTCATAAAGTGAGTGGAAAATTCTACGGCGACTTTCTTCAGGAACGAATATTCGGCCCGCTGGGCATGTCGACAACTCGCATCATTAATGAAGCAGACATCATCCCGAATCGTTCTTCCGGATACCGCCTTGTGAAAGGCGCTTTGAAAAATCAGGAGTGGGTCTCACCTTCTCTGAACACAACCGCCGACGGTAGTTTGTACTTTTCCATCGTGGATCTCCAAAAATGGGATGCAGCGCTTGCGGCGGGCAAGCTGCTCAAGAAGTCCAGCTACGATCAGATGTGGACAATCGCGAAATTGAAAGACGGTACGCCAAACTCTGGAAATTATGGCTTCGCATGGTTTCTGAATACTGTGCATGGCCACCGCATCATTGAACATGAAGGTGCTTGGCAGGGGTTCAACACGAGCGTCAATCGCTACGTAGACGATAAGCTGACAGTCATCGTGCTCGCAAACCTTGCCGCTTGCGAGCCCGGTGACATCGCGCATCATGTCGCAGGTTTGTATGTGCCGGAATTGACACCCGACCCGAACAAGAAAGATAAGAAAGACAGCGGCGATTAGGGTTCTTCAAGAGAAGGAGAGTCACCCTACCAGCCTTTCCATTTCTCCCTCGTCGATAACCGACACGCCTAACTCTTTCGCCTTATCGAGCTTCGACCCTGCATCGGTACCGGCCACCACGTAATCCGTTTTCTTGCTCACAGATCCCGACACCCTTCCGCCAGCATCCTCAATCATCTGCTTCGCTTGGTCGCGTGTGTACTTGGTGAGCGTTCCAGTGAGGACAAACGTTTTACCAGCAAGAGCCGTGCCCCGTTGCTTCTTTTCCCCTTTGAGAGTCAGGCCGGCTTTACGTAGCTGCTCGACGAGCTCGCGGTTGCGTGGCTCGGCAAAGAACTCCACGAGGCTGACCGCAATCCTCGGTCCGACTTCGTTCACTTCCTGCAGTTCTTCTTCAGAAGCTTTCTCGAGCGCATCCAGCGATCCGAAGTGTTCGGCCAGGAACTGCGCCGTGCGCTCTCCTACGAAGCGAACGCCTAGTCCGAAAATTACGCGCTCGAGGGGCAATTTCTTGGACGCTTCGATTTCATCTAGCACATTCTGCGCTGACTTGTCTCCCATCCTCTCCAGGCTAAGCAGATCATTTTTCGTGATTCTGTAGATGTCGGCTACGTTCTCGACCATCCCACGATCGGTCAGCTGAGTGACGAGAGCATCTCCCATGCCCTCGATGTTCATCACTGAGCGCGAAGCGAAGTGCAGGATGCTCTCGCGAAGCTTGGCAGGACAGTTCGCATTGACACAGCGGTGATCGGCCTCTCCTTCCGTTCGAACCACATGACCGCCGCACACCGGACAGCGCTCCGGCATTTCGAAACTCTTCTCTCCTCGCGGATGTTTTCCATCATCAACGACTCGAACAACTTTTGGGATCACATCCCCGCCGCGCTCGACCTCCACCCAATCTCCAATCTTCACTCCCAGGCGCTCGATCTCATCCATGTTGTGCAGCGTGGCGCGCGAAACCGTTGTGCCACCGATGGGCACGGGCTTCAGCCATGCCACGGGCGTCAGCTTCCCCGTCCGTCCGACCTGCGGAACGATGTTTGCGATCTGCGTGATTCCACCCCGTGCTGCGTATTTGTAAGCAATCGCCCAACGCGGCGCCTTGCCTGTGAATCCCAGCTCTTCCTGCAGATTGGTTCTGTCGACCTTGATCACGATGCCATCGATCTCGTATGGAAGGCTGTCGCGTTTCTTCTCCCACTCCTCGATGAAGTTCCACACTTCAGAGATGTTCTTGGCGAGTCGTCGGTGAGGATTCACCTTGAAACCAGCCGTTTCGAGCGCATCCATTGCTTCGGATTGGCGCGGAAAATAGCTGCGACCGCCGCGAAGCAGGATGTAGCCAAAAAAATCCAGGCGTCTTTGTGCAGTAATACTTGGTTCAAGCTGACGCACGGTTCCCGCTGTCGCATTGCGCGGGTTCGCAAACGTGGACAACCCTTGCTTCTCGCGCTCCTGGTTCATGCGTTTGAAAGCCGCCAGCGGCATCAACAGTTCGCCTCGCACCTCGAAGGCAGGAGGAAGGCCTGCCTTCTTCAGGCGCTCCTCCGGCAACCACAACGGCACAGACCGGACCGTTCGCACATTGAGTGTTACATCCTCGCCGATACTGCCGTCGCCCCGTGTCACTCCATGCGCAAGTCGCCCACCCTCAAACTGCAATGCCAGCGACATCCCGTCCAGTTTCAGCTCACACAGATACTCCACATCCTTGCGGCCGCTGAGCTCGTGAACGCGCCGCTCCCAGTTGCGCAGCTCTTCTTCGTTGTAGGTGTTATCGAGCGACAGCATCGGCGACGAGTGCCGTACTTTGAGAAATCCTTCGCGTGGAGCACCGCCAACACGTTGTGTCGGCGAGTCGGGAGTGATCAGGTCCGGGTACTCCGATTCGTACTTCTTCAGCTGCTCCAGCAGCTTGTCAAAATCGAAGTCACTGATTTCGGGATCGTCGAGAACGTAATACCGGTGCTCGTGGTAGCGGATCTTTTCTCGCAGGCTCTCGACTTTTTTGACGGTTTCCTTGCTCGCCGTGGCCATCGCCCAAGAATTATAGTGTGCGGGAAGACAAGCTAGCGCGGGCGCCTGCGAAGGTTCGCGTCGCGATTTCTGACCATGTCCATCATCCTTGAAACGTCGCGTCTCACTCTTCGCGAGTTCGTGTCCGAAGATGCTGCTGCCCTGTCGCGGGTGATCTCTGACCCTGAAACGATGAAGTACTATCCGGCTCCCTTTGATCTTCCAGGTGTCGACGCTTGGATCGCGCGCAACCTGGCCCGCTACGAAAAAGATGGCACAGGGTTATGGGCGATGATCCTGAAAAAATCCGGCGAACTGATCGGGGACTGCGGAATCATTCACCAGGATGTTGAAGGCGAGATCATTCCTGAAATTGGTTATCACCTGCGTCGCGATTGTTGGGGACACGGTTACGCTACTGAAGCGGCACTGGCCTGCAAAGAATGGGCGTTCGCGAATTTGAAGACAGAGCGGGTTATTTCGTTGATCCGACCTGAGAACTTGCCTTCACGAAGGGTGGCTGAAAGAAACGGTATGACAATCTGGAAAGATATCCAATGGCGGGAACTGAGGCATTACGTTTACGCGATCACGAAGGCGGATGCATCGAAGGGCTAATCGTCAAACTTCGATCGAGATAAAAAGGGTTGTCATTCCGAGCGAAGCGAGGAATCTGCTTTTGTTGCCTCAACACATTCCTTCGCTTCGCGTCGGACAACTCTTTACACCATGTCTTCCAGTTTCAGACTCTTGACGTCGCCCTTAAAGGAATCCCCTAGCTGCTTTCCTACGAAAGTTGCATCGTAGGTACGCCCCTGTTTCTGAAGCGCCTGCTGCAATCCGAACAGTGAACGCGGATTCCGTGGATACTTGGCCAAATCATCGCGGAAGACCTTCTCGGCGCCCGCAGCATCCCCGTTCATTAACAGGGCGGCACCCAGAGATTCCCGCACGGAGAACGGCCAATCAGGCGGTTCCCCGTAAGCCAGCTTGTCCTGCACTGCAACTGCCTCTGTCAATTGCGCGATCGCCTTGGCATTGTCTTTCTTGCCGAGAGCGATCTTTGCGCCTAAGACATCTGCCGCGATAGTCAGAATGTCCTTGGTCTTGTTGTTGAAGGGCATCGCGAAGATCATGTCAGCTGGCGTTGCATCGCGTGTGGCCGCCAAGGTTTTGTACTCGGCATCCGCCTCCGCGAACTTGCCCTTTCCCGCAAGCGCCATGCCGCGTGAGAAATGCCAAAAAGCGGTGGCAGTCTTCTGGTCCGCACTCGGTTGAGGCATCGCCAGAATTTCATCCCACTTCTGAAAACGCACATCCACCGCCATCGGGACCGCCATGAAGGCTTCGAGCGGTGGCATGTCTTTTACGTGCGGTCCGACATTGGCGGCCAGCATGTCCGCTGCTTTCTTCGATTGTTCGTAATCGCCGTTGATGCTGCCTGCGATCGCGATGAAGTGCAGGTTATGCGAGTAGTACATCAGCGAGTACATGTTAGGACCGCTTCCGGTCTCCTTCATGTAGGTACGGTCAGCCTCGGCAGCCTTCTCGTTGGTGTCTACTGCCGCAGCGTAGTCGCCAGTGCGGATATAAACGTGGGCCGGCATGTGAACGAGATGCCCCGCTGCCGGTGCCAATGCAGCCAGACGATTCGCACCCGCCAATGCGCGTTCCGGTGTGTTCGAAGCTTCGACAGCGTGAATGTAGTAGTGGACCGCACCCATGTGATTGGGTTCACGCTTGATCACGGATTCCAGCGTGGCAACGATTTCTTCGGTGCCTTCGCGGGGCGTGCCATCCTGCATCCACAAGCCCCAGGGATGAAGGTTCATGCCCGACTCTGCGAACAACGTCGCCGCATCCAGGTCATCGGGATACTTCTTGGACACTTCCCGCATTGCCGCGTGATACTCCTCGGCTGCCTTCTTCAGGTCAGACTTCGGATCGGCTGGAAACCGCTTGGCCATCGCGTTGATGTAGTCCTGCTCAGCAGGAGAGGCTCCCTTAGACAGGTCCACTGCCTTCTGAATCGCCTCATGTGCCTGCTTGAATCGCTCCTCGCTGGCCGGATCGTTGTAGTTCGGGCCCACTGCTTCGGCAACTCCCCAGTACGCCATCGCCAGTTTCGGATCCAGTTCGGCCGCGTGCTGGAATGAGCGCGCCGCCTCATCATGGTTGAACGCATATATCAGACGGAGTCCCTGGTCGAAAAACGCCTGCGCCTCCTTATTGGAGGTAGTCACAGGATGGTGCAGGTCACCAAGTCCCGTCATCATGGAGGCCGGCTTGGCTGTTGTATGGGCCGTATGATCTTGTGCGAATGCAAAAAGAGAAAAAACTGCGCATAACAAAAGTGTTGTTACAGTCCTCATCAGACTCTCCTCTAGACTGCTCGATTGTGTTGTAAAACCCCGGGGGATCGCTGATGCAGGGGACGCGGGGCATTCAGCGTTCGATCTGTCTTTATGCTTTATCTATGAATAGCAACAAGGGTAGACAAAAACTGTCTTCCACGCAACTGAAGCTGTATTGCTGATACCCTGTTTGCCCAAAGCGCCTAGGAGGTTTCCATGCCGGCTTCGACCAAGTCGCCAAAGCTGGTGCCATTCGATAGCGGCGCCGGTCTGCTGGAAGCTTTCGACATCAACGATCGAATCAATCTCTTCCTCCTCGACGGCCTCGCTCCCGAGGCTTGGCGAGCTGATCCACCCAATGGAAAAGGCCGGATCATTGCCGCCATAGTGGCCCATATGCACAATGTTCGAGTCATGTGGCTCAAAGCTGCCGCTAAAGGTAGTCCTCTCCCGGAACAACTCATCAAAGAGAAAGTCACTCCAGCCCAGGCGAAGAAGGCGTTGGAACAAAGTCGCGAAGCATTGAAGAACGTCTTGCGGGCGTCACTTGCGTCCGACGGCAGGGTGAAAGGCTTCCGCCCACACGTCGCGGCATTCTTCGGATATCTGATCGCACACGATGCTCATCATCGCGGACAGATCACCATGCTGGCCCGGCAGTCAGGACATCCTGTCGATCCGAAAACCATGTTCGGGATGTGGGAATGGGGAAAGCGTTGAACCAGCGTTTGCACCTCAGGCTATTTATTCACCTCCAATGAACAATGTCCGCGTGCTGTACAACCCCCGCTCTGGAGGGAAGCGTCGCCATACTCAACTCGCTGCAGCGCTAAGCGTCTTACATGATCGAGGGATTCAGTCTTCTCTCCGGGAGACGCTCTCGAGTGCGCAAGCAACCCATGAAGCACGGATAGCGGTAGAAGATGGCTGCGACACAGTAGTCGCCTGTGGAGGCGATGGCACCATCAGTGATGTGACTCAGTCGCTTGTGGGCACCGATACTGCGCTCGGGATTCTGCCATTCGGGACTGCAAATGCGCTTGCGCACGACCTCCGTCTTCCCATGAATCCTGTTGCTGCCATAAAAGTGCAGCTCACTGCGAAGCGCCAAAGAGTCGCGGTCGGCAAGGTGCGGTATCGCGACCTGTCAGGGAAAGACGGCAGCCGCTATTTCGCCGTCGCATTGGGGATCGGCGTCGATGCCCACCTCTTCTACAAACTGCAGGCCGACATGAAACAGCGTTTAGGAATGGCCGCGTACTATGCGAAAGCTTGGCAATTGTGGACGACGCATCGTATGCGCCCCTTTGCTGCGGAGTATCGGGTTCGTGACTCGGAGACATCCCGCAGAGCGGAGCTCACGGAACTGCTGGCCGTGCGAATCACGAATTTCGGCGGCGTTGTCCGAACCTTGGCGCCCGGCGCTTCTCTGATGCGAGACGATCTGCGCCTGGTTCTGTGCCGATCAAATCGCCGCGCAACATACCTGCATTATGTTTTTCGATGTCTTGTGGCGGGTAGCTGGAATGTCAGAGGCATCGATCTCGTACATGCAGACCAGGTGCTTTGCAAAACGATTGACGGGAGCGATCCAAATTTGCGCATCTACGTCGAGGCGGATGGTGAATTACTCGGCACCCTCCCGGTTGAAATCGAAGTCGTTCGCCAGGCCCTGACAATTCTGATCCCGTGAAGATCTCGCGCAAACTTCTTTCTACGCGCAAGCCCGCTGTATCTACCACCACAACAACGGAGTCGCTATGATGGCTATTCGTTTCTTGCGAGATCAAGATTGGAACCCGTTACTCACTTCCTGACCGGCGCTTGCCTTGGACGCGCTGGATTCAACCGCAGCACCGCGCTTGCGACTGCAACCATGGCGCTCGCGGCGGAAGCGCCGGACCTGGATATCATTGGCCAGTTCCACGGAAGAGTGTTCGGCTTCGCTCATCATCGCGGGTTCACTCACTCATTTTTGGGTCTTCCCATCGTCTGCGCAGTGGTCGTGCTGTTCATGTATGGCATTTGGCGACTGCGAGGACGAAAGACGCGTTCTGGAACTCCTCCGCGCTGGGGTTTGCTTTTCCTTTACGCGTACATCGCAGGGCTCAGCCACATTCTGCTCGACTTCACAAATAACTACGGCGTGCGCCCCTTTTGGCCTTTCTGGGAGAAGTGGTACTCCTGGGACATCGTGTTCATAGTAGAGCCCGTGCTCCTGGTCGTACTCTTTGCGGGCCTCCTGGTGCCGGAATTTTTTGCCCTCATCAGTGATGAGATAGGCGGCAAGCGCAAGCGCTTGAAAGGAAGAGTAGGCGCAGTCCTGGCACTCGTAGCTGTAAGTGCTGTTTGGGGAATACGAGACTACGAGCATCGTCGCGCAGTCGCGGCTCTCAACTCGCTCACCTACGAGAAAGCGGAAGCAACGCGAGTCTCTGCCTATCCGTATCCCGTAAACCCGTTCCGGTGGTACGGAGTTGCCGAGACACAGAATTTCTTTGCGCAGACCATGGTGGATACTTTTGCGACCGAAGTGGATCCCGATGGAAAGATGCGCATCCGATACAAGCCGGAAGAAACGCCCGTGACTCTAGCTGCCAAAAAGTCGGAGTTGGGTCGCGTGTACCTGGATTGGGCGCAATATCCGATTACCGAATCCGAGTCGATCGAGTCTCCTGCAGGCTTTGTCGTGAGTCTTCGCGACTTGCGATACGACTATCCGGAACGCGCCGGAGCCGCTTCACTCAGCGCACGGGTCCGTCTGGATTCCAATTTGAGAGTGACCGGCCAGATGTTCGGTTTCCGCAGCCGCTGGGGCCAACCCTCTGATGAGAAATAAGGTTTGGGAAACTCTCAGACCAACAAAAAAGCGCAGCCTCAGCTGCGCTTGTCCGTCTTCACAAGAGTTGCTACATCAATAACTCGGTGGTACGGCGCATGATGGGGTGCTGCATCTCTTGCAGCTCATTCTTCACTCGGTTCAGTCCGTAAACGCAAGCTTCGAATTGATCCGAAAGCTGGGCAAATAGAGGCGCAACCTTCGCGTATTCAAAATGTTCGAACTTCGAAACGATGTAGTAGCTCTCTTTTCCGGCTTTCATCCAGTCTACGAAGTTCTCGATCCGTTCTCGCCGCAGCCGGGCCTGATTGATGCTCTCCGGAAACATGCCCGTGAAGAAGAGGGTGTAGTCGCCGATGTGTTTTCGGACCTGGCGCTCGCGATCAAATGAAGGCGCTGGGCCATAGACGGGATCCGATTCCATCAACATCTCACCCACATCGGACAGAGGACGATTCGCCGTATTCCGGATCTTGAACAATTGGTCGGCATCGCAGAATTCGGTGAGTAGATGCGACACGTAGCCGATCACAGCCGGGTTGCGCAACCCGATCTCCTGAGCGTAATTCCGTCCTACAACTTCCATAAAAAACTGCTGCAGCGGATGGGATTCCGGAACCATTGTTTTGGGCCCCCATGAAAAGCCGTACCCACGAGCTTTTCATCGTCGATGTCGCGAGAGATAGCGCAGCCTTCACACAAAATCAAGTGACTTTTGTAAGCCCGGCATCATCTCGTCAATAGATTTAGATACGCGCGGGCTATCGGCGAGTTATCTGAACAGTTCTGTTGGCAGTGGCCGGTCGCGGCTGCCAAAATCTTCTGCATTGAATTCAGCTCAGGATTTCTAAGGAGAACGCATGGATCGGCAGCGTATTTCAAGCGGCACAAAATGGGAGCCGGTGGTCGGCTACTCTCGTGCCATTCGATGTGGCAAACATATCCACGTATCCGGCACAACCGCCACCTCCCCAGATGGCAAGATCGTTGGAGTAGGCGATTCCTATGCTCAGACTGTGCAGATAATCAAGAACATCGAATCTGCCCTACAAAAAGCGGGCGCCACTCTGAAAGACGTCGTGCGCACCCGGATGTTCGTGACCAACATCGGGGACTGGGAGAAAATTGGTCGCGCGCATGGAGAGTTCTTCGCCGAAATCCGTCCAGTAACCAGCATGATCGAGATCAAGGCGCTGATCTCGCCAGAGATGTTGGTGGAGATCGAAGCCGAAGCAATTGTGGGAGATTAGCAGAGTATCGCTCGCGCGAGCTTGCGCGAACGCCATTGAACGTTCGTAACCTGCGACATACAAGTCGCTGTGCTGAAATTGACTGGGGCGTCACAGGAGACATCGTTCATGCGTTGTTTATCGGTCTGTCTGGCAGCACTTTTGCTTTTGAGCTCTCTTTTACTCGTGGCATGCGGCGGCTCGAGCCCCGGCACGGTCAATCTCAGCTTGAGCGATCCTCCAACCTGCATGGCCCCACAAGGACCGTACATGCACGTCTACGTGACGGTCCAAGATGTTCAGATTCACCAGAGCTCGACGGCTTCGAACAATGATGCGGGGTGGATCGATCTTGCGCCACAGCTGAAAAACAACCCCGTGCAGGTCGATTTGCTGGGAACCTCGAATCAATGCTTTTTGGCGATGCTCGGATCGGCTGCTATTCAGCCCGGCAGCTACCAGCAATTGCGGGTTATTTTGGCGAACAACGGATCTCAAGTTAACAACAATAAGTGTGGTGTGGCGGCGAACTGTGTCGTGCTGGCAGCGGATCCGCTCAACCCCCAAACCCTGCAGCTCTCATCCGAAGCTCAGACCGGGATCAAAATCCCTTCGGGTCAGATCGCCGGGGGACAGTTCACGATCGGCTCGGGAGAGACCAAGGACCTCAACATCGACTTCAATGCTTGCGCCTCGATCGTCGTGCAAGGCAGCGGGCAATTCCGTCTCAAGCCCGTATTGCACGCTGGTGAGGTTGCGCTGCAATCAAGCTCTACAGCAATCAGCGGGATGATCGTGGATAACGGTGGGCTTCCAATCGTTGGGGGCAACACCGTAGTCGCCCTCGAACAGAACATCGGTGGAATCGATCGAGTGATCATGGAGACCGTTCCTAACTCCGCTGGCGGATTTTCTTTCTGTCCTGTTCCACCAGGAAGCTACGAGATCGTGGCGACAGCAATCAGTGGCGCCGGGGTTTCCTATGCCGCTACTGTTATCACGGGCGTGCAGCCCGGCAACAACCTTGGGAAGGTGCCTCTAACACCAGTGGGACTCCCTGCTTCGATCAACGGACAGCTCACGTCCAGCAACGGAAGCGCTGGAGTTGCAGTTGATGTTACGGTGTCAGCTCTCCAGTCGATAAGCGCCAGCACCCAAGTCACAGTTCCTCTTGCGCAGCAGTCCGCGTCGACAGCGACGCTCAGCACCTCGAACGGCACGTGTCCGGCAGGGATGGACTGCGCAAGCTATACGTTCTCTCTACCGGCCGCCAATCCAAGTATTGGAGCGGTGAATCTTTCGGGAGATCAAACACCGGCCGCGCCAGGCGCGGGAGCGGTTACTTATACAGTTGACGGCTTAGCTTTCGTGCTTGGCACCAACACTGCGAATTGCACCCAGCCTGAACAGCAAGCCGTTGTAAATAACGTGACTGCCGGGAATCCATTTTCGGCGGGAGCCCTTGCCTTCAACGGCTGTAATTAGCAGCCTTCAATGTTGTGGCTTATAGGTCCCGCGACTGTGCGCGGGACCTGCCACTTTGTACTCCTCAGACTTTCCACGCGGGATCGACAACGTTTCCCAGTCGGAAGAACGCAGGTGCTTGGCAAGGAACACGATCTGCCCAATGTGCTGCGCATAATGCGCCAGGGCACGATTGAGAGCCTGCAGAACCGAGTGCGGCTCCTGTCTTATCGTAACGGTGCGTTCAAGATCCTCGGGCGTTAAGGAGTCGAGTGTGGCAAACACGATTTCCCATCCTTTTTCCCAATAGCTCATCGTGTCTTCCCGAGACGCTTTTCCGCTTTCGAATTCACGGTCTCGGAACCGGTCAGGCTTCTCCCCATCGGTGGTCAGGAAATCAGTAAACCTGGAATGCGCATTCCCTGCGATATGCTTTGCGATTACAGCCACTGAATTGGCTTCTGGGTCGATGCTTTTAAAAAATTCTTCATCGCTCAACTGGGACATGGCGGCCTCCGCCATGCGTTTGTGTCCGCGTAGTTGACGTTTGATTTCGTCGAGGTATTGAGCAAGAAAATCAGCCATCTTTAGAGTCCGTATGTTCGACTTCAGGTACTTGATGTTAACGCGCAGAGGTTCATTTTCCTGAGACAAATGTCATCTGGGTAGCAGACAGGTACCAGGCGCCGCCTCGACGGATAAAAACATCGGTCAGTCGAGAATGACGCTCGCGAATTTTATTGTCCTTCCGCGCCGTGATGGTCAGGTTGCCTGTCAGAATTGCCGTGTCGCCGTAAACGCTTACTTCCATTTCCTCTGGAATCATGGCCACAATTTTTGGCTCGCCCGAGCGGAGCGTGGCCAGGCTCTGATCTTTGTTCTCTGATTGGCCGTCGGCAGTCGTCCGGACATAACCGGAAGCCAGGATTTTTTCGTACTCGTTCCAATTGCCTTGGACGATCAAGTCGGACAGCTTGAGCTCCAGCGCCCGGACCTCGGCCACAGCTGCCGGGTTCACATCCCGTTCGAGGCCCTTCTCCTGAGCGTGGCTCGGCAAAAGCATGGTGAGGAACAAAACAGCAAAAGCGCATCTCTTCATAATTTCTCAATTCCGATCAAAGCTGCCTCAGTGGTGCGCCGCCGACACGACCCAGATGGGAGAACATCCAGGATTCGGCCGATCCACGGAGAATGAAATGCCAAGCAAAATCTGCGTACGACCCGGGAGAATTACGGACCGCCCCAACCGCCCCCGCCCGGACTTAACACCCGAATCCTTTCTCCCTTCGATAACCGAACGCTGCATTTCCCAGGTAGCTCCTGCAAAGTACCGTTAGCTCGCTCTATTTCTCCTCGACCGCGAGCACCGTCAAATCCGCCAGAGAGGCCGTAAGGCCCTCGCAAGCGTCGATCCGCCAACAGAGTTACATCTGAGTCCGTCAAAACTTCGATTTCGCGCACGATGCCATCGCCGCCGCGATTTCTCCCTTCGCCGCCACTCTCCGGCCGCAACGAATACTGACGCACTCGCAAGGGATACGCATATTCCAAAGCTTCGGCCGGGGTGTTCAGGGAATTTGTCATGTGGCAATGCACTCCAGAGACACCCGGCTTCGTAGGCCGGGCCCCCATTCCTCCAGCAATGGTCTCGTAATAAGCAAACGGCTCGTTCGTCGCCGGATCGATCCCCCCAATGGTGAGGTTGTTCATCGTTCCTGACGCGGCCGCCGGAATACGATCAGGCAAAGCCTGCGCTAGCGCTCGTAAAAGGACGTCAACAATTCTTTGCGATGTCTCAACATTCCCACCTGCCACCGCAGCGGGCGGACGTGCGTTAACCACGGTTCCGATTGGCGCAATCAGTTTGACCGGGCGCATCAAACCGGCCGTCGCGGGAACATCCTCTTTCATCAAACAGCGGAAGACGTAAAAGCAGGCGGAGAAAGTAATGGCCTCGACGGCATTGATTGCCCCTTCGACCTGCGGATCGGATCCAGTGAAATCTACGATGGCACGCTGCCCATTCATCGTGATCACTGCAGCAATCTTCACCGGCCGCTCCGTTACCCCGTCGCTGTCGAGATAATCCTCCGCACGATAGATGCCAGCCGGAACAGATTTTAGGAAGGCACGCATCATCTCTTCGGAGTAATCAAGCAGCTCATGAGCAGCCTGCAGGACCCTCTTACGCCCATATCTCGAGCAGACCTCGCGCAACCGCTCCGCTCCGGTGTGACAGGCTGCAATCTGAGCGCCCAAATCCCCCCGTCGCTCATCAGGAGTGCGCACGTTATTCAGCAGCAAGGCAAGAACGTCTTCGTCGAGTGTGCCTCCCCGAACCAATCGGACGGGCGGAATTCGGAACCCCTCCTGGTAAATCTGGCGGCACGGCCCCATGGATCCCGGAAAAGTTCCGCCAACGTCCGCGTGATGCGCGCGAGAGGCAACGTAGAAGTCAGGCGCCAGCTTACCTGCAGGCTTCAGCCTTAAATTCTTTTTGGATGGTTTTCTCCGTACAGCCTTTTCTTCTTCGATAAAGACCGGCGCCACTAGCGTGATGTCGGGCAGGTGCGTTCCACCTCTAAATGGATCGTTCAACATCACAACATCCCCGCGACGCGGCGCACACGCATCGATTGCAGCCCGCACCGACTTCGGCATGGAACCCAGGTGCACAGGCATGTGATCGCCCATCGCAATCACATTGCCCGCCGAGTCAAATACGGCGCAGGAATAATCGCGGCGCTCTTTAATGTTGGGAGAGAACGCTGTTCTGCGAAGTGCCGCGCCCATTTCCTCGGCGATTGAGTGATAAATGTTTTTAAAAATTTCCAGCTCGATGGGATCGCGCACCATACGCTCGGGAGTTTACGCCACCCAGGACTTCAGATTTGTATTGACATTGCGATTACGATTGCCCAATATCTTGTACTAATGATTGTGCTCCTACTAAAGGTAGCGCAGCATTCGGGCATCAAGGGCCCGGCGTCATTCAAAACCTTGCAAGGGTAAAACGTCAACGGAGGGAAACACTTCATGGCAACCAAGAAGAAGGCTGCGAAGAAGAAAAAGAAACACTAAGCGAGAACCAACTCGCAGACCCTAGGTTTTCCGGGCCTCGCAGGAGAAGCACCTCCCGCGAGGCCTTTTCATTGATGAACTTCTGAGGCTGTCTTTTTGACCAAGTGTTTCCATAAAATTGGTTGTTCTCTGCAGCACATCGTGCTAGAAACGCCAGAGTGGCAGTCAGCACAGCTTCTGCCGCTCCCCATCAATTTCAATGCGCGCAAAAAAGAAGAACATCGCGAAGAGCAGTGCCGCGGACATCGTGATCCCCGAAAAACTTTATTTCCGAATCGGGGAAGTGGCCCGGCTTTGCCGTTTGCCGGCCTACGTTCTGCGTTTCTGGGAGACGGAATTCCCTCAGCTCAAACCGATCAAGAGCAGCACGGGTCAACGGATGTATCGTCGGCGCGACGTTGAGAATGTACTTCGCATCAAGGCCCTGCTTTACGAAGATGGATTTACAATCGCGGGCGCTCGCACTCAACTGCGTGATGACACCAAGACCGACAAGACCCAGGTGACGTTGCCATTCCCTGCCAGAAGTGGAGCAGATCTGGCCCACATCCGACAGGGCCTGCAGGAAATCCTCACGATTCTTGCCGCGCGGCGCTAAATTCCTTCGCGGGTCTCCAAGCAGCAAGCCTCGTCATTACTAAAGTTCCTACCCCGGGGCCGCTATGTGAAAACAACCGCCAGTACTGGCACTTTCGGGCGATGTCGTTTCCATCTAGGCAATTGCGCACATTTATCAATGTGTTACCATTTTTGTGACTGCGAAGACTCTTCCCACTTGGCAGTTGACCCTGGACTCTCCCCCGCGAAGATGCCCGAGTCTCCCTTGGCTGTGGTAGCTGCGAGACCGGTTCCGTCCTAGTGGCGTAGCGGTCGGTAATGGTCGGGAGAACATTTTGGAAGAATATTCGATTCCCGCGCTGGTCTTCGGCGTTGGGGTTACGCTCACCGGCGTACTTCGAACTCTGGGTCAGTCCGGAATTCGGGCCTATACTGTCTGCGATCGGGCGGATATTGCGACTCGCTCGCGCTGGTTTGCTCCGCCTCCTTCTGGAGATGCCTCCCACGTCAGACCCGAAAACTTGGCGGCTTTCTTGAATACATGCGGAGTTTCAAAAGCTGTTTTGGTCCCCTGCTCTGACGATTGGGCGCGTGCCGTGGCACAGCTGCCTTCCTCATTTTCTGATCGTTTTTTTACAAGCACATCTCCGGCCGACGTAGTCGAAACACTGATCGATAAATGGAAATTTGCCAAGCTTTGCGATGACACCGATGTGCCAAGGCCCCGAACGCAATTGATGGATCGCGCCGCTTCGTTGCAAGCCGCACCGGATGATTTGTTTCGAGGCGCTTTCTTAAAACCGCTTTCCTCTGGAGAGTTCGCCCGCCGTCATGGCGTCAAGGGGTTTACTGTTGAGAGCCGTAGCGAAGCGCTTTCTCTGCTCAACGTGCTCGACCTTCCAGTGATGTTGCAGGAATACATACCGGGTCCGCCGACAGCTCATTATTTCGTCGAAGGTTTTCGCGATCGCACCGGCACAGTACGTGGACTGTTGGCGAGGCAACGCCTCCGCATGTTCCCGCTGGATCTTGGAAACAGCAGCCTGATGATCAGTGTTGCGCTTTCTGACGTCGCTCCGGCGGCAGCGGCACTTACACGTCTGCTCGAGCATATTGATTACCGCGGGGTGTTCAGCGCCGAATTCAAGTTGGATCCTCGAGATAATCGCTTCAAGATTCTTGAAGTGAATGCGCGTCCGTGGTGGTACGTGGAGTTCGCTGCGCGTTGTGGTTTGGACGTTTGCAAGATGTCATATCGAGACGCCTTGCGATTGCCGGTCGCTAGCAGCGACACGTATCAAGTAGGACGGCGCTGCATGATGCTAGCGATCGATATGCTTGCGTTTCACGCCATGCGCCGGAACCCCGGCAGCATTCGATTCACAGAGTGGCTGGAGTCTCTGCGAGATGCAGATGATGCCCTCTTTTCATCTCGAGATCCTCTCCCCGCTTTTGCCCACTGGAGTCGGCTCTTGAAGCAACGCTTGGTTCCTGCCGGAACCTTCTCGACCGCGGTTCCACATGTTCGCGTCCATCGCCACTCGGCTGAGAGCACGCCAGGCGAGACGTTGGTCGAGGCAGGTCCTGCTCGGCGCGGTTGACCTCAACACACCAGAGACAATTTTTTTACAAACAACGTATGTCTCACAGTTCAAGCGATTAGGCCGTCCTCCCGCCTGACCATCAGGAAAAACCTGAGATCCTCATCCCGAAAACAGAGCTATAATTCCGGCAATTTTGTGTGGGGGTTTTACCATGACGTCCCGGCTCGGGTTCTGTCTCTCCCTTTTGGTTCTCCTCACTGCAAACCTGTTCGCGCAAGCCCGCGGTGGTCGTTCCTCCGGTACTACCGG
This sequence comes from Terriglobales bacterium, assembly GCA_036265385.1. Taxonomy (GTDB): domain Bacteria; phylum Acidobacteriota; class Terriglobia; order Terriglobales; family Acidobacteriaceae; genus DATAPD01. The sequence continues at coordinate 41,302 of DATAPD010000055.1, forward strand.
GACGACTCGAAGGACCACACCTTCTCTCCCCAGTAATCCACAACGCACTCTTTTCCTCACTGGACACGTTGTCGTCGATGACGGCACGCCAGTGACAGATCCCGTTGCGATCCAGACCAATTGTCGTGGACAGCTTCGCACTCGCGGATACTCGGATGCTAAAGGCTACTTCTCGATTGAACTCGGCGGCACGAGCCAGACAGCGACAGAAATGGCCAGCAGCGATGCTTCGGAATCACTACAAATGCCTATGCGCGGCTCCACGCGGTTCGTGACTAACGAATGGCAGGGTTGTCAGCTACAGGGGAATCTCGCTGGTTTCACGTCTCAACTGCTCGAACTTGAAACGAAAGTGCAAGACATGGGGCCGAACGATGTTGGCAAAATTGTTTTGCACCGTATGGAGCAAGTCGCTGGCTTCACAATCAGCGCCACGAGTGCTGCTGCCCCTTCCAAGGCAAAAAAGAACTACGAAAAAGGGGTTGAGCAGTTTAAGAAGGGGAAGCTAGACGACGCGGAAAAGAAACTTGCGGAAGCGACAACTGTCTACCCCAATTATGCAGTTGCTTGGGTGGAACTCGGTCGCGTCCAGGTGCAGAAGCACAACAATCCGGAAGCCAAGACATCTTTCCAGCACGCGATCAGCGCCGATGCCAAGCTGATCACGCCCTATGAAGAGCTTGCCCGCTTGGCACTCAACGAAAAAGATTGGCCTCAACTCGACGCGGTAACGGACAAGCTTTTGGAATTAAATCCAGTAAGCTTTCCCGAGTACTGGTACTACAATGCCGCTGCGAACTACTACCTCCAGCGTTCTCATGATTGCGAGGAGAGCGCGCGGCGTGGGCTTCGCGTCGACTCTCAACACCGTATTCCTAAGCTCGAACTTCTGCTAGCGGCCGTGCTCTCCGACCGGCACTCTTACCAGGAGGCTGCCCAGCACATGAAAAACTTCGCCAATTCCTTGCCACCAGGCGCCGAGTCCGACGATGCGCAAAAGAAGGTCCATCAGCTCGAACAACTTTCTGCGAAGGCGGAAGTAGCTCGATAAAATTCGGCCAACTATTGGTTTGTCTTCGACCCTCGGGCGCTATGGTTGTGGAAAGTTCTTTTTCTCTAACAACCTTTCCGCGATCTCCATCATCCTTGCACACAACCCAAGGAGGCTTTGCAATGTCGAGAAAATCTTCGTCCGAAACTGTCTCTCGCGTCAGTGCTCAACCGCGGACACATCAGCGCGCTCAGGAAATGCAGGAATTCGGCCGTGTGGTTCCGAATCTTCCACTCAGTTTAGAAGAACCCGTGCGCATGGAAATGTGCGAGAAGCTGAATCAACTGTTGGCTGACACCATCACTATCCGCGATCTATACAAGAAATCTCATTGGCAAGCATCTGGTCCGACTTTTTATCAGCTCCATCTTCTCTATGACAAGCATTATGGGGAACAAGCGGAACTCGTTGACACGATAGCGGAACGCATTCAGATTTTGGGCGGCATCAGTCTCGCGATGGCGCCTGATATCGCTGAAACCACCCAGATTGAGCGGCCTCCGCGCGGCCGGGAAGAACCGCCGGTGCAAATCTCGCGACTGCTGGATGCGCACGAGATCATCATCCGTGACTGCCGGGAATTGGCTGATCGGGCCGACAAACTCGGAGATCAGGGAACCAACGACATCGCCGTGAGCGATGTGCTGCGAACCAATGAAATGCAGGTCTGGTTCTTGAGTGAACACCTGGTGCGTACGCCGCTGGTGGACGCAACTTCAGAAGCGGCCTGAAAAATTCAGACGGAAATATCCCTCCAGGTTCGCGCCCGTGCTCTAGGCGCTGACCTGGACTTTTTGTTGTGTCGGATGACCCTAATTCAAGAGGCAGTCGCGGCGAAAGAAGTCTTGACGCGCTCGATCGGTGCCTGGACGACGTGGACCGTTTCCTCTACTAATAAGCGATTGGCCTGCCGCAAGCTCAGAGACAGCTCTCCCGTGCGGTGGCCTTCGCCCGCCATCACTGAGCTGGCTGCCAGGGTGAACCTCAATGCATCAACCTGATCTTCGAAGTACAGTACGACCATCTTCGCAGCCATCCGATTTCTCCCTGCAGAGGTAATGACGAAGTCGCGGTAGAGCTTCCTTGCATTGTGCCTTCACAGCCGCGTGCCTAGGAGTGTCGGATGTGGTTCTCTTGAACAGAAAGTACACAGTCTCGCATCGCGTTGAATTTAATGGCCGCGAAAATGGAAATACACGTCATGCTTGGAAGAAATTGGCACTCCATTCTTAGTTGCTGGGTGAAACTGCCAATTTGCGAGCGCAGCCAGGGATCTTGAGTCGAGCACCGGGTTGATACCTCGAATCACGGCCTTATCGATAATGTTGCCTTGTTCATTAATGGTGACCTCTACCACCACGTCGCCTTCAAATCCGGATGGTAGTTCACCAAACGAAGCGATGGGGTCGGATCCTCTGATGGGATAAGCCGGTCGCACTTCAAGTCCAAATACAGTGCCCTCACTGAGAGAGCCGAATGGCGAGCCGACTGGTGGCACTTCATGAGTCGCTCCGCGATCGATCGAAGAAGAGTCTTCTTCAGCTTTTGCCACTTCCACAGTTTGTTTGGATTTCTTCCTCGCTGCCCTTCGCCACTCCAGGTCAGATTTTTCTCTCAGTTTAGCGCGCGCATCCTTCGAACCATTTCCTTGGCCAGAATCGGTTGATGATTCTTCTTTCGGTGCTAACCAATAAAGGTGTGTAGTGGAAGTCCCATTGTTTCCCGCTAGGATCGAAGATGGTTTCACAAACTCTGGCTTTGTTGGCCACAACAGGACAAGGAAGATTGCGCCATGAACAACAACAGACCCGAATAACCAATACCGGCGGTTCGGATCAGGCATACCCGCCAGTGAACTGGATAGGTGGAAATCGCTACTTGGCTCGGTTCGATCTTTGTGGTCGGACGACATTGAATGCTTACATTATGGACGCTTCTGCGGCTGACTTGTAACCCGGGCTCAGGGATCCCCAGTCTAGGAGGGGCCCGAGGCGCTATACAGCTGGAACCCCTTCTCGTTGCCGCACACTATCTACACTCTTCCCGTGCCGCACCGAACCTGCGAAAACAGCCGAGAGACTGTAAAGAAGGAGAGCCAGAATTCCCAGGATCGGGGTACCGCCGATCATCACAAGATTCTCGAGAATCCCTCCCACTACAGCCCCCAGCAGGTTTACACCAAGGCTCTGGGCAGCATCGGGCACACTGCGAAAACTCTGCGAGAAAATCAGGCCTGAGAAAAACACCGGAATTCCAACGAGCAATGCTCCCGCGAGCATGCGCTCACCGAGTGGCAATGATCCAAGCAGGGTGTAACGGAGAAACATTCCTCCAACCAATAATGCGAACAGCGATGCATAGGCCACCCGGACGGAAACCGGCCGAAATGCGATGTAGCTGTTTGCCAGAAATCCCATCAGCAGAAAGGCAGCGACCACGACAGAGTTCACGACCCATGTCGAACCGAACAACAAAGAGAGTTCAGTCACGCCCTTGGTCTCGAGCAGCATGAAACCCGCACCTAGAAAGAAGAAATGAAGTCGATCCGGCTTCGCCAACTCGCGAAACGTCATTTGCTTTCGAAGCTGCGCAATCGAAAAGTACAAGAACAGGATCAAGACGCCAGGAATCGCGATCGGTATCGTGTGCTTTCTTAAATACAAGAATGGCCAGGAATCTGTTGCGATGATGGCAGCCGCACGTCGCCCTTCGATTTCACCGCGCACTTCGGGATAACTTGTGCTCGGACTGGCATTGGCCCCCACGCCTTCGACGAAAACTACTCCGGCAGAATCGAATCCGGTATAGAACGCGCGAGGTGGTGTATCGAAAGCCGCCGCCAGCGTGACAAACAGCCGATCCGTGATGAACGACGCTCGCCCGCTATCGAACCCAAGCACCAGCGTCCCCTGCGGTTGCAGCAAATTCCGTGCTTCTCGGAAGCTTTCGCGCGTGTACACGTAATCGTCCAAGCGCAGTGTAGAAAGGCTCGAAAGCAATGTGTGCGAATCGAGGTATCCGAACACGATCAGGTCGTATCTGTGCTTTGCTGTCTTAAAGAAAGCGCGTGCATCATTGACCACTACAGTGACTTTGTCCGACGCATAGGGCTGTTCCGGATGATACTTTCTCCCCAGCGCGACCAAATAAGGGTCGATTTCGACAGCATCCACATTACTGGCACCGTGTCTCAATGCCGCAGCGACATCGTTTCCCGTGCCCGCTCCCACTACCAACACGCGTTCCGGTCGCGCGACTAATTGATAAGGAAAATCGTAGCTCGGTAATGCCGACCGGTTTGGTTCCTGATTTGGATATCGCGTCATGAACTCCGACGAGAGATCCAACATTTTTTGATAGTAATCGTGGTTAACGGCGATGAAAAACCCGCGCGGCTTCGACCAACCTTCTGGAGGTGCGAGTTTGGCGAGATCGATTCTGTAATAAGGGGACCACACTGTCATCGCATCCGGAGCTGGTTCACTCGCGCTGCCGCCACTCGGGCCAAGCGTCCATGGCTGGGTGAAAGCCATGGTCACAACGATCACCCCAAACACCGTGAGTACCCACTTGTCTCGATAGAAGAAAGGTAGAGCCAACAAAAACCCGAAGACGACCCACACGGTGGGAGGCAATCCCAGAAACGAGAATGCGGTGATGATCGCGATGCCGGCGAGACTGCCTGCCAAATTGATCCCGTATCCACGTAGCGGAGGAAAAAGTTCCAGCTGTTCTCCGATGAACCGGCCAAGCACCGCAAAGAAAACAAAAATCAGATTCAGGATCCCGGACACAACGCCGAAGAAAAAGAAAACCATCAAAGGCAGCAAGAGAACGCCCCACAAACCGTGAGGCACTTGTGGCAGCGAGCCCAGCATCTCGTATTCACTGCCAGGGACAGGTAGATGTGTCAGCCCAATGTAGGGTGCGAGAACGATGGCCAGGAAGAGGGCCGCGCACACTGGCGCGAAATATCGTCGCTTGCCGCGCCCATGCGTTGTGATCATGCCGAGTCCAAGCCCAAAGAAACTGGCAATCAGTGGCAAGTTCTTCAGATAAGCGAATACGCGTATTTCTGTCGACAAATACCGAACGAGGACCAGTTCGAAATACAAACCGAGAACACTCGCCAGAAACAACAGCGCGGCACTGGGCAAATACTTGCCCGATGTCACTTTCGTCTTGGAATCAACATTCCCCAGCTCGATTGTCACTGATTTAGTCTCCGCTGACCGGTAATTCCCGATTAGTCGCGATTCTACCGGGGGAACATTTTTCTTTTAAGTTGGTTCTATATGAGTGCCAAGATCGTAACGCTGAGGCGTAATGCCGTTTCTCGACCGTTCAAAGGCATGAGGTTTGTATCTTGGCCCGATTACGCGACCGGCTAATGCGCCGGACACACTTCGGCGACTCCTTTCCCCTTCAGGGGATTATCCGTGTCCGCGAAGTTAGCTACCTTCCAGCCCTCCACTGATCGATAGAGCGAGTACGACTCGTATCCGCAGTGGTCGGGCTTACCCGCGAAATAGAAGACATACCTTGCCCACACGTGGGCCATTCCATTTGGATCGATCTTCGTCGAGGCGCTTAGGATGCGCACGTCCCAAGCTCCCGGTTTCAAGGCTGCAACATCTGCAATCGCTTTCTCTCGGTTCTCAACATGAATCTTGCGGTGATCGAGGGGGCCTTGCAGCGAGATGCCGTGATACTCATCGTGTAAAAGCGAACGCACGACAAATGCATCCGCATCGCGAAGAGCCTTGTGAAGTAGCTCGATTGTTTGAAGAGGCGAGCGTCCCCCTTGCTCTGATGAAGCGAATAAAGCACAACCGAGCAACCCACAAACGATTCCGCTTAAAACAAGTCGCCGCATATCGAACACCCTCATATGAACTGTCGAAAGCCACTTATCTTTCCATATCTCATCACGCCTGCCGCATCACAAACTGGCGTGATCCATACCCTTGAGGCCCACTCCACCTGCCTTGAACATGGCACGGAACTCCACTTTGCTAGCGATCGGACATTTCCAGGGGTGCGCTATGTCAAATCTCCGCATACATCATGTTGGCTTATTCGCTTTCATCTTTGCGCTCATTTTCGTCCCGGTCGATTATCTCGTGTCCGCATCGGGAGGAAGTGTCCAGGTCGACCCGCAAGCATTGAAGGTTTTCGCGCCCTTGCCCACGTTGATGAACTCGCCGTCGAATGCATTGACAGCCGCGAAGGTAAATTTGGGTAGGGTCCTGTACTACGATCCTCGTCTGTCCGCCAACCAGAAGATCTCCTGCAATACATGTCACCCGCTGGACGCCTACGGCGCCGAAGCCAAGGCCGTGTCCACGGGACACAAAAATCAGCTGGGCAAGAGAAATGCCCCCACCGTATACAACGCCGCGGGACACTTCGTACAGTTCTGGGATGGCCGGGCGCCCACTATCGAAGAGCAGGCAAAAGGGCCGATCACCAATCCTGTCGAGATGGCGATGCCTTCCGATTCCGCCGCAGTTCAGGTAATCAGATCTATGCCCGATTACCTATCCCTCTTCCAGGCAGCTTTTCCCAACGATAAAGATCCCGTTACCTACGACAACATGGCTTTAGCCATCGGGGCATTCGAGCGCGAACTGGTCACGCCCTCGCGTTGGGATACCTTCCTCACGGGAAACACATCGGCCCTGACCGACGCCGAAAAAACTGGTTTCAACACCTTCGTCGCAACCGGCTGCCAGTCATGCCATAACGGTCCCTATGTTGGCGGGTCTTCCTATAGGAAACTCGGCATGATCAAACCTTGGCCTGATCAGAGTGACTCGGGACGCTTCCAGGTGACAAAGAACGACAATGACAAAATGGTATTCAAGGTTCCTTCCCTGCGAAACATCGATAAGACTGGCCCATATTTCCATGACGGCTCAGTCTCAACGCTCGAACAAGCCATCCGCAACATGGCAGTTCATCAGCGTGGAATGACGCTCAGCGAAGATCAGGTGAAGTCGATCGAAACCTGGATGGGCTCGTTGACAGGCCCGCTACCCGTGACAGTCATCAAGCCGCCCGAACTCCCGAGGAGCACGCCCCAAACGCCACGCCCCACTCTCGACTGAGTTTCACGTGCGTTTTGGCGCACCGCCCAGTGGTCCGTGCGAACCAAGATGAGACTGCAGCGGTTGTGCGAAAGTCTCACCCGCCGCAGCACACAAAAACCCAAACGGCTGTCCCTAACGCTCCTCCAAGGCACGTGGAAAACTTTTCTTCGACGAGAGACAAACTACGAGCACTTCCTAGCGTAGAATAACCAACACTTTTTACACCGCAAGGAACGCCACCTCGGTTCATCGGCTCATGTAAGACTCGCCGCCGCGGCAAGTCCAGTTTTCCCACATCTAGCAAGACCCCGGGATGCAGTCATTCAAAAATTAGGAGGCAGCCATGAGCACCAGCGCAGTCCGTAATGACACTGTTGCAATCGACGCGGGTATCGCAAAGACTGACACAAAGCTTGAAGTAGTTGTAATTCCAGTCTCGGATGTCGACCGCGCGAAAGAGTTTTACACAAAACTAGGATGGAGGCAGGACGCCGAATTCGCCGGTGGCGACGATTTCCGCATACTCCAGTTCACTCCGCCCGGATCTGCCTGTTCGGTCATCTTCGGCAAAAACATCACACCAGCCGCGCCGGGCTCGGCCCAAGGCATGTACCTAATCGTTTCGGACATCGAGGCCACCCGCCAACAGTTGGCTTCTCGAGGCATCAAGGTCAGCGAAACTTTCCATGGTGCAAATGGCGTTTATGCGGGACCGGACGAACCCTACTTATTTGGGCGAAAGCGTGTCAGCGGTCCGGATCCTCACCACGACAGCTATCGCTCATTCGCCTCATTCAACGATCCCGATGGCAATGGTTGGCTCCTGCAGGAGATCACCACGCGTCTGCCGGGACGCATCGACTCTGCGACCACCAACTTCGCGTCCGTGAATGATCTGGCGAACGCGATGCGCCGCGCCTCCGTCGCACACGGCGAACACGAGGCGCGGACGGGCCAAGCCGACAAAAACTGGCCAGACTGGTATGCGGAGTACATGGTGCGCGAGCAGAACGGACAAGAGCTGCCAAAATGAACGGCGGACGAATATTGACAATGCCGTTCACCAAGCGCGTCACGTTATCACTGGTTGCCACGGCTATGTTGGCCGGCTTTGCAGCATTACTCGGCCCCTCATCAGGACGCGCCGATGAAGGGGCCAAGCCGGTCTTCGTGACAACGATGCCCTCTGGATATCGCGACTGGCAGTTCATCTCCGTCGCTCACGAAGAAGGCAATCTCAACAGCTTCGCAGCTGTTTTAGGCAACGATGTCGCGATCAAGGCCTACCGGGAAGGAACACTCCCCTTCCCGGACGGCTCGATCATCGCCGCCTTGCACTACCATTACACCTCGTCGGAGGAGAACAACAAGGTTTTCGGTCGTGCCCAATCTTTTGTTCCCGGAGCTCCGACGAACGTTCAATTCATGGTGAAAGACTCAAAGCTGTACGCCCAGACCGGCGGTTGGGGGTTCGGTCATTTCAATGATGGCAAACCCGCTGACGAGGCATTCATGAAACCTTGCTTTCCTTGCCACGCCCAAGTCAAAGATCACGACTTGGTCTTCACGCGCTACGCACACTGATCGCATCTCAGGTGGCGGAATGCTCACAACCGCCACCACAGATCTTCCACCCCATGCAAGAAAGGACGAAAACATTTATGGCCACACTGAGGGTTGCACCAAAACCAAGCACAGCTCGAATGAAGGTCGCGCTGATTTCACAACCTGGTGCAGATTTCGAACTCGTTGAGCGAGAAATTCCCGACCCTGGTCCGGGACAAGTCCGCATTAAGGTCAACGCTTGTGGTGTGTGCCACAGTGACGTACTTACGAAAGAAGGTTGGCCCGGAATTGAATATCCCCGCGTACCGGGTCACGAAGTCGCTGGCGTTGTGGACGAGTTGGGCGCAGGCGTTTCCGCCTGGAAGAAAGGTCAGCGCGTCGGAGTCGGCTGGCACGGCGGACACGACCTTACCTGCCGCGAATGTCGCCGAGGCGATTTCCGCAACTGCCGCAACGTGAAAGTTTGTGGCATCAGCTATGACGGCGGGTACCAGGAATACATGATTGCGCCCGTGGAAGCCCTCGTCGCTATTCCGGACAATCTCAGAGACGTGGATGCCGCCCCACTGCTCTGCGCCGGAATTACCACTTACAACGCGCTACGACACAGTGGCGCAATGCCCGGCGATCTCGTGGCTGTGCAAGGCATCGGCGGTTTAGGCCATCTTGGCATCCAGTTTGCGAACAAGTTCGGATACAAAGTTGTCGCTATCGGTCGCGGCTCCGACACTGCCCCCCTCGCAAAGAAACTCGGCGCACATATTTACATTGATAGCCAATCCGCCAATGCGGCCGAAGAACTGCAAAAACTCGGCGGAGCCAGGGTCATCGTGGCCACGGCTCCAAATTCGAAAGCCATGTCTGCTCTGATTGATGGTTTGGGTCCGAATGGAGAGCTCATGGTAATCGGCGCTACCACCGATCCGATTGAGGTCACGCCGGTCCAGCTCATTTTTGGCAGCAAAACTATTCAAGGCTGGGCTGCAGGACCGCCCGCCGCTTCCGAAGACACACTGAATTTCGCCGATCTCAGCGGCGTTCGTCCCATGATAGAGACGTATCCGTTCGAAAAAGCCGCGGACGCTTATGCACGCATGATGAGCGGCAAAGCGGAATTCCGCGTCGTATTGACGATGTAGAAAACTCTTGCAGATGCCTATCCAAGACTGGTTTGCCATGAACTCGTTCGACTACAAACACTCGTCAGCGTTACTACCGTGTTCCCCGTAGATGAAAATCTCTCACCATTGCGTAAAAAATTAGAACGTTGCAAGTAGAAGGAGCGTGAACTCTTACAATTTGTTTGCTTTTTGATTGGCCCGATATGTGCTCCACTCGAAGATCAGGCATCCGACTACGAGTGATGACATTGAGGGTCAAAACGCTGTGGCTGGCAATTGGGGGACTAATCGCGGGGCTGTGCTCGTTGACTGTGGCAGAGCAACCCACCTCCCCAGAAGCAACCACCTTAACCTCAATTGTCGAGGCGATGCAGAAAGCGCAATCGGGGGGTCATCCTTCAAACCCTTACGTTTTGATTCGTGAATATCAGCTAGCCAGTGCGAACAGGCCCGGTTCTTCTTCCGATGTGGTCGCCGAAGTCGCCTTCATGCCACCTTCCAGCAAGAACTATAGAATTCAGACATCCGCAGGCAACAATCGCGGAGAGCAAATCGTGCGCCGCCTCTTAGAGCATGAAGTCCAAGCGACTTCCGACGGTGCGAATTCTAAGACCGCATTGAGCCCTGATAATTATTCCTTCAGCTATGTGGGCGAAGCGACCGTGGACGGTCAGGCATGCTATGTACTTGGGTTAAAGCCAACGCGAAAAGATGATGAACTGATTTCCGGGCAAGCTTGGGTGGACAAGTCTTCCTTCCTTGTCCATAGGATTGAGGGAGATTTGGTGAAAAGTCCCTCCTGGTGGTTGAAGAAGGTGCACGTAACGCTCAAGTTCTCTGATATGAGTGGCAACTGGTTACAAACCAACATGGAAGCCATAGCGGACGTGCGCATAGTAGGTCGTCACACCCTCAGCTCAAAAGTTCTTGATTATCGTGTTCCTGATACTGTTGCCTCGACTCATCCCGTTCCTCGCCTGAGTGCTCATCCCGCAAAGCTCAGAGCCAGATAAAGCACCGACAACTCCTGCAAACGATGTAGTGGCAACCATCCGTCGCGAACACAGTCTGAACGCCAGATCCCCGCCACAGCCGCGAAAGTCATTGCGTCGGTAATCCTGAGTTCCGCAATAGATTTCCACACAAAACAAAAACGGCGTCATCCCGAACGCGCGCGCTTTCTCCAGCGTGCGGAGAGCCTGCCCTGAGCGGAGCCGAAGGGGATCTGGCGCGCACTACCTCTATCCATCATCTCCACCAGTATTGTCATTCCGAGTGCAGCGAGGAATCCCTACCAGCAATGACACGTTCGAGGCCAAACTGACCTCGTGAAGTAACTACAGTTCGAGCAGCCCACGCAGGGCAGCTCGGCACCTTTATCGGTTCCGCAATGACGGCATCACAGACGTCGTTTCGCACTCAATAGCTACCTTTGCCCCCGTGATGCCTCGGCTTTGCGCCTGCTGTTACAATTCGCCCGCTATCACACAGGAGCGAATGATGCTTGATCGCAGAGGCTTTCTTTCTTCACTCGCGGCCGCAGGAGCGATTGCTGGTCTTCCCCTTTCCGCGCTGGCGCAAGCCGCTAAAGGCGCCGCAAAGCTTCCGCCTTCCGACCTCTACGACAAGAATGAGGACGCCTATTGGGCCGAGCTGCGCAAGCAGTTCTTAATTCCCGCCGACGTCCTTTACCTCAACAACGGCACCGTGGGATCGTCACCGATGCCGGTTGTGCAGGGTGTCATCGACGGATTTTTCGAACTGGAAAAGATGATCTCCGATGATCCCGAGGTCTATCCGATCTGGGGATACCCGCACGAGAACACAATCCACGCGGCCTTCCGGAGCGACCTTGCGACATTTGTCGGCGCAACGAAAGACGAGATCGCCATTGTCCGCAACGCCACCGAGGCGAACAGCTACATCGCCAACGGCTTAGAGATGAAGGCCGGAGACGAAGTCCTGATGAGCAATCAGGAGCATCCCGGCGCGGAAGAAGCGTGGAACGTCCGCGCAAAACGGTACGGCGTTGTCGTGAAGAAATTCGAACTCCCAAAACCGCCAAAGGACAAGAACGAAATCCTCAATCGCATCAATGATGCGATTACCCCGCGGACACGAATCATTTTCGTGAGTCACATCACGACAGTCACCGGTGTCGTTCTGCCTGCGAAAGAGATCTGCGCGCTAGCACGTCAAAAGGGGATCTTGTCTGCGCTGGACGGCGCACACGTTCCTGGCATGATGCGATTGAACATTCGCGACCTCGGCTGCGATATGTACACCTCGTCTCCGCATAAGTGGTTGTTCGCGCCGAAGGGTAGCGGCTTCCTCTACATTCGCGAAGAAGTGCAGCCTCAAATATGGAACACGATCGTCACCGAAGGATGGGACTATCCCGGCGCAAAGGCCGAGCGCTTCATGGCGATTGGATCCTCGAACGTAGCAATGTTGTGGGGGTTCAAAGCAGCCATCAAGCTTGCCAATGATATCGGCATCGACCGCATCGAGAAGCGTCATCGAAAGATGGCGGATTACATCCACGGAGAGATGATGAAGCGCGGTGCTGAATCGTGGACGTCTCCTGATCCCAACATGCGGTGCGCAATCGCAACTGTGAACGTCCCAGCGATCCAAACTATGGAGATGGAAAATTGGATGTGGAAGACGCACAAGATCCGGATGCGCGGCGGAGTGCCATCGAAAGTGCGCCTCTCAACACCTTACTATGTGTCGAAGGCAGATCTGGATCGCTTTCTGGCAGCCTACGATCAGTATCTCAAGCTGAAAGGCGCGGCATAGCGGGGCGGCGAGCAGGACCAAACTTAAAAAGCTTGCGCTTACTTCCCTCCGAAATCCACGATCGCCAAATCGAGCGGCAATTGTCCATGTCGTGCGTTTGGCGTCGGCGCAATCGCCGTGCTGAAATCTCCTTCGACTCCTGTCGCTTTCTCGAACACTTCTTCCGGAATCTCGCCAATCCACGTGAACGAATCAATCATGTATGGAACGCCACTCGATCCCATGACGGAGGGGCCATTCATCAAATGAAAGTGCAGGTGCGGCGCCGAAGTATTTCCTGTGTTGCCTAGCTTCCCGAGGAGCTGGCCGCGTTTCACTTGTGCGCCCGGCACGACCGTCACCGATCCTTTCTGCATGTGTGCGTAAAAGGCATACACTCCATTCCCCAGGTCCATCACCACGTGGTTTCCATCCACGTTTTCGAGCGTGATCGTTTTCGGATCCGGCAACGTGCCCGGCACTTGATCGTCGAGTGTGTTCAGCGAGCTGACAACCTTGCCATCGGCCACCGCTATCACGTCTGCCCCGTATCCTGGATAGCTGTGCACATCCACGGCATTTCCATTGACTAGATGTCCGCTTTTATCCATCAGCATGTAGTCAATTGCATAACGCTGCGCGAAATAGATCTGACCGTTCACCGGGATGCTGGTTGCGCGGTGCACACCGGGTTTGCAGCAACCATTCACCGCAAGCCATCCTTTCCCTTTAAGCGGTGGCCCGATCGTCATCAATTTCGACTGCAACTCTACCGGTGCCGCTGTGTAAGTCATCTCAACCGGGGTTTCCGGCGCCCTCGACGGCATTTTTCCGCCCGAAACTGTTAGACGATGGAGCAGCCGACTGGGGACCATGCCACTGTCGATCGCCAGGTCGACCAGGAAAATGCGCGTCCCGTTAAATTCAATATCGGTGTTCTCCACGCCACTGCTTCCCGTGGTGCGCAGATGACTCTGAAGGTCGTTGCCTTCGAACACTCGGACCGCTTGGCTTGGCTTGTTGGCATCGAGCACTTCAATCCTGTGCAACTTCGCCGGTGTCACATTCGCATTCGTCAGCACCAATTCATACACCACGTGCTGCTTTCCATCCGTTCCGGGAAAGGGCTGGACGCCGCTCGCCAGCAGCGACGCCACCACTGGTGTGAACACATCTTTCTCTGCATACCCTAGTGTTGAACACAACAGCATGATCAAGACGCAGTACTTCCTCTTTGATTGCATCGGATGGAAACCCCTTGCAGGTGGACTTGCGAAGCGCCGTCATCTTAACAGGCGGGCACAGGATTTCGTCGCCTCTAAGCGAAGCGAAAGAGGTATTTAACAACTCACGTAGGCCCAGACGCCTCGTCTGGGCGGTCGCGCTTGCGCGACATCTGTTTTCCACTTCCTTAAATTCGGGAGCGATTCCGGTCAACTGAATTGACATACATAGAACTACAATGTATAAGGCTTCTAGGTATGGATCTGGGCAAAGATCTCGTCGCCGCTTCTGCCACACCTCTCGTGCTTGCCATCCTTGCCGAAGGCGACAGCTATGGATACGCCATCATCAAGCGAGTGACAGAGTTGTCGAGTGGGCACTTGCAATGGACCGATGGGATGCTCTATCCCGTTCTTCACCGTCTCGAGCGCCAAGGCTATGTCGCGGCCAAGTGGTCCTCCTCAGAAAACGGCCGCAAGCGTAAGTATTACCGGATCACGAAACAGGGTCGCGCGCACCTCGACGCTCAGCGCAAACAATGGCAGGTCGTCGACGGTACCCTGCGCGGTATCTGGATGAAAGCGTGCACGGCATGACGGCCTTCGCCGATTCACCGCTCGAGGACCAAATTGCACAGTGGCGGTCCTATCTCCGCCGTCGTCAGGCCATTCATGGATCGGACATCGAAGAGCTCGAGGGGCATCTCCGCGAGCAATTGTCCGCGCTCACCGAAGCCGGTCTCGCCAGCGACGAAGCTTTCTTGGTGGCAGTCAAACGCATGGGAAGCGTTGATGCGCTATCCGGCGAATTCGCGCGTGCCCACTCCGAGCGACTCTGGAAGCAATTAGTCATTGGCTCCGCGGCTTCCGATGAGTCGGCATCTGCAAAAACCACCAACACAGAAACCTTCGTCGTCATCGGCCTCGCCATTGCCGCAGCGTGCGCCATTAAGTCGCCAGCGCTGTTCGGTGTTCCGCTCAAAGGACATGAGCCGTTTTACGCTCGGAACTTCAGCTTGTTCGTCTTTCCGCTGCTCACCATCTATTTCGTGTGGAAGCGAGGTTGGAACCTCGTTCACAGCCTCTGGCTCGCATTACCATTCGCGGCTGCCGCTGTTTTCGCCAACATTTTTCCCTTTCGCCCGAGCAGTGACACCGAAGTCCTGACCGCTCTGCATCTACCCATCGTACTATGGCTGACCGTCGGCTTCGCGTACGTCAGAGGCCGCTGGTTTGCTGAGGATGGCCGAATGAACTTCGTGCGGTTCTCGGGCGAGCTCGTCATCTACTACGTGCTCATCGCACTCGGCGGAGGCGTTCTCACCGGCTTTACCATCATGATGTTCCACTCCATCGGCATGAACGCCGCTTTGTTCACCCATGACTGGCTGATCCCCTGCGGCGCGATGGGAGCCGTAATCATCGGATCCTGGCTCGTCGAGGCCAAGCAAAGCGTGATCGAGAACATGGCCCCCGTGCTGACACGCCTGTTCACTCCGCTGTTCACAATTCTGCTGTTGGCGTTTCTCGGGACCATGGCGTGGACACGCAACATCATCAAGGTCGAACGCGAGGTCCTGATCGGATTCGACCTTTTACTGGTGCTGGTCGTTGGACTGGTGCTCTACGCCGCCTCCGCGCGAGATCCACAGGCGCCGCCCGACTTCTTCGATCGTCTGCAACTCCTGCTTGTCATCAGCGCGCTCTCGGTCGACGGAGTTGCGCTTGCTTCAATCGCAGCCCGCATCTCCGAGTTCGGACTCACTCCCAACCGGGTAGCTGCTCTTGGCGAGAATCTCATCCTGCTCGTGAACCTGGCATGGACGGCGTGGCTTTACACGTCTTTCTTTCGCGGGCGCGAATCCTTTGCCGTCCTGGAGCGATGGCAGATCGCGTATCTGCCCGTGTACTCGATCTGGGCGGCACTAGTAGTCGTTTTGTTCCCGCCCCTGTTCGGCTACATCTGAAACGCGGATGATCCAAAGGTCTTTCTCCGCGCATTCTGCGTCCTCCGCGCACTCCGCGGTTAAAAGCTTCTACCCAACCCCGAAAAACGCTTCCACCTTCTTCAAATCCGTTGTCCTCTGATAATTCGGCAGACTCTCCACGAACACGCGGCCATACTGTTTCTTCAAGATCCGGTTATCGAGCAATGTCAGCAGCCCGCGATCATGTAGTGACCGAATCAATCGCCCGAATCCCTGCTTCAACGTGATCACGGCCGCTGGCACCTGGTAATCGAAAAATGCGTTCCCACCCTCCGCATCGATCGCCTTCACGCGCGACGCCACCACCGGATCACTCGGCACAGCAAACGGCAAGCGGTCCACAATCACCGCGCTCAGCTGTTCACCCTGCACGTCCACACCCTGCCAGAATGATGACGTTCCGAACAACACTGCATTCGGCGTAAGCCGGAACTCCTCGAGCAACGCGCTCTTCGGCGCATCGCCCTGCAAGAACATGGGAAACTCCAATTCTCCAAGCAATCGCTGGTAGATTTCGTTCATCTGCGCATAACTGGTGAACAGCACGAACGCTCGGCCGCGCGTGATCTCAAGCAGCCGTCGGATCAAGTCTGCAGCCTTTGCCGCAAACTGTGGCGTCCTCGGGTCCGGCAAGTCCGGAGGCACATAAAAAATCGCCTGGCTTTCATAATCGAAATGCGACGGCAGCACGACCTCGCTCGCGTGTTCCAGCCCGAGTCGTCGCCGCGCATACGCGAATCCGCCGCCCACGGCCAGCGTCGCCGACGTCAGCACCGCTGTATCCAGCTTCGACCACAGCGCTTCCCGCAAGATGGGCCCAACATCAATAGGCGTCGCCTGGAGGAATACATTGTTTCGTTCCCGCCCGCCACGCCGCCGCTCAATCCAGAACACGGTGTTCGGATTGTCGTCTTCCAGCAAAAACATGAGATGCGTCTGGATTTCCTGCGCCCGGCGTTCGAAGTTGAAAACCTCCTCCGGCTTTTGCGGCATCTTCTCGAGCTCTGCGCCCAAACGCGCCAACGCCCGCGTCAGCGACAGGAACTCTTCGCCATTCTCTTCCAGGAATTCGCGCCGGTTCTCGAACGCGAATCGCCCATCTCCCGGAGGCAGCACCGAGAAGAAGAATTGCGAACGTTCCCGCAAACTCTTGATCGCTCCGGAAAGGGCAGGCGTGTACATGCGATTTCTTTGCAGCGACCCTTCAACGTCTCGCGCCAGCTCTTCCACGCGCACATTGCTCAGCCCGATGCCGAAATAGCTGCCCGCCACATCTTCGAGCTCATGCGCTTCGTCGAATATGACGGCGCCGTACTCCGGCAAGATCCCGGCCACGTTCCCCGCGTCTTCCGTCTCCTTTTTGATCGCCAAATCCGCGAAGAACAGATGATGGTTCACGATGATGATGTCGCTCTCCATCGCGCGACGGTGCATCTCCGTGATGAAACAAGTTTCAAAGGCACTGCACTTCTGCCCCAGGCACGTATCGGAGCGTGCGTCCAGCTTGTGCCACAACGCACTGGCCTCCGGAAGCTCCGCCAACTCCATGCGGTCTCCGGTGTGCGTCGTCTTTTCCCACGCCGCAATTGCCCGATACTGCTCGATCTCCTCCAGCCCCGAAAGCACCGGCTGGTCCGTTAAGTCATAAAGTTTCTTCTTGCACAGATAATTATTCCGGCCCTTCATGTAACAAACATTCAGCCGCCCTTCTCCGTTCGGAAAGAGCGCCTGCTCGAGGAAAGGAATGTCTTTATAGAAGAGCTGTTCCTGCAAGTTCTTCGTGCCGGTCGAAATGACAACCCGTTTGCCCGAACGGATCACAGGCAGCAGATACGCGAGTGTCTTCCCCGTGCCAGTCCCGGCTTCCACAATCAGATGACGTTTTTCGGCGAGCGCTTCTTCGACGGCTTGCGCCATCTGCAACTGCCCGCGCCGAAATTCGTACGCCGGATGCGTTTTCGCCAGCACGCCGGCCGGCGCAAAGAATTGATAAAGGGATCCGACGGCGGCAGAGGCGTTCGGCGAAGGGAAAGACGACGATGAGGAGGATGCCGGCACAGCAGTCTCTATAATAACTATCTGGAGCCCGTGGGCGCAGGAGCGGTCTAAAAACTTGTCATCGACCCAATCACAACCCGGTCTCGTCGCACCCACCGCCACTCCCCTTCTCGCCATCGTGGGCCGCCCGAACGTGGGCAAATCCACCTTATTCAACCGCCTCGTCGGATCCCGCCGCGCTATTGTTGGGGACGAACCCGGCATCACCCGCGACCGTCTTTACGGCGACTCGGAATGGCGTGGCCGCCACATGCGCGTCGTCGACACCGGCGGCATCATCCCGGAAGACAAGGACTTCATTCCTTCCGAAATATTTCGCCAGGCCCGCGTTGCGCTGGATGAAGCAGCTGCAGTCATCCTGGTCGTCGACGGCCGCACGGAACTCGCCGCCCCTGACCTTGAGCTCGCACGTCTTCTCATCCGCAGCGGCACTCCGCTTTTTCTTGCCGTCAACAAGATTGATAGCGATAAGCAGGAAGCATTCGTCGCCGAATTCCATCGCCTCGGCATCAAGCAGGTCTTTCCCGTGTCTGCCGAGCATGGCAGAGGAATCGATGATTTGTTGGACTCAATCATTGAAACACTCCATTTGGAACCGACGGTTTCCCCTGAAGACGAATCCGAGATCTCGAAACTCGAAACCCTGAAACCTGAAACTTCGGCTCTCGAAACTTCGAAACCTGCCCCAGGCTGTGCCGGCGAATCCAGCGCCGAAAGCTCCCCTGCATCCGAGGCTGAACCACGAGAGACCCGCGTCGCCATCATCGGTCACCCCAATGTCGGAAAGTCCACGCTTCTAAACCAACTGACTGGAACGTCCCGGGCCATCGTCTCGCCGATTCCCGGAACCACCCGCGATGCCATTGACGAAGTCGTGGAACGCAACGGCAAGAAATTCCGCTTTGTCGATACCGCGGGAATTCGTCGCAAAGGCAAGACTCGACTGATGGCGGAAAAACTTTCCGTCGTGATGTCGCGCAAACATCTCGAGGAATCCGACATTGCTCTCCTCGTGATCGACGCGACGGAAGGCGTCAGTGCGCTCGATGCCACAATCGCCGGCTACGCCCACGAAAGCGGACGCTCCGTGATTCTCCTCATAAATAAATGGGACCTGGTGACTACGGGCAAGAAGCGGGCCATCAGTCAATCAAAAGCTGCGCGCATTCAGGATGCGAAACGCCCCAACGACCAGCATCAATACCTCGCCCGCCTGCGCCACTCACTCAAATTTCTGAACTATGCACCCGCGCTCTTCATCTCTGCTTCGACTGGCAAAAATATCGATAAGATTTTTCCGCTTCTTCAAGAAGTCGCCGCCGAACGCCGCAAGCGGATCACAACCGGCGAAATGAACCGCTTCCTGAAAACTGTCGACTTCGATCGCGCCCCCGTCCCCATGCGCCAGCGTGTGCGGATCCTCTATCTCACCCAAGCCTCCGTTGCGCCGCCGACGTTCATCCTCTTCACCGATCGCGACGTGCAACTCCATTTTTCCTATCAGCGATTCCTCGAGAACCAAATCCGTCAGGCCTTCGGCTTTGTCGGCACTCCCATCTGGATCAAAGTCCGCGCCCGCAGCTAACACTTACCATTGTCATCCTTATCGACGTGTCATCCTGAGCGAGCGCTTTTGCGAGCTAAGCACCTATGCATTTCGCAAAAACAACTCAATGGTGCTCCACCGCCATGATGGTCGCCAGCATCGTGGCCACGATCTTCTCTTCATTCCCTCTTCGCGCAAACGCATCCGCCGCGCTCACGATCAATCTCTTTCCTGCTCTCTTCACTTGCGCGCGCGCCACAAAACTTTCCCCAACCGCCGGCGCCAGCAGATTCACTTTGAACTCCACGCTCAATACGTCGTGCCCTTCTGGCGCCACGCTCAATGCCGCATACCCGCACGCTGAATCCAAAATGCTCGTGATCGCGCCCGCATGCACGAATCCGTTCTGCTGCGTCAGAGCTCCTCTAAATGGGAACTCGATTTCTACATGCCCACGGCTTCGCACCGCGACCGATGCGCCCAGCGTCCGCATGAATTCTTGCTTCGCAAAACTGGCTCGTACTCTATTCTCGAAGTCTTCCACGTACCTCTCCCTTGCTGGCGCATTTCCGCCAGACACAAAGAAGCATTTGTAATCGTGGAAGCACTCGCGCTGCAAGCTCAGCGTGCGCTGGCCAGTTCTTTCGGTAACAGCCCTACTTTCTCAACTCCTGCGTGCCGCGCCGTATCGATCACCTCCGCAACCCACTGAAACTCAACATCGTCTTCCCCTTGCACAAACGCAACCCGCTCGGCACGCCACTTGAAGATCTGCTGCAACCGATCCGACAAATCACTCCACTTCACGTTTTCATCATTTATCTTCAGTTCCGGATCCTGCTTTCCCGCCGCACTCATCACGCGAATCACAATCGTGCGCGGCTGTGGAACGCTTTGCTGCTCATTTGCAGGTTGCGGGATTTGCGTCTTCAACCCGGTCTCTTTTTCTTGAGTTACCACGATCATAAAAATGATGATCAGCACCAGCAGCACATCAATCAGTGGTGTGACATTCATTTCCGGTCCAGACGGACCTCCGCCTGCCATTGACATTGCCATATTCCAGGCTCCTGTTCTGGCACGCGTGCTCTTCTAATTCGACACCTGTTGTTGAAAAAAGTTTCCGATGGAGGGCGGGCGTCCTCACCAGTCGCAAAGTTCAACGCGAGTAGACTGTCGCGCCTACCCGATCGGCTGTGGCGATCGTGCTAACGGCGGCACGATTGGCGGCGCAGGCGGCGCCGGATACAGCACCGCATTCAACGGCGGATACCGATCCGCAAAGAAATACAACGCATAGGCAGGGAAAAACACGGCCAGTGGCACGCACACCAGCGCGATGACGTACAGCAATACTGCGAGCGCAATCAATCCCAAAGCGATACTGAACAGAATCACTGGCAACGTGAACGTCAGCCCCACAGCCTTCCCCACAAAAAACAACACCACCCCAATGATTCCCACAGGGATCATCACCACCACGGTGGCCATCATCGAAACGATTCCGAACATGATTCCCGCGCCCATGGCGAGCAGAATCTTCATCCCGATATATCCAGCGTATCCGCCCACGTCATCCTTCATCATCGAAAGCAACCGACTCCACGAGTCGAAGATGCCCCGGCGCTCGAGTGCCATTTGCGGTACAACAAAATCTTTCGTCAATACCTGGACCAACAGCATCACCAAAGCGAAAATCGCGAATAAAAAGAAGAACGGAAGCACCGCGAGAAAGACGCTGAAATCCGGCTTCTGATTGGACCGCACCGAATGCAGAACTGACAGAATCACCGGGAAAAACAGGACAAGCGCAATCCCAATCCCCAACACGCTCAATCCCATCTGCCACCAGAAGTAACTCCACCCTTGGTCTTGCCAGCGTTGCCAGCCGCCTTTTAAATCACAGTTCTTCTTCACGACTGATTCGAACAGCATGAACCGGCTGATGCTGCTCATAAATATCCAGACGATCATCAGCACGACTCCGCTTCCTACCAGCACTACGAGTAACGTGCCCACCAACGCGGGATCCAGTCCTCGTAGCAACTCACCGGCTCCCGCAAAATGCTGCGACTTTGGAGACACGGACGATTGCTGCAAAAAGCTGAATGGATTTCCGCATCCCCCGCCCGTGCTCAACTCCCCTGTTGCTAATCCGAGAAGAGCCAGGCGAACCCATTGGCCAAAGCGGAATGGCGTGAACAATTGCTTCTGCGTGTGTTGAAAGGTAGGAGATAAAACGTCAATCGCTGACTTGGCCAACGCGGAACTCCACTTTCTGAATTCACATGCTCGGCCTGAACTTACTTGCTGCGCCTCCGCTGGTCAACGGCTTTTTGCCGCCGCACAGGATTATTCATACCGGAGTGCTTCAACCGGGTCCAACTTCGCTGCGCGCGACGCCGGAACCATTCCACTCGCGACGCCCACTAACAAGAGTACCCCCGCCGAAATCATCACCGTCATCATCGAGATCTTCAGGTGAATGTCGCCCTTCCCAGACTCGTCTTCAAACAACGGTCCCATCATCGGCAACGTTCCCACCGCCGCCGCTACTGCATAGGACACCATGATTCCCAGCAATCCGCCCAGCATCATGATCAGCAGAGTTTCCGCCAGGAACTGCGCCTGAATATGCCATTTCTTCGCACCTAATGCTCGGCGCAACCCAATCTCTCGGATTCGTTCATCCACTGACACCAGCATGATGTTCATCACGCCCACGGCTCCAATCCCGAGCGTGAGCGTTCCGATAAACGTCAACAGTACTTCCAACCCGATCGTGATCCCATCGATCACCGGACGAAACTCGTCTCGCCCGAACATTTGAATTGCCTTTTCATCCGTCGGTGAAAACTGCTGACGCGTCGCGACCGCGGCCCGCACCTGTGCCATTGCGCGCTTTTCAAAATGCGGGGCAATCGGCTCGAACACCATCACCGCGGCATATCGCGTGTTCCAGAGATCGCCTGCCGCGCTGTAGGGAATCCATGCCGACTCATCGTCACTGGAAAAATAATTGCTCAATTGAATTTTCCGCGCCATCACGCCGATCACCGTGAAGCGCACGCCGCCGATCAACACCGTCTCGCCCACTGCGGGCCTGCCGCTGA
This sequence comes from Terriglobales bacterium, assembly GCA_036265385.1. GTDB lineage: Bacteria > Acidobacteriota > Terriglobia > Terriglobales > Acidobacteriaceae > DATAPD01. The sequence continues at coordinate 63,841 of DATAPD010000055.1, forward strand.
AGAGCTGCTCGCGTGTACGTCCGCCCAGAAACACCACGCGCCGACGCTCCATCTCGTCGCTCGAGTTGATCCACCGACCTTCCGCGGGCACCTCATTCCGCATCTCGCCGTACTCCGGACAAACGCCTCGCACCGCGGCGGTTCCTACCATCCGATCGCCATAACTGATCCCCGGACGCCTCACCGTTTCCAAACAAGCATGTCGCACGAGGGGCGCCGTCTCTTTCACCATGTCCAGATCGGCTTGCTCAAAGACAACTTTCTTGCCTGCTCGTTGTCCGCCTGGCTGTTCACTGGTTTGCTGTGGCCAGCAAATCACCGCTCCTTTTCCAAACGCGTCAAATCCATTCACCAGTACCGATCGAAAACTCTGACCGTAAGCAATGAGCAGCGTGACCGTCGCGATTCCCCAAACGATGCCAAGCATCGTCAAAACGCTTCGCGTCCGATTTCGCTTCAGGGCGATCCACGCTTCGCTCACGACTTGTCCAATCATTCCCATAAACCGGCTTTCAGGCGATTAGCACTTGATGTTTGGTGCGTATTTAGCAATTGGACACGAGCTAAAACTGCTAAGCGCTAAGTACTAACTGCTAATTGCTTTCTATCCCCCCGCCTCATATCGCAGCGCTTCTATCGGATCAATCGATGCCGCACGCCGCGCCGGATACAGGGCCGAGATCACGGCGATCAAGCCCAGGAGCAACACCGCAATCGCTCCGCTTTCCCACGTCGGCAGCAAGCCGGCAAAGAAATCCGGCATCGGCAACAGATTCACCAGCCAACAAATCGAGAATGCAATCGCTAATCCCGTTCCACCGCTGACGAGCGCAATGAGCAGCGCCTCCACGAAGAACTGTTTCAGGATGCTTCCAGCCGGTGCGCCCAGCGCTTTCCTCACGCCAATTTCTCGCGTGCGCTCTCGCACCGCGACAAGCATCACGTTCATCACCCCAAGTCCGCCAAGAAACAGCGTTACGACTCCCACGGCACCCAAAAAATATTTCATGCCGTCCGTCATCGTCTTAAACGCTTTTGCTTCCTGCACCGTGTCCCAGATCGGACACGCTTCTTTATCATTCGGATCGAAATTGTGCATGCGACCCAGCGCGCGCCTCACCTCTGATTTGCACGCCTCGTGCGCGTCCACGGATTTCGGCATCACCAGCATCTGATCGAACGTGTACGGAGTTCCCGGCGGCTTGTCTGGAAAATCGCGCCGCATCGTCGTAAACGGAATGAAAATCTTGTTTACGTCCCACCCGTCGTAGCTCGAATCTTGCTTCTTCTTCGCCATTACTCCAATCACGACGTAGGGCGAATTATTCAGATACACCAGTTGCCCTACCGCCGGACGCCCACCGAACAATTGTTTTTTCGCATCCGATCCCAGGAACGCCACCCGCCGTCCTTCCCGCTCATCATCCCAGTTGTAGAAACGCCCCTCGCCCGCGTCCAGGCTGCGGATATACGCAAACGGAGGCAGCGACCCCGTCACCAGGAATGCCGCCGCGTTGTAGTTTGTGTGGGAACGGACGTCTTGCTGCTCAAGCTCAGGAATCACATACTGGCAATCGACTGCCTCATCACTAACACCCTTAACATCGGTGTCGACCCAGTGCACCTCGCGTCCTGCGCGTTGTCCTCCGGCCTGCAGGCTCGTGCGGCCATGGAACACGATCATCACGTCGCGGCCCAGGGTCTCTGCTTGCTTGGCCTGCCCGACTCGTAAGCCTTCGCCGGCCGCCGTCATCAATACGATCGATACCACTCCCCACGCGATCCCAAACATGGTGAGCAGTGTTCGCAACTTGTGCGCCCACAGTGTTCGGAACACGTCGCGGATGAGGTCGCCGAGTACCATCGTCTTTTTGACGCGCCCGCGGCGGACAGGTGAGCCAACCCTTCCGAATGAGCCAAATTATTGAAACCAAGGCTCGCGGACGCAGGCGGCTCAGAAACACTCCGCCCTCATCTTTAGGTACGCAGGTGTGCTTGGATTTGTTCGCAAAATCTCAGGTAATTACATGCCTCTTGGTCTGGCTCAATGAGAACGATAGTCCGTTAACAACAGAACAGGCTTGACTCGCGCGGTAAGATATTGTCGTTCTCTTATATGGCTTAATCCTGATTCGCCACACCAAGGAGGAGCCATGCCTACTCTCTGGAAATTAGCTCTCCTGCCTGTTCTCACATTCTCCACGCTTCCGCTTATCGCCCAAAGAGTTCAGAACTCAAGCGCGCCGAAATATGACATGCAGGCTGAGACGAAAATGAAAGGGACCATTGAGGAAGTCAAAATTCCACCTAAGGGCCGAGAGAAAGAAATTGTGCACCTGTTGGTGAAGACTACAGCGGATACAACCGACGTCTATCTCTGCCCCAAATCTTTTTTAGAAATGCTGGGAATGAACTTCAGCAAAGGTGATGAACTTGGCTTCACCGGCTCGCGGGTCAAGCAGGGCGAGTTGGAGTTCATTCTTGTCCGCGAAATCGTGAAGGGTACTGACACATTTGTCCTTCGCGATGGCAAAGGCAACCCCGTCTGGTGATAAACCCCGCCTACTTAAGTGCGACATTCCCGCTATTCGAACCTGCTGACTACAGGCGAATGCTTGGTTAGTGCTGTTGCATCCTCCGATTTGAAAGATTCGAACCCGAGAAGTGCTGTCATTACTGACAGTAGGTCCGCCCCGCCGCCGTTGATTGAATGATAGAGAAAGAGCCTGTAACGGCAGACGTCAATGAGGGAGGGGCAATGTTCCCGGAGTTGCGTATTGGAAGAAACTGGTTTGTGATCGTGATCGCATGCACCATTTCCGCGATGGCGCAGCAGTCGTCCTCAGTTTCAGCTAGTCAAGTCTGGAATGATTTGACTGCTGGCAACCAGCGATTTGTACTTGGCCAGACTACGGCGCACGATTTTCGCGCTCAGCGGAAAGCCCTGATCAAGACTCAACGCCCACGAGTCGCGATACTCAGTTGCTCGGACAGCCGTGTGCCTCCGGAGTTGGTCTTTGATGCGGGGCTGGGCGAATTGTTTGTGGTGCGCTCTGCTGGCGAGGATGGTGATCCTCTATCGATCGGCAGTCTCGAATACGCGGTTGAGCACCTCGGCTCAAGCGTGATCGTAGTGATGGGACATCAAAGCTGCGGTGCCGTGACGGCAGCCTGTTCGGGGTCGAAGTCGGAGTCGGTTAATCTGGATGCCGTCGTAGCCCCCATTCTTTCTTCGCGCGCCAAGATGGATCCGAAGAGGCCTGAAAGAATTGATCTCGCTGTCCACGATCACATACACCAAGTCGCGCAGGAAATACTTGCAAAGAGCACATTACTCAAAAAGGCCGTTGAGGAAGGTAAGCTGACCGTCATTGAAGCGTATTACTCCTTAGACAGCGGAGAAGTGAGCAAACAACACTAAAAAACAATTGCCGTAAAATCGCCATTACATTCACTGACGGAGATCGTTCCTACTGCCATCTCGATTGCACAGCGGAGAACACACAACCGCCCAAGGTAACGATCAGCAGCGCAGCAAGTGAGCCGTCGTAAGTAGCTAATACATACGTGTACACGGGGATCACAGAGAGTAGAATCGACCGAACTAGCCAGCCAATGCCTTCAGGACTTCTGAAACCTCCTCCTGAAAAACTCGCGTTTAACATCATAAATAGTCCACTGAATAGCCAGACTCCAACGATCATGAGCAATCCGACACGCCTTTGTGCCCGACCTCTAACACACCTCTTTGTGGCGTGAAAGGTGAGCAGAAAACTCAAAGGCATTGACGCAGTCAAGACCAGCACATCTCGTCCCTTGAAGTCCAGACCTCGTATCGCATGAACTAGCGTATCCGTCCACCAGAAAGCGATAGCTCCCAATGACAGCAATTCGAGTGTCCGTGACCAAGCCAGAGACGAGGAGCGCATCGGGGAATCATTATCCCCAAAATGCACATTGTGGGCGAGTACCAGGTAATTAACGCGTTGGAAACCGGAAGATGCCGCCCGCTTCGCGCTTAACATCCGAAGTTCGTTGAAGAATCCATCTGTCGAGGATTCCTCCGCACTGTGGAATTTCGTTGAGGATATGCCAGTCTCGCCCCGCTAACCCCAGGTGAGTCTAGAAAAGGTCGCAAGTTCCCCCGCCTGCGCCGTTCCTATCGTGGATAGTCTTCAGAAACGACGACGGCTGCGAAGAATTGGAAGATCAACCCAAAAATTGCCGAAGAGAGGGTTTCACTCTAATTGAGATGATGGTCGTGATCAGCTTGATCCTGATTCTCGTCTCGATTGCGGTTCCCCTATACAACCGAGCCATCCAGCGAGCCAGGGAGGCGGTATTGCGCCAGAACCTGTTCACGCTTCGTCAGGTAATCTCTCAATACACACTGGACAAACAGAGGGCACCGTTGTCCCTCGACGATTTGGTCAAGGCACACTACCTAAGACACATTCCCGTGAACCCATTGAGCAATCAGGAGGACTGGTTGGTGGAAGAGGAAGAAGACCCGATTCAGCAAGAACGAGAAATTTCCGATGTTCGCTGTGGGTTCAACGGGACTTCGAGTGATGGCACTCCCTACGAATCTTGGTAGCACAATCCGCTAAGACTGGGTGTCCGTATCGAGTATTTTGAATGTCACGCCTGATTAAAACGTTTACGCGAGTTTGGTTTCCCCTGAATCGCTTCGATCTTGCTGCAATGAAAAAACTGCCTCCACCCGTGGTCCGCATCTCCAAAACGAAAGCGCGACAACCAAGAACACTAATATTCGCAAAACAGTGAAGACTGTGAGTATTAGGTAGTAGCTGGTCCAGTAGTCGTGTTGGGTAAGCGTACTACGCTCGTTCACATGATGGATAAGCCCAAGCAGTCGGTCAGGCAAGTACGTGAGCTCGGTAAATGCCCACATGATTAGCAGTAACGCGAATGCGCGACTCACCATCGACACTATCTCTTTTCTCGACATTGTGAACTCCCGATGTTGATGTGCAACGGATTGTGCCACATACGTGGCGTTGTAGCTGAGGTTTGCTCAAAACCTCTTACGGGTGGGCCAATGAGTGATAACGCCTGATTGCATCAGTCAGGAGGCATAATCAGGTGGAAGACCTCACATTTTCTACGGCGGAGTTTCATGTGCGAAATCTACTTGTACTTTCTCTTTTGCTGTCCAGCCTGACGGCGTTTGGTGCGGATCGCTGGCAATGGGTAAAGGCGAACAACAACACTGGCGGCTGGTCTCTATCCCAAGGGTTTGCGGAGGTTGTCGTCTCCGGCGAGCACTTCGAGGCGAAGCTGTTCTCTGACTCCGGTGAGCAGACCGAACTTCTCACGGGGACAATTCAGAAAGGTACTGTAACCGCAAAGGAGCGAATCTTAGCTTCTGATTTTAGCGGGTCGACTTATCAAGGTAAGCTGGCAAAAAAGAGATGGCCTCAATTTTCTGGCACATCAGGCGGTGAGTCAATCACGTTGTCGGATGGATGGAACATGATAGGGCTGACAAGAAACTTGCCGAAATAATCGGTAAATTGGCAAAACGTCTCATACACTCATTGACCTGCACCCCTGGCTCCCGCGTGGATCAATAAGTGATAACGCCTTGTTACAACTAATGTCATGATGAAGGTTGTTTCTCAACGATAAATGTGCTGGCGGAGAGTTCTGCAAACCCTCGGAATTTTTGCCATCGGTGCGATGGTGGGTACTTTTGCCGGAGCGCTCGTTGGTGCATTCCTCCTATCCTCTAATCTCGATGGCCGTGCTCCCGGCGATGGCTTCATAATTCTTTTCTGCTTAAGTCTCGGATTTGTTCTTGCGCTTCCAGTATCTACTTTGCTGGCAGTGTGGAATTGGTATCGCTTCCGTACTCGCGGATAACCTCCTGAAAATGGACACTGCGATTACATGCAGACCAGGTGCGAGTCAATGAGTTTCAACGCCTGATTGCGACCGTTGACACCTTTCGTTTTGCGATGTCCGCTAGTAAATGACTGGCCGTGCATGAGGATTTTTTTCCACCTTTGCTTTTGTCGAAACCCGGCCGTTATGTCTGCCTCTGGCAACCCGTTACTCCTCTTCCGATGCCTGCCGCAGCATACTTTTCACCTTTTCAATTTCCTCTTTTTGCTCCAGCCGCCTAAATCGAGAGCAACACGGATGCACGCCGCGCGCAACTCATCCGCAAGAGTGCGATCGACCATGGTTCTGGCCACGATCATGCCTCCTATCGACAGCGACGCTATGCTCTGTGCCGTAATGCGGCGACGTCGGCCGTTCTGGGGTAAGCTACGTTCCAGAACGCTTACCATCGCTTTGAACACGGTCTCGAACGCTCGCCTTGCATCGGCACCGCTCCGCGCAACATCTGTCGGCAGCGCCACCATCGGGCAGGAGTCCTCGACATTCTCAAAATGCTGACGTGAAAGATAGGCGCGAACAACCTGCGGACCAACGTCGGTCGATGAGAGATCCACGTGCACGCCCTCCCAGCAGCTTTTCCACTCTGGGTCTGTGAAAAAGCAACCCAATACCTCGGCGTAGAGATCGCTCTTGCTGTTGAAATAACTATAGAATCCGCCGTGCGTCAAACCCGCCCCTGCCATGATCTGGCTGACCGAAACGCTCTCAAAACCGTATCGATTGAACAACCTGCGTGCGCTGTCGATGATGCTTTTTTTGACCGCTGCTCGATGACCCGCTGGATACGACATGACGAACTCCTTACCTTGTCGACGGGCAAAGTATGCCATCGAAGTAGCTCACGCCACCTCAAAATATTATCTTGAACATATTTTCATGCCCTGTTTTCATGCGACCGACAGGTGAGCAGTACGAAAGCGAGGACGCTGATGGACGATCGAAATAGTTTGGAAATCCTGGCCGATGAACCTACGAGGCGGCGGACGGTTCTCGGTGCCTTGCTGACACTAGGCGGATTGGCTGCGTGGCCAGCCGAGGCCCACGCGGTAGCCGACGAGGAAATTTCCCATACTGCGGAATCGATCCACCAGGAGCCTTACTTTAAGGCCAGCCCGAAACGCGTTTACGAAGCGCTCACCAATGCCAAACAATTCGACGGCGTAATACAGCTCAGCGCGGCCATGAAGTCCAAATCGCTGGGAGACAAGCCCACACAGATCGTCAATGAAGAAGGTGGCTCCTTCGCACTCTTCGGCGGATATATCACGGGACGGCAGCTCGAACTTCTGCCGAACCAGCGAATCGTCCAAGCTTGGCGTGTGGGCAGCTGGCCTCCGGGTATTTACTCAATTGCAAGATTCGAACTCGCTGAGCACGAGGCCGGAACCAAGATCACCTTTGACCACACAGGCTTCCCCAAAGGTTTGGGAGAACACTTGGCGACCGGGTGGCGAAGTAACTATTGGGAACCGCTCGAAAAGTTTCTGGCCTGACCCTCAGCAAACGCAAGAGTTCTCCATTCTCGTTCCGAGCACGATCATCGGTTAGGGAAATCTATGTCAGGACCTTAGTCTTTTCGCAGTTGTAGAATGCACTCAGGGCGTTTGGAGCGGCATGTGACCTACGGATGCAAATGTGCGATTTGGGGAATCCTGATCGGTTCTTCAGCCGTAGCCTACGCGAAATCCTTGGCAAATCCGAGTCTCTTGTTCAAGCCGAAGGTCAGCTTCTGCGGCTCACGATCAGCCATGTCAACGTCAATTATTGAGCTGCTGTCGATGCCACCTGAGAAGTCCAGCGGACTCAATGTTGATCAGAACTGCTTTCCGCAACGTCAGCTTGAGATTTTGCGTTGGGAGCCATGGTCAATAAAACAGATTCCGGTAAAAAGTGGTTCACCGATGCTCTGCGGTATCGCTTTCTCCAACGGCAAGACGATCAGCTTCTGTACGCGAGGCTAATACACCAACTCATTTAATTATTGGCATAACATCGCCACTACACTCATTGATTTGGGAAAGCCGCCTTGCCAAAGTCAATGAGTGTAATCGCGTGTTCACATCAGTCATCTATTGCTGGAACATTGTGCGTGGAACCACAACGATTCGGGTGGTGTCCATTTGAATAAGCATTCGCTCGATTTGCTATGCGCGTAGGAGTCATCAGCGTTGCGGTAACCGCCATACTCGTGGCCGGTTTGGCGATTCTAGAACTCTCTCCCGACGAAAAGCCTCTTCCCCCATCCCTTCCGGGTGTGTCAGGTTGTAGAGAGTTAGACCCAGGAATGAGAAGGATCGGCGAACAAGTGGGTTTTCAATTCAACGTTCCCCTGCGAGACTTCACGATTTCCGAGGGGTCGACTGACGCGTCTCCGCTAATACATGGTTTCGATATAAGACCCAAGAATAGCGCAGCCCACTTGCGCATCTCGTGGGGCAAGCAGACAAATGAGATGACGCCCCCTGATCCGATTCTCGATTTGTCAAACCATATTGAGAAACGGAAAGTGCTTGACGATAAGGGAAAACCGATCGGTGAGGAGTCTTGGGGCTACAGGGGGAGAGGCGAGCATTGGCGGCGCATCCATCTCCTCGGACGATGCCAAGTCATATATGGCTCTAAGAACGAGAAGGACGTTCCCAACAATGGGTACGTTTATGAGCGGGACGCGGCACTTTTTGATCAGATCATAAACTCTGCTTGTCGCCCGTCGCCTCCAGTCGAGTGACGTACGGAATGCTTTACCGCAAGGTGCTGGATGCGGAATCCCAATGTGCTGATAGATAGTTAATCATCGACCGAGCCTCAATGAGTATGACCGTGTTTACAACAACTATCTGGATTCGATTGGTCTTAATTCGCGACAGGAGTTCCTTCCTCGGTTTCTCCCCCAGTCCAACTCCGAGTGGAATTTGATCGGCTCCGGGCAGCGCCAAATTGTTATGGACTGGTCCACAAGGCTGACTCCCCCATCGGGGCTACCTCCCAGGAAGGAAATGTGATAGACGTGACCGTCACGATCCCCAACTATGCCAATCGCCGAGGCTTCATCGACAGCCATCGTTCCGTACCGGACGCGGAAGGGCTTCTTGTCTTGAACTGCCTTAACAATGCACTCAGAGGAGGTTTTCGCGTCCTCATCTACGGCTATTCGTCCGCAGTTTTTCGCATTCCATCCTGCCAGTCGCTTGCTTTCCCAATCTAGTTTGTCGCCAATAATCCAGACTATCGGCCACGCTGTGAACGGCATGCTGAAAGCTAGCATCAGATAGAGAAAGAGCAGACTCAATGTTCCGACCCAGATTCTCTTGTTTCTTTGCATGCTGTTAGCACGGTACAAGATTCTGGAGATGTGTGACAGGACTTCCTTTACCAGTCTTCCGTTCGGTTCAGGCCTGTAATAATCCCCGCTGCTAGAAGTCAAAGAGTGATAACCCCCGTTTGCGACAGCTATACTGCTCCACGTATGAAAAGCAAGTCAGGAAGTTCCAGTGGAATCTGAAATTAAGATAGGGCAACGTTTCAAGTTCAACGTATTATCCGACAACCCTTCGCAAGAGCGTCAGGCGATGGTAACTCGCGTACTTTCGAACAGGGAGGAAGGGCTCGGGCTGGAGGCAGACTTCTATCTAGCATATTGGGTGGAGGCTACCGAACTCCCAGAAACGGAGTCTCCGACAATGTTGGTATTCGAGCGGGGTGTTGACGGAAATGTATATTTCGACGGACGCCAGGTTTCAATCACTTTGGTTGATTGACCTTTCGCGTTAGGAACATAGGCCTTCTGTCGATGTTCCTTCAGTCCCCCTACAGCCCGGAAATTTAAAATTCTTGCAATAGAACGAAGTTTTTTCTTCGCTTGCCGCTTTTTCACTGCTTGTTGACCTGAGCTCCAGCCTCGGTGATGCTGCCTTTCACAAGGTCAGTCTGAATTTTGAGTTTCTGCTGCGGACGCAGGTCCACCGACGTGTCAAAAGGCAGGTAGCCTGGCAACGCAACATGCAGACGGTGCTGCCCTGGAGTCAGCAGCATCGCTTTACCCACGCCGTCAAATTCGTCCGCGTGTCCTGCGTATTGACCATCGACAAAGACCGCTGCGCGCGAGGGTGTGGCGGCTATTTTCAATTCGGCGGTGGCATCCTTGGTCGGCAACTGGGCCGATTTCACTAACTGAACATTGATCTGGTAGACCTGCCCAGGTTCCAAAATGATCTGCTGGACAAACTCGTTGTACCAAGCCTGGCGAATGACGATCTCATGCTTGCCAGGCAAGAGCTGCAGCTTCTTCTCGCCCGCAAGTTCTTTCACGAACCCCACGTATTGCCCATCTACCCACACTCCTGCGGTTTTTTCGTCATTGCTGTGAGCGGCGAATCTCAGCTCCGACTGCACCCGGTTCTGCGCGCACAACACTCCTATCAGCAGCGCAAAAACTAACAGCACTCTTCGTATAGACATTCCTGTCCCCATTTTTTTTACACAGATTTAGACGCATCAACGAAGAGCGGCGCGTAAACTACAAACTTTTCAACGCATCCACAAGTTCTCGGACAGTCCCACGTTTCTGTTTCCAACAATACTCCGCTCGCGTCATGAGAGAATCAACTGTTTTTGCAACCCATTTATTTTGTGGATGCCGATCGCGAGCGCGATGGATCTCCGATTCGAACACAAAACACATCCAAGCCCCGTCCCGTAGGGACGCTCGAAGATAGCCCACCGCTTCAGCGGTGGGAACATGCGACACATCCAAACTTAGTCCCGTAGGGACGGCTGAATTCACCCAACGGGACACGCCATCCGCTCCCACCACGCATCAAACTCCCGCAATGCCAACTCGCATTGCCTCCGATGACGTTCTTTCCGGTCGCGCACCCGTTGCGGCAACGCGGGCAACAAATCAAACGTGATATTCGCCGGCTGAAAACTCTTCCCCTCCGCACGTGCCACATAATTCACTAGCGATCCGAATGCACTCGCGCGCGGCGGAGGCTCCGGACGCCCCCCTTGCGCTATGACAGCCGCATTCACTCCCGCCAGCAACCCTGTCGCAATCGATTCCACGTACCCTTCCACGCCACAAATTTGTCCCGCAAACAACACCTGCGGATGCGCCTTCATCTGCAGCGTCTCGGTCAACAATTTCGGCCCGTTGATGTACGTGTTCCGATGAATCTGGCCATACCGCAAAAACCGCGCATTCTCCAGCCCCGGAATCATTCGCAGTACGCGCGCCTGCTCACCAAACTTCAAATGATTTTGAAATCCCACCAGGTTGTATGAATCGGCACGCAGGTTTTCCTGCCGCAACTGCACCACCGCATACGGCGGGCGCCCCGTGCGCGGATCTCTCAAGCCCACCGGCTTCATCGGACCAAACCGAAGCGTGTCTCGCCCACGCCGCGCAATCTCCTCGATCGGCAAACACGCTTCGAAATAATTCAGCTTCTCCCAGTCGCGCTCCTCAACCGATTGCGCCTCCAGCAATGCATCCAGAAATCGGTCGTACTCTTCCTTCGTCATCGGACAGTTGATGTAGTCGGCCGATCCCTTGTCATACCGCGCCGCCATGTACACCTTGTCCTTGTCGATCGAATCCGCCTCGACAATCGGGCTAATCGAATCATAGAAGTACAAATTCTCCTGTGTGGCGCGCGCGCCCTCGTCCTTGTGACGGGCCTCTTGACCGTGCCACCTGTTGTCGATTTCTTCAGTAGCCCCTTCGCTTGCCCTTCTCAATTTCGATTCGCTACCGCGTCTCTCCAAGTCACCACCCACTCCTTGCAGCGTGTGGTCACAACCAACCTCCTGCAGGCTTGCGCCGCCTGCTCCTTCCATCTCTCGACCAGCACCCACTTCTTCTTCTCGTTTTTGGGTGGCGCAGCGCTTCAGCGCTGCGGTATCCGTCCCATCAAGATGAGCGGCTTTAGCCGCTGAGGCACTCAACCGCGCGATCTCCCCCGACAACGCATCCGAAGTCAGTGGCCCGCTCGCGGTGATAGTCACACCGTCATCCCACACATGCGTCACTTCCTCGCGCCGCACCTTGATCAATGGCTCCCGCCCAATCGCTTCTGTCACACGCGATGCAAATGCCACCCGATCCACTGCCAACGCATGCCCGGCCGGCACTGCACACTCGCGTGCAATCTCCATTAAGAGCGATCCTGCTCGCCGCATCTCTTCTTTCAACAACCACGGCGCAGTGTTCTCGCTATCGGACTTCAGAGAGTTCGAGCACACCAGTTCCGCGAACTCGCCCGTCTGGTGCGCCGGCGTTGAACGCACGGGACGCATTTCATACAGCTCAACTTCTATTCCACGGCGCGCACATTGCCACGCCGCTTCCGATCCCGCAAGCCCCGCTCCGATAATCCGCACTCGATTGCTCATCGTCCTTGTTCTGCCAGCTTCTTCAGCGGCTCACCTCGTAACATCATCAACCTCCAATCATCGAGGAACTCCGCTCCAATCCCTTTGTAGACATCGATTGCCCGCTGATTCCAATCCAGCACTTCCCAGCGCATGGCCCGGCATTTCTCTGCTCGCGCAATTTGCGCAACTCGCGCCATCAACTGTCGGCCGATGCCCTTCGCCCGATATTGCGGCTTGACATATAAATCCTCCAAAAACATGTGCCGGCCCATCCAGGTGCTGTAAAAGCCGAAAAAGAACGCATAGCCGACCGGACGTCCATCCCATTCGGCAATCAACGCTCGATACTTCGGATCTTTCCCGAACCCATCTTCTTTGAGCTGCTGTTCCGTGATTTCAACCGAATCGAGTTCCTTTTCGAACTCCGCCAGTTCACGGATCAGGTCCCGCAACAACCCGACGTCCTCAACCGACGCCGGACGTATCGAAAGCATGCTCGCCTCCACATCCCTCGAGATATTGCCGATTATAGGTCGCCGGCTGCGTCGCTATGGCACGTCCACGTCCCCCGGATCGTAAGCTCGCTCATTGGTGGGTTCACGACGCAAGGAGAACTTATCTTCAGGCAAGATCTAGGATCCCAGCACACAAGATTTTGTCATTCCGAGCGTGGCGAGGAATCTGCTTCTTGTCATTCCGAGCGAAGCGAGGGATCTGCTTCACCATGCATATCCTCCGCTGATGCTTCTACTATGCAGCAGCAATCGATGCTGATGATAACCATGGCGCAATCGACCTCTCAGGAACGTCACCTCCGCGTGGTCATTCCGTGCAAGCGAGAGACCGTATCCACAAACAACCCCGATTACTTGTCATTCCGATCCGTTCGAAGCTGCGATTGGAGCAGCAAGAACGAGAGAGGAATCTGCTTTTTCTCAAACCTCGTGTCGTCATTCCTCGTGAACCGAGGAACCTTCATCCGTTCCCAACACTGGTCATTCCGAGCGTAGCTAGAAATCTGAAGTTTCTAAAACCTCGCTGCTCAAGCCAACAATCTCCAAACTTGTAGAACGCGAGCCGACCTGCAGCTCCCAGCGCCTTCCGAACCGGCGTCATCCCGAAGACTCGCGCCTTCTCCAGCGAGTCGAGGGATCTAGCGCGAACTACCCGAACTTCTTGGCGCCGTGCGCGGAGCTCTCCCACTTCGACCCGCTTCTTTGAACCAATACCGCTTTCGTGCATTCCAACATTGCTGTGCAGCGGCGCCACGTTCCCACTTTTGACTCATCCGGTTCTCCCTCGCACCTACTCTGGATCGGGGCTCGCAACCACTTTCGTCGCTACAGCGAGCTCGAACAGGTCCTGAGGGCCCATTATTCGTCACGTTTCTCCCACCCGTTTCCACCCTTGATTCATAACGTCTCTGGTGCCGCCAACACCAACTCAACCTGCTTCTCGGCCCCATCCTCTACAATCCTCTCTTCCTCATGGACCCGGCTCGCATCTCGGATCTGCTGGCCCCCTACCTTCTCCATCCTTTATCAGCGCAGCAGATCCAACAAATCTCCGGTTATCTTGATCTCCTCCTGCGCTGGAATGCACGCGTCAACCTCACGGCCGTACGCGATCCGGAAAGTATCGTGACACGACATTTTGGCGAATCTCTATTTTCCGCCTCTCATCTGTTTCCAATTTCTCCCGTCTCAATTGAAGTATCCTCGGGCCCAAAACCCGCGCTGGACGCCGTTTCTCAAGGCGCCACCGCAGTCGACATCGGGTCAGGTGCAGGCTTTCCGGGGATCCCGATCCGGATCTGGTCATCTGATGTCCGGCTTACTCTTATCGAATCCAATCACAAGAAAGTAGCGTTTCTGCGCGAAGTGTGCCGCGCGCTTAGATTGACGAACGTCGATGTATTCGACGGTCGTGCCGAAGACTTTTCCGCCACAGCCAATCTCGTCACCCTCCGTGCAGTCGAGCGCTTCCACGAAATCCTGCCCGTGGCGACTGGCATCGTCGCTCGCGGTGGACGCATGGCCCTCCTAATCGGTACAAGCCAGGTCGATACCGCCTTGAGCTTGCCCTCAATCTCGTGGTCTTCCGCCCTGCCGATCCCCGCCTCGCTCGAGAGGGTCCTCTTGATCGGCACGCGCCTGGAATCATAATAGTAAAAGTGGGATAAATAACTTACTCTTGCGCCACTTCATGGCCACCTTGCGATCCAGAGATGGCACTAAACATGGTAGCGGTGGGAAATTCCATCAAAGCAACTCGATGTTCCACGTGGAACATTAGCGCAGTTTGCGCATTCACATCAGTATTGTCCGCCCCGCAGGAGCAATCATTAAGTGAGCGCGATCAAGCAGTTCATGTCTCTTGGATCAAGATCCTGCCAGCTCGGATGGCTCAATCTGGCCGCCTGCATTGAATTGAATCTTGAACAAATGTTCCACGTGGAACATTGGATTTCACTTCCGCAATTTGCTCGCAGCACAAACCGGTCTCATGTCTCGCGCCAAAAAACTCCGGTCGCCAGGAAAAGGTCGCGTCGATAATCAACCACTTTCAAAGCGCTCTCATGTTCCACGTGGAACATTGGGACGCGTTTTGCACACAAATCACAAAATTCACCGTTGCTTTCCGTACGCAACCAGAACTATTCTGCGGTTCTCTCTGGCTCTCCAAAGATTTCATGGGACGAATTATCGCTGTTGCCAATCAGAAGGGCGGCGTGGGGAAGACTACGACTGCCATCAACCTGGCCTCGTCGTTCGCCGCGGCCGAAGTCAATACTTTAATCGTCGATTGCGATCCGCAGTCGAACACTACCAGTGGATTAGGTTTAGCCAAAGATCCTGAACGCGCGAGCACCTACCATTTATTAATGGGCGCGTCCTCCGGAGAAGAGGCGCTCCAGCGCGCGGAGCTCGAACAGCTCTGGTTGATTCCATCGCATAAGAATCTTATCGGGGCGAACATCGAGCTGGTGGACCAGGAGCGACGCGAGTTTCGCTTACGGGATGCCCTGGAGCCTCTGCGAGAGCGGTTTCAATTCATCGTGCTCGATTGTCCGCCGGCTCTCGACCTGCTCACACTCAACTGTCTCGTCGCTGCCGACACGGTGCTGATTCCGATGCAGGCCGAGTACTTCGCGCTCGAGGGCATCTCAGAGTTGCTCGACACCATCGATCGCATTCGAGTGAACCTGAATCCGGAGCTTGGACTTGAAGGCGTGGTGCTCACGATGTTCGATGAGCGGACGAACCTTGCGCAGCAAGTCACGAGCGAGCTGCGAAAGTTCTTTGGCGACAAGCTGTGTGCCACGACGATCCCGCGCAACATCCGATTGGCCGAAGCACCCAGCCATGGCAAGCCGGCTCTTCTCTACGACGTGCGATCACGCGGAGCGGAGAGCTACATCCGCTTGGCGAAAGAGATCATGGATCATTACATGAGTGCCGCGGCCAGTACAGGCGAGGTCGAGGTGATCGCCGAACCCTCTACGGATGCTGCGGCGGAAGGCGTCGCAACAGCCGAGCAGATGGACAAGACTGCGTAGATTGATTTCCATCTATGTATTAGATAGACGGCCATCGATGCATAGGATGGCTCGCGCTGCGAGCGATGGGCCGGATCAGGCTGGATGAAACGACCGCAAAGACCGCTTGGAAGCCAAGCAAGCGCCGAAAATCGGAGAACAGTCCCCGCGAATCTTGCGGGCAGAACTCAAAGGGAGAAGCAGAAACGATGACGACAGCAGCTGAGAAGGTTGTTGTTCCGGAAAAACGAGAAGGGAATGCGCCCGCAAACCCGGATCGGACTGCAACCGCGCATCCACAGAGTGGGACAACCGGCGGAGCCGTCGCCAAACCTGCAGCGGAAAAACCACTCGTTGCGACTCCTGCTCCCGAAAAGCGTCGCGCATTAGGACGTGGGCTGGAATCGCTTCTGCCTGGTGGTCCTCGAATCGTCGGCGGCGCGACAACTCCCGCCTCGTCGGCCCCGCAAGGCCCCGGCATGCCTTCCGTTAGCGCGCGATCGCTGACGGTTCCTCCTTCTTATATAGCGTCTCCTCAAGTTTCGGCTTCGGCCGCGACTGCGCAAGCACCTGCGACAAATCCAGTGGCCTCGGCAGCTGCAGCGGTGGCCCCGCCTACGGAATCAGCACCTGTGTCTGCAGTGGATCTACAAGCAGTCACACTCGACCCCGCACTCGACGAAGAAAAACTAGGCGACCTATCTGCAGCGGCGGCTTCGAAACGAGGCGAGCGCATGGTGCAGATTGAACCGGCTGCGATCCTTCCGAATCCGTATCAGACACGACTGTTATTTTCCGAAGATGAATTGCGAGAGCTCGCCGACTCGATCAAAGCGAACGGAATATTGCAGCCGATCCTTGTTCGTCCAGCCGACGAGGAAGGCAAGTACAAGCTGATCGTCGGTGAGCGCCGCTTGCGCGCGGCACAGATGGTTGGCATGGAGACGATCCCGGCAATTATCCGTCGCGTAAACGATGAAACAGCTGCCGAATTGACGGTCATTGAAAACTTGCAACGTGACGATCTGCGTTGCATGGAACAAGCCGAGGCGTTCGCGATGCTGAGCCGCGAGTTCAAGCTCACCCAGGAAGAAATCGGGAAAAAAGTCGGCGTTTCGCGCGAGACGGTGTCGAACTACATGCGCCTGATGAAACTGCCCTTTGAGATACGACAATACTTGCGTGACGGGCAATTGGACTTCAGCCATGCCCGTGAATTGCTGAACTTGCGCGACACATCTCTGCTCGTGAAAATCGCGGATGAAGCAGTGAAGAAACACATGTCCGTATTGCAACTCGAAGCCCTGATCATGGACACGAACATGCCGCTGGAGCGGCAGGGAGATCCAGTCCGACGGGGGGCCCGATGGGTTGACCCGAATGTGAAGGAAGCGCAGCGACAACTGCAGGAAAAATTGGGATTGAAGGTAAAAATCCGCGACCGCCGCGGAAAAGGGAAGATCACGATTGAGTACGCCTCGATCGAAGACTTTGATCGGGTGGTAGAAATGCTGGCGGGAGGAGAGTAGCCGGGGTCAATCGTCGAGAGCTGGTTCAGACGCAGGTACCATGGACCATTGCGCTGGCCAGCTCCGCGCGTCGTACGCCCTATCTCCAATCCCGAATCAGATTGCCTCGCGTTGCGTGATGCTCTCGTCGGATTGCGATGACCGCTGCTGCGAGCCCGACGATTTCGAAGCCACCGATCGCGAGGGTTTTCTTGAGCCGCCATCGGAAAGTGAACTGGGCGCGTTCACATTTGCGTTCTCGTGCACGCCGACTCCCAGCCTGTTCACCAGTTCGCCCCCGAGCCATCCTGTCACGAGCGCCAGCAGTGCACCGGAGGTTGAGAGTGCCAATCCTTTCCGCGTAATGCGCGCAGGCCGTCTGCGGCGAAGCAGCCAATTCGCCCCAAACAGGCCGGTGACGACCAGGTTGCCGACTCCGTGCAGCAGGCCAATTTTTTTGGCCCGCGTGTTCTGTGGGATATCCCACCAGTCAATCGCGCCCGGAACAGCCGCTCCCAGTCCGGTGAGCAACCCGGCACTGTGCATGTAGTACGCTCCGCGCGCAAGTCTCCGGTCGCGCCTTGCCGCGCTGATCACATCGCAGGTTGCGGCGGTGGCCAGCAGTCCCAGCGGCAGAACAATCATCATTTGATGTATGGGATGTCCAAGGAATTCAGCTCTGCTCTTCATAAGTCCCTTTCTACCAATCAAGGCTTAGATTCGTTTTTCCGCGCGAAGGTGTCCCGCTGAAAACACACTTGTTTCTCCGATTCCACTCTGAATGAGTGCTCTTGCGAGATCTCGGCCAGCTCTCGAAACGCGCCCCGGCCTGCACACTGCCATCATGCGAAAGGGCTAAACTAGCGGTATGAACGGTCCGAACCCTTCATCTCAGCACGATGCTTCTCACGAGCCGTGGCCAAATCTTTCTTATCCTGATTTCGCCGACACTCAGCACCTCTTGCATATGGGGTTACAGGCCGTGGGCAAGTTGAAGCTGAGAAAACCGTTTGAACCACAGTGGGCCGAAGTCCCTCTTTGGCTGAGCAGCCGAGGATTCACCACCGGGCCCATTCACTCTCGTCGCGGAGCGTACGAGATCGCAATCGATTTGATCTCTCACCAGCTCGGCTGCGCCACCAGTTGGGACGTTTCGGAACGTTTTCCCCTCACCTCCATATCGGTCGCCGAGTTCGTTGAGAAATTGCTCAGTCTCTTACGCAAAGCCGGGATCGACACTTCGATCAATATGAAGCCCCAGGAAGTCGCCAATACTGTTCCTTTCGACCGCGACACGGCAGTTCGTGCCTACGACCCGCAAATGGTGAATGCCTGGTGGCGAATCCTTCTTAGTACGCATCGCGTGATGCAGCGATTTCACGGACGCTTCAACGGCAAGACTCAGCCCATCGGACTGATGTGGGGGACGCTCGACATCCGCGACGTGCGCTACAGCGGCAAGCCCGCTTCGCCCGGCGACAAAGCCGATTACATTCGGCGGAATGCCATGAACGAGGAACTGATCGAGGTGGGATGGTGGTCCGGCAGCACTGCTTATCCAAAACCCGCGTTCTATTCCTTCACTTATCCGCAGCCGCAGGGAATAGAAAAAGCAAATGTCAGCCCCGCCAGCTCGCGATGGGACTCCACCCTCGGTGAATTCATCCTGGATTACGACGATCTCCGTAAATCGAGAAACCCGGATGAGGATCTGCTGTCGTTTTTCGAGTCAACGTATCAAGCTGGCGCGGAGAGGGCAGGCTGGGATCCATCGCTCGTAGGAAGCGGCAAGCCCGAGTAGCCAGCGATACTATGCTCGCCTCATTCAGCAAGCTAAGCTGGAATGGCGATGTTAAGCCAATTTAGTGGGGCGGTGACTCCCGCTGTCGAACTACAAATGCGATTTTCTCAACCCTAGCTGTGCGTACCCTCTCTAACACTTCAAGAACACTGCCGTATTTGGCTCTTGCATCTGCACTGATGTAGACCTTGGGTTCTGCTCCTTTCCGTAAACCTTCATCAATTGCAGAGGGCAAGTCGCTAAGACTGACTCGACCTTCACCCAACCAAATTTTGCCATCCCGTGCAACCGCCACCCAAAGAGCATCTTCGCGAAGCGCTTTGTTCAAATCACGCGCGTGCGATGCCTTCGCCAAATCCACCGGTGCATGTCTTGCATCTCCAGGACTATCCATGACAATCGATGCGGGAAGTAAGAACATTGCGATTAAAGCAAACATGATTCCTGCGAAACCGGGTCCAATCTAGAGATGAGTTTCGCAGATCGGCGAGGAGGTTTCCGCACAGAGTAATGTCACGCCAATGCCCATAGGGGAACAAGTAACTGTTGTTATCAGGCGATTACACTCCTTGACCTTCGGGCAGCCCTAAGACCGCCCCAGTCCCGGCGCACAGGACGATCGTCCGCATCCTGCAAAGCTCGATGCCTCATAGTCGCAGCTTTTGATTGCAACAGTAGCGAACGCTGGCGCATCGTATTTTACCTACGCATCCTTCCGCCAATATGGCCCGACGGTCTCTTGCGCAGAGAAATGGGGCCGGATGCCTGATCCAGACATTCTTTCACCCACAGTGATCGACAAGGCTCGAACAACAATCCTGCGCGCACAAGCGACTATCAGACGTTGCCGCGAACTGCTTCGAGTTTCGAGAGAAGTGCAGGCAGATAGAGACGATAGGGAACGATGCAAGGCCCTCCTACGGGCTCGAAAAGCCGAGATCATCAATCTCTGTGATCACTACAGCGTGGATCTACAAACTCTGAGTTAACGAACAACGCCCCCCGCGATTGGCAAAGCTAGACGAGCATCAGCCATGGACATCTTGAGCGCCATCTGGCTTTCCAACTCGTCGTAGCGTTGCATCAAAACACACGCTTGCAATACTAACCTTTGCGCCCGTTGCCTCGATTGTTGCGCGAATTCGCGTGCGCTTTGCGCTCGTTCTCGAGTAGAACGAATGAGGCTGCTCAAATCGGCCTTCATAAGGTCCGAAAAGATGCTAGAGCTATAGAAAGGTTGCCAAGCGATAAGATGCCGATGCTGAAATCAAGCGCTATCACTCATTGTCGCGGGCATTTGATTCTGACAGCTCAGTGAAGGAAATGGGGACCGACCACCAACCATCGTTGCGGTAAATCTCCTCCGTGCAGGCTTGAATAGCCACCGTGCACCGAACATTGAACTGTCATCTCATTATCAAACCGCACTTCGCTGTTACGCGGCGCGGCTCGCTCGACACTCCGGGTGATTGCATCCGCATCCACCTGTAGCGGTGGCGCCTTTCCCCGCTTCGCCTCGGGTAGCGGTAGCGCAAGACTCGCTGCAATACTCCCCTTCAGTCGCGGGACAACTGCAATTCGGATGGGCGCATTTATTCTGCTGAGAGCTGCTGGTGGGCATAATCTTTCCTCCGGGCTCTCTGATGCAAAACGGATACAAATCGTCTGCTCTGCAATATGCTTCAGCCAATAATCTGGAGCCGGATTGAAGGTGTAAGAGATGTTGTGTTGCTGTTTGTCGCCATTCTGACAGTCTTTATTATTGATGACCACCCCTCTGTCAGCTTTTCATCCGGAACAAATACGTAGCTGAGCGCCAAAATGAGGGTCAATGAGTGTAATGGGATCTAACGTCAGCCACAACCCGAGTTGGGACTTTCTCCCGGATAATGGCTGCGAATAGAATTGCTTTGTCACTGCAAGGATTTAGCGAATGGCTTTGACCCAAATCGAGCGGCTTGACACAGTGGCGCAATCAAAGGTGACCACCTCAGTCATTTCCTATGCCCGCATCACTTTATTGATTTTGACCCCTCTCTTTGTTGTGCTTGCTGTTAACAGCGTGGCTCCATTTCTGGAAACACTACTCGTTGCTCTTATCTCTGCTGGAGGCTTGGTCACCTCTTTTGTCTTATGGCTGAATTGGCGATTCAAGGTTTATGCATTGTCTCTGTGGTGCTTCTTATTCGTAATCCGTAATGCCATCTCGAATGGTCACCCACATTCGCATACTGTGCTCGAATGGATTGGAGAGCATAGCTTTAGCCTGTTATTTTTCTATTATGGTTGTGCACTTTGGCTAAAGGCCAGAGGCTACGCTCGAGCAAACCAGAGCAGCTTTCGCGAAGAACGAGAGAAAATTGAAAAATGGATGGACGAGAAGAGTGCCATCGCCCACGTCGAGTTCCCAACGGGAAGCTTCTGGACGGGATATTGGACGTACTACATTTTTAATCCTGAAGATTGTTGGGTCGTGGCCCGATACAAACGTGGAGGCAAGAAACTGGCAAGCTGTCGCGTTTACGAATTGAAGGATGTCAGGTTCGCACGACTATCATCGGGAAAGTGGCGAATAGACATTGTTCCGCAAAGCGGTAAGAAAAAGTCTTTCGTTGAAGTCGATCTTCCAGTGCCCTTCACCAGTCAGCCGACACTAACCCAAACTGCTTGAATGCCAATATGTGAGCGCCCTGCCGTTAATAATCGATTTCACCCACTGACCTCGGACCTTTGAGGTCCTCCGTAACACTTGACGCCCCTCTTCTTCAGTTCCGACTCCAGTTCAGCGTCCCCTACGTGGTACTGTTGATCTCGATCTGTTTTACTTGGCCTTTCCCAAACACGATTGCGCTTCTGTCAGCGGTTCGAGAGACATATTCAATCTCTGAATAGGGAATCGTTCGAGTCGGCCGCCAAATGTGTTTTGCTGTGAGCCCGTGATCATCGAGAACAATTGTGGTGGGCCACATCCAGAGTACGGATAACCCCCACACGATGCCGATTGCGATAGTCAAGGAACCCGCACCCTGTCGCCACCCACCGATCACAACAGAGATAGCCAACAAGATGGAGATGAAGCACAGGAGCGTCAGGCCGGATGCAGGAAACGCAACCACGCCGTTCTTGCGCTTTGCGCGTGCAGTCTCGGCGTGAATGCCGAGCCACCGAATCAAGATTGGCGCTACGGAGAGCGCCACCCAGTAGGGTTCAAATGCCATTGTCTGGCGCAGAGTTTACACGCAGAATACACCTTGTAAGAGAGCTATTTGAACGTTAACAGGCGATTGAACACTAGCTTGCGCGCATTTTTATTGAAGACTAGCGCTATGAGTAATGCAGCCCTAAGCGTTAGTGTCCACAAGCGGCGCACCAGGACACGACTCGGGCGAGCCGGGCCAATTCGAGCCACGGTATTTCCCTAAGATGCGCCCTATAAAAAGAATGACGGGGAAAAGAATCCGCTGAAGGGCTGGAGGCGGGACCGCAAGCGCCTGTGTGTCCCGATGGCGCCAGAGCACGTGCGCGAGATAGAAGAGTGGTGGCCGGCCGTTGGGGCTGGCGTTGAGAACGGCAAACAGTGCCTGCAGGAAGCGATCGAGGTCGACCGCTGGAATTACGTGGCCGCTAAACTCCAACAGATCGTCGCCCGCGTTCCACCAGTGATGACGAACGCCTGCGGGCAAGACTACAGTGCCTCCTTTTTGCACGACGATCTTTTCCCCTCCGACTCGAGCGCCGAGAGTTCCCGCTTTCACAATGCCCTCCTCCCGTTCACGAACGTGCACGTGCAAAGGCGGGCCGGCCGCTTTAGGAGGCAGCGTGCCATCGAGGTATAGGACGATTCGTCCCTCCGGGTCACGCCTGCGGTGCATCCGCAAGATCTCTCCGTTATGGCGGTTCTCCAAAGTCAGAAAATCATCCACGATTCCATCCCCATGTTTCGGGTTTCGAGCCGAAGTACTACTTGGTTTGGTGAAACGGGTTGTGAGTGTAATGGCGATTTTTCACCAGTTTACTTACGCCGCGATGAAGCAGATGCGGCGCACTTCATGCCGCTTTAGCGGCATCCTTCGGACTTCACGACACGCTTGGTCGAAGCGGGATGTCGAACCAACTTCTCGGGGGGACGGATCGGTCGTGGCGTAAGATTACCGCCGCAGTTTGGGCAAATCCCATGCAGCACATTGTCGGCGCAGGCGGCGCAGAAGGTGCATTCATAAGTGCATATGCGGGCGTCAGTCGCATCCGGAGGCAAGTCACGATCGCAGCATTCACAATTCGGGCGAAGTTCCAACACGAGTGACTCCCAAAGGGATGTTTCCAACCGATATGAGTATACGATTTAGCTTGCGGCTCCCGCCCGCCTTATTGAGTGTAATAACGATCGATCACCAACCACTCAGAGCCTACGCGAAGTGATTCTTCTTCACTCAATCCTTACCGGCGAGCAAATACCTAAAATCGGCGTAGCATCAGTGAGTTGGCCATTGCCCGCTTAGTATCTTGTACTGAGAGTATTTTGAAGATACAGTCCGTGACTGACTGCCGAATTTCCCAAGACCTGTTTTGCTCGCAACATCGCCATGTGGTTGAGCTATTACTACATCGCAGAAGAATGGCTGCACACTCTTGTCGCCGGTGTTCAGCGTGTTGATGTTGGTGTCTATTACTTCCTTTGCGGTCTACACGGAAATTGGTTCTTTGATCGGCTTGCTTCCTTCCTTGAAGATAATCTCCTGCTGAAGTCGGGCCCGATCCTTGCCGTCTTCTGGTATTTCTGGTTTCGCAGCGACGAAGAGAAGGACCGCCGAACCACTATTATTGCCACTCTGGCAGGCACCTTTTTGGGCCTTCTAGCGACTCGAACAATCGCGCTTTTTCTGCCTTATCGGACGCGGCCGATTTACGACACTGCGCTTGTCTCGCACCCTCTCTCTTTTCCCATACCTGACGGTCTTCTCAACTGGAGTTCTTTCCCGAGCGACCACGCCGCATACTTCGTTGCCATGGCAGTGGGCGTCGTTTATTTATCTCGGAAACTGGCGATCCCAGCCGTACTGTACGTCACATTATGGATCTGTCTGCCGCGGTTGTACCTGGGTTTTCATTATTTGTCCGATGTCCTGGTGGGTGCCACGATTGGGCTTACCGCGAGTCTCGCATGCGTCCATGCACAATGGCTTCGCACCAAGGTCGCACCTCGTACGCTTTCGATCGTGAACAGAAGCCCGCAGGTCTTTTATCCGCTCGCATTCTTGTTCATGTTCGAAATTGGTTCAATGTTCATGTCTACGCGCGAGGTCGTTCGGACTCTCTTGCACTTCAGTTCCGTTATCGCCCACCGGCTTTAAACCATCGGCATCAGTCGATTGCGTGCTCACCTGACGCAATGGGCATCCACCCGCGTCAACTAATGTAATTCGCTTTATGCCAACAAATCTCTTGTCACGCGACTTCGAGGATAGGCAGACTGTGAGTTATGCAAAGGCGATTCCCACTTCGTAAGGTCATAAACACAATTGTCGCCGTGTGGTTCTTATTATTCGTGAGTCTCTTTCTGGCCGTGCCGTGGTACCGAACACGCCTTCCGAAAGACATGCCGAAGAACTCCATTTGGATGGACGCTCCGCATGTTCCGTTTGGGTTCTACCATGGTTGGTGGCAAGGCTGCTGGGCAGAGGGAAATTCAGTCACAAAATGCAAACTATGGGGCGGATCGGAGGTGGGCACGGTTTATGCAGGAGAATATGTGGCTTGTGATGCACATCCAGTCATGGAGACGGAGCTTGTGCTCGAACCGCGCTCCGAAATGTCATGGATCCCATCTGCAAAAATGGAACGCCTCTTACCTGTCGCTATATTGCAGAACGGAAGGAAGCTTGTGCCAAAGTTAGCTGCGGACGAGTGCGCAAAGCTTTAAGAACTTCTGTCCGCCATTAATTTGAACTAGTGCGTTCTGCATCAACCTGGTTTGCTTCGGCAAGAATCATTCCAGTTCCGTTCTCGTGGAAGTTTCATCTCGCATCCTTGGACGTTGTAAACATCACCGCATCGCTTTGCCGCGAGCCGTGGGAAACTGCAATGTATTTTCCGTCGCCGGAAAACGCACATCCCCACACCTTCCCCGAACTGAAATGGGTGAGCTGTTTTTGCGGTCCAGTTCCAAGTACCTGCTGCGACCATAAATTGGGAACGCCGCTACGGAGGTCGGGATATGCGACAGATCGGTTATCCGGCATCCAGCATAGCGTGCTCACGCTCAAATCGAACGTCGTTGGAACAAGTATTTCTCCTTCAAGCTTTCCATCTTCGGCCGCTAAGACTGCACCACCAATTAGCCCGTTCTTCAGCGGCGTCGCAAAAAGCAGATGTTTTTCATCGAACGACAAGAACGGGGGGCTGATCGCTACACGATCAGAAAACCGTTTGGGTGTGTCGCCAGAAAATGGGACAGTAAAAATATAGGAACTTCCGCCTTTCGGTTGCCCCCAATAGAAGATTGTCCCGCCGACTGTTCCGCATGACGGCATCATTCCCCCATCGGTGTGAGGGATCTGCGAGGCACTTCCAGTCTGCGGGTCAAGTTTCCACAAACTAGACCCGCCAGTTTCGCTGGAATAAACGACGGCACGCCTGTGGTCGCAGACGGTCGGGCTTCCGTGGTACACTCCGTCGAACGTCAGTTGGCGCGTATTGCCGCCATCGACATTGGAAGTAAAAAGATCCCAATTCTGGGAGTGATTGCCGATGTAAACGAGTTGGTCATCAGCACCGAAAGTGACGCCGCCATTCATGCCATCAAGCCGGCCCGTGGTCACCTGCTGGGCCTTATCCGGCGCATTCGCTGGACCAACCCACAAGTCACTGGACATGTTCCGCTGCACCGACGCGAGCTTTTGCGCATCGGAAGCGACTGCTACCGACAAATAGTCGCTCAGGTCATTCGAAATGCGCCTCACTTTGCCACTGGGATACTCAGTTACCCAGAGTTGAATGTTTGCGCCAGTCCTTTCCATTGCGGCCAGAAGTATTCCGCTCCCATCTGGAAGCCATGAGAAATCCAGCACCTCGCGCCAGTGCCTGCCGGCAATCGTTCTTTGGGCGCCACTGACGGGATTAATTTCAATAAGAGAAACAGGCAGCCCGGTGGAATCGTTTCCCGACTTATTCAGGGCAACAATTCTTTTTCCGTCAGGGGACCAGGCGACTGCATAATTTCCCGTTGCTGTAGAGCCGACATACTCGCTCACTTTGTGCGACGCGCTGCCGTCGGCTCTCCCAACCATAATGTTGATTTTGTTCGTTCGAACGTCCTGAACGGCATAAGTCATTTGGCTGCCATCAGGCGAAAACGAAACCGCTGTATCGACTTTGTCCAGCAAAAGCCGAGGCGTGCCTCCCAGCACCGGGACTTGATAAAGAGTGCCGTCCGCGCCCTCTACTGAACTTTTCGTGTAGTCGATAAAACCACCATCAGGGGTGAAGGAAACATTGCCAATGAGCTCTTCCTGGGCGGAAACAACCTGTACCGCACTGGGCGTAGCAATTTGCCGTACCCACAAGCTGAAGCGCCCATCCTTGTTGGATACGTATGCGAGATAGTGGCCGTCAGGAGAAATGCGGGACAGCATGACATCACCAGTCGAACTCAAGCTGGAGATGGTTGCATTCTGGAATGCCGTGGCGGCCATGCCGGAGGAAAAAACTCCAGCGCGATACGCGAGAATACCCGCGACGACAAAAAGCACAAGCAACGCTGCACTGACGATGACTAGCTTTCGAAGTGGCGAAGGCTTTGAAGCAACGGCCTGCATCGCATCAGAGGAGCTGTGCGCTGCGACAAAAGTGGAAGCAGACTTGCCATCATCCTGCGTGCGGATAGAAGCATGAGATGAACTGGAATCCCGTCTCAACCGTTCGAGATCCGCGCGCATCTCAGCCGCACTCTGGCAACGAAGTCTGGGATCCTTTTCTAAGGCTTTATTGATGAGCTCTTCAAGCCTTGGCAAGACCTGCGGATTCAGCCGCACTGGCGCGACCGGAGCTCGATTCAGAATGCCGTCAAAAATCACGCCGGAAGTGTCCCCAGCAAAGGGCAGCGTGCCCGTGGCCATCTCGTAAAGTACCGCTCCGAACGAAAACAGATCGCTGCGTGCGTCCAAATCTTTTCCGCGCACTTGCTCGGGGGACATGTAAGCCACCGTCCCGAGTGCCGTGCCCGGGCTCGTAAGGTGTTCGTGTTCGATCGTGGCCGTGAGTTCGGGTTCGTTCGAGGACGATGTCGCCGCCGCACTCATTTTGGCCAGTCCGAAATCGAGAATCTTCGCGTGTCCGCGTTTCGTAATGAAGATGTTTGCGGGCTTTATGTCACGATGCACTATACCTTCGGCATGCGCAGCATCCAAGGCATCCGCGACTTCGATCGCAAGCGAGAGAAGCGTATCCATCTCAAGCGGCCTGCCGGCAATGCGGTGCTTGAGTGTCACTCCCTCGAGATATTCCATCACGATGAAAGACTGGCCATCGTGCTTGCCGATTTCGTGGATAGTGCAGATGTTTGGATGATTGAGCGCCGAAGCTGCTCGCGCTTCCCGGCGAAATCTCTCAAGGGCTTGCCGGTCAGACGCTACACTCTCGGGAAGAAACTTGAGAGCGACGAAGCGTCCGAGCTCGGTGTCTTCCGCCTTATAAACAACTCCCATCCCGCCGCCGCCGAGTTTCTCAACAATTCGGTAGTGGGATATGGTCGTGCCGAGCATGGGTACTGATCGTACGTGGATGTAAGCAGCCGGGTCAACGAGAGCCGTTGCGAAGGACAAACCCTTTGCTCATGACGAGCGATTCATCCCTCGTCGCCGCAATTCCCAGAACTTTCACCCATTCGCGAGTACATCGCGAACCTTGTGCAGCAGGGCATCTGGAGTAAATGGCTTCTCGATGAAGGCTCGCCCATGGGAAAGCAGTTCGGCCACATCTCCAGTGCCGTCAGCATATCCAGACATGTAAATAATCTTTGTGTGTGGCTGTAACTCTCGCAGAGCCTCCGCGAGTTCGCGGCCACCCATCTGGGGCATCACGATATCAGTGATTACTAGATCGATTGGTTCCGCATGTTCGCGCACCAGCCGCAGAGCTTCTCTTCCATTCGTTGCGGACAAGACGCTGTAACCTTTGTTTGCCAGAACTTCACAAAGCAAACTGCGGATATCGTTTTCATCATCCACTACCAGAACTGTTTCCATGCCTCTCGTCGGATGGGAGCTCGCTTTCTCCATTGCGCTGCTTTCAGGGCTACCGTCGCATCGCGGAAACAAGATGTGGAAAGTTGTTCCGTGTCCCGGCTCGCTATCCACGCTGATGTGACCGCCTGCTTGGTGAACGATGCCATATACGGTTGCGAGCCCGAGCCCGGTACCCTTGCCCTGTTCTTTCGTAGTAAAGAATGGTTCGAAAATCCTCTCCCTGATCTCGGGAGACATTCCAATCCCAGTGTCACTCACGATCAGACGCACCACTGATCCGTAATGGCGGTGCGGAGAATATCGAGTTCTCTCGTCTTCGTTTATCAGAGCGTTCGTCGTCTCCAAAACAAGTTTTCCGCCCCGCGGCATGGCATCGGCGGCGTTGATTACAAGATTCAGGATGACCTGCTCGATCTGTCCGCGATCTGCACGAAGCAAGCCCAGCCCGGGCGCCAGATGCATCGCGACTTCGATGTCATCGCTCAATAAACGGCGCAACATGTCCGCCATATCGTTCAGCACAGTGTTCAAGCTCAATATCTCTGCATGTGGTTTTTGCCGGCGGCTGAAAGCCAGCAGCTGGCGCGTAAGCGAATTGGCCCGTTCTGCAGCTTTCTGAATTTGATTCACTTGCTTGAGCAAGTGCTCGTCACCACTCAACTCAGAGCGCATGGTTTCGCAATAACCAACCACGATGGTCATAAGGTTGTTGAAATCGTGCGCAAGTCCACCCGCCAGTCTCCCGATGGCTTCCAGCTTGCGGGTGCGCAGCAACTCCTCCTCGACTCGTTCACGTTGCTCGACTTCGGAACGCAGCCGATCATTTGCCTGCTGCAGCTCGACCGTGCGCTCTGCTACACGCAGTTCCAGTTCATCGCGAGCTCTCGCCAAATCGGCCTGACTCTGCTTGAGTTCATGCTCTGCCTTAATGCGTTCGGTAATGTCCTGCGCATGGCCCAGTATACGCACCGGTGAACCCGGCTTTTCGTGCAGCACGTTTCGATAGAGCCACAAACGGTCCGTACCGTCTTTGGCTCGCAAGCGCATAATCCCGCTATCTATGGAATTAGTGCGTAAGCGGGTGAGGTAATCATTGAAGAGGTGCTGTACTGATGGAGCAAGAAAGTCTCGAATATTGCGACCGCAACAATCCTCCGCCGCATAGCCTAAAGACTGCGCCGCAGCGGGATTGATGGTCAGCAGTATGCCTTCCAAGTCGTGAACGCACATCAAGCCGAGACTGTTCTCGACCAAGAGGCGGTAAAGCTTCGCATCCTGTTCAGAGGGCGTTGCCATGATTTACAACTCGATCAGCCTTTGAAACCCATTCGCTCCGCTCGAGGATTCGTCTGCCCTTCAGCTCAATAGTCCGGACGTGATCCGAGGACTGCTCGAGACAACGCAAGAGGGCTGGCTGGAAACCTAAAACTGATATAGCTCCGATTGAGGAGCTACGCAAGTCGCGATTGAAGCAGCGGAAAAATTGTTTGAAAGTCGCAATTCGCGGTTAAGACACTAGAAATCAGGTGTTCCGGCGTGACTACGAGCGCCCTTATCTTCCTGCTTGACTCCTTCTTATCGCGGTATCAAAATTGCGCCAAACTGTGGCCGCTGATCGTCCTTCCCCTAAAGAAAACGATCATCATTCGGGCCAGGCCGGTAGTACAGCCACTCTCTTTTTTTGCCCACCTCGTCGCGATAGCATCACTGGGAGGTCTTCCAATGAACCAGAATCTTCGTCCCATTCTTTGGATCGCAACCATGGCTTATTTTGGCTATCTCTGGGCTGGTCGCGGCTTGCCTATCATGAATAGTGTCACCGTTCTCGGCACGGTCATTGGGATCCTGGCGGGATTTCTTCTCGCGACCATGTTCGCGCGCCGCGCAAGGCGCAAACGATCTCAGCTGCCTGCTAACCGGCTCGCAAAGACATCGTTTAGCGGAACGCGGCTTTAGTGCAACCGGTTCCGCTTCGTCCATCTACTGAATTGTCAAAGTAGCACCCGCGGAATGCGCCAGAGTTCCACTAGTCGCGTTCACAGTAAAGTTGTACGTCCCTGATTGTGATTTCCGTGTTGCTTTGATCGTCAGAGTAGAAACTCCGGATCCAACTACCGGATTAAGGTTGAAAGAGTTACTAGTCTTCGGCGGCAATCCAGAGACGCTGAGTTGCACACTTCCACTAAAACCATTCAGCGCGCTGATGGTGATTTGATACTGCGTCGAGCTGTTTTTCGAAATAGTCCGTGATGACGGCGAAATTGAAATAGAAAAGTCAGCCGGAGCAGGAGCTTTAACAACAAGCGTTGCTGCAACAGTATGAACCAAAGTTCCGCTGGTTGCTTTGACCGTTAGCGGATATGTCCCCGCAGCCGTTGTACTGAGCGTCGCAACATTCATCACGCTAGTGCCGGAACCGCTCACCGTGGATGGAGTGAACGTCGCTGTCGCGCCGCTTGGTAATCCAGTCACAGAAAATCCAACTGTTCCGCTGAAGCCGCCACTCGCTGTGATATTCAGGTTGTAGTTCACTGATGTTCCGCGCGTAACGGTTTGCGAAGTTGGCGTGACGCCAAAAGTGAAATCAGGCGCGGCGGTCGCTGTAACGAGATGCACGAAGGATGCGACGGACGGAACCCCCGCAGAATTTAGTAGAAACAACATGTAGTAGCCCGGTGGAGCGATATTGCTGTTGGGAGGCGCTGTGGCCACTATGCTCCCGGATCCAGTAGTAAACGACATCTCAACCAGACGCTGCTCTTGGTCGAACGAGTGAGTTGGGACTCCAGGCCGAACTAGCACTGCTTGCGAAATGGACGCGGCATCAGGCGTTTGTATTGTGAATGTGTTGCCATAACTGATAGAGGATGGAGAACCCGTAATTGCCGGTCGAGTTGCCGCGATCACCTTTCCAGTGCTGTCAGTAGTGAAGAGGTATGCGGGCTTGTAAATTTCCATGTGCTGTTCATAGCTGCCGCGCACCGGATTTCCTCCAGCGAACCAGACGGTTGCATCGGGTAACAACAAAGCCACCGAATGATAGAGTCGGGCATAGGCATTCGCTCCGGCGGAAGACATCGCGTTTGTCGCAGGATCGTACAAGTCAGCGTTCAAACTCGCAGTAGTCAAATCTTCATCGTTGTAAGATCCGCCGAGCGCGAGGATCTGGCCGTTCGGCAACATCACTGCATTCATCTCAATGCGCGGCTGAGACATGCTCGGACCGTAGTTCCAGGCTGGCGTAGCTGCGGAAAGATCGATCAGTTCCGTGCTGGCCGTTGCCGGATTTCCGCCGCCCAAAATTAAGACTCGCGGTTTGTAATTATTCTCTGGCCGAAGCGGCAGGAGAACTGAGCTTCCGTACGTTCGAGCACTGCCATATTTCATGCTCGCGATTGTGGTCCAAGTGCCAGTTGCTGGATTGAACGTTCTGGCTGGCGATGTCGAACCCGAGTAGAACACTTTGCCGTTCGGTAACAGATGCATTCGCGGGTAAAGAGGGGGAGTCCACCCTGCGGTGATCGGAGCAGACCATCCTGAACCCAAAGTAAATATCTCGACTGTTTTATTCGTCGCGCCGGTCTCGTCTCGCCCCGAAAAAGTCATGACGCGTCCGTCCCCGAGCAGGGTAGGCGTTGGATACCACCGGCCATGCGCCATGTTTGCAAGGTTAGTAAAGCTGTTGGTGCTGGGGTTGAATACCGCGCTGCGTTTTACACCCTCGAAAGGGTCATACTGCAAGTTGCCACCGTTGATGAAAGGTCGACCATCCGGTAGCACCACCATGCCATTACAAAACATGTCCCAGGATTGAGTTTGAGTTGTGAACGAATTCGCAACTGGATCCCAGACCGCGCTCACCAAAATGTTCGACGCCAGGTTGGGAGGATAGTTTCCCGACCCTGCAATGATCAGCACCTTGCCATTGTGCATAAGCGCAGCGTGAATCGGATTGACCGGGACTAAATTTGGCAAAGTTCGCCACTGCCCATACAAGTTGGCCTGTGCAGCTGAATACTGGACTATTGCGAGAAAAATAATGGGGAGCGTAACGGCGAGGGAAAAATGCAAACTACCCCTGCGGTTCATGCGTGCACGCCTCTTTCGATCAGAATTAAGTCGTCGACTGCTCGTTACACTTCGCCGGGTGATTGCACTTAGAAGGGAACGAGAGCTAACGAGACACTTCACTTAACTCTCAAGTTACGGGATTGTCGTTCCTGAGTCCGGTCCGTGTCAAGAACTCACACCCGTACGTAGGATGTGCTCCGGAAATATTTAGCTGCCTCAGCATCTACTCTGCGGGCAGTCCTCGAATAACTTATGTGTTGCTACCTACAGAGGGAACTTTGATTTTTTCACCACTATCCTCAACAGACAGTGGTACTCTTCCGTCGCGTCGCCCACGTCCACATTGACTTGATCGGATACGCCGGACAAGCCGGTAATAGTTTTGCTTCATCGGGTTCAACAAGCTCCTACCAGGTTTGCGTCCAGCCCCGAGCCAGCGTCAGGTCTTTCCAAATTTTCGTTAGTGAAAGGTGTGTATGACAAAAGTAAAGAATTTCCTACTTTGTCTTGTGCTGCTTGCCCTTGCCGGTATTCTGCATCACGAGTGGACACAAACAAGCGGCAGCTCCGGTATTGAGCCCGAAGTACGTGCGGCGATTCTGAGTAATGGCGCTAGCCAGACGTGCAACGGTACTGCGAACTGGCACTTCGTCAACAACCAAACCGGTGGTGCTTGCACTGACACCATCAGTACAACTTTCCTTTGTGGCGGAGTGCTGACTTCCGGAACGCTGACTAAAACTAAATGTTTGAGCAGTGTTGAACAGTTCAACGTGTCCACCACCGGTGACTGCACGCTGGTCGGTGCATCGACGAGCCTGCCAGGAAGACTCGTATTGTCCGACTTCGTGTGCACGCCCTCGACACCAACTCCAACGCCGACCCCAACACCAACTCCCACAGGAACACCAACTCCAACGCCAACTGCGACACCAACTCCGTAAGCCGGCGCAGCGAACACTCGTATTAGGCGGGGCAGGAGAGTTTCTCTCCTGCCTTGTTCGTTTAGGAGGGAAAAGAATCGGACCGGCTGGTCGCCAGTTTTCCAATTATCACGGCAAAGAGTGACTCGAATCACTGCAAAATTGTTCGAGCGGCACAAGAATGAGTGCCTATTTTTCTGAAAGCGGCCCGCAGCATCCCGGCGGTGTCCCGTGAAGTCGCGTTTTCCTATCCCGCAACAAAGCAAGCCCCCACCCAAATTTTCGAGAACTGCCCTCACGCGCACCAAGAGCAACACACCTAGGTAACAGCTGACATCAGGAGGATCGCATGGGCAGCATCCTCATCTTCGCCTCAGAGTTTGCGGTTTTCTCATTGATACTCGGCCTCTATTTGCTGCGACGACGCGCCCTCCGGAAAGAGGCATCTTCTTTGGACCTTTCTAGCGAGACAAACTTCAATTACGAATCGCACAGATCGAAATGGCTGCGCCTACAAAAGAAGCTTTCTCGATCCTGAAGTTGTAGCAGCAGACCTGACTAGCGATGGAGGACGCTATGGCCTCCGAGCAAGCTGTAAACCATTTGCCTGATCGCCATCGGAGCCAACGCCTGACTGAGATAGGCAATTGGATAGCCTCCGTTGTCGCTTGTGTGGCAATGATTGTCATGTGTGGGAGCGTGATTTGGGTTTTGCTCTACACACCGGCTTATTGAAACACCTTAGAGCGCGGCAAACGGACTGGGAAGGACATTTAAATGCGCTGGATTGATGCAATCGGTGGCTTAGGATGGACGCTGTTAGTGGTTGGTGTCGTTGTTTGTTTCAGCACCGCCGGAGAGCGCTCTGAATTGTATGCGTGGACGGTGGGCGGAGTCATCTGGCTTGCTGGATTTGTCATGATTCTGACGTGGCTACTCAAGCGTCTGACGCTCACGCACCATGGGCATTCGCGACGGGCATTGCCGAGATAGGCCGGATGTCAACGAGGTTGGAGGCGGAACAATGAGATATCGTTCCTTCCAAAACATGACGCTGATGCTGCTTTTCATCTTTCCCTTGCTGTTTTCTTGCAAAGCCAACGATGCCGGCAAATACAGATTAGCGATCTATGGCCCGGTTCACGTTTACCCAAGTTCAACGCCGCCTGCTGATTATCCAGGGTCGGGCTTCATTGCCGTAGTCGGCCCTAAAGATCATGTAGACGTGAAGCAAGTCATCCGGAAACGCGATCACGTCGCGGTGAGAATCAGGCTTCATGACGGTCGTGAAGGATGGGTATTCACGGGTGAGAGCATCGAGCTAAGGCAAGAATCGACTTCTCCAATAGACAGAATGTAGGCTCGCAGGCCGGTTGGCTTTCAGACACATGAAAATCGTACACTTTCTGTATGCCCGTAGCGGTGGAGATGCACAATGTCGGCGACGCGAATTTACAGCGGGATGTGGTTGCCGTCATCGAACACTTGTTTTCTAGCCGAAGCGGTAACTGGCGAGTCCTCATCGTCGGATCACAGGAGAGCGACGGCTGGGACATGACGATCTTCGGACCGAACGCCTTCGAGCGCACCTATACCCTGGATAAAACTTGCGGCGAGCACAATCCTCAAAGGATAGCGGCCCTGATTAGTACGATTGTTTCCTCGTAGATACCCCGGCGAACCTGCTAACGACTCGCAGTGGCCTGCCTTCGATGAGTTCGCGTACTCGCAGAATGGGGCCGGGCACTCCCGCTGGCCACATCGTGTTCCGACAATGTGAGGAGTTGCCGCATGATTTGTGCCTTCTCCCACTTCTCCGCCTTCTTGGGCTTGGCACGAAGCTTGAAAACAATCGCGAGTACTCCGAGAAAAAAAGCTATTCCGACCAAAACGATTGATGTCATGACAGCACCCGCGAAACGTGACGTTGGAAGCAGTTTGTTCAGAAATTGTGCGCTTCCCCAAGTCGTGGCCGATAGGTTACTTAGGTTGCTGTCCTGAAACAGCGGGGTTGTGGCTAACAACTCATCGGAGCTTGGTTCGATGAGTTTGCTATGCGGAACCCTAGCCTGCCGGCTTGTAGGCGCGTCCATTCAAATGACTCGAACTTCAATAACGATTAGGAGTAGCCTCTTCCCTCATGAATTGCGCCTGCGTGCTTCCCAACCTGCTCTTCGGACCGGCCCCGCTGACCGACGACGATTTCCGGCAGTTGAAGGCGCTCAATGTCACTGCAATCCTCAGTCTTCAGACTGAAGACGATTACGCGGACGGCGGAAGAGAAGACAAGCGAAATGCAGCACTCGAATTCGGCCTGAGCTTTACAAATCTGCCTGTAACCGATTTCGATCGCCTTGAACTTCTTTCGAAATTGCCCAAGTGCGTGCTCGTGCTCAAGCAAAGCCTGGCCGCAGGGAACACTTTGTACGTGCATTGCACGGCGGGGGTGAATCGGTCGGCAACCGTAGTTGTTGCATATTTACACCAATCTTTGCAGTGGCCATTAGAGCAAGCGTTGAAACACGTTCTCGCTTGCCGCAACTGCTGTCCGGATGAGGAGATCATCCTCAAGGCAAGTAGTTAGCATTCCCGTCCCTTGCACAAAAAGCGGGGAATCCACAATTGCATTGCGATCATCGAAGATGGGACAAACCCAGCTCAAAGGAGTTTCAACATGCGCTCTGACATCGTTGCCGGTGGCATTCTTCCTGACTATGCGTTGCCTGATCACACCGGCGTGGTACGTAAGATCAGCGAATTGCAGGGCGAGGATCCACTGATTCTCACACTCGCACGTGGTCATTAGTGTCCGAAGGAACACCAACAGCATCTAGAGCTGGCTGCGTTTTATCCGAAGATCGCAGTTGCGTACACACAGATTGTCACCATCTCCACGGACGAGCACCACACTCTGCAGGAATTTCGGGCATCAGTCGGGGCCCAGTGGACTTTCCTCTCGGACCCTGAGCGAACGGTCCAAAAGGATCTCGATATTCAGGAATACACCGATCCCGAGCACAACCCGATGATCCCGCATACGCTCGTGTTGAAACCCGGACGAGTGATCCATTGCAGCTACAACGGTTACTGGTTCTGGGGCCGCCCTTCTGTCATTGATCTCTGGCATGATCTCCGCACTGTAACGAGCGAGATCCGCCCGGACTGGGGTCTGAGCGCTCCTGGACTTCGCGAGGCGTGGAATGTGGGTGACTTCTCACGGTTTCATGGCTGGGATAAAAAAGCTAACTCGAAACCTGAGTCGGTGGAACGGGGTGTCCGCAAATGACTCATCTAGCTGACGGCGTCGAAAGTATCATTTCTACTTGCCGTGCGATAGCGTCGCTTGGCCGCCCAGTCGACTTTCATGCTTACGTGGGCAACCGGTTTCGTTTCACGCAAATCTATGTCGCCTGTGATCGAAAACGAAAAAGCTTTTTCACATGTCGGAGTACGTTCCGTTTCCATAGACACCAAACGAAGCTCGCCACGACTGCCCAAATTAGCGTAGCCGAAGCGATCACCACGTAAGAGCTGTGATGCGGTACCAATTTCCAAACGAACGCGGCGAATACGATGAGGCCAACACTGCCCATCGCAGCGCCCGCTGCATCGGCGCCAGCTGCCTGTCGTCCACGGTAAATCCCGCATAAGCCTTTTTCTTCTTTTTTCTCACGCTCGTGCTTTTCAATCAGGGTTGAACAGGAAGCGAGGACTGCAGGAAATGCCAGGAACAAGCCTCCAAAACTCGGACTTATCTTTTTGGCGAGCAGGGCCGCCAAGGCCGTGGCCAAGCCTCCCAAACAGAAACGAATCAGGTATTCGTACCATTTCGTTCGCTTGAGATTGGATGTGCTCACGGAGACGATCATCTACGCACCAAGAAACACCAACAGCCCCATCGCCCCGAAGAGCCATAGCAATAGTCCAGGTAGGAAGACCTTCAATGAAGACATCCTGAACCGAAGGACGATCCAACTCATCGTGCTTGCATAAATCAGCAGTGCGATTGCACCGAGGATCATCGAACGCGCTTCGATCGCCGCGATCTCGCGTCCCTGAAGGAACACAGTGAGACCGAGTGAAGCCAAGGCGACCGATGGCGCGCCGCCGAACAGCCCTGCGAAAGTTTTCGGCTTGAGGAGGTCCGAGATCAGCGAGAAGAGAGAAACAACTGCACCGCCAATCAAAAAGCGAACGAAGATGTCCTTCATGGAACTCAGCGCCCCACAACCACTAACCGCTTTTCCATTTTAGAGAAAGCCGCGATCAAGTGTTCGCGGTTTTTGCCAGTGCAGCAAACCAACTTGGGACGGCTGTTCTGCTTCTAACGTGTGCTATCCAAATTTTTTCTGATTCTGCTTACGACGATCGCACATGGCTCTGCAGTCCATTCCACCAATCGACCGCCGCAAGCACGACCCTGAGCTTGAGCACAGGCTTCAAAACGGACTGAGCAAACCAATCCCGCACGGGCGATTTCGCTCGATCGGTCTTGGGCTCATCACTGGCGCATCGGATGACGATCCGGCGGCAATTGGAACCTACGCTGCCGTTGGAGCGTCCATGGGGCCTTCTCTACTTTGGAGTGTTCCTGCCATTTTCCCCATGATGTACACGGTGGTGTACCTCTGCTCAAAGTTGGGGCAGGTTACAGGCGAGGGCTTGTTCGCGGTTATCAGACAGCACTACCCACGTTGGCTTCTTTATTCCATTCTTTGTTGCGCGCTGGTCGGAAACGTGATCGAAGCGGGCGCAGATATCGGTGGCATGGCCGCCGCAATGAATCTATTGCTCCCAATTCCTGGCTGGATCACTGTCATTGGAATCACGGTGATCGTTTGCCTTCTACAAATCTTCGGTTCCTACATCTTAATAAGGAACATTTTTAGATGGCTGGCTCTCGTTCTTCTGGCCTATGTAGGGGCGGCATTTCTCGCAAAACCTGACTGGCTTGGCGTTTTAAAAGCTACCTTCGTTCCTCAGCTTAAGTTCGACAGTCACACGCTCTCGATGTTGGTAGCCATCATAGGAACAACTCTTTCCGCATACCTGTACAGTTGGCAATCAAACCAGGAAGTTGAAGAGGACATTTCCCTGGGACGCCGGCGACTGACGGATCGGATGGGGACCCGACGTGAGGAGTTGCGACACTCTGCGCGAGACATTGCTGCCGGAATGTTCTTCGCCAGCATCGTTACCTACTTCATTATGCTCTCTACGGCTTACACACTGTTCAAGGCAGGGGAACGCGACATAACAACGGCGGCTCAGGCAGCCGGCGCGCTGGTACCCATCGCTGGACATGCGGCCGGAGTGCTCTTCGCGGTGGGTGTAATCAGTGTGGGATTTCTTGCCGTGCCAATCATGACAACCGGCGCCGCATACGATTTATGTCAAGCGTTCGGGTGGAAGCATGGGTTGCACTTTCCTCCCGGCGAGGTGAAGCGCTTCAACGCCGCCATCGCGATCTTCACCGCACTAGGTATGAGCCTGAATTTTTTCGGTATCAATCCCATGAAGGCACTCGTGTGGTCTTCGATCGTGCAGGGTGTGTCGACTCCGCTTTTGATGTTCCTGATTATGCTGATTACGAACAATCGCAAAATCATGGGCCGGTGGGTGAACACGCGAGCGTTGAATGTTTTCGGTTGGATCACTACCGTTGCGATCTTCGCGGCCAGCGCAGCGCTGATCTTCAGCTGGATTGCAGGCTATTTCTCCACATAGGTTGTTTCAAATTTACCGTTGCCGCTGAGCTGAACGATCACGGCGCTTTCCCTTGTCTCAACAAAATGAGGTACGCCGGCTGGAATGACGAGGAAGCTGCCAGCGGGGTACGCGTGCAAATCGGTGGGATTGGATTTCGTTCCCTCGCCCAGGTACCACGTTCCTTCGATGACGGTGATTACTTCGTCCTGCGGATGCGTATGTGCGCGAACACGTTTTCCAGCGGGTATTCTGGCACGGTCAACCCACACGCCACCCTGAGTCGAGTCGCCGAACAACTGCGCTCGCTCTCGGCCGTCGGTGTAGTACGACGGGGTGAACCATCGCACTTGTTGAGGGGTAATGCCGACTATTTCCTTCTTGTTCGTTTCCGCCAACGTCAATGTGATTACCGCCCCAACGAATATTGCGAACATTAGTCTTTTCATAGCTTCTCCTCGAAGCGAGTATTGTCGCAGGCCGCGTAAACGAGTAGGCAAGACGCTTGCTCGCATCACGCATTAGCGTGATACAGGTCATCGCTGCGCGCATTGAGAGAAATTAGATTCGACGACAAAGGCAAGGCCTTTGTTGATTTCCATATCTTGTGATTTGCTCTACACAAACACTATTTAGGGCAAACACATTCACCATCTGACTTAGCCGATCTCACGATCTCCGGCCTGGATCCATGCAGCAACACACTGTCCTGTATTCAATCTGCCTAAATACAAGGAGTTCTCGTGAATAATTTTTCCATCAAATTCCTCGCCAAGTCCGTTTTACTCGGAACCTTTCTGCTGTGCTGGGCGGCCTTGTTCGCCTGGTCCGCAAACCCTCGTTTTGCCTCCTTCGATTTCCCACTTGCTGGTGTCACCAACACTCAAGCCACGGCCATCACGCCCTCAGGAACCATTGTGGGCCGATATCTGACACCTGACGGCCAAAGGCACGGTTTCCGACTTGCGGATGGACGCTTCCAATCCATCGATGTTCCTGGAGGGTGGCCCACTGATGTCACTTGGATCAACCCTCGCGGCGACATCGTAGGTTGCTACGATTCGAATGGCAAGACCTATGCCTACGTTCTCCGCGACGGCCACTTCAACACAATCGCTTATCCCGGTGCACAAATGACTTTGGGCTGGGGAATTAGCAATGGGGGCGACGTCGTCGGGCCGGAATTCAACGGCGATTTCTACACGGCCCATGGCTACATCTACCATAACGATACATTTACACTCTTCGATGTTCCGGGGGCGAGAGCCACCTGGCCTACAGCAGCCATCGACTCTCAGCATATTGCGGGGAATTACTTCGGTCCCGACTGGCGCATCCATGGCTTTGTTTTTCGCGAAGGCAGATTCACCTCCATCGATTTCCCAGGGTCCGACTACATTTGGATCACAGGCAGCAATCCCCAAGGGCAGGTTGTCGGTTTCTACTTCGATGCCCTTGGCAACCAGCATGGCTTCGTAATGAAAAAAGGTAAATTCACTTCCATCGATATCCCCCGTGCTATCGCTACAG
The DNA here is from genome assembly GCA_036265385.1 of Terriglobales bacterium. Classification (GTDB taxonomy): domain Bacteria; phylum Acidobacteriota; class Terriglobia; order Terriglobales; family Acidobacteriaceae; genus DATAPD01. Next base: position 104,463 of record DATAPD010000055.1, read on the forward strand.
AGGTCAATGGCATCGACCCTAAGGGCAATGTCGTTGGACGCTACACCTCGCCGGACGGCATCACTCATGCCTTTTTTCTTCTTGATCCCACGAAAGTAAGACACTAAGTACGAAAGCCCGATCTTCTAGGAGCAAATCCACATGAAGATCGGGCTGCCAATCACCGGTTCATCGTCAACGATGGGAGGTTTGGTATGGCGCCCAGCGTCATTTACCGAAAGAGACTCCCTGGGAGTTTCTGCGGTTATCTGGCAACGATTTGTGTCGCCAACCCCGACAGCGCATAAAGCCAGACCACCAGCGAAATGACGGAAATCAGAGTCGTCATTGAGACAGTTGACGCAACCATCGTTTCCTCGCAGTGATACTCTCCCGCAAGAATGTAGACCGTCTTGGCCGTGGGCACGGCGGCGCAGATTACTGCTGCAATCGTATAGAGCGGGTCCAAATGCAAGAGCACACACAGCACATACACGATCAACGGCATGATGACGAGCTTGACGATCGATAGCACCGAGGCTCGTCCAACGTTGGCGCGCAATCCAGTCATCGACAGCCCTAGCCCGATCGCGAATAGCGCACAGGGTGTAAGCGCATCGGCCAAGATGCCGAAATAAGCGGTGAGCGGACCCGGCATCCGAATGTTGAGGACTGACCAGAGCATTCCAATCAGGGCTGATATGACGAGCGGGTTCAGCACGACGTGTTTCATCGTGACCATCGGCCCTGTGCGTGAGCCATGGGCATCTCTCTGACTCATTTCAAGCAAGATCACGGCGATTGGAAACATCACAACAGCCACGAATACCGTGGCAATCGCTGCCGGCAACACAGTGCGCGGACCATAAATCGCCTGCAGGACGGGTAACGCGACGAAGCCGGTATTCGTCATCGATGCTGCCATGCCATGCATCGTGCGGCTGGCGAGACTTTGAGAACCGCGAACGCTCATGATGCCGAATACGAGGATGAAGCAGACAAGAGAGCCGCCACCAAAGGCAAAAAGAAAGCGGGGATTGATCAGTGAATGAGATGGTTCTTGTGAAATTGTGACGATCAACAGGGCCGGCATTGCGACGTTGTAGGCAAAGTGAATGAGTGCATCGGACAGCCCTCGCGACACATAGCCCGTCCAACCGGCGATCCAGCCAGTTACGATCACTCCAAATACAGGAAGGATGAGGTCAGCAATCCGCACAACTCTCCTTGCGACTTTGGTTTTCGCAAAGTCTACACGTTCAAAGAGAGAGGGAATGACGGGGATGGAAGCAGGTGCTAAAAAAATCGCCTCTCAACCAGGGGATTGGGAAGCGATTCTTGGCTTGGCCTAGCCGGGGCAATTCGAGTTGTCGACAATGTAGAAGCTGTTCTAGCACGAACGCCATCCGGTGAGCTTTGTATGGCGCATGTTGGCGCGAATTCCGCTGTGATGTTCCGGACGGAAGCACAAACCAAAAAGTAAAGATGAAGAAGTTGATTAAGAGAACCGCTTCGCAACGGGGAAGTCGTGTTGTGAAGCGATTCTCACCCATCGGAACTGATCGGGAAGGTGATGTTGACCAGTCCCAGCACCGAACTTAACTGCTGGCTCGCGTAGGTCCAATCAGGTGATCCGTGTATGGCGTAAGTTGACGCTTACGAAAGTCGAGTATCAATAACTTTCTTCGCCTTTCTGAGCGTAGTATCCATGGAAGACGAAGACGAACCCCTCGGCAGAGACGCCCCCCGAAAAGGCGCTCTACAAAACTGCCGGGGGTTTTTCTTTTTTTCGCGCACTTATCGCTGGTCGGTACAGGCGGAGTTGCCACTCGAGCAGCAGCCTATATGCGGGTCTTCTTCATCTTCATCCTGCGGTCAAATTCCTGGACAAGCGCTGCCTCAATTCGAGGCGACCGCCGCTTCCCTCTCGCAACCCGGCTCACATATGTTCGATCCGCCTTGAGACGGCGAGCGACACGGCTGTACATTCCGCAAAGAGATTCGATGTAACCCTTGATTGTCTGAACTTTAGCAGTTCGGCTGATCCCTTTCATTTCGCTGATTTGACGCCATTTACGAAATGGTTTCGGATACGGTTTCAACCGTATTTTGTCATCGACCGGGACAGGATACAGTCTTTGTACCACCAATCCAGTTCGGGTGTTTTAACCATGAGAGTTCTGATTGCCGACGACAATGCAGGGGTACGAAAGGCGCTACACCAGGTCATTGTTTCCCACCAGGGATGGATGGTGTGCGGAGAGGCCATCGACGGATTCGATGCGGTCGAGCAGGCCAAGCAATGTCAGCCCGAACTAGTGGTTCTCGATTTTGCCATGCCAGTTCTGAACGGTCTCGGCGCTGCCACGAGAATTTCGCAGCTTCTTCCTGACGTTCCGATTGTCATGTATACGCTATACGAGAGTCCTCAACTTCATCTCGAAGCGAGAAAGTGCGGCATTACGCAGGTGGTTTCCAAGTCCGATGCCGAGCTACTGATCGCCTCGCTCGAAGCGATCACGCAAACATCGCCAACCAGGAAGCATGGTTCTACTCCAATCGCCGCAGGCATTGAGTAAGAGGGAGTCGATTGGCAGCAGGCCTAGGCTCCTAGCGCGGTGCTTTCTTCTTCATGCGATAAATCAGGACCACAAGTATGATCACGGCGCAAACGCCCGAAATCACTCGAATCAGGGTAACGTTGTCCATGTTTTCTCCTCAGCTCAAGGCGGAAGTAGACGTCATTACTTTCCAACAACGTTGCGATATTACCGCATTTGAAAAACTACGCCTAAGTTGTTTTCGCGATACCTTGGGACGGGCCCAAGCTGCTTTGCCATGAACTTCTGAGTGCACAAGTGACTCGGATCATGTGCGATTCACACGTCGAAACCTTGTAGACTGTGTCTACCGCCCCTCGAAAGTTCAATGCTATGTATCTGAGCGAAGAAGTGGCAAGCCTGTGTCTCCAAGCCTCTCACGAAACCGACCCGCACAAATTGATAGAACTCACCAGGCGGATCGACGAGCTCTTACAGAAACAGGAGAATGAAGAGCGCGCGCGAGCCCGTTTGGCGGCATCGAATCTTCGACAATCCTGACTTCTTACCTCGTCGAGCTTGGATATTTCAGCGCCCCTGAGGACTGGAATCCGGATCGATCATGCCTTTCGGACGCAGGAAAAGCCGTCTTGCACCAAAAATACAAGTTCGACCGTATCCTCTTATCCCACGTACTCTGAAATATTTTGGTGGATGCCCGCTCGACGGTTGAATGATTCGATTCTCGCGCTTCGTGAGGCAGCGCTCGATCTTCCGCCAGGGACGGAACTGACCACTGTCCTGGAGCAGCTGCAAAAAGCTAGCGACGAGGAAAACCTGCGAATACGAAACAGACTGCAACAAAGCCTTCCCGACCGCCGTTACACGGGCAATCGCCCGAACACAATCAATTCTAAGATCGCAACCATCATGGCGGCATTTCGCAGAGTGTGATTCTGTCCCTTTGCATTTCGCCTTCCCCCCTTTTATTCCTAAACCAGATCAACGTTGGAGTGGACTTGTCCGTCTTCTTGCGCCGAACAAAGCTCGGCTTGGCAGCGAGGCGGCCGCCTCCACATGGGTTGTTGGCTTCCCAAACGGCAACGACGAGCGCGCAACTAGTTGTGGACGAATCAAGAAGGTAAGCCGTGGGAAATCTTCAAAGCATTTCTGCCAAGAATCTTCGCCCAGAGACCTCCTCCGGTACAAGAAGTGGGAAGACTTGTGACCTCAAAAGGCCTTCGCTCACAAATAACCGACTTCGTGAAATGCTAGTTTTGTTCTGGGCTTCACAAAACCTGTAACGGATGGTTCAATCCACGATGTGAAGGCTGTTAGCGCTCCGGCCGCAACGCGGGATCTTCGTATTCAAGAGGTATACCGAGATTACGCTCCTCCGATCAACGCGGCGGCAATCGTTCATCAGCTTCTTAAATCAGTTCCGGATAAATACCTTGCTGGCCTGGACTGTGTGGTTTTGATAAACGAGGGAAGCTTGTCGCGCAGAGATCGCATCGGGAAAGCTTGGTCTCGCAAGCGCAAGTACGATAAATCCAGAATTCTCGGCCGTTATCATGGGCGCACACGCTCTTCCTTACCGTACATCGAGCTTCGAGTAGACAAGATCATTAGCCGATTGCCTGGGCTGCAAATCTACATTCCGCTCCTGCGATACATGGTCTTTGGCCGCGTTCTATTTCATGAGATTGGCCATCACATCCACCGCACAATTCGCCCTGAACACGCTGAGCGAGAGGATGTGGCTGATAATTGGGCTAATAAATTGAATGTTAACTTTTTTCGTAACAAATACTGGTATGCGATACCTATCCTGATTCCTGTCGCTAAGACTTATACGTTTTTGAGGGGTAGACGTTGAGATTGATCGCACTCACCAGGTCGTGTGTTACTCGCGGCCAGTCTACTGTTCATTCGCTGAAGAGGCTGCATAGGCCGTTCGAAAAGGCGCTCTAGTCTGCTACGTAATCCTTTTTCTGATCTTCAAGAGGAGTATTCCTATCCCGCTCGCCATTAGCGTCAAGGATTGCGGCTCCGGCACCGGAACCATACGGGGCGACGCCTTGCTCTGGCCTGGAACGATGGAAAGATAAATGGTTGCTGATTCCTGAGGGACGAGGAATTTCTGATCATTGGGCGGGCGCAAAAAGCTGTGAGAAATGTGTTTCAGCACGAATGTTTGTCCATCGAAGGTCACAGTTGTCCCCGCAATGGCAACAAAATCGATGTGAGCATCCGTACATGGACAGTTAGCGAATGGTGTTCCCGGACCTGTAAGAAATAAGAAGTCGCCGCTGGTGGTCGGAAGAGTAAAAGTCAGCTTGTTGTCCCCGATGTAAATGCTAGTGACGAAGTTTCCCAGGGAAATACCGGCAGGTGGGTTCAAACTCACCTTGAAAATGCTCGACCCATCGGGCGTTGTGCCCAGGTAGCTTAATTGGCCAATCGGAATGCTATCGGCTCTCGCGATGGTAACCAGAGAAAATAAAGCAAACAGGATGACCGCAAATGCCGCTCTCCTCATGTGTTCCCCCCGAATTGTTCATCCCGGCGCTATCTGGTGCACGGTTATAGCACGGGACCAAGTTAGTCGGCTATGAAATGCGATGCCGTGGTGCCGAGTTGACTACGTTGATTGGTGATCGACGAGGAAGGATTATCCCTTGGCTCTGGTCGGTGGCCGCTGAACCGCGGGATCGAGCATCCCGAGCTGCCCCTAATTCTAAAATCGAAGCTCCGGTGTCGAAGTGTCTCCGGATTCCAAGTGCCTGGCGTGTAACTCTTTATAAATCTGCAACTTGCTGAATGCGCGGGGACACCGGATGGGCACTGGGCTTCGGTTACTTGTTCAAATCAGGGCAAGACTTTTGAATTGTAGTCAGCACCGAACAACCCACGTGCCAAAGAAGGGCACGGCACAGGCCTAACTAGCCTGATGCGCAAATCCCCCAAGAGCAAGCGTGTTGGGATGTGGTGCGAAATCTCAATAGAGGTGTTGAAGCGATGAAGAAGTTAATCGGCGTTTGCTTATTTTTAGGGCTCATGTCCGTTATGGGCTTTGCACAGGAAACACCGAAACCTGAGTTGTTCGGCGGCTATCAGTTCACAACGCTGGATCCGTCGTGGAACGCGAGCGGATGGAATGGGTCCGCGACGTTGTACCTCAATCGCTGGTTAGGCGTGACTGGCGACTTCAGTGGCGCGTACCACTCGGGCGCGAGCTTCCATACGTACTCGGGCGGACCGGTCGTCGTGATGCGCAGAAAGCCCATCTCGCCCTTTGCCCATGCGCTGTTTGGTGGTGCACATGCCGCGGCCGGCGGTGTCGGCGATGGTGGAATGGTCATGATGTTCGGCGGTGGAGCGGACTATGAAACCGGAAAGCGCATGGCATTCCGCATCGCGCAATTCGACTGGATGGTCACTCGCTTCGACGGGTTCACGAACAAGAATAACGCCCGCGTATCGACCGGCATCCTGTTCCGCTTCTAAAACAAAACTTTTCCAGAACGGGTTAATGGGCAACGTTCAGCGTTGCCCATTTTTATTTTGCGGGATAATGATCGGATCTGGTTTAGCGCTGCGGAGTAAGAGAATGAATAAACCTCTATTCACGGCAGACACGCCCGTCACCAATGAGGTGCTGAATGTAATCGCGCACCTTCCGACCAGGAGCCTGGCCGCGGTAGCTACCGACGATTTCTTCCGCAAGTTGAGCGACGCCAATTTCATGCGGATCGCCGTCCTGCTCGCGCAAAAAGGTTACGAAGAAGGAGGATGCCCGATCGGAGGCGTCATCATCAGTAACGAGACTCGGCAGATTCTCGGCAAGGGCCATAACACGCTGGCCCAGGAAAACCATCCTTACAATCACGGCGAAACTTCGGCGATTCGCGATGCAGGGCGCCGGGATTTTAGCGAGACGACTATCTTTACGACTCTCAGTCCGTGTGATGTTTGCGCAACGCTGATCTACATGCGACAGTTCAGCCGAGTTATTGTCGGCGATGTCACGAATGCTTCGGGTAACGAAAAAATGCTTCGAGAGAGAGGCGTCACGGTTGAGGTTCTTCCAGATCAGCAGGGCATTGAACTGTATGCAAAGTACCGTCGCGAAAAGCCTGATCAGGATCTGGAAGATTGGAAGGGATTGGCCGAAGTTCGAAAGCGCGGAAAGTGACCTGTTAGCACGCCCATGGCGCGCAGTTCTGACTTAAGGTCTGCAACTCTTCCGCGGTCAGTCCTAGCTTTCCGAGATTCCTGATCTGCTCTGTCGGCATCAGCACATTGAAATCGGATCCGAACAGAAAACGCTTGATTCCAATTCTCCTGATTTCCCTGGCCACCGCGGCCGAATCTTCTGCGCTTTCGTTGGGTGCAGGCACATAGGACAAATCAAACAACAGGTGCCGGGTTTTCGGATCGTCCTTAACAATATGGTCCCCGAAGGTGCGGAGCACTTGCAGATTGTTTCCGTCTTGTTTTGGCATGCCCCCGCCGGCATGCGCCAGTTGTACCCACGAGTCACCCGCGTTTGGCAGCACCTCTCTTATGAACTGTTCCGCATCCGAGGCATTGAAGTCTCCGCCTCCAACGTGGATCACGATAGGAATGCGCTCTTTCGCCGCTTCCCGAAGCACTCGCCCCACTTTCTCCCGATCACCCGCACTCCTGATGTTCACGGACGACGCGCGGAAGTGCAATTTAAGTCCGACAAACGTTGGCTTCTTTGCCCAATACCGAAGTTCATCGACGGCTGCATCCTGTAGAGGATCTACCGATAAAAACCCTATCAGGCGCGTCGGATATTTACCCACCTCCGCTGCGGTGAACTCGTTTTCCACGCGAATGCTTTTTTGTTCTACACCGGGCGGGAGATGCATCGACGCTAGTCCATACAGATAAGCACAGGACAAGATCACGCCTTTCGACACATGTGCCGTATCGAGAGCTTTGACGGCATCTGAAGCAAGCACGGCTGGAGGGTGATTCGAATTTATGCACTGGCAATCTTCGCAGTCACCAAGCTTGCTGCACAGATCTGCCGACGACAAATGCATGTGGTGGTCGGCCCGCCAGGACAACTCCGTCTTATCGGCCGTTGCGGTAGGAACACGAGTTGTAGGAAGGAGCGCAAGAACGAGGATGATGCGAGCAACGCTCGCGATTCTGGCGGATATTCCGAACATGTCGGAAAGATTATGTCACGGGACGAGTTCGAAGCTCACGTCCCAAGTGACGTTCAATCTCGCGACAGAGCGCTTCCGATGTCCTGTCCAGCAGTTTAGGAAATCTTAACTCTCTTCTGAATCGCCGACGGCGCCGGACCGGATGTTCTGGCTCAGCGTTGCAGCCACTGAAGCCAAGTCGCGTGACAACGCCAGACGCCAGCGTCCGACCGAGTGCTCTGCCATCTGCTCCATCGTCTCGTTGAATGCCTGCACGCTTTCCTCGGCACTCGCCTGCAACACGCGGACAGCAGCCGCTTCCACTTCAGCTTCTGCCGTTTTCAACCGGCTGCAAGCATCGGCCACACGGGCTTCGAGGTCCTGCGTGCCGCGCACTTGCAGAGTTTGAAGGATTGCTCCCGCAGCATTTTGTAATTCGGCACGCGCACTAGAGATAATCTCTGCGCTCAGGCGCTCCAGATGGGCATCGAGATCAGTCTCAAGCTTCCGAACAGATTCGTTCAACTTGCTGGTGCGCCCTTCAAGGCCGCCCATCTGCTCTTCTATTTGTGCCGCCCGCGCTTCGGATTCTGATTGCACCTGCGAGATCTCGCGTCGATAGGAATGGTAATCATCCTGAAGATTCTGTTGTAGGGTGTGCAAAAGTGTCTCGCTGCGACGGTCCAGCGAACTTCCGGCATCCAGAACCCGCTGCTGAAACTTCTCCACTTCCGAGCGGTGCTGCTGCTGCGTGGATTCGACCATTTCCTGCGACAACAACTTGGCGCGTTGTTCTACAGCCTGAAGATTGTCCGCCAGGCGGCTTCGAAACTCCTCGAGCGTAGAAGACACCTTGCGATCAATTGAGGCAGTCGCGTCTCCGAACACCTTCCGGCCTTGCTCCTGCGCCTGTTGTAGCGCCTGTACGCTCAGGTTCTGATGAAGCCGCGCCCATAGCTGTTCTTCCAGCTCGGGAGGGATCTGCGAGAGCGACACTTCAAACTTGTTCTGCCGTGCCGATTTATTCAGCTTGTCACGCAACTCAAGTATCTCGGCATTTAACGGACGCACCAGTTGCGCGAGCAGGCTCTTCAAGTGCTCGTCCGATAATTGCTTCTCAATTTTGTCGAAGGCATTCTGTAATGCGGGAGGAACAGCGGAACGCGAAGTTTTCGCAGCCCCGCCATTCGCGGGCACGTGTTTCCTTGCGCTCGATCCATTCTGCGCGGGCATCTGAATCACGCGGTCCCACTCTTCCGGATACGGCCGCATTCCCCAAAAATTGTCCGGACGCTCAAGAGTGACGCCCAGCTTCCATCCGTCATCTTCCATGGGAAGACATGCCACCACCCGGCCCGTGATCTCGCGCCCATCCTTGCTGCGGAAGTGCAGCGGCGCACCCGACTCGAATTTCACCGGCGAGCGCAATGCGCAGCCGTGCGCATTCACCACAAGCGTCTGGCAGATTTCAGAAAACTTGGTACTCGGCTCGAGGCTGGTTACCTGGATGGCGGTCGCATATGGTACGCGGGCACTACGTCGTAGAGCGCTGCTGGCGTTGACATTCTGCATGTCGGTTCCCCTTGATGGAAGCACGCAGAGTCCGGAGGAGGGGCTCTGTCTTTCGTAAGGTAACTCCAACCCTACGCGAGCGCCCTCTCACCACAGTACCGTTTGGGCCAGTCAAAAGGTCGATGGCCCAAGGTAACCGGCAGGTAACACTTTGTATCGCATTGATTTCCCGCCGTTCGGGAGGTTTACTTCTTCGATTCCTCGACGTACGCCGCTGCCAGTGTCCCTTTGCTCTTCGCTACTGGCAACAATGTCGGATAGAACTGCACAAACGTCGTATCGACCGCGCCATGCGAAGAGTGGCAGGAATAGCAATCTGCCGAAGTCGGGATCATCTTGCCCGTCGTGCCTTCATCAAACCCGAAGAACGCCCACTTGCCGGGGAAGCGCGCCTCATCCTTTATATGGACTTCGCGGCCCATCACCTCGGTGCTCTGATAATTCCCCTTCTGATTGATGGACCCCTTGTTCACGGCGCCGCGCACCTCCAGCACGAAAACGGTTTTATCCGGCCACGTCCCAGTCTCGACAAACTTCTTGTATGCCTCAGGATTCACGAAGACGTTATCGAACATGTGATGGTCCATTGAAGCGATCGCCGGGTTGTAGCTCATGTCAAAGCCCGTCGAGAGATAGACCCACTCGCGATAATTCTCAGGAAGTTTGAGCTTCGCATCGCTCGTGTATTGCACGTTCGCATTCGAGCCCGGCTGATACTGCGCAAGTGCGACTGTAATCGTAAGCAGGGCTGCCAGGACGACAGCCAGGGTCAATTTGTTTGTCATGGGCATGAGTATGTTCGAAGACGCGCCAACTTGGCGAGATCACAGGCTGCACCGCTCTGCCGTTTGGCTGCATTGTTGAGGCGGCTGGCTGCGCCATAGAATACGATTCGAAGCAGATGGAAAAGTCGCAAACATCGGCGACCCGAGGTGGTTGGTTCTGGATCATCGCGATCTGGACGGGAATCGGCGTTTTCGACGCTACGCAGACCGTGATTGGGATGCGTGCCGAGGGAATGCACCATGCCTGGATGCGCCTGTTCTGGATGTCCCTCTTCAGTTGGCTGCCGTGGTTGCTGGCCACGCCGCTGGTCCTTCGCATGGGACGCGTTTATTCGCCGGCAAGATTCCGTCCAGTGAAAAACTGGTTGTGGCACCTGGTCGCTTGCCTCGCCATCGGACTCGTCGCTGGCGCCTGGAACGGCGCGTTCGAAGTCTTACTGAATCCCTTTCTCAAAGACCCCGCACCAGGTCCTTTCTTTACGGTTTGGATGATCCGCTTCTGGCACGGCCTGCTGGGCTCGGTGATTTTGTATGCGTTCGTTCTGGTAATCGGGCATGTTCTCGAATCGCGTGAGCACTTCGCGCAACAACAAACCGAAACAGCCCGACTCAATGAACAGCTTTCCAAAGCACAGTTGCACGCCCTGCGCCGGCAAATCGAACCTCATTTCCTCTTTAACACGCTGAACGGGATCTCGGGGTTGATTCGCGAAAACAGGAATGACGATGCAGTTGGAATGATCGCGGCCCTGAGCTCCATGCTACGGCGCGCGGTCGACGATTCGAGTCGCATCGAGGTCCAGCTGAGCGAGGAAATAGAATTTCTCGAGAAGTACTTAGAAATTCAAAAAATGCGTTTTGCTGATCGCCTGCGTGTATCGCTCGAAGTGCCCAAGGAATTGATGGCCGCGCGGGTGCCGAGCCTGATCCTGCAGCCGATGGTCGAAAATGCTGTGAAGCATGGCATCGCAAAACGAGCGCAAGGTGGCGCAATCCAGATTGGCGCTCAACGCCTGAACGGCACGCTGACGATTTGCATTGCCAATGATGGCCCAAAGCTCGCCGATGATTGGCAGTCGGGTACGGGAATTTCGAATGTCCGGTCGCGGCTGGAGAGTCTCTACGGCAATCGATTCGATTTCGAAATAGAGAATCGCAGCGTGGGCGGCGTTGAAGTCCGGCTCTCGGTGCCATACAAGGAAAACTGAATTGGCCGATTGGATCGAGACGCTCGAAACCAGCCGAGGCCGCGTTTAATGAGCTTGCGGGCATTGATTGTCGATGATGAACCGCTCGCTCGCAGCAATCTGTCTGTGTTGCTTAGGCGAGATGCCGAAATTGCATCGGTGCGAGAGTGCGGTTCTGGCACGGAAGCGGTCGCTGAAATACGAGCGTCGCGTCCTGACTTACTGTTCCTCGACGTTGAAATGCCCGAGTGCGACGGGTTCGACGTTTTGGAACTGCTTGGCGCGGACCTTCCCGCAGCCGTCGTATTCGTAACCGCTTTCGATCAGTATGCGATTCGCGCCTTCGACGCCGGAGCTCTCGATTACCTGCTCAAACCTTTCGACGATGATCGTTTTGGCCGAGCACTTGCACGGGCGAAAGAACGAGTTGCAGCCGCGCGAGTGACCCCTCGCAAAATCGACCGTATCGCAGTTAAAAATGCCGGACAAATCGTGTTTATTCGGATTTCAGAGATCGACTGGATCGAGGCGGCCGACTATTACGCCGCTTTGCATGTCGGATCCAAGTCGCATCTTTTGCGGCGGAGTATGTCTGACCTCGAACAGGAATTAGATCCCAACGAATTCTGCCGCATTCACCGATCGACGATCGTGAACCTCGATCGCGTTCGCAGCCTGGAATCGGGGGAGGACGACGAGTCCATCCTAGTGCTCGAGGATGGAACACGTTTGCGCATGAGCCGCCGCTATCGAAAGCCGTTGCAGGAAAGATTGGGCGTGCGGGGGAAGTGAAAGTAGTTCCGAATTTCGAGTACCCAATGCCCCGTTCCTAGCACGATCACAGTTGATGGAGCATGTGATTGGGGATCGGCTCCCGCGCGGCGAGCCACTCTTTAGGAATTCCTTCCGCTCCGGTGTACATCGCTACGATCCCACCGACGATTGCGCACGTGGTGTCGCGGTCGCCAAGACCACTGACAGTCGACCATAGTGCATCTTCATAGCTTGATAGATAATGCGACGCGTTCCAAAGCGCGAATGGCACGGTATCAGGGCAAGAAACCATCTTGCCGTTGCCCAGCTGTTTCACGGCTTCTTCCACCGTGGATCCTTGATCGAGCCGAATTGCAGTTTCGATGCCCCGCTTCACCGCACTATCTGGCGTCGCGTCGGCAACCCGACTCAGGAATTCTGTGGAGGAAACGAGACAAGATTGTTCACGAAGTTTCCATGCAAGAGCCGCGGCGAGCGCAATCGCGATTGCGCCTGCAACAGCTTCCGAGTGGCAATGCGTGGTTCTGGAGGAGAGTGCGGCCTCCTCCGGAATTCTCGCCCAATCGTCAGCGAAGTATGCACCCAACGGTGCCACGCGCATCGCTGACCCGTTCCCATAAGAACCTTGGCCGTCGAACAAAGCGTTCGCCTCATCACGCCAGCGTGGGCCGACGTATCGATATTTGTTGAGCAAATCGTGCATAGCTGGTCCATAGCCACGCATCGGGTCGTAGTGACGCGCAAAGCTTCCAGCGAGGTGGTCCTGGTCGATGCGCTCGTGTCTTTGCAGAGTCTCGACAACGGAGACTGCCATCATCGTGTCGTCGGTAAAGATCCACGGCGGTGCGGGAAGAGACCGTCGAGCAATCAGGTCAGCCGCGAGATCCGGACGAATGAAAAAACGCTCCCCGAACGCATCTCCGCATGAAAGACCCTCGAGTGAAAGATAGGCGCGAGAGAGACGATCAGCGTGCACCAGCCCATGTTGCTGTCCGGCATCAGATTTCGCAAGCAGTTATTGGCCTCTGCGCATGAGCCGCCGCTACAAGAAGCTGTTGCAGGACAGGCTCGGAGTCCGTAAGTCTTGGTGAGAGTAAACTTACTTTATTCTTCTACTTTGAATGAACCGCAGAGTCTGCAGACTCGCGCTCGTGCTCATTTCAGCAGTCCTGGGAGTACCGCATTCGGCCCTTGGCCAAATGCCTGTTGTCGCAGCGAGAGCGATCTCCACAAAGATTGATCTCGATGGGAAATTGACCGAACCCGAATGGCGCGATGCGCCGGTAATCAAGCTCACGCAACAATCGCCCCGACCCGGAGAGCCGACGCCCTTTCTGACCGAGGCAAAGGTCTTGGTTTCAAAGGACGCAATCTATTTCGGGATTACGTGTCGTGATCCTAATCCAAAGAAAATCGCGATCCACACCCAAATTCGCGATGGAGACATGAAGGGCGACGACACGATCTCCATAATCCTCGATACCTTCAACGATCATCGCACCGGCTATTTCTTTCAAATCAATGCAGCCGCCACGCGCGCCGACGGACTTGTTTCTAACCCTGAGACAGTCTCTCTCGACTGGGATGGCATCTGGGATGCCCGCACCGCGCGAAATCCCGATGGTTGGTCCGCGGAAATCGTGATTCCATCCCGCACGCTAAGTTTCACTCGTGGACTCGACCACTGGGGCCTGAACATCACCAGGTACATTCCGCGAGAACGTTTGAGCGAAAACTGGTCGTCTCCCACGCTTGATTCCTTTCCCTATGACATGAGCCGCGCCGGAGAATTGATCGTCGGCGGCGGACTGGAGCAGGGCAAGGGGCTCGAGTTCACTCCGTACTCGATCGGCAAAACCAGGCGCCTGTATGGAATCAGCGACCGCACATGGCAAGGCGCTGTTGGAGGCGACGTCACGTGGAAAATCACCTCTCAGCTTACTTCCGTGTTCACGGCCAACACCGATTTCGCTGAAACCGAAGTCGATACCCGGCAGATCAATCTCACCCGGTTTCCCTTGTTCTTTCCAGAAAAGCGCGCCTTTTTCCTGGAAGGTTCCAATCAATATGACTTCGGACTGGGACTGAACGAAGAGTTCATCCCATTCTTTAGCCGCAACGTTGGCCTGCTTGACGGTGAACCGATTCCCATCAATGGCGGAGTTAAGCTCGGCGGGCGCATCGGTAAATGGAACGTAGCCGCCCTCGACGTGCAAACACGCGACACGAACATTGCGCCCGATGTCGCACAGGATCTCCGCCTGCCATCGCTCGACGTGCCGGGCACGAATCTGCTTGCGGGACGTGTCTCCTACGACGTGAATGAAAATCTCCGAGTGGGAACGATATTCACGCATGGTGATCCCGAGGCGCGGCGCAACAATACCTTGGTGGGATTGGACGCGGTTTGGCGAACTTCGAAATTTCGCGGCGACAAAAATTTTCTCGTTGGCGTTTGGACGGCCACTACGCAAGGCGATGTTCCCTCGGGTAGCAAGCTGGGCTGGGGATTCAAAGTTGATTATCCGAATGATCTTTGGGATTGCAATGCGGTCCTCAATCAGTACGGCGACGGCTTCGAACCACTGCTCGGCTTTTTGCCTCGACCAGCCATCCGGCACACGACCGTCGGATGCGCCTACCAGCCTCGACCTTCAAAGGACGGACCATTTCGTTGGATCCGCCAGGCGTTTGTCGAAAACGAGTATGAGCGGTTCACCGATAGTCGAGGCATTCTTGAGTCGTGGAACTATTTCATGGCGCCCATCAATGTACGGATGGAGTCCGGCGACCGGTTCGAATTCAACTGGAATCCGCACGGCGAAATTTTGCTTGCGCCTTTTGAGATAGTCCCCGGTGTGGTGATCCCGCCGGGCAGCTACGAATTCACGCGCTGGCGATTCGAGGCGCAGAGCAGCGAACATCGGCCACTCCAGTTCGGTAACACCACGTGGTTCGGATCTTTTTTCAATGGTCACCTCACGCAATGGGAAGACTATGTGAAGTGGACATCCCCTCGCGGACACATCCAGCTCGGGCTATCGATGGAAAACGATTTCGGCCGGCTGCCGGAAGGGAATTTCGTGCAACGGCTCTGGCAGGTACAGGGCGCGTATGCCTGGAATCCGAATTTGGTATTAACAAGCTTCATCCAGTACGACACTACCTCTCAGAACGTCGGCACCAACACGAGGCTTCGCTGGACCATCAAGCCCGGCAATGACTTATTCATCGTGTGGAATCGCGGCTGGCAGCGATTGATCACTGATCCACAGACGAAACTGGTCCCGCAGAACGACATCATCGCCGTGAAGCTGCGCTGGACGTTCCGATACTAGTCGGAACCAGTGGGAATCCTGCACGACGATATCGGCTACCCGTGAATTATTGTTTCTTGTGGATCAGTTCAAGCCAAATGAACTTGCTATGTTTTTCGACAACGATTTCCCTTTTCCTGGACAACCAACCCGCACCAGGGCCTGAGATGTATACCGCGTAGCGACCCGGTAAGACATTCTGGATTGAGAAATACCCCAGTGGAGGAATTCCGCCTACGAAAGTGCTGTAACTATCGATGCTGGGATCACCATTTAATCTGAACAGCACGACGGAAACGATATTCTCACTAGATTGCGGGAATTCCTTCGCGAAGAGAAATCCTCTCACTGAGAAAACTTCTTGTTGAACCACTTTCAGATTGACCCCGGAGTGCGTTTCTTCCGCCTTGACCTCGATCGAAGTTGCCTTCTCGTAATCGCTTACCCCGGGGTAGTACAAAGAAGTTGCTTGCGCGTCATGAAGAGCTCTCGCATACCGGACGTAGTATTTCCCCGGGAGCAGCGGATCGGAACAGAAAGAACCATCCTCATTCACGCTGGCGTACGGAATCTCACGGGGCAAATACCCTTTCGTGGGCAAGAAGGATACAGTGCCGTAATACGAGTCCCTCGGTGGTTGTTCCCACAGAATCTTGCCGCAGACCTTGCCTGTGATCTTCGCACGCTGTTGCTTGTATCGTTCATACTCGCGCTCCCGCCGCGTTTTCTCGGTTGTTAACTCCCGTTGGGTGCGCGCGCTGTATGGTTTAAATTTAATCAAATCGATCCTTAGAGGTTGCTGTCGTCTAAGGAAACGAAGGTCGGATGCAATGGACTCACTCTCGATCCACCCGCCGGGACTGCACATGCTGGTAGCAAAGTCGTTTGCATCGGACGCGTTCAAGTAAACTAAATACTTCAAACCGGGAACAAAGCCAGCTCCGCAATCCCCGCCACCCAAACCGGTTTTGACTTGCACTTGTGAACCAAGTTCACCTTTGTAGATCCTGTTCACGACGAAGTTCACAACCGTATGTGGACCCTGGTCAAGGTTCGTACTGGGCGGATAAGTCGGGATGAGGTCGCCTTCTTTTGCGTCCAAGATGCTCCAGCGCAAGTCGACGCGCTCCACGGTGCCTTCAAATATGAAACTCGATTGCGACCTGTGCTTTGCAAGGTCCCATGCTGTTTCGCCGTAGCGGGAGTCGCCACCGCACTTGCATGCCATCACTTTTCCAGCACCGACCAGAATCAGTGAAGTGAGCGCAGCTGCTCTAAGCCAGAAAAAGCTCATGATCCAGAAGACACCGGATTTGCGATTATAGTTTCGGCGTTGGAGCAGCTCGAACAAGCCGCATCGCGAAGAGTCATGCAACGTCGTCGTTACCAGAGCGACTGGCGATACCGGTGCAATCACTTTTCCGGGACGGACGACGGGCCGGGGTGAGCTATCCAAAAACAGAGCTAACTCCTTATTCCCGAATATTTTGCGTGTAAGTCCTTAAAACTCAAAGATCTGGCGGGGAATTTTCTGTAAGTTCCTGATTCCAAAAGATCGAAATATGGGGGAGGGTATACCTGATACAAGATGATTAATAACAATCTGATTAGCATAACGCCGGAAATCCCGCGCTCACTGCCCGCATTCCGTCACTTGATCCTTGGTCTAGGATAGTCGGTCGTTCGAACTCTTGGATTCCGAGTCCCCGAGGATTGAGCATGAATTACGTCACACGCTGGTCGACGATTTTTCTTCTGCTGCTGATTCCGCAGTTCAGCAGGGCGGGAGAGAACGTCAGTGCGCCTGATGTGAAGGTGGGCCGCTTCCTGAATGCGACGTCGGTCGAGCTGTTATTGCATCAGCGCAAACTCACTCTCTCGATTGGCGGGCAAGCCGATGAATGGACGCTGATGGAAGTCGTCCAGTACCGGTCCGGAAAAAATCCGTCCTACGCGGTGCTCGAGGATTTTGGGAAGGTGAATGGCCACATGCTCTTTGTGGGCGAGAAAGGTGTGATTCTCGGTTTGCCCAAGACATCGGAGCCAACATGGTCCGATCATTCGACGGTATTTCGAGGACACTCGGCAGCGGATGTGAAGGACAGTCCGACTGACCTCCTCGCAAATGAGATCCTCGCGAAACCTGGCGATCCGAATTATGAAGAGATCGCGAAAGTCTTTCCGCCGATCCGCAAGATGAGTGTTTACAGTTTCCTGGGAACCCCAGAGAACGCCGACAAGATCGCCTTCGATTACGGTGGCCGCACTTCAAACTTCGATCCGGCACCCTACGATCCACCCATCACGAAAATCCGCGAAGACGGACACGTGAAAGATGGCCTGGTCGGCGGATGGCTACCGATACTTCGTTTTGTGTATCCGCAGGAAGACGGGAAGTGGACCGAAATGATCGCGTTCGCGCCGTTTCGAGTCTCGAACGGAAACGATCACATCCAGCCTGTGTGGTATCGGGTGGCGCGGGTTGAATCCGGCAAACTCAAGTGGGCGCGCTACATCGACTCGTATCATCCCTTTCCCCCGCGGACGGATTATGATCCCAAGATTTTTTATCGAGACCTGGCTGCTTTAGACGCAGGCTGGAATCGCATTCTCGCGTCTGCGATGAAGATCGACATCCCTGATGAGCGCGTGGCTAACATGGCACGCTTTTCACTGGTGCGCGAGATGATGACGCGCGTGAAGGATTTTCCGCATTACGGAGTTGTCGAAAGAAATTATGACGGCAGCGAGCACGATGGCTTCCCGGACACGTTCACGGTGGACACCTCCGCAATGCTTGCCTGGGGTTTGATCGACATCGCCGGCCGTTACATCGACAACTACTTCGGACAGTTCGTGCGCGACGACGGCTCGCTGTTATACCGCGGACCGGAAACCGGCCAGTACGGGCGAATGCTCACTGTCGTTGCAGAGTACTTCAACTACGGTGGTGATCCCGAACTCCTTCTGAAGCGCCGTAGCAAGATCGATGGCGTGACGAAATTGTTGCTGCTGCTGCGCGAGAAGGCAAAAGCGCTGCCTAATAGCGATCCGGCATACGGCATGATCGCTGGATGGAGTGAGGCCGACGCAAGCCTCGATGCCAACCCGCAGCGATACATGCAGCCGTATTTTTCAAACAGCACGGAGGCGGCGCGCGGGTTCCGCGATCTTGGAAGCGTGTGGGAGAAGATCGGAAAAGAAAAGCGCGATCCAGAATTGACCGCATGGGGAGAGCGGCTGGTCAGGGAATCCGAAGAACTGCAGAAAGACATCCAGACGGCTATCTCGCGTTCGATTCTCCAGTCAGAAGGTAAATCTGTGCTGCCATCCATTGCCGGCGTGAAGGAACCGTTCCACGTAGTCGTCCCGCGCGACGGCACCGATCCGCAATTCCGTTCTTATCGCGCCTACATGGAAATGATTTTTTCCGGCCTTCTCACCAGAGAGCAGGTAAAGATGATCTACGAATATCGGCGCGATCATCATGACCTGTTGCTCGGTGTTCCGACGGCGTACGGCTACAACACTGGGGAAATTGCCGGCTTTCTGTCGTACGGAAATGGTTATGGCTTGATTCAGCACGACATGACACGTGAGGCGTTGCTGTTGATGTACAGCGTGATGGCGCATCAATACACACGCGGAACCTGGACCGCGCCCGAGACGCGCAATGTTCTTGATGATCGAAACGCGGCTCCATACTGCGCGCCCGCGCAAGTCGTCGTGCCATTGATGACACGGTGGATGCTGGTCTTTGAAGATCCGCAAACAGAAACATTGTGGCTTGGGAAGGCAGTTCCACGCGATTGGCTCGACGATGGAAAAACAATGAGTGTTTCTGATGCGCCGACACGCTGGGGACGAGTCGGATTCTCAATTACCTCGCAATGGAACGCGAAACAAATTCTGGCTCGAATTCAGTTACCGACTTCCATCTCCGCAACAACGAAACTGCGCTTGCGCGCACCAGGAAATGCGCCGATGAAATCCGTCACACTGAACGGTAAACCTTGGTCTGAGTTTAGCGCCGAAGAAGAAACCATCACGATTCCAACAGGAACGTCGGGAAAGATCAACGTAATAACGCAGTATTGAACGGCGGGCGAGCGCCCGCCGTTTCCGATCACTATTGCAGCAGTGTTCCGCCGTTTCCGTTTTCAGGAGTTTCGTCTGGCGGAATCACAACAGCAGCCGCGACGCGATCTCCCGGTTCGAGTTGCAGCAAACGCACGCCTTGCGAGGAACGCCCGCATTCGCGAATCTGTTTCGACTCGGTCCGGATGATTTTGCCGTACTGGCTGATCAGCATGACCTCGGAGTTTTCCGTCACCTGCGAGATGCCGACGACTTTACCGTTGCGCTCGGTCGTCTTCACGTTGATGACGCCTTTGCCTCCGCGATTGGTTAAACGATACTCGTCGGCCGGAGTGCGTTTGCCGTAGCCGTTTTCTGTCACCGACAGAATCAGCGAACCTTTCTCGGGAACCAGATCAGCGCCTTCGGCAATCGCCGCAGCATCAGTCTTCTTCTTCGCGCGTGCTTCGGCTGTTGTGCGTGCGACTTCCGGCTTGTCGGTCGTCGCCATGCCGACGATGTAATCGCCTTCCGCAAGGTTCATGCCGCGGACACCAGTCGCATTGCGTCCCATGGAACGAACGTCGCCTTCTTCGAAGCGGACAGCCTGTCCATCGTGAGAAGCCAGGAAGATGATCTGTTGTCCGTCGGTAATGCGAACGGCAACGAGCTCGTCTCCTTGCTCGATGTTGATCGCGATGATGCCGCGGGACATGACGTGTGAGAAGTCCTTAAGCTCGGTCTTCTTCACAGTGCCGTTGCGGGTGGCGAAGAAGATGTACCGGCTTGCTTCTTCAAGATCGCGGACGGCCAGCATAGTGCGAACAGTTTCCCCAGCCTGCAGCCCGACAAGATTGCCGATGTGCTTTCCTTTGCCGGCCGCGCTTACGTCGGGGATTTCGTACACCTTCAGCCAATAAACGCGCCCAGTGTTGGTGAAGATGAGGATGTAAGCGTGCGTGGAAGCGATGAAGAGATGCTCGACGAAGTCCTCATCGCGTGTCTTCATGCCAGTGCGTCCAGTACCGCCACGACGCTGGTTGCGATAGGTTGAAATCGCAGTGCGCTTCAGGTAGCCCGAGTGGCTGACAGTGACGGCCATCTGCTCGTCTGCAATGAGGTCTTCGAGCATGATTTCAGCGGCTTCATCTTCGATCACAGTGCGCCGTTCGTCGCCGTACTGCTTCTTCACTTCTTCCAGTTCCTTCACGATCACGCTGCGAAGTTTTTTCTCCGAGCCGAGGATCGACTGGTACTCCGCAATCTTGTCGCGGGTTTCTTTCAACTCGTTCGAGATTTCATCGATGGAAAGCTTCGTTAACCGATGCAACTGCAATTCGAGAAT
Organism: Terriglobales bacterium; assembly: GCA_036265385.1. Classification (GTDB taxonomy): domain Bacteria; phylum Acidobacteriota; class Terriglobia; order Terriglobales; family Acidobacteriaceae; genus DATAPD01. The sequence goes on from DATAPD010000055.1 coordinate 125,225, forward strand.
GGCATCAGCCTGGCGGATCGTGAACGGCTTTTCTGGATTCTGCTTCGGAGCGCGTCCCGTGGTGTTGATATCGATCTTCTTGCCACCAAAGTACGCAACTAAATTGTCGCGAGCGTCGGCACGATTCGCGCTTGCGCGAATAATCGTAATCACGTTGTCCAGATGATCGAGGGCGGTCAGATATCCTTCGAGAATGTGTTCCCGCTCCTGCGCCTTGTTGAGCAGGTAGGCAGTGCGGCGGCGTACAACATCGACGCGATGCTCAATGAAGTACCGGATCGCAGGAATGAGACCCAGTTCGCGCGGCTGTCCGTGCGTGATGGCCAGCAGGATCATCGAGAAACTTTCCTGCATCGAAGTGTGCTTGAAGAGCTGGTTGAGCACGATCTGAGGCTCGGCTCCACGCTTCAACTCGATGACGATTCGCATGCCATCGCGATCGCTTTCGTCTCGGATATCAGAGATGTCATCGATAACTTTGTCGTTGACGAGATCGGCGATGCGCTCGACGAGACGCGCCTTATTCACCTGGTAAGGGATCTCAGTGACGATGATGGCCTGACGATCCTTCGTGAGATTCTCGATCGCGGCCTTGGCGCGCATGGTAAAGCGGCCGCGCCCTGTTTTGTAAGCTTCGAGAATTCCGGCTTTGCCGTGAATGATGCCGTAGGTCGGAAAATCTGGGCCCTGAACAAACTTCAAGATTTCCGGCAATGTGGCGTTAGGATTGTTAACGAGTGTGATCGTGGCATCAACGATTTCAGTCAGATTGTGTGGCGGAATTTTCGTCGCCATGCCAACCGCGATTCCGTCGGACCCGTTCACTAAAAGGTTCGGAATGCGCGTAGGGAGAACATCAGGCTCGATTTCACTACCGTCGTAATTGGGACGGAAATCGACGGTCTCCTTGTCGAGATCTTCGAGGAGAGACGTCGCAACCTGCGCGAGCTTCGCTTCGGTATAACGATCAGCCGCCGGTGGATCTCCGTCGACCGATCCGAAATTGCCTTGGCCGAACACGAGCGGGTAGCGCATGTTCCACGTTTGCGCGAGTCGGACGAGCGCATCGTACACGGCGAGATTTCCATGGGGATGGTACTTGCCCATGACATCGCCGACGATGCGGGCGCACTTGCGCGTAGCCCGATTCGGGGCGAGACCCATCTGCTGCATCGTGTAGAGAATGCGGCGATGAACGGGTTTGAGTCCGTCGCGGACGTCGGGGAGCGCGCGTCCGATGATGACCGACATCGAATAGTCGAGATACGAACGCCGCATCTCCTCTTCAATGTTGACGGGCTGAATGTTAAGGGCGCCGGGACCACCATCGCCGGGTGGAGGAGTTAAGGGCAACTCTGGATTCTGATCGTCAGCCATAAGTGAGCTTTGGGCTCCACGCGGCAGGCTAACAGCAACCCTGGTGTGGCGGGTCGCAGCGAGCTGCGCATATGCTGTAAATCATTGGATTTACAGGATGTTAGTAGCCTGGGAACCTGTCGAAATTATACCACGTAAGAGGCTGGTTTTGAATGCCCGAAGCGGGACGGGATGAACCTGGAAAGCCACTCTTTTCAGCAATTTAGGCGACGGTCGGAACCGGCGCCTCGGCTCGGATCTCATCCACACGACGGCGCGCCTCTTGGATGGCTGAAACGACACGGACCGGGGCTGTTCCGCCAACAACGTCGTGCATCGCGAGAACGGCTGGGAGAGTGAGTTCCTTGTAAATGTCTTTGCTGATCGTCGGGTTGATGGCGCGCCATTGGCCGAGTGAAAGATCTTCCAGAGCGCACTTTTTCTCCATACAGAGACGAACGGCTTTTCCGACTTGCTCGTGGGCAAGGCGGCTTGGAATTCCAAGGCGAACAAGGTAAGTGGCAGCCGCCCAGGCGTTCATGAACCCGGACTGTGCCGCTTTCTGCATGGATTCGAGATGGAATTCGACAGACCTCATGAATCCGGTGACCAGCGGCAGCATGGTCAGCATAGTACGGGTGGACTCGAAGAGTGGTTGCTGAGTTTCTTGCAGATCTTTGTTATAGGCGAGCGGCAGACCTTTGATCGTAACCAAAAGAGCGTTTTGATTTCCGATGATGCGAGCCGCTTTCGCACGCACCAGTTCCAGCAGATCGCCATTCTTCTTTTGCGGCATCGCGCTGGAACCGGTTGAGTAAGGCTCGGGCAGTGAAACGAACGCATACTCCTGCGTTGAGAAAAGCAGCATTTCTTCCGCCCAGCGGCTGAGATGAAGTGCTGTCTGCGAGAGCGCACTCACGAATTCCAGCACGAAATCACGATCGCTGGTTGCGTCGATACTGTTCCCGGTCGGCGCGTCAAAATAAAGTTCGGCGGCCATCTCCGCGCGATCAAGGGGAAGCGTTGCACCAGCGACCGCACCGGAGCCCAGTGGACAGAGGTTCAGGCGCTTGCGGCAATCGGAGAGACGGCTGGCATCACGCAGGAACATCTCGATGTAAGCCAACAGCCAATGGGCAACCAGCACGGGTTCAGCGCGCTGCATGTGCGTGTAAGCAGGCATAGCAGCTTCTCCTGCTTGCTTGGCACGGTCGAGAATCGCGCCCATCCAGTCGGCGAAAAGACCCTGCAGAGTATCGATCGAGTCGCGAACATAGAGGCGGAGATCAGTGGCAATCTGCTCGTTACGGCTGCGGCCGCTATGGAGTTTGTATCCTGTGTCGCCGATCAGAGTGACCAGTTGCTTTTCGACGAAATGATGAACGTCTTCGGCATCTGGGTCCGCGAAGAAGGATGCAATCGATTTAGCTCTGTCAGCAATCTGGGATAGGCCGCTCAGGATTGTCTCTCGTTCAGCGTCCGAGATAGCGCCGCACAGCGCGAGAGCACGGGTGTGAGCGCGGCTGGCAGCTAGTTCGTAATGTATAAGAATGCAATCAAATGGGAACGACCTTTGCCAGCGTTCGAACTTTTCGTCGAGCGGCTGGCGGAACCGGCCGGACCACATTTTCATTTAGCAACCTCCTGGCGAGCCTGCGCGCGTGAACGCAGAGGCAATCCCAGAATGCGGATAAAGCCTGCCGCGTCCTTCTGATCGTAACTCTCTCCCATGGTGAAAGACGAGAGGTCCGTTCGATAGAGGGAGTTGGGCGATTTTCGGCTGACAATCGAAACATTCCCTTTGTAGAGCGAGAGCGTGACGGAGCCGGTCACATCCTTCTGGGTGCTCTCGACGAATGCATCGAGGGCTTCCTTCAGTGGGGTGAACCAAAGCCCGAAGTACACTATCTCGGCATATTTGAGGGCGATGTGCTGTTTGAAGTGCTGGCTCTCACGGTCAAGGCAAAGCGCTTCGAGCTCGCGATGTGCGGTGATCAGCAGAGTGCCGCCCGGAGTTTCGTAGCACCCTCGCGACTTGATTCCGACGAAACGGTTTTCAACCAAGTCGACACGACCGATTGCGTTGCGTCCGCCGATGTCGTTAAGCAGTTCAACCAAAGAGACGGGATCGAGCGTCACTCCATTTACAGAAATCGGGACGCCTTTTTCGAATCCAATTTCGACTTGCTCTTCGCGGTCGGGAGCATCCTGCGGCGACTTTGTAAGTTGCCAGGTGCTCGGGAAAGGAGCGTTCGCGGCGTCTTCGAGTTCTCCGCCTTCGTGGCTGATGTGCCAAAGATTGCGGTCGCGGCTATGAATTTTCGAGCAGCTGGCTTCGACAGGAATGCCGCGCTTTTCGGCGTAGTCGAGACAGTCTTCCCGCGACTTCAAATCCCACTCGCGCCAAGGAGCAATCACTTTGAGCTCGGGGGCAAGAGCCTGATAGGTGAGTTCGAAACGAACCTGGTCGTTGCCTTTGCCCGTGCATCCGTGGGCAACAGCAGTCGCACCTTCTTCCAGAGCGACTTCGACCTGGTGCTTGGCTATAACGGGGCGAGCTAGCGATGTGCCGAGCAGATATTTGTGTTCGTACACTGCACCGGCCTTCAAAGCAGGAAAGACATAGCCCGAAAGGAACTCATCGCGCAAGTCTTCGACGACAACCTTGCTGGCGCCCGTCGCATAAGCTTTTTTTACAACCGCTTCGATATCGTCTGCCTGTCCAACGTCGCCGACCATGGCAATGACGTCGCAGGAGTAATTCTCCTTGAGCCAAGGGATGATGATCGAAGTGTCGAGTCCGCCGGAATAGGCGAGGACAATTTTCTCAGGCATGCGCGCTCCTTACGGGAAAGCGGCTCATGCCGCCTCCAAGCAACATGAGAAGAATGGCTTTTTGAACGTGCAAGCGATTTTCCGCCTGGTCGAAGACGACAGATTGTGGTGAATCGATGACGGCGTTCGTGACTTCGAGTCCTCGGTGAGCCGGAAGGCAATGCATGAAAAGTGCGTACGGCTTTGCCTCTGCCATCAACGATTCGTTCACCTGGTAGGCGGCAAAAATCTTTTCACGCTCAGCAGCTTCGTTCTCCTGGCCCATACTCGCCCAGGCATCTGTGTAGATGGCATCGGCGCCCGACACAGCCTCATGCGGATCGCGCAGAATGCGAATCTTGGCACCCGTTTGCGCGGCCAGCTCCTGCGCAGCATCGAGGACGGCCGCCGCAGGTTCATGTCCTGTAGGCGTCGCAATCGCGACCGATGCTCCCAGTGATACGCCAGTGAGCAACAACGAGTGACACATGTTGTTTCCATCTCCGACGTACGTGAACTGGATTTTGCTAATGTCGCCGAATTGCTCTTCAAGAGTTAAAAAGTCAGCAAGCGCCTGACACGGGTGTTCCAAGTCACTCAGAGCATTGATGACCGGGATATCGGCATAGCGCGCCATGTCTTCGACCGTAGCGTGAGAAAACGTACGAAGCACGGCGACATCGATCCAGCGTTCGATATTGTGAGCAATGTCGTACAAGCTTTCGCGGGCATCGAGGCGAGCGTGCGTCTGGTCGACGAACATTGAGGTGCCGCCCAGACTGGCCATTCCAGCTTCGAAACTTAGGCGGGTACGAAGCGAAGGTTTCTCAAAAAACAGGACCTGCTGTTTTCCGGCAAGTGCGCCGCGAAAATCTGCAGGCCGCCGCTTCATGAGCAACGCAAGATCGAGAGTCGCCTGGATCTCATGCGGGCTGAGGTCCTGAATCGAAACCAGATCACGAGCGGCGAATTGCGCACTGTGAACCGGAGCGGCATGTTGTGCTTGAAGCGGCGGCTGGCTTCGCATGGACGTTTCCTTGGTATGAGATGGAGAACCCGGGTCGCTTCTTTTCATCGCACGAGCAACTCGCGGATGCGTCGCGCCAAACGCTGGGCGGATTTTCGGTCTGACGAGATAACCAGAACCGTGTCATCGCCCGCGATGGTGCCGACAATTTCAGGCCAAGGCTCAGCGTCCAGGGCGGCTGCCACGGGCTGCGCGCTCCCGACTTTCGTCTTAAGGACGAGCAGATTTTGGGCCTCGCGAACTTCCAGCAGGAATTCCTGAACGAGCCGAAAAACGGACGGGGGCAGCAGTTTGGGACCGCGGGTTGCGCCGGGGAGAGCGTATCCATCCCCGCCTTTTACCAGGCCCATTTCGCGGATATCGCGCGACAAGGTCGCCTGGCCGACGGCAAAACCCAATCGGCCGACGGCGCGCTGGAGATCTTCCTGGCTGGAGACAGGTCCCTTGCGCAGAACTTCAAGGATGGCTTTCTGACGGGCAGTTTTGCTCATGAATATTTATTCGTCCAATTGCATAAGTATTCACAACAACACAGGAAGTGTCAAGGCAGCTTAAAGACAAAAATGTGCGCTGCTCTTGCATGAAAAAGATTTCTCGAAAGCGCTTTTCGAGTGCGCGCAAGATCCGTCGCTCCGCGAAGCAGAACGCTGCGTCTCGGGATGACGCCAGCAAATGAAACGAGAAATGATTGACGGGCGCCGGCCGCTACCCAAGCATCACGCGCGGCGCAGGGTAAGAAGGGTGATCTCCGGTGGAACTCCGATCCGCACGGGCATTCCGAACGTTCCAAGGCCGCGATTTACATATAGAGACGCCTTCCCGGACCCGTTTCCATTTTCCGACGCAGAGTTCCCGTTTCGTCCAGCGCCATTTCCCATCGGGAGGTGATACAGCCCTGCGACGAAGTCGGTGATCAAGCGAGCTGGGGAGATACGCCGATCCACGATTTCGACCTGCACCTGTCCACCGTGAGTGTGGCCGGCAAGGCTCAAATCAATTCCCAGTTCAGCAGCGCGGTGAAACGAGTTCGGGTTATGCGATAGCAACACGTTCGGCAGGTCAGGGCGAACGAGGTGTTCGATTCCGCTAAGCATCGGGCCAGTGGAGCCGCCGGTCACCATGTGATCCCGCTGGTAGTCGACGCCGATCAGGTTGAACTTGTCTCCGCGATGCGCAATTTCAACGCTTTCCTGGCGAAGCAGGCGCATGCCGTGCTGTTGGAACAGGGACTGGGCAGCTTCCTCTGCCGACGCGTAAATCTCGTGATTGCCGTTGCATCCGAAAACGCCGAGCGGAGCTTTCAGCTTGCTGAGTTCGCCAATGCAGACGTCCAGTGGGTCGTTATGGTCGCTTACAAAGTCACCCGTAATGACAGCGAGATCGGGTTGTAGATCGTTCGCCATCTCAACTGCGCGAGCTATCTCGCGCGGAGGCATGTAACTGCCAATGTGGATGTCGCTGAGTTGGGCAATGCGAAGGCCGTCGAGTCCCGGAGGCAGATTGTGAATCGGGACATCCACTTTTTCCACGCGATAGCGAAGGCGACCGGCAGCAAAGCCGTAGGTCGTTGCCAAAAATGGCAGGCTGCCCGCGAAGTATGCAGCGTACCGGAAGAATTCGCGCCGCGCCGGACTGAAAGCGATCCCATCGCTTGGACGGAACCGCATCGCCAAGTTCGAGATCCACTCGAGCGCACCGACCGACTGGAATGCGATGAACCCAAACAATGACGCAATCAGCCAAAGACGGGAAACAGTGATTACGCTCTGTGGGATTAAGCGGACAGGAATAAACCGGCTGACAACGGGGCTGAACAAAGACACAACGAAGGCCAGTAGCGCGGCAATCAGAAACACCTCAAGGCCGTGGCGAAGCGCAGGCGAACTAAGTTGTTCCGCCGCGCGCCAAGCACGCAAAAACCAGAAGCGCTGCACTCCGTAGATAAGAGAAAGGAATATGACTAAGACTAAGATTCGCACCCAGATCAGAGCATTTCTCCTAAGGGCTAAAAGTACAAAGATTTGATGAAGCAGTACTCATCTTCGATTGTGAAGTTTTGTCAGGCGGCCTGGAATAAGCACTCAAAACCTTGTTATTGCTGGGTCGCCTCCGCCCGCGCGGGCACGTGGAAATCAATTCCCCGATCGTCGTTTTCCTGCGCAGTTGCCGAAAGATCAAGTTCCGCTAATGCAATCTTGTGACGAGCGCTGGTGAAATCGTAGAGCGTGTCACCGACAATCGCGTAGTTACGAATTTCGGCGCGATGGCCATCCTTGAAGATAAGGACCGTGGCGGGTTGATCCGAAACATCTACTGGTTGGCTTAGCGCCGCCGGCGCCGGCTCGGGGACCGTTTCCTGCGCGGGAGCGAGCATCCGTTCGCGACGACCGCGACGATCGAAAATCGTTGGCCCAGCTGTTTCTTCATAATCCGCATAGCTCATGTCTGAGGCAGGCTGCTCAACGACGATCACGGGCGTATAAGCAGGCGTGTAGTACGGATATACGGCCGCATATCCTCCGCGAAAGTGGTGGCGAAACAAATTCGGATTCTGGCCGACGCGATTGAACCCAGTGTTGAAGCAGCAAGCCCGGAAATTGATGCCATGGCCAAAACCGTTGGGTCCAAGAGAAGTGACGCTGGCCGGAACGCCTGGTGCAGAATTGAAGTGTCCGCCAAAGCCGATAGACGTTACCGAAGCAGGCACGCCATTGATTTGCGCCGAAGAGAGGCTCACAAGGAATAAGAGAATTGCGATTAAAGAAGACGATGTGACTGAGAAACGCCTCATATCGCGGGACATAATTGCCTCTCGAAAATATTAGATGCGGAAGCACTAGTTTCTTCAACAAAGAAATCTTGACGAGACTGGACGCAAGTAATCGCGGGATTTCGATCTATGGCTATGTAGTTCATTTTGCTTGGATTGGTGTTTCAGAGGGACGCCAGTTGCATCAGGTTCCAGAGCGCGGACGCTGCTAGCAAGCCAAACGTTCCAGCGCCAATCAGCGTGCGGTGGCGTGTTTCAAGCAGATCGGCCAAAACTCCAGCGACGAAAGTAAATAGGAACGCCAAAGCCGATACATAGAGAGCAGCACCGGGAGCGTGCGGCGTCGCAAGTCCGAGAACGAGCAGAAGCAGCGCGACGAGCAATGGTGCGGTGTTGCCGAAGTATCGCGCACGACTCCATGCGGCGTAAGTAATGAATGCGACGGGTAACGCGATTACAAGCGCTGGGCTGCTCTTGGCCAAGAATGATCCGAGTTGCCGATACACGCCGGGTGTTGCGAGCGCCTGAAAAGAAGGCATAAGCCGCGCATGGAGAAAGCCCTTCCACATCAAAAGAGGATGAAAAGCATAAGAGGCTAGCAGTAGAAGACCGCTCACCAGCAGGGCGGAAACCCAGATCACAGTCGCAGCGCTTCGTCGTGTAGGAGCCACCCAATACATAAACGCAAGCGTCAGGGGCAAAAGAATCAGGAGCGAAAACTGGCTGCCGATGGCGAGCACCAGGGACAGCGCAAGCAGAATGATGCGACGCCAATTCCAAAGCACAACTTCCCTGGGTGCATACAACGTGTGCGCCACGGCGATGGCCGTGAAAATGGCGCCGAACGTTCCCCACGCAGTGCCGATTTCAGGCTCCATGATGACACCGCCACTCGCGCTGAGAATCGTCCCAGGTGCAAAACAGTAAAGCGTAAGAGCAATATATCCACCCGCGTTGCCAAATAGGCGACGAGCAACGTACCAAAGAGAAGCGCCAAGAAGAACACCGAAACAGAGGTACGGGAGCCGAGAAAGCCAGCCCATTCCTGCAGGAGAAATGTCGGACTGAGGCAGCACGGCAAACGGAGCGGCCGCAATCAGGTACCAGAGCGGAGAGCGATACCCGTCGAAGCCTTCGTTGAAAGAAGCTCCGGCATCTCCGGCGTGAGTTGTCTCTGGGGTGCCCGCAACGCCCTGGCCCTTCAATTGCCGGAGCCCAGCGTGAATTCGTTCCGCTTCACCAAAACTTGTGGATTGTTGTACCCGCAGTTGACGGCTTGCTAACCAGACACATTGCAGGAGAAACACAAGCAGCAACAAGGCCGCGATCACCTGAGGACTGCCGAAACGATCGCGCGTAAAAAGAGGCGTCATTGAGAGAACGAATGTTTTACCATGTTCGCGCATCGCCTCGGAAACTATGCAGGAGCCCATACAACCGGTCAGTCCGCTGAACGAACCACCCCCACCGGCCGAAAGCCAGTCGGAGTTTGTTGCTGTTTTCCTACGTCCCGATGGCATGCTGCGCGCCGGCTGGCGATTGTTGCTCTATCTCTTGATGGGGCTTGCTCTCGTTTTCGCAATGGGCTTCGTTTTGGGCTCAATGCGGCATCTAGGCATCACCGCGATTTGGCGCGGATTCATTTCGGAAGCCACGCTGGTAATTGCAGCCTTCTTGCCGGCGATCGTGATGACAAAGATCGAGCATCGTCCATTCGGCGATTATGGCCTTTCTCTGCAGAATACGTTCGGGAAGTTTTTCTGGATCGGCGCAGCCTGGGGATTTTGTGCGCTGACGGCGCTCTTGCTTGTGCTTCGCGCAAGTCATGTTTTTTACTTTGGAGGAATTGCGCTGCACGGTGTCCGCATTCTGAAGTTCGCTCTCTTTTATCTCCTATTTTTCCTGCTCGTCAGCTTTTTCGAAGAATTCCTCTTTCGCGGCTACACACTCTTCACGGGATCGACGAGTGTTGGCTTTTGGCCATCAGCGATTGTTTTGTCTCTCCTCTTTGGATCTGTGCACCTGGGAAACTCAGGTGAGAGCCCCATTGGCGCGCTCGCCGCGGCCGCGATCGGATTATTCTTCTGCCTGACCGTACGCCGAACGGGAGATTTGTGGTTTGCTGTCGGATTCCATACCTCGTGGAACTGGGGACAGAGCTATCTGTACTCCGTCCCCAACAGCGGCACCAAGATGACGGGCCATCTCACTAGTTCCTCCCTGCAAGGCCCGGTATGGCTTTCCGGCGGATCGGTTGGACCAGAAGGCAGCTTCCTGTGTTTCGTGCTGATCGTTCTGTTGTGGATCGCATTCAATCGCGTGTATCCGGAAACGCGATATCCATTGACGACTGTCAAGTTGCAATTGCCGGTTGAGGATCAATCGATCATCAACTGATTATTGGCGATCTTTGCGTCCTTACCACGAGTAATGCACCGTATACGTCACGACCTGCTCTCCGTTCGGGACGACGGTCACCGGAAATTCAACGGTCTGCGCATCCCGTTTCTTCGAAGGATGCGACTGTTCCATCAGCTTCCAGTTCGTACAGCGATAAAGGTGTTCGACTACGCGAACCGTGACTGCTTCCTTCTTGTGGTTGCGCACGTGGATTTCAAAAGTCTCATCCATCCAATGCGCATTTGAATCGACGCGGAAATTGGTGCGCTTCCGTTCACCTACAACATCGAAGGCGTTGCCCGTGTAGACGCGGATCATCTCGTCTTTCGGCGTGTGGTCGATGGTGTTCTCCCCGATGAATTGCAGGCTGCCATCCGAGTCGCGACGATAGAAGCGAAGCCGGCCTTTGGGTAAAGCGATTCCTAAATGGTTCTTGTCTGAGTTTTTGAATTCCTGCATAACGTAGACTTTTTTGTTGGTCGCCGTGCCGTACCCCGGATCATTTCGAACCTGGTCAGGCGAGTAATAAGCATATTGATCCATCTGGGCGCCATCGTACACATAGAGTCGCTGCGATTGAATGCCGGTCGTCCGGACAAATTCGACCTGCTTAGTCTCGTTGTCGCGGAGTGTGGCTGGACGTACCAGTGTGTACAGATGAAATTCATCGAAAGACTTCTCGCGCACAACGGGAGCGGCGGCATCATTCTCGGCGCGTTCCATACCGGCAAGAACGGCTTTCGCCATCGGCATGGGCGGTTGAATCTTGCTGACATCGCCGGCCAATAACTTGATCCGCGCATTCTCAAAAGTCTTGCCGCTGCGGTTCTGCATGGTGATCCAGCCAACGAGATCGAGCGAGTTCATACCGGAATTCTTCGGTCCATCTTCGACGACCAGGTTGTAGTCGGACTGCCACGTCATTCCGCCAGAAAGGTAAGAGATTTCCGCCTGGGAGCGTCCGGCCTGCGTTGTTGCGAGTTGCCAGCTAAGCGTCGGCTTCAGGATGGAGTCTCCACTCAGTGCCGGAAACAAAGGCTGCCCGGGCAGGCCGAAGCGCAACACGCCATCGATTTCGATGATGGGCTGGCCCATGCCCGGTTGAGGGTATCCGTAATTCTGCGCGTAGGCAGAGCTGGGAACGTATCCGCTACGGATGATTCTGCCTCTGATGGTCTCCTGCTTCTCGCCACGCTGCACGAGAAAGTCGATCGCCTTGCCTTCATAGAACGAGAGCAGCAGTTCCTGCGAAACAGGATCGTTACGGTAGCTCTGTTCAAGGATCTGCAGCGGACGTCCGGTTAGATCGCGCAGGATGACCGAGTCAGGCTCCAAGTGCGACGTGATGCCAGCAAAGTTCACATGATTCGTGCCGGCAACGAGATCCAGTGGCAGGTACTCGCGGGCAACAAAAAAGTTCTGGTTGTAAATGGTGAGCGCTGGGCCTTCGTCTTTCACGACTTCTTTCGCATTGGTTTGCGACCACGTCAGTGAACTCAAGCACAGCAAGATTAGGAAAAGTTTTTTCATTTCAGTTTGCCCTCGGTTTCATGGCCGTCGGGGAGGTCATTCCGGCCTCAATCAGAGAACGTATGTTGTGAGGAAACTTGCAGCTGTCCTGTTCAAACGAACATGGGCAACACGGAGGTAATAAGAAGTAACTCGGGAAGTAATCGCGGCAAGCCACGTCTCTGCGAAAAGGGGTGGCCGCAGAGACGCAGCTTGCTATTCGCCGTGCTGCCGGGTGAGGGAGGCTAACGGCGAATCTTCACGAACTAGCGGGCGCTTCGCTACCCACTCGTGGCTTCGTAACCCCAAAGAAAACGCGCGCCACCCACTTCAGCAGTCGCCAAGCCCCCGCGGCACCCAGCACGATCGTGGCAACCCAGAGCAAAATCGCCGGAAGATAAAACAAGAAGGCTGTGATGGAAGCAACATAGTCGCCGAGTGCGAGCACTCCATCGCGGGCGGACAACTTCAACTGGAAGAGCGGACGCCAGTTCAAGCCAAAGACCTGCACATCCGATTCGGCATAGAGCGATATCGTGAGGGCGACTGTCTCAACCTGCTTCGAGAGCGCATTGAACTCGGCCTGCTGCTGCTCGATTTCACCGCGAACCGCATTTAGCTTCTCGGTGACTTCGAGAGTGTCTTTCACGTTCGCCGAACGTTTGAGAATGGAAAGATACTGCGCTTCTTCCGCATGCAGGTTGCGAAGACGCGCTTCCTGATCGACGTATTGACGAGTAACATCCTGAGCGTCGAGTTTTTCGCTGTCCACGCGTAATCCAAGCTTGCGAATCTCCGAGTGAACTTCTTCAAAACGTGGCTCCGGCACTCGGATCGTGAGAGTGGCAGCGCCGGAATCCACACCAGAGGTCGTTGATGAACCCAGGAAACCTCCGGAGCCTTCGGCCAGAACGCGAATCTTTTCGGCTATCGCCGACGGATTCTTAACCACGAGGTTGAGAAAGCAATTGCGGATGAGCTTGCGATCGAGGGATTCAGTCGCGGGCTCCACGAGTGAACGTCTCGCCTCCATATCAACTGACAACAGTGAAGCTTTGACAGGACGGTTAGACGCTCGTACCGCGGCATCTGCAGCGTATCGTGACCGCAATAAGTTAGGAACAGATATCGCGATAAGTATCAATCCCAGACAAGCGAGTCCCACGAGGGCCAAGATTTTGCCGGCGCTGACATCCTGCATAACGGCGTCTCCCGTTGTGAGAACGTCGGCCAAGCTGCGGCTTGCAAGATTTCCGGCTCTAGAACTCTTGCAGTTCGAGATTGGGGTCAGATTGTGGGAAGTGGGGCTTGCCAGTTACCTAGTCACGCATTACCAAGCCACATCTATGGCTGCTTTTTCTGCTGCTTCTCGGCCTCTTCCACTGCCTTCCGGAATTGTTCTACGGCATTGACGCTTGGTGGGCGCAAAGCGTTTTTTCCCATATAGCGCCATAGCGGTGGACCATCGAGCGGATCGCGAAGGCGTCCGTCATAGACCTCGAATAGATCCTCGGAGGGGCCGACTTCCATACCAGGACGAGGTGTTGGATCGTCCGGATATGAGCTACCGGTGCGAGGCGGTGTTCCTGTTTGAATGCCGATGCGAGTGTCGGCGGATGCCGGATCGAAAATGACTGGTCGCCGGTTAGGATCGCCGCCCGCCACCGTCGGACTGACGCTGCGTCCTTTACGAATCGAGATCACCAGGTCCGCGTTCGATGGGGATAACACAACGTGAAGGCGTCCCCATTTGGTAAGAGCGCGTTCGACGTCCGATTGAGCGCTGACGTTCTCGCCCGGACCAGAGAGAGGCGTTTCCGAGCCAGGATTAATGATTACGGCAACGGTTTTAGCATTCAGGACCAACGCAGGCAGAGTGCTCTTTTTCTTGTCTTTGGCGTAGGAGAGAGGGGTTATTGCCGCGAGAAGCAAACACGTGAGGACGCGGTTTCGCATACAGAGCCTCCGCGCAAAGATTGTAGCGCGTTTAGTACTGGCTTGAATGCTCCGAACTATAGTCTGGCTTTGATCGTATGCTAATTCATGCGCAATAAGTTAATCGTCGTGGTCGCAGTCCTAACCGTTACTAAAATCGCGTTGGCGCAAAATACAACCGGCGATCCACACTCCCAAATTCAAGACGTCGCGCTGAGAATTGGGGTGATTCCGGCTGACGCTCTCAACCGATCCGACGCAAGCAAGAAGATAGGGGCAGCGCGAAAGATCGTGACTCCGAACGGAATCGAAAAGCTGGAGAAGATTCGGATCGGTGGCATTGACCAGTGGGTGTCGATTCGCGGCACAGACAAGCGCAACCCCGTATTGCTGTTCATCCATGGCGGACCCGGATATGTTTCAATCCCGATGAGTTGGTGGTTCAGTCGAGGATGGGAAGAATACTTCACAGTTGTTCAATGGGATCAGCGCGCTTCCGGCAAAACGTATCTGCTCAATGATCCGAAGATTATCGGCCCTACCCTAACGCTCGAGCGCATGCTGGCCGACACAGAAGAGATGGCCCAGTGGGTTCGAAAAGAACTTGGCAAGAAAAAGATCTTCGTGGTCGGGCACTCCTGGGGAAGTTATCTCGGACTGGAACTTGCCAAACTGCATCCTGATTGGATTCACGCATACATCGGAGTTGGACAACTCACCGACGGGCCGGAAAGTGAGCGGCGCGGGTATGCATTCGCACTGAATGCCGCACATAAGGAATCAAATCCGGAAGCGATTCGTCAGTTAGAGGCGTTGGCCCCCTACGTGACACCGGGCCAGCGGACTCCTTTAAAAAATATCTACACGCAAAGGAAATGGCTGGGCGTCTACGGTGGTGTCATGGCGTACCGCAAGGACAGCTCCGCCGAGAGCGACTTGGGCGATCTATCGCCAGACTACACCGACGAAGAAATCGCTCACATCTGGGATGGAAATGATTTCATCGAGAGCTACCTGTTGCCTGAGGTACTCAGTCTTGATCTAACCGCAATTCGAACACTTAATTGTCCGCTGATCATTTTTGCCGGGCGCCGCGACTACAACGTTAATTCCGAGGTAGCAGAAAAATGGTTTGTCCGGGTGAAAGCGCCGTCAAAGCAGTTCGTCTGGTTCGAAAACTCGGCGCATCTTCCGATGACGGAGGAGCCGGGGAAGTTCCTAATGTCGTTGGTGCGTTACGTGCGGCCCATCGCAGAACGCGCAGGAGATGTGCCGCCTTCATCGGTTAAGACGACTCATCATCCTGCCTCAGTGGGCAGCGCCGAGCGTTAGATGTCCAGGTTTTTCACGTCGAGCGCGTTTTCCTCGATGAACTTGCGGCGCGATTCGACATCTTCCCCCATCAGGGTTGTGAAGATCGTTTCGCATTCGGCAATGTCTTCGAGCTTGACGGAGAGCAGCGTGCGGCGCTCGGGATCCATTGTGGTCTCCCAGAGCTGCGGAGCTGTCATTTCACCGAGACCCTTGTAACGCTGGATCGAAAAATCACGCTTGCCTTCGGAGAGTACGTATTCGAAAAGCTCGCGCGGAGTTTCTTTCTCAACGACCACCGGCAACGCCGCTTTGCGTTTCGGCGTCCCTTTCGGTGCTCGCTCGTCCGCGGCGGTTTCGGCGGCAGCTTCTTCTTCGGACTGTTCTTCTTCGCTTTGCTTCGATTTAGCAGCCGGCTTTGCAATCGTTTCAATGACGAATGGCGGCTGCATGAACTCTTCGATCTGCTTAAACTTCGAGAGCAGCTGGCGACACTCGGGCGTAGAGGCAAGTTCCCAGTTGATCACGTGCTCCGCGCCCTGGGAGTTGGTGTAAGCCACTTCCCACAGGTTGTGCTCTTCATCGAAGCGCGCTTCCACGGACTTGAAGCCGCGTTCCTTCTGAAGTTTTTTCAGTTCCTTCTCGAGCTTTTCGATTTTCTTAGAGGGTGTTTTCTTGTCACCTTCAAAATCTGCGTGCTTCGAGAAATCGAGCTTCGGCAGCAATTCGGTGATGTGCTCGTCCCGCAGCCGTTTATCGACCTTGTCGAAGAAGCCGAGATACTCGTTCAGTACAGTCATGAAACGCGCGAGGTTCGCTCCTTCCAGCTTCGCTGCGCCTTCTCCATAACGCACGACCAATCCTTCGGAAGCGCGCTTCACCATCACTTTCACGAACTCACGATCGTCCTTGATGTACTGCTGCGACTTGCCCTTCTTGATGGAGTAGAGCGGCGGCTGCGCGATGTATACGTTGTTGCGCTTGATCAACTCCTGCATGTGGCGGAAGAAGAACGTGAGCAACAGCGTACGGATGTGGCTGCCGTCCACATCAGCGTCAGTCATCAGGATGATTTTGCCGTAGCGAAGTTTGAGCGGATCGAAATCGTCTTTCGCGATGCCGGTACCCAGCGCGGTGATCATGGCGCGAATTTCTTCGTGCGCCAGCATCTTGTCGTAGCGCGCTTTCTCTACGTTCAGAATTTTTCCCTTGAGTGGGAGAATCGCCTGGAAACGGCGATCGCGTCCCTGCTTTGCAGTGCCACCGGCGGACTCGCCTTCGACGAGGAACAGTTCGCAACGATCAGGCTGACGCTCGGAGCAATCTGCGAGTTTGCCCGGCAGACCGCCACTGTCGAGCGCACCTTTCCGACGGGTGAGATCACGTGCCTTGCGGGCAGCTTCACGCGCGCGAGCCGCTTCAACAGCTTTATTGATGATCTTTCGGGCAACGGTCGTGTTCTGTTCGAAGAACGCGCCGAGCTTTTCATTGACGAAGGCCTGCACGATGCCGGCGATGTCAGAGTTCAGCTTGCCCTTGGTTTGTCCTTCGAACTGGGGCTGAGAAAGCTTCACGCTGATGACAGCTACAAGTCCTTCCCGCACGTCATCGCCCGTTAGATTTTCTTTTACGTCTTTAAAAAGGCCCATCTGCTGGCCCGCATAGTTGATCGTGCGAGTCAGCGAGGTACGAAAACCGGACAGGTGCGTTCCGCCATCGACAGTGTTGATGTTGTTCGCGAAGCTGAAAACGCTTTCGGAGTAGCCATCGTTGTACTGCAGACCGATTTCCATCACGACGCCGTCTTTCTCGGCTTCCATGTAGATCGGTTTATCGTGCAGTGTCTGCTTGCCGCGGTTCAGGTGCTTAATGAATTCAGCAATGCCGCCGTTGTACTTGAACTCAGCGTGCTTGGGCTCACCGGTTTTCGAGTCCGTGTTGCGCTCGTCCGTGAGCGTGATGACAAGACCCTTGTTCAAGAACGCGAGTTCGCGCAAACGCTGCGCTAGCGTGTCGTAGTTGTATTCCGTCGCAGTAAAGATTTCTTTATCGGGAACAAAGTGGACCTTTGTTCCGCGCTTCTTTGATGCGCCAGCTTTCTTCAGCTTGCTGGTGGGTTCGCCCTTTGAATAAGTCTGTTCCCAGGTAAAGCCGTCGCGCCAAATTTCGAGATCGAGTTCGTGGCTGAGTGCGTTCACGCAAGAAACGCCGACGCCGTGCAACCCACCGGAAACTTTGTACGAAGAGGAATCGAACTTTCCGCCAGCGTGCAACTTGGTCATAACAACTTGCGCAGCTGGGACTTTTTCGCCGTCGATGTCCATGGGATCGACCGGAATTCCACGTCCGTTATCAACGACAGTAATCGAGTTATCGAGATGAATGGTGACTTCGATCTTATCGGCGAATCCGGCCAGCGCTTCGTCAACGGAGTTGTCCACGACTTCGTACACGAGATGGTGAAGACCGAGTTCACCAGTCGACCCGATGTACATCGCCGGACGTTTCCGAACAGCTTCCATTCCGCCGAGAACTTTGATCGAGTCGGCGGTGTAATCTCCGTTGCCGTTGGCGGCGGTCTTGCCGTTTTTCAACTTTGGATCGGTGGGTTTAACTTCGATTTCTTTGGTGGCCATTCAGCTCCGAAAAGTACAAACGGATGCGGGCTTTGAGGGCCGGGATCCGGAACACTCGAGCGCCTTCAACTGATTGAAATTATTCCTACTTACGGGTCCTCGAGATTGTTCTTATTATAGCACGTTGCGAGCTCTTTTCGGGGGTGGGAACCAGCCTGCAAACGGGGTGTTTTGAGTGGGTTAGGGAGTGGAGGACGGGCGTCCTCGCCCGTCTCAATTTGGAATCAAGTCACCGTCTATTGGGCCGGTCGTCACATGTCGCAACACTGTTTACTGCTAAACGTTGCAGAGTGCTCCGAAGATATGAATACCGACGCAAACTTCCGCATTACCAACCCGACTACAAGCCTTTTTTCGTGACATTTTCTACTTACCGAAGATGGATTTTGCCGGAATGCGTGCGGGGGCTCGTCATGGATTCGTGCTTGTATGGGGACGGCAGACGCGTGCAAATGCACGGGCTGGTTGTGATGCCCGATCACGTCCACATGATATTCACGCCATTGCGCGACGACAATGGGACTTACACTCTCGCGGAAATCCTGCAGGCCATGAAAGGACCATCCGCCCATCGCGTCAATAAGTGCCTCGGCCGCACGGGAACAGTCTGGAACCAGGAATACTTCGATTGTGCTCTTCGGAAAGAAGAGGCTATAGACGTAAAGCTCGATTACATTATGGCGAACCCCGTTCGCGCAGGCTTGGCGGACCATCCATTCGACTATCCGTGGCTGTGGCGCGAGTCGCGCAACGATAAATATCCCGTCATCGTGCAACCTTGACGGGCGAGGACGCCCGTCCTCCATCGATAGTTCTTGTCCTTATGGCTTCGCTGTAGCCTTTGCGGCACCGCCGAAGTTCAGGTCAGCGATCAGGGTCTGGACCTCATCTTCACTTCCGCCGATGAATGTAAACGAGGCAATGTAGCCCTTCGAGATCATCGCTAGGGTCGACTGATACATCGTCAGAGATCCCATTTCTCTTTTGAAATCCGCCCGGACGAGCTTGTGTGCCCCAATCACAATCTCCTGAGGATCGCCCGAAGGCTTGAATCCTTTCGCAGTGGTTAGTTCCGTGACTCGGGCGGCGTATTCGTCCGCACTCTTGAGTCCGGGATAAGAACTCATCTTTTCCGCGGCGATCACGATCGCGGAGTTAATGCTGTCGCCCGCTGCCTCTGGCGGACGCTCAAAAAGCGCGATCAAAACTGCCGACTGTCCAGACTCACTTTCGTTTTGCATGCGGTCCGTGCGGTCCACCCACCCAAATGGAACCTTATAGCTGAACCCAAAGAACACATTGCGATAGATGCCATCTGTCGACGTGCCTTGGCCGAAGGAGGGTAAGACGGTAGGCTTCGACTTTGGCCGCGACGATGAAGAAGGAGGGGAAGTCTGCTGCCCTTGTAGACAAAAACAGAGCAGCACGCACACTACGGGCAAAAGTGTCCATCGGAAGATGGATTGAGACACCATCCTCCTATCTTACTGGAGGCGCAAACAATGAATTACACGGGCTGCGTGCAATGAGCGCACCGCTTTGCAGGGATCGGAATCTCGCTCAAGCATTGCGGACACGGTTTGGTCGTGGCCACTGGTTGAGGTGGCGGGTTGAAACGCGCCATCAGGGCGGCGACGGGTTTTACGACGAAGAAGTAAATTGCCGCGGCAATCAACACGAATGACACCAAAGCATTAATGAAGTCGCCAATCGGAAATACAGTCCCACGAACGTTGAACGTGATCGCGGAAAAATCCGGCTTGCCCACCAGGACTGCAATCAAAGGCGTGAGGAGGTCTTTCGTGAGTGCAGTAACGACTCCGCCGAATGCGGCGCCGATGACGACGCCGACAGCCATATCAACTACGTTGCCGCGAAGAATGAATTGCTTGAATCCGGAAAGCATTCGATCCCTCCTGTGCCGAGATTGCGGAAACTCTACGTGCTCAGGGCAGTAGAGGTCAAGGAAGTGCCTAGCCGGTACAGTTCAACGATATGGTCGTTCAAAATCAACTTTTCGGTGGCAATGCAGTGTGAGCGAGACAGTGGTCTCAACTTCGACAGGTTGACCATTGCCGATGTACGGTCGGTACTCCCATTGCGAGACCGCCTCTATGGCAGCATAAATGAGCAGTGGATGGCCTTTGATCAAGCCAATTTTTTGAACTCGACCGCTCCCATCAATGATCGCTTTGAGGAGAACCGTACCGTCTCCAGAATAGTCCCCTGGGCAAATCGGGGCTGTTCGTTTGGTCACGCGCGCTTCCGCTGCTCCTGGTGATATTCGTACTCGGGAATTGGGCGTGGAATAGACCTGAGCAAAAGATTGACGCCCAGTGACAAGCACTATCACGAGTGGAAGTACAGCACGGGTGAGGTAGACCGCTGCGCGGCTCACACAACCAGAGACACCGCGAACGAACGATCGGTGCCAACGATGGGCGCCGTCAGATCCGCATCGGCATGACGATGTAGCGGTACTTGTAATCCTCGCTATCGGCGGGGCGCATCTGGCCGGCGGATTGCGGATCCTTGAACTCGAGCTTGATCTCGCCCGCGCCAGACGCTTTTATGAATTCCACCAGGTACTGCGCATTGAATCCAATGGTCAACGGGTCTCCGTTGTAGGAGATTTCAATCGAGTCTTCGGATTCACCGGCCTCTGTAGAGGACGCGGACAGCTTCAGTTCACCCTTTTCCAGCTTTAGGCGAACCGCCCTGGAACGTTCGTCCGCGAACTGGGCCACGCGCGCTATAGCGGAGCCGAGTTCATCTCCCTGAACAGTCACGGACTTGGTGATTTCCTTGGGAAGGACGGCTTCGTAGTTCGGAAATTGACCCGTCAATTGGCGCGACGTCAAGAGGCGCTGACCGATGCGGAAGAACAGGGTCGATTCATCCTTCGCAAAATCGATCGTTTCTGCATCTGTTGAGTCGAGCAACGTCTTGAGCTCGTCCATAGCCTTCTTGGGGACAAGTGTCTTCATTTCGCCCGAAACACCCTCGAACTTCTCTCCAGGCCGTTCGACGTGAGCCAGGCGGTGCCCGTCCGTTGCGACCATCGTGATCGACTCAGGCTTCAATACCATCAGGCCACCATTCAGCGTGTACCGCGACTCCTCATTGGAAATCGCGAAATTGGTCTTAGCAATCATGGACCGCAAGACCTGAGCGGGAATCTTCACCACTCCTGCAGTCGGGAAGGCTGGCAAGCTTGGAAAGTTGGCGCGCGCCATGCCGACCATCTTGGTATTGGACCGGCCGCAGCGGATGCTGACCCAGTGATTCTCGAGCAACTTGATGGTGATATCGGCATCGGGCAGCAACTTTACGTAGTCGTAAAGCTTCCGTGCGGGGATCGTGCACGAGCCTTCTTTCTTCACCTTCGCGGTGCACGAGGTGCGCAAGCTGAGATCAAGATCAGTGGCGGTGAGAGACAGCTTGTCAGTTGATGCTTCGAACAGATAGTTCGAGAGGATAGGAATCGTAGTTTTCCGTTCGACGACGCCCTGTGTTGCCGTGAGCTCGCGGAGAAGTTCGAACTTGCTGATCGTAATCTCCATCGTCGTTGTCCCCACTGCGGTCGCCACTTCAACCGGCATATGCGCTCTCCATGCTGCTACTTCTAATACTTTCTTATATCAAATCAAAAACCTATAAAACCAGCAGTAACAGAAGGGGCGTCGGAAAAGTGGAAATCCCACCCAACTATCATCCTTCCATTAGTTTGCTGCCCATCACTCGTGTAAAAAATCGGGCCTCAATTCGGCGGACCACACTGGAGAAAACCACCCAACTCCCGGGTTTGATCCCTCCCGTGCACAGCTTCCACAACCGGTCCACATCATCTGGGGAGGAAGACTGGATCGTTCAGTGGAAAACAGCGCGCACCCGCTCTTAGCCGCCTAATTGCTCGGTCAGTTTGCCGATCAGCCTGTTCAAATCTTTGTCGTTCTTGCGCTGCTCGTCAATCTTCTCAACCGAGTGCAAAACTGTCGTGTGATGCTTCCCGCCGAACTGGCGTCCAATTTCCGGCAGCGAAGCTTCGGTCAGGTGCTTGGCTAAATACATCGCAATCTGGCGCGGATACACAATCGCGCGAGAATTATTCTTCGCCTTGATCTCGACGAGGCGCAACCCGAACTGCTCAGCCACCGCTTTCTGGATCTGTTCGATGTTGACCTTGCGCGCCTGCGAGTCAATGAAGTTTTTCAGCACCTGCTGC
Organism: Terriglobales bacterium; assembly: GCA_036265385.1. Taxonomy (GTDB): domain Bacteria; phylum Acidobacteriota; class Terriglobia; order Terriglobales; family Acidobacteriaceae; genus DATAPD01. The sequence goes on from DATAPD010000055.1 coordinate 147,208, forward strand.
GCGTAGCTTTGCGTGATCTCCCCACCTGTTAGCGACGCGTGGGCGACGAGTCGGATGAGCGCGCCTTCCAGTTCACGCACGTTTGAGCGAATGTTGGACGCGATATATAGAGCCACGTCTGTGGGAAGAGTCACACGTTCCTGCTCGGCCTTTTTCTGCAGAATCGCAACCTTGGTCTCGAGATCTGGCGGTTGAATGTCGGCGATCAGCCCCCACTCAAAGCGGCTGCGGAGCCGATCTTCGACTTCCGCCAACTCTTTCGGCGGACGGTCGCTCGCGATCACGATCTGCTTCATGGACTCGTGCAGCGCATTGAAGGTGTGGAAGAACTCTTCCTGGGTACGCTCTTTTTGCGCCAGGAACTGAATGTCGTCCACCAGCAGCACATCGACATTGCGGAACTTGTCGCGGAAGCTGGTCATCTTGTCGTAGCGCAACGAGTTGATCATCTCGTTGGTGAACTTCTCGCTGGACACATAACAGATGGCCGCTTGCGGCAGACGCTTCTTGATCTCATGTCCAATGGCCTGCATGAGGTGGGTCTTACCCATTCCCACACCGCCATAGAGGAACAGCGGGTTATAGGCCTTCGAAGGACGTTCGGCGACGGCTTGGCAAGCGGCGTGCGCGAACTGGTTCCCGCTGCCTATGACGAAGGCGTCGAACGTGTAGCGCGGGTTCAATTGCGCAGCGCCATCCCAGTCAAACCTCGACTGAGAAGGTAGCGCGCCGTGGCTCACGGGAGCCGAGGATGTCGCCGGCACCAAACCGCCGTCATGGCGGATTGGAGTCGCGGCCGGATCATCGTCCGGAGTTACGAACTTCACTTCATCGAAGCCCAATCCTAGATTGTCGACTGCTTCCTGGATGAGGTCGGCGTACTTATCTCCAACGTGCCTAAACTCCGCGGTCGGGACCCGAACAAAAAGGATCGCACCGTTCGCATGACTGTAGCGCGTTGGTTTCAACCAGGTATCGTAGGAATGTCGATTGATCTTCTTCTCGAGCGCGTCGAGGATTCGGACCCAGGGGTTGGGTACGACGCTAGTGCTAGTCAGAGACATATAAGTGCTCACCGCTATCGCTTGATCCGATGGATCGCTGCGTTTATGAAATTATGAATGCCGAACAACAACTCGCGAACGGACGGATCACGAGCTACGGAATACGAATAATCCCGGAGCCTACTGCTACCGCTCGGCCGCTTCTGCGTACGAAGTGACTGCTTGTTTTATTTCAGAACGAACTCCTGAAAAGCTTCAGGAGCGGTTGCCTTGATGAGTGCTGAAAAGTTGTGACGAATCGGCATACTAGCACAAATTTTTTCGCCGTGTGGAAAACTTCTAAGCAGATTTTTCGCGAGAACGCACTTCAGCACGCGAGAAAAAATTTCTGTCAAGTGGCGAAGTGATAAATGCAACGTGAGTAGTGCAATCTGAAATTTCCTCTTGACGAAATGCTGACACAGGATTAGAGACTTCGTGAAAAGGCACGTCAGTCAAGGCTAACGGCGTCTCGACATCGGACGCGGTCCAGCGCCCTTGTAATTTTTCGGATACACAACCAGAATGCGGCGCATCCCTTCGCCTTCACTCTCAGTTCGCAAGTCCTGTTCGTCGCGCAATGCGAGATGCACGATACGACGCTCGCGCGATGACATCGGCGCGAACTGATATGGCGATCCTGTCTTACGAACTTTTTCTGCAGCGACTCGCGCGGCCATGCGCAATTCTTCCAGTCGCATTGCACGGAAACCACGGCAATCGAACATTACTTTTTCGTGTTCGTTACCTTGCATCCTCAGCATTTCAAGCGCCAGTAGTTCCAGTGCACGCAAAAGTTCTGCGCCGCGGGCTAGGAGCAATTCGGTATCGGGCCCAGCAAATTCCACCAGAATCTCGGGTCGCTCCCAATCGCGGTCCTCGGGGAGCGGTGGATCGACTGTAATGCGGTACTTCAATAGCAAGCCGCAGTTTTTCACGCTGGCCTGCAGGAAATCGCCAATCTTTTTCGCTGCTTCGATTTTGTCGCCGATGGGCATAAGGCTCTCAACTGCCAGCTCTCAGACTAATCGCCGAGAGCTGCATCACAGGATTATTTATCTTTCTTCTTTGCGCGTTTTTCCATCATCTCGCGCATCTCTCGTCCGAGAGTGGTGCGATTCATGATGCTTTGCTGCACGATACCGATAACGTTTCCTACCGACCAATAGAGACATAATCCGGCGGCAAGATTCCAGCTGATCACACCCAGCATGACCGGCATCATGACATTCATCATTTTCTGTTGTGCAGGATCCATCCCAGCCTGGGGAGTAGATCGCTGCATAAGGAGCATGGTGATGATGATCGCGACCGGTAGCAGGTGCCATGGATCCGGCGCTGACAGATCTCGAATCCAAAGCCATGGTGCGTGCCGCAAATCGATCGCGACGCCAAGCATGCGGTAATAAGCAAACAGGAATGGCATCTGGATCACCAGCGGCAGACATCCTCCGACAGGATTCACGCCTTCCTGCTTGTAGAGCGCCTGGATTTCTTCATTCATTGGCGCTTTGCGCGGATCGCGCATGCTGTACTTCTTGTACTTCTCCTGGATCGACTTTATCTGGGGTTGAATCTTCTGCATCTTCAGCATCGACTTCATCTGCGAGATGCGTAAGGGCAGGAGAGCCAGGTTGATGATGATCGTCTGAATGACGATGGCCCAGCCCCAATTTGCGACGATGTGGTTGTACGTCCATTTCAACCACAGAAAAAGCGGACGCGCGATGAGGCCCAACCATCCGAAATCGACAAGAGCCCGAAGGTCTGGCTCAGCTCCAGTCACTCCTGGGATGCTGACCGACTCGAGAATGGGCAGCGACTTCGGGCCGACATACATGCGTTGGACAGTGGGTCCATGCAAGTTGCCGACAGCCGCACCGACGATATCTACCTTTGTTTTTTCGCCTTGCGGTTTCTGAGGGTCGCGGGGAACGTCGAGTCCGTACCGCAACGTGACCAGCGAGGCATCTCTCGCATCCTGCGGAATGAACACAGCGCCGAAGTACTGATCGCCAATTCCAGCCCAGTGCATAGGCCCGGCAATGGTGTTGCCGCCGCTGATCTTCTTCGCCTGCACGCGTTCGACATTGTTGTTGTACTGGTACTCCACCCAGGCCGATGCGTAAGAAGCAACGCTCACTTCATCGCCAAAGCCGGCAGGCCACATGGGAAGCGCTGAAACGCTCGCACCCTTCGAGGTGACCGAGGTCTCAACCTGCACTACATAGCTGTGATCGAACTTAAATGTCTTGGTGACTGCGATGTCGCTGTCGGAATACTCGAAGTTGATCTCAGACGGGGCGGATAGAGATCCTTCCTTTGAGCTCACGTAGAGAGCCGCGTTCAGCTTATTGCGCTGGCTTTCGTCGTACGTCCATAACGATAGCGGGTAGCCGTACTGCTCCGCTGCGGCTTTGTTTACGAGTTCGAGAGGAGCGCCCTGGTCATCGGTGTACTTTTTGAGAATCCACGACTTGACCTGCGCTCCCTTGTTGCTGAAACGGATTTTGTAAAGGTCATTCTCAATTGTCGTTTCAGACTCGGAAGACGCCTGCTTTGTCCCCTGTGGGATAGCGGCAACCCGCGCGGGCGGAGTCGCGACTGCGCCATTAGAAGCTGTACCCGGAGCAGGTGTGGGACTGGATTGGGTTTGCGGAGGAGGCGTCGCGGATTGCGGGAAATACTTTTTCAGTAGTGGTTGGAACAGCACGAACAATACAAAGGTCAGAACGAAAACAATGAGTACTCTTTTTTCCGTACCCTGCTCGTGCTGCGGATTATGGTATTCAGCCAAATTTATTTTCCGTTAATCGATTGCAAAGATATGTTGTGCACGTGCGGCGCGGTCGCGCGATTTTCTGGGGCTACCGGATCGAGCCCGCCCTTCACGAACGGATGGCAACGCAGAACGCGCCACGTCGCTTTGATCCCCCCCCGCAATACACCGTAGCGCTCGACTGCTTCCATCGCGTATTCCGAGCAGGTCGGAACGTATCGGCAGGACGGCGGTAAAAGCGGAGAAAACGTCCACTTGTACGCCTTGAGCACCCAAAGCAAGATCATTTGCGGAAGGCGGATCATCCGATCGAACTCCCCGAGGTTCGCCCAGCGCCGGAGCCTGCAGAAACCTTTTTTTGCACGACCTGGAATGCCCCGCTCATTTCGTTCAACAGTTCTCCGAAATCGGCCGTCAACACAGACTTTTTCGGATTTACGACCACATCGACCGGCAGATGTTGTGTAGGCCAGGATGCCCGCGCTGCTTCTCGAAGGCGACGCTTCATCCGGTTACGGTCTACTGCTCCCCCTAACGCTCGACTCACTGTAAAGCCAATGCGTAAGCCCTGTTCGTTATCGCGACGAAGATAGAACACGGTCATATGAGAGGAGAAGTGCCGTCGACCCTGCTTGTACACGCGTTCAAAATCGCTGTGGCGAAGCAGACGTCCACTGCGTGGAAATCGTTTGGACGGCACTGCTTTTCCGTTCGGAGCGGTTTCGCTCACAGTCATTCACGTCGCGAAGTTCAATGTTCGGGTGTCCCACCGTTGCCCGGAGAAAGAACACTATTCGCGGAAGCCGGGCTTTACTGAGACGCGTTTGCGTCCCTTCGCGCGCCGGCGTGAGAGCACCTTGGCTCCGCTCTTCGTCTTCATACGCGTCCGAAAGCCGTGCTTCTTCGAACGCTTACGCCGGTTAGGTTGAAATGTGCGCTTGGGCATTAAAAATCGCTGCTCCTAGATAGGATCAATGGCTTGAGGCAAACAGAAAGTATAAATGAGCAAGGGCAGAGCGGCAAACAGACCGAGATTGCAAACGGCAGCTAGTGCAGAAACCAGATCGTCTCCATCCGCTATAGAACGGTTTCCTGGACATACGAAGGAGTCGCGGCCGCAGGGCTTGACTTGATCTGCCGCACGCTTTCTCTGCGAATGAGTTGGGTGGGCATGAGAAGTTGCTGGGGCGGGAGATCGCTCTCCTGAATTCGTCGTAACGCAAACTCTGCCAAATGTTCGCCCAGTTCCTTTGGGAATTCACGAACAGTGGTGAGTCCGGGATGCAAGACTTCCCCGATCGTGTCGTTGAAGCCCGCGACGCTCATGTCCTCAGGGATTCGAATCCCTGACGACTGCAAGGCCTGATATACACCCGATGCGGCTTGATCTGTCCCGACAAAGAGCGCCGTCGGACGTTGTCCGCTGGCGAGCAGAGCTTTTACAGCTAGGTATCCGAGTTCGCGATCTTCCGAACTGATCTCACTGAAATGAGGTTCAAGATCCGATTCGGTCATGGCTCGAAGGTAGCCGTCGGCGCACCGCGCGAACCAGGGCAGTCGGCGATTCCCGATGTACCAGATGTTTCTGTGACCCTGAGCGATCAGATAGCGAGTGATCTCCGTAGAGCCGTTGATATCGTCGGTGAAAACGCAATCGTACTGTTCCGGATTCCAATCGCCTACGATGTTGTTTCCAACCACGGAAAAGGGGATTTTTCTCTCAGAAAGTGCTGACAAAGTGCCGGCAGAGTGAGTCCCCGTCAGAATAACTCCGCTCGGACGGTTGGATCGTGTCAGGGCTTCGGGAAGTCCAGCGGTTCCCAAGGGAGCGTTCAACTCTGAACGAAAACCCATGAATTGCAGATCCCAGCCATGTTGAGTGCAATATCCCTCGGCGCCAATCAGGATCTTGGACTGAAACTCGTTGACCGTGTCGCGATTCCCGAGCATGAATGCGATCGTGCGATTTCGTCCACTCGCGGTCAGACTCACGCCCAATTTTTTTGCGGCCGCAAGTACAGAAGAGCGAACCGAAGAGGGAATGCGCTGACTTCCGTTCGCAACGTGCAACACTGTCGACGAATTAACTCCGGCGAGGGCTGCGACCTCTGCGTACTGCTGATTTTTATTTTGTTCCGATCCGGAAACTGAAACGCTTTCCAACTTTCGAACTGCGCCGCCATGCGAGCGCACGGCTAAATCGTCGGCGCATAACGCGTCCACATCACCGCGAGCTGTCACGGCAGACACGTGGAACTTCTCGACCAGCTCTCGAATTGTGATCTGCCCTTTTTGCTCGATCAGGTCGAGGATCTTGCGTCGTCGCTGCTCTCCCAACAGACGCGATTCCCGGGTATTTATCATTTAGTAATTACGCCACCACCTCGTGGTGCACTCCCGTTCTCAACGGCACGCCCAGCGAAGGAAAATAAAAGAAAGTATACACCCTCTAGAAGCAAAATAAACGAAAGTAAGTGCCGGCCCGCTGGACGCGTTTTACGGCTAACCTCCGTATCCAGCCGCATTTACAACAACAATCGACTCTGGTAAACACGCGCGTCGCGGTGGCGATCCTTGAATTCCAATCACATCTGTGACTTGCAGTTACAATCTGGCCAAGATTCATGAACCTAGATGACACCATCGTCGCTGTCGCGACGCCCCCGGGTCGCGGTGGGATCGGCATCGTCCGGCTTGCCGGTCCGGACGCTCGAAACATCGTTGCCCCTATCCTGCGGCTAAAGCATGACCTGGAGCCGGGTCGGGCCTTGTTTGGAGAACTGGTCGATACGGACGAGATCAATGATCAAGCTCAGCGCATCGACGAAGTCGTCGTTATATTTTTTCAAAAGCCGCATTCATACACCACGGATGATGTGGTCGAAATCTCCGCGCATGGTGCCCCGGTTGTTCTAACGCATGTTGTCGAGATGTGTTTGGCACGCGGAGCACGCCTTGCCGAACCCGGTGAGTTCACGATGCGTGCATTTCTGAATGGGCGCCTTGATCTGACCCAGGCGGAAGCTGTGCGCGACCTGATCGATTCACGAACATTGTTTCAGGCGAAAGTGGCGGCGCAACAACTTGAAGGCGCCCTGTCGAAGCGAATCAAGCCAATCAAGAGCAAGCTCGTTGCACTGATCGCCATGCTTGAAGCGGGAATCGATTTCGCAGAAGATGACGTTTCCGTTCTACCCGATTCGACGATCCTTAAAGATCTCGATGCGATCCGGGAGCCGCTCCAGCAACTCGCGTCCACCTTCAGCTACGGCAAAATCGTTCACGAAGGATTAACGCTGGCGATTGTGGGTCGTCCGAACGTTGGAAAATCCAGTTTGTTCAATCAACTCGTCGAACGTGAGCGAGCCATCGTCACTGCCTCTCCCGGGACGACGCGCGATCTCGTGACAGAAACGGTTGCGATCGGCGGTATCCCAGTGAAGCTGGTGGATACCGCAGGCATCCGGCGTGCGCTAGATGAAGCGGAGAGTATTGGCATCCGAAAATCCATGGAGGCACTGGCGGATGCGGATCTCGTGCTGGTCGTCCTGGATGCTTCTCAGCCAACTTCAGAAGAAGACAAAGAGTTGTTGAAGCAGGTAGAAAACCGTGCCGCCATCACTGTTGCCAACAAGGCGGATTTGCCCAGTTCTCAGTTCTCGGCTCCCAGTTCTCGGCCTGAGCAGGGAAGCGACTCTTTCATTCACACATCGGCATTAACGGGTGAAGGCATTGCTTCGTTGCGGGAGGCGATTCTGCAGCATGTGGGAGGCGGCGGGGCTGGCTTGAGCGAATCAGGGGTCCTCACCAACCTGCGGCATCAGAAACTGGTTCAGGACTCGCTCGTCGCTCTTGCCGCCGCCCGAGACGCTGTAGCAAACAAGATCCCGCACGAAATGCTCTTGTTGGATCTCTACAATGCGCTCCATCAGCTCGATGAGATTACTGGGGCCACGACAACAGACGATATCCTCGGTCTGATCTTCAGTACGTTCTGCATCGGGAAGTAGATCAACTTAGATCAAGTTGTGTGAAACGCGACAATCCTGAGATCGCTTTGGCAGGGAACGGCACCGCTGGCGCGGATTCCAGTGCCTCGGGAAAATTACGTTACAAGTTTTTCATCGAAGATTCATCAATCGGAAACTTCGCGGCAACATTCGCGCAATAACGTCCTCATCAGCTTTGTTGAACAACTCCCTTCTCTCTCAGAAGACAACAATTTCAACATTGAAAGCGAGGATTCATGAGCAAGTGGCACAAACTCTCTTCGAAGCTGTGCTTGGTAGCTGCTATGACAGCGCCCGTGTGCTTTGCGCAGACCGGAATTGGACCCATCACCACTCAGGTTAAATGGGCGAAGCCCAAAGTGGGCACTCAGTCGACGACGATCGCGCCCGGATTTACACTCGTGCGAATCGTCGACGGTTCCTTCCCACTCGAAAACCCTTCCGGTCCGATCACAACGTTCGGGATGCTTTCCGACGGAACACTGACTGAGCCTGACCAGAACCTTTATGTTGTGCTCGATAAAAATCCGGGCGGACCCGTACCGGGATACGAGTACGGTCGCCATTTCCTGTTCCAACCTCACGAGAACGGCGACGGCCAGGCATACGCGAGCATTCCTGACTCGGCAACACGGCCAGAACCAAGTCTGGGAAATCGTCAAGGCTGACTAGCGCAAGAACATTTAAACCAGAACCCCCTGAGCCCTCGCATTCGCCGCGGGGGCATTTTTATTTCTAAGGCATTTGAGAGTGATCAAGTGCAACCATCGGTAACGTGACGAGCGTGACTATCGCTTGCGGAACGCGGCAGCAGCGTTTGGCAAAAACCCACGAACTTGATACATTCCCTCTACTCACGGGGTGTGCGCCACACATGTCCCTCGTCGTAAAACTCGAAGACGATCTCGGCGAACGCAGCGATTGGGTGATGCTGAACAGCGTTATCCCGTCACGCGAGGATCGCGAGTTCGTTGTGCTGCGCGGTATCGATCCGTTCGGCAAGACCGTTTTCAATCATCTGCAAATGGACTCGTTTCTTCAAGAATGGGAGCGTATTCGCGATCGCGCGAAAGACGAATCCCAGAAAGAAGCCTGGCAGAAGGTGAAAGAAATGGCCGAGGCCTGCAAATCCGATCGCGATCTCTACCTGCGCTTCGTGGGCAATTGAATCATTGTGTCTCGGATCATTTAGACAAGGAACCAAGCGATTCTCGAAACAAAGTTTCGAATGCTGGCGGCTGCTTTACCTTTTTGCTGGCTTGCTGCAGTGCCTTCTCTGCTGCCGCTTTCTGATAGCCGAGATTCACGAGCGCCGAGAGCACATCATCTTCCACTGGGCTAAGGGCTGACGCCACCGACGCAGTGGGTGTTCCGTCCGTGGGAAGCTTGTCGCGCAGTTCCAGCACCATCCGCTCAGCGGTCTTCTTCCCGATCCCCGGAATCTTAGTGAGTCGTCCGACATCCCCGCTCCGGATCGCTCCCACCATGTCTTCGACGGGCATACCGCTCAGAATGGTGACGGCCAGCTTTGGCCCGATTCCGCTGACGGTCAGCAACTTTTCAAACAGCCGCTTTTCCGCGGATCGCAGAAAACCGTAAAGCGCAATCGTGTCTTCGCGAACGTGAGTGTAGACATGAAGCGCAACATCGTTGCCGGCAGCAGGGAGATCTGCGAAGGTCGGTATGCTGATCGCGAGGTCATAACCAACTCCGGCTGTTTCCACGACGGCCTGGTTCGGATTTTTCGACAAAAGCTTGCCGCGAAGGTGCGCAATCATGTTCAGAGCATTGTATTAGTCCTTAGCACTTGGCGGTTAGCATTTAGCCCTCGCTGATTCAGGTGCCACCGAGCCTGAGAATGCACTCTTCAATCGCCAATGGCTAACTTCTAAGTGCTAACTGCTAACTGCTCCTTCAGTATCGGAACAGGTATGAAATCTTCACGAATACCTGTCGTCCATCGTTTAGAAAGCGATTCTGAGTGCGCAGGAGATTTCCGTTCGGATCCAGCTGAAGCGAGCGATCGAGATTCTGCAGGTTGCTGTTGTACCCGACATATACCGCCGTACCTGGATGTAGAAGATAGGTAAGGAGGACATCTGCATTGAAACTTTTCGTGGTCTGCAGCGAAGTCAGTTGGGGATTCGCCAGCACAGCACTGTATTGTGCGATGAAGCGTAACGAGAATTCGCGAGTGAACTGGTAATTCCATTTCGAACGAATGATGTGGTCGTTGAAGATATTCAGATTTGTGAGCTGGCTTCGGAGCCGCGTCAGCAAGTAGGTGTTATCGATGGTCAGACGTCCCATCGGTTGGACGGTAACTCTCAATTGCGCATAGCTTGAGTTCGCCAGCACGGGCGGCCCAGCGGCCGGATCATAGTTCGTATCGGTACCGAAGCCGAATTCACCATCCGTGCTCAGCTGCTTGAAGAAATTGTTGTAGAAAAAAACTCCATAGTGATAGTGGGCGTAATCCCGGTTCGCACTAAGGGTGTCGTAATCGACCGGCCGCAATCTTTCGTGCCCCAAATTCCCGAACGTACCGACGCCCATTTGTCGCCGGAAAACAAATTTATAGTTCGCGTTGCTAAACCACTCTAGCCGAGTACCGCTGTGGTCCCAGTTATTGATCGTAAACAGCGACGGTCCATGCCAAAGAAGATGTTTGCCCTCCGGACGGATCCTGTACTGTACGAAGTTGCTGAATCGCCGAATGTCCGGCCGACGAAAGAATCCGGTATCAGTCTGAAAGTTTGCGGCTGTGTCCTGATAGAGCGAGTTGAACTCGAGTCGGCGCGAACTGCGCTCCAGGTATGCATAGTAAGCCGGGCCGCCTTTATGTGTTCCGTCATTGAACTTGGTGTGACTCGCCAATGCCTGCAGCGTCGCGGACCACTTTCGATTGAACTTGAGTTTCGCGTCGATTCCTCCCACGCGATTCGACCCCACCAGGCATGGATCGTCAGTACACAGAACCTCATTCGGTGCAGTATTCAACTCACGGTCTGTGTAGATCGCGCCGATGGATGATTCCTTCCCGATGTCGTAACTAACGCGTGCAACGCCGAAGTACGCCTTATGTCTATAAAGCGGATCGTAGGAGGGCACGATCTTGCCCGGTGACTTATCGTCGACAAACAGCGTACCGAGCGACCAGCGTCCAAGTTTTCCAGTGAGGCGCACGCCATACTCCGGATCCACAATGCGACGCGTGAACACTAGGTTGATCGGAGTGTCGAAGTAAGCGGAGTTCTCGAGGAAGAAGGGCCGCTTTTCGGGGAAGAATACTTCGAACCGCTGGTTCACGGTCACCTGCGGTTCATCCGATTCCACTTGCGAGAAATCAGGATTGATCGTCGCATCTAGCACCAATGCGTTCTTCAGAACGATCTTTGTATCCAGCCCCACGCGTCCTTGTAGGTCGGCACCATGGAAGTGAGCGTTACTGGGATCCCGATCGTCAAGGTCACGAAACGCGCGCAGGCTTCCATAAGGAATGAATTGCATGTTGCGCCCGTGTGAAATGTGTTCCATGCCATCGATTTCAGTTTCCTGACTCAGAAATCCTTGAGCATTGCTGGTAATCCAGGGATAAAACGAAGCTTCATTGTTTCTCTTGATGTCACGCTCGAAGAAAACGCCCCATGTCTGGTTGTCGCCAGGCGAGAACCGCAACGACCGAAACGGAATTTCGAAAAACGCTACGTACCCTTGCGGTGTGATCCGAGAAGCGGACCTCCAAACCATATCGAAGGAATAATCGGGCTCCTGGCCGTCAACCCAGATGCCGTCCTGCTGCACACCAAGCGCATTGATGAAGAAGAAAACGCCGTGCTTCTTATCGCGAAAGGTGTCTAAGACAAATCCGAACTGATCGTCCGAGTCGATGAGCTCGCGTCGCACCATCCGTGCGCGGATTTTTCGCGCGTCCTCTTCGAAGCAGAGCGCCACCACGTAGAGGTGTTTGCTCGTGTAGCCAACGTAGGCTTCCGTTCTTTGAGAAACGGGCGCGCCATCCTTTGGATCGCGCTGGTAGAAGCGGTCGATCTTGAGCATGCTGTGTTCCAGATCGGATGGCGGCTGCATGCCAAGAAAGTCGTCCAGCGTTGGCGCACGCTCGAGTTTCGGAATGCGTAAGGTCGCAAACTCTGGATGCTGAACGGAACCAGCCAGGGCTGGCGTGGTTTTCTGGGCTGTGGAAACTGCAACCAGGAAAAGAACGCCCAATGCGACCAATCCTGATCCGCGCATTTCAGGCAGATTGGACTGTCGCTTTCGTTCAGCGCGCACACGAATTAGACGAACACACATGACAATCGTTTTGGAAAGGTCATGCGCGCCAGCCAGAGCTCAGAACAGCGAGCTTTGCCGGCGGGTTGGCGTAATGTTGAAGTGCTCGTAAGCGAGTTGAGTTGCGACTCGGCCGCGAGGAGTGCGATCCAGGAAGCCAATCTGGATTAAAAATGGCTCGTAGATTTCTTCGATGGCATCCGCCTCTTCGGCTAGCGCGGCTGCCAACGTGTTCACACCCACCGGGCCGCCCTGATACTTCTCGATGATCGTTAGCAGCAGCTTGCGGTCAATCTCATCGAACCCGTGCCGGTCCACTTCGAGCATTTTTAGCGCTGCCTGTGCCGTGGGCAGATCGATCTTCCCGGCGCTGCGCACCTGCGCATAGTCGCGTACTCGCCGAAGCAGGCGGTTCGCAATGCGCGGCGTTCCTCGTGATCGACTGGCAATTTCTTTTGCTCCCGCGTCGTCGATCTGCACGCCCAGAATTTCTGCCGAGCGCTCAACGATTATGCGCAGATCCTCGTCGGTATAGAACTCAAGGCGAAGCAGGAGTCCGAAGCGCGAACGCAAAGGGGCGGATAGGAGGCCAGCTCGCGTGGTCGCGCCCACAAACGTAAAGGGCTTCACGTCCAACGTATGCGTGCGTGCCGAAGGGCCCTGCCCGATCATGATGTCGAGCTTGTAATCCTCGAGGGCCGAATACAGGATCTCTTCGAGCGCAGGCTGCAGCCGATGCACTTCATCAATAAATAAGACCTGCTTGTCGCGAAGATTGGTGAGAATCGCCGTCAGTTCGCCTTTGATCTGAAGCGTCGGCCCGGACGTCTGCTGAAAGGGAACTCCAAGTTCATTCGCAATGATGTTGGCCAGCGTAGTTTTGCCCAAGCCGGGAGGCCCATACAGCAGAACGTGGTCCAAGGCCTCGCCGCGCGAGCGCGCCGCTTCGATCGCCACCGACAAATTTTCTTTTACTTTGGCTTGACCGATGAACTCGCCCAGCTTCTGAGGCCGCAGCTTTAATTCAAACGAAGAATCGTCTTCTACCGGCGCGGCAGAAACCAGCCGATCGCGCTTGTCGCCGAGGTGAGGAGTGTTGCGCAGCGTGGCCACAATAAGGCGATAGTAAAGCGAAAGTGAGGAGGAGGCAATTGCAGATTTGATGAGCTCAGTATTCTCGATCAAAGAACAGATGCAAGTTCCTTCAAAACAGCATCTCCGTAGTCTTCATCTTTGATTGAGAACTCACCCTGGCCAGCAACTGCGTTAATGTTGAAGAATATCTCTGCTTCATCCTCGCCCTTCCCTAGGAACAGTTTCATCGCGGTCCAATCGCCTCTTGGATTTTCTGCGAATCCGCCTTGTGGAAGTCTAGACATATTTTCCCCAAGGTTTACATAGTCGAACTGTACAAAGGGCAGGCGCTTTAAGTGCGATGGGACGTTCTTTGCATGTAATGCTTTTTGAAGATCTTGGAGCAATTGGCTTGAATCAGATTCAGTGAGAGAGAAAAACTTGCCCTTTCCAAAACAGATTGGTGTGTTCTTGACGTCCTCGGACTTCGCACACTCTTGCTCAAGCTGAACACGAAATTGAGCGGTCTTACCAAAATGCTTGTGAATGCATAGCCATTCATGGTGAGTGCCTTCTGTCGAAACGTTGCGCACTTCAAACCGGACACTTTCGTCCTCTGTGGATGAAATTGGCGCTGCGACTGTTCGGCCCTGAGGTTGGCGAGCCTGCTGACAGGCCGAAGTCACGAGGACCGAAACAAGCAGCAAACATGTCAGGCCACATTTCATTGGCTAACAATTCCTAGATGGCTGAAGCCCACTTTTCCAACTTCTAGCCATCGCACCTTTCTTCCGAACCACATCGTCTCGACGTTACTGCGATAACTCTTTTCGCTAGCCGCGAAATCCCTCGTCCCCAACAAATACGCCACCGGACTCTCGCCGAATTTCGACAGTCTCTCGGCCAACCATGAACTCGGATCGAGCGGAGCAGCTAGGACTACCGGCGTTCCTTCGAAATGCGCCAGCTTCGCTCCGAAATCTTTGTGGTCTTCCAGCTTCGGCGCGTTGAGACCATACGCTTTACGAAACGTTGCGACTGCGTCATCCAGATTTTTAACTCCAATCACCACCAACGCGATCCCGGTCAGCGGACCACCTTTCACGCTCGCCGATGGTTTCACACGCAACTCACGCGGTGTCTTGTCCTGGATCATGAAAGGAAGGACCGCTCCTACACCGTTATCGCCCACCTGCGCCGTTTGCCACTCGATCGTGGTTCCGTCAGGCTTCTTGCGGCTGCCATTGTTCGGACCTTTGATCGAAATCCCGTTCTTCTTCAATCGATCGACATCGGCGGTAAGGTCGGTTGATCCAACTGCCCAAGCGCATGGCCCGGCATCCGCAACGATGAAGTTCCCCCAGTCGGATGCTGAGGCGATTTTCGGGGCATCCTTCTTTACCGGCGCAATCAACTCAAGATATGAGCCGTCATCGAATCCGATGAGCGCCATCTGTGTCACGCCATTGCCATGCGGGCCACCGTATTCGGGAGTAAGACAAAGGCTCGTAAACGAGGCTCGCAGTGCGTCGAGATCAGACCCGCAGATCGACGCGTGATCGACCTTCAAGTTCATGGTCTTATCTGCGGCGGCAGCGAGAAAGGAGAAAACTTGAACAAAGACGATGAGAAGAAAAGTCAGGCGCATAAGCGCCAGAAATCATACTCCAGCGAATTGCAATCGTAGCAACCCGAGCGGTTGGCCGAAGACCAATGACCGATGACCAACGGCTCCGAAGACGTTTTGCGGACGCCGGATGACCGGCGCCGGACGACGAAATCCTACTCCTCTTCTTCCTTCACTTCTCCGCGTTCCGCCTTCGCCTTCTCGACGATCTTGTCCTGCAGTTGTTGTGGGACGATGTCGTAGTGGTGCATTTCCATATTGAAGCTGCCACGACCTTGCGTCATCGACGTGAGGTCCGCGCCATAGGTCAGCATCTCAGCCATCGGCACTTCTGCCTTGACGATCGTGTTGCCGCCCTTGTTGTCCATGCCCTGGATGCGGCCACGACGGCTGTTCAAATCACCCATGATCGATCCGGCGAACTCGTCCGGAACAGTGATTTCTACCGACATCACTGGTTCGAGCAAAGTCGGTTTGGCAGTCTCCATCGCCTTTTTGAACGCGATGCGTCCGGCCATCTGGAAAGACAGATCGTTTGAGTCGACATCGTGATACGACCCGTCATAGAGCACTACTTTGAAGTCGACAACCGGATACCCTGCTAGATATCCGCGCGATGCCGCGTCCTTGATTCCTTTTTCGACTGCCGGAATAAAATTCTTCGGAATCGCTCCGCCGAAAATATCGTTCACGAACTCGAATTGACCACCACGCGGCAAGGGTTCCATCTTGATTTTGCAGTCGCCGTATTGACCATGGCCGCCGGTCTGCTTCTTATGACGCCCTTGCACATCGGCGCGTCCCCGGATCGTCTCTCGATACGGCACCTTCGGAGCTTTCAAGTTCACTTCCGTGTGGTACCGCTTTTTCATCTTGGAGACGACCACTTCAATATGCTGCTGGCCTGTGCCCGCGATCAGAAATTCTTTGGTTTGCCCGTCGCGGAAGAAGCGCAGCATTGCGTCCTCTTCCATTAATTTGTGGACACCCACGCCCAACTTGTCTTCATCGGCGCGTGTCTTTGGCTCAATGGCAAAGGTGATCGCCGGCTCCGGCAGTTTGACCTTCGGGTATTGGATGGATGAGGCCTTGTCTCCCAATGTGTCGCCCGTAAGCGTTTCTTTGAGCTTCGCCACCGACCCGATATCGCCCGCGTGCAATTCGGTGACGGGCACTGCCTGCTTGCCCTGCATTGCAGATATGTGGGCCAGCTTCTCTGAGCTTCCACGAGTGAAGTTCTGAATGGTCGCATCGTTCTTCAATACTCCGGAGTACACCTTGAAGTACGAGATCCTTCCTGCGAATGCGTCTGAGACGGTTTTGAATACATATAAGGATAGAGGTTCGCTATCGGCCACCTTGCGCACAGGCGGTTCGCCGTTCCCCGCCTTCACTTCGCCCTTGATTGGTTCTCGCTCCGTGGGTGCCGGAGTGTAATCCACGATGAAGTCCATCAACTCATCCACGCCGACGTTTCCCAATCCGGACGTGAACAGCACCGGAAAGATCCGGTCCTCGCGAATCGCTTCGTGCAGTGCCGGAACCAGGTCCTCTTCGGGAATGGTCCCCTTCTCGAAGAACTCTTCCATCAGCGCATCTTTGCCTTCGGCCACCAGTTCGACGAGCTTCTCGTGCGCTTCCTTGGCGACATCCATAAGATTGGCTGGGATCTCGCCCTCTTTGCCTTTGCCATTGCCGCCCAACTCATAAGTGCGCGCTTTCATACGCACAAGATCAATGATTCCGGTAAGACTCTTTTCACTTCCGATGGGAAGCTGCAGCGGCATGACGTTCCGCCCAAACGCTTTTTGAAGTGACTCCAGCACACGGTTGGCATCCGCCCGCTCGCGATCCATGCGGCTGACAACGATCATTCTCGGAAGGTTGACTTCGTCGCAGTATCCCCAAACTCGCTCAGTCACGACTTCCACTCCGGCCACGCCATCCACAACCACCAAGGCAGATTCGACCGCAGGCAACATCATTTTGGCTTCGTGCACGAACATGTTGAAGCCGGGGGTATCCAGCACATTGATCTTCGTCTTCCCCCATTCCGCAAAGGCCAGTCCCGTGGAAATCGACATCTTGCGCGCGATTTCTTCATCGTCATAATCCGTTGCTGCTGTGCCGTCGTCCACGCGTCCCAGGCGTTGCGTGGCGCCGGCTGTATAGAGCATGGCTGAAACCAGGGAGGTCTTCCCCGCATGTCCGTGGCCGACCAAGGCCAGGTTGCGGATATTCGCGCCTTCGTAAACTTTCACGGGTTCACTCCTTCGGCAAGTCAGGAAGGTGGATCGGCCCAGGAAGAAGGTAAGAGGGTACAGGCCGGTCCAATCATGCCTGCGAAACCTCCGATGCTAACACAGCCAATTTTGCCCTCTCAAGCGAGGTCGCGCCGCCTCCCGAAACACCTGGCGCCGTATCTTTCGGCCAACTTAGCCTCATCATCTTGCTTCACTTGCGCCCGTGCCCACTGTCGCCTATGCTTCTTGGCATCAGTCGGTCTGAGGATGGGGTCTCAGACTCCTTTTTTATATGCATCGCTGGACTGCCAGGCTTCTAATGCTGTTGGTGCTGGTGGGCATTCTTGCGCCCATCGGGATGGCGATGACCCCGCCACCTCCGCATGCCTGCTGCTTGCGCAAAGCACGGCAATGCCATGGAAGTTCCCCACAGCCCGCAGCGCATCACCATAACCATTCCGGACCCGGAATCAGTGCAGCCGATTGTTGTCAGCGGGACATTTGTCGACCTCTAATCAGTTCTCAGTGGGCCGTAACCAAGCTACGTTCATTTCCTGTTCCAGCTTCCGCGTCGACGCTCCAGCGCTCAGCGCGCATTTTGGTCGCTTTGGGTCATGTTGATTCGCTCACCCGCGTTCGCGCTCCCCCAATTGTCTGACCTCTCTCATTCCTGAAACTCCACCTGAGCTGGGCCGCACAAGGTGCGACTCGCCATTGTCTCGTGGCTTTTCGCAATCTTTCGTCAATGAGAAGGGCCGGCGCTTCCGGCCAGAAATTCGGATTTCATCATGCGTTCGCCTTGGTCACGCACAGGCCCGGCGGTAATCATCGCGTTGCTCGCGACCGCCGCTTGGGCCAGCATTTTCGGATCTGTTCATGGACTCATCCATGACCCACAGCATCGACCGGTCGCTGATGCGCGAGTGCTTATCCGCGCCGTTAACTCCAACTGGTCGAAAACAGTTGAAACGAACACGTCAGGCGAGTTCGTTTTCGATTCGCTCCCGCTCGGCGAATATTCGGTATCCGTTGATGTAGCTGGTTTCGAGCCGGAACAACAAAAGCTCGTGCTTACGTCCGGCCACGACGCACAGATCCATTTTTCGTTGCAGCTGGCGCAAGCCAAAGAGACCGTCGAGGTGATGGACGAGCCCGCTACGGTCAACACGCAATCATCCACAAGTTCGAGCATCGTGAGTCGTGAAGACATCTCCGAAAGCCCTGGCGCGGACCAGACGAACTCGCTCGCCATGATCGCGAACTACACTCCCAGCGCTGTGATGGTCCACGATCAACTGCACATCCGCGGTGGACACCAGGTTTCGTGGTTGCTCGACGGCGTGCCCGTTCCTAATACCAACATTGCCTCGAACGTAGGGCCGCAATTCGATCCCAAAGATATCGATTACCTCGAAGTGCAGCGTGGGGGCTACAACGCAGAATACGGCGATCGCACGTATGGTGTTTTTAACGTTGTGACGCGCTCGGGATTCGAGCGCAACCGTCAAGGCGAGCTTGTTGCCAGTTACGGGAGCTACAACAACACGAACAATCAGATCAGTCTAGGCGACCACACGGACCGATTTGCCTGGTACGGGAGCTTGTCCGGATATCGCACCGATTTCGGTCTCGAAACACCGGATCGCCGCAATCTTCACAATCAGGCTGCTGGGCTCGGAGGCTTCGGTTCTCTCATCTTTAACAAAACGCCGAACGACCAGTTGCGCCTCGTGACTTCTCTCCGCGGAGACCACTACCAGGTCCCAAATTTTCCGGAACAGCAGGATGCCGGCACTCGCGACGTAGAAAATGAGCGCGATGCATTTGCCAATTTTTCCTGGCTGCACACATTCACTCCGGGCATGGTGCTCACGGTATCGCCGTTTTATCACTTCAATCGCGCGCATTACATCGGCAGTTACGACGGCGTGCCAGACGCCGAACTACGAGTCCCAACGGACGATCGTGGCTCAAACTATTTCGGCGGAGTGGTCTCAATGGGGATCACAGGCCGTCGTCACACTTTTCGGGCGGGGGTGCAGGCCTTTGGACATCGCGACAATCAGCTCTTTGCTGTTGATTCCGGCGATGGAGCACAGATTGTACCCCCCGCCCGTCAAATCGCCTGGGGTAATGTCACGGCGCTATTCCTGGAAGACCAATTCAAGCTCACGCCCTGGCTCACGCTAAACGGCGGAATGCGATTCACTCATTTTCAAGGGGATGGCTTCCAGACCGATCCCCCATTGCGCCCAACCATTGCAGAAAATGCTGCCGATCCTCGCATCGGTGCAGCGTTGCGGATTCCCAAGCTGAATTGGGTGGCTCGCGCATTTTATGGACGCTATTACCAGGCTCCGCCACTGCTTACGATTGCAGGTCCGCTCTTGGATCAGTGCGGCGAGGATGGTTCCGAACCATGCGTCTTCGCTTCGCTGCGCGGCGAGCGCAATGAGCAACGGGAATTCGGCCTTGCGATCCCACTGAAAGGTTGGACGGTGGATATCTCGAATTTCCGGACCACCGCCAGGAATTATTTCGATCACGACGCACTTGGTAATTCCAACATTTTCTTTCCGCTGACACTGGAGCGCGCTCGCATTCGCGGATGGGAAGTGACGGCGACTTCACCTCGCATCGCACACCTCGCATCATGGCACCTCGCCTACTCGCACCAATATGCGCAGTGGAATGGCTCCATCACAGGCGGCCTCGTTGGCAACGAATCGTGTGAGCCGGCGCCTGGTGCCGGGCCGCTCTGCTTCCTCGATCACGATCAACGCAACACGCTATCGACCGGGTTCAATATGACTCTCCCTTGGCGGGTCTGGAGTGCTTTCAATGTTGGATGGGGCTCCGGCTTTCTGGATCGAGACGGTCCCGGGCATCTCCCGGCGCATACTACCTATGACATTTCAATCGGGAAAAGCTTCGGCGAGAACTGGCAAGTAAAACTGAGCGCGCTGAACCTCGCCGACAATCGCTATCTCATCGATCAAACGAACACCTTCGGCGGAACTCACTATGCGAACCCGCGTGAGGTGTCCGTGCAACTTAAGTATCGATTCCACTTCTAGGAAAGTACTCTGGCGCCGAAACAGCCGGCACATACACACAGCTTGCGACATCTATAATTCGCATGAGGTTGCCACTAATGAAGCGAATAGTTACTGCAGGTCTGTTTTTCCTGTTCTCTATTTATTATTGCTTCGCCCAATCGGCTGTGGATTTCGACGGAGTCGTCAAGTGGCAGAACTATCTCGCTACCGCGGATGTTTCAAATCTAAAAACGCTATATTCCACTGACCCGCCTGCGAAATTTATAGGCGCAGATCAACGCCCGGCACCTGACATCACCCCCGAAACCGATTTCTGGCAGAAGATGTTGTCGTCAGGGTTGTCGGACGTCTCGGTCATTACTGTTGGAGAGCAGGATCAACAGGACCTCCACGTTGTGAGCTTGCAGATCTCGATGAAGATATCGACTCCAAACGGGAGCCGCAGTCGCTACGTGATGGAGCAACAAGGCTGGCAATACCAATCCAATCGCTGGCGGATCGTAGTCGCGACGCACTCCGATGTTCTTAAGTTGGCGCCCGCATTGAAACCGAACCCGAATCTCTCCGACAAAGAAGCCGACGCTCACCTGGAGGTAAAAACTGCAATCTCGAAAGCTAACCAGAATCATCAGCGCGTAATCCTCGTGTTTGGAGGCAATTGGTGCTACGACTGTCATGTGCTCGACCAGGCCTTTCGCCAGCTTGATATTGCGTCCCTGCTCGAAAAGAGTTTCCGTGTTGTCCACGTTGACATCGGAGATGACGGCAAAAAGAACAATGATTTGGCGAAGGAGTACCAGGTCCCGATAGAGAAGGGCGTGCCAGCATTGGTGATCCTTGGGGGTGACGGACGACTTCTCTTTTCGCAGCGCAATGGTGAATGGGAATCGGCGCGATCGCTTGAGCCGGACGACATAATCTCTTTCCTGAACAAGTGGAAACCTTAGGCTCAGCTCTTCCTGCCCAGGATAGAAAGTTCTCGATTAGGCGCGGCTGTGCCCACGAAAGATAACGGCGGGCATCTGAACTATCGCATATGCCGCCACCAACATCATCAGCGGTTCGATGGGATGGCGATACTTCGGAAAGATGTAAGTCGCGTAGTACGTGAGTGGGTAAAAGACGAGCACGGCCAAAAAACAAAACCCATAAAATCTATTCACGTAGACCAGTCGGATGACCCCTGCCGCCGTCAGCAAAGAAAGCAAAATCCAAGATGTTCTAGATACTGCTGGTACTGTCCAAAAAGCAATTACGCGTTGAAGGGTCCGACTAAGGAATTCTGTCGGATGATTCCGCAGGTAGTCCGTTACCGCGGCCCGCTTCTCAGCTACGTACGCGAGTTCTCCAATCCGCTGGTATTCCCCGCTCTGCCCAAAGGGATGAGACTCGAACCCCAAATTTCCGTAATAAAGCTCGGCCGGAAAATTGCTTCGCACGAAAACCGCCGTGTGAAACACGCGGTAATTTCTCCACAGCCATGGTGTGATGGCGACCGCGATCATCAGCACAGAGACAAACGCAGGTTTTGAGAGATTCAATCCCCGCTTTTTCCCCTCGACCCAGAAAACTACGAGCAGGAAAGGTACAGGCGCCAGCAGCGCGGGATTGACCAGGCACGTGGCGCCCCAAAATAATCCCACTAGCGCCCAACGCGATAACCGCTCCGAGTTCGCCAGAGGAAGGGATATTAGAAAGCCGACTGTAAATAGCAGCGCGGAAAGACACGTGTCCCAGACCAGCAGCGGCATCACTGCTCCCGACAGGAAAAAAGCCCAGAGCCATGCCCCGAGTGCCGCCGTCGTCGTATCGAAGCACATTTCGCCCAGCCGGAAGATAACTAGAACGGTTAACGCCGCGAACATCGCATTCAGAAATGCCAGTGCATAGGCAGACTTCAGCGAAAACGGCCCGAAGATGCGGAAGATAGGGGCGACGATCAATACTGGATACGCGGGCGCCACCCATGCTGTTGGTTGGTGCACATCGTAAGGGGAACGAAAGCCTTTCCCTTCGATGAAAGCCGCTGCAATGTTTCCCGGTTCCGAGGCCGCCCAGAACTTCTCGGGCGGCATGTTGCGCAAAACCTCATCGCAAAGCCCAAATCGGAGGAGAAGCGCGAACGCGGCGATAAGAAACCTGGATCGAAACAGAAATGCCAGCTCACCAAAGCGCGTCAGGATGCTCACCCCGCCAGGAGAAGATTCCGAGGGAAGATGATTTTACAAGAACATGTTCATCAGTCTTGATGCGACATGCGCAAGCACCCGCGAACAATGTAGTTGAGCCGGAACCTCCATGCGAACTCGTTCGTCAATTCACGGTAAAACTCGCGGTGCTTGTTCCGGTACCGCTTGCGGTTGTTACCGCGACCTTGCCAGTGACTGCACCGGCCGGCACCATAGCCGTAATCTGCGTGGCCGAGTTCACCGTGAAACTGCTCGCCGCGAGGCCTCCGAAGGTAACCTTCGTCGCGCCAGTGAAGCTGGTTCCGGTTATTGTCACAGTGGTTCCAACAGTACCGCTGGTCGGTGTGAAGCTGCTGATTCCCGGACTCACTTTGAAATTCGAAGCGCTGGTAGCAGTACCTCCAGCGTTCACCACGGAAACAGGTCCCGTTGTAGCTCCTGCCGGCACCGTCGCTTTGATCCACTGACGTGACACGACAGTAAATGCGGCCCCGGTTCCGTTGAACTTTACGCTCGTAGTTCCGACGAAGTAGTCGCCATATAGATAAACAGGCTTTCCGATTGCGGCATTGGCAGGAACAAGGGAGGTGATTGATGGTTTCGGCTTCGCTAAGGTTAAAGCTGGGGAGTAAATGACACCTAGGCCGGTGCCGTTCGTTCCTCCTCCGCCTGAGGTCGCCCCATAAATCAGACCAGTCGAGGCCAGCATGATGGGATCATCAGGATTCACTCCATTTACAAAATTCAGTTCGCTCACCAGGGAGAGAGCGCCTGCGGTCGTACTTTGAAGAAGGGTTCCGTC
The DNA here is from genome assembly GCA_036265385.1 of Terriglobales bacterium. Taxonomy (GTDB): domain Bacteria; phylum Acidobacteriota; class Terriglobia; order Terriglobales; family Acidobacteriaceae; genus DATAPD01. Next base: position 170,327 of record DATAPD010000055.1, read on the forward strand.
ATTAAAAGATCCCCCGCGCCAGGTTGTGGTGTAAAGATTGCCATCAGAACCGACCAGAACAGGAGTGCGCGGGCTTTGGAAGAAGGGACTGGACGTGAACACAAGGTCCGCAATCTTCGTCAGTACGCCAGCGGTCGTGATCTTGAAAATGGTGCCTGATCCGGCTGAACCTCCGGCGTACGTTGTTCCATAAAAGCTGCCATCCGGGGCAAGCGCAAGTCGAGCAAGCGGATTAGCGCCGAGTGCATAGTTGTTGTTGACGCCCGGAACGAAGGAATAGAGGATCGTGTATCCAGAACCTGTCTTCGAGATTTTAAAGACCGTCCCTCCGCCTGTTGTTCCGCCCGCGTACGTGCTGCCATAAATGTTTCCGTCTTTCCCGAATACTAAAGAGTTCGGCTGTGCTCCATCGTTGGTGATGGACCCGAACGTGTGCAGGATGGTCACCTTACCAGCGGTAGTCATCTTAAAAATCACTCCGCCAGTAACTCCGTAAAAGCTTCCATCGCTTGCCTGAATTAAGGTCGCTCCCGGATAAGCCGAGTCCGGTGTCATCACGCCACAGTTCTGCCCTGGCGGACAGAAGCTGTGCACGATCGCAAACTTGCCGGCGCTATTCACCTTGAAAACCGATCCCCAGCCGAATGCACCGCCTTCTCGTGTTGTTCCGTAGAAGTACCCGTCTTTGCCTTGAAGCAGGCCACCATTTGGATGCGCAGCGGAGGAAGAACTCGGTCCGTTTGCGCCGAAGCTGTACAAGACCGTGAAGGTTCCGGCGGGAGTCATCTTGAATACGATCCCGCACCCCGGAAGGCTGATGGGAGTTTGGCACCCGGAACTGCCTCCGTTGTACGCCGTTCCGTAGAGATTGCCATCGGCCCCTTCCATCACTTCAGCCACCGGATTCGCTCCCTTCGAATAATTGACTGGGCCGAGATTGTCCTGATCGAAAATGTGCAGGACATTCAGGTTTACCGTGGCATCCGGGTAAAACACCGGGTAGTTGTCAGTTGTGGTTTGTGCGGGAGCGTGTGCAACGAGAACTAGCGACAAGACTGCAAACAAAGATGCGTACAAAGTTCGACGAAGTAGCATCGGGCCCTCAATTGGCTTTGATTTTGAACGTGCGCTTTCTACGAATGCACTGCAGAGAAAAACTGAAGTCCTCTAAGGGGGTAGAGAGGAACTGGGGCGTTCACCTCGCACGATCCAAGGCGAGCGGGATTGTACATCACCAGGAATCAAATCGACAAAGAAATTGTGCGGTGTCGGAAACGGACAAAACGCTCAAATCCGGCTCTGGACGCGGGGTTTAGCCCACCCCTTCAAGGTTGCCGCAGGAAGGGGCGGGCAAATCATGGGCTTCAATCTGATAGCAGAACCGACAGTTTCTACTGTTGCAATTTATGCTCGTCGGGCTTTCCACGATCTGTTTGAATCGTGATCCGCATCCACGGATGGACACAGCATTGATAGTGGACGAATGTCTCATCGTGGTCCAGTTTGTGCGATGCATGTGCCCCGGGAGCAATGAATAGATTGTCATCGCTCGCCGGTTGTGGCACGAGTTGTCCGTTGACGACCTGCGCGCATTCGGGCGCTGGTTCCAGATTTCCCGTGGCTTGATTGAGAAAGTCGACAAAGCCACCGCCGAACTTCTTCACTTCGGTGAACGTGTGCAACTCGCCGCCGAGATTATCGATTTCAAGCGTTCCGTCCCGCTTCACGATCGCCTTCGTAGGTGGAGTGAAGCGCCACGCGCCCACTGATTTTTCAGTGGTTGCTTCGTTTGCAAAGCCATTGAAGGTAAGAAAGCCCGACGTGGTATCACGAACGCACGTGCCGTCGCCCACGGCCTCGTTGAATGTGGTCGGATCGCAATAATCCAGAATGTGCACGTTTAAACTTTTGGGTGGTTGTTGCGCCAAGCTTGCGATGGGAATCGCGCATATCGCAAGAAGAGTAAGAAAGATACGCATGCTCTGTGCCCCTTTCGTCTCAGCCATGGCTGGCTGGAATCGATCAACGAAAGTACAAGAGTGGGGTTTGCGCGATTGTCACAGCGCTGTCAGAAATATGTAAGCATCAGCGGACGAACACCTAAAGACAGATCAAGTAATCGGGCTTCACACGCATAATCAGACAGCTCAAGTTCAGAACGTTAGCTCTCAAATTAGTCGGCGGTTCGGCCGTATCGTACACTTGCGCCGTCATGTATACGGTGCTTCGCTTCGTTGGCCGTGCTCTTGTGTGGTTCGTTCTTTTTGGAATCACGGCATGGTCGGCGGCTGCCCTGGCTTTTGATTTCAATGCCGCGAAGCTGCGCGTACCGTTCGCGCTCTTATACTGCGCCACGATAATCGCAGTTCTCGGGGTTACACGCGGCAGTCGGCGTGGCAAGCTGATTTCGGTTGCCGGATTTTTTCTCGTGCTGTTCTGGTGGCTATCCCTGAAGCCCTCGAACCAGCGTCCCTGGCAGCCGGATGTTGCCGAGACCGCGTGGGTGGAAATCGATGGCGACCACGCCACCATTCACAATCTCCGCGATTGTGAGTACCGCACCGAAGCCGATTACACTCCGCGGTGGGAAACCCGCATTGTCGACCTCAACCAGATTCGCGGCGTCGATATATTCATCACGTACTGGGGCTCTCCCTGGATCGCGCATCCCATCGTGAGTTTCCAGTTCGGAGACAACGATCACGTCGCATTCTCGATCGAGACGCGAAAGGAAATTGGCGAGAGCTACTCCGCAATACTTGGTTTCTTCCGTCAATATGAACTGATCTACACGATCGCGGACGAGCGGGATGTTGTTCGTCTGCGGACGAACTACCGCCACAACGAGGATGTCTATCTCTATCGGACCATCGCCGGTCCCGTCTGGGCACGAACATTGTTTCTCGAATACGCACGCGGTGCGAATCGTCTTCATGAGCGTCCTGAGTGGTACAACGCCCTGACACGTAACTGCACAACGAACATCTTTAAAGAAGTGAATGCGACAGGCAAGCCGCTGGCGAATGCATCCCGCTATGATTGGCGCATTTTGCTCAACGGTAAGGGGGACGAGATGCTTTATGAAAGCGGCAACATCGTCACCAATGGTTTGCCATTTGCACAATTAAAGGAGCAGGCGCATATCAATGACGCGGCTCACGCAGCGAACGCCGATGATTTTTCTCGGGCGGTTCGTGTTGGACGAGTCGGCTTCAGAACCGCTAATTGATAACAAATGAATTCGATCGAGACTATCGCGGTGGAACGTCGTCCCGCGGTCTGGTTTTCATGAACCGCCGTACCAGCCCAAAAATCGCGAAGCAAAAAAGAAAATCGACGAGCAGGCCCAAGTCATGGCGAAACGGTACGTGGCGCAGTGGTTCGGGCAGATGGGGCATGAGTACGAAATAGATGGCATTGCCGGCGAGGACGGCGAGAAGACCGTCCCGCAGACTGTCGAGCATGCGCATATTGGCCATTAACCCGAGCCCTCCTGCTAACATCCTTTGAGATGCTCGAACCGGGCACATCCGTTCAATATGTAAAAGGAATCGGACCGCGACTGGCGGTGATCCTCGCCAATAAAGGCATTCATACCGTTGACGACCTCATCCATTATCTGCCTTTTCGGTATGAAGACCGACTAAATCCGCGCAGCGTCGCCGAACTCCGTGCCGGCGAAATGGCAACCGTGATCGCAGAGGTGCGCAACTCCGGCGTTTTCAAAACTCGACGGATGCCGATTTTCCAACTTACTGTTGGGCAAGGTGTCTCCCGGCTGAAGTGTCTCTGGTTTCACGGAACATATCTGCGCGACAAGTTTCAGCCCGGTCAATTGATCGCGCTTTACGGGAAGGTAGAAAAAGATGATCGCAGCGGAGAACTGCAGATCATCCAGCCCCAATTCGAAATCCTTGGTGAATCTGGAGACGACAATGAGGACACAGAATCCAAGGCTGCGACATCACTCGAGGTCGGAAAAATAGTTCCTATCTACGAATCAGCCGGCCAAGGCAAGCTGTCGGCCCGCTGGTTCAGGCGCGTTATTCACGGGGCTCTCGAAAATCTTCCATCCGACCTGCCTGACGCAATTCCGGCTGCAGTACGAGCCCGGATGGGTTTGATCTCTCCGCATGAAGCATTGTGGAAAGTGCACTGGCCAGATCCCGGCGAGAGCGTCGCTGATCTTCAGACCTCGCGCACTCCCGCACATATCCGGCTGATCTTCGACGAACTCTTCTTCCTCGAGCTCGGACTCGAACTGCGTCGTCGCCAGCAGAAAGCCCAGACGGGGATCTCGTTTCAGCTGGATGATCGAGTGCGGGAAGCAATCAAGAAGATCCTGCCGTTTCATCCGACCGCTGCTCAAAAGCGTGTGCTGAAGGAAATCGCAGCGGACATGCAGAAGTCTGAACCGATGCGTCGACTGCTTCAGGGAGACGTTGGATCCGGCAAGACCATCGTCGCCTTCGAAGCGGCCGTCATCGCGATTGAAAATGGCTACCAGGTCGCCCTGATGGCTCCCACGGAGATCCTTGCCCAGCAGCATTATTTCTCCGCGCGGCAGATCCTCGAGAACACTGGGTATCGGGTCGTTCTTCTTACCGGGTCGCTGGAACAGGACCGCAAACGCGAAATCCGGCGTCATATCTCACAGGGAAATGCACAGCTTGTAATAGGCACCCATGCTCTGATTGAAGGGAAAGTGGAATTCGAGAAGCTAGGGGTCGTAATCGTTGACGAACAGCACCGCTTCGGAGTTCTGCAGCGGCTGAAGTTGATGAAGAAGTCTGCCGACGATCCCGCGCAAGCAAAGAAATCATCGGGTCAAGGCACGCGCCGCACCAACGAACCCGAGCCCGATGTGCTTGTCATGACAGCCACTCCGATTCCACGCACTCTTGCCCTGACTTTGTATGGCGATCTCGATCTCTCCGTCCTCGACGAACTACCGCCCGGGCGGACTCCAATCGTGACGCGCCGCATTTCTGACGACCAGGCTCCCAAGGTCTGGGATTTTGTCCGAAAGCAAGTCGCGGCTGGCCACCAGGTTTATGTCGTTTACCCCGTCATTGAGGAGAACCAGGAAAACGAGCTGAAAGCGGCCTTGAAGATGTATCGCGAGCTCAGCAACAAAACGTTCGCCGATTTAAAAGTGGGCCTGCTTCATGGACGCCTCGAACCCGAATTAAAAGAGCAGGTCATGCGCATGTTCCAGCGCGGAGAACTCAACATTCTGGTGGCAACCACCGTAATCGAAGTCGGGGTCGATGTTCCCAACGCTACCGTGATGGTCATTGAACATGCCGAGCGTTTTGGACTTTCTCAACTCCATCAACTTCGCGGCCGCATTGGCCGGGGCGCAGCCAAGTCTTACTGCGTTCTTATGACCGGCGGCAAGGTTTCTGAAGAAGGTGAGCGGCGGCTCGACGCCATGGTGCGAACGAATGATGGTTTTCAGATCGCCGAACTCGACTTGGAATTACGTGGTCCGGGAGAGTTTTTCGGTACCCGCCAAGCCGGGCTGCCCGATTTCCGCGTGGCTAATCTGATTCGCGATCGACAACTTCTCGAAGCCGCAAAGCTCGAAGCAGCCACCGTTCTGGCAGGTCCAAGCGCCGAGATTTCCAAAGATGAGATGGAGCGCGCTGTTCGACAGATGCGCTCGCGCTGGCAGAGCACTTACGGCTTGGCAGAAGTCGGCTGAACTCTGGCTCACCTTGCGTCGATTCCCCCGTCAAAACTGAGAGGCTCTCTAAGTCTTTTGTAATGAGGAGAATCTCTGGTTCTTGCGGGCCGGAGACGCCTTTGCCTTTAACCTTTGCGCCTTTGCACAACCTGATTACTCTTGGGGGTTTTTCGCTGCAGCGGATGACCGGAAAGCGGCATCTGAAGAGATATAATGATGGGAGTTCCAACCCGGAAGTGACGTCCCTTCCTCAATTAAAGAATCCATGTCGATGAGAACTAAAGTTGCTGTTTTGGTCGCCTCGTTTGCCGTGCTTCTGTTCACGGTCGTAGGCAGTTTTGTGGGTGTGCGCGCCTCCTCGAACGATGGCGCTTATCGCCAGTTGCAGGTCTACAGTGAAGTACTCTCGCGCGTGCGCAGTGAGTACGTCGAAGATCCTAAAATTCCTACCGTGACGGAAGGCGCGCTTCACGGCTTGCTCGAGTCGTTGGACGCAAACTCCAGCTATCTCTCGCCCGAAGAATACAAACACTTCAAGCAGATCAAGGGTGCAGGCAAAGCCGGGATCGGTGCGACCGTCTCGAAGCGTTTCGGGTATGCGGCCGTCGTATCGGTGATTCCAGGTGGTCCTGCGGACAAGGCCGGCCTGGTTGGTTCCGACATCATCGAAGCGATCGAAGGACGCAGCACGCGTGATATGTCGTTGGCAGAGATCCGCACAGTACTCGTTGGCGAGCCCGGATCCACAACGACCGTTTCCGTCGTTCGTCCACGGAGAGCGGAGCCTCAGAAGATCGTCATCACCCGCGACGTGGTCAACGTGCCGGCAGCCACTGAGAAGCTTATGGCCGACAACGTTGGCTACGTAAAGGTTGACGCGCTCACCCAAGGCAAAGCCCTGGAAATCGCGAACAAGGTGAAAGCCGTTCAAAAGGACGGCGCGAAGCGCTTAGTGCTAGATCTGCGCAACGTCTCCGAGGGTGATGAATCCGAGGGCATCGCAACAGCCAACTTGTTCCTGAATCATGGAACGATCACCTACCTGCAGGGACAAAAGTATCCGCGAGAAGCTTTCAACGCCGATCCTTCGAAGGACATCACCACCCTTCCCATTGTTGTGCTGGTGAATCGTGGAACTGCCGGACCGGCTGAGATCGTCGCTTCTGCCCTGCTCGAGAATGCCCGCGCAGATATTGTGGGCGATAAGACTTTCGGCGAAGGGTCTGTTCAGAAGACGATCGACTTACCGGACGGCTCTGCCCTGATTCTTTCAGTTGCGAAGTACTATTCGCCGAGCGGCAAAGCCATCCAGGACTCTGCAGTCACTCCGAACGTTCTCGTTGCTGATGTGGACGACGACAGCGGATTGCCTGACGATGATTCCGGCGCGGCCCCCGATAACAACAATGACACTCAGAAAGCGCGTCCACAAACGGATGAGCAACTGAAGAAAGCCATCGAAGTACTGAAAGCTCGGGAAGCCAAGAGTTAAGCTTCTTCATTCTTAGTGTTCATCGCGCGCTTTCGGGCGCGCGATTTTTTTGTGAGCCGTATTTTCCATGGTGCCTCTTTTCTTCCGTTGTTATGCTGAGACTAACTTCCGATGAAACTCCTGGACTACGATGTCACGGCGCGCGGAAGGGGTGAGAAGAAGCGCGTCGGTTGGGTGCTATTCGGATTGCTCGTCCTGATCTCAGCACTTGTCGGTGCGACTGCGGGTCTCTTGCTTGTTTATTCGACGGACTTGCCCCAGGTTGACGGACTGGAGCGTTATCGGCCGAGCGCCATCACCGAGCTTTACGACAATCATGGCCGGATTATCGGCACCTTCGCTTTACAAAGGCGCGTCATTGCTTCTTACGATGATTACCCGCCCGTTCTGCGCGACGCCCTGATCTCCATCGAAGACAAAGATTTCTATCGTCATTGGGGCATCAACACTTGGCGAATTCTCGGGGCGGCCTATCGGGATATTCAGTCCGGCGGCAAGCTGCAGGGTGGCTCGACCCTCACGATGCAACTTGCCCGCAATCTCTTTCTCTCGCCAGACCGTTCTTTTCACCGCAAAGTGCAGGAAGCATTGCTCGCGGTTCAAATCGAGCGGCGTTTCACGAAACAACAAATTTTTACGCTCTATGCAAACCAGATTTTCTTAGGGCATGGTGCTTACGGATTCGAAGCAGCCTCCGAGTATTACTTCAGCAAGCCAGCTAAGCGATTAACCCTGGATGAAGCAGCCCTGCTCGCAGGTTTGCCCAAGGCGCCTCAATACTATTCGCCCGTCGTACACCCTGACCGCGCGCTGAAGCGCCGCAATCTCGTTCTGAACGCAATGTTGGAAGACGGGAAGATCACTACTCAGCAAGCGACCGAAGCGAAAGCAAGACCGGTCGTACTCAATTTGCAGCGTGATCCGAATTCAGTCGCGCCGTACTTTGTTGAAGAAGTTCGCCGCTACCTCGAAAGTAAGTACGGCAGCGATCAGGTTCACGAAGGAGGCCTGCGCGTCTACACCACCCTGGACGTTGATCTCCAGCGTGCTGCCAATCAAGCCATCCTCGATGGACTTGCCGCCTACGAACGTCGCCACGGATGGAAAGGTCACTTAGTCAATGTTCTGGCCCAAGGCGCCGTGCTCGAGAAGTATCAGAATCTCGATTGGGACGATGCGCCTGAAGTGAATGGATACATGCATGCACTCATCACGCAAGCGACCACATCCAGCGCCACCGTGCGCTTTGGCAAGTACACGGCGCAACTTACACAGGCAGATGTGGCTTGGACCCAGAAAAAACTTGGCACGATTTTGCACGCTGGTGACATCGTTTACATCAAGGTTCTCAACCTAGGAGAGAACGGAGAAGCTCGCGTTTCACTCGAACAAGATTCCGGTGCGCAGGGGGCTCTGGTCGCGCTCGATAACGGCACTGGCGAGATCAAAGCCATGGTCGGAGGTCGCGACTTCAACGAATCGAAGTTCAACCGCGCTGTACAGGCACAGCGTCAGGTTGGTTCCTCGTTTAAGCCATACGTCTATGCTGCCGCAGTTGATCAGGGCGCCTCGCCGGATGACACCATTGTCGACGCTCCAATCAGTTTTCCGGCCGGATCAACAACGTACACGCCTCACAATTACGATCAGAAGTTCGAAGGCACGATCACCCTGCGCCGCGCACTTGCTCAGTCCCGCAACATCCCCGCTTTGAAATTGGCCGATAAGATCGGCATCAAGAACGTGATCGACTACGCACGCCGCTTCGGCGTGACATCCAATATCCCCGCTTATCTGCCAATCGCCCTCGGTGCAGCCGATCTCACACTGATGGAACAGACCTCCGCATTCAGCGTCTTTCCCGACGATGGAGTTCGCATCGTGCCCCGCTACATCACGAAGGTGACCGACTACGAAGGGCGCGTTCTGGAGGAGGACTATCCCGAGGTGAAAGATGTCATCTCATCTCGCACGGCACGGGTTCTCACTTCCATGCTGCGCGAGGTCGTCTTGCATGGAACAGCCCTCGCCGCTGCGAAGATGCCTTATCCGCTAGCGGGTAAAACCGGTACCACGAACGATTTCACCGATGCCTGGTTCATCGGATTTTCCCCTGCTCTCACCACTGGGGTTTGGATCGGCTACGATGAAAAGAAATCTCTGGGCTCCAAAGAGACTGGCGGTCGCGCCGCCCTGCCTGTCTGGATGCAATTCATGAACACCGCTCTGGCAGGAAAAGACGCTGGAGAATTCGAGGCTCCGCCCATCCTATCGGCCTCCACTAGCGCTCAAAAGGTTGATACGCCAGACGTTGCCCCCGGGGATGGTGAGACCCACTGACGAATCTTGCTGTGGAACCCCTCACGTTTGTTTTGCGTATCCGTCTAACGATAGCAGTGACTGGCTGAAACTTCTGAGCCACTTGTTCAATGAGCGAGAAACTCGCCGACATCAACAAATTCAACGCCCTGGAGTCGATATGCGATCTGTAGTCTGTTTGGCCCTCATGTTGGGCCTTCTGAGTTCCGTCTTCACCTTCGCGCAAGCCCCGGCCAATCTGGAAGCCCGTCGCAAGGCTCTCAACGATCTTCTGAAAGAGCAGTGGGAATATTCCATGCGCACGAGTCCGATTTACGCGTCCGTCCTCGGCGACAAGCGGTATAACGACCAACTCGGTGACTATTCACAGAAGGCGATCGAGGAAGATCTTGCTCAAACGAAAAAGTTTCTTGAGCGGTTCGAAGCAATTGATACCACCGGATTCCCCGAACAGGAATCACTCAACAAAACGTTGATGGTTCGCGATCTGAAAGACAACCTGGTCGGCGCAAAGTTCAAACCGTGGGAAATGCCGGTCACACAGTTCGGTGGTCTTCACATTCAACTTCCACAACTGGTGAGTGTGCTTGCCTTCACGAATGTGAAGGATTACGAAGACTACATTGCGCGATTGAAGCAAGTGCCGCGCGTTTTCGACGAGACGACCATTCAGATGCGAAAAGGTATGGCCGAAGGGCTTATGCCCCCGCGCATGCTGCTTGAGAAAGTCGTGACGCAATCAGACAAGCTCGCATCGCAAAAGGCTGAAGAAAGCCCGTTCGCGCAACCTTTCAAAAAGTTTCCTGAGGGAATCACCGAGGCTGACCAGAAGCGTTTGCGTGACGCTGGGCTCGCTGCCATCCAGGATTCGGTTTTGCCTACATATGTGAAATTCACGAAGTTTGTGAAAGACGAATACGCACCAAAAGGCCGCACCGAGCCCGGAGTTTGGGCCCTTCCTGACGGTGCGGAACGCTACGCCTACCTCGTTCGGCAAAACACCACTACGACCCTGTCACCGGAAGAGATTCACCAGATCGGCTTGCAACAAGTGCAAGAAATCGAAGCACGGATGCTGAAAGTCGCCAATCAGCTCGGCTACAAAGATTTGAAAAGCTTCAACGCCGCGATTCAAAAAGATCCCAAGCTTCACTTCCGCTCTCGCCAGGAAATCATCGATCTCTACAAGAAAGATACAGATCAGATGTACACGAAGTTGCCGAACCTCTTCGGCCGTCTTCCGAAGGCGAAAGTTGAAATCATGCCGATCGAAGAGTTCCGTGAGAAAGAATCGGCCACTCACTACATCCAGCCGGCGCTCGATGGATCGCGCCCGGGACACGTAATGGTCAACACCAGCGACTTTCAGAACCGCACGATGCTGAGCGTTGAGACCACTGCCTATCACGAGGGCGTCCCCGGACACCACATGCAGATCGCAATCGCGCAGGAATTGCCACAGCTCCCGCCCTTCCGACAGAACGAGTATTACAACGCATACACAGAAGGCTGGGCTCTCTATTCGGAACGGCTTGGGGAGGAAGTAGGTTTCTTCCAGGACCCATACAGCTACTATGGCCACCTGCAAGACGACATGTTGCGTGCGATCCGTCTCGTCGTCGACACAGGTTTTCACTACAAGCGATGGACTCGTCAGCAAGTCGTAGACTTCTTCCACCAACACTCAACCATCGACGAACCAGAAGTGCAGAGCGAAACGGACCGTTACATCGCGATCCCCGGACAAGCTCTTGGCTACAAAATCGGCCAGCTTGAAATCCTGAAGCTGCGTGAATACGCAAAAAATCAGCTCGGCAGCAAATTCGACCTTCGAGCGTTCCACGATGAATTGCTTGGAGCCGGTGCCTTGCCGATGGATGTTCTCAGCGACCGCGTTCATGCCTGGGTCGGAAGCGAAAAAGCAAGCGCGGGTGGCTCGACAGGCACCGTGGCGCACTGACCTTATCGTTTTGTAAAAAAGCCAGGGCCGTGGCCTCTTCAGCCAGCGCGCCCTGGCTTTGTTTTTGTCTGTTGAGATCGCTGTCGTATGATGCGTTAAGGATGTCAGAGTCCGACGAAGTCGAGTTTCAAAACCTGATCACGGTTCGAAAGTTTCGCGATCTTCCCGAGGCCCTACTGGCAAAAGGCAGCCTGGATTCTGCCGGCATCGAATCATTCCTCGGTGACGAAAACATAGTGCGCCTTGACTGGTTCATCTCCAACCTTGTTGGTGGTATTAAACTTCGTGTCCGTCCCGAAGATCTCGAAGCCGCAGAAGAAATCTTGAGCCAGCCAATTCCCGAGGAACTCGATGTGGACGGAGTCGGTGAGTACACTCAGCCGCGCTGTCCGAAATGCCAATCGCTGGATGTTAGCTTCGAAGAATTGAACAAACTTGTGGCATACGGGTCCGCATACCTCAATGTGCCGATTCCCTTACACGACAACGGTTGGAAGTGCCATAGCTGCGGACACCAATGGGATGAACAGCAGGAGCCATCTGCATGAAGCAGGTTGTCCGCCTCGTTCTCATGGGCCTTGTCCTGGTGACCGTTGCACTCATATCTGCGCTAACTGCAATGCGTATCGCCATTCACGGAAGCGAAGTTGAAATCCCTAAGCTTGTCGGAATGGCGCCACAGGACGCGGAGCGTGCCTCAGCCGCTCTCGGACTTCAGCTTGTCATCGAGCGGCAATATTACAGTCCGGAAATCGCCGAGGGCCGAATCATGTCTCAAATTCCGCCTTCAGGCGTGAAGGTCCGTCGCGGATGGCAGGTACGGGTCGCCCAGAGTCTCGGACCTCAACGAGTCTCGATTCCGGATGTCGTTGGCCAGAGTGAACGGGCAGCGGAACTCACAATTCGCCGACGCGGCCTTGAAGTCGAATCGCTCGCGCAAGTTGATTTTCCAGAAGTGCCGTCCGATCGCGTCCTGGCACAAAATCCCCAGGCCAACGCGTCAGGCGTGGCTGCCCCGAAGATGAATCTGTTGGTTTCTACTCTTTCCGAAGCGCAAAGCTTCATAATGCCGAACTTCGTTGGACAGCCACTCGGCAATATCACATCTTCCTTGCAAGACGCCGGTATGCGTCTCGGCGACGTCAGCGTTGCATTACCTGCTGCTAATCCGAATTCTCCCGTGCTGCCCACCCCGATCGCTACCTCTCCGCAAGCGACTCCAGCGAGCATCATCGTTTCGCAAAATCCTGCGCCCGGCCAAAAGGTACGAGCTGGCACTGTCGTCACCTTCGAGGTTCAGTAGCAAATAGTTAGCGGCGCTCAAGAATGGCCGCGAAAAATCCATCACACGGATGAACCCCAGGTATTGTGCGTAGATAATCGCCGCTGATCAGCGAATCGAGATCGCCCCAACTCAGCTCGCCGGCATCCCTTAAACTTGCGAGTTCTTCCCGGCAGCTTGCGACTTGGAATCCGGTCGCTTTACTTAAGACCTTCTCTACCACTGCTTCGTTTTCCTCTGGCTCGAGAGAACAACTCGCATACACAAGCTTGCCGGCAGATTCCACGCGCTCGAGCACTGACTGCAGAATGGCAACCTGCCGATCCGCCAAATCCTCGAGATCGTTTGCTTTCAGCCGCCATTTGATCTCAGGGTTCCGGGCCAATGTTCCTGTACCGCTGCATGGAACATCGACGAGCACGCGATCGAATTCGCTGGTAAAAGGAAGTTGTCGCGCATCCGCAGCGATCACTCGAACATTCTCTGCGCCGGCAAGTCTTTGAAGCAGCGCTGCGCGGTGCGGATGTAATTCGGTGGCGAACACGCGTGATTTCGGGTTCCGTTCCGCAATCGATCGGGTTTTTCCACCTGGCGCTGCGCAGCAATCAAGGATCGTCTGCCCTGTACCAACCAGCAAAGCAACGAGCTGCGACGCTTCATCCTGCACGCTGATGCGTCGTTCTCTAAACGCCCGAGTCTTCGTCACATCTCCGCTGCGAACTCGACGGGCATGGTTCAGTAAGGCTCCCGGCTGAAGTTCCACACCTTCACGAATAAGTTCCTCTTCGGCCGCGTTGTCGTGAAAGTGGATCGCCGCCACGGGTGTGCTTTGATTGTGAGCGCAAATCCTTCGAGTCTGGTCCAATCCATAGCTGGCCGTCCATCGTTCTACAAGCCACATCGGATGAGCAGAAACACTTGCGAGCGTAGCCGCATCGTCCGCATCTTCAACCACCGATGAGTGACGCTCCACCGGGACCTTTCTCAAAACTGCATTCACAAAGGGCACCGCCGATCTTTTGCGCGCGCGTTTGACCAACTCCACACTCTCAAAAATTGCCGCGTGTGCTGGAATGCGTTCCAGGTACTGAATCTGAAAAACTCCCATGCGCAACGCTGTCAGCACCTCGGCATCCATCTGCGCCAGCTTTTTAGAGGAAGCACGCCGCACCGTCTCGTCGATGGTTGATCGCCAGCGCAAAACACCAAGCGTGATCTGGGTCGCGAGCCCATGATCCAACGAGGATAGATCTTGGTACTTTCTCGCATGCAGCATCTCTGAGGCGTAACCATCCTCTTTTTCAACGCGCATCAGGATGTCGAAAGCCGCTGCGCGGGCTGGCGAGATTTTCGGGTTGGAAGTCTGGGTTTTCAAACAGGACCACAGCCAGTCATCAATGAATCAGCGGCCTAGAGATTCCCCACTTGAAGGGCGGTAACCATGAATAAAATCCGACACGCTCATGCGCTTCTTGCCTTCAGGCTGAACTTCGATGATTTCCAAAGCCGTGCGTGCGCCACTGTGCACATATAAGCGACCGGGCCGCACTCCAAGCGTTCCCGGATTACTCATCTCCGAAATTGTTTCTTCCGCCACGCGCGCTTGCGTTATTTTCATCCCTTTGCCGCGAAATACAGTGGTTGCACCCGGCCACGGTTGGAAACCGCGCAAGCGGTCGACAATCTCTTTTGCGCTTCGTGTGAAATCAACAATCCCATCTTCTTTCTTCAAAATTGGCGCCAAAGAAGCATCTGCATGATTCTGCGCGCGGGGCGTAATTGCGCCCTCAATCAGGCCGCCAAGAGTCTCGACCATCAGATCTGCGCCTTGATTCGCCAGTTTAGGGCCAAGCGTTTCAGCGGTATCTTTTTCTTCGATTGCAACCTGCTTTTGTAAAAGGATGTCGCCTGTATCGAGTCCCGCATCGATTCGCATCGTCGTAACGCCCGTTGTTGTTTCACCTCTAGCGATGGCCCACTGGATCGGCGCTGCGCCTCTATACTTCGGCAGCAGCGATGCATGCAGATTGATATTTCCAAACTGAGGTAAATCGATCATCCATTGCGGAATGATGCGCCCGTAGCCGACCACGATGATCGCGTCCGGAGCCAACCGCGTGAGCGCTTCGCGCAGCTCGACATTGTTCTTGATCGTCTCTGGTTGCTGTATGGGAATGCCGAGTTGTTGGGCTGCCTCTTTAACTGGTGACGGCGTGATCTCCATCCCACGCCCGCGCGCCTTGTCCGGCTGCGTGAGCACGAAAGCGATGCGGTGTCCCATCTCTGCTAGCTTCTCGAGCGTTGGGACAGCAAAGCGCGGAGTTCCGGCAAACACCAGCTTGAGCTTCGCACTCATACTGGTACTCCAGTCTTGTTTACCACTCTCCGGCCTTTACCAGCTTCTTGATCTTACGCTTGATGAGGTCGCGCTTCAGTGCGCTGATGTGGCTGATATAGAGCTTCCCATTCAGATGGTCTGTCTCATGTAGAAATGCGCGTGCGAGTAGATCTTCGCCGGTGTGTTCGTACCACTTGCCATTGACGTCCTGTGCGCGCACAGTGACTCGCTTCCCGCGGCTGACCTGCTCACGGAACTCTGGGATCGACAGACAGCCCTCACTTCCCGTCTGACGCCCTTCTACATGAATGATCTCTGGGTTGGCCAATACCAGCTTCGCTTCCGGATCTTCCTTGAAGGTGACATCGATCACTGCGAGTCGTTTCGAGATGCCAATCTGTGGTGCTGCCAGCCCCACTCCATGCGCGGCGTACATGGACTCAAACATATCTTCAACGAGCTTCTTCAATTCTCCGTCGAAGTCTGTGACAGGAGCGGCCGGCTTTTCCAACACCGGGTTTCCGTATTTCACGATCGGATAAATCATTCGTCTCGGCAGGCCTTCTTAGTAATTCTTGAGTTGCTCAAGGTAACCGCGGTGGTTGCGTAGAGTCTCCGCTAAGGAATCCCCGCCGAACTTCTCCAGCGCACACCGTGCCAGCGTGAGAGCCACCATCGCCTCGGCTGCAACTCCTGCTGCAGGAACCACGCAGACATCGGAACGCTCGTAAGCAGCCTTTACCGGTTCGCGTGTTTCAAAGTCAACGGATTGAAGCGGCCTTCGCAGCGTCGAAATAGGTTTTAGATAACCTCGCACGCGAATCTCTTCACCGTTCGAAACACCGCCTTCGATACCGCCCGCATTGTTGTGCACCCGCGTGAATCCCGCAAATCCAGCGGATTTTTGATAACCGATTTCGTCGTGAACATTCGAACCTCGCGACGTGGCAGCCAGGATCCCGCTTCCAATCTCCACTGCCTTTACAGCTTGCAGCGACATAACCGCTGCGGCAAGCATCCCGTCGAGCCGTTCGTCCCATTGCGCATAACTTCCCAATCCCGGCGGGACATGATGGGCCACCACTTCGAAAACACCACCCACTGTGTCTCCCGTCCTCAGCACTTGGTCTACTTCTTCCTTCATGCGCTGCTCAACGGAAGCGTCCGCACAGTTCAGCAGGATTTCTCCTCGCTCGGCCAGTGCTCGAATCTCGTCCCAGGGAACTTCCTTTTCAACGCCTGCGCTCCCCACCGCCACAACATGACTCAAAATCTCGATTCCCAACGCCCGAAGAAAGAGTTTTGCGATGGCTCCGATTGCAACTCGCGCGGCAGATTCTCGTGCTGAAGAACGCTCCAGCACGTATCTTGCTTCGGAAAAATTGAATTTCAGTGCACCCGCTAAATCCGCATGTCCGGGCCGCGGGGAAGCAACGCGTTTGTGTTTTTGCGCGTCACCACTCTCAACCGGCAGCGATTCCTTCCAGTTCTCCCAATCCTTGTTCTGCAGCAAAACAGCGATAGGCGATCCGATCGTTTTTCCGTGCCGGACCCCGGACAAAATATGTGCCTGGTCGGTTTCGATCTTCATCCGGCCACCGCGTCCGTAGCCCTGCTGCCGACGCCACAACTCGCGATTCAAGAACTCCGGGTCAACCTGTACACCAGCCGGCAGCCCTGATAGAAATGCGACCAAAGCCTCGCCGTGGGACTCGCCCGAAGTGAAGTAGCGCAACATAAACTTGGGATTGTAATTGATTCAATGAATTTGGCCCCAATCCGCCGATCGGAGCTGCCTTTGTTCTACCTAACTGCATCAATCTAATGAATCCGAATCAAGATTCGCGCTGCAAACCTGTAAAGTCCGCAAAAAAATCGTTTTAAGGGTGGCAGAATTCGGTGAAAAACCGTTAAAATTGAAAACAATTTTCAACGAATGTCTGTCTTGTAGCGCCGCGCTCGTCACGCATAAGGTTTTCTGTTTCGTTCTGGCCGCGGAGGATGCGTTTTGATTCAAGAAACTTCCCCAATCCTCACAGCAGGACGCGCCCCGATCCGTTGTGTCATCGCCGACGACCACGCACTCCTTCGGCATGGAGTGAATCGTTTGTTGCAAGACGAGTCTGATTTTGAAGTCGTCGCCGAGGCCTGCAATGCGACCGACGCGTTGAAACTGGTGCTTGAGCATCGTCCCGATCTCATTCTTATGGATATCGGCATGCCGGGTCCCTCTTCGTTCGAAGTGGCCCGCATTATTGAACAAAAATGTCCGCAGACCCGTGTCGTGTTCCTAACCATGCATGAGGATCAGGAATACGTTATGCAGGGCATTCAGGCCGGTGCTGCCGGCTATCTCCTGAAAGATACTCCCGCCCAACAATTGGTCTCATACTTGCGTGAAGTTCGTTCCGGAGGACGGTGTGTCAGTCCCGAGCTTTTGAGTTCATGGACCGGTGCATCGCACTCGCATACTGCCTCTCGGGCCAACCGGCTCACCCCACGCGAACGCGAGATCATGAAGCTGCTGGCGGAAGGCAACACGGCCCGCAAGGTTGCATCATTATTAGGACTTAGCATCAAGACCGTCGAGGCGCATAAGTTCAACCTCATGCGCAAACTCGACATTCACAATAAGGCCCAGTTGGTCGCACGGGCCATCCAGAAAAAAATTGTGAATTTTCCGGTCGCGATGTAATTGAAGTCAGTTCAATCTACGGCGAGCGCGGCAAGTTCAGCCATGCTCTTGACTTCGAGGTCAGGTGTGCCTGCCGCCGCGCGTGCCGCTCCCGCATTAGGACGTGGTGAAGGTCGATTCACCCACACAGTTTTCATTCCCAGCGAGCGCGCCGGCAGGACATCATGAAAAACGCTCTGCCCGGCATGCAGCACTTGCTGCACGGGCAAACGCAATTTTTCAAGAGCAAGTTTGAAATTGTTAATCGACGGCTTGTAGCTGCGCGCTTGTTCTGCCGTGACCACTCCATCGAAATCAATTCCTAGATGCTTGCGGGTGGCGGCAAATAAATCATCATCAATATTCGAAATAATGAACAACCGATATCGTTCTGCGAGTCTCTTTAGCGCTGCCACCGTATCCGGAAATGGTTTCCACCGAGGAACGGATTCCGCCAGTGAATCGATTTCTTCATCCGAGGGCGTAAATTTCAATCGCTGCCCGTACGACTGAACGACCGAACGAAGTACATCTCGATAGCGTCGATATTCTCCCTGCTGCGCTGTGCCCTCGAATTCCGCGTACAACTCCAGCAACCGTTCATCAGAGATGTTTCGGTCGTGAGCTGCCAGGACGGGTCGCAACGCCCCAAAGATCCCGCTCTCCCAATCGACCAGTGTTCCGTAGCAATCAAATGTGATGGCACGAAATTGCGTAAAGTCCAGCATCTCTCCTCCATCAAAAATCTGGCAAAAAAGAAACCCGGGGATGTACCCCGGGTCCCCATAACAATGGCAGGAACCTCTATTTCAGTTCCAGTGGTGCATCAAGTTTGAAGCTGACAGCCGACTCCGCCGGCAACACGATGTCTTTGTTGCCAGTGAAAGCTGCTCCCGCTGTGCCCGCTCCACCTCCAGCAAGGGCTCCGATTGCTGCACCTTTACCGCCGCCAGCCAGTCCACCGATCAGTGCGCCAACGGCTGCTCCACCTCCAGCCAGGACAGCAGTCCGTTTACCTTTTCCCTTCGCTGATTGCACGATCGCGGAAGTTTGAATGGAATGAGCTTTGCCGCCGACTTCAATCGAATTGAGTTTGAGCGACAAGACGGCTCCGCCCTTGAAACGCCCAAGCGGCTTCGCATCCGAAACAACTCCCGAAGCCCTGGCGCCTGCCGGAATTGCCGTGTTGCCGTCCACCGTGATCGCAGACGTAGTCGTGCCCGTGAAGGGCTGTCCACTCTCGCTTATCTTGGATCCGACAGCTTGATCCAGACGGATCGTCATCACCGTGCCCGTGGGCACTACGACAGCCATGGCTTTCGGAGCTTCTTTCCCGGGCTCTATTTTCGGAGCCGGTGGCTTTGCAGTTGTTTGTCCCCCGGCGGCCGGCCCTGGTGAAGTCGTCGTCGCATTACTTTCTGGGGATTGCTGCTGTTGGTCCGTGGCAGTGTTGTCAGGATTTGCGGGCGGTGGTTGTTTGTTGCATCCTGCCAAAACCGTCGCGAGCGCGAAAAAGAGGGTGAGTGTTAACACGCGTAACCGCATGATTTCCTCCGTCCCGGAAAATGTATCGAAACTATCCAAGATGCGCAATCCGACCACCTACGCTTTCTGACTTCTGAACGTCCATCGCTTATGACCACTTTTCGCCACAGTCAAAATCTCATTCGACGAATCGAGCCATTGGCAATGAATTCAACCGCAAGTTTCGTATAGCACTCGCTCAAGTTATCGCGCACAATACGACTCCGCTCACGCAACTCTGGCTTGGCGGTCTAAGTGAAGAAAAGCGCAATCCAGGAGACGACTATGCATGCAACTGACTCTGCCGCTGCCGCGGGTCAAATCTACCGCGAGAGGTTATACAAACTGGTCGGAGATCAGGACCCACTCAATGTACTCGCGCAAACTGCCTCCAAACTGGACGCAATCGTCACCTCTCATTCGGCAGCTACCTTGCGCGCACGGCCTTTCGAAGGCAAGTGGACTCCGAACGAAATCATCGGCCATCTTACCGACAGCGAGTGGGTGTACGGATATCGCTACCGGCTCATCTTCTCGCAACACAACCCTGTCATCCTCGGTACAGAGCAGGAAGCCTGGGTCTCTGCTCAGCGCCACAATGAACGCGAGCCATCGGAACTTGTCCAGCTGTTTCGGGCATTACGCCAATTCAATCTGGACACATGGAAGAGGGCGACGGCAGCCGATCTCGCTCGAACGGGTCAGCACAACGAGCGCGGTCCCGAGTCTCTCGGTGAAATGCTACGAATGCTCGCCGGACACGATTTATCGCACCTGAACCAGATCACCCGATACATCGATGCGATTCCAGCGCAGGCATAAACCTCGAAAGGAAGCAGCGATGGCCGCCCTCGCGGTAATCGGCAACACTAAGGTTCAAGCGCTGCGTTTCAAACGGGAAATCTTACTGATTGCACTAATGAGCGCTTCGAGTTCCGCTGCATTCGCCTGGCTTACAGGTAGCTCCGTCAAACGCTTGGAGATGGCGTGTTCTGCAGCCGCAATTTTCTCAGGCACTCGCGGAGAATCCATTTCTAACATCGCGTGAACGAAAACTTGCTGCCAGGGCGAGCCGTAGGGTGGAGTATTCACGGTGAGGTATGGCGCAAAGACCTCCTTCCGATGGCCTGTCGTGCCGAAGCAGCAGACGCTCGGAAGGAAGCTTTGCAGAGTGACTTGTAACGCTTTTCCTGGTCCAAATGGAATCAGTGAAATCCTGTAGGAAGGAAGACTCATGATCAGGCAGGCATGCTATCCTTCCCCGCGTGTCGCCTGCCGATTCCCTTTCGAACCAGGGGCCCCGTCACACTGCACTCGTCCGTATCACGCACTGGATCACAGTCCTCTCCTTTGCTGCCCTGCTCGTCACCGGAATCGAGCTAATCATTTCTCATCCTCGCTTCTACTGGGGCGAAGTGGGCCATTCGCAGATGTCTCCCCTCTTTCGAATTCCAATTCCGTCTTCACGATCCACAGTTCCTAGTGGATACGGCTACGTTCTTCCCGACCAAAATGGTTGGAGCCGCTATCTTCACTTCGAAGCTGCTTGGGCGTTACTAATAACCGGACTGGTTTACCTCGTGTTCGGTCTTCGCACACGTCACTTTCGGAAGAATCTCTTTCCAGCTCCCCCTGATCGGACCTGGTCCGCAGTCGCTCGCGTAATCGCGAAACACCTCCGCCTTGCACCACCCGACGAAGCCGAAGCCCGTACATACAACGTGCTCCAACGCGTCACATACCTGTTCGTCGTCTTTGTTCTCTTCCCACTTGTGATTTGGACAGGCCTGGCGATGTCGCCATCCTTCAATTCCTCTTTTCCCTGGGCCGTGAACGTGCTCGGAGGCAGGCAGTCCGCCCGTACTCTTCATTTCTTGATCTCGTTATCTCTCGTGGTTTTTTTGTTTATCCACGTCGCGATGATTGTTCTTACGGGATTCGCAACACGCATGCGCGAAATGATCATCGGCGCCGATCCAGTCTCCCAGGAGGGAACGTGAACAAGATCTCACGTCGCAAATTTGTGACGGCTGGTATCGCCACCGCCGCGGGAGTTTCAGGTCTGGCCGTAGCCTCAAAATTGGCACAGCGATACGGACTCGTTCCGCCCGATAGTCGCGGAATTTTCGGCCCCGGTGAAACTCTCAGCTATGCAGCTCACCGACTATTCAGCAGGAATTCTCTTGCTCGCGAGTTCCCGCGCAGCATGATTTCAAAGGTTCCCTTCGCTAATGCCACCGATCCGCCCGATGATGAATTCAAACGCCTTCAAAGTGGCGGCTTCGCGGACTGGCGCCTTTCCGTCGAGGGCATGGTCGCGCATCCCGTCTCGCTTTCGCTCTCCGATCTGAAAACTTTTCCCGTGCGCAGCCAAATCACCGAAGTGGTCTGCGAAGAAGGATGGTCTTACGTTGCCGAGTGGATCGGAACGCCATTGCATGAAGTGCTGAAGGCTTCCGGTGTCCTGCCCCAGGCTCGCTATCTCGTCTATTTCTCAATCCAACCCGACTGGTGGGATAGCATCGACATCGATGATGCGCTCCATCCGCAGACTTTGCTGACCTATGCGATGAATGACGGTGACCTTCCCGTGTCATTCGGCGGACCGCTTCGCCTGCGAGTGCCTCGGCAACTCGGCTACAAGAGCGTCAAGTTTGTGACGCGGCTGGTGGTAACCGACTCAGCAAAGGGTTATGTTGGGGCAATCGATCCCAAGTCACCGAACTACGGTTATTCCTGGTACGCAGGAATTTGAATAGAGTTCGCGCAACCATCGTCGACCGATGAGCCAAGCCCAGCCTCAAAGAGCCACCATCATCGCTGTGCTTGTCAGGCCGAAAGCTTCGGACGATTGGGAAAATCTTCGCACCGCAGTTATTAGCCTCTCTGATGAGGATCCAGTCATGACTGTTGCGGAGAAACTTAGCGCGGGACACATCGTCATCGGCGGGGTGAATGAACTGCATCTGAACATCATTTGCGACAGCCTAGAGCGAGAATTCAAAGTCCCTTTGGATGTCGAGCCGCCTCAAGTTCTTTATTGGGAAACTATAACCAGGCATTCCGAGGCGGAGGGGAAATACATACGACAACTAGGCGGTCAGGGACACTACGCGCACGTGAAACTCAGCTTGGATCCCGGAGATCAAGGAAGCGGCTATCAGTTTAGCAACGAGACTTCGGAAGATGCTGTCCCACACCGTTTCATCGAGTCCATTCAAGCGGGCATTGGCGAGACGATGAGGGCCGGTGTCGGCTCAGCGAACGAAATCGTAGACATCAAGGCAGTCCTCCGGCATGGTAGCTATCATCTCCAGGACTCGAACGAAATCGCTTTCAAGGCTGCCGCCGTTATGGCATTTACCGACGCCTTTCGTGAAGCAAGCCCGGTTACATTAGAACCATTCATGTCAGTCGAGATCTCCATACAGGAGGACTTCGTAGGCATGCTCCTAGCTGACTTGAATCTGCGACGCGCATGCGTTAAAGAGATGGACGCTCACCCCAGTTCTGTAGTGATTCACGCGGAAGCGCCGCTCAATGAGTTGATTGGTTATTACTCGCACTTGCGGATGATTACTCAAGGCAAAGCTTCTTCCGACATACAGTTTCTCCGCTATGAACCATTTGCCGATGGGTCTTCTGGGTCGGATGATATGGGCGTTCCCGCAAACAATCCTCGATATCCTATCGGAAAGAGCGCTTCCGCCATCGCCAACCCCGAATCAGTCGACGATTAGTTATTACGCATCATCAGTTCTTCCAATATCTTTAGCACTCGCCTTCGTGACGCCCATCACTTCAGGCTCCCCCTTCCGACGCTACGCTGCCTCTACGAAAAGGAATCATTCTTTTCGATACCGGGGAAAGCCGGAGAGTTAGTGCGCTTCGGGGGAAGGACCACTGATTTTTCCGGCTTCGGTCTATTTCGCGGAACTTCGTCCACTCACAACACGTCGATCAGGATCAATGTCAGGTCATCCTGCTGCGCCATGTTCGACGGTTGCCAAGCCCGTATCTCGGTCTGCAGAAACTGGGCAAGTTCAGACGCTCGCCGGCCTTCAGTGTCACGCATGATCTGTTCCAGTCGGCGCTCTCCAAACTGCTGCCCTGCCTGGTTTTCGGGTTCAGTAATTCCATCTGTGTAAAGAAGGTAACGATCGCCAGCAACCAATGGGAAACTACACACCGGATACTCCGATGCAGCGTTAATCCCGAAAAGCAGGCCATTGCTCTCCACCCGAGAAAACGTGCTATCAGTTCTCCGCCAACGAATTAATGGTGGATGCCCGGCAGCTGAGTAAGTTGCTGTCCGCGACGTCATATCGATCCAAAGGTAAGCCGCTGAAACAAGTTGGCCTCGCGCGTTTGTGTTGAGAACGTTTCCTAAGCTCTGCAGGAGTTGTGCCGGATTGCTCGCACAACCGTTCGCCGTTTGTGTCGCAACCTTGATCATCGATGCGATCAATGCTGCCGGCACCCCATGTCCACTCACGTCGGCAATAAGAAAGCCGGCGTGGCGCTCGTCCCCAATGATGAACTCATAAAAATCACCTGCTACTGCGCTCATCGGCTGATAGACCGCAGCAATATCGAGGCCAGCTATCCTCGGTGTTTGCTCCGGAAGAATCGAGAATTGCAGTTGCCGGGCGATGGTGAGCTCATCATCCAGTGCAAGTAGTCGGCGCTCATCTCTGAGCATGATGTCCATTCCCGTATAACCAATCGCAAGCAAAAAGATCGCGAAGCCCACGGTGTTGTAAATGCGGGGCACGTTCACTTGGAATGGCCGCACGACATTCACGAAAAGAGCTTGCGCCGCGAAAAGGAACGTACCCAGTGTGAGCACTCGATGTTGCGCCACGACCAGGAATCGTCGTGACAAGGCTGGGATTGAGAGCGTCAATATCAATGTCACGAGAAGCACAATGACGAGCGCTTCGTTAAACACAAGAAGCGAATCCTGAGATCGGGACACCACGAACAGCACCATGGCTAATACGGCGAGTGCCAGATTCACCGCCAGAAAAACTTGAAGCAGCCGGTGCATCAATCCCAGCGTCAGTTCCAGGAAAGTCAAAGTCGCCACCACGATCATGGAATACGCAAACAGCACCAGGACGGATTCGCGAGCGGCTTGTATCGCAGAAGGCAAACTCCGGACGACAGGATCCGATTGGAGCAGCTCTTGGATACCGTACATCCCGCTCCAGATTCCAAGCCACAACAGGAGCTTCGCGCTGCTTCTCGGACGAATGGCCGCAATCGAAAGCGCGATGAGACCGATGAATAGAAAAAAGGTGCTTGCGACGATATTTAGCACTTCGCCGCGAAGCAGCGACGCGAGTTGAGCTTCAACCGTCACAGGACTTCATCGCTACCCTAACGAACTTGCATTTCTCGCGCAGTGATCCCCAACACTAAAGCCGGTAATGGTAGTGACTCGCAGGCTCCATCTAGAAATCATTGTGATTTACTGTTCTGAAAGGGAGGGGATTCCACACGCGTCCGAAGCACCCAAAATGGTCTGCACTCAATCGTCGCTAACAACACTTACTACTTACCGGCGAATCAGGCCAACGATGACGCCAAAGTGCGGGAGCTAGTCAGGGAACTTCAGTTCGCCATACGGTCGCACATCCAACACACGAGTAATGGCGGCTCATGCGGTGAGGCGCTCTTTCCCCAGATCAACCGGATTCGTACGAGGAAACCCAGAGCGGATCCAGCTTGCCATGCGCCCACAGAGACCTTCCAGACAACTCCCTTCGGGCAGATGACCGCAACTCAATTTGAATGAATCCGTGAAGCGCAACTAAGTCGGAAGAACTTCCCCATCAATTTCAAAAGGGTCTATTAAGAATTCTGACCTTCAGGGTGCCGGCCGTCATTGGGGGGCAGCGCCTAGAACATGCCACTCCAAGTGCTTAATCCTTAACACGCACAGCGCCTGCCATTTTGGACAAAACAGTAAGGCGGAATCGTGGGATGTGATCGGCTCGTCCTCGAAGATGCCGACCAGTTCGAAGGAGAGGAACCCATGTTCGCGAATTAAACGGGCATTCTTCTGGGCACGCATGACATTTCGGGATGTCTAAGGGTATCAATCGGTTCACCTAGCAGAAGCGTCAACATACGCCAAATCGCACTCGCCCCGATGCCGCCCAGACGGGTCCTCAAACTCTGGGAACGCCTCCTTAAGTGGTTTTGAAAACGTCGGCATGATCGGCCTGTCGTCTTTTCCCAGCCATTTCCGATCTCTACAAATGAAGGCCTTTGTAGTTATGGACGGAGCGCTGTGTTGTTGCGCGCCTAACCTGCAAGGTCAATCACAAGCTCATCAGGAGATCGCAATGTTCAAAGCTTCAATGTTCTTCGTCCTCATTTCGCTCATCACGCCATCGCTCTGGGGTCAAAGCGCCGATCAATCAAGCGCGAGCGCCTCGTCCATCTCTTCGAGCGAGTGTGCTTACCGCTTTACTTCAGGATCGGGCCGAACCCTCACTCAATATTGCGTGAGCGGGAACGGCAATATTGTTCAGTTCTCGAGCCCCGCGGGTTTCGAGTTTCTGAACGCCAGTCAACCCGCGGAAGGCTACGGCGTATGCGACTACCTTTCAGCAGACTCCTACTATGACTATGCGTCTGACAATCACGGCTGGGGGTCCGCGACCGTCACAAACCCGAATCCTCAAACCATGAAGTTTGTGAGGACTACGCTCGACGGCGTTTGGCAACTGACCCAAACCATCACTCAGATACCGGCAGGATCCGCAGTGACCGGGTCCGTAAAAATTGCGATGACGTTAAAAAACCAGTCCAACGCCGAGCGCACCGTCGTGTTGGTGCGATATGCCAACGTGGACGCCAATGGCTCCAATGAAGACGACAACTTCTTGTGGACACGCAATTCCGCTGTCGAAGCGGCGCCGCCCTCGGCTTCGGCTTGGGACTAACCACGAATACCTTCGCCTTCAACAGCGCCGCCTTCGTGCAAAGCACTCCGGCAGGTCCAAATCCTTGTGATCTGAGTGGAAGCGTTGCTTACGCGCCGTTTACAGGTGACGGTTCTATAGGGATGCACTACTCCATGCTGATTCCGGCTGGAGCCAGCCGAATGGTCAAGATGACATACAAGCCGATCTAATCGCACCTACGTCTGTCGCTGCCTGCGGTTGACCAGCTCTCAATCGCAGGCGGTGACAATTCGCGTTTAGCTGTCCAGTGGAACGGTCAACTGACAGAAGGATCAATCAATACAAGTGAAAGCGCACCTGCACATAAATCAAAACGGCGACCGGTTGTCCTTCCCTCATCGCTGGTTGAAATCTCCACTTAGAAACAGTCGCCATAGCCTGAGTATCCAACCCTTCCCCGAGTCCTTTTTTAATCTCAAGCACTTCAGGCAGACCCTTTTCATTCACGACAACCCAGAGGACTGCTGTGCCCTGTAGCTTGTCTTTTCGGGCAATCTCTGTATAGGTCGGCTCCGGTGTGTGAATGGGTTTCGGTGCATCCACTCTGCCTGGGTTTGCCAAAAATACCGGCCGATTCCCCTCCAATTCCCCGACGATTGCGTTAGGAGTCTTGCGCCGGAACTCATCCACATCCAATGTGCCTGGTTTCCAATAAGTCGCGACCCTTTCTTCTAATCGTTCGCCCTGGAAAATCTTCGATAAGATGTTGTTCGCTTCAGACATATTCGAGCCTGACATCTCAACTGCGATGCGAACCTGCTCGTTCGTAACGACAGTTGCAATCTTCGTGTCGTCAGACTGCATATCAGAGCGAGTTATTCCCAATACAATCCTTCTACCGTCGATCTCCAGGCGGTTTGGCCCGAGAACGAGGTTCTCCACCCTCAGGAGGCCGCACGTCGACCATGGCCCAGCTTCTGCCTTGCTGAGAAGATTGCCAGAGGAATTGAACTCAAGTTGACGTCCAAAGTGGGGGTCTCTGAGAGAGAGCATCTTCTGAAGAAGAGTATGTCGAAGATCGTCCTGTAGATCTTTGCGATCTTGCGGTAAGAGAGTGCAGTGAACAATAAATAAGAAGATGGTCGTTAAGAAATATCTATATCTAATATTCAAATATCCTCACCCCACAGGTCCCGGATTCTTCAGATATCGCTCAACAATGGCATCCGCAACCCGAAACGTCTGCGCCAGAATCGTCAATGTTGGATTTCCCGACGCATTCTGTGGGAACGTCGATGCGCCTAACACAAATAAATTGTTTACATCCCAGTGCTGCTGCGAAGAATTGAGCACCGAATCTTCCGGCGATTCTCCCATCGTCGTTCCACCCTGAATGTGAGTCGCCTGGTATTTAGTGCAATCATAGTTCTGTAGTCGCGCGGGATCCGTTGTTTCCTTAGCTCCCATTGCGCGAAGCATCTCTGTTGCCTTGGTATTGGAGAAGTCGCTCATATTCCGCTCGTTCTCCTGCCAGTTCAACGTGAACCGGAGCAGCGGATCCCCAAGATGATCCTTATATGTCGGATCCAGATCCATGAAGTTCCCCGCGTACGACATGTGCTCGCCTTCAAAGATGACTGCCCCGATTCGGTCGTACCATTGGATGGATGCTTTCTTCCACTCAGCCCCCCATGTAGCTGTCACTGAGGGCGGCAGCACGCCGAAGTTTGCAATCGGCCGCGCACCGGACGCTAGAAGCATAAACTTCCCACCGCGGAGAAAGCTAAGATCCTTGTGGCTGAAGTTGTCCGCGTCGTAGTCGCTGACCATGATGCCGGACGCTCCTGCACCCATGAATCGGTTGAGTGGCTTGTCAAAGAAACCGAGTGCGCCTGTGCTCACTTGATGTGTCAAGTGACGTCCCAAAGTCCCCTTGCGCGCGACAGGATCGTACCGCGTGCCGATGTTCGAAAGCATCAGCAGGCGATTATTGTTCAGCGTCCACGAGGAGAGTATGACCAAGTCAGCTGGCTGAAAAACTTCTTCTCCCTTCTCGTCCACGTAGCTGACGCCTTTCGCGTGTTGGTCTTTAATACTTCCATCACAAACGATGCGGCGGGCCGCTGATCGCGAGCGGATCGTCACATTCTTCTGTTTCGCGATCACCGGCAACAATGTATTAGTCGGTTGCGCCTTGGCACCGATCATGCATCCGAAGCGCTCGCAATACCCGCAGTACACGCAGCCAAGTCGATGAATGCCATCCGGATTCGTATAGGCCGTGCTGATGGTGGCTGCCGGCACGGGACACGGGTGCAAGCCCAAAGATGCGGTCGCCGCCCGGAACATCTCCGCCACATGAGGCATCTTCATCGGCGGGTTGGGATATTCCGCACTGTGCGGACCGTCAAACGGATCGCCTCCGGCCACGATCTTGCCGTTCAGGTTTCCCGCCTTTCCGGAAACACCAATCAGCTTCTCCGCCCGCGTGTAGTACGGCTCCATTTGCTGATACGTAACTCCCCAGTCGCGGATATCACAGTCCTCTGGCAGCCTTTTCATTCCGTACTTCTCGATCGTTCGCGTTCGAATCTCGAAGCTGTCGGGAGAAAAACGCAGCGACAGTCCCTGCCAGTGTTCTCCGGCTCCGCCGACTCCGGTGCCTGGTAGAAAGGACCCAAGTTGACGAATCGGAAGGGCGCGCTGTTTCGGATCATGGCGCAACGTGACAGTTTCCTTGGACGCATCCTGCATCATCCGCAAACGGATCGCGTAATCGAGCTCATCCATATCGGTTAAGTAATCATGCGGCTCCCGCGGCGCGCCTCGCTCCAGCACAACCACTTTCAGGTTGGTGCGGGCACCCAGTTCCTTCGCCATGAGCAGGCCTGTCCAGCCTCCGCCGACGATCACCACATCCACGCGAGGGAGAGTTTTCATGGCTCGTCCTCGCTCGGCTGAAATCTGGTGTCCTTGAAAATTTCCTGCAGGCTCGTGGGCTTCGGTCGGAATGCCTCTCCAAAGTGCTGGTCCACATCCTTCGCATTGCTCATGCGTGGCCCGGGATATCCAATGAGCTGCCATCCAATCATGTCAACGTTGCCGCCATGAATCGGGTCGCAGAACATTCCTTCGATTGTGTGCCTATGCAGCAGTCTGAAGAAATATGTGTCTTCGATCTTGGTCAGAGCCGCGTCTTGCTCGCCAGGACTGAGTCGGTCGAATCCAGTGAGATCCTTGAGCGCCGCTCGATACACCTGTTGTGGATTGGCTTCGAGCTGATACCCCTGCTCGCGAACTCCTTCTTCGAAGGGCGCCTGTTTGTAGCGATGACGATCGCGGCCATACGGCCCGGCAAGCTGCCGATCGATGTAGATAACCACGCCCGCTTCCTTTGCTCCCGGACCCGAGTCGTCGCTTGGAAAAATACGCGCGCTCGCGGCCGCGACAATCATTGCTTCGTCTTGGGTGAAAAAACGAAGCGGAATGCGGATCGCGCGATCCTCGGCCGAGAGTCGCAGGGCTTTGCGGTCGAGGGAGTAGACCAGCACTCCACCGATACTCGCCGCCGATAGCACAAGAAACTGGCGTCTTTTCATCTGGGTTGTATGGAGTTTTTCAGCCGCGCCATTGTGATGGATTTTCCCACTCCCATCAACTGGACGCTGCAGAAGTGTACAGATTCAGAACCAAATCAATTACGACGCGGGCTGTTTTGCTCTCCGCCTCCAGGCGGTCGTCATCCCGAACGCACGCGCTTTTTCCAGCGCACAGCAGCGCCTCCTCTGCGCGAGCGGTGCGAGTCAAAGAAGATCTAGCGCGCCTCGCCGATACGAACTCTAGCCGTGAACGCAGATGTATCCCAGCACACATTCGCCTGTGACATCCGTCATCGTCCCCTGGTCCGCACCCGCCCACAATCAAAGTGTCATGAAAGCTCTTTGGACTGATTTCTTCATCGAGTATCTTCCGGCTTGTGCAATCGCCCTCGCTGGCCTGTGGCTCGGAATTTATCGAACCGGCCTTTGGAGTGTCCTTGGATGGATGATTGCGGTGGGATTCGGCTGTTATGCCACTTGGCAAGGCATTAGTTTGGTGAGCGCCTTGATACGCCCCTGCCCGAAGCTCGTCGTTCCCCGTCCTATCAGGCGGCCACGCCATCCATAGAAACAAAATGGCGCCCGCCTTTCAGCGGACGCCAAACCCGTACTTATCAAACAGCTAGTACTGAATATCCCGCAGAGCGATCTGCGAGTAATACGCGTTGGACTGTGGCGCTAAGCTCGTGTTCTTGTCGTAATGGAACGCCACGCCGCCCAGGTTGGTGATGGTGTTCCCGATGATTGCGCCGTAGATATCGGCGCCGCCCTTAATTTCGATGGCGGCGTTGGGCGCATCCACGGTGACGTACGTGCTGGTTCCACCGCTCAGCTTGATTTGACCAGTCCCAGCGTAGTTGATCAGAAAATTGCTCGCGAGACCGCTTGTATTGGTGAGAGTTCCACCTTCAGTATCGAAAACAGTTGTCTGTCCCACGCCGGCCACGTTGAACACCACAGCACCGGGGGGAACGACTTGGATCGTTGAATTACCGGTTAGAGTGAGGCTGTTGACGTTGTAAGTTCCCGGAGACAGATTAACGGTGACGCCTGCCCCGGTCTGGATGTTTCCGTAAGAACCCGGCGGAAGAGCCACGGGTTTATTGCCTTTAGGCTTGTTGATCTGAACGTTTGTTGTGGGTGGCGCAGGTACCGGCGCAGGCGGAGTCGGGAAAACAAACGGCCCCGCTGCTACGAGTTTGTTTTGACTGGTCGGCGGCAGAAATCCAGCGCCTCCAGAGATTGTCAGCCCGGAACCAGGGCACGCACCTGTGGTGGCAACCGGAACACCAATTTCGCCGCCAATTTGCGTACTGCTCCCGTTGAGGTAGGTGTTGCCATTCGATCCGACGTCGCCACCTGTGTTCGTCTTCGTGGTGTTGTATGTGCCGCCACTAGCAGATGTGTAGCTATCCGTTGTCGCGCCTCCGCCAAGCTGGAGAGCACTGCAGCCTGTTCCCGTGGCGAACATGCCATAGGGGAACGGCGGTGTAGGTGCTAAAGCAACTTCCGTCTGGACAACTCGACGCGACTGAGTTTGTGGATTCACTGACATCGCCGTGATCAAATAAACAGGATTGGCAGGGCGATTGGTGACCTTTGTACAGTCGTTCGACACCATTGTCGGATCGCCCGGGTCGAGAACGAACTCGTTGGAACCATCCCAACAAACCAGGAAAGTGCCCGCCTTGGTTTTATTGACGCTGAAATTACCGAAACCACCATCTACAGAGGCGTTGAGCTTAGGACCAACGCGTGCCCATTGATACGGCATCGCCGCGTTCGTACCTGCAAAGGGCAACACACTATTCGCAACGGCATGCCAGTTTCCCCCAGGGAGATCGCCGCAATGAACATCGCCACTCTTCAGCGTCAAGCCCGGGAGTGGATACCCGTCATGGCAAAGTTCATCGTCCTTGTAGATGTTGCCCGGAGTATTGCTCCATGGTTGTACGGCTGCCGGATTGGCTCCGCCGAGGATATAAACAATCTGGGTCGTAGCGCCATTCGGAATCGCCGGGACTGCAGGCAAGCAGGAGGCCGCGCCTCCCGTACATGCCGGAGCGATAAGACTGTTCACTCCAGCGGACTGCGGCAGTCGCGTTCGAGCCTCCTCCAAACCACCTTTGGCTCCGAAATACAGCACTTGGCCATTCTTGTAATTCGTGTTCACGGCCGTATCCGTGTTGGACATGAAAACCAGCGTGATAGCCAGCGCGCTGAGCAGCAGCAGAATGATCAGCGACATAAACAGCGCGATGCCGCGCTCCTTCTTATGTTTCATAGTCATTCGTCTCCCGTACCGCGAATGCGCAACCCCATTAGTTGGGCTTTAAATTACTGATCTTTGCGTCCGATGACATTGTGACCGTCGTATACGCCTTATCTGGCATATCCGGATTTAAAGATCGGACATTCAAAGTCAGTCCGACCGACTTGATGAAATCGATGCTGTTGCCATCCGCACAGCTCGGTGTTCCGGGCTTCGGCCCGCAGGGCATGACGGCATTCGTCCCATCCGTGTGCAGTGCGGTGAATATGTTCGTATTCATCACATTGTCCACTTGGGTGTAGTAAGCGGGCCCCACACCGCCTAGCCACTGTGCCTTTGAAACGGAACCTCGCTGTAATGTGCAGGGGCACGGTCCCAGTTCGGGCACCAACTGAACGAACACTTCGCTCACGGTTCCCGTCCCGTCGACATCACCTTCGAATTGCAGGTACCCGGGCCGCAACTGCATGATTCCATCGCCGTAGTAAGTCGGGTTCGCAGCCGCCACTGCCGCATCGAACATCCGAGCATTGGGGTACCCCGCATGGTGCAGGTCCTTCACGATCTGGTCCATGAACTGGCGTGATTCCTGCGTCAGATCCACGCGTTGCGATTCGTTCGTGGCTTTCCTCTGCAACTGCGAAACACCCGTCATCACGACCGCCATCACAATGGACAGAATCGCGAGCACTGCCATTAACTCAAGCAGAGAGAAGCCCCACTGCTTCCGCGATATAAACTCGCGACAGTATTTTCGGGGAGTCTGTGGCATTTACATGCCTCCAATCGTGCGCACTGTTACAGGCAGTGCGAATAACTTGTTGCCTATTCGGTCGCTCGGGCCCAATTGACGCGCCGTCACTGTGATCATGCGCGCATATTGATTGAGCGTAATTACATTCCAGCGAACGTCATAGACACCCTGGCGGCCATTCACTGCACAGTCCACAAATTGCATGCCGTAGCCAGCCGGAACAGTTCCGATTGCTTGCGTGGGATCAATTCCACCGTAGTATGGGCTCGCAGCATTCGTAGTCAGCGTCGCCCCAGCACCGATCGGAGCCGCCCCGCCGTCTCCCAGCACATTCCACTGGTTCCCGGCGCAGTCGGTCATGACGATGGGTGTACCCACATTCGCGTTCTGCGCATTGATCTGCTCAATCACCTTCCCCGCGAGGAGCGCGGACGATGTTGCACGGCTATTCTTGTTATCCGTGGCACTGGCCAGCACAAACAGTGAACTGAGCGCTCCCAGACCGATGGCAAGCACGACCATGGCGATCATGAGTTCGATCATGCTCATGCCTGCTTCGCGATTGAGTGGGGTTCGCAATCTTGTTCGTTCGCGCATGTTGTTTTTCTCTTTCCCCTACTGAGGTGCCCAGGTTGCGCTGTTCGCGCCATACGTCCAGGCCCGCACTCGTCCTGCGGGAGTAATCGTCACAGCCGCCCATTCACTCGTCGCTTGCGATTGGAAGAACGTCCAATACGCCCGTGGTCCGCCAGCCGAGTTGCAAACCGTCGTGCTGCCGTCGCTGGATAACTGTGATTGGCACGGCATGCCGTCCGGTCCCCAGGTTGGCCATTGGTTGAATATGATTGCGTTCGTGCAATTGGCACAGAAGCGGTTCTTAAGGTCGGCCGTATTCGGCGCAGCGCCAACAGGTTGTATCGCCACATCATTCGAGATCGTTACAACAGGATCTGAAGGTGGGCCTGCTTCGTAAAATCCGGCTGGCGGCGCACCGTGTCCCGAAGCCCCGTTAGCTGCCTGCGGGTAGATGTCTACGTACGCCCTCTGCGGTATCGCACCAGCAGCCGGCAAAATGTACACCGAGTAATAACGGTCATCCGCGGCAGCACGAGTGCGAGCGGTCTGAAGCAATTCGACGTAGCGGTTTGCGCTTCTCCGGATGTGCCCCGTACGAATCGCCGTGTTGATGGTCGTAACAAAGATGGCGGAAACCGTCAGGATGATCGCGATCACGGCGACCATCTCCAACAATGAAAAGCCCCGACTTCGCAAAGTAGAATTGTTGCCCACGTTCACTCGCCCTTCGGTCTCGCTTTCCACCCTCTCAGCAAAAATCGCAACCGTTGCTTTTCATGCGCAACGGTTCAGCCACGCTGGGCGTGGAATTAAGCGGGAAAACCGATGATTGTTCTGGCTAATCCTCTCCTGCAACGAAAGGCTGTACAACTTACTTTCGTCACAGGACGCAGGTGACCACCGGATCACCGTAACCGCAGCTTTCTAGATGGCTTATCTAGGGATGAAAAGGCTTGCTGGGCTTCCAGACACCTGAGTGAAAGGACAGGCTGCCGGCCCGGCTGAGTCAAGCGCGATGGGAAAATCCTCAGTCGGCAGAGTTTTCAGCGGTGGTGCCGTCTTCGTCGCCTGCGACCCCTCGGCTTTAACAGAAGATAGATACCCAAGGCGAACAGCACCAGCACGATGATTCCAAGATAGAAATCCGCCTGCTGCACTGGGAAGTCCCTCTAATGCAGAGATCATACTGCTTTCATGCCGGACCGGCACTCGTCCCAATCACCCGACCGGGTGATCCAGCCAAAAAATCTCGGAGCCTCTAACCGGTTCTGAACGTCCTATACAAGTAAGTTTCCCTTTGAAAGGACGTGTGTGGCTCAGGAAAAAGTAAATCTCTCACACAAATTTGCGCTTTTCACCGATCACGCGAATCCCCGCATCGCGGGCGAACTAAACGACTCTTACGTCAAACTTGTAAAACTGAAAGGTGAATTTGTCTGGCACCATCACGAAAACGAAGATGAACTTTTCCTGATCGTAAAAGGTCAGCTCATCATGAAGTTGCGCGATCGCGATGTCGTGCTCAACGAAGGTGAATTCTTCATCGTGCCCAAAGGCGTCGAGCACAAGCCTGTGGCGCCGGAAGAAGTGCATGTCGTGCTGCTCGAACCAAAATCGACCCTGAATACCGGGAACGTCCGCAACGAAATTACCCGCGACCACCTGCAATGGATCTAGCCTGGCCTCGGCGATGTACCATGATGGCGTGCATCGCCTGGCCGAACGCGTCTTAGCCACGATTCGTAAGCAGGAACTTCTTCCTGCCGGCACGCGCACGGGTGTCGCTGTGTCTGGTGGTGCCGATTCCGTCGGCCTCTTGCGATTGCTCCTGGATCTGCGCGACGAACTCGGCCTCGTCCTTTCCGTCGTTCACTTCAATCATCAGCTCCGCGGTTCCGAATCCGACGCCGATGAAAAATTCGTCTCCGAGCTAGCGAAAAACTACGACCTCGAATTCCACCACAGTTCCGGCGATGTTCGCTCCTACGCGCTCCAGCAACATCTCAGCATCGAAGCCGCTGCGCGCGAGTTGCGCTACGAATTCTTCCACACCCTCATCGGCGACACGCTCGAATCAATCGCTACCGCGCACACGCTGGATGACCAATCTGAGACCGTTCTCATGCGGCTGATTCGCGGCGCGGGAACACGCGGTCTCAGTGGAATCCACCCGCGAGTTCAAGTCGAAGACGCCGACGGCGAAGTTTGCGGCGAAATTGTGCGTCCTCTCTTGGGAGTACGACGCCGTGATCTTACCGATTACTTGCAATCAATCGGACAAGCTTGGCGAGAGGATTCTTCCAACCTGGAGACCAGGCACATGCGAAACCGCGTGCGCCACGTCCTCATGCCGGTACTCGAACGAGAGTTCAATCCCGCAATCGCTGAAAGTCTCGCAGAAATTTCCGAGCTGGCTCGGGCAGAAGAGGATTTCTGGGAAAGCGAAATCGCTGGTTGGATGGGAACTGTCGTTCAATGGGTAACGCCTGAATGGACAAACAAATCAGCCCTTGTCCAAATTGGCGCTTCCCAGTCACACGACCACGACATCGACGAAGATGCCCCCCTCGATGCTTTGCTCGATGCACCATGGTTCCTGACGGAACACGTTGCTGTGCAGCGCAGGGTCTTAAAAGCGATCGGCGACATCGCGGGTGTTCCGCTCGAATTCCAGCACATCGAGGAAATGCGTCGCTTCGCTGAAGAGGGCGCAGTAGGAAAGTATCTGGAACTGCCGCTTGGCTGGAGATTCGAAAAGGAAGCAGCCAGTTTCGCCTTTGTGCAACCCGTACCGAATTCGGATCTCGTCGAATACGAGTACGAATTGCCAATCCCCGGCCGCGTGCAGGTCTCCGAAGCGGGTTTGTCCATCGAGGCCTCCTTTACTGCAGCTGACGATTGCTCAGATCATCTTCTCGACGTCGCACAGTTGGGAAATAAGTTGACGATTCGCAATTGGCATCCGGGCGACCGCTATTGGCCCGCCCATACAAAATCGCCGAAGAAAGTGAAGGAACTATTGCAAGACCGCCACATCATCGGATTCCGAAAAAAGCGATGGCCAGTGGTAGTGCATGGTGATCAGATCGTTTGGCTTGCAGGTTTCGCAGTCCCTGCTTCCTGGAAACCGACCACCAACGCACAGGCCGTGCTGATCCGAAGCGAAAACCTGGGCGCCTAATCTGAATGGGAGATCGTCCCCGCCCGTTTCCGGAAAGGCCATACCAGCGCATAAGCCACCAGCCCCAACGCCAATCCAACAACTCCATATTTCTTCGCGAATGAATCGCTATATCGCAGCGTCACAAATGTCATCACGATCGGCAGCACGATCACGGACCACAATCCAATAGAACCGCCCGGAATTCGAAACGGCCGAGCGAGGTTTGGAAATTTCCTCCGAATCCCCCACACAGAAAGTACGGTTAGGACAGTCGTTGCAGCCCGCAGCCAGTTATAGATGCTGATCAGTTGGCCAAGTGTGTGCAGAGCAAGCGCAGCATAAATTCCTGCCGAGACGAGTATTGCCAACCATGGCGTGCCATATTTGGGATGTCTTCGGCCAAGTAGCGGCGGCATGTATCCGTCGTCGGCCATTGCAAAAGGCATCCGCGTGCTGGTCAGCACCGTGCTGTTCAGCAACGCAAGATTCGTGACCATCGCCGCCAGCGTCATCCACGTTCCCAGCCATGGTCCGCCGATCAGTGCCGCAGCTTGAGAAAAATATCCAGTCTTCCAATCTTGCCAGTTGCCCAGGGCGGCAAGTCCCGCCAGCGTCGGCAAGAAATATGTCGCAATCGAGAGCGGCACGACCAGCGCAAGAGCAATGGGATAACTCCGTTGTGGGTTCTCAACTTCCTCCGCCACTGTCGAGAGCTGTTCGTATCCGGAATAGAGCCACAACCCAAGTGCCAGCCCAAGTCCGAACACTTTTTCAAAAGGCTGGTGGGGTGGAACCATAGGCACAAATGGATTGTGCTTCCAATGCGCAATCCCGATCACAACCATCACGAGCACCGGCAGCACAATGAAAAGCTCCATCGCCGTCGCCGCCTGACCCACCATCTGTATGCCACGCACGTTCAGCCAGGTGATGAACGCGATCACACATAAAGCTACGGCATAGTGCTTCCATCCAACCAGCTGCGGAAAGTAGTAGCCGAGATAATCCGTAAACAAAACCGCATAGCTCGCGCCTAACAGAAAAGATGCCGACCAGTTCCACCATCCAGCCAGAAAGCCGAGGAGATCCCCAAAAGACGCCCGCGTCCATCGATAAAACCCGCCCTCCACCGGCATCGCCGTCGTCAATTCAGCCGACGCCAGCGAAACCGGAATGCACCAGAAAAAAGGAAGAATCAGGTGATAGAGCAGCGTCATGCCCGGGCCGCTGGTCGTTACTTGTTCTTCCAGCCCGAAGGGCCCTCCCGTCGTGTACGAGTACATAACGAACACGAAATAGAAGAGGCTGGCTTTACGGACAACCGACTTGGCAGGCGCGCTCACGAGGCGTTGCGGATTTTACATGTCTGCGAGAGATGGCGTAAGTGATTGGGATGTGTCACTCGGGACTGGTAGCGCTTCGATCACAATCAACAATCGATCACTTCGCCAGCTTCTGCGAGAGCAGCCACGGCACCAACTCCGGTTCTGCGTACGCCTTGTCCCAAGAGTTGTGCCCCACGCCCGGATACTCCGTGTACTTGTAATTTGCGCCGGCCGCCTTCAATGCCTCAGCCATCTTGCGCGATTCTTCGACCGGTACTGATGTGTCCACGTCACCATGAAAGATCCACACCGGCGTCTTTCCGATGCGCTTCGCCGTTTCGGCGTCGGGGTCGGCAATGGCTGCGTCTTTCGCCAGGCTTCCGCCGATACTTGGATAATCTGGTTTCCCCTCCAATCCGCCGCATATCGGGACGTAAGCAGCGAATCTCCCCGGGAACCGCGCAGCAATGTCCCACGTTCCGTATCCACCCATCGACAATCCGGTCAGATAAACCCGTTCGCGATCGCCGTTGAATTCCTTCGTAGCTTGATCCAGCGCTGCCAACGCCTGCGCCTCCATATCCGGCATAGTCCAGGTTTTGTCCGGACGGCACTGCGGCATCACCACAATGAACGGCGCGAGTTTTTCACTCATGCGGATGGCGCGCCCGAGTCCGACATCCGTCTGCGGCAAGCCCGTCTCCCCGCGCTCGCCAGACCCGTGCAAAAACAAAATCACCGGCCACTTCTGTTTCTTCGTCCAATTGTTGGGAAGAAAAACTTGATAACGGTAGGTGGACCCAGCAACCGTCACGGTACGGTCCAGGAAACCCGTTTCCTGTTTGCGGGCGAATGCCGTAACGGCAGAAAACAATAAAAAGAAGAGAAGCGCTCGACGAATCATGCCGAGCAGTATCAATCAACAATCCGAAATCAACAATCCGGAATCGAACTATGCCGCTAGCGTCCCGCTCAGCGCGCCTTCCAGCTCCAACAGCTTGCGTTTCAAATCCAGGCCGCCACCATACCCGCACAGCGTCCCATCCGACGCCAGCACCCGATGGCACGGCACCACGATCGCAATCGGATTGCGGTTGTTTGCCATGCCTACTGCCCGGAAAGCATTCACGTGTCCGATCGCTCGCGCAATGTCCGCGTATGACCGCGTCTCACCATACGGAATCTTCAGCAGCGCATTCCAGCAGTCCAGCTGAAACGGCGTTCCCCTCAGGTCCAATGGAAACCTGAAATCGCGTCGCTCTCCCGCAAAGTATTCGTCCAACTCGCGCGCGTAGGGCTTCAGCTTCGCCGCCGACTCGACCCATTCATACTTTGATTTTTTCGGCGGAAACTTCCCTCGATCGAACTCAAGCACCACGAGTCCTTTTTCAGAAGCTGCCAGCACAAGATCTGTAATGTCGGAGTGATAGCGAGAGTAGTTAAGCGTTTCCATCGGATGCTCCAACCACAACATAGCAAAAGCAGCGGAAAGAAGCAGACGGAATCGGCTGTGCTCGCGACGAGCCATAAGCTGGTTGCCTGAAGCCCACAAAAACAAAGCCCCCGGCTTTCGCCAGGGGCTTCACCTCGGGGGAGGCTTAGGTTAGGAGAGAACCCAATGTTCGATTCTTACTTCGGCTGTTCTTGAGTGGCCGGGGCCGCTGCCGGAGCCGGTGTCGTGGAACCAGATGCCAGCTGCTCAAGATTGTTCTTCAGCAAGCTGACTTCGACGCGTCCACCACTGATGCGCTTCGGCTTTTCCTCGCCAGCATTGGCAGCCTGAACTGGGGCATTGCCCATACCAACGACGTAGATGCGGTACACCGGGATCTCATGATTGAGAACCAGGTAACGCACAACGGAGTCCGCCATCTTCTGCGAGCTCGAGATTGCTGTCTGGCCGTGGCCGCTCGAGAAGCCCTGCACTTCGATGATGTAGCCGCGCTGGCCTTTCACGGCAGTCGCCATCTGGTCGAGAGCTTCCTTGGCGTTCTTGCTCAGAACGGTCTGTCCGGGCTTGAAGCGGATTTCCGTCTGGCTCGATGCCTGGTACTGATCGATATTCGTCACAACCTGCTCGACGGTGCCGAGGCGAGTATTCGCCTGCTGCGCAGTCTGGTTGGCCTGCGTCGCGCGGTTGCCCGCGTCAATCGCGTGCTGATCAGCTTCGCTCGCCTTCGCGGACGCCAGCTTGATGCCTTCCTGGGCGCGCGAATCGACGTCTTTGATCATCTTTCCGTTGGCCGCGGTCAGCTCATCGAGCTCATTGATGCGGTCACGGATCGGGGCCGTCTGGCGCTGGACATATTTCTTGCGGGCAAAGGGATTGACGCGTCCCCAGAAGCCCTCGCGAGCCGGAGGTGCCAGGGGCTCCTTGCCGCTGGCGCCAACGGAGGCGCTCGAACCGGAGCTGCTGGTCGCAGGCTGCTGCTGCGCCGCCGGCTGCGCCGAAGTGTCAGTGCTGGTTTGCTGCGCCACGGCTGGCAACGCGAGTGCTACGGCCAGAAGCAGCGCTACGATGATGCGGTTTTTCATGTAACTTCCTCCGAATTTGGGGGAGCGTTGGCTCCATTGTGCACGAGTACGGGCGTGCTACCGATAATGAGTGCGTCGCTGCTGTTATTTCTGTTAAATGCGGGTTTGTTTTTGGCCGCTGTCGCTGACGCTACGAAGCGCCGAAAACCCACCAAACCTGGGTGCCGTTTCCAGCGACCCACTCCTCCTATTATCAGGTTTCATGCCAAAGCTCTGGATAGCAGCCCTCCAGCTAAACCTTTGATATTCAACTAGATTGCGCGCTCATTCGCGCCTTATTGCAGGAATCTTGCCATCTGGCGCGTAATTTTGGCGAAAAATGAATATAAAAACTTCTGTCGGCCAACAGGAATAGGTTGCATCGGTTTTTCAGTATCCTGCAACCACTTGCATCCGCTCGGAAACAGGAATCGCTACACTATCTTGCTTATCCATTTCCCAAAACTTGAAATCCGAGACCAGAAATTCTCGAGATCTAGAACCTTGAAACCTGAAACTTCGAAACTCGTTTTCTACAGCATTAATGAATTCATCCCATCGCGCCCATGCTCCATCCAATCCCGCATGCGGCGTGCTTGGCTCTCATTATTGCTCACAGGTGTTCTGATCTCCTGTTCCACTGCTCAGAAGACAAGCCTCAACTTCAATAACCTTCATGCGCCTGACGGCTTCCACGTTTCCGAGTTCGCCAAAGTAGACGCCCCCCGAATGCTGGTTTTCTCTCCCGGCGGAACTTTAGTCGTCTCCGATGCTGCTTCCGGCGAAGTCATCGCTCTGCCTGATCCGACCCACAGTGGAAAAGCAGCCCGGAGCGTCAAAGTTCTCGATGGCCTGAACGAACCCCACGGGATCGCCTTCCATGAAGGCAAGCTCTACGTTGCCGAGAATAATCAGGTTCGAGCCTGGGACTGGAACGATGCCAATCTCAAGGCGGCCAACCCCAAGCATCTCGCCGACCTCCCCCGCGGCGGAGGACATTCCACCCGCAGCATCGTAATCAACAACGGAAAGATGTATGTGTCGGCCGGATCAAGCTGCAACGTCTGCATTGAAAAGGATCCACGTCGCGCCTCCGTTATGGAGTTCAACCTCGACGGCAGCGGCCAGCGCATCTTTGGCAAAGGTTTGCGGAACGCAGTGGGGCTTGCTATCAATCCGAAGACGAACACCGTCTGGGCAGACATCAATGGGCGCGACATGCTCGGCGACGATCTTCCCCCCGAAGTCATCGTGGACCTCGGCCAGAACGGTGGCGATGTCGGCTGGCCCTACTGCTACGGCAACCAGGTTCCCGACCGCGAATTCACAAAGCCCGGTGACGACCGCTGCAAAAAGACGATCCCGCCCAAAGTCGAGATGCAAGCCCACTCCGCGCCACTGGGAATGACGTTTTACCAAGGCAGCATGTTTCCAGAAGAGTATCGCGGCAACCTCTTTGTCGCGTTCCATGGGTCTTGGAACCGCACCGTTCCCACCGGATACAAGGTCGTGCGCGTGAAGCTCGATGCACAGGGCCAGCCTGTCGGCGGTGCGCAGGACTTCATCACCGGATGGCTTCAACCCGCCGGCGATGGTCGCAAACCGAAATGGATGGGACGCCCTGCAGGTGTAGCCGTCGGCCCCGATGGAGCGCTCTACATCAGCGATGATGGCGCCGGCGAAATCTACCGCGTCACCTGGAGCAAGTAGGCGGATGTACGGGTAACCCAAAGCAAACGGAGCATCGCTGGGGGCGCGGAGGTAAACGGCAATGGGTGTCAACCCGATAGATTACCCGCATCAGTGGGCACCGACGGAGTTCACCTGCGTTTGCGGAACGAAGTGCCGTGTGGATGTTGAGTTCAGTCGTTGGGTCGAAGTAATGAACTTTTATCGACATTGTGGCAAGGACAAAGGCCAATACTTTCCGGGGCGCATCATTGCAACTTTGGAAGAGCGGGACGGCGTCTGGGTCAGAATTTGACCCTTTAAATGAGCAGCCTTTTAACCACGCATCCCCGGGGCGGGATGGCCAAGGTCAATGAGTGTAATGGCGATTTAACACCAACTACCCGGTTCGGATGGTAAATCTCACACACGGTGCGTACGATTGCCAAGGAGCTAGTCTGCGACTCTTGGGCCTATGAATCATGCACTGATCGTTTTTCTGGTTGGCTTGAGTCTCAGCAGCTTTGGAGCCGAACTAAAGCAGAAGACCGCCGATGCCTTCGACAAATATGTTTCGGCTACCGAGAGCAGAATGAAGGATGAACTGCGCCCCGGAGGAGCATTTCTTTATGTAGACAGCTTGCCAGCGGACACTAAGCAAAGCTCACTCGACAAGCTCATGAAGGGCGATGTGCTGGTGGAAGTGAGGGAAACGAAGAGTCCTGGCCTCAGCTCAAATGTGCCGGATGGAATGGTGCATCATTGGATTGGGATCATTTTTATTCCTGACGTTACCTTAGCGCAGGTTTTGTCTGTTTTGAAGGATTACGACCGCCGCGCTGAACTCTACAAGCCTGACGTCATCTCTTCACATTTGATCTCGCATGAGGGAAATGATTACAAGTTCTTTCTGCGCCTGTATCAAAAGCGGTTCACCACTGTGGTGTTCAATACGGAGTACATCGCACACTGGGGACAGGTGGATTCGCGC
Source organism: Terriglobales bacterium (assembly GCA_036265385.1). Lineage (GTDB taxonomy): Bacteria > Acidobacteriota > Terriglobia > Terriglobales > Acidobacteriaceae > DATAPD01. Next base: position 213,384 of record DATAPD010000055.1, read on the forward strand.
AGGATTTATTCAAATTCGATCAGTACCAGAATTGCTGAGGTAAAGGATTCCAATCATCCAGATGGCGAACAGTGGCCAGTTGGACAAGGCCATGGATATCTTTGGCGGCTCAACACTTATTGGAGATTTGAAGAAAAAGACAATGGGGTCTACATGCAATGCGAAGCCCTGTCGCTGACCCGAGACATTCCCTTTGGACTGGGTTGGCTACTGAAGCCATTGGTTACAAAGATCCCGAAGGAATCTCTCAATCGTGCCTTGGGTCAGACCCGGACAGTGGTGTTGGAGAAAAAGAAAGGTGAGAGCCGATAATTCCCGGTTCGCCCTAGTTAACGAAATCAGGCGTTAGGACAAACTAACTTGCGCCGTCTATTCGCCAAAATCGGGTTCAATGAGTGTAATGGCGATCTAACATCAACTACGAGCCAGTTTCCGACTTGAGGAAGCTCTTGGAATTAGATCGGTTCCATCTTGCAGATGCCACACAGCAGCCTTGATTCGGCGCTCGCTACGAATACCAATCAGCGGAAATTGCTGATCAAGATGACGTCGCTGCTTTCGCTGCCTCGCGTCAGAGCCAGTTGCCTGCCGTCATGCGACCAGGCAAAGTCAAAAATCTGTCCCGATTCAAAATTCGTAATCTGTTTCGGAGGTCCGCCTTCTAATTTCTGGCGCCAGATGTTGGAGACGCCGTTCCTGGTTGACGCATATTCAACGGCGTCGCCCGCAGGTGCCCAACGGGCGGCTTTTGCTGACAACGGCCAGTCAACCTGGTATAAGGCGACACCGCCATCGAAAGGGATGACCTTCAGTTGATTTGGTTTAGACGTGGACGGAGACGCGGGGGTCTCGTCCGGAACGTTGGGCCCGACGAGATACGCGATTCGCTTTCCATCTGGGGAGATATAAATAGAGGCGCTAGAGCCGAGCGCACAGTCCTGTGACAGCGTCTCTGGAGGCTTCTCTCCGGTAATGTTGACGCGTACCGGGGCGAAGCAAGGACCCTTCAAGTAGACCACCCACTTGCCATCGGGGGAACATTCTGGACTTATGGCAAACGTCTCGTCAGCGATGCGGATGGGGTTTGAGCCATCGGCATTCATGCGCCATATCCCGCGTTTTTGCTCCCGGTAGGCGGCGTACACAATGTAGCGTCCATCACCACAAACCGACGGGTCCCAGCTGGGGCTATCATCGGGCGTCAGCCGAGTACGCCCACTCCCATCCTGATTTATCGCGTAGAGATTGCCATCCTGGTTGGCGAGGATGATGCGGCCGTCTGGCATCCAAGAGAACCCTCCGACAGCAAACTCCTTCGTAGTGATCTGCTTAGCTTTTGTGCGGTTTCCGGCGGACGCGATCCACAAGTCTGAGACCGTTGTTAGCTCGGTGTCGACAAGAGCCTTGCCATCCGGCATGAGGTCCAAGCAACAGAGTTGGTAATCCATCAGGTCATTGGTAAGTCGGCGTGCCTCTCCTTTTGGATAGGAGATGAACCAAAGTTGCCCGCGAAACGCCTGGTCAACGTTGCTTATGGGCGCCAAGAGACCACTTCCGTCGGGCAGCCAGCGCGGACGGCCGACAACGTCCCGTGTTGAGTAGATTTCACGGACCGATCCATCCGCGACCGATATGGCCGAAAGCACGGAACGAACTCCTTTCGTCGCCTCCGAGGTTGTGAGCGCAATCGTCTTGCCATCGGGAGACCACGCTATACCGGTAGCCCCCCCTTCAATGTAGGGAGGTGAAGCTAGAACCCGTTGATCACTCCCGTCGGCCTTGGCAATCCAAACACCTATTTTTTCACTGGACATGTACCGCAAGAAAGCGAACTCGGTGCCATCCGGAGAGTAACTGGAGTCGAAGTCGATCCCGCCCTGCATCGCGAGGTGTGGTGTTCCGCCGAGCACGGGCATCCGATAGAGATAGGTGTCCGCGAAGTTGGGCTTCTCGGAGCGGACAAAATCAATGTAGTTGGCATCCGGCGTGAAGGTGAGACTCCATATCCAAACCTCATCAGGCGGCAGAATCTGCACGTCGCTGCCGGTAGCTACTTGACGAACGTTGAGGCTTTGTTTTTCCCCTTCTCTCAGGACGTAGGCCACAAACCGCCCGTCGGGAGAAACCGCGACGTTGGCCGCATTCCCCCTCTGCGTAACTCGGGTGATCTTCATGCCCTGCAGGTTCCACGGATTCCTGTGTTCGTTCAGCCTGGACAAGTAAATTCCTAATCCAGCAATTAGCGCCGCCAAGACAACCAGCATCAGTGCCAGAGCTCCCTTGTGGCGTCGTACTCCACCCGGCCTTTCGTCAACAGTGCCCGGCGTTGGGCGATCACTCGGAGACTGTACTTCTGCTATGAAGCGATAACCACGACCTTGAAGTGTCTCAATGTAGCGGGGAGCCGTGGCCGAGTCGCCCAGTTTCTCGCGCAGCCGGTTGACTGCGGCATTCAACCCATGATCGAAGTCCCCGAAGCTATTGCCTTGCCAAAGCTTTCGTCGAAGCTCCTCGCGTGTAATCAGTTTCCCGGGACATGCCGTTAGGAGTATCAGGACCTGTATAGGTTGACCCGAAAGGTTTAGCGGGGTGCCATACTTGCGCAGTTCCTGCGCCTCAACCGACAGCTCGAAGGGACCGAAGCGGATTATGTCCGCAGTTTGGTTCTGTCCCATTACATCACCCCACTAACGGTTTCGGAGTCTACCACGGTTCCACTCGCCGAAGGTCCGAAGTGACCTCTCCCACGGCAGCTGCTACATCCATATATTTTCAGCAACTTACCTGATGACCCGAGGCTGCGCCATTTCGGACGTTGCCAGTATTGGGGTAGCAGAGGGCAGCACCAATTCTCGGCGGCACCGACGAGGTGACCACCGTGAAATCGAGTTTACTGATTGCCATTCTCTCCGCCGCTTGCGCGGCACAGACACTAACCGTGCGCGTTGTTCCCGTGCATCTGGACGCGATGGCCTCTATTCCGAACGCGATTCAGTTCTTCTGCACGCAAAGCTATGAAAGCCAGGCCTGTCTAAAAGATTCGATCGCATTACGACATGCGCTGGCACCGTATCCCCTTGAGCGCCTCGGTACGTGGTCGTTTCTGCTAGTTCCTGCTGAGGACTGGAGCGCGCTGGTGCGGGGCCTGCGCCAAAATCCTGTGAGCCCTGCATTCTCGATCATCGACCAGCATATAACCGTATTAGAGAGCAGCCTGTTTACCGCAAGCCCCATCCGTGACAAGAGCTTTCTGCGAACCTTCGGGGTGATTGGAGGCGCTTTGCTCGACTTGGCGGTGACCCACGAACTGGGACATGCTATCTGCCAAGAGGGAGACCAGCGTCGGGCAGATAACTATGGTCGCGAGCTGCGCCAGACGAAGACGGTGGATTGTAGTGAGACGCCGGAAGGTCTATCAAAGCTACGATCAGCCTTTCGCTTATCTCAAGCTGATGCTCGACAACATCAGCGAAGGAAAGCAACGCGGTAGCGCGTTTCGCAATACGTCGATTACGTCTCAACGTGATTGTTGTAATCAGGCGATTACACTCAATAACCTGGCAGGACGAGAAGGGCGCACAGTCCGACGGCCGCCGGCACAATTGCCGTCCAGAATGCGAAACGACAGAAACGTGGCAGCACGCTCCCAGGAAATACAGCTTGATAGGTGCTCAAAACATCGTCACCACTACGCAAGCTGAGCCATTCGATAGGGACGGCTGACGCACAACAAAAGCTAGACCACCTGCTCGCTACGCGCCACTAACGGCGACCGCGAATAAACAAAGAAGCAATACAGAGCTGGGCCAAGGGGCGGAAACAACATCACACAAAACCAGAACACTTTCTTAAGCGCCGAGGACTTGTCGAACCCGAACCAGAAATATTCCATGGCTACAATGGTGATTGCTGCGCCCAGAATTCCCGCCAACATCATGGCTCTTACCACCGGCGCTGCTCCTTCGGAGACACTACCAATCGACAAATACACTATCAAGACGAATAACATCACAGATAACCCAGCCGCCGTCCGGTACGCCATCCGCGCCTGACGGGAGAGCATCCATTCCTTATTGATGTAATAGCGCCAAAGCATTTTTCGAGCGAGCACCATCCATCTTTAGCTGTGAAAGCGCGCGATGTCAGGGTGTTGGCGATTTCCGAAACTAACCTAGCACGTGCCCGCTGAGTTTGTGGAGTCAGCTATGACCTCCCTTGGCTGAATGCTGATTGCTGAATGCTCCCTGGCTTCATCCCGAACGCGCGCGCCTTTTCCAGCGCGCGGAGGGATCTCGCACGCACTCCCCCACAAAGTGCTAAAGGCTAATTGCTAATTGCTAAAAACTACTTCACCCCACCAGCGGCAACCCGACCGCATCGAAATCTTCTTGCCCGTGAATCCAACCTTCTTTTCCATCCACTCGAATTTTCAGCCACAGGTCTCCATCCACTCCAAACGCGATGGAGTTTGCATCCTGTCCCCAACCGACGCTGGCGCGCGCTTCGAGGTATTCGACCTTGCTTTGTGGCTGCACCACCACGTGCTTCGCCGTGAAACCGTCATCGGGTTCCGGATAAAGCCGCACGAACGTCACTTCCGTGCTCCGCGCCGGCTCCGCCATGACAGGGTAAGAGCACCGCTGCACTTGCCCCTTCGAAGTCATTTCGTTGCACATCCTGGGCTCCAGCTTGCCTGTGATCCAGTTGATCAGCACGGGATAAACAATATCCACGGTTCCCGTTCGCAATCTGAATTTGAGCAAGTCGTGCATCACAGTAATCGTTGCTGCCCCATTCTTCACTGGACTCGGCATCGATGGATCGGCTTCCACGCCCAGGAACTCGCCAGCAATCGAGATCGGTGGCGCAAGCGGCCCGAACAGGCTTTCGTCCGCTCCATACTTATCGCGACCATACTTGTAGCCGAACACCTGTACCCAACCGCCGCTGTCCGGCGCCGATGGCAAATCCATCCCATGAATCAGGATGCCGCCACCCTGTTGCGTGTTAAATGCCTCCGCGTCGATCGACACTGTGTCTTCGAACTGCCCATCCTGAAACGACACCGGATACGACTGCTGATAAATGACCCGATCGTTTGCCCCTCGCAATTCCCAGTGATCGACCGTGTCTTCGTTCGTCCCTTCGATTCTTTGCAAATGGCTCACAAAGCGAAACGGATGCTGGGCTACCACCAGAGTCTCTGCTTTTTCCGAAACCACAACTTTCGGCTTGGACGCATTTGCCGCAGACACAGGTGGCGCCGCCACAGATGCTGCCTGCGTTATCGCATTTGAAGTGGAAGTAGAACCGGCCGGGATCCCAGCCCCATTCGCACCGGCTGTTACAACGGGCGCCTGCGTCTGCACAGCAACGGGCTTGGCCTGCGCCGAACCGTTAGCCGCACCATTAACGGATACACTCGCAGCCTGTTGATGCTTGCAGCCTCCGAGCGATGCCGCCAAACTCAGTAGCGTAAGCACACTTAGACACCTGCTTCTCATTCCTAAGCTATAGCGCTTTTCAGCCTGTCATGTAAGGGAACGAAAAGACACGCACTTCCGCGGATTTACGCCGCCAACCCGAACCGTTCGTGTAGCACGCACGCGCTCACCAGCAGCATCAGGACCTGGTCATTCGCAACCCGGTCGCCTTCATCCATGCCTTCAATGCTGTCGAGCAACCCGACCACTTTTTTCTGATCGAAGTACGGAATCGACGACAGCGCCGACCCTCGCAACGTGTCCTGCACGAACGCACTGAACCGCTGCTCCGGATTTAACGTCGCTGGCGGACTCAAAAACGGATGCTTCTGTCGCCGATACACCGTATCTGTGACCACATCCCGCACCGCCTCGCGCAGCACAAACTTCTCCGTCATCCCGCGGATCTTCTGCGACACCGGCTGCGACCGTAGCACCTCAACCACATGATGATCCAGAAACGGCACGCGCCCTTCGATCGAATGCGCCATTTCCATGCGATCACCCAGCATCGTCAGGATGTACGCGGGCAATCCCGTCTTCGCCCACAAATACAGCGACTGATGCAGCGGCTCGCGTCCCGCCAATTGCCCTCGCACATCGAGGTCATAAAACAGAACTCGATACCCCTCTCGCTGCGCATAGTTCCTCAAAAAGTCATGCGACAGCAGCGCCCTCATCTTCATTGACCGCGCCGAAAATGTCTCAATCCACGAAGGAACAAACCCAAGCAACCGCTTCACGCCATCCAGCGGACCCGCCTCCCCATGCGGCAGCAGCATTCCCCGCGACACCGGATTCAGCCGGTCCAGTTCATCCAGCAACCGCGTGATCTCCGCCTCGTCCTGTCCTTCGCGGTTGTACAAAATCATGTCGCGACGGAAGTGCGCGTACCCGCCCAGAATCTCATCCGATCCTTCGCCCGTCAGCACGACTTTGTATCCTGCATCGCGCACCGCGCGGCTCAGCAGATACTTCGCCACTCCATGCGCATTCACGCACAGCGTTTCCGATTGCAGGATCGCGTCCGCAAAATGGTCTGCCAAATCATCATGGCTGATCGGTATCGGATGAAACTCCGCATTCACCTTGCCGGCCATCTCCCGCGCGACCGCGCCTTCGTCATACTCCACATGATCGAACGTCAGCGTGAACGCCCGAATCGCTTCCGGATGATGTTTCGCCGCCAGCCCGAGCACCGCGCACGAGTCCAGTCCGCCACTGAGATAACACCCAACCGGAACATCCGCCCGCAACCGGATCCGCACGCTTTCTTCTAACGCATGTCGAAACTCTTCCGCATAATCGGCGTCCGACTTAGGTACCACATGCCCGTTCTTCGCCGGATAATCAAAGTCCCAATATCGCGTCAGCTGCACGTGCTTGTCGGTCGCGACCAGGTAATGTCCCGGTGGCACCTGCAGGATGCCTTCAAACAGCGTGCGCACCTGGTGTCCGCCAAACTCCACCGCATGACACAGCGAATCCGCGTCCCAGCGGGCCGGAACTCCCGCCGCAAACAGCGCTTTCACTTCCGACGCGAAATACAACTTGTCATCGTGGAACGCATAAAACAGCGGCTTGATGCCGAATCGGTCCCGCGCCGCAACCAGCGTGCGATGCGCCTGGTCCCATAGCACGAACGCGAACTCGCCGCGCAACCGATGCACGCAATGCGCTCCGAAATCTTCATATAGATGTAGCGCGATTTCGCTGTCCGATCGCGTGCGTAGCCGATGTCCCGCCTGCTCGAGTTCCCGCTGGATCTCTTCGTATCCATAGAACTCGCCATTCACCACAATGTGGATCGATCCGTCTTCATTCGCGATCGGCTGATCGCCCGTTCTCAAATCAATGATGCTGAGCCGCGCATGACCGAGCGCAACGCGGCCGTCGCCCGAAATCCACTGACGCTGCCCATCCGGCCCGCGATGATGCAGACTCCGGGTGGCGCGCTCGACGTTCGCGGCCGATACCGGCTCGCGCCGCGAATACACTGCGACGATTCCGCACATTGTTACAGCTCTCCTTGATTTGCCCCGCGTTCGGATCCCCGAGTCGATCCAACAGGTAAGAACTACGATTGCGCAGAATTATACGCGCCCGAAGGATTAAGGAGGCTGAAGAAAGCCATGCGAGCTCCGATCTACGAGCTGCAGAAAAAGCTTCCGTCACACGGGTTGAGGTTCGTCGTACGGCTTTTCTGGCAAACCGAGACGTTCAAGGAGAGTTTTGGCGAGGGACTCGCCGCTCTGATTGCCCAGGAATTCTTCTTCTGAATGTTTCTCGCGGAACTTGCGGTCCCACAGCGAGTGCTCGAGATCGTCATATTCGTTCTCGCCGGCGCTCGACCATGCAGTCGCGCCGATAGGTAACTCAGCGGCGGCTTGCGGGTCAATGACGACACGGGTAGGAAGGTCCGGCTCAAGAGTGGTCTTCTTGAGATTGGCGGAGGCGGTCTGCAGTCCGTAGAGCAGGAGGGCGGCGCGCTTCTGATCGATCTTGCCCGCGAGAAGCAGGCGCATCACTTCCATGAGTGTGACCTGGATCGAGTCGGCGTCTTCGAGCAACGGCAACGTTATACGTTGCCGCTCGAGGACGACGGTCTGATCACGCCATCTCTGATGGAAATAACAGAAGCGTTTCTTCTTGAGTGCGGGCGAGCCGCATTGAGTTCCGTTGGTCTTGAGGTGTTGGCATCGTGCGATGTGTTCCGGGTAGATCATTGCTTCTGGCTCCTGGCTGCTGCTAAATGCGTCGTTGGTCGTTGGTCGTCCAGCAGCTACGAGCTTCGAGCTACGAGCTGCGGGCTACGCGCTTCGAGCTGCGAGAGAATCAACGTCTCAGTTGTCGGTTACTCAGTTCGCTGGGCGCTTGCTACAAAACAAATTCACAAGCACGGGGATTACCAAGTGGGTATGTACCAAATGTGAATAGACCATCCCTCCCCCTCCCCGTGAAATCTCTTGGAATGATGGAGTTAGCGAAAGGTATCCGGCGCAAATCTAGAAAACAAAGCACTTACACGGAAAATATTCCGGAATAAGGAGTTAGGTGGCGTCGGAGTTATTTTGGACTGGATGCGTGCAGCTGGCGACGGCGATTCGGCATCGACTGCCGTTATTCAGGCACAGGAATCAAGATTAAGGAGTGCCGATTGACGTGCGCCAGTTGCGTAGCTGTCCGATCCCGTGGGGTACGACCCCTTTCCCCGACTCTTTGATGGTGACGGCGACGTCTGTTGAGTAGGCAGACGAATGCCTGTCCCTGACCTAAGGAGAGTTTTTCAGAAATGCGAGAGGGTGTCTGTGACGGGTGAACAGGATCGTTGTGATAAGGAAAAAATGACTTGCGAGAGCACGACAAAAGCAAAGATTGGTAAGAGATTGAAGTCGTGGTATAAACGTTCCGCCTTCCCTTACTCGCTCTCACACACAATTTAGGAAAGTCTATTCATGCCACTTCCGCGAAGGGTCTACCTCTGTCTCTCAGGAATCATCGTTTTAGTGTCAGTAACACTTGCTCAGGCGCCGCACGCATTGAGCACAAGGTCCAACAAGCGGCTAACCAACGCAGACGTTGTGCAGATGGTTCAAGCAAAGCTAAGCGATCCGATCATCATTAAAGCGATCCAGGCGAACGACGTCGACTTCGATACCTCTGGTGCCGGACTAGTGAAGCTAAAGCAGGCTGGTGCGAGCCAGGCGGTTCTGGATGCAGTTTTGTCGGCAGCTATGACTTCGCAGGCACTCAGGCCCAATGAAGCTCTGAATGTTCAAGTGAGTAATAGCGACTTACCTCAAGAGGTTGGGGTTTACCTATTCCAGAAGGGAACTTACCGTGCGATGGAGCCGGAGATTGTCAATTGGCGCACTGGTGGCGTGCTGAAAATATTAGCGACGGCCGGGCTTGATAAAGGACACGTGAACGGAACAATTTCTGGCAGTCACAGCAGTCTGCACGCGGACTGGTCGCCCATGGGACTAGCTGGGCCACTTGTGTTTTATGTCCGGTGTCCTGAAGGTATTTCCGCTGCCGAATATCAGTTGCTGCATCTCTGGACGAAAGGCGATAGAAGGGAGTTTCGAGCCATCACTGGTGGTGTGCTGCATGCATCCGGAGGTGCGTCGGACAACGTAGTGAATTTCAAATACGAGAATGTTGCCCCACGCAGCTACAAAATAACGGTAAGCCAAATTTCTGCGGGAGAGTATGGGTTCCTTCCCCCCGGCGCCGTTACAAGTTCTAGCATTGCGTCGAACGGAAAAATGTTTACATTCCGAATTCCTGAGTAGCCGCTAAATTCGAAAACGAGGAGAACTGAATGGCAATCAGAGACCGCAATTTGCGACTGAATGGGAAGACGCTCCCGCGAGGAGAGAATCTTAAAACCGGAAGGGGGTGGAGACTTCTCACGCCTGGCGGCAAAAGACACAAAGCATCTCTCCTGAAAACATTTAACGTCGGAGCGGATCGGTTGGCTATCTTCCACTTAGTCGATCTGCGCGGCAAAGAAGATTGAAGAAAATCTGCAACGAGGGGACAGTGGGCTAAGGACTGATCTTGAAGTTGGGCGGGTCGAGCGCGATTGAATGGGCACCCACAGTTATCTGGGCCACCCCCATTTCGGCGAGTGTATCCTTAGGCCATGGGCGAAGTTCGTATCGACGCGGGTACCTTTCAGAAACCGCTGAGAGATATTGCGGAAGTAATTGCTCAGAAAGTTAAGCGCGAAGCGCCACTACATCCAATTGCGCAGTTCGATCTCCACGTTCTCGTACGTCAAGCTATGTGGACATACGTATTCTTGTACTACCTGAATGCTGACGAACGTCGCAAAACTGACTGCTATTGGAAGAATGTATATACGATTGTGAGTGCCCCGCTAGTACGCAATTTGATTGATTGTTTGCTCAATGTTTCACTGATACTTCAAGATCCAGCATTGAATACTATTTGGTATAGGAAGTATGGCCTCAAGAGGCTCCAAGAAGCCACAGCCGCAGATGAAGCTCGTTATCGTGGCGCACCAGAATGGGACGAGTGGTTGGATAAGTGTAAAGATTTTTTGCAAAATGAAATTGGACGTAGCGGTCTCAAGCCAGCGGATGTCACGGCTGCGGTTAAATGGCCGCTACTTGGCAGCTATATTCAACCATTCAGCAAGGGGGCGGCTCTTACTAAGCATCAGCGGTTGTTCAAGACTTTGCTCATGGGGCCCTGGCGGCAATACTCCGCGATCGCACACGGGACGTTCGAAGGCCTTGCTCCATTTTCTCTATTTCTCGCCGAAGACTCTATACCGGTGGATCAACGCTCAATGCTTGGCGAACGATATGAGACGATAGTGTCCACCCAGCTTGGGCGGGCGGCAAGCATCCTTCTCTGCGTCATAACCGAAATACAAGCTAAGTTCCGGTTTCGAGACGAAGGAGCGCGCATCAATGAGCGGATTTGTGAAGTGTGGAGCAAGCTCCTTCCTATGTTTGAGGTCAAAGAACTCTACGATGAGTATTACAAACAGTTAATGGAAGAGCGCGGTATCAAGCCTTAAAAACGCTCTTTCTGTCAGGTTCCTGAATCGCCGTCGCCACTTAAGTCCAGGACGTTCTGCCCAGCTTGAAATCTAGAATCCCACCCCTCGCAAAAGGCACGAGGAGTGGGGACCCGAGGGTAGGCTGTGACGTTATTCAACATCAAAAGTGGTTTCAACCGGTGGACCGCCGGCATTTGAAACCGTGATCTTGACCCCTTTGATTGGTTTCTTGGCAGCGGTGGCATCAATATCGAAGTTGTATGCCGAATGTCCGGCAGGGATTGTGCCAGTTTTTGTTTTCACCTTTGAAATGTTTCTGATGTCCCCTGTTCTGAACGTCACAAGATCATTGTCGCTGGTCAGAGTCACCTTAGTACCAGACCTAGGCGCCTCCTTCTTGAGAACAACTGACAGGGCTGAATACGCGATTTGCCCGTGTTTTACTGGCTGGACGACTTGCGGCTGTGAAGGCGCGATATTCTCGTAAACGGCCACTTCAGCCGGCATCTTTTTGCATTCCTGAGTTGTAACGTCGCAGGTGCTAGTGATGGTTTCTTCCCAATTTCTTTGCATATTTACGCACCAGGCATGCATTGTTAACTTAACGGGCTTTGCTGGATCGATGACGGAGGTGTAGCGATGCGGGGTAGTTGCAGCAAGCTGACCATCAGGGAGCCAGAGTTGAAGGTCGGACTTAGCGCCATCGCCCCACTCAATTTGCGCGTACGTCTTGTGATTGGGTGGGTTTGACGTGGGATGCTGGGGAGTATCGGCAAAATCGCAGCCGCCACAGATCGCGACTTTACCGACGACGCCACCCCATGAATCGCCTTTTTCGAGGTATTTCTCTAGCGGTAGCACTTCGGCATAACGATCGCCCGCACCGCACTGAAACAGTGGTTCCGGGGATTTGTTGTTGTGTTTGTCAGCACCTGTTTGCTGAGCGTTGAGAGGTAAGGTGGAGATCAAAAAACAGACGAGAGTGACTGGAAATCGATTCATTGTGCGCTCCTCTTGAGGCGTAAAGGGAGATCACCAGCGGTTGACGCTGGATAATTTCAACTTATAGTCGTGCGAGGGAAGGTGGGCATCATACCGCCGGGGCATATGCTCGTCAAATGCGTGAAGATGGGCCTCCTCGAGCATCTGGGTCTTCGGAGAAACCGTATGAACCGACACGACAGGGTCTAAGCCTCTTTGAGACAGCGACATAGCGATACCCAGGGTTTCACCTGGTACGCAATAAGATAGGGCGGACTGAAGATCAGCGCTCATTTTGAGAGGCCCCACGCTTACGGGGGAATTGTTAATGGTGGTGGCGAAGATCGTAGCTAGTTTGGTCCTAGCTCGCAGCTCGCAACTCGCGTCCGGTTTTCCAAGCAAACCCTCTGACGAGCCCGGTCATCGAAGTGGCGTTAACTCATCAGGTTAGTTGCCTCCTTCGTCTACCAGAACTGGAGGAATTTGATGAAGAGAAACATCTTCGCATTAGCCGTTGTCCTGGCACTTTGCGCAGTGTTTGCGGTGGCGCAAAGCCCGAGCAGTCAAGATCAATCACAGACACCCTCAGCGTCGCAACAACCATCATCCCCGAGCAGCGCCGGCCAGAGCGGCAGCATGAGCCAGTCTGGCAGTGCAGACCAGAGCGTTCAGCAAATTCAATCGTCTCTGCAGCAGCAACCGGAGCTTTCCGGAGTCATGGCGAAGGCATCCGGCGACAAAATCGAATTGACCGGAACGGTCGCCAAGAAAGCAGACAAGGACAAGGCCAAGAGCATTGCCGAGTCCGCAGCGGGTGGCAAAAAGGTCGTCGACAAAATCAAGGTAAGCGGAAGCAGCGGCTCCAGTGCGTCTCCGAGCTCCGATTCGACACAGAATCCACCAAAATCCTAGCTTCGAAAAACGGAATCACTCTGAGGCGGCATTCGTGCCGCCTTTTTTATTTGTACTCGTTGTCGTGTGAAGCCGCTGGTTAAGGCGTGCAGAACTTTTCGTATTGTTCGTAGATGTAGTTGTCAGTCATGCCGGCAATGTAGTCGCAGATCACGCGCGGCAGAGGCTCTTCCGCAAGTTTCTCGCGATAGTTGTGCGGGAGCGCTTCAGGATCTTTCATCCAGAAAGCGAATAGCTCGCCGATGACGCGCTCGGCATCATCTTTTTCGGGCATCAAGCTGGGACTGAAGTAAAGGTTTTCATATAAAAACGCCTTCGCCTGGCGACGCTCCTCTTCAACCGCCGGACTGAACGCCGCCAAGCGTTCGGGATGTCGGCGAACATTTTCCAAATTTTTTACGTTCGCTGCGCGAATGCGTGACTTCGTGTTGTCGATGAGATCCGAAACAAGGCGATTGAGAAAACGCTTCACGGCTTCGTTGAAGAGGAGTTTCTCCTGCGCATCGGGAAACTTCTTCTCGACCTCGCTCGCATCACGCGCGAAAGCGGGAACTCCCTCGCGAATCTGGTCATAAGTAAGAAGCCGCGATTCGTATCCATCGTCGAGGTCAGCGGTGTTGTAAGCGATCTCGTCGGTGAGATCGATGAGCTGCGCTTCGAGCGGAGGACGCTGATCGAGCAGATATTCGGCGAGCTCAGGATGTTCACTCGCGCTGTAGTCGTGCGAGTGCTTGATGATGCCTTCACGAACTTCGAAGGTGAGGTTCAGTCCGCGAAATGCAGCATAGCGGATCTCGAAGTCCTCAACGATGCGCAGCGCATGCAGGTTGTGGTCGAAGGAGAATCCATGCTCGCGCATCGCAGCGTCGAGAGCCTTCTCGCCTGCGTGTCCGAATGGAGGATGACCAAGATCGTGCACGAGCGCGAGCGCTTCGACGAGATCGACGTTGAGGCCGAGTTGCGCGGCAATGGTGCGCGAGATCTGCGAGACCTCGAGCGTGTGCGTGAGACGATTGCGAAAGTGGTCGGAGTGGCGAAGCGTGAAGACCTGAGTCTTGTCCTCGAGTCGGCGAAAAGCTCGCGCATGGATGACGCGATCGCGATCGCGCTGGAAGTCGTTACGGTAAGGATGAGGAGGCTCGGGGAAACGGCGTCCGCGGGATTGTTCCACGCGAACAGCGTAGTCAGCGAGCATGAGGGGAGAATAGCAGAAGAGCAGTTCTCAGTGGTCAGTTCTCGGTGAGCACTGAATGCTGACCACTGATTGATAATTACTGTTTCTCGCCTTCGTCTTTGGCGAGTTTGACTTTGGCAGCGTCGAGCTTCTTCTGCACGCGTGCAACGTCAGTCTGTTCGACTTCCGCAGCGACAGTGCGATTCCATTCGTTGAGCGCTCGCTCCCAGTGCGTGACGGCTTGTTTGAGACGCCCCGTTTTCTGGTAGAGATCGCCGAGATGATCTTGCACTGTCGGATCGCTCGACATGCGCTGCGAAGCTTTGACGAGATTCTCTTCCGCCTGCTCGTACTTGCCGAGCCGGAAATATGCCCAGCCAGCGGAGTCAAGATAAGCGCCGTTCGACGGGTCGAGCTCGAGAGCCTTCTTGATGAGCTGCAGAGCTTCATCGAGCTTGATGCCGCGATCGGCCAGCATGTAGCCGAGATAATTGAGCGTCATCGTGTTTTGCGGATCGCTGGCGAGAACCTTTCGGAATTCCGCTTCGGCGTCGTCATAACGCTTCTGGCGCTCGTAACTCGAGGCGCGAAGGAAGAGAACGTATTCCTTGTCGTCGGGCTTGGTGGAAAGATCTTCCGCCTTCTTGAGAGCTTCTTCGGCGTCGTTCCAGCGGCGCAGGCGAGTGTTCATCTGCGCGAGCGTGATGTAAACCTCGCGGTCTTCGTTGTTGCCCTTGAGCATGCCGCGAACTTCTTTGAGGGCTTTGTCCGGATCGCCCATATCGGCGAGTTGCGATGCGAGAACCATCTTGAGGCCGCGATCGTTCGGAAGTTTTTGAACCGCTTCCTTGGCGACAGCAGTAGCCTGCTGCCACTGCTTGGCTTCGCGATAGGTGTCGATGATCTGCTGGTATCCGCGGACGGCGTTCTCATCGCCGAGAGCAGTCATCTTGCGGAATGTTTCGATAGCGCCTGTGGTGTTTCCGGCATCGCGCTGGATGGTGCCCAGCCGCTCGAGGAAAACGGCACGATTACTTTTTTCTCCAGCGGTGTAGTTGCCTTCAGCTTTTTCAGTCTTCTTTAGAAGATCCTGGAGAACCTGCGCGGCTTCGTCGTAGTGTCCTTGAGCCTGATAAACGGCGGCGATGTTGTAAGGAACTTCGACGGAGTCCTGCACCATGCTCTGCGCTTTTTTCAGACTGTCGAGAGCTTCATCGAAACGTCCCGTCTTGCGATAGATCTCGGCGATGCGCAGGTAGGTTTGCGCGTCTTCGGGATTGGCGTCAGCAATGACTTTGTATTGTTCGAGAGCGGCTTCAGTTTGGCCATCGTTGAGCAGGTTTTGCGCGAGACCCCGGATCGCATCGAGATTGTCGCGGTCCAGTTCGATGGCGCGGCGATAGGCCGTGATCGCTTCCTTATATTTCTTTTGCTGCTCGTAGGTGTATCCGAGAGCAGAGTAGAGCTTCGCGGAGCGGGAAGCATCCGGGATGGAGCTGAGAACTTCAGTAGCACGAAGCGAGTCGCCCTCTTCGTTGTATAGATACGCGAGCGTGGTTACCGCTTCTTCGGAGTTGGGATCAAGCTTGACGGCAGTTTTGAATTCGGCTTCGGCCTTGGTGAGATCGTTGTTCAGACGGTACAGGCGTCCGAGAAGAAGATGGTCGTCGACGCTGTCCGGCTCGATCTTGATGATCTGCTCGTATTGTTCGATCGCAAGCTTGAGAACACTTTGTGAACCGGATCCAGCCTGCATATCGCCGAGCGAGCGCAGATAGATGCGCCCGAGCAACTTGCGTGCTTCAAGGTTTCCGGGATCGCGCTTGATGATGTCCTGCGCTTCGAGAACAGCATCGCGGATTCGGCCGGTCTTCGCGTAAAGTTCGGCAAGTCCGGAAGTCAGGTACTCAGAAGTTGGGTCGGCATCGATAGCAGCGCGGTATTCCTCGATGGCTTTGTTCGCGAGGTCGCTGCGTCCGTAGACCGCGACCTGCTCCTCATACATATGAGCGAGCGTGTAGTGATAGTAAGCGGCGGCTTTGTCAGTCTTACGCGGTGCAGCAGTGTTCGCAGCGGGCGTTTTCGATTCCGGCTGCGTCGATTCGGGTTTAGACGTTGGAGCTTGCTGGGCGGACAGGGCGATGGCCGCCAAAACCAGCGTAGACAACAATGCACTGAACTTATTCATGAAATACCTTTGGATTCCCAATGCCACAACGTTTGGATGCCGAACCGGGGCGCCGGGGTACTCTAATTGTACCTTTTGCCGCGCAGCCGCGAGCAGAATCTCGCAATGAAGAGTTGGAGTCGGAGGTACAGGGCCGGCGGTTTGTTGTGCCCGTGTTATGAACTCTTGAATGAAGGGCTTACGGGTGGGTGGCCGAGTCGGGGTGAGCGGGTTGGGAAATCGTCTTCAGTTGATCTATGAAGGCAGCTAAAGCCCGCCGGAAGCGGACTGAATTGGCGAATTCGAAATGAGTAGGATGCATGGGTTTGAGCATGGCCTCCAAGTGGTCCCAGTTGCCGGCACCGATCGGCATTAGCTTGAAATAGTAGGCGCGACTTTCATTGCGAACATGGAGTACGCGTCGCGGTGCGTTGGAAGGAAAAAGGAATGCGTCTCCCACGACAGCAACAACATGGAGAGGGGCCGGCCCGGCAGATTGACAAATAGGCCCATCGACCAACTCTTCCACCAATGACGCGAAGACGTCTCCCGTGTTTTTTTGGTTCGACAGAACTTTCGCGGCAATTTTAATGCGCTGAAGGTCCTTGACCTGTCGAGCCAACTTGTCCCAGTCCATCGTTGCGCCGTCGGTTCGCTCGACGAATGTTTCCTGGCGAAGCACGTCGATGGCGGTAAGACGAACACATCCATTTTGCAAAGCGACTTGGGAAATCACATTACCAATTTGAAGCAGCGTGTCGGCGTTCGCCTGATACAACCAGTCCGGAGCTTGATGGTCCCGGAAATTGGAGGCATCGCTTAGGGAAAGATTCACCAGCACGTCGAGTTGAATTGGCTGGTTGTTCGAGACAGGAAGATTGAGTTTTCCCGCTCCGAATGCCGACGAGTCGAATACCACACGGTGAATACCAAAGCCGTGTGGCGAGCGAGGGGTGGTCGCCTGAGGCAGAAATTGAACGATGGGAAGATTGCGGTCCGTATCTGGCAGCGGATCATCTTTTACAGCGGGCACAGTCAAATTCGAATGCCAGACGTTGCCGCTGCGGTTTTTGGAGTCATAAGCGACCAGCGCAACTTTGTACTTCCCGGGACGAGCATAAAAGGTCGCGATCGAGGAAAGTTCGTCTCCATATTCGGGTTTTATTTCAGCGTGGGTATACGCCTGTTCCGGGAGCCAGTCTTGATTCTCAGGAGCGATCTTTAGGATGAAGTGAAGGTCGTCCAGGGAGATGTTGCGCTTGCGAAGATCGCGCTGACGAAAATCCGCGCGCACCTGAACGGTATGACGCTGTTGGAAGGTGAGCCAAGGTTCGCGGAAACCGACTTTCCAAGGGAAGTCACTGCGATTAGGGCCGCGAAGCCATTCAGCGAGAGGGATGTCCGGAGGAACTCTGGTTTCGTTGCGGGCAAGTGCGAGTGAGAGAAAGAGCAAAAAACAGAACATCCCCCCAAGCCGCACAACGATGGAACCGGCACAACCCACAGTGGAGTGATTTTAGCGCAAGGATGAGGCGCAGGTTTCGGGATTGTCTCCCAGGTTAGCGCCAAACGACGGCGCGAACCTGGGGCACCATTCTGATTGAACGGGAGCGCGAGGAATTTCAGTGGCGGAAGTGGCGGACACCAGTGAAGATCATGGCCAGGCCGAGACGGTCGGCAGCCTCGATGACCTCCTGGTCGCGAACGGAGCCTCCGGGTTGAATGATCGCAGTTGCGCCGGCCCGGGCAATTTCTTCCACGCCATCCGGGAAGGGAAAGAACGCATCGGAAGCGGCCACGGTGCCTTTCAATGGGAGCTGTGCTTTCATGGCTCCGATTTTGGCGGAATCCACGCGGCTCATTTGACCGGCACCTACGCCCACGCTCTGTCCATCGCGCGCGTAAAGAATCGCGTTCGACTTCACATGTTTGCAAACTTTCCATGCAAACAGGAGCGCACGTTTTTCTTCGGGAGTTGGCTGGCGTTTAGTGACGACTTTCAGGTCGGAATCGGAGAGGCGATGGAGATCGGCATCCTGCACGAGCATGCCGCCGGAAACGTTTTTAAGAGTCCACTTCTGCGTGCCGGCGGGAACTTCGACGAGACGCAAGTTCTTCTTGGGAGTCAAGACGGCCCGCGCGCCTTCATCGAATCCGGGGGCCGCGATGACTTCGAGAAACAGCTTGGACATCTCTTCGGCAGCACCGGCATCCAGGGGCCGGTTCACACCGATTACGCCGCCGAAAGCGGAGACGGGATCGCATTCGAGAGCCTTCTTGTAAGCCTCAACCAGAGTCGCCCCAGTGGCAGACCCGCAAGGATTGGTGTGCTTGATGATGCCGACAAACGGCTCATCGAATTCCTGTGCGAGGTCCCATGCTGCCTGTAGGTCGATGATGTTGTTGTAGGAAAGCTCCTTGCCCTGCAGCTGATGAGCGTTGGCCACGCCCGAGCCGGAGCCATCGGAATACATCGCGGCTTTCTGGTGAGGATTCTCGCCATAGCGAAGGTCCATCACTTTGCGAAACCCGAGGCGGAGTGTGTCCGGAAAACCTTGTTCTGACGAGAGTGAAAAGCTTCCGTTCAAATTGACGCGCTCGAGCGTGGAAGCGATCGCAGAATCGTAGGCCGCGGTTGTCGCGAAAGCCTTTTGCGCAAGACGCCACTTGGTGTGTCGGGAGAGTTCGCCATTGGATTTCTTCAACTCGTCGGCAATAGCGACGTAGTCGGAGGGAGACGTGACCACAGCGACGTCTTGAAAATTTTTGGCGGCGGAACGGATCATCGACGGGCCACCAATATCAATATTTTCGATGAGTTCTTCGAAGTGGACACCGGATTTGGCGGCAGTCTTTTCGAAGGCGTAAAGGTTGACGACCACCATGTCTATGGGCTGGATACCATGTTCGGCAACGGCTGCGCGATGAGAGGCTTCCGAGCGGCGGTGAAGAATTCCGCCGTGGACCTTTGGATGGAGAGTCTTGACGCGACCGTCGAGCATTTCGGGGAACCCGGTGAGCTCAGAGATATCTTTGACGGCGATGCCGGAATCGCGAAGCAATTTGGCAGTTCCGCCAGTGGAGATGAGCTCGACGTTCATCGCTGCGAGTTGGCGAGCGAATTCGATGAGACCGGATTTGTCGGTGACACTGAGGAGAGCGCGCTGGATACGGGACATGAGGGCCTCGAGGGTAGCGGGAAATTTTAGCAGGGGTGAGGAGGGGTTAGCACTTGGTGGTTAGCGGGGATGCTTAGATGGCTGGGGTCTCATCGCGAGGATTGTGAGTGTTATCGCCTGTTAACGACAGTTGTCCGAACACCGCGCAGAACCTCGGGTACAATTCTTGCGAATGGGCAGCTACGCGCTGGAAACTGGCCAATATATTTACCGCCTTACTTGCGAATGCTGCTTAACCCAAAAGGACCGTGTCTGGGGCTTCGTGTCTAAGGAGGGTGATTCACATGCCGTTTACTACGCCTTGCTTAACTTAGAAGAAAGATGTCCTCGCGTTGGGCTGACTCTCAGTGTTGGGCCTTGGTGGGAAGGCACGGAACCGTCGCAGCGTGTGTGGCTGCATGTGGATGTTTGCACCGGAGAGCGTGGAATTGAGATGGGGATTCGCGATCCGAAAGAATCCAACTTCTACCCGTGGGAAAAGGGCGGAACACCGCTAAACCGCGAAGAAGCGTTGGCCAGCAGCGCCATCGAAGAGATTTGGGCGGTCGCTGATTTTATTGTCGCTACGGATGTGGCCGTTTCCTCATATCTGTCAGGCAAAGGGGTGGATGAGAAAGGCCGCGAGCCACGAAAGGCTGATCAGGCCAGCCATAGCTGTTGATAAATCGCCATTTCAATCGTTGGCAGTTGTACCCAGATGCTTGCCACGCAGATAGGCTCCGGCGAAAAGGCAGGTCGCAAACACTACCGGAGCCGTGATGACGAACAGTGCAAAGATGCTGAGGTTGTCGTACTCTGGTAGATAGTCTGGTGACCGTAGTAAGTGGTAAATCCATTTGTAGACTGCGAAGCCCACTCCCACCGTTATCGGATTGGCTATCCATACCGCTCCGCGAAACAGGTTTGCTTTGATCTTGGTTCCGACAGCGGCTCCGAAAATGAGGAAACCAACGCCGACCGATACAGCTTGTACGAACAGCGCCTGAAGATAGGCCGGAGGGGACGTGAAGTCCTCGCGGAATCCCGCAGGCACTCCGAACAAGACACGAACAACTGGCCCTCCCACCAGAGTCGCAAAAAGCAAGGCAGAGAGAGTCACGATCACCGCAATCCCTGGAAACAACACCCTCTGAGTCACGGTCATTCTGGCAGATTAGACACCGAGCGGCGGGTCAATTGGTGATAAATCGCCATTACACTCACTGCCTTGTCCAAAACCACCTCCGTAGGGTCAATGAGTGATAACACCGACTAACATCAAGTCTCGTGGTTTACTTTTAAAAGCGCAAAAGTGTAAAGCGCGACGAAACGGGTTGCTTCCCTGGCTTCCAAGTAACCAAGCCAAAAACGAAGCCAGCGACGAGCCAGATAATGGCACCCGACAAAACCCTCCCGGTCGAAATACTGCGGGATTGATCGCCCCAATACTTCCAACTTACGAATTCTGCAAGAGTAGTCGCAATGAACATTCCACAACCGAAATACGCGATTCCGTTTATTGCGACATACTGACGGTAGTTCGGCAAATTCGGCTCTTGTTTCAGTTCCACAAAAGGAGGGCTGGAGTGGAACGGGATTCCCAACTGTCGCACGACCAGAGCTACCACTAGCCACCAAACGTAAATCGCTGCGAAAGCCGCAAGAATTTGGGTAATCAGTGGAAACATGGCGGGGACAATATTAGCTCACCCTACCTACAGAATGTTGCCATTCTTGTTGGGAATTTCCATACGAATACAGTCAGACTGACAAGTTGGAATAACATCGCCATCACACTCACAACCCGAATTCAGAGTGTAATCGGTCTAACTTTTCGCTTTGGCCTTCAGTTTCACTTGGCCGTTGGTGAGTTCGATGGAGTAGGTAACCGCGTCGCAACTGTGCTGTTTGCGGAGCTCGACGGTTTTCTTCTGAAGGAATTGAGAGAAGGAATCGAGGTTGCCGGAAACGGATTCGCCACTTTTCTTCTTCGCTTCGACGAGAGCCTTGTAAAGCTGTTCGACCTTTTCGCGCTCGGCGGTGGCATCGGAACATTGGACCGAAAAAGCACCGGATTCGTGGACCACGGGTTTCTTGACCCCGTAGACCTGATGTTCGGGGACGTGTTCCTGGACACGGACACCCTGCACGGAGAGGATGGCGTCCTGAGGGCGGCGGTATCCTTCTTCGCGGATGCGGCTTTTCTTCCGCCAAAGATCGCTGTAAACGGCGTAGCGCTGCGCGATTTCGTTGTAACGGTAACGCTGGGAGAAGCTGAGCTTGGCGCCATCGCTGAACTTGCGCAGCATGGCGAGCACTTTCCACTCAATGTCCGCAGGCGGCTTTTTCGACGGGTTGCTGAAAAAGATCTCGTATTCGATCTTGAGACGACGAAGCTGAGAATCGAGGACGTTCAATTCCTCGTCGATGGTCACGGGACGGGCCTCTCCAGTCCGCAGCTTAACGTCGGGGTTGCTATGTGACGAGATGTCCGTCGGACAAGGGGTGAGGTGGCCAAAAGTACTCAGGAGGCAGGCTCCAGGCTCCAGCTTTCGGGCTTCGGCTGCCGGCGACTAGTCCAACAATCTGTGTAGTTCTCACCTCTGGCAAAGAACGCGAGGAGCGGGGCACCCCGCTGCACGGTTCAGCGAGGGATGCGAACGATCAAGCCTTTCGGGCCGACGGCGTAGGCGGTTCCATCGGGAGGGAGGCTCACGGCATTGAGATTCGCGTTCCAAAAGTGAAGTAAACGAGTTGAGGTCGGCGAGTCGGCCGTAACAAGAGCCGCGCCGGCAGTGCCGACCAGCAGCAGACCGCCCGGGCGATAGGCTGCCGCGGAGTAATACGCCTGAGGCGCCAGGGACGAAAGCGTCCAGGTCTCTCCGCCGTCTTCGGTAAAAGCCAGATTGTGGCCGCTCTGTTTCGGCTTCTGATAGTCGCCGCCCGCGATAACGCCGTGCTTCGCGTCGCGAAAGGCAATCGAGAAGATCCCGGTGGAATCGAGACCGTGAGTGAGTGCCGTGTCCGAAACCTGCCAGCTTTCACCGCGATCCGTGGAGCGATAGACGCGGGCGATCTTGCCTCCGGTGGCGAACCAGACATTCGATTGTCCTTGGACCGCGATGCAAGAACCGCTGGCGGCGAAAGCGCCTTCCCCCTCGAGAGATGTGGGCAGTTTGTTGGTCGGAAGCTGGTGCCAGTGTTCGCCGTCGTCGGTGGAAAATAGCTGAAATTCGCCGTCGATGGAATCGCCGAGCGCGATGCCGTGAGTTTCATCCCAGAAGGCCATGCAGTCGTAGAAGCCGCGAGGATCTTCGTTTTTGAGTTGCAGAGTCCAGTGGGAACCGCCGTCGTTGGTTTTGTAAATGCGGGAGACGGCGCCAGGTCCGGCGGAGAGTAGATACGCGACGTTCTCGTTGAAGGCTTCAACGTCGCGGAAGTCGAGCTGCTCCGCGCCGGGAACGCGGGAGACAGTCCAGGTTTGTCCGGCGTCGGTGGTGCGGAGGTAAGTGCCTCCGGTGCCGCTGGCCCAAACGACTGTGTTGGAGGGTGCGCTTACTCCGCGAAGGTTCGCAGTCGTGTGGGTGCCCAAGGGCGTGAGGTTTTGAGCGCCGGCGATGATGGCCAGCAAGAGAACGACTGCGACACGCATGAGATGAGTTTAGCGTAGGGGGAGAGGCAGCCGACGGGGCTGCCTCACGAGAGTTGAGAACGTGTCTCCAGCAAGGGAACGATGGGGGTAGACGGGCGGGGACGCCCGACCTCCATCATCTAATCGAAGACTTCACCAGACACGGCATGCATTTTCGCGGGCCATGGGAGCGCCTGCTTTGCATCCGAAGGCTTGCCGGAACTCGAGCGTGTTTGAAATCGGGTTGTTCACGCGATATCGCGGCAACGAGTGCGGATCGGTGAGCACGACGGTGCGCGTGAGCTCCGGGCGATAGGTGCCACACCAGGAGTTTGCGAACGACAGGAAGAAGCGCTGGCGGTAAGTCCACCCGTCGTCGCCTTTGTCGTCGAGAGTCTTTCGATTTCTTTTTAGCTTTTCTTCGAGCGCCATCAGGGCCAGGCGAATGCCTCCGTTGTCGGCGGTGTCCTCGCCGAGCGTGAGTTCGCCATTCTGTTTCACTCCGGCTTCGGGAACTTCCTGGCTGTACTGGTCGACGATGCACTTACCGCGAGTTTCGTACTGCTTGCCGTCGGCATCCGTCCACCAATCGCGGAGGTTGCCCTTGTCGTCGAACTTGCGACCCTGGTCGTCGAAGCCGTGGATGATCTCGTGGCCGATCACCATGCCGATCGCTCCGTAATTCACGGCGTCATCCTTCGATAGTTCGAAGTAAGGCGGCTGGAGAATTCCCGCGGGGAAGTTGATGGTGTTGGTGGGCGGGTCGTTATAAGCATTGATGGTAGGAGGCGTCATCGTCCACTCGCGGCGATTGGCCCGCTTGCCGATTTTTGCGAGCTGGCGTCGGAATTCGAAATCCGTGGTGGCATGAACGTTTTTAAGATAGCTGTCAGGCGTGATCTTCACGGACGAGTAGTCGATCCACTTATCGGGGTAGCCGATTTTCTCGACCATGCCCTGGAGCTTCACCTTGGCTTGCTGGCGAGTGGCGGAACTCATCCAGTCAAGCGTGTCGATGTCCCGGTCGAGAGCGGTTTCGATGTCATGGACCATCTCGAGCATGCGAGCCTTGCTCTCGGGAGGAAATGCGCGAGCGACGTACGCTTGCCCAACGGCCTGGCCGAGATCGCGATCTGCCGCAGCAACACAACGACGCCAGCGTGGACGCTGCTGCTTGGCGCCATTCAGAACGCGAGAGAAGAAGTCCCAGTTCTCATCGACGAAGGCGGTGGGGAGGTGGGGAGCCGAATCGTGAATGGCAAACCAGCGGAGGTAAGTTTTCCAATCGCTTAGTGGGCGCGTCTTAATTTCATTCTCCAGCGCAGTGAAGTACTTCGGCGAAGTCACGATGTAGTGCTTGGGAGCCGGAGCGCCGACAATGCGGAGATACTCGTCCCAATTGAATGAAGGCGTGAGAGCGCGGAGCTGCTGGAGCGACATCTTGTTGTTCTGGCTCTTGGGATCGCGGCGAGTCACGTTGTCGACCTGGGCACGGGCGAGTGCAGTTTCAAGCGAAAGTACCGTTTTTGCGTCGGCTGCAGCTTTGGGGGGTTCTTCGTCTGCGAGTTCGAACATCTTGGCAATGTGCTTCTCATAGGCGTTGCGGATCTCGACTGATTTCGCATCGGTGTTCAAATAGAAATCGCGGCTGGGCATGCCGAGTCCGGCCTGGTCGACAGCAGCGATAACGATGGAAGCGTCGTCGAAGTCGGGTTGTGAACCAAAACCGAACAGGACTGTATCGGTCTGGTTGTCGTCCTGTTGCCACGCGCCCGGCAGAGTGAGGTGGTGATGCGCGATGAGTTCTGCGAGCTCGGCTTTGTTCTTCATCGCGCTGATCTGGGTGAGTTCAGGTTGCAGGTCGCGCAGGCCTGCTTTGTTTATGGCATCGGTATTGATGCAGGCTTGCCAGTAATTCCCTAGTTGCCGCTGTTCTGGAGAGCTTTGAGCGCCAGCAGCCGCGCCTTCCAACGTTTCGCGAAGGATATTTTCGTTCCAGTACTGAAGGCCGCTCCCCGTACTCCACGCGACCTGGTCTGCGGGGATCGGGTTCGCCGAAATCCATTTGCTGCAAGAGTACTTATAAAAATCAGTGCAGGGGTCGAGATTGCGATCGCTGAGCGTGGGATCAAAGTGTTCGAGTTTCGGAGCAGCGGAGTCCGCCGGAGTTGGGGATGAATTGGGATCGGCGGAAAAAGCTGCAATCGCGAGTATCGGAATCGCGAGGAGGACAACCTTCATGCGAAGACGGATCATTGGAATAACACCTCGTCAGATTGCGAGTGATGTGTGCCCTTGAACATGGCAGGTGCGTTTTGTTGCGGTTTGTGGGAAGAATCCGCGGCATTAGACGGAGCAATCTATGCAAGGTCAACTCACGCGTGCCCTGATAAGACAACAGAGTGCGAGCGGACATCCCGCCATCTGATACTTCCGTAATACTCAGAAGGGCATACAAGCCATCCAGTAGGTGTTTTCCTGTAGCGGCAGTTACGTTTCTGGATGGTAGAATCCGACCAGGTTATCCGCAAACTTAAGGGCGGCTCGAAGATGTTCAAGGAGCCGTGCAACTTATTCGGCGGGCGCGACTTTCAAAGTCACGCACTTCGCCCTTCGTGCAAAAACGCCCGACTTCTGGCCTGTCGTCGCTCGTTCTTCGCTTCGTCTGGCGGTTTGTCCGCGTCCTGAAGGAAGACCCTACTCTTCGGGATAGCCGTTCTTTTTGTGTCTTTGGGTACCTCGCGATTTTGGCCGCATTTCGATGTAACAGGCTTGGGATCACATTCTTCAACGAGGTGGGACTTGCAGGTGTTTCGCGATAAAGCTGGCGAGGGCGCAAAGGTGCGGGCTAAGGGAGCTGAGAGTTCGGAAGAACTTGCCTGTTACCGAAACTTCTTCGATCGGCTGAAAACCGCAAACAAGCGCGTGCTGCTGCTCGACTACGACGGCACCTTGGCCCCATTCCGAGTTGATCGAGATCACGCGTTCCCATATCCGGGTGTGCCTTACCTGGTGAGCAGGATTGCGAATTCCGGAACCAGAGTTGTGTTGATCAGCGGAAGACGCGCAGAGGAAGTAGCAACTCTGAGCGGTATTCGTCCTCGTCCGGAGATTTGGGGTTGTCACGGCATGGAACGAATTACCGAGGATGGGAGCCACACAACATTTCCGTTAGAGGAGCGCCAGCTGGCGGGTCTGTATCGAGCCGGATTGTGGCTAGGTCAACAGCAGGGACTCTCGCATGCAGCTGAGTTCAAGCCAGGTTCCGTTGCAGCGCATTGGAGAGGCGCCCCGGCGACAGAAGTGATCGAGATTCGGAGAAAAATTCTGGCTGGTTGGCAGGACCTCGCAGACGAGTACAAGTTAGAACTCCTCGATTTCGATGGTGGTGTTGAGATCCGTGTTCCGGGTCATGACAAAGGACAGGCTGTTTCCACCATCTTGCAAGAAACAGGAGATGCCGTGGTCGCATACCTCGGCGACGATCAAACTGATGAAGATGCATTCCGAGCGTTGGAAAAACTCGGAGAACACGGGTTGAGCGTGCTGGTGCGAACCCACGTCAGGGAAACAGCCGCTGACATTTGGATCAAACCGCCTGAACAGTTGATCGAGTTCCTGGAAAATTGGCTGTTGGCTAGTGGAGGTAACGAGCGATGACAAAGCTGATCAACGTATCGAACCGACTTCCAATATCGATTGAAAAGGACGGAGATGCGCTAAAAGTTTTGCGCGCCTCCGGCGGGTTAGCCACGGCTGTCGAGGCCATGTGGCGCGGACGCGCTGGTACGTGGATTGGTTGGGCCGGCGTCGAGGACGACGGCCGCATGACAGAAGTGTTGGACAAGATGTCGCAAGACCGCCATTACCACATGCGGAGTGTTCTGTTGTCCGCAGAAGAAGTTGCCAAGTTTTACTGTGGGTTCGCCAACGAGATTATCTGGCCGCTGTTCCACGATCTGCCCGCACCGTGCAATTTCGATCCCGCGTATTGGGAAGCTTACCAGGGGGTCAATGCGAAGTTTGCGCAATCCGTCATCGATGAAGCACATGCTGGTGATGTGATTTGGGTGCATGACTACCACCTCATGCTCGTAGCACAGAGCGCGCGGCAGAAGGGGATGCACAACCGAATGGGATTCTTTCTACACATTCCATTTCCTGCCCCAGATGTTTTCGAAAAATTGCCATGGCGTGAAGCCGTACTGCGTGGATTGCTCGAATATGACGTCATCGGTTTCCAAACCGATCGCGACCGCAATAACTTCTCGCGTTGCCTGGAGAAGCTGTTGCCCGAAGTACGAGTGGAGGGGCGAGCCTGGCAACAGGTGATCTGGAACCACGGACGGCCCGTCCTCGCAGGAACTTTTCCGATCAGCATCGATTTCAACGAATTTGCCGGACCGGCGGAGCGGCCGGAAGTCGCTGCCAGAGCGGCGAATATCCGAAACAGCGTGCCGGGCAAGTGGTTGGTCCTCGGCGTCGACCGACTGGATTACACGAAAGGTATTCCGGAGAGACTTCGCGCTTTCCGGTTGCTGCTCGAGAAAAACCGAGATCTGCGTCACCAAATCACGCTCGTGCAGGTGGTAGTGCCGAGCCGATCGGACATTCCCAAGTACAAAGATCTGAAACAGGAAATTGAACGGCTGGTCAGCGATATCAATGGAGCATTCACGGAGCCTGGTTGGGTGCCGATCCATTACATCCATCGCGGATTGGACCGGGAAGAATTGATCGCGTTCTACCGGGCCGCGGATATCGCTCTGATTACCTCTTTAAAGGACGGCATGAATCTTGTTGCCAAGGAGTACTGCGCATCGCACGTGGATGAGCGAGGCGTGCTGGTGTTGAGCGAATTCGCCGGTGCAGGCCCCGAGTTGCGGGAAGGCGCGTTGTTAGTCAACCCGAACGACTTCAACCAGGTGGCGAACGCCTTGGTGCAAGCTTGCGCGATGAGTACAGGAGAAAAGCAACGGCGCATGAAGGCGATGCGGGCCGTGGTGCGTTACCACAACGTGGAGCGGTGGGCTGCGTCGTTTCTTGACACATTGAAACCGCATAGCGAACTGCTCGCGGCAGTGGTTTCGACGGCGAAAGCCGTCGCGGAGCCGAAAAATCCATTCCGGTTGCTATGGGACACCGGGCGCTTCCTGCTGGGCCGCAAAAATGCCGGGCTGCGGGAGTCTAATCCAAGTGCGTTGCGTGGCCGGACGGTGCGATAAGAACGGTGCCAGAGCCGTGCTGATCCATAGTTGCGGTAACGCTCCTAGGTAAGAATCGGACGGGGCCCCACCAAGCCTAGATCCCTCGCAAATCATTCATAGGTTTACAAATCTATTGGTGCATCCCCTCGCAGGGTATGCCTTCGCGCGCGCTCGTTTTGGATCACAGGCTTGGCCGCTTGGGGAAACCGGCACACCTCTGAATGCCTCCCTACACTTTCATATCGCGATAGGACGCCGATAGAGTTATCTTATGGGGCTGTCCTATTCGTCCCAGTTCATAGTAGGGAGTTCGATCATGCGTCCATTCTTCGTCTTACTTCTGTTGTCGTGGTACGCGGCAATACCTGTCGCGATGTTTGCGCAAGATGGTGATTCACAAGAGTCGGCACAGTGCACGTTCGATGATGGCAAGCAGATGATCGTGCGCTACAACAGTTTAAAGATTGGAAAGAACGATAACCCGCCGTATGGAAAAACGTGGTCACCGGGCGGAGCTGCGATGACTTTGTTCACGGAGGCTGAAGTCACGCTAGGCGGCAAGACTGTGCCCACCGGTGGATACACCATGTACCTGGTGCCAGGAAAAAAAGACTGGGCCTTGATCGTGAGCAAGAACACGTCTGCGAGCGCGGCATACAGCGAGTCGCAAGACCTGGCACGAGGCACGATGGAAAGCGGGATGATGCCGGAAGCCGAAAAGGAATTCAAAGCGTTCTTCGGACACCTGGGACCGAAGACTTGCGAGTTCAATGTTTCGTTCGGGAAAGTGCGTGCCTGGACAGAGTTCAAGGAGAAATGATCGTTCGAGTTTGAAGAAACCAAATGCGAGGTAGGAAGAGGCCGGGTCAACCGGCCTCTCTTATTTGGAGGCAATGGAGAGGAAGTAGCGGCAGAGATAGCTAAGGAGAAATCCTAATGGAATATCAGCAGCGCAATGAGTGCACCGACGCAGACTCCGAGCACCAAAACCGAGAGCCGGTCACTCGACTGGAGTGCTTTCCAGGACTCTTGCGGGCTGACCATGGAAGCAGTGTGACGGATCGAGGTCTCTGCTGGAATAGCCCGGCGGAGCCAGCGAGTGGCTCCAGAGTTGAATTACGAACGAGTTACTCCAGTAACCTTGCTGGAAGGCTGTGTGCTGGTCTGTTGAAAACACTAGGGTGACGGAATTCCCGAGTCGGCGATGTGGGGATGGACGCGGACTTTGGTAATCTCCGCGCGGCTGTGAGGGGCGTGCGATAGTGTGGGGACGCATGTCAGATTCGGCCGCAGTTCGTGCAGACCAAAGATCCTCCCGCGTGAAATTGGGAGGAGCGATTCTCGCTGTCGTGGTGCTGGAAAATGGGCGGCAGTTGCGCGCCAAAATGCACCAACTCTCCGGCAATGGCGGCGTCGTGCACCTGGATACTCCAATCGACGAAGGAATCAAGGTCGAACTGGTATTTCATGTGGGCGATACTAGCTTCCGCACTCCCGCGGAAATGCTGTTTCCGATGTGGGCCACGCAGGGCTGCCTGCAGCCGTTCCGATTTGTCGAGTTGTCCGAGCTGGAACGCGGACAGCTGACGCAGGAACTGGACACGATGCTGTAGGAGCAGGTCTCGGTTCTGAAAAAAATTATATTGATTACAACGAGGAGTTACCGCTGCGTTTGTTCAATCAGAGGCATGTCCCACTCCTCCGGATATGGATTTCACGCAGCTTGTCGACTGAGGTGAACTCGAAAGCTACATACACGTCCCACGGCTCGCAAAAAATTCCGCCAGGCTCTTCCGCTATCTTGATCTCGCATGAGTCTCCTTCCCTGCCACCGTGCCGAACTGTCAGGCACATGGCATCGTGAGATCTAAGGTAGGTTATGACTTGCTCTCGATCTATCCCAACGGCCAAATCTCGCTGATATGGAACCAGTGCCGCGCGGTAGGACGATTCCCTCCGTGCCAGAGCGTGCTTGGAATAGCCGAACCAACTAATTACCAGCACAAACGCAATAACAGCAAACGCAATGCCTTTTCGCATAAGCGAATCTAGAATCTAGAGTAGCCGGCGAAACATCGTCAATCATGCGGTTTTGTAACCAACTTGGAATTCCTGCGGATATCGTCCCCGCGCGCCGCATTTCCTTCAAAGCGTGAACCGAGGGTGAGTCCCGAAACGCGGTGCCTTCGAATGATAGCCTTGAAAGATTTACTCCGAAAGGCAATCTCCAATGACGTTCGAGCTTGAGGGATCCAAGCGAGCACCGGCTCGGTACTCGGTATGGTTGGGCTGCGCGATCTTCCTGGCGGGTATGGTTGTGGCGGCGGTGGCATTGTTTGCGGTGCTCAAGGGCGCCCAGCACTGGTCCGATGGTGTTCTTTCCACCTGGCTACGGCGTGCGACGAGTATCGATATGAGCCAGCCCACGGTGGTCGATCGCATCCAGAAAATGCAGCGGCTCGAAACTGTGGTCTACACCATGGACAAGATTGTGACCGGCAGCAGGCAAAGCGAAATCTTTCCCGATTTTCTTGCCGGCGACCGGCTATTGATGTTGGTGCATGGCGAAGTAATTGGCGGAATTGATTTCAGCTTGCTGAGGGGTGGTGACGTCCGGGTAGAAAATCGACGGGTGCAAATACATTTACCGAAGGCGGAAGTGCTGGTGACAAGGCTCGACAGTAGCAAGACTCGCGTGTATTCGCGGCAAACGGGGTGGTTGGTGCCAACGGATCCCAATCTTGAAACGCAGGTGCGTCAGCAAGCGGAAAACGAGTTGCGACAGGCTGCTCTGGCCGACGGGATATTGCAGAAAGCGCAGGATAACGCTCGCTCCACGATCACGAGCATGATGGCGAGCATGGGGTTCGAACAGGTGGAGTTCGAGTGATAAAGCTCTCGACGCTCAGAATTAATCTTCAGGGATCTTATCTAGTTTTCACCGTAACGCGTCAGCGGCGGAGCGCCAATGCAGTGGGATGTGTTGGTTCGTAAATCCCGACTTTTCCTCCGCCGGGAAGGGCAAAGCTGGCAAGTTTGCCCCAACGCTGTTCGGTCACCTCGGAGACCTGAACATTCTTAGATGAAAGCTCCTTCAAAGTTGCCGCGATGTCATCGCACATAAAGTAGATTGCCTGTTGGTCATTGCTCTCCGATTCATGAAACGCCGCCTCACAGGGCGGCATCGCGAAAATCAACCAGCCATGACCGGCATCGACACAAGGGAGTTGAAGCACGTCGCGGAAAAAGGCCCGGTCTGCTTCGGCGTCTTTCGTATAGACAACTACATGAGCCCCGTTTATCACGGTTATATCTCCCCTTTTGAGTAGTAATTCAGCCCCAGGGTGGTCACTGAGATAAATCTTCCAAACATACCTTGCTGCACTGCTTATTGGTTCACGACGCTGCCGCCCGCATTTCCTCGAAAGAATAATCAAGCAACTCACCGATGCGTTCGATGGTGATGTCCGGGCGCGGATACTTAGCGACTTCGACCGCGTTGAGCGCGTAGTGTCCCTGGCGCGGGAAAACGGTGGTCACGCGAGGTCCCCAGAATTTTTTGACGGCCGATAGAAGGCGAACCTTGTCATCGATCATGACGAAATGTTTGGCGTTAAAGCGCGCTTCCACGTCGTCGAGCTCGTGTTCTTTATGGACATAGATGAGGACGTTTGAACCGAAGACATCGCCGAGGCCCGAGCGGTCGACCTTGCGCGGCTGGAACACGACATCGCCATCACTGACGATAACGATCGGGCCCCACTGCTTGACGTGCTCGACGGCATCGAGCGAGTTGGGATAAAGCCGGTTCGCGAACGGGTAGTTGATCATGAAGTGCGAGACTTCCAGCAGACGGGGATCGCGAGGATGTTCGACTCGATAGCGCTGGAGAGCTCCGAGATAGTCGGCATAGCCCAGTTCGGTTCGAAGCTGCTCGAAGATGCCCCAGTAGCGCTTTTGCTGGTCGAATCCGACGTGAACTTCGAGATGGTGGCGTAGGTCGTCGGTCACATGGTCGTTGTCGAGCAGCGTGTTATCGATGTCGAACAGGAAGGCTACTGGATAGGTCGGGCTATCCTTGCGCATTCGATCCTCCGGGCGAGACGAGAGAAATGCATTCTTTCATAAAGCGTGGGCGAGGATAGAAGAGAGCAGCGGCCTGTGGAAATCCATGTGGAAAAAGTGGACAAAGATGGAATCGGAGGAACTACTGTGGCCTTTTGCAGCAGTTGGCCGCGTGGTAAGGTGTCCGCGATCAAAACAACCCTGCCGCGGCGATCTCAGTTCGCCCCAAGAAAGAGACTGAACGATGGAGCATATCGATCCAGCGAAAGCCAAGGTGTTAGACCAGATTCGCGCCGGTAAGCCGTGCTCGTTTTGTCAGGAAAAAGATCCGAAATTCGCGCAACGCCCGGCGCTAGATCAGTTGGTCGCCGGAGCTCAGCACTGCGCCCATGCCCACGTGACCGAGGATGGCTATATCCGACACCGGATCGTCGAGCTTGGCGAACTTAAGGTGCGGTTCCAGGTTGCCGCGGCCTGAGGGAGCCTCAGGAGTTAAGAATCAAAGGTGTAATAAGTGGGAGAGAGGCGGCGAGCTTCTCAACCAAGTGGGACATTTCTTTCATCCGAACCCGTTTTGCGGCGGCTTCCCCTTTTCGAATCAGGTTTTCCAGCACCCATTGTGATCGATTGACCCGATTCCTTTCGCGCTCGGCTAAAATAGATGTTCCCTTTGGAAACGCCGATGAGTGGAAACGGGAACCCAACCAAGCCCCCTATCTATGTGTCCTTGACCGGACTGCCGCTGCGAATTGAGCTGCACTGGCCTTTTCAGAAATCGACGGCCGGAGCGGACTTCTGGACCTTGCACGGCGAAATCCGTTTGGCGAATTCCCCAGAGTTGCGCGCCCTGGTGGCGGTAAATCTGTCGACGACGCTGCGAGAGGTGATGCCCTCCGTCGAGCCGAAAGATGCGGAAGGATCGATCATCAATGCGCTGCGGAAGGAAGTGGATAAGAAGCAGCTGGAGTTTTTGAAATCGGCAAAGCTGGTGCCAGTCCATTTTTCGAGCCGACATTACAGTTTCAAGCGCAACAAGTGGGTTTTCGAGCGAGGGACGGAAGATGAGATCCGGGCGCTGATCGAGAGGAAAATTTATTGGCATACGAAACTGGAGGGTGGCGATGTTTGGTTGGGGGATTCCACGGAAGCGCAGTATGTTGATATTGAGTTAGACCATTTCGTCGAGTTGGCGAACAAGTTAGCGGGGCAGGGTTTGTTCAAACTGGAGCGGCGGTACGCGACTGCGCTTCCGGCATTGATGGCCCAAGGGGATCGGTTCGAAAGCGAGGCGGCCACTGCGCTGCAAGCTTTGGAAAAGAAACACGCTTTCGAGCGGGGATAGAAAGAACTTTAGATTTGAGATTGTAGATTTCAGATTGGCGCTGGGTGAGTTCTTGTCGAAAACGTTGGTAACTCACTAGCTTGGCTATTGTAAAAATTGCTGGCTAATCTGAGGTCCGACTGCATCGAATCTTCCAAGAGCTGGGGCTGAGGCAAAAAGGGGAAACATGATCAAGACGATTGCGTCTTTGTTATTGGGGCTGGGCAGTTTGATTGGCGGATACGCGTTGGCGGAAGTGCAGGGGACGCCGGATGTATTGCGTCCGCCGAAAGGCGCGCAAGTGGCGATCGTTGTATTCGAAGATCTGCAATGCCCGGATTGCCGTCGAGCCGCGCCATTGCTGGCTGAAGCCGGACGC
Source organism: Terriglobales bacterium (assembly GCA_036265385.1). GTDB lineage: Bacteria > Acidobacteriota > Terriglobia > Terriglobales > Acidobacteriaceae > DATAPD01. The sequence goes on from DATAPD010000055.1 coordinate 247,398, forward strand.
ACGTACAAGATTCCAGTGGTGCGGCATGACTATCCGCTGCCCATGCATAACTGGTCGATGCAGGCCGCGATCCTGGCGCGGTACTTCGATACCAAGTCGAAAACCACAGGCAACGAATTTCGCGATTACATCTTTGAGCATCAGCTGGAAATCAATCCTGACAACCTGCGCAGTTACGCAGAGAAGTTTGCGGCCGAGAAAAAGGTCGATCTGCCATTTGTGGTCGATCCCGATGGGAAGTTGGCGGCACTCGTGAACGCGGATAAAACTCTTGGTACGAGCATTCATTTGGAGCACACGCCGACGATTTACGTTGTGAGCAACAAGCGGACCGGCAAGCCATTTGTGGAAGTAGTGGACCGAAGCCAGCTCTATGCGCTGATCGACAGCATGAAAAAAGAATAGAGCGTCAAAAAACCCGTTCTAGGAGCTTTGACGGACACCCTGCATGCATGAGACCTGATGCGCTTCGGGACGGAGCTTCTAACTAAACATCCAAAGGTTTCTCCTCGCGCTACAATCAGGCAAACCCAGCTCTATTTCGCACGAGGAGTTCCATGCGGGCTATTTTGTTCGGCACCGTTCTCATCGTTTCTCTTACCACCTATTCCACTGCTCAAATCGATGAAATCCTGGAAAAGGCGGGTGATGCACTCTCGCATCAGAATGCAGCCAGCCTGAGCGACAGCAAGATCACAGCGGGCCTCAAGCAGGCGCTCGAAATCAGCACCGGGAAAGCGGTTTCTCTGACCGGAAGGCCAGATGGCTTCTTCAAGAATCAGGCGATCAAAATTCTTTTACCGCCGAAGCTGCAGACCGTTGCCAAGGGCATGCGGATGTTCGGTATGGGCGCCCAAGTGGACGAACTCGAGCTAGGAATGAATCGCGCGGCAGAGCAGGCAGCACCCGAAGCAAAGCGGATCTTCCTCTCCGCACTCAAACAGATGACCTTCGACGATGCGCGGCGGATTCTTCAGGGAAGCGATACAGCTGCTACCGAGTACTTCAAGAGAACGAGCACGGCGGACCTTACGACCGCCTTCTCCCCGATCGTGCATCGCTCGATGGAGCGTGTCGGTGTCGTCCAGCAGTACAACCAGGTCATCCACAGCGCGCCGGGCGGCACGGCTCTGGCAGGACAATTCGATCTGGATAAGTACGTTGTCGGCAAAACACTCGACGGTCTTTTCTACATGCTCGGACAGGAAGAGATTCAAATCCGCAAAAATCCAGCCGCTCAGACGACCGCATTGCTGAAAGAAGTATTCGGGGCCGTTGCCGGGAAGAGGTAACTGGAATGTGGAGGCGACTTCCATCCGTGCTCATGCTCGCTGTAGTGAGCATTACAAACGTTGCTGCGCTTGCTCAATCGAAGTCGAGTGAGGGTTGCCTGTCGTACGAGCCCACGGTGGTAAGCCTGAAGGGGAAGCTCGTCCGGAAAACGTTTCCAGGTCCTCCGGAATATGAAAGCATCCGCAAAGGGGATAGGAAAGAAACCTACTGGTTCATCGAGCTGGAGCGCCCCGTTTGCGTTAATGAAGACCCGGAACAGCCTGATATAAACGCGGCATACGATGACATACCAGAGATTCAGCTTGCGGTAGATCCTGCTCAATATCTCCGATACAAAGCCCTGGTCGGACGAGAAGTGCTGGCATCTGGAACCTTGTTGGGAGAGTTCAACGGACACCACCACACGGCGGTTTTCCTGATGCTGAAAGACATTCAAAAGCTTCCAGCGCGTTGATTAATGCGTGTGGAATGCGACAACGAGGCGGTTAACGGCCTTTAGTGCGAACGTCGAAGCCGGGTAGCACTGGCGTATCGTCTGAAACGATCTCCACCTTAGTCACGTTCTCTCCCTGATTCCCGTTGCCATTCGATGCAGCGCTTTCCGTGACTTTTACCGTCACCGCTTCAGTTTGCTGCGCTTGGTTCGGACCAGCATCCGCGGCTGCTGGCTTTTCCAAATAGCGCTTGCTGTTGAGAAGCGGACGGCCGAGGCTCGAGTTATAGGAAGTCCACGGGCTCTCGAGATCGACTTCGCGCGCGAATTGAGCGCGCATGCTCTCCATCTTGGAATCGAGATCGTCGAGATAATGAAGCATCAGCGCTTCCGGAAACATGGGAAGCTTCGGCGATCCGAACTCGTACTGGCCATGATGGCTGATGATCATGTGCTCGAGGAGCGTCTTCGTCTCCTCTGGGAAACCGGGAATGAGTACAAGTTTTGCCTGCAACATCTCCAACTCGATGATCATGTGCCCGAGCAACTGTCCGCGAGAGGTGTAAGAGAACGAGCGGTTATAGGTAAGCTCGTGGATTTTCCCGATGTCATGCAGGAACGCACCTGTCATCAGGAGGTCCCGGTTGATCTGGGGATAGTTCTGGCTGACCAGTTCGCAGGAACGAAATAACGAGACGACGTGGTCCAAAAGACCGCCGATGTAGGCATGGTGCAAAGTCTTTGCGGCGGGAGCAGAGCGGTATCGCTCGGCAATTTCCGGATCACTCATAAACAACTGAACCAGCGTTCGAAGGTTCGCGTCTTCGAATCCCGCTATGTAGGCGGCGAGTGTGGACCACAGCTCATCGATATTTTTGGAAGTCTTCGGCAGGTAATCTTCGAAGACGACCTCAGACTCTCCCAAGCGCCGAATCTTGTGAATGGTCAGCTGAAACCGATTCTTATACTTGTTGATGAGTCCCTTAACTTTTACGAAGTCGTCCTGATCGAACGAGTCGATGGCATCCTCGACGTTATCCCACATTTTCGCTTCGATCTGCCCCGATCGATCCCCGACGGTGAGCGCGAGATAGGGATCGCCCGTTTTCTTGGGTTTCACCTGCTTGCTGATGACGACAAAGGTCGAAGTGATGACCTTGTTTTCCTGCTGAGAGCAGTCGCAGATGAAAAATTCTTTCATTGTTCGGATGTCACGGGAGCTGAGCCGCCCCAGACATCCTAAGCTTAGACTATAAGACTCCAAACTTCTTCTTCTTTTTCAGCTTTTTCGCGTCGGCTTCCTTGGTGTTGGTCTCAATAAACTTTGTCTGATTTGGGCTAGCGCCCGTGTCCACGTATCCGGCCTTGATGTCGATGAATGCGTCCTCACGCAGCTTTGTTAGATAAGTGCGCAGCGCGGGCTGCAGTTTCTGCATGTATAGCGCGTCCTGAATGCGCGGCTCAACATCTTTCATGGGAGGAATTCCCGCATCCTGGTGCTCAGTGACTTTCAGGATGACAAAGCCTTGCTTGGTGCGGACCACGTCCGTGATTTCGCCCGCCTTCATCGCGAAAGTTTTGTCTTCGAGCTCCTTTGCGAGAACTCCACGCTTGAAGTAACCGAGGTCTCCACCTTGAGCGGCTGAAGGGCCGTCCGAATTTTTCTTCGCAATGTCCTCGAAGGAGCCGCCCTTAGCGATCTGGTCGTGGAGATCCTTAGCCTTCGCCTCAGCCGCCGCAAGTTCTTCGGGTCCGGGTGTGGGAGCTGCGGGCGGAGGCGTGGTCTGTGCGGCGTTCGGATCGGCAGGCGCTGGCTTCACTGCTGGAGCGGGAGGCGCTTTGGGAGCGACGATGATTTCGCTCAAGCGGATTTGTTCGGGCCTTTCCATCTCAGAGCGATGCTGATCGTAAAACTGTTGTTCTTCCTCTTTGTTGATGGACAGGTGAGATCCAACTTCGCGCCCGATCACCTGCTGCGTGATGATCTGGTTACGGCGGTTCTGCTTGAAATCCTCGAACGAAATGCCCTGGGACTCGGCAGCCTTTTCCAAATCTTCCATGGATTCCAGGTTCATCTGCTTGCGCATCTCATCAAGCGACTTGACCAGCTCAGTGTCGGCGGTAATTCCGAGATCTTTGCCCTTTTCCAGCAGGAGTTGCTGGTCGATGAGGTCGCGGAGAACATCGCGCTGTTTCTCCTGGTAGGAGCGATCGCCGTCGGTCGGATTTTGCTGTTGCATGTCCTGCTTCAGCTGTTCGCGGCTGCGCAGGTATTCCGAGCGCGTGATGATCTGGTTATTCACGCGGGCGATGATTTCTTCGACGACGGTATCCGCACCAAGAAGGCCGGGTAAGGTTGAGACGATCACAGCAAACAGAAATGTTTTCTTCATGGTTACGACAAAAAGGCCGTGTTTCAGAACCCGGCTAGTTTTGGCAGTATGTACAGTCCATTGTAATCCCTGACCGAGACCGGAAACTACCCGGCGAATGTATGATTGAGGCGTTCTTTTTTATGGTTGCCAAACCTTTTATGGTTGCCAGACCTGAATGTCATTGGAGAATCCCTCATGAAGCGAATCTCACTCATATTTCTGATTTTTTGTGGGCTTATGTTGGTTAGCGCGGAGGCCCAAACGGGTGCGGAGAAAGTCCCGGACCTAGCGCAATTGAACAAGATGGCCGCTCGTTTTGCGAAGACACCGCTAAAGGTAAGTACGGCAAAGTTGTCTTCAGGAGATCGGAAGGCCTTAGCAGACCTCATTCGAGCAGCGCGTATCTTGGACGACCTTTTTCTGAAACAGCTCTGGGGTGGGAACCCCGCTTTGTACGCTCAGCTAGAAAAGGACGCTACGCCGCTGGGAAAGGCGCGCCTCCATTATTTCTGGCTCAATAAAGGGCCCTGGTCAGACATCGACGAGTACCAGTCTTTTATATCGGGCGTGCCAAACAGGAAACCTCTTGGCGCGAATTTCTATCCCGAGGACATGAGTAAAGAAGATTTCGAGAGCTGGGTGGCGAAACAATCCGCGACTGCGCAAGAACAGGCAAAGGGATTTTTTACGATCCTGCGATGGGACAACCAGGCCTCGAAAACTCTGAAGACGATTCCGTACAACGAGGAATACAAAGAAGATCTCACGAAGGCAGCTGCGCTTCTGAAAGATGCTGCCGGATCGACGGACAATCCGACGCTGAAGAAATTCCTCTCTTTGCGAGCCGATGCGTTTCTGTCGAATGATTACTACGAAAGCGACATGGCGTGGATGGACCTGGATGCACCGCTCGATATCACGATTGGTCCTTATGAGACCTACAACGACGAGCTATTCGGGTACAAAGCTGCCTACGAGGCATACGTCAATCTGCGGGATGATGCCGAAACAGCGAAGCTCGAGGCGTTCGCGGAACAGTTGCAGGAAATCGAAAACAACCTGCCGATTGAGCCTCGATATCGTAATCCGAAGCTAGGAGCCTCAGCACCGATCCGGGTGGTAGATGAAATCATCAGCGCAGGCGATGGCGCGCACGGAGTACAAACGGCAGCCTACAACCTTCCCAACGATGACCGCGTGGTGCAGCAGAAGGGCAGCAAGCGCGTCATGTTGAAGAACGTGCAGGAAGCAAAATTCGAAAGCGTGCTGATTCCGATTGCCAGGCGCACACTTTCGAAGGCTGATTTCCCGAACGTGGCGTTTGAGCCTTTCTTTACGCACATCTTGGCTCATGAGTTGATGCATGGCCTCGGACCTCACACCATTCAAGTGCAAGGACGCTCGACCACGCCGCGTGAAGAACTGAAGGAACTGTACAGCGCAATCGAAGAGGCAAAAGCGGATGTCACGGGCCTGTTTGCAATGCAGTACATGATGGATAACGCAAAGCGCATGCGCCTAGACAAAGTGCTTCCATCCGATGAGAAGGCGCAGCGTCAGCTATACGTGACGTTTCTCGCCTCGGCATTTCGAAGCCTTCGGTTCGGACTGAATGATGCCCATGGGAAGGGTATGGCGGTGCAGTTCAACTTCCTGAGCGATCATGGCGCATTCAAGCAGAATGCAGACGGAACATTTTCAGTTGACATGACGAAGGCCAAGAACGCAGTCCGCGATCTCGATCATGTGTTGTTGACGCTGGAAGCGGAAGGCGACTACGCGGGCGCGAAAAAGCTGCTGGACGAGATGGGAGTCGTGCGTCCGGAGTTGAAGAAGGTGCTGGACTCGATGCAGGACATTCCTACCGACATCGAGCCAGTGTTCGTGACCGCGGACGAGATCGCGCCGAAGCGTTAGGGCTTACTTCCATTCTGGCGGACCAACGCCAGGGCAGTGACGTCATTCTGGCTGGGGGCTTTGCAGGTGAAGTTCTGCACGTCTTCCATGATGCTGGTAAGCAGGGTGCGCGCGTCTGCAGGAAAGGCACGCTTCAACGTGGACTCAGCACCCTCGAGCCCAAATTCATTCTCTCCACATTGAGCTTCGACCATCCCGCGGGAGACAAGAAGCAACACTGCGCCGGAAGGCAACGCGACGGTTGGCGCATCGATCGTGGCGAGCGAAAAAAGCCCGAGGGGTAGTCCGGTGGCTTTGAGCTCGGAGATCTCCTTGCCGTCGAATATAAGACCGGGAGTGTGTCCGGCGTTTCCGTAGCAGACGGTGCCGAGTTCCTCGTTGTAACAGCCGGCGAAAGCGGGACAGCTGTGGACGCGGCCTGCCGTGTCGAGGATTGCACGATTCAGTTCCAGTAGAAGAGTCGTAATGGCGGTGGCTTCGTTGACGCTATCTCCTGAGAAGAGTTCTTTACCACGGGATTCGAACTTTTCTTTGGCCATAGAAAGAATTGGCTGATTCTCTTCGTGGTTGCCCGAAACATCGAGCATCCCGAATAGAAGGCGGGAAGGGCCAACGCGCAAAAAGTCGTAGAAGTCGCCGCCCTCCCGCTGTTCGAAATACACAGCCGAGATGTCAGCGCCGCTCACAGGAGCTGTTTGCACCTTGAGTTCGTCTAGCGGCAGCGGCTCATAATCGGGTTTGCTGCTGAAAAGCGACATGGAGAATTGACGCTAGCACAAGCCTGCGTGCGATGCCAGATCAACCCTGCCGGGCAGACTACAATACGTTGAATTGGCGAAGCGAGAGCAACAGATGGAGTCGGAAGCGGTAGCGAAATCCGGGCCGCGGGAACCGCGGGTATTTACCCTGCGAGAGCGATTCTTGCTACAGCTGATTACGTGGAGCTGCTACCTAGCGATCCGGCTGGTGGGGCCCACAATTCGTTATGCGGTGTCGTTTGAAGAAGGAGCTCCTTCCAGTCCGGAGGGGCTGACTGGCGTCTTCTCGTTCTGGCATAGGTGTGTGTTCCCATGCGCCTGGTTTTTCCGGAATTGGGGGATTCGGGTGATGACGAGCCAGAGCTTTGACGGCGAGTACATCGCGCGGATCATCCAAAAGCTCGGCTTCGTTGCGGTCAGAGGCTCCAGCAGCCGCGGCGCCGTCGGAGCAATGTTGGGTATGCGGAAGGCGATCGAAGATGGAAACGTGGTTGCCTTCACGATCGATGGGCCGCGCGGTCCGCGTTATGTGGCGAAGCCGGGCCCAGTCTTACTCGCGAAAGCAACTGGGGTGCCGATGGGCGTCTTCCACATCGCGCTATCAGACGCGTGGGTCTTAAAGACTTGGGACGCGATGATGATTCCGAAACCGTTCACGCGAGCGTTGATGCGTGTCGGAAAGTCGATTGAGGTCCCGAAAGATGCTAGTGAAGACGAGATGAAAGCACTCCACCAGGAATTGCAGGCGACGCTTGATCGGGTGCGGGTGTTTGCCGAGGCGAACCTGGAACGCGCCGGGACAGCGGAAATGCCATGGTATCGGGTGCGCGCGCCGCAGCGTGGCGTTCGCGAGAGAGCTGTTTGACTTCTGCTTCGCCCCCCAGTAGATTTTCGACACCAGTTTTTTTCGATCTTTCAAATTTCAGGTTTGCGCGAGCAGACGTCATTCTCGACGTAGCTCTGGGAAGCGGGTGTGAATCCCGCGCTGCCGCGCAACTGTAAGCGAGGACATTGCTTCGGCCACTGGGTAGATTCGGGAAGGGCGAGGCGTAAGTCGGGCGAAAGCCCTTACTCGCGAGCCAGGAGACCGGCGCAAACCGCAAATCACAACCCCTTTCGCGTGTAGAGGAGGATGAAATGCGTTGGTTGCGTGCCGTTCTTTGCTGGTCGTTTCTTTGGGCTGCGTGTTTCGCGGCCGATCTCAAAATAAGAGTGATTGATCCGAATTCCGCCGGAGTGGCCGGGGCAGAAGTGCGATTACTGCGCAACGCGGACCACACACCGGTGCGAGTGCAGTCCACTGCCGGTGATGGCACCGTTACGTTGCGTATTGCGGACGATGCAGCGGGTTATCAGGTGGAAGTGCTGGCACCGGGTTTCTCTCCGGCAACAGTGGCCGTGCCGGAAAAACAAACTGGCGAGCTGAGTATTTCGTTACGGCTATCGGCTGTCACTGAAACCGTCGTCGTTACGGCGACCCGAACACCCGTTGTGCGCGAGGAGGCTGGCGCCAGTGTCGATACGCTTGAAAATGGCCAACTGATAACCATGCAGCCGATTGCGGCGGAAGATGCCGTGCGGTTCCTGCCAGGAGCGGTGATCAATACCGCAGGGCAGCGAGGCGGGATCGCGTCGTTGTTCGTCCGCGGCGGGGACTCCCGCTACAACAAGGTAATCATTGATGACGTCACCGTGAACGAACCGGGAGGGACGTTCGATTTCGGCGTCGTACCGGTGGACGAAGCGGATCGGATCGAGTTTGTCCGCGGAGCCCAAAGCACGTTATACGGGTCGGACGCGATGACCAGCGTCGTGCAAGTATTCACGCGGACCGGAACTACGGCGGTTCCAGAGCTGAAACTGGGCGCGGATGGTGGCACGTTTGGAACGGCACACGGGTACGGGTCATTTTCAGGTGCGCGCGGGCGTTTCGATTTCAATGTATTCGGCGATCAATTCAATACGAACGGGCAAGGACCAAACGATCGCTATTCGAATTCCCTCGAGGGTGCAAACGTCGGCGTAGCGCTCAGCAGCCGCGTCCTGTTCCGGACGCGTGTCAGGCATTTCAATGCTTGGACCGGCGTGCCGAACGAGTGGAAATTCAATAATGGCCGGGTCACTGCGCCTGGCTCTGATGTACCGATGCCGCCGGATCCGGAACAGCACGCCCGGCAGAACACTTTCCTGGCTAGCGCACAGCTTGTCATCGCCGGGCCTTCCCGTTGGCAGCATCGGCTGACCGGATTCGAATACAACCTGCACCGCCGCAATATCAACGATGTCGATAACGGCCCGGAACGCGTTCTCGACTTTCCGTTTCACAATGTGAACGACACCAATCGGGCTGGATTCGATTATCAGGGGGACTATCAAGAACGCACCTGGGCGCGGACCACCATCGGTTATCAGTTTGAGGATGAGAACGGCTTTGTGGGTGATCCAGCATTCGGCATTACGCACGGTTTACGGCTGAACCATGCGGTCTACGGGCAGCAGATGCTGGAGTGGCGGCGCTTTTCACTGATTGCAGGAGCGCGCTTCGTTCACAACGAGACCTTCGGGAATAAAGGTGTTCCGCGAATAGCTCTCGGCATTCAAGCGTTAAAGGGAGGCGACGTTTTTTCGGGCACGCGCCTGCGCTTTTCATACTCGACCGGAATCAAGGAGCCGCGGTTCGACGAAGCATTCGCCACCGGTCCATTCATCATTCCAAATCCGAATTTGAAGGCGGAAGAGAACCGGGCCCTCGAAGCGGGGGTCCAGCAGTCATTGTTTGGAGGGAAGTACTCGCTCTCGGCGACTTATTTCAACAACTTGTTCCGCAACCAGATCGATTTTGCGATTCTCGACTTCACAACGTTTGTGGGTCAGTATCAGAACATCAACAAGTCCATCGCGCACGGCGCAGAATTTGAGGCGAAAGGACGCATTGGTTCTCGAGTGTGGGTGAATGGCGCGTATGTCTACACGTCGACACAGATACTCGAACAGCCATTCGCCTTCGATAATCTTCATCAGCCGGGACAGCCGCTGCTCCGTCGACCGAAACACTTGGGCAGCTTATTGGTTTCTTATCTCGGCACGCGATGGGGAGCCAACGTGGGCGGCAGCTTCGTGGGACGCCGTGCAGACTCAGACTTCCTCGGGTTCAACATCGATCATGCTGCCGGCTATGCGCTGGTAAACCTGGGCGGATGGTATGCGATTCATCGACGCGTTACGGCGTATGTGAATGTCGATAACGCACTAAACCATCATTACAACGAAGTGGTTGGGTTCCCAGCTTTGACTGCGAACGTGCGCGCGGGCCTGCGATTCAGAGTGGGTGGGGATTAGCGGAGAGACTTAGTCGCCGCTCTTAACCGTCTGAAAAACGGGAACAACCCGGGAGCCGTTGCCCCGGCGCGTGGATTGCACCGGCATCGTGGCGGCAGAGCGCACACCTGCATACTTAGTGCGAGCGACCATGAGTTTCTGGACTTCTTCTTCGTTCAGTGGTTGCTCGCGGCCAATCATACGAGAAACGAGAGCAATCTTGGCGAAGTGCTCGACCGTTTCCATCTTCATGTAAGCCTGTTCGAGTTCTTCACCATACGTGACCACGCCGTGATTCGACATCAAGATGGCATCGTAATCGGGCACGAGCGGCTCGAGCGCCTCCGTCAGTTCGGGAGTGCCGGGAGTTCCATAACGAGCAAGCGGAATACATCCAAGACCGATAACCACTTCGCAAACCAGCGGCTGTGTTAAGGCAATTCCGCAAGCGGCAAAACCTGTGGCGGTCGGCGGATGAGCATGCACGACGGCGTTGATATCGGGGCGCATGCGGTAGATCAGCAAATGCATCCCGATCTCGCTGGAGACGTTGCGCTTGCCCAACAGACGGCGGCCCTGGGGATCGACAATGACGAGGTCTGAGGGACGCATGGCGCCCTTGCTCATGCCAGTCGGGGTGACAAGAATTTTCTCGGGACTCAGGCGGACGGATAGATTCCCATCAGTTGCCGCAACAAGGCAATTCTGATGGAGCAATCGCCCGAGGCGGACGATTTCCTTCCGATAATAGCGCTCGCTGGCCATGAGAAACCACCAGACACGCGACAGCACGCCCAGTCCGGTCATGGTACCCCAGCCAACTAGTTGGAGACAATCGGGAAATCGCTGCACGGTAGCTGAAGGTACCCTATAATCGGCACCAACGTGCGGCTCTCGGACTTCCACTATCTTCTACCCTCAGAACGCATTGCGCAGGAACCCCTTGCGGATCGATCCGCCGCCCGGATGCTTCATTTGTTGCGGGACGGGAGGTATGAAGACCGCACATTTCGCGAGTTGCCCGAGATCCTTCAGCCTGATGATCTGATGGTCTTTAACAATACGAAGGTGTTCCCGGCGCGCCTGTTCGGTTCCAGGAGCGGGCGGCGGTCGCAGCCTATTAGCCCGCAAAACCCTGCGGCTAGGGATTTTCTGCACGGGCAAGTCGAGGTGTTGCTGGTCCGGCAGGTCTCCAATGATCCGAATGAATGGGACTGCCTTGTGCGACCCGGGAAGAAGATTGGAATCGGGGAACGCCTGTTCATGGGCGAAGGCCGGGAACTTGAGGCCGAGGTCGTTGGGCGCGGTGAGTTCGGGGAACGTCGCATCCGGTTCGACTCAATTGATGATTTTTTCGGGACACTGGAGCGCGTGGGACACGTACCGCTCCCACCATATATCCATCGAGATGATGCGGCAGCCGACCGCGACCGCTATCAAACGGTGTACGCAAGAGAGCGGGGATCGGTCGCTGCGCCGACTGCAGGCTTGCATTTCACAGCAGAAATCCTGGACCGCATTCGCCTGCGCGGAGCGGAGATCGCAGAGATCACGTTGCACGTGGGACTCGGCACCTTTCAACCCGTCCATGCCGAACGGGTTGAAGATCACAAGCTGCACGGTGAACGGTACGAAATCATTCAGCCAGTTGCCGATGCCATCAACTGTGCCGTCAAGCAGAAGCGAAGAGTTGTGGCTGTGGGCACAACGACCGTTCGGACGCTAGAGTATGCATCTCGAAACGGCGGCACAGTTGAGCCAGGGCGTGGCGAAGCCGATCTATTCATCTACCCGGGATACAAATTCCAAGTCGTCAGTGCGTTGCTCACGAACTTCCATCTGCCCGAATCGACATTGTTGATGCTGGTTTGTGCATTCGGCGGATACGAGCACGTGATGAATGCATATCGGCACGCGGTTGAGAGCGGATACCGCTTCTATTCTTATGGCGACTGCATGTTTGTAGAGTAAGGGCACCCGTATCGGGCTGAGGATGCGCGAACTCCGTAATCTTTAGCGCTATACTGTCGCATGATTGAGGCATGAAATGAGCGTTGGCGAACGAGTAAGACCAGTGTCGATCGATGAGTTTGTGGCGGAGCTTCGAAAAATTCCGGAGTCTTCATTCAACGAAACAGAAACCATTCGGCACTTGATGGCGAGCCTTCCGGTCGAGGCGAACAGTTTGCAGCCTTATTTGACATGGAACTCTCAACACTACACGCGCAACCTGATTGATCGGACGCCGCTCTATGAGTTGCTCGCCATTTGCTGGGAAGTCGGACAATGCAGCTCGGTTCACAATCATCGTGACCAGAATTGCTGGATGGGTGTCCCAATCGGTCGATTGCTGGTCGAAAATTATCGCGTGCTGCAGGAAGACGTCGACGCCGGCCGATGCCGGCTCGAAACTGCGGATACGTTAGAGATGAACGCGGCGCAGCCTTGTGCGGTTGACCCAAAACAACCTGTGCATCGCGTCTTCAATCCGCAGGAGTTCAATGAACGTGCTGTGAGCCTTCATGTGTACTCGCGTCCTTTCGATTCGTGTGTTGTTTATGCACCTGAAAAGGGCACCTGTGGCGAAATCAAACTGCGCTTCAATACCCGTTATGGCCGTGTCGTCGCAGAGTGAGGCCGGGCAGCGATCCGCATCCTCCTGTAAACTTTTCTTGTGCCCCCTAAAAAGAAGACATCAGCAGCGAGTGCCATGGCCGTAGTGCCTCGTCCGGCCAAACCCGCGCCCGCGAAGAAGGGCGCCATCTACCTGATAGATGCGATGTCATTCATTTTCCGCGCATATCACGCGATGTCTCGGCAACGTCCGATGTCCACCAAAACCGGGCTTCCGACAGCTGCAACTTATGTCTTCGTAAACATGCTTCGCAAGTTGCGCGATGACTTTTCCCCGGAATTCATGGCGGCGGTGTTTGACGTAGCTGCGCCCACGTTCCGCGATGCGCAAGCGGGCGCACTCACGACGGTGCGGAAGTTCAACATCAAGACGCAAACTTTCGACGAAATCCAATACGGCGGATACAAAGCGAACCGTTCCGAGATGCCCGGCGACCTGGCGCAACAGATCCCATATATTCGGCGCGCAATCGAGGCGTATCGAATACCGATTCTTCAATTCGAAGGCTACGAAGCGGACGATTTGATTGGCACACTGGCTACGAAAGCAGCGGCCCAGTCCTATTGTGTGTACGTGGTTTCGTCCGACAAGGACATGCTGCAGCTGGTGGACGACAAGGTGCTGGTGCTGAATCCGCCGAAAGACAACTTGATCGCCGACGCAGCGAAGGTCGAGGAAATATTAGGTGTTCCTCCCGAGCGCGTAATCGACGTAATGGCCTTGCGCGGAGACTCGATCGATAACATTCCGGGCGCGCCAGGGATCGGAGACAAGGGCTCGGTCGAGATCATCAAGCGGTTCGGATCGGTCGAGTCGGCCCTCGATCGAGCCGCAGAGGTCGAGAAGAAGACCTACCGCGAATCGCTGCTCAACAATCGTGAAGCGATTCTGCTCAGCAAAAAGCTCGTCACGATCGATCGAGACGCGCCCGTTGCATTCGAAGTGGAAACGATGCGCATGGGAGATCCGGATGTTGAATCCTTGCGCACCCTGTTCACCGAACTCGAGTTCACATCGTTGCTGAAGGAACTTCTACCCGTCGTCGAGGTGAGCGATGGGAAGTATGTAGAAGCGTCAGCGGCCGAGATGGCGGCTCTGCTCAAAAAACGGAGTAGCGGAGATGTGCTTGCGATCGCTTTTGACGCTGGAGATGGGTCGCCTTCTCCGCAGCAAGAAGAAGAGGCCGAAAGTGATGAACCGAGCGAAGTTCAGGGCGAACTCCTGCCATTGCTCGCGGTCCCGGAACCGGTCGAGGAAGAGAAGCGGCCGTGCCGAATCGCGATCTCGGTGACTCCGGGAGAAGCCGCGTCTGCGACGTTGAAAGGGGACATACGGCAAGGACTAGCGGCCGTTCTATCCGATTCGGCGGTTCCGAAGGCGATTCACGACTACAAGCGGGTGTTGCGGTCATTGCCCGACTTAGCGATCAGCAATGTTGTGCATGATCCCATGCTGTATTCGTACCTGCTCGATCCCACCTATTCGTCGCACAGCTTGCCGGAAACCTCGTTGCGCCGCTTCAACCTGAAATTGAGCGGAGGCCTGGCGGAAGCAGCGGACATGACTGGACGCCTGACCACCGCCCTTCGCAAGGAAGTGGAGGAAAAACGACTGCTTAGCGTTTACGAGCAGATCGACTTGCCACTCGTCCCCGTGCTGGCGCGAATGGAAGACGCTGGCGTGCGCATCGACACCAGCGCGCTCGCACGAATGTCGAAGGACCTGGAGCGGCTCGCCGCCGCGAAGGCAGCCGAAATTTACGAACTGGCGGAAATGGAATTCAACATCAATTCGCCGAAGCAGCTCGGTGACGTTTTGTTCAATCGAATGTCGCTGCCCAAGCCGATCAAGTACGGAAAGGGCCGAACGATATCGACTGCAGTGGATGTTCTGGAAGAGCTGGCGGAGAACCATCCAGTTGCGCGCAAGGTGCTCGATTATCGGCAGCTCACGAAATTGAAATCGACTTACGTCGATGCACTGCCGGCGCTCATTGATCCGAAAACTGGGCGAGTGCACACAACCTTCGGCCAGACCAGCACGTCCACCGGACGCCTCGCATCCACGAATCCCAACCTGCAGAACATTCCGATACGCACGGAGCTAGGCCGCGAGATCCGCGCCGCGTTCATTGCCGAAGAGGGACACGTTCTGCTCGCCGCGGATTACTCGCAGATCGAATTGCGCCTGCTGGCGCATTTTTCTGGAGATTCATTGCTAGTCGAGGCCTATCGCAAGGGCGACGATATCCATACCCTGACGGCCTCGCAGGTCTTTGGCGTGCCACCGCTGATGGTGACGGCAGACCATCGCAGGCAGGCGAAGGTTGTCAATTTTGGCATCGTTTACGGTTTGTCGCCGTTCGGCTTGTCGCAGAATTTGGGGATTGAAACAAGCGAGGCTAAGCAGTTCATCCAGGCGTACTTCGAAAAATATAACGGCGTGCAGAGATTCATCGATCGCACACTGGACGAAGCTCGCCGAGAAGGACGAGTGCACACGCTATTTGGGCGTACCCGGCCAATCCCTGATATCAACAGCAAGAATGCAACTCAAAGAGGTTTTGCTGAACGCACAGCGGTGAACACGCCATTGCAAGGGACGGCGGCCGACCTGATTAAGCTGGCGATGATCCGGATCGATGCCGCGCTGCGCGAGAGAAAGATGAGATCGCGGATGACCCTGCAGGTGCACGATGAACTCGTGTTCGATGTTTATGAGCCGGAACTCGATGTGATGAAATCGCTGGTCCGCGAGCACATGGAAAACGTTCACGAGCTGGAAGTGCCATTGCTCGTCGAAATGGGCGCCGGGCCGAACTGGCGAGATCTTGAGTGAGACAGCAATCAGCAATCAGCAATCAGCAGTCATCGTTCAGTCCGGCAACGTCGTTGAACCTTGCGCACATGGTTGGCCTCCCGCGACACTCTCAGTGCAAATATTTCTCTTCGAGCGAAGCACGGTGGTGCAATTCGTGTCCGGCGATGATGTAGGCCAGCCCTCGCACGCTAACTTCTGAATTATTCGCTGAGCCACGCCGGGACCAATCATTCGGAGACAGATTGCGGAAGAATGAGATGGTGGCCTTCCGCACGTGCGTGAATTCTTCGATCAGGGCAGCGAGTGCGACATCCGCGTGAGGCCCATTCTTTACGTAGTCGTCCTGCTCGAAACCCGCCAGCGGAGTTTGGTCGGCACGCGCAAACCGTAACGCTCGGTAACCGAACACTCTTTCGGAATCGATCAGGTGTCCAAGCATTTCTTTGGCGGTCCATTTTCCCGGAGCATAGCGGTAGTTGCCCTGATCTTCACTGAATCTTGAGAGCAAAGCCAACGTGTCAGGCAATTGCGCGGTCAGGACGGAGACGATATCGTCTCCCTTAACGCGCGAAACATAGCGCTCGTAGTAGGAAACATATTCGTCAGCGGTGGCGTGTCCGGAAATATGGGCTAGGGTGGTAGTCATACGGATTGGACTCACAGCCCGGGATTCCGGTCACCTGATTTTTTTGCAGTGGCAGCCTGGAGATTATCCGGTCAAAACTGCTCGTTTCAAGGCTGAAAATCCTCGGTCGAAGGTTGCGACTTGAGCCGCGAGCCATGAGTTCCGCCCATCACGGAACGCCGCATAAACTCTGCGAAAAAAAGGATTTCCACAGCTGCGGCGACCTCGTTAGCGGAGTAGAATACCGAGTGGTCACCCAAATGCGGCGCTGACCTTCTACTCCCAATCAACAGGAAAGGACTTTTCCAACATGTGGAAGCCCACGAATCAGCCTGCGACTCCGGGTCGGCCGGCGGAACCCGAGCAGCGTCCCACCGTGTCTGCACCGACAACTCCTTCGATGAGCGAACCGGCTGCGCCTCCGCGCCCAGTTGCGACCACGACCTCGGACCAGGCAACGATCGGCAAGTCGCTGGTGATCAAGGGTGAAGTGACCGGATCCGAGTCGCTTTACATTGACGGCCGAGTGGAAGGCTCCATCAGCCTGGCGGGTAACCGGGTAACTGTTGGCCGCAACGGAGTAGTGGCTGCCAACATCAACGCTCGCGAGATCGTTGTGCTCGGCAAAGTCCGGGGCAATCTCACGGCGAGCGACCGGGTCGACATCCGCAGCGATGGTTCGCTGACGGGCGATGTAGTTGCCGCGCGTATCTCGATCGAAGATGGCGCGTTCTTCAAGGGCGGCATCGACATCCGCAAGGCGGGACAGCCGGCTGGACAGAAGGCCAACGGCGAAGAAGCCAAACCCGCCGCAGCCGCAGCCGAACCGGCAGTGGCCGCACGAGCATAGAGTCACTTATAAGATTTGGCGAAGAATCGCCACAGGACGGACACCCGCAAAGGTGTCCGTTTTAGTTTTGGGAAGTGCTAGGGTCAATCCTTGAAAAGCTGAACAGAGTTGCCTTTTCTGCGTTGCTCTGCCCGCCGTCTTCGCGAGCGAATGATGAAAAAGCTGATTGGAGCGGCCATACCGATCCCAAGCAAGAATAATGCGACTGGCTCGGCCGCGTTTGGCCCGTCCCAAATTGTGTCAGGATCCCAACCTACCGGTCTGTCCTGCGCAAGCAAGGTTTCTGCGGTAAGAAGGTAGATAAGAATTGCGAATGGCAATTGGAGGACTCGAATCCGTTGCATAAGGGCTAAACGACCCATAAACCAAGAAGACACCCTTAGCGATATTTTGGTGCCCTCGGGATCCTAATGCGATTGGAGAAAGTAGGTCGGCGGCCCGCAGTTGGCTAATCGGTTGAATCTACTTTAGTAGACTTCCTGCATGAAGGTTAACTCAGAGCGCTCGACGCTTGCGCCGGGTCTTTACCTTGTGGCCACTCCGATTGGCAATCTGGAAGATATTACGTTGCGCGCTCTTCGTGTCCTGAAAGAAGCGGACGTGATCGCCTGTGAGGACACGCGGCAAACGCAAAAGCTCCTCAACCACTATGCGATTGCGACTCGCACGACCAGCTATCACGAACACAATGAGATGACGCGCTCGGCGGAACTGGTGCTCGAGCTAGAAGGTGGCGCCCGAGTCGCGCTCGTCACGGACGCAGGGATGCCGGGGATTTCCGATCCGGGCTTCCGGCTGATCGCACTTGCAGTCCGGCATCATGTTCCGGTGATCCCCGTTCCCGGGCCAACCGCTTTCTTAGCGGCTCTGGTGGCGAGCGGCCTGCCGACAGATTCATTTCGCTTTAGCGGTTTTCTTCCCGCGAAGACCGGACAACGCCAACAGCTTCTCGAGAGCATTCGGGAATCTCCTCGGACTCAGGTTTTCTACGAGGCTCCGCACCGGATCGTTGAGAGTCTTGCGGATGTTGTGGCGATTCTTGGCAGTGAACGTCCGGTGGTAGTCGCGCGTGAAGTGACGAAGCTGCACGAAGAATTTCTGCGAGGCCGGGCTGTCGAGGTTTTAGATCAGCTGAAAAATCGAGACGTCGTGAAGGGCGAGATTACGTTGCTGATCGGCAAGGCGGAGGAAAAATCTCACGCTCTAACCGGGCGGGTCTCTGTGCGGCAGCGAGTGGATCAGATTATGTCTGATGAAAAGCTGGACGAGAAAGCCGCGTTAAAAAAGGCAGCCAAAGAACGGGGGATTTCGAAGAGCGAAGCGTACCGCGAATTGCAGCGCGGAAAATAGCTAAGGGAGATTCCGGATCGGGTCTCTAGAGGAGAATACTGTTCATGCGAGCATTTGAGGTGCGTCTAAACGGAAAGAAAATTTGTCTTGCTGGCGTGGGGAATGACGGAGTGTTGTCGACAATTGTTAACTGGGTGCCGCGGGATGGAAGAGGCGAGTTATCTCTAGACGTTGGTGGACTCATTAGCTCCGAGGACCAGCACGTCATGTGGATTAGACAAAGACGGCTTCGCCTAGGTGATAGGGTGGAAGTTACAGTCGTAGAAAAAGATGAAGTGGATGTTCCCGCGAAGAAAAAGCGGCGAGCCAATCCTCAGCAGGTGCTTGGAGAACAGAAGCGCTACGTTCGCATGATGGCAAAGAGGTTCGGATGGAAGATTCGAGCTCCAAAGAAAGCCGCTTAACGAGTTAAAGCCCAGTCGAATCATCCCGCAGATTACCCCGCCTCCTCGGCAATTCTCATCGTCCTCGCATCCGCATGGCCGCGCGATCCTTTGCGGAATACGACCCGCACGCCATCGCGCCAGCGCTCATCGATTCCGAGAAACTCCCAATCAATTTCAGGCGAGAGGTAGCGGAGCAGCGCGTCCGTTGCTGGATGCACGTGCAAGGCGGGTGCAACCAGCATGAGGATTGGTGGAACAGGCGAGTGTTCGCATCCGTCGAAGTAGCCGAATTTCTGGAATTCGCCGCGAGCATGATGCCAACTGACCCGGGCCCAGTAATCCAGACCCTGTAATGGAAGGTGGAGATCTTCGTCGGCCTTTAACTCGACGACAGCGAGGCGGCCGGTGCGAGTCACTGTAAGGACATCGATCATCGCCCGATCCGAAGCAGAGAAGGCTGGTACCTGCGAATAGAGAAATCGAGTGTCGAGACGATCGTCGAGCGCTTGGACATCCCGCACCACAAGCGATTCCAGCCAGCGCTCCGGATGCATCCGCCACAAGGGATGGTCTCTCGGTCCATCCGCATGGCGCACCTCGCCGGCGCTGTGCAGCAGCCGGATGAAGTCATCATGATTGCGTTCATCCAGAACCCGCTCCTCAGAACCCAGGCCGAACACGATCTCCGTTCCCGTCGCGAATGAAGTTGGATTGTGAGACACGCGGGCGCGAGCCAGCTCCAGCCCATGCAGTCGAAAAGCGACTTCCGCGGGCGAGAGCACAACGGCATCGCACTCGGGCAAGGCCTCACGAACTGTCGCAATGGTCTGGGAAAAACGTTCGTAGGCACGCTCGACGTCAGGACATCTCACGAGGCGGGTCGCGATATTTCCTCTGTCTGCGCAATCGATCTCTATGGCTTCGTCATGGCGTTCGTCGAACTCGAACAGCCGCCATTTCGCGGCGCTGTGGTTCAGGTTTGATATGCGCTCGCGCACGACTGCGGAACTCTTAGGCGGCACAAACAGGTGCAGTCCCTCGACAACTGTTCGTCCATCGCCCACGTCACGACAAGCGTCCAGCCACAAGATGCCGAATGTGAGCGCCGCATGAATCAAAGGCTGCGATTCTTGCTCGTTCACACCCAGGACTGCGATCGAAGTCTGTCCTCTCTTTAGTCGGGCCCGCGAATACACGGGGCTGAACGACCGCTCCAGGTTCATGCTCGTAGTGAGCTGCGCAATGTTCCAGCCGAAGTAGCGTCGTTCGAGCATGCGGCGCAGTTTTTGCTGATACGAGGAGCGAGCCGCTCGACGCGCCGAGGGCGATCGTCGGTCGCGTTCTTTGCAAATCTCGAGCTTCGAGGGGCGCGCCTGACCCATCCGCTGGACGCAGAGACGCAAGCTGCCGTTTTTATTCTCTACATCAAGCACGCGGCGCACGACGTTGCGCTCGGCAGACCAGAGGTGGAGAAGGCACTTGTTGTGTTCCCCGGAGATGGAATATTTCGATTCGGCAAGATCAAAGGAAACTGAGCCTTCTTCGAGGACAATCGCGCTGCGCGATCCGGCAAGAAATTCGTCAACGATCTTCGCCAGTGACTCGGCGGTCATACTGAAATGTTTGCAGCGAAGATTCGAAAGTGTCTGTGATCGTTAAACAGTGAGATTGGTCGTTAAAGAACCCGCACCCAAATGTTGCTAATGGGCAGCCATGGTCTTGCTCGTCAACTGGATTTCGATCTTCGGTGGAAGCAGCAGCGTGTTGTGAATTAAGCAGTGGCGAACGGCAGCATCCAGTCCGGCCTGGTGCTTTTCATCAAGGTCGATCGGTGAGCTGACTTCGATTACAAAGTTGTCGAGGCGCGCGGGATCTTTCACTTTCTCAGCGAACACGCGAACCGTAGTTCCTTCGGTCGCAAGCCGGTGTTTCCGGAGATATTGAGAAGCGTAAAAAGCGGCGCAGGACCCGAGGGACGCCAGGAATAATTCCGGCGGAGTCATACCTTCATCGTGGCCAAAGTTCTCTGCGGGTTGGTCGCTGACGATTCTGTGCTGACGGGCGGTGATTTCAAACTGAACAGCTCCCAAATGTTCCACCGATACTTCCATCATGATTGCCTCCCGAAATCACTCGGCCGAATTCTCTATAGCCCGGTCCATAGCCTGCCGTATGAATGTTCGTGCGCGGTGTAGCCTGGATTTAACCGCCGCCACCGATAGGTTGAGCTTGCGTGCGACTTCTTCTCCCGAGAAGTCTTCGAGATCACGCAACTCGTAAACACGGCGATAACTCTCCGGCAAGTCGCGCAATGTTTTCTGCAGCACTTCTTTCAACTGGCGAACGGCCAACTGGGCTTCCATCGGCGGCTCACCGGAGGAAATCTGTGCGCCTTCTTCCTCAAGCACAGATAACTGCATCAATGGCAGGAGTGCTTCACGTTTTTTCAGCTGCCAACAAACTCGTCTGCCGATCTGAGCCAGCCAGGGCCGGAAAGACTCGACATCGTGTAACTGCTCCATATGCCGGTACGCTTTCAGCAACGCCTCAATCAGGACGTCTTCCGCATCTTCGTGGTTTCCACATACACGAACCATTTGCCGATAAACCTTGTCCTTGTGCTGGTTCGCCAATTTTTCGAAGCTGTCCACATCCTGATTGTTCCACCGTCTTCAACTTCGGTCTGTGACGACGTCACAATGGTTCAAGAGAACACTGGCTTTCCCGATTCCACGGCAACCGGCCAAGCACCATGCCCATGAGACAGATATCTGTAAGGCCCGCGAAGGTCAGACCCAAACCCACGAAGCCGCTTAAAAAGATCCATCGCGTATCGATCGTGAGAGAGAGAACCACTCCGAGAAGAACCAGAAGCCCCGCTCCAAACCGTGTCTGCCGTTCGAGGGACCAACGCGCGCGCACGTTCGAGACAACGGGAAATCCAGCCGCCTTCCATGCATCCGTTCCACCTTCGAGCACTGCCACGTGCATGCCGCAGGGGTTCAGAAATTCAGCGACCATCGAGGCCCGTTGGCCGCTCTTGCAGACCAACGCGATGGGGGTGCGGCCCAAGTCTGCTCGTCGTTTCTCCACTTGTTCCATCGGGATGTTCAGAGCTCCTGGGATATGACCGGTCGCATATTCCGAGGGACTCCGCACGTCAATGAGTCGCCATTGAGCGGCTCGGTCATAATCATTCTTAAAAGCAGGAACAGAGATCATTTCTGTCATTCGTTCTCTCCTACAATGGAAGAGCGCGAGATTTTAAAAAAGGATTCAGGACGCCGATACCCGAGCTTCCAATCCTCGGAATGCGCCGCACACGTCTGTGGGATAATGAGTTAGACCCAGCACAGAGTCCTTTCCAGGTAGTAGGTCATCCAATCATGGTGAGCCAAAATCGCTTTTTCTTTGAACACTATGGGCTAACCCAGCCCGATCTTGAGCGTTATCTTGCCGCGGCTCTTTCGGCGGGCGGGGAGTACGCAGACCTTTATTTTGAGTATCTTTCGTCGACCTCACTGATGGTGGATGAGTCGATGGTCAAGTCCGCATCGCAGGGAATATCAGCGGGTTGCGGAATCCGGGTAGTCGCAGGCGAGCGGACTGGCTATGCCTATACGGATGACCTTGCCCCCGCTCGAATTTTGCAGGCGGCCCGGACGGCAGCGCTAATTGCCAGCGGTCCGGCCAAGCAGCCCGCAGTCGGATTTCAGGAAAAGCAGGCACGAAGCCTTTATCCGGTGACGCTGCCCTCAGTGGACGCGGAAATTACCGCGAAGGTTGAGCTACTCATGCGCGCGGATTCCACCGCGCGTTCGTACGATCCGCGTATTAAAGAAGTCCGGGCCAGCTATGCCGACGAGCTACGCAACATTCTCGTTGTCGGTTCAGATGGGACATTTGCCGAAGATTCGCAACCACTGGCGCGAGTAAATGTTTCCTGCATTGCGAAGACCGACAGCAACTCTGCTCGAGGCGGTTCGGGCGGCGGCGGGCGGGTGGCGCTCGACTTTTTCTTCGGGGAGAAGACTCCCGAACACTTTGCCAAAGAAGCGGCCCGTCAGGCGATTTTGCAACTGGATGCGCGTGAGGCTCCCGCCGGCGAAATGGAAGTTGTGCTTGGGCCGGGATGGCCCGGCGTACTTCTGCATGAGGCAGTCGGGCACGGGCTCGAAGCCGATTTCAATCGGAAGAAGACGTCTGCATTTGCAGGACTGGTCGGTCGTCGCGTGGCCAGCGATAAGTGCACGGTGGTCGATAACGGAACCATGCCCTGGCGCCGCGGATCGCTCAACGTTGACGACGAGGGTCAGCCCACGCAAGAAACGGTGCTGATCGAAAAAGGAATTCTTAAAGGCTATCTAAGCGACAAGCTGTCCTCGAAGTTGATGGGGATCGCGGATACAGGTAACGGTCGGCGCGAAAGTTACGAGCATATTCCGATGCCGCGCATGACGAATACCTACATGCTCGCGGGAGAAGACGATCCAGAAGACATCATCCGATCAGTGAAGAACGGGATTTACGCCGTGAACTTCGGCGGCGGACAGGTCGACATCACGAACGGAAAGTTTGTTTTCTCGGCGTCCGAGGCCTACATGATCGAGGACGGGAAAGTTACTGCTCCGATCAAAGGCGCGACGCTGATCGGTAACGGTCCGGATGTTCTGACTCGTGTCTCGATGGTCGGCAACGATCTGAAACTGGACGAAGGCGTGGGTACCTGCGGCAAAGACGGGCAGGCTGTTCCTGTAGGTGTGGGAATTCCAACCTTGAAAGTGGATCGGTTGACCGTTGGTGGAACCGCCAGAAAAGAAGCTGGCGGGTTCATGCAGTAACGACAATTACCACTCGAGGTAAGCATGAGTAAGCAAGCATGCGGACGGGCTGTTGATTGTCCAATTTGTCACATTGCCTATTTCATCGAGGGAGTTGCTAACCGAGACCGGATTTGTTACCGCAAAGGGGCTTGGAAACTGCTCTGCATTTGCGGTCATCAAATTGTCTTCAATAAGCAGTCACTCCTTTGGTGCGCGGCCTCTGCGATGTCGTTTCAACGCGGATACGCTCCGTATACAGAATGGGAAACAAGCCAGCCCTTCAACGAGTTGTACCATTCCATATTTTCAAAAGGATACGTTTTTTCGCGCATCTGACCAGACAATGTCCAAAACCACTGTAGAAGTTAATCCCCCTCAAATCGAAACCGATCTGAAAGATCTCGCCCAGGTTGTTGTCCGCCGTGCGATGGCGGGCGGGGCATCCGCCGCGGAGTGTGTCGTCCGCGAAGGCGACGAATTTTCGACCCTCGTCCGCTTAGGTCAGGTCGAAACGCTGAAGGAAGCCGGATCGAAATCGATTGGCGTGCGAGTGTTCTTTGGAAAGCGTGCCGCGAGCACCTATTCGAGCGACTTCTCGCGGGAAGCGCTGGATCGCATGGTGAAGTCGGCACTCGAACTGGCAAAGATCACATCCGAAGATCCTTTTTCAGGCATTCCTGAGCCCGATCAGCTCGGCTCTTTGTCAGGCGACTTGGATCTCTATCACAAAGACGTGTATTCGCTGCCCGGAGAAGAGCGGATCAACTACGCGCGACGCACAGAGAAAGCCGCGCTCGATGCCGATCCTCGCATCAAGAATTCCGAAGGTGGATCGTTCGACGCAGCAACCGGCCGCAAAGTCTTAGCCAACTCGCACGGATTTGTCGGGGAATACCGCCGCTCGTACTGCTCCGTGTCCGCGGTGCCGATTGCGCAAGATGAAGCGGGCAACATGCAGCGCGATTACTGGTATTCAGTCTCGCGCAATCTGGCGAAGCTTGAATCTCCCGAACAGGTCGGCAAAGTTGCAGCCGAACGCACTTTGCGCCGACTTGGGGCCCGCAAGGTGAAGACCGCAAGGGTTCCGATTGTGTTCGATCCCATGGTCGCGAATTCGATGCTGGAGCACATCTTTGAAGGCGTGAACGGAGACTCCGTCTATCGCGGAGCTTCCTTCCTCGCCGGCAAATTGGGACAGAAGATCGCCGGTCCAAACGTGACAGTGATCGACGATGGCACCATGGTCGGCGGTTTCGGCACGAGCCCATTCGACGGAGAAGGCATCCCAACACGCCGCACGGTCATAGTCGAGAATGGCGTACTCGCGTCGTACATTCTGAATACTTACACCGCGAAGAAGCTTGGAATGAAAACCACGGCCAATGCCTCACGTGGTTTGGCCGGGACGCCGGGCATTGGGCCTGGAAACTTCTTCCTGCAGCCCGGACCAAAAACGCCGCAGCAGATTATTGGCGAGATCCAGGAAGGTTTGTACGTCACAGAGTTTCTCGGGCACGGCGCAAACCTGGTGACAGGGGATTATTCGCGTGGAGCCTCGGGCCTTTGGATTTCTGGCGGACAACTCACCTATCCTGTAGAAGAGATCACCGTGGCTGGAAATCTGAAAGAGATGTTCTTCAACATCAGCGAGATCGGAAGCGACCTCGAGTTCCGGGGAGCGATCGCGTGCCCGACGATTCGCATCGATGGCCTCATGGTGGGCGGAGAGTAGATCGCGACTAGCTACTAAGCACTGGTCTTACGTACAATTCCTCCATGGGCGGACTCACACCGCAGTCGCCGATTGCGCAAGAAGAACCGTCAACCATGCGCCCCGTTCTTATCGGCGTGGCGATCGTGGTGGTCGTCGTCGGGCTGATCGCATTTTTCCTGCGCGGCGAACAAAAGACTGCGAGTGAAACGCATCCGTACGCTGCCAACCTGAAAATTTCCGATCTTAAAATGAGCGCCGCGCAGAATTTCGTGGGCGCCACAGTCAGCTACATCGACGGAAACGTCACCAACAACGGCGACAAAACGGTTATTCACGCCATGATCCAGGTCACGTTCAAGGACGACATGGACCAGATCGCCCAGCGTGAGACCGTGCCGCTGCATGTGCTACAGACCAGTGGCCCCTACCCCGACGCAGTAGATTTGAACCTCTCGCCACTTGCGCCCGGACAAACCAAGTCATTCCGGCTCACCTTCGAAAGTCTTTCGGCACAGTGGAACCGGCAGTATCCGGAAATTAAAGTGACCGACGTGGTGGTGAAGTAAGGCGTCCTCCGCTGTCCTTCTCCTGAAGTTCGCAGAAGAAGCATGCCCGCGAATGCAAACACCATTCCTTTCTGCTTTGCTGAGTCGAGGTTTCGCGGACGACCGACGACGGACGACGAACAGCTACAATGTTCCCGTGTCTGAAACAAAACCATTTCGTTTGACGGAGTCGGTGAAAGCTGCGGGTTGAGCGTCCAAACTGAGTCCAGCGGTGCTGGACAAGGTGCTTGGGAAATTAGCCCGGCAACAGGATCCGAACGTGCTAGTCGGCTTCGATCACGCCGACGACGCCGGCGTGTATCAACTCACGCCCGAGTCGGCGCTCGTGCAGACGGTCGACTTTTTCACGCCGATCGTAGATGACCCATACGTCTTCGGACAGATTGCCGCCACGAATTCCCTCAGCGATGTCTATGCGATGGGCGGTCGTCCGCTGACTTCGCTTGCATTGGTCTGCTTCCCGGAAAAAGCGGACATCGAAATCCTCGAACGAATTCTCGCTGGTGGCCTTTCGAAAATGATGGAAGCCGGTTGTACGGTCATTGGCGGCCACAGTATTCGGGACGACGAAACAAAGTTTGGATATTCCGTTACGGGGCTCATTCATCCGAAGCGTGTCCTGGCAAACGAAGGTGCAAAGCCGGGCGATCGCCTGCTACTCACGAAAGCCTTGGGCACAGGAGTGATTTCTACCGCGATTAAAAAAGGTGTTGCCAAACAAGAATGGATCGATGCCGCCGTCGCATCGATGACTACACTGAACAAGAAAGCCGCCGAAGTCATCAGCGGTGCACTTGTGGAGACGGGCGCCTCGCCCGTCCAGGCCGAGCAGATCCCGGCAGTTCACTCCCTGACTGACATCACCGGCTTCGGTTTGATCGGGCATGCCCGTGAGATGGCATTGGCTTCGAATGTCGGCTTAAAGATATTTTCCTCGAAAATCCCACTCCTCCCGGGTGCGATTGACTGCGTTCGCGCCGGACATATACCCGGTGGATTGAAAGCGAACCGCGAATTCGCCGAGTGCGTCGTGAGTTATGAAACGTATATCCCCGACGATGTGCGCACCATCCTGTTTGATCCCCAAACCGCTGGCGGTCTTTTCATCTCCGTGGCGCAACAAAGCGCGAATGCGCTGCACCAGTCCTTAATCGACAACGGCGTCCCGGTCACCGAGATCGGCGAAGTTACCGAGCCCTCCAAACCATTGATAACAATTTGTTGAGTTAGTCCCGGCGGACATTGTACTTAGGTGTCCACTTAGACACGTGAATTCCCGCCAGGTGCATGCTATTGTCACGCAGTCTCCCCCAAAGGAGAGTGTGCATGGCAACACCCGGACTTAGTCCTGCTCCCGGTCAAAGCTCCAATACTCAGCAGAAGGCGATGATCGAACACGCGCTTAAAGGCAGTGCGAGCTGGTTCATTGTCGTCGCGGGCTTGTCGATCGTGAACTCCGTGCTTTCGATGACGGGGGCCAAAATTCATTTCATCTTCGGCTTGGGCATCACGCAGGTAGTGGACGCGATCTCTCACCAGGCGGGCAGCGCCGGACAGGTGCTGGATCTCGTGATCAATGGAATGATTGCTGGCGTGTTTGCGCTGTTCTGGCATTTCGCGAAGCAGGGCGCCAAATGGGCGTGGATGACGGGAATGGGACTTTACTTACTCGACGGACTGATCCTGTTGCCATTCGGCGATTACCTCGGATTGGCGTTCCATGCTTGGGCGCTGTTCCGCATGTACTCGGGTTTCAAACTGCTGGGCGAATATCAGCGCCTCAACCAACCGGCAACTGGCGCGATCTCAACTTCTTTCTAAAACCAGCGACTTTCATTGCGAACATCCGGGGCTCACGGGCCCCGGAAACTTTATTTGCCCGCATGGCATCTATAGTCCTTACGCGACCCTCTGCTCAGCTTTTCATCAGCCGTTAACATCCGCGCTTCGAACTCGGGAGTCATCGATGCAATTCCGCGAACTCGGCCGATCCGGCCTGAAAGTGTCTGCCCTCGGTCTTGGCTGCATGGGCATGTCCGACTTTTACAGCGGCCGCGACGACAACGAATCCATAGCGACCGTCCACCGCGCCCTTGACCTTGGCATCACCTTCCTTGATACGGCCGACGCCTACGGTCCATACAAGAACGAAGAACTTGTTGGAAAAGCTATCAAAGGCCGAAGAAACAATGTTGTCATTGCGACGAAGTTTGGAATTGTCCGGGATCCGAACGATCCGCACGTGCGTGGAATCAACGGTCGCCCGGACTACGTGCGCACGTCGGTGGAAGGGAGTTTAAAGCGGCTCGGAATCGAAACGATCGACCTCTACTACCAACACCGCGTTGATCCGAACACGCCCATCGAAGACACGGTTCGCGCCATGGCAGAGCTCGTGAAGGAAGGCAAGGTGCGCTTCATCGGCCTGTCTGAGGCAAGTGCGCAAACCCTGCGCCGGGCCTCCAAGGTGCATCCGATTGCCGCAGTGCAAACGGAATATTCGCTCTGGACACGCGACCCCGAGGACGAAATCCTTCCCACGTGCCGCGAGCTTGGCATTGCATTCGTAGCCTACAGCCCGCTTGGTCGCGGTTTTCTGACCGGACAATTCCGGAAATACGAAGACCTCCCGCAGGACGATTACCGCCGAAATTCGCCACGCTTCCAGGGAGAGAATTTCCAGAAAAATCTTGACCTCGTGAAGAGAATCGAAGAAATAGCGCGAGAGAAGAAGTGCCAACCGTCACAACTTGCACTTGCGTGGGTGTTGGCCCAAGGCAAAGACATCGTTCCGATCCCGGGCACCAAGCGTCGGAAGTATCTTGAGGAGAACGTGGGCGCGCTCGAAGTGAAACTCAGCGAAGGCGATCTGCGGCGCATCGACGAGGTCTTCCCAAAGGATGCCGCCGCAGGTATGCGTTATCCCGAGAACATGATGAAAGTGGTGAACGGGTAAGTCGCATCGCGGCGGCTCGGCAATTTACTTCCCGATCGGCAGCTCGAGATAACTTGCTCGCTGCGCATCGTGATAGAGCATCACGTGTGCGGTCTTTCCATCCTTTCCGGACTCTTCCGCGACAACTCCGCCGCTGTTGTAATTCTTCTCCAGCATCCGGCTATTCGGGGACGCAATCAGAAGGCGTAACCGGCTTCCTTTCGCCAGCTGACGCGAGAAGAACGTGAACCCCGAAAATTCATACTTCTCGACGACGCCCGGCTTGACCAGCTTCGCCTCACTCATGGATTCGCGATACCGCGCCCTCATCAGGTCGGTCGTCAACTGAATGCTGCTTCCGTCCTGGCGGATCTCATACAGCGTGACGCCGAGATCGGTATCGGGCACATCCATCGAAAGCCATAGCACCAGTTTCGCGAAGCCGCTCAGCTCGGTCGGTTCATTCATCGGTTCGCTTTGATAAATTAATCCGCCGCCGAAGAGATTCAGCGGCGCAGTCTGGTCGGTTAAATACGCTTTTACATCCTCGGCTTCCAACTCTCCCGCACGCGTGTCCATCGGATCGTAAACGTACTGATCGCTGGCCGCTCCTGCCGGTTTCGACGCACCCAATTGTCCGGAATGAAACACGTCATTCGCTTTGCCGTTCGAATCGAGATAGAGCGTCCGGCGCTCGCGCGTGACTTGCTCGAGCGTGTCGGCATACTTCCACTCGTCCGCGCCCATCACGTAATAGGAAACGCGTTTCTTCAGGAAATCCGGCCTCGCACCGGACTTCATCGTCCAGTCATACCACTCGGTGTGCAGCTTGGGCAGGTCAACGAGCGCCGCATCGCTGAAAGTGACGCCGCCGACTTCTTTCGTGGGAGTTCGGGTTCCGGCATGGTCCCACGGCCCGATGATCAGGTAGTGTTTTGCCTTCGCGTCTTCATTTCCGTACTGCATGTGATTACGGTAATAGGTCATCGCGCCTGGCTGATCATCGTCGTAACTTGCCGTGATGGTGAGAATCGGCATCTTGATCGCGCGATATTGATCGGGAGTCAACGCCAACTGCTTGAGGTGATCATCAACCTGAGGATGCTTGAGCCAGTCCTGAAACACCGTCGAGCTGTTCCCCACGATGGTGTCGAGCTCTTTAAATGGACGGTGCTGAAAATACATCTCGCCAAACTTTTCACGCCAGAATGCGGAATCGCCAAACAAGTTTCCATTGCCTGTTGCGCCGCTCGTGAAACTAAGCCACTGGATGATGTAGGAGCTGAACACATTCTTGTACATGGGGAAATCGACGCCCACGTGGGCGGCAGCGGCAGGGACAATTGTCGCCAGGTGGGGCGGAGCTTCTTTCAAGGTCATCCACTGATCGAAGCCGGCGTACGAGCCGCCCCACATGGTGATTTTCCCGTTGGACCACGGCTGCGTGGCCAGCCATTCGACAACATCGTGGCCATCCTGCGGCTCCTGGTAGAACGGATTGAATTTTCCTTCCGAGTTGCCGCGACCACGCACATCCACGATGGCGAATACGTAGCCATGCTGGGCGAAGTACGTCCCGCGCTCGTGATAGCTGTCGCTGATGTACGGAGTCAGCTCGAAGATGACTGGCAGCGGATCCTTCTGTTCATGCGGACGGTACACCGTCGCGTTCAGCTTGACTCCATCGCGCATGGGGATCTTCACACCCCACATCAAGTCCCACGCTTGAGAAGCAGGCTTGTCGGCAGCGAAGGCTGTTGCGAGAAATGCGCAGAGGAGAACAAGAGCAACGATGACGCGAGCGCGTGTGTTTTTCATGAAGGGCCTTTCAATGGGCAGAGTAGTGTACTGGGTAGGAAGGGGATGGCAAAGGGTGGCATTTAGCCTCTGGTCTGTTGAATGGAGGCTACGTAGTGGTGTCAGCCACCTCAGCAGCTTTCTCGGAGTCTTGCGTCTTGAGGTGCCGCTCCAGAA
The DNA here is from genome assembly GCA_036265385.1 of Terriglobales bacterium. Lineage (GTDB taxonomy): Bacteria > Acidobacteriota > Terriglobia > Terriglobales > Acidobacteriaceae > DATAPD01. Next base: position 278,170 of record DATAPD010000055.1, read on the forward strand.
GCTGATGTACACGTAATTTGTGCTCGGCGGGAATATGGTGCTTCGGCCAAGGATAATACTGGGAGGAGTTTATGTACAAAAGATAGCACCGCATCCTTTCTTGGTATTTTTTGAAGTAATCCCAAGATACGAATGACTCAGTCTTAGATGTTTTCATATAAACTCCCGCGTCCGAGACGCCGAGCATCCATGGTTGGCGCAAAATGCTGATTGATCCGATATAGACCGCCAGGAGATGCCAGATTTCGGCAGTCAATCCGACTAGCACAAACATTCCCGCTACCCACCATTCTCCAGATCGAACCGTTCTAGTGGAATTATCGAAATCTTTCAGTATCACTGCGAAACTAAAAAGCGCCGCTAGATGCGCGCCGCTAGCGGTGTACGGATGTGATCGCCAGCGCGTGGAGGCCTCAGTGACGATGAAGTCCAAAGGATTGAGGTATGAGCGCCAAGCCAGTTCAGGCCTATATGCAATGTTCCGCAAACGATCACGTTCTTCAGGCGTGAACACACGCTTGGGGATTATTACCAGCGGCTGACCTTTCGCAAGTAGTGTTATAACGTCCGGCCATTCTGTAACATATCTTAGGTTTCGCCACAGGTGCTCTGCCCGACTCGATTGGGTCCGTATCACCGCCTTCTCTTCGTCGAATTCGAATATGCGCTCGCCTGACTGATACTGCTCATACTCATCTCGTAGACCCTCGACAGTTCTATGTCTCCAACGCCGCCCAGAAACAGAGAAATCGGTAAAAGCCGCGATGAATAAGAAAATTGATAATAGCCAAAGGGCGCTCGTGGGTAGGAAGTTTTCTTCGCTCAGGATCGATTCCAACAAATGTAGGAACACGAGTGCCGCGATAAGTGGTGGAATTACAACAGCCACAATGGAAGAATAGGTTGCGCTTGGCCGCGATTCTTGTTGGAAGGCCAAGAACTCTTCCCAAGAAAGAGTGTAAGTTACCACAAGCAGGGCATCTCCTTTGTTGAAGCAGTAGATAGTACTGTAAATATCACGAACGTGAAACTTCCCGGTCGGAGAGGGAGAACCTAGGATTGGACCTGCAAGGTTGAGTAATTACAAATCGAATCACGAAAGTCAAAGCCGCCCTGCTGGTGCTGACGACTGGTTTCTGACTTCCTATCATCGCCTTTTGATCTACATCGCGATGGGTGTGTGATCAATTTGTGAATCGGACTGGCGCGTGGAACTCCGCCTTACGAAGCTGTAGGACTGGGCGCGTGCGAAAGCCGCATCCTTATCTCGCCGCTACAGAATCAGCTCGCCCTCCATCACCTTCACTGCGTACCCGCCCACGCGGACATTGTTCAGTCGGTCTCCGTCCCTGCTCGCTCGGACGAATATTTCGCTTGGCCGGTTGGCTTCAATGCCCTGTCGGATCAGTACCTGCTCATCCGGTTTGGTGACGCCATACTTCACCATCCACGCGGCGGTGCAGCCGGAAGCTGAACCGGTGGCCGGGTCTTCCCCGACGCGGTCAATGTTCCGCGCGCGCAGGCGCACGTTCGGGTCGCCGGTGTCGCGCGTGACGTAATGAAAATCGAGGGCGTTCTCTCCCGCGGCGTGCAGGAATGCTTCATTTTTATCGAAGTCCAGGCGCAAACTTTGCAGCGCCTTTAGCGTGCGGATGGGCACAATCACAAACCCCAACCCTGTTGACACAGTCTGGATGGGCAACTCCTGATCCGAATCATCCGGACGGAGTCCGATGACCTGAGCCACCATATTTCGATCATGTGTCTTGCCGAAAACGGGGTCCAACTGCGTCATCTCGCCGAAGGCACCGCATGCGTCATTGCGAAAAACGACTGGAATTTTGCCGGCCTTCAAATCCAGAAAAACCGTAGACGGATGGCTGGGGTCCTGCATGCGCAAGATATTCGCGGTGCCCAGGGTCGGATGACCAGCGAACGGCATTTCGCCGCCGGGACTGAAAATGCGCACGCTGAAACCCTCCAGGTGCGTGGTCGCGGCATCTCGCGGGAATACAAAAGTGGTCTCTTGCAGAGTGGTTTCACGCGCCAAGGCCAGCATCTCCGCATCGGTAAGGCCACGCGCGTCCGTGAATACGACCAATTGGTTCCCCTCCAGCGGCTTGGAGGTAAACACATCAATCTGCGCAAAAGAGAAGCGGCGGTTAGCGGCGGCAGGAGGACCGGCGGCTTCGGCGTACTTGACCAGAGCTCCGCCCGCTGCCGACGCAGCTACACCGTGAATAAGTGCGCGTCGAGAGAATTTCATGGGAGGCCAAGATTGTATCAACCAGAGCCAATGCCGGTGCGACCGAAGAAGCTGCGATTACACACAGACCCTTCCAAAAAAGAAGGGGCGGCGATTGCCGCCCTTCTGAGTCAGGTCATCGGGGCGTGAGCGCCTTTTAACAATTATCATGTTTCCAAAATCGTAACGGATCGGCCGCAGCATGCAATCGTCGCAAGTTCGTTTGTTCGCAATACTTGCTAGGAAATCATCTTCTGCTGTCGTTTTTCGACGTGGACCCAGTAGGAGTGTGCTGCTGACACGTTGGAACACATCAAACGACACTTTCGAGCACGGTCAATGGCTAAAGGGCAGAATATACGAGCGCCGCTGCGATCTATCGCCGGAAGGTGATCTGCTGCTGTACTTCGCTGCCAACCATCGCAAGCCTCACTACTCTTGGTCTGCCGTCAGCCGACCACCTTACCTGTCCGCTTTGGCTATGTGGCCTAAGGGAGATGGATGGGGAGGGGGCGGTCACTTCACGTCTTCGAGACGAATAGCTCTGAATCATCGATCCAACGAACTCAAGCTGGCCGAAGGATTCTCCGTTCCGAAGTGGATGAAGATCGAGCAGTTCGGTCAACGTCCTGGCTGGGGTGAAGATGAGCCGGTTTGGTCGGCGAGATTGGAAAGAGACGGATGGAAGCTGGTCGATTATCCGAACACAACAAAGGATGATTTCGGAGCGAAAGTCATGATCGAATATTCGCCTCCAGTGAGATGGCGAAAGCTCAATCCGAAATGGCCGAAACGCTATTCACTCGACATGTCCATCATCGGAATGGGCGAGAGAGATGGACCGTGGTATCTGATGGAACACACTGTCAATAGCGGAGACCGCGTCGACAGTCTCGGAAGGAGCGACTGGGCTGACTGGTCAGAATCAGGGGACTTATTGTTCGCAATGGATGGGTCTCTATATCGAGGTGTCTGCTCGGCAGGGATTCTTGCACCGTTGGAAGAAGCAATACAGGTTGCGGATTTCTCACGCTTACAGTTCGAAGCTCGTGAGCCTTCTCCGCAAGCCCGCCGCTGGCCCAGTAGATGACAAATTAAGGGCGGCCACTCGGGCCGCCCTTCTGACTACTAACTCCTGACTACCGACCACTGCCAGCTACGGCTGGATGCGATCCGTAACCGTGTCGTTGTGAAAGTCGGAGTGGTTCCGCACGCCGATCCATCCGCCGTCTGGCTTCAATGTGTCGGCCACGCTATTTTTCTGACTGGTGGCGAAATCAGCCCATGACGCGTAGCGGGCGACCGTCAGGTAAGTCCACGGACCACCCTCCAGATGCTGCAACAACACACTTCCCGCCAACGTATCGCCTTTTCCCGGAGGCTGACCGAGTGATTTTTCCAGATCATCGCGGTGACCCGGGGCCGCGCGGAACACGGCCACGACATACACTGATCCCGCACTCTTGGCAGGATCATCCAGCCCCATCGCCTTGGCGAACTCGGGCCAGGCGGGGCCGTTGACGAATGTATCGCCGTGCCACGCATTCAGATCGCGAACCGCGGCTGCCGCCGGATTTCCGGTGGCTTCGACCGTCGCCTTTGTCCCCAGGTGCTCGATTACCGCGTAGTCCCATTCCGCGCCGCTCTGGTGCCGCAGCACAATGTAGTGTCCAGGCATGGCAGCGTTCGGGCCCTGCTTCTTGAGAGCATCGCCTTCCTCAGCGCCTTTTCCGAGCGCCGCTTTCGCAAAGTGGACGTGATACACATCGGTTCGCGCAGACGCCTGGGCCAGAGCATTCTGAACGGCCGAAACCGAAACGAGCAGAAACAGCATGAGCAGAAGCCTACCTGCTTTTTTCATTCACACCTCTCCTGGTTTCTCTTGATCTAGTTTTGGGGGAGTGAAAGTGCGTCGCCGGAAGACGGCGGGATTATAACAGCGGAAAACGTTTTGTTAGGAAAAACGTTTCGAAAGTGACTTCACTGAAAATTCCAATTCATCAGGAATCTGACTGCCACGGCTTTGCCCTTTCTCGTGGCAGGTTTAAAAGTCCAGTGCTCAGAAATGTATTCTGCCAATGCTGCAGCATTCGATGTGTCTCGCGCACTCACCACATGCACTTCACAGGGGCGGCCCTCAGAGTTAATTAGGAGCTCCAAAGAAACAGGTCCACGAACAGTCGGAACATTCTTAGACTTGAGCGGTGAAGGCGGCTGAGGCGGCTGTACGCCGTCTTTTCCGGGTTGATAAACCGTCTCAGTAGTGGCAATGCACGACGGCTTCTCCGCTGGCTTGCTGTCCTGCGCCGCTAAGGGAAGGAAGAGGAGTGCCGTGGCAGCTACGACGAGGCTGTAACGGAAGCTGCGAGGCCTCAGCATCTGGCACCTCTCTCGTAAAAAGTCGAGTCAGTGTATCAATCTTCCTGAATCATTGAGAGGCCGGTTAAGAGGTTGGGTCGGTGAATGATGTTTGACCGAGTTGATGCATAGTTCCTTCGCCTCGTAAGAACGCTGTGCTCTGATGACAGGGCAGGATGGGAATGACTGCAAAAAGTTACGGGCGGCCATCTGGCCGCCCCACTGAGAACTGACTACCGAGAACTGAGAACTGTTTCTAAGCCGTTGCCGGTCTCTCGCCGCCTTTCGACGGCACTCTTCCCGGATCTGGCTTCAATACCTGCTGCACGCCATCGTCCGACTTCCCGGGCAATGCGCGCGCCGGCAGTTCCTGGCCTTCCACGAGCAACTTGATCTCTGCTGCATCGAGCACTTCGCGCTCGACCAAAGCATTGGCGATCTTGATCAGCGTGTCGCGATTGTCGGACAAGATCTGCTTTGCCGTTTTGTAGCCTTCGCCCACCATGTTGCGCACTTCTTCGTCTATCTGGATGGCGGTGGCTTCGCTGTAATCACGGTGCTGAGCGATTTCACGTCCGAGAAAGATCTGCTCTTCTTTCTTGCCGAAGGTCAGCGGGCCGAGCTTGCTCATGCCCCACTCGCAGACCATCTTGCGAGCGAGTTCAGTGGCGCGCTCGATGTCGTTGCCCGCACCCGTACTCATCACGTTCAAGAAGATCTCTTCCGCAAGCCGTCCACCCATGAGGATGGCGATCTGCGTCTCGAGATAGTTGCGATAGTAGTTGTGGCGATCGTCCACGGGCAGCTGCATGGTCAAGCCGAGCGCCATGCCGCGCGGAATGATCGTGACCTTGTGCACCGGATCGTGCTCGGGCACCGAAAGGCCGACGATCGCGTGGCCCGCTTCGTGGTACGCGGTGAGCTTCTTCTCGTCGTCGCTCATGATCATCGAGCGCCGCTCGGCGCCCATCATGATCTTGTCCTTGGCGCGCTCGAAATGAATCATCTGCACTTCGCGCGTGTTCTCGCGCGCGGCGAAGAGCGCGGCCTCGTTGACGAGGTTCGCAAGATCGGCGCCCGAAAAACCCGGCGTGCCGCGCGCGATGACGAGCGGTTCGACGTCGCTCGCGACCGGCACCTTCCGCATGTGCACTTTGAGGATCTGCTCGCGCCCGCGAAGATCCGGCAGCGGTACGACGACCTGGCGATCGAAGCGGCCGGGACGCAGCAGCGCGGGATCGAGCACGTCCGGACGGTTCGTCGCCGCGATGACGATGATGCCTTCGTTGCCTTCGAAGCCGTCCATCTCGACGAGGAGCTGGTTCAGCGTCTGCTCGCGCTCGTCGTGACCGCCGCCGAGACCGGCGCCGCGATGGCGGCCGACCGCGTCGATCTCGTCGATGAAGATGATGCACGGCGCGTGCTTCTTCGCCTGCTCGAACATGTCGCGCACGCGCGCGGCACCGACGCCGACGAACATCTCGACGAAGTCGGAGCCGGAGATCGAGAAGAACGGCACCTTCGCCTCGCCCGCGATCGCCTTCGCGAGCAGCGTCTTGCCGGTGCCCGGCGAGCCGACCATCAGCACGCCGCGCGGAATCTTGCCGCCGAGCTTGGTGAACTTCGACGGATCGCGCAGGAACTCGACGAGCTCGCCGACTTCCTCTTTCGCCTCGTCGCAGCCCGCGACGTCGGCGAACGTGATCTTGACCTGATCCTCGCCCTGCAGCTTCGCGCGCGAGCGGCCGAATGACATCGCGCCGCGGCCGCCGGCGCCGGCTTGCATCTGGCGCATGAAGTAGACGAGGAGGCCGATGAAGATGAGGAACGGCACCCAGTCGAGCAGGATGCGCCAGAGCGGCATCACGTTGTCGGCCGGCGACTGCCGGATCTCGACGTTGTTCTTGTTCAAGAGCTCGATGGCGCTTTCGTTGCCGCCCATCGGAATCGTCGTCGAAA
>DATAPD010000056.1:0-3764 GCA_036265385.1 Terriglobales bacterium
AGAGCGCCATTTCGCTCTATTTGAAGATTGCCAACCAACTTAGGCTCGCTTCCTAATCATCAGGGTCGAGAACTCAGTCCGACCCAACCATCTCTTCGATCACAACCGCGATCATGATTACTTGTTCGAACTCCCCTTTCCCGGGGAGCGGGATGCCCAATCATTACGTCGGTGAGTTACCGCACACCATAGGGATTTCCGGGCTCTCCCGCGTGCGAACCAAGCTTTTGCAAGTGGCCGTAATCGCAGCCCTGGCGCCACATCCAGTACAGATGCACCGCTAACTTGCGGGCCATGGCTACCTTGGCGATCTTCCGGCCACGGCGCATGGCAAGATGGAAAAATCGGCTGCGCCACTGTGCTTGGGTGCGGATCGTGACCTGCGCCGCTTCCACTAGCAAATAGCGAAGCAGTGCGTTGCCTTGCTTGCTGATATGGCCCAATCGGCGGCGATTGCCGCTAGACTCTTCCGAGGGAACCAGCCCGACATAACTGGCGATCTGCTTCCCGCAGTGAAAGCGCTCGGGAGTTCCAATCACTAACTCGAAGGCGAGCGCAGTCAGGGGGCCGACTCCTGGATGCGTCATCAGCCGCCGTGTTACCGGACGCTTCTCCACTTCCTCTTCCAGGGCTTGCGTCAACTGCTGAATCTTCGGCGTCAGTTGGTCGAGTAGGTCCAGTAGATCCTGGCGTCGTCGGTTGGCCCATGGAGCCAGTGCTAGCGACTCTAGTTCCTGGCGACCTGCCTGCCGCCACAATGCCTTCTTGCGTCGTAGACCTTCGTTGAGCGCTACCACATGCAATTGATTCATGACTCGGGTGCGCATCTGCACTAAACGGTGTCGATGCCACAGCAGTTGCCGCAGATCCCGATTCTCGGCGTCCGCCACCCAGATCCTCGGGAAGCAGTCTTCCATCAGCAATCGCAGTAACAGTTGCGCATCCTGGCGATCCGTCTTCTGCCTGCGTACCCGTTTCGCGCGAATCTCGGCTGCGTTTCCGATCCACAACTCGAACTGTAAGTCGCGCAGCATGCGCTCGAACCAGCGTGCGTGCCCGCTGGCTTCCATCCCCACACGTACCGGCACGCTTTGCTCTTTCAGTTTGCCGTAGAACTGTTCGGCTTCCTCGCGATGAAACAGTCGCCGTTCGCTGAGCTCACCGCTGCTTGTGTCCACGAATGCAATTTGCTGGAAGCTCGGATGATAATCACAGCCTATAATCAACATGTTCGGCTCCTTTCCTCCGAGCCCTTTGGTTGGTTGGCGCCTCCAAAGTCTACTCGGGCCTGGGAGCCGACATTGTTATGGAATCATTTCACTCATCGACCGGTTGTGAGCATAACCCGAGGAGGGGCAACATTGGTTGCGTGCCCAGCGGTTAAGCGTTCATACTCCGACCATGACACTGAAAGGTGCGGCATTGCTGGCATTCATCGGCACGATTCTGATGATGGCTTTCTTAACATGGACCTTCGCCTTCCACGTCCTCGATGTTCTGCGGGGCGCTGAGCCTCCAGTCGTGCTCTTCGCGTCGTTCGTCTATGCATTCGGCTGTTTCACACTGGCGGTGTTCTTCTTCGTGTTCCACAGAGCGCAGCGTTAAAATCCCGATTAGGCTCAAAACCCCTCAGTGGACGGAACAACCAAAGCTTCGTTGATCGTTGGGCTGTGCTCCATATTACCTTTTTCACTTGACGCCTCAATGCCGTGCAGGACGATCCCAAGCGCAAGAAGCAACAAGGCCGTATAAATCAACCGATATCTGTCTCGTTTGTTGAGTTCATCTTTGATTTCTAACAGCTTCTTCTCGCTGCTCACGATTGCATCCTCGGTGCCGAGCCGCAGGGTGGATTGTAACCCCCTAATGTGATCTGCTACCGCATCGAGTCGCTCAGCATTACTCCGGTTTCTCTTGATATCGAGGAAGACCAACGCTGTACCCAGGAGTTCGCAGGCAAGAGCAGCACCGGCGACAAAGGTGATCATCGTAGAACCTCCGGAGAGGAAACACTGTACTACACAACTTTATGAACGGGCGGTTTTCGATACTGTCGTATGTTGGGCGGCGACCACCGCGCTCTAGCTCATAGGCCGGTGCTTGAACCACAAACGAGGGAGGGAGAAGGATGATGCGTCCACGTTAGTTCCACCTGATGAGGCTTCTGGATGAATCGCGTAAGATCACGATAGCACACAGAATGCGCCGGAACAGGGGTTTTGAGCGCTAACGCCTGTTTGCGTAGACTATCCCAATATGCCTTGCGTAGAGTATTGAGATGCGACACTGGTAACAGCCAGCCCGGAGGGAGGTTGCGACGCGAGACACTATGCCGGCGCAGAGTCGATCCACATTGTTCTCACTGTCCGGGCCTCTGATTCTTGGGCTTCTTTTGGTAATGTCCTGCGTCCACGATTGTGCGGGGTATTCCGTTCTTACGCATGAGGCTATTATCGATGCCGCGTGGGACCAAGACATCTCGCCTCTTCTTTTGCGCCGGTTCCCGAACGCCACTCCTGAGGAACTGCACCGCGCCCACGCCTACGCCTATGGTGGAGCAATTATCCAGGACTTGGGTTACTACCCGTTTGGCAGCAAATTCTTCAGTGACCTGACGCACTATGCCCGAAGCGGTGATTTCGTTGTTGCGTTGATCGAAGAATCAAAGGATCTAAATGAATACGCATTCGCGCTGGGTGCCCTGTCGCATTACGCTGCCGACACCTCGGGTCACCAGCTTGCCACCAACCGAGCGGTTGCAATCATGTATCCCGCTCTGGCAAAGAAATATGGTCCCGTCGTTACCTATCAGGAAAAACCGTCTGCCCACATGAAGGTGGAGTACGGTTTCGATGTGGACCAGGTTGCCAAAGGGCACTACGCGCCCAAGGCCTACCATGATTTTGTCGGCTTCGAGGTTTCGAAGCCTGTCCTTGAAAGAGCCTTCGCAAGAACGTACTCGCTCGAGATGTCGAGCATCTTTCGCCGGGAAGATCGCGCGATCGGCAGCTATCGCCACGCGGTCTCTACGGTTATTCCACGCATGACGAAGGTCGCATGGCATTTAAAGAAAGATGAAATTCAGCAGGGCGATCCCAGCGAGACCAAGACGAAGTTCATCTACAACGTCTCGAATTCGTCGTACCGCAAGGATTGGGGCGACGTCTATGAAAAGCGCGACTTCTTTGCCCGTCTCAAGGCACTGTTCCTGCGCTTTGTTCCGAAGATAGGCCCGTTCAGTGGCCTCGCATTTCATCCACCCACACCGGCTGTGGAACAGTTGTATATGAGCAGCTTCAACGAAACCTTGGACCACTATCGAGCTCTGCTCCTTGCGCAACAAGAAGGCCGGCTCCAATTGCCCAACGACAACCTTGACACCGGAGCCATCACCGGAGCAGCCACTTATCGACTCGCTGACGAAACTTACGCCAAGTTGGTCAACAAAACGAGCGGCAAGCCCGTCTCGGACGCTCTGCGCCGAGACCTTCTTTCTTATTACGCCGATCTCCAAAAGCCTTTTGCAACCAAGCGGAACTCGAAGGCATGGCATCAGCTCATTAAGGAATTGGATACCCTTAGATCGACGCCCGTGGTTGGAATTTCGCTTCCCACCGGGTCACCTCACTTGTCTGCTTTTTTCATTTCAAGAATTGCGAGAGCCTGTTTTGTAGCGACTATAGGATAACGGTTGAAAATCTCGATTTCACTCATTGACCCTGCAGAAAGGGGTTTTGAGTGTAATCGCCTGTTTACGTCAACGC
>DATAPD010000057.1:0-56311 GCA_036265385.1 Terriglobales bacterium
AGCTTCAATCTTCTCGCGGATGCGGCGTACGTATACGTCGACGGAGCGTGGTGTGACGTAAGAGGTGTCACGCCAGACGGAATCGAGCAACTGATCGCGGGTGAACACGCGTCCGGTGTTGCGCGCGAAATGATCAAGGAGACGGAACTCGGTAGCGGTGGTTGGGACGATTTGTCCGCGGACTGTCAGGGTCATCGCATTCGGATCGATAACGATTTCGCCGACACGAACAGGACCTTGGGGTAGCGGGCGTTCGAACCGCCGCAGAACAGCTTTTACACGAGCGACCAGTTCACGGGGGCTGAAAGGTTTCGCGATGTAATCGTCCGCGCCGAGTTCCAGGCCGAGAACTCGATCGGCTTCACTGCTTTTTGCGGTGAGAAAGATGACCGGGATTGAGGCTAGCGCGGGAAGAGTACGGATCTGGCGGCACAAGTCGAGGCCGTCGCGGCCCGGCACCATTATGTCGAGAAGGAATAAAGACGGTCGCTGACGTTCAGCGTCTGGGATCACGTTCGTGCCGGAGGAATACAAGCGCACGGTGAATCCGGCGGCTTCCAAATGGTGGCGCACCAAGCGGGAGATGTCGGGATCGTCCTCAAGCACAAGGATGCTGGTTTTCACGCAGACATTGTAGCGTTTGCGCCGAAGAAGGAGGAACAATGGTGAAGATGAGCACGCGGAACGGGAATTTAAGTTCGGATCGGAAGAAAGGTCGTAAACCTTGGTAACGAAGGACGCGTCCAATGGGGCAAGTTTTGGGCTGTGGGGTCGATGCTTACCTTGGTGTGCAGTCCGTGCGGGAGCGGCAGCACGGGAGTTAACCCGCGCATGCAATCCTCCTATCCGTTCCTTGTGGGCGGAGCTCTGTTCCTGGCATTTCTTGGGATGTATCGCTCCCCCGAACCCCCAGCTCCGGCATCGCCCGAGCCGCCGCCGGTTGCGGCTGCGGCACCGTCGGGGTTGATGACGATTCGCAAGGATGTTCGCGAAGTCACGCTCAGCTTCATTGTGCAGGATGAAGATGGACGTCCAGTGACGTCACTGCGGCGCGAGCAAGTTCGAGTGCTGAGTGATGGCTCAGCCGTCTCGAACCTGAACTCTTTTTATGATCAGCACGATTTGCCGCTGCGGCTGTTTGTTCTTGTCGATACCAGCGACTCCGTGAGTCCACAGTTTCTGGCGGAGTTAAAGGCAACAGACGAGTTCACGTCGCGCATGGCACGGGCAAAGATCGACCACGTTTTCTGGAACGGCTTCGCTGCTGGGTTGGATACGTATCCGGAAAACGCAGGGTCGGTGGTTCGTCCGGCCGCGTTCGGGCGGCACGGCATTGGGCAGACTGCATTGTATGACGCCGTATATGAGATTGCAGTTCGCGAGCGAGACCGTCCAACAGATGGAGCTCCTTCTCGGCGTGCTCTGATCCTGTTAAGCGATGGGGAAGACAACTGGAGCCGCCGGAGTGTTGAGGAAGCAATACGGGCATCGCAGGCAGCAGGAATTGCGATCTATGCCATTACGGCACACGATTTTCATGAGGCGCTCCCCGGAGACGCTGTGCTGAATCAGCTATCAACGAGTACTGGGGGACGCGCATTCATTCTCTCCAGTTATGAGCATGTGAGTGGAGCGTTGACGGAAATCGAACGAGAGCTGCGCTCGCAATACCTGGTGACATTCGCGCCTCCACGAACTTGTGGCAAGCATCACGTGGAGGTTTCCACTTCCGATCCGGCATATGGGGTGCAATCGAGAAATGCGTACTTCGTGGACGGTTGCTAAAGCTTGCGGAGTTGAATGATCAGGTTGCCGGCGCGGTCAATCCAGAATTGTTTTCGTGCTGGAACGACCGTAGTAGCGCTGTATTCGGTAACGATTGCGGACCCGCTGACTCGCTTGCTTATTGGCAGAGTTTCTCGATCATAAATCGTGAAACCCTCTTTGCTAGTTGGACAAGCTTTCAAAGCCACGGCCTTTCGAGTCACCGTTTTCTGCGAAATTGTGGTTCGGGGTGATCTCACCAAGGAGCGCAGCCTCAACGTCACGAGTTCGACTTCGCGTTCGAGGTGAACGTAGCCATAGCGCTGACGATGGAGTTCGTGGAATTCATGAATGACAGAAGCATTCGCCGGAACATTTAGTTCGTAGCCCTGCCCGCGATAGCGCACATCGATGCTCCGGACATGTTTCGGACGGCTCGCCCACCCTTCTGCGGAAAATTCTTTTTCAGCACGCGTCTCAAGAGCTTCGAATTCGCAATGTAAGCGATCTTGCGGCAATTGATCTTTCACTCTCAAAAGAACGGTGCGAGAGAAATCCTTAACGACATCGCTGACCAGAATTCCGAATGCAGAAAGTGCGCCGGGAAGGGCGGGAACGATTACTGTTGGAATCGCCAGCGCTTCTGCCAGTTCGCACGCATGGAGTCCGCCCGCGCCTCCGAACGCGACTAAGGCGAAATCTCGCGGATCGTATCCGCGCTCGACGGAAACAACACGAATGGCTTTTTCCATAGTTGCATTCACGACCCTGATTACTCCGGCTGCGAATTGAGCCAGGGAAAGTCCGGACTGATTCTTCTTCAACCACTCGCGGGTAATGCTCTCGGTACGCTCGAAATCCAACTGAAAGCCACCACCGAGAAAACGATCGGGTCGAAGGCGTCCGAGCAGCAAGTTAGCGTCAGTGACGGTGGGCTGCGTACCTCGTCCGTAGGCGACGGGCCCCGGGTCAGCTCCTGCCGATTCTGGCCCGACGCGAAGCGCGCCGGCTGCATCGAAGCGCGCTAATGAGCCGCCACCTGCACCGACTGTATGGATGTCGAGCATCGGAACTCCCACCGCGAGTCCGGCAATTTCCGACTGGCTTTCGGTTCGAGTACGGCGATCGACCAAGGCAACATCGGTCGAAGTGCCTCCCATGTCAAAGGAGATGATCCTGTCGAAGCCACTGGCTTTAGCCATTTCTGCCGCGCCAACGATGCCGCCTGCTGGCCCGGATAAAATTGTGCGTACTGGTTCGCGCGCGGCAGTTTCAAGGGCAGCAATTCCGCCGCTGGATTGCATGACAAAAACGGAGGCCTTGCGGCCGTGCGAGGCTCGTTCAGCCAATCCCTCCAAGTAACGCTGCATGGTTGGCTGAAGATATGCATTAACCGTGACTGTGCTAGTCCGCTCGTACTCGCGGAACTCCGGAAGAATTTCATGAGAAATCGAAAGTGGAACGCCCAGCGGGCCGAGCGCGGCGCCTACCGCTTTCTCGTTGGCAGGGTTCGCGAAAGAAAACAGCAACGACACTGCAACGGCTTCAGGCCGCGCAATCCTCAGAACCTCAGCCATTCCGGCGAGTTCCTCATTCGTTGGCGCACGAAGGACAAGACCGTCACGACCAGTCCGCTCATCCACGCCATAGCGCAGATCTTTTGAGACGAGCGGGGGCACCTTTTCGAAAAAGAAATCGTAAAGGTTTGGTCGTGCCTGGCGGCCGATCTCGATTGCATCTTCAAAGCCCCGGGTGGTCACCAGTGCTATACGGGCTCCCTTGCGCTGAAGGAGAGTATTTGTTCCAACTGTCGTGCCGTGAAGCAGAATGAGTTTGCCGCGGATCCCGATTTGTTCCAGTGCCTCTGCTATGGCGATAGAAGGGTCGTTGGGCGTTGAGAATACTTTCAGCATTCGCACTCTGCCACTCTCCACCCAAACGCAGTCGGTGAAGGTGCCACCCGTGTCGACAGCAACACGCAGTTCACGGGCTAAAGACTTGGCAGCCATAGGAAGCAAGGTAGGGTAACACTCCCGGGTTACTGCTTCGAAGGTGGAATCCGTGTCCCGAAATGCCTCGTGCCGATGCTATACTTCGCTCAATTACGTCAGCCACAACTTCGTCTGAGCGCCAGCCGGGAATGAGGGAAGAGTGTCGCTGATTCCGGCCGGGCCCAATCACCAGATGAGTGCGCCATCGGCCCAACCATTGATTTCTCCACCGGGAGTAGGTCGCCGCATTCTGCCGCGATACCAAGTCGCGGCTCCGCTCGATATCGTGATTTTGAAATCCGGCGTGCCCGAAACGATTCCGGCGCGCTCCGTCGACTTAGGCGAGGGCGGAATTGGGGCAATCGCGGCGGGAGAACTTCAACCGGGACAGGCGGTCGGCGTAGAAATCTTCTTGCCGGAAGTAAGTCGCCCCGTACGCGCGCGCGCCTTAGTGAAATACCACCGTCAATTGCACTGTGGTCTCCAATTTCTCGCGCTGCCGAAACAGGAGCATGACGCGCTTCGCTATTGGATCCGCCGCACCGGTATTGTTCCGGTTCCCAACAAATATGTGGATCCGAAGCCTGTTGTTGAGAAGCAAGTTTCGATAGAACCGTTCTATCGACGCTCAGCAACACCAACCGCAAACAAAAAACGAGTTCCACGGTCGTCGAAGTGGTTAGTTATGGTGCCCATTCTTGCTTTTATTTTGGGAGTCGGGGCTTGGTGGCGATGGCAAAGTGGGTGGAAAGAATTGGAAAATCAAGCTGAAGCAGTGGACACTTCTTCGGCGACTCACCGGATTCAGGTACCTTCGGGAGTGATGGCGCAGCGCATTCTGCATCGGTTAGATCCTGTCTATCCTGAAACGGCGCGGCAGGCAGGAATTGCAGGAGCAGTCATCCTGAATGTAATTGTAGCGACTGACGGAACAGTGAAAACGATGCGCCCATTGAGCGGCCCGAAAGAATTGACTCAGTCCGCGATGGACGCAGTGCGCTGGTGGAAATTTCAACCCTCTGTAGCCGATGGTGGTCCGGTCGAGGTGGAAACGACGGTCGCGATCGAGTTCCGACCCTAAGTGAAATCAATTCGGTGCTCGATTACCTTCCTGAGGCGGTCTTATTCTTCCGAAGCGCTTCGAGCATGATGCTTCCAGCAACTCCGAAACACCCAATCGCGGCCAGCGTGCTGAATTCGACGGCACGCGAGCTAAGTTTTGCGATTTCCCCGAACACTGCTCCGAGTGCAAAGATCGTGCCGAGCACGTTCAGCCAAGTCGGGGAATAAGTAGCTTCCTGCGTATTCCTGTGAAGCCGTACCTGCAGTAGGACGGCCGCAAAGCCGATCGACGCTACCACGAGCATCGCCAGCGGGCTGGAGAAAGCACGGCGATTTGTGTAGATGACGACGATACCCAGTGCGGTGATCAGTAGCCCCGCCGCGATGACGGTCCAGCGTCGAGATGTGGAAGAGAAGCTGGCCAAGCTTTTGTTCTCGATGCTCCATTCTAGCGATGAGGGGCATTTGCGCAAATGATTAAGTTGCCGAGGTGCTAAAAAGAGGCGCAGGTACACGTTCGGCACCAACAGTGTGCCCATGGCTGACGGCATAGAGAACAAGTTCGACTCGGGTAGAGATTCCTAATTTGTCGAAAATACGAAACAGGTATTTCTTCACGGTGTGTTCGCTCAACTGGAGTTCGTGTGCAATTTCACGATTGCTCAATCCCTCGGCAACAAGGGCCACGACCTGCTCTTCCCGTGGGCTAAGGAGATCACTGCCTCTTGCATTCACTACTCGCAGCGGCGGCGACTGGGCGACGGCATCCAGCAAATGGCGTACCTCGGCGTGAGACAGCCATGCTTCGCCCTCGTGCACGCGGTGGATACAGCGGCACAGCATTCGAAACGGCAATTTCCCAAAGGAGAATAGCCCTCGCGCGCCAACGCGGAGGGCATTCATCAATACGGCATCGCCGCGATGCTGATGAAGCACGACGATTGGCACTCGTGGGTCAAATGAGTGCGACGGATGATCGATAACATGTTTTCATCGTTTTCGTGATTTCCAAAACTCAGGAGTGCCACAGAGATTTTCTCTCTCTTTAGTGCCTGAAGGATTTCGCTCACTTCCATTGGGCACGAAAAACACTCGAACTCAGGCCGACGACGCAAAGCACAGCGCAACAGGTGCATCTGCATAGGGCTTGAGTCAGCCAATAAAATGCGGATCTCTCGGGCAGACGTGGGCGGCGGCATGGAAATCGACTAAGTGGGACCGAGCAAAATTCTATGTGGCAGCCTGTGTTTTTCCTGTGCGCCTTATCACGGAATTTCTGTCCGAAATGAACATGGCTGAGGGAAGGAAATTTGTGCTGGGTGAGGTCCTCGTGTCTGAATGACTCGCGAGGGCGGAAGATCTGTAAGAGCAGCGGTTTCCCTTTATAGCAATTTCTGGAAATCAAACGCCAAAGCGGCCGAGTCGGCCGATCGTGGTGTCTTCTGACGTATGTGTCAGCGCTGTAAAAGCAATTGACCTGAATTGAGATCTACACCGCAAAAATTGGGAAAGTTGGGAATACCTGCTAGCTGATCCGAACGATGCAATACCTACTTTAGAAGACACTACTTCTCATGTCTTGTGACGAATGGAGGTATGGAGTTAGGTTTCGATTCGCAGACAGACTGATTGTCGCGACCGGAGCTAGCGGAGGCAAGGGACGTGCCAGGTGCTCGTAAGATTGTGCTGACGCTAGCGATCAGTTTGTCTGCCCCACAAGTTTCACGGGTCGCAGTCGCGCAGGAAGGCAGTCGGGCCCAGTACGTCGGACGCGTGCCAGGGACCGAAGTTGCGCAAGTCGCAGCGAGTACGGCTGCCCAATCCCAGGCTCAACAGACTGGAGATTCAGTCACGCTGCGCGGCACGGCTCAGGAACCCGGAAGAGCGGATGGCACGGGAGACCCCGTTTTAGGACGGGATCGTCATCCGCTCTACCGGCTACATTCCGGGGATACCCTCGAAATCAACTTTACATTCTCTCCAGATTGGAATCAGGCGTTCTCGGTCGGGCCAGATGGTTTTCTGCATTTGCGAGGAACTACCAGCATTCATGCACAAGGGTTGAGTGTGCCCGAGCTTCAGACTGCGATCACCAATGCGTATGCGGGGATTCTGCACGAGCCGCAAATCAGCGTCGTGCTGAAGGATTTTGAGAAGCCCTACTTCCTGGCCTTAGGTCAGGTATCGCATCCCGGAAAATACGAATTGCGCACAGACTTGACGGTCACGGAAGCCATGGCGATCGCCGGCGGTTTCACACAGCAGGCGAAGCACTCGGAGGTGGTCCTGTTTCGTCATGCCTCAGATCAGATGATAGAAGCGCGAGTGCTGAACGTCCGACAGATGTTAAAGCGACGCGATCTCAATGAAGACGTACACCTGCAGCCCGGCGATCTGCTGTACGTGCCGCAAAGCCGGATTTCAAAGATTCAGCGGTTCATGCCGTCTACGGTACTCGGTACGTACGTTAATCCAATGCAGTTCTAGGCAGAAAGGAGAGAGCAGGGACCTGCAAAACAACTTCCCCAAATTACGCAGGTTCTGCGGCACTCTTTTCCTGCCACTCCTCTGATGCCGGAAGACACAATCCTCGGGCCCTCTGCGCAGTTTCCCCTCACGCTGCGCGACGTGGTGATGGTGCTTTTCCGGCGTCGGAAGCTCCTGCTGTGGTCGTTTTTGATTGTTTTTCTTGGTGTGTGTGCTTTTGCGGTGGTCGTCCCGCGCTACGAAGCAAGAATGAAGATTTTCGTACGGCGGGGAAGGCTCGATCCTCCGGTAACTCCGCAAGCAAACCAGTTTGATTTCGCGCGAAACGCCGTTACTGAAGAAGAAGTGAATTCCGAAGTCGAACTCCTTCGCAGCGAGGATGTTCTCCGAAATGTGGCTTTGAAGACCGGACTCGCGCGTCCTGGCCTGCTGAGCCGGCTTCATCTACAGGAGGAAGATGAGGAAGCGCAGGTTGAGCGAGCAGTGAAGAAGCTGGAAGGGGGAATCGTAGTAGAGCCGATTCGCAAGACGTCCCTCATACTGTTGCGCTTCCGTTCCGCGGATCCGGTTGTCGCTGCCAAGGTTCTAAACGCGCTGGCTGCCGAGTACACGGCGAAACATGCGGAACTGCATCATCCGTCCGGAGAAATGGCTTTTTTCGATCAGCAGGTGGCGCTCAGCCGCGAACAACTCAATGAGGCGGAAAGTGCGCTGGTCGCGTTCACGAGAAGAGAGGGTTTTGTGATGGCGCCGTTGGAACGAGATGCGGCGTTGCAGCGACTCGCCGATTCGGAAACGCGCTTCCAGCAACTGCGCCAGGACATTAGTCAGTCGGAACAGAAAGTGCGCAGCCTACATCAGCAGATGCTCGCATTTCCTGCGCGCAGTACTGCCGATATCCGCTTTGCGGACAATGCGGAGCTCCTGGAGAAGCTCAAATCCAAGTTGCTTGAGCTGCAGCTGAAACGGACCGAACTGCTGACCCGTTACGAGCCGACGTATCGATTGGTTGAAGAAGTCGAGATTCAGATTCGCGAAATCCGGGAGTCCATCGATCGGGAACAAAACAAGCCGGTACGGGACGAGACAACGGAAAAAGATCCGAACCACGAGTGGGCGAAGGGGGAACTGGAAAAGACCGAAGTCGATCTGCGCGGATTGCAGGCCAAGCAGGGAACGGCCGCGAAGGAGCTACTTGCGGCACGGAAGCAGGCTCGTGATTTGGGAGAAGCTTCCATCGAGCAGCAGGATCTGCAGCGCACGGCTCGAGCGGCCGAGGAAAGCTACTTGCTTTATGTCCGCAAACGGGAAGAGGCGCGAATCCTGGATGCGCTTGATGCACAGGGGATTTTGAACTTCACGGTCGCGCAAGCACCGAAAAGACCAGTCTTGCCAACCCGTTCTGGATTGAGCTTCGGTTTGATTGCGTTCGCGGCAGCTACCGTCTGCAGCACCGCTGCAGCTTTTGGTGCTCAGTGCTTCGATTCTTCCATTCGAACGCCGGAAGAAGCGTACGCCTGTTTGCAGACTCCTGTGCTGGCAAGTTTGCCGGAGGAAGCCGCGTGAAAGCCGAGTTCTTAAAGCGGAGATTTTCATCGCGGAGTGAGGACCAATCGTGAACGCGTCCGTCGAGATGTGGCGCGACATTCATTCCGAAGCTTCCGTTTCGGGCGAAGAGGTGCCTGAACTCAGCTCTGCTGTGCCAGCAATGAATGTCGCCAGTTCTTCGCAGGGATGGAATGCATCCACTTTTGCGGACAATCAGATTGCAGGACTTGTTCGAAGGGTGTTCCTGTCAGGATGGTCATCTCCAGCGAGACAGGTGGCTTTTACTGCGGTCGACGCCGATCACGATATTTCATCGATCTGTTTCAGAGTGGCCAGCCAGCTCGCCGCCCAGGTCAGCGGCAAGGTCTGCCTGGTTGACGCCGACATGCATTCGGGATGGCTGCAGGCTCGAATGCGAGAACTCTTAGAGGCAGCGCGCGGTTCGTTGAACTGCGAACTAGTGCGTGAGCAGGTCGTTGCAGGCCGACACAATCTGCGGTTTATGCCAGCAAGCGATCTTGGTCCCACACGTGATGCTTCATGGCTGCGGCATCGGCTGGCGGAATTACGACGTGAATATGAGTACTTGATTCTTCACGCGCCGGCCGCCGGCATTTCCAGTGAGACAGGGTTGATTTCGCATTTGATGGATGGGGTCGTGCTGGTTCTTCATGCAGGACGGACACGCAGAGCGGTTGCTCTCCACGCGCAAGGACTTTTGCAGGCCGCGCAAGCACGAGTAATCGGCACGGTACTCGACAGGAGAAGATTTCCAGTCCCGGCAATTTTGTATCGCCGCCTGTGAATACGTTTCTCCGTGGATTGAATCTACGCAGGGTTGTTTATGCATTCGTTGTCGAACGATCGCAATGCCGTGAACTGGGCCTTAGGGGCGGCTGTTACCGGGCAAAAACGCGCGACTATGACGGGGACGTCTTATGCGCGTTTGATTCCAGGATCTGGATTTTCGGCGCCCACAGCGGATGTCCGTAAAAAACGCAAAGCGCAATCAGTTCGGATTGATCGGACGGTGTGGACGGCGGTGGCCCCGGAGAGGATCGTCGCTCCTAAAAGCGATCCTCTCCGTTTCCTATCCCCGTTGCTCCCGCAACCGAAGTCCTCCCATTTAGAAACGAACCTCGGTACATCGGTACTCGCCGATATAGCCATCACCTTGCTGGCAGGCACCATGGTGCTTGGCGTAGGCAAATTCCTCGCGCCTTGGCTCGGCGCAATCTTCGCAGCGCAAGCTTGGAATTTTTTTGTGTGGATTTTGCTGCAGGGTGCGCTGGTGACGTTGATCGGGCACAGCGAAGGCCTTTATTGGTCTGATTGCGCACCAGAATCTGCGCAGGTGGCGATTCGATTAGCCAAGTCCTCCTTTTGGGCAACTGTGGTCACAAGCTTGGCTGCTCCATCGCAAGAGCGCCTTGCGATTGTCGCGTCAGCGAGCGTCGCATATTTCGCGATGCTCGGCACGCGTCGTTGCGGTGTCCTCCAATTCGGGAAACATACTGCTGCGGACGCTTGTGCTTGCAATGTCTTAATCATTGGCACAGGAACAGCCGCCCAGGGGATCGCTTCGTACTTTCACAAGCACGCTGAGCTGCACCGCCGGGTGATCGGATTTTTGAGTGATCAGCCCGCAGGCGATCTGCCTGTGCTTGGCAGGATTGCGGATCTCCAGCGAATCGCCCGCTCCTGTTTTATCGACAAGGTCATCATCTCACTGGAGGATCCGCGAGCGGCACTTCTTGCCGTGCGGATGGCAAGCGCGTGTCATCTGGACGTTGACCTTCTCTCAGATATCACTCCTTACTCCGAAAACTGCTGTGTCAGTCAGGTGGATCGCTGGCCACTGGTTCATGTGAATCAGGAGAATCCTCCAGAGCTTTCCCTGACTATCAAACGCACCCTCGACATCATTGGTGCAGCAGTCGGCCTGGCCGTTTCTGGTCCTCTCATTGCAATCCTGAGCCTGTGGATCAAGTTCGATTCACCCGGACCAGCTTTTTATTCGGCTTTGCGGGTGGGGCGTAAGGGCGTTCGGTTTCGTTGTTACAAACTGAGAACCATGGCGGTGGATGCTGATTCGGTAAAGGAGCAGCTGCGTGCGCAGAATCAGCGCGACGGACCATTTTTCAAAATCGCGGACGACCCTCGCATTACACGCTGTGGAAGGTGGTTACGCAAATACAGTGTGGATGAGCTTCCACAACTCTGGAACGTGCTGCGGGGGGACATGAGCCTGGTGGGACCTCGTCCACATCCCCTGGATGATGTTGCCGGTTACGAAGTCGTCGATTTGTGCAGATTGGACGTGCGCCCGGGATTGACTGGGCTGTGGCAAACGAGTGCAAGATCAGATCCTTCGTTTCGCACCAACATGCGGCTCGACCGTGAATACATCGAGCGTTGGAGCCTTGCTCTTGATCTTCGCATCCTCTTCAAGACACTCCGCGTGGTTGCGGCAGGAGGAGGCTGCTGACATCCGTGTCCGCGACTACATTACATCCGCGCGCATGGTCGTGGAACTTGCTATCTGACGTCCCACTCTGGGTCAGCGCACGGATCATCCATGTTCTCGTCGTAGCTCCTGAAGTTCTGTTTCTGATCACACTAGGCGCCATGCTCTTCAGGCCTCCGGAACTGGCCTGCTGCGCGCTCGATCGCATTGCATTTTTCGTTTTGCTCGCTGCATTTCTACTACGGAGTACCGTTCTACGTGAGCCGATCCGTTTCACGTGGACTGCTGCATGGCCCCTGGGTGTGCTGCTGGTATTGAGCCTTGTCAGCGTGATGACCCAGCCATTCGAGACGAAAACGTGGAGCGTGCTCGCGGCGAAATACATCGTTCCGTACGTTCTGTTCCACATCGCTCGTTACTCATTCCGCGATATGTCATCACAACGGCTGCTGGAAAGGTTCGGCCTCATCGCACTCGCCTACCTGTGTTTCATTGCCATCGCATTCCTGGTCGGTGCGAAAGAGCTTATTTACCCGCGATTCATTCTCGATCCGAGCTTGAGCATCCACATTGGCCGCGCCCGAGGGCCGTTTTTGCAGGCGGTAGCCAATGGCGTGACTCTGAACGTGCTCGGCCTGCTCGCTTTGAACGCGTATCGGCAGGGCCGGCTGAATCCATTTCTGGGTTGCGGCTTCTTGATCGCATTACCAGCAGCCATTCTGGCGACCAAGACGCGCGCGGTCTGGCTGTCTTTCTTGATATCGGTGTTGGTGCTCGCTTGGTTTGATCCTGACCAGAGAATTCGACGTGTCTGCCGGCGATTGTTGCTTTTAGGAACTGTGGTCGTCGTCATCGCGGTCAGTTTTGTTGCGACGGGTTCTTCGTTTCAGGATCGGTTCGAAGACCGCAGTCCAGTCGAGATCCGTCTGGCAGTGTACAGAGCTGCCTGGGACATGTTTCTAGAGCGCCCAATCCTCGGGTGGGGCGTGTCGCGCATGCCCGCGGAACTCGAAACCCGCGTCAGCGATTTCCACCTGAATCAATTCGTCGTACACAACACTTATCTCGAAATCCTCGTCGAGCATGGATTGCTGGGTCTGGCCTTATATGGGTGGCTGGTCGCGCGATTGTTTGGACTTGGTCGAGCCCGCTCATCGCGGAACGAAAAGAGCATTTTCATGGGCGAGGGTTTTCGCCGATTGTGGCCGGTCTTGCTCGGAGTTTATTTCGTGAACGGCTTCTTTGTGGTGATGAATTACCAATTCGTGAATGGATTCCTCTACACACTGGCGGGAATGCTGTCTTATTCGCGCGAAAAAGAGATGGTCGCATTTGCCTAGCGCCCTCCAAAATTCGACTACGCTCGAAGAGACACAAGTCTCGAACAAGGCCGCGTCTTTCTTGGCGGGACGCGGGGGCCTGTATCTCAGTGCGCGTTACGCCGTGGGTGTGCTGATTAGCGTCGCCAATATGTTTGTTTTGACCTGGCTCATCGGGCCCCACAACTATGGGCTGTTCGTTACTGCAATCACCATTACATCTGTGCTCGCCAGCCTGGTTCGCAGCGGAATGGACACGTACCTAGTTCGTTGTGAACACACCCCAGTTCGAGAAGATTACGACGCGGCGTGGACTGCCATCGCAGCGTTCTCGGCGTGCGCCATGTTGATCGGAGCGGCAGTTCTACCTTTGCTCACGTGGTGGCTGAAGAGTGATGAATTTGTGGCTGCATACCTGGTGACGCTTCTAACAGTGCCACTTGCCGGCTTGGCTGGCCCTCCCACCGCAAAATTGGAACGGGCACTCGAGTTCCGTGCCGTAGCTACGATCGAATTAATCGGACAATCCCTCGCTTTGTTCAGCGGACTTTACCTGGCACTTCAAGGTTTCGGACTGTGGGCTCCCGTTGCAGGTCAAGTCATCTGGCAAGTTTTTGTTCTGATCGCAGGGTTGTGCATCGGTCACTTCAGACCTCGCTTCAGGATGGACCGTGCACGGCTGCGGCAGATGCTTGCGTTCGGTGTTGGCTACACCGCATCCCAACGTACTTGGCAATTGCGTGCGCTCGTGAATCCGCTCATTGTGGGGCATTTCATAGGCGCGGAGGGAGTCGCTTTTGTCGGCTTAGCCATCCGGATTGCTGAAGGCCTCGGGTTTATTCGAACCGCTGCCGCGCGATTGGCCATCGCGAGCCTTGCCCGTGTTCAACATGATGCGGCGCTCATGAAGTCTGCCCTGCAAAAGGCCCTTCGAGGACAAGTCATTGTTCTCGGGACTCTCCTCGGAGGCTTTGCTGTGCTTGGTCCTTTTTTGTTTGGGCATGTCATCGGCCTTCGTTGGATTCCGGTCCTTCGTATCTATCCGCTGGTTGCGATCGCTGTACTGGTGAACTCGATTTACAACTTGCAGGCAGCCGCATTGTTTGTGGTTGGGCGTCAGTGGATCGTTTTGAGCGCGTATTTGATTCACATCTTCCTATTCGCGATCTCCGCAGTGGTGCTCGTCCCGCATTGTGGCCTCGCTGGATATGGCGTTGCCGATCTGGTTGCGTGTTGCGCCTATCCGGTACTGCACCTCGGTACCCAAAGCCTATTTGGAAATTGTTCGCGGGTCTTATGGGGTTGGGTGTTTTCCTTTGGGCTTCTTCTAGCCACCTTGTTTACAAGCGGCGTTTGGTGGATTTTCACGTTCATTGCATCGGTCGCCATGGTTGGCTTTGTGCACTCAATCGAGAGACGCGGACCTGGATCCCGCGCCAAGGTTCTTCGTGAGGTTTTGCTTCGAGGGTAATGTGCCTGTCATTGCTTACATCGCGAACTGCTTTCCTTCGTCTGTGGAGCCTTATCTAAGCGACGAGATCCGCGAACTCCGAAGACGCGGTGCTCACGTGATTGCCTGCAGCGCAAAATTACCAGAGGCCAAAAGCTCACAAAATGTAGATATCTGCTTGAGGCATGTCCGTATTGGCGAGGCAATTTCCGCAATACGGCTGTTGTTGCGCAACATTCGTGAACTTGCAGATGTTTGGCAAAGGGTCCTATTTCGTGGGCCAGAGTCGCTATCTCGACGTCTGCGTTGTCTCGCCCACACGTTCCTGGGAGCGTATTTCGCGGTGCGTCTGCGTGGATACGACGTAGATCATATTCACGCGCACCACGGATATTTCTCTTCGTGGATCGCTCTGGTCGCCGCGCGTCTGCTCGGTGCTGGTTACAGTCTCACGCTCCACGGGTCAGATTTGCTGATACACGCGGCCTTCCTCGATACCAAACTCCAAAATTGCGACTTCTGCCTGACGATTTCTGACTTCAATCGCCAATATCTGCTGAAGAAGTATCCGACGATTGCTAGCGGCAAGGTGATCATGCAGCGCATGGGAGTCGATGCGGTCGCGAAGACGGTGGATACGCCAGCTCCGTTGCCATCCAGTTGCATGGTTCTGCTATCCGTCGGACGGTTGCATGAAGTGAAGAACCATGAGTTTCTGATCGAGGCATGCGCGAGACTGCGAGACCGCGGCGTCGACGTTTTCTGCCTGATCGCCGGCGAGGGCCAGTCGCGTTCTCAGCTAGAGAAACAAATTATCAAACTCAACCTTGGGCAACGCGTCACGCTGCTGGGACATGTTCCGCGCCAACAACTCGACTTGATCTATGAACTGGCCGATGTCGTCGTGCTGACCAGCCGGAGCGAGGGCATTCCGCTTGTGTTGATGGAAGCGATGATGCGGACAAAGCTTGTTCTCGCGCCAGACATAACTGGCATCCCGGAGTTGGTGGTTCACGGCGAAACAGGTTTCCTGTACACCCCGGGATCATTCGAAGACTTCATTCATACGGTGGAGCAGCTGCGGCAAGAGTTGCCCCATTTAGACGGCGTGCGCCGTGCTGCCCGCGCGCACGCGTTTCAGTATTTCAATCGGCAGGCGAACCTCGATCAATTCGCAAAAATGTTCCTGCAATCCATTCAGCATCGGCAACCTACTTATGCGCATTCTTTTTTGCAACAAATATAATTATCGCTTCAGCGGCACCGAGAACTATCTCTTCGATGTAATGGAATTGCTGCGCCATCGCGGTCATGAGACCGCTCTGTTCTCGATGGCGGACCCACGGGGCGCGTCTACTCCATTCGATCGATACTTCCTTCCCCATATTGACTTCAAACAAAAGGGGCTGCCACTTTCCCGGCGTGCGCATCTTGCGGCGCATACCGTTTACTCGAGAGAGGCGCGGCGGAGAATAAGAAGTCTGGTCGAGGACTTTCGTCCAGACATCGCCCACGTGCGCAACATCTATCACCATCTGTCACCATCGATTTTGTGGGAGTTGCGCAGAAGAAAAGTTCCTGTTCTCTATCACATCAACGATTTCAAACTGCTTTGTCCAAGCTACAACGCTGTTCGCAAAGGAGAGGCATGCGAGCGATGTCGTGGCAGAAGCTTCTGGCATGCGGTCACATCGAACTGCTATGGCAACCTGTCAGCGTCAGTGTTGCTCGCGATGGAAGCTTACGCGCAGCGGATCTTGCGCACTTATCAGAAATGTGTCGATCTCTTCCTCGCACCGAGTGAGTTCGTTCGCGCGCAGTGGATTGCGGCAGGTTTCGATGCCACGCAGGTTAAAGTACTGCCGCACTTTCAGCATACTCCAGATGCTCGCGGGGAACCGCGCGATTCGATTCTCTATTTCGGACGTCTGTCGCGCGAAAAAGGAGTCGAAGACCTTATCCATGCTGTGCGACAGCTGCCATACATCAATTTGTGCATCGCCGGCGATGGTCCAGAACTGCCGGCGCTACAAAAACTCGCCGCCAGCTTCAGCCTGAAGAATGTGTGGTTCCTAGGCCGCCTCGAGAAACATGCGCTGGCACGTGCCATTTCCGAATCGCGTTTCACGGTGTTTCCCTCGCACTCGCCCGAAACGTTTGGCAAGAGCATTCTGGAATCCTATGCATACGGACGGCCAGTGATTGCGTCGGACCTGGGGTCGCGCCGTGAGCTGATCGAGGAAGGGAAAACTGGCTTGTTGTTCCCGGCTGGAAACGTAGAGGCTCTGCGCGATGCGATCGCGTTTCTGCACGAAGAACGACAAATGTCGAGAACGATGGGGTGCGCGGCACAGGAACTCGTGTGCTCACGCTACTCGCCGGAGCGTCATCTGGATGCTCTGACGGCGACTTACCGCAATCTGCTTCCTGGCCAGAAGCGTGAATCCCAAAAGCCGCGAGTCAAGGTGGCCTTTATCGGCGGGCGCGGAGTAATTTCGAAATACAGCGGCATTGAAGCGTATTACGAAGAGGTCGGGAAAGAGTTGGCCGGACGTGGGAATGACGTCACTGTTTACTGCAGGCCTCACTTTACTCCTCCGTTGAAGCAACACGCGGGGATGAAACTGGTTCGTATTCCCACGGTCCGCACCAAACACCTGGAGACTGCGATGCACACGCTTCTGAGTAGCCTGCATGTGCTCTTCACGCGCACGCACGTCGTTCACTATCACGCGCTTGGACCTTCCTTATTCTCGTTTCTGCCTCGGCTAGCTGGTAAGAAAACGGTCGTCACCGTACAAGGGCTCGATTGGCAACGCAAAAAATGGAATGCATTGGCGTCGGCTGTTCTGCGAGCGGGTGAGCATGCTTCCGCCACGTTGCCGGATGCCACCATGGTCGTCTCAGAAACGTTGCGTCGTTACTACCAAGAACGGCATGGGCGAAGCACACTTTGCGTTCCCAACGGCACGCGTTTGCGGGAGCGCCGCCCGGCGGTGCATTTGTCGGATTGGGAATTGGAGAGTGAGCGTTACATACTTTTCCTGGGACGGTTTTCTCCGGAAAAGAACTGTCATCTGCTGATCGATGCATATGAGCGCATCGATACGGACGTGAAACTGGTATTCGCGGGCGGTTCGAGCTACACCGATCGTTATATCCGCGAACTGCAACAGCATGCATCGGATCGGATCCGTTTTCTTCCTTGGATTGGGGGAGACGAGCTGGATGAGCTGTTAACGAATGCCATGCTCTTCGTGTTGCCATCGGACATGGAAGGTCTCTCACTGGCGCTGCTTGATGCCATGGGAGCGGGTGTCTGTGTCTTAACGAGTGATATTCCAGAGAATTGCGAACTGGTGGACGGGGCGGGATTCACGTTTCGCCGCGGCGATGTTGCGGACCTCGAAAACGTGATGAGGCGCTTGATTCACGATCCGGTTATGCGGCAGGCCGCTTCGGAGGCTGCAAGAGAGCGGATACGAAAACATTATCTGTGGCCAGACTTGGCTCGTCGTATTGAGTCTGTGTATCTGCAGCTTACTGGCGAACAGGCAGCGTGAGGAGCATAAGAATGAGCTAGTCCTCGCGGAACGATCACCCGCAAAATCCTGTTTTTTGGCTCTCCCGTGTGTCTTTGTGGTGAACTGCGCACCCGCACGGATAAAATCGCGACAATGAAAATACTTGTCTTCGGCTCCACCGGATTGCTGGGCAATGCGCTCATGCGCGAGTGGACTGCCGACAGCGTTCTCGGGTTATCTTCCAAAGATGCGGATATCCGCGATGCGCAAGCGGTTGACCAAGTGATTGCCGAAGCACGTCCGGACTGGGTTATTCATGCGGCTGCATACACCGATGTCGACGGATGTGAAGCCAACCGAGAGCTGGCCATGTCTGTCAATCGTGATGGCGCTGCGCACATTGCTGAAGCGGCACGGCGCCACAATGCGCGGCTTCTGTTTCTTTCGACAGACTACGTGTTTGATGGGTCCAAGAATTCTCCGTACGAGGTAAGCGACTCGCGCGCTCCGATTAACGTTTATGGCGAATCGAAAGCCGAAGCCGAGCTAAAAGTTCTAGCGATCATTCCCGATTGCACAATCGTGCGAACATCCTGGGTCTTTGGCAAAGGTGGGCGATGTTTTCCGGAGACTATTCTCCGACTGGCATCAGCGAGGCCCGAACTTTCTGTCGTTAACGATCAACGCGGATCGCCGACATATACGGTTGATTTAGCGCGCGCCATCATCGAGCTCTGCCGAAAAAATGTTTCGGGAATCGTTCACGTCACGAACGCTGGCGATTGCACATGGTTCGACTTCGCGACGGAGATTGTTCGCGCGGTTGGACTGCCGGCTGAGGTTACCCCAGTGACAACTGCGGAATTTCCACGGCCAGCAAAGCGTCCGGCTAATTCCGTGCTTTCACCTGTAAGTCGTGAGAAACTCGGGGTTTCCATGCCTGATTGGCAAGATGCGCTGGCCCGCTATCTTGAAGAACGGCAACGATGACTTGAAGTTTTTCTCAGGAATCTACTCTGGCAATTCCACAATTCACGTTCGCTGTTGATAATGACGATCTTTGTTGTGCGGAACCTGATTCGAGCCCATATTCGGGTCCGCTCAGTTGTGGCAGCTAAGATTCGTGCCGGAGACGCGAACCGATGGCAAGTCCTCAACGTTCTGAGCAGTTCGTTCTGCCAAAACGTATTCCCCCTTCCAATCAACTCGACCGCCGCATTCAGGCCCGTCCGGACAACGTATTCACGCGTATCGAGGACGCGACATATGCCGTCCTGCGCAAACACAAGAAGCTGGCGTAGATACAGCGCACCCAAAGTTGAGTTCTAACAGCGCTTGTCGTTGCTGAACACTGTTTGCTGACTGTTGCTACGCATCACTTTCGTAACTCCTGCAAAACGCAGTAGCAAAAGCAAAATGCAGCGTTGCAACTTTTCCTCAGGACTCCTCTAACCCCTGCCTTTTCAAGCATCCCCGTTTCGACTGCGTTTGGCACAAGCGTGCTCTTACTAGAAGTGGCGCGCGGAAAAGGCTGCCCGGCGATCCAGGCGCGCAACAGGTGAGCCGGCTCCAACGGAGGTTCCATGTCAATTTTATTTGTTCTCTTGATGTTCCTTCTGATCATGACGTTCAGCTACTTCCGCACGCGCAATGAAGTCGTACGACCGCAGCCTTCTACTGGTCCGCAAGCCCCACGCATGGAGCGAGAGTACGGATTCCAAATTCCGCAGGGGTACTGCTTTCATCCGGGGCACACCTGGAGCCTGAAAGAAGGCACGGACAATGCGCGCATCGGAATCGATACGTTCGCTGCAAACCTGATGGGCAAGATCGATGAGGTCAAAGTCATCGGCGAGAACCGCTGGGTACGGCAGGGGCAAAAAGTGATGACGATCCGCTGCGGTAAAGATTCGTTCGATCTTGTCTCGCCGGTCGAAGGAGTCATTACAGCGATCAACCATGATGTCGTGGACGATCCGACTCTTGCCGCGCGCGATCCCTATCAGAAAGGCTGGATTGCGCTGGTGAAGTCGCCCGACCTTCCGACCAACCAGAAGAATCTTGTGCAAGACACGATGGTCGCGCCCTGGTTGCAGAACAACGTGACGCGCCTGAACAGCATGGTTGCACAGTTGGCACCGACCATGGCTGCCGATGGTGGAGTTCCAATTCCCGGGTTGTTGGCGCGTGTCGAGCCTGATGTCCGCCAGAAGCTGATCAAGGAATTCTTCCTCGGCTAGGGCGGCGCGTTGGTATGGACATAGCAGATTTCCGAAAGGAGAAAACCATGGAAACCGGGCGAGCCATCCTGGTGGACATCACGAAATGCATCGGCTGCAGGAGCTGCGAGCAGGCGTGCAAAGAGATCCACGGCTTTCCGAAAGACACCGAAGCGCAACTTTCGCCGACAGCCCTCACCGTCATCGAAGAGCGTGGCGACAAGTACGTACGGAAGATGTGCATGCACTGCCAGGATCCAGCTTGCGCATCGGCTTGCCTTGTTGGCGCCTTGAAGAAAACTTCAACGGGGCCCGTGACCTACGACGGGTCGAAATGCATTGGATGCCGGTACTGCCTGGTCGCCTGCCCATTTAGCGTTCCACGCTACGAGTGGTCAAAGCTGGTGCCGTACGTCAAGAAATGCGATATGTGTGCAGCGCGTCAGGCGAAGGGCGCCCCTCCAGCGTGTGTGGAAGCGTGTCCGACAGGAGCATCGATTGTTGGCGATCGCGCCGAACTGCTCGAAGAAGCGCAACGTCGGATACTTGCCGGTGGTTACGTCAAGCACATATACGGCAGTGAGGAAGCAGGCGGAACGAGCGTGTTCTTCATCAGTGATGTGCCGTTTGAAAAGTTGGGCTTCGCCGCCGCGCCCACACAGCCATTGCCAACTTTGACCGCGAGCGCACTCGGCGATGTGCCCACGGTTGTGCTGGTTGGCGGATCGCTGCTTTCAGGCCTCTATTGGATCACGCAACGGCGCGCAGAAGTGGCGACGGCCGAGTCGTCCGATGGACGCGTGAATGGCAAAGAAAGGAGACAGTCATGACCCGCACTCTTCCAAAGTTAACGATGTGGCGTTTGATCGTTGCCGCAATTTTTGCAGCTGGGGTGTACGCAACTTACGCACGTTTCTTCCATGGCTTTGCGGCTTCGACGAATCTCACAGATCCGCAACCCTGGGGCCTGTGGGTTGGGTTGGGAACGCTGTGCGGAGTTGGACTCTCGGCCGGCGGATTCGCAATAGCCGCAGCGGTTTACTTGCTCGGGTTCGAGCGCTATCGCCCAGTATTACGGGCCGCGGTGCTGGTGAGCTTCCTCGGATACATGACCGTGATTGCGGGCATGATGTATGAGCTAGGACTGCCCTGGCGCATCTGGCATCCGATCGTGATGTGGAACCGCCATTCAGTGCTGTTTGAAGTTTCCTGGTGCGTGATGCTCTATTCGACTGTGCTTGCGTTGGAGTTCTCGCCGGCTCTCGTCGAGAAGATTCCGATTGCGGCGTTACGCCAGTGGTATCTGAAATGGCATCACGAAATCTTGATCGGTTTGGTGATGGCGGGAGTGGTTCTCTCTTCTCTGCACCAATCGTTCCTGGGCGGACTCTACCTTCTCACGAAAGGCAAACTACATCCGTTGTGGTACAGCCCATATCTCACAACGCTGTTCTATCTTTCCGCGATTCCGGCCGGACTAGCAGTGACGATCATGGCGCTGTATCTGTCGATCCGCTCACTGAATGTAAAACTCGATCCCGGAATTCTCTCCGAGATCAGCCGGGTGATCGGGCCGATGCTGGCGCTCTACGGAGTGTTCCGCATTGTCGACCTCTCGAAGAACAACGCACTTCCATTGCTCTTCCAATGGCACGAAGAAGCGGCATCGTTCTGGCTGGAGTTCGCGCTACTCGTGATCGCTCCACTGATACTGCTCAGCCGACAGAGTGTGAGAAACAATCCTCAATCACTCTACTGGACTTGCGCAGTGATTGCTGGCGGTTTCATGACGAACCGGTTGAACGTATCAATCACAGGATTACAGGCGAGCTCTGGCATCTACTACATACCGAAGTGGACCGAGTTTGCATGCACACTCGCAACGCTAACGGCCGCAGCTCTCGCGTTTCGCTACGCTGTGATCTATCTCGACATTCTGCCCAAGAACCCGCCGCAGCCGAGGTGGATGGTTCAAGGTGCTGTGGCGGAAGCATGACCTCCTGAAAGCCATTCACCTGTCACCCCCCGAGGGCCGGACACCCTCGGGGTTTTATTTTTGGTGAAGGGTTTGAACGTTGAGTACGTGCACGTTGAAAGGCTGACGAACCATTCTGTTTGCGTACGCCATCAGGCATTCCGGGCGACACGCAAAAGGATGGTTCCGCGTCCTTACGCTGCTTTCGAATAATCGATGGAACGCCCTCAATTACCGGGAATTGAAACAAACCCATGAGGGTTACCATCCGCGTCATTGTGGTTGCCGCCGATCACACCCAACTTGTTTATGCTTCGAGCAAAGGCGTTGACGGCTCCAGGAGGATCGACGATCGTGAAGCTACCGTTCTGCACAAGGATTGCGTGATTGGTCGTGTCGTCCTGGTAGTAGCCGACGATCTGGCCCGCGTCGTTCAGGCCGAACAATTCAGTCGCGACGGCTCCCTGGACATCGAAAGGTGTAAAACGTCCTTTTCGATAAATGTAGCCGTGCAGATTCCCGGCTCCATCCATGTAGGAACCGACAATTTCTCCCGAGTCATTGATTCCGTATCCCTGCGTGGCAACAGCGCCGGGATAATCAAAGACAATGAACTTCCCTGCCAAGAGAACGAATGCGTGAATATTGACTCCGTTCGGATCACCGAAATCACCAACAATGGCGCCGCGATTATTATTCCCCCTAGTCATCGTGTACGTAGAGCCCGGATAGTCGATCCGCACATACTGTCCGTCCAGCTGGCGGATGAAGCCGTGATAAGTGATCGCGTCCGCATACATGCCGACGACGACTCCGCGATCGTTAATGGCCCGAGGCAGCGTTTGTAAAGCATCGGGATAATCGAGCATGGTAAAGGTGCCATAGCTCTCGAGAAATCCGTGCTGCACCCCGTCGTTATCTCTGTAAATGCCGACGAGCTCGCCATAAGAGTTGATACCCCGAACCTGTGTCCTATTGAAATTCGGGACGTCGACGAGGTCGATGCGATTTGCGGGCCTGGTGTAAGCGGGCGAAGGAGCGGTCTGACCAGCAATAAATCCACAAAGCAGGAGAACCAATAAGAGCAGACGAAGTAGTTTTTCCATAAGATCTCCAAGAAGGTTGAAAGTCAGGCTAAGAATGGATTTCGTGCAAGTTAGGTTGATGGAATTGAAGAACACATCCCTGTCCGGTACGTGCACAGAAACACTTTAAGTCTCAGTGATGATGGCCTCTCAGACAGTGATTTTCGTCACCGCTCGACGTTTAATTCAGGAGGGGATCGGGCCTAAGCTACTGGTCCATCACCGGGAGAAGGCGATTCCCAACAACTGCTGCTTCAACGTGTGCTGGTTTCGTTCCTGGTACAACAAGTGGGCAGAAGTTCGTGGCAGCCCTGCACCTGATAATCTAGCCGCTGCCTCATGCATTTCGTACCCGCCACTCTCTCCGACGGACGCATACTTGCTGCATACGTCATCTTTCTCGCCAGCTACCTGGTCTTTGCCATCGGAAAGTTTCCAGGATTAAAGGTCGATCGCACCGGTGCCGCCATCGTCGGAGCGATCGCGATGGTCGCATTCCGCGTGGTGCCGACTGGAGATGTATTGCGCTCGATCGACTTCAGCACCATTGTGCTGTTGTTCTCGATGATGCTGATTGTTGGCAACCTGCATCTGGTCGGTTTTTTCGAGTGGAATGCAGAGTTCGTGTTGCGCCAGCTGGATCCACGCTGGCTGCTGCCGGCCGTGATTTTCACGTGCGGAATTCTGTCTGCATTCTTCGTGAATGACATCGTTTGTCTAGTGATGGTGCCGTTTGTACTGACAATCACGCGCCGCATGAGGCTTGCGCCCACGCCGTATCTGCTGGCCGTGGCGACAGCCTCGAATATCGGAAGTGTCGCAACCATCACGGGGAATCCGCAGAACATGCTGGTCGGATCCTATTCCGGGATACCCTATCGCAACTTTCTGTGGCACCTGGGGCCTGTTGCGATCATCGGACTGTTTCTTGATTGGGCTGTGCTGCACTGGGTGCACTTTCAGACCGAAGCCAAGGCAGCGCAGGCGGATGATGCAATTCCGCTCCCAGCTTTAGATCTATCTCGCCTCCGAAAACCTGTCGTGGTGGTCACGGCCGTGGTGATTGGATTCTTCGTCGGAGTTCCGCCAGCAATGATGGCGGCGTTGGGTGCAGCGGTGCTTCTCATCACGCGAACGCTGGAACCTCGGAAGCTGTATCGCGAAGTAGATTGGGGCTTACTCGTGTTCTTTGTCGGACTGTTCGTAATCGTGGGAGGAGCAGAGAACGCAGGAATTGTCGATCGCATGCTGGACCTGGCCCGTCATTGGAATCTTCAACACATGGGTGTTTTCGCGCTCGTGGTGGCAGTGATAGGAAACATCGTTAGCAATGTTCCAGCGGTCATGCTCCTTAAATCTCTAGTGCCCGGATTTCAGGATCCGCATACGGCCTGGCTTACTCTCGCCATGGCGTCGACACTTGCAGGAAATCTGACAATTACGGGGTCTGTGGCCAACATCATTGTGGTTGAGAGCGCTAAACCCGAGGTAGATATCAGGTTCATCGATTATCTGAGGGTTGGAGTGCCGATCACGCTGGCGACACTGCTGGTTGGGAGCTTGTGGTTGGCATGGATCAAGTAAAGCTGCATCGCTTGACTTCCGTTAAACCAACGTTAAACTCCGAATAAGCTGCATGGATCGCAATTCCATCTTTGATGTGGGCGGCACAGCCTCGGCCCCGGGTGTGGCCAAAGCAGAAGAACTGCCTTCCGCACCGAAGTCGCCTCCTGAAACAAAAGCAGGGAAAGTGATGTTCCCCGGTGAAGACGGGGGCAGATCTCTGAACGAGATGGCGCAACGCGATCTCGATGCCACGCTGCAGCTACTGGCGGAGCGGGCGCAATACATCACAGGCGCGACCGGAGCCGCAATCGCTCTGCGAAGTGGAGCGGAAATTGTCTGCCGCGCCAGTGCCGGCTCGTCAGCGCCGGAATTAGGAGCTCATCTTCAAGTGGAGTCGGGGCTCTCAGGCGAAAGCATCCGCACAAAACAGATTTTGCGCTGCAACGATGCCCACACCGATCCGCGCGTGAACCGGGAAAGTTGCGAAGCCTTGGGCATCGCATCCGTGGTCGTAATGCCGTTAGTTCATGAAGGCGACGTGAACGGCGTATTCGAGTTGCTTTCAGATCGGTCGTTTGCTTTCGAAGAGAGGGACATTGGGGCACTCGAGCGTTTGGGCGAAATGGTCCAGACAGCCCTTGAGCATGCTGTAGCCGCGCTGACTGCGGCTGAATTGGGCAGCGTCGGGGGTCCGGAGGTTGAATCCTCAAAACCAAATGACGTTTCAGCGACAATCAACCAGGCAACTGAAAGCGCCGCTCGGGTTGTAAAGGTCGTAACGAAGGAAGTCCCAGCGGCGATCGATCCCACCGAATCGCGAGTGGACGACGAACCCATTCTTGCGGAACTGGACGCTGATGCGATGGCAGCGGTGTTTCAAGGGATAGAAGTGACGGCCAAGACCAGTGAGAGAAAGGAATCTGAGCCCACCCGCGGAGCGATGATTGAGGTGCCGGCCGAGCCGACTCCCACCACCGGCCCGCAAGCATCTACAGGCGTAACCCCAAGCTCCTCCGAGCCACCGACAAGCGTCTTGTCATTGCGGAAGTGTTCTGAATGCGGATTCCCGATTTCGGAAGGACGAAAGGTCTGCCTGGACTGCGAGAAAAAATTGAAAGCGTCCGATGGAACAATGCCTGCTGGAACCGGAGCGAACGAGGCGGTTTTTTTCACCATGGAAGCTGGGGGTGAGGGCTTGAGTCAGGACGAGTCCTGGCTAGCTCGGCATCGGGTGCTGGTGGCTATTTTGGTTGTGGTTTCGCTCGTGCTGATCGGGATCATTCTATTGCGTTAACCCCGCACGTCCCGAACATGCACTTTGTCTTGACAAACGTCAGGTTGCTTTCTAAAGTTCGAGTATTCGTTTTAAGAATCAGGGACTCGCATATGAAAAATGTGTACGAAGTTCTAAGGCAGAAAGAACTGGAACTTGCGCGCCTGGAGAAGGAAGTCGAAGCACTTCGTGTAGCAGCTCCGTTGCTTTCCGATGATAAGGAAGTCAGCGCAGAGCCTCCGAAGCCGACCTTAACGACGGCCCCTGTGGCGCAACAGCCTATACGGATTCCACAACCGGCAGTAGCGCCAGCGCCTCCACAGGCTCGAGCGGCGGGCTGGGAAGATACCGCCAAACGCTGGCCGTGAAACCTATTTCATTGTCGCTAGGATAGTCCGCTTTGGCGGAATGGTCTCTTATTGGAAAACCCGGGTCTCGGACCCGGGTTTTCTTTTTACAAATAGCTTAGGCACGAAAGTCATGCACTTGTAAGCGGGATCATTGTCACACCCTGAGGCGTGTGTTACGTTAATCACAAAGCTCACACCTGAGATCCCCAACGTACAGTCACACGGTTTTGTGGGGACACAAAGCGCGTGCAGGCGGTGCAACCATGAAGGACACTCTCGAATCCATGCCAACTGAGCGTTCCCTGGAACAGGAAAGTTTCTCGAATCGAAAGCTGATTCGCCCATCCCTCAGCAGGAACGATCATAATCACAACCACAACCACGGAAACCACATGGCTGGCCAAGCAGAACGGCGAGAGCGTTCGGAGCGACCTTCTTCGGGAAAGAAGATGCCGCCCACAGAACAGACCAACGCAGAAAATTTTTATTACCAGAAACAGATGCAGTCAAAAACGCCCATGGTCGTTGTGCTGCGGGATGGAGAAGAACTGCACGGAACGATTGAGTGGTACGACAAAGCCTGTATCAAACTGGTGCGAGCAAATGGCCACGCGAATGTGATGATTTACAAGCCAGCGATTAAGTACATGTATAAGGAAGGCGAAAAGAGTTAAGCCGCTGGCAGGCGCCAAGCTCCAGTTTCATCCCACCCGAAAGATCCGAGCACACCATCCACCTGTTCCCGCGCTTTTGCCGTTCGTGTTCGAATCTCCAGAACAGAATCGTGGCTGACAAAGAGAAAATACTCGAGCGTGTCTTTCGGCCACTGCGGAATAAAGAAGGCATCCCACCCCGCCAACATCGGCTGCAATAGAAACGCTATCGATTCCACGAATTCGTCGGAACGGAAAAAGTGGCCCGGCGCAGTCTCGAGGGAACGGTTTTCGCCGAAACCTTGCCGCATTCGCTCGATGGCCTTGCGAGGGATTGACTCCTCTTGCTCGTTCCACACTCCCCATTGCGTGATCCAAAGCGAGGCTCCAGCGAAATGCCGTTCATCGTTGTACAAATGAGCCGAGAATCGCGCAAGGCGAAGAAGCTGTTGAGACGAGAGATCCTTGAGATGGAGCGTCAATGACTGCGCTTCTGGATCGCTGAAATCCAACGTGTTGTTCGTGCAGACAAGTCCTTCGTACCTCGATAGTACGTCTTCTATCTCATCACGAGTGACGGCCTGCATATCAAGCTCCGAGCGTTAGCTTACCAAGGGTTGCCGAGAACTTCCGGACTTCTCAAAGTTTCGGCAGCACGATCCCTTTCTGCGCCTGATATTTCCCCTTGCGATCCTTGTAGCTTGTCTCGCAGACCTCGTCAGACTGGAAGAACAGGATCTGGCAGAGTCCTTCATTGGCGTAGATTTTGGCGGGAAGCGGAGTCGTGTTTGAAATCTCTAATGTGACGAAGCCTTCCCATTCAGGCTCGAACGGAGTGACATTGACGATGATTCCGCAGCGCGCGTAGGTCGACTTGCCCACGCAGACGGTCAAAACGTCGCGGGGAATCTTGAAGTATTCGACGGAACGCGCGAGTGCAAAGGAGTTTGGCGGAACGATGGCGACATCCGAGCGGACCGTCACAAAGGAGCGCTCGTCGAAATTCTTGGGGTCTACTACGGTGCAATTCACATTCGTGAAGATCTTGAACTCGTCGGCGACCCGGAGATCGTATCCGTAGGAGGAAACGCCGTAAGAGATCACTCCCTGGCTGACCTGTTTCTCGGAATAGGGGTTGATCATGTCATGTTCCTGGGCCATTCGGCGGATCCAACGGTCGCTTTTCAGCATGGTTCTCCTTCGACACTCCCTGTTGAGTGTGATTCTGGGATTGGGAAGGCACGGGGCGCATCCCGGACAAACTGGGCTGGAACTCGAGGGTAGAGTCATCTTACGGGATACTTGCCGCCGTTGACAATCTCCGTTATGTCTCTTAGCATCAAGGACTTGGTGGCATTCAAAGGGAGGGGCGCCGCGTGATCAAGCTCGACATCATCAACGAAGTTGTGGCAAAGACCGGCATCACCAAAACAAAAGCCGAGTTGGCGGTTGAGACTGTCTTCGAGAGCATGAAGCGTTCGCTGGCGAAGGGCGATCGTATTGAGCTGCGGGGATTTGGAGTGTTCAACGTGCGTCCGCGAAAGACTGGCATTGGGCGTAATCCGAGAACCGGCGCTGAAGTTTCGATCCCACCCGGAAAGGCTGTACGCTTCAAACCCGGTAAAGAGTTGCAATCAATCGACTGAACTAATTTCGATTGGCAATTCGTAGTTGCCGGTTGCAAATTCGCCACGATCTTCCCTGCCATGCACTGATGCACTTCCTTGACTCACCATGTCTGAGAGTACCCCACCGTTATCTGATCCAATCGGAACGTCACAATTTCCCCCGCCTACCCACCAGGTAGTGTGGGTAGTTCATCGTCCTAGACAGCGGTATTGGTTGCACGCGCTCTTACTGGCGCTGACGATCTGCACGACGCTGATCGTCGGTGCGCGCATGCAATTCAATTTCGAACACAACCAGGATGTGTTCACATTGGACGACAACTCGCTCGATTTCTTTCCGTTATCGTGGGCTTTCGCGAAGCCTTCGAACTTGTTGAAGGGAATTCCATTCTCGTTGACGCTCATGACCATTCTCATGGCGCACGAGATGGGGCATTACCTGATGTGCCGCTACTATCGCGTCAGCACCACCCTCCCGTTTTTTATTCCGTTTCCCACATTGATCGGAACGATGGGAGCTTTCATACGCATTCGCTCACCAATTCGATCCCGAGTGGCGTTGTTCGATATCGGAGTAGCGGGACCGATCGCGGGATTTGTTGTTGCACTTTCGGCGCTGCCCTTCGCGCTGGGGATGTCGCACGTGAGCCACATCGCGAGCAGAGCGGACCGGATCGAATTGGGATACCCATTGATCTTCCACTTCATTCACCAGCTCATTGTGTGGATTGTGCCCTCCCATAGCATTGCTGCGAGACCGCTTTCGGCAGTCTCACTGCATCCTGTCGCGATTGCGGCATGGGTCGGAATGTTCGCTACGGCTCTTAACTTGTTGCCCGGCGGACAACTGGATGGAGGCCACATCATTTTCTCGATCGCTCCGCGAGCCCACCGATACATCTCAATCGCGACCATCGCAGCGATGATTCCGGCAGCGTATTACCTGTGGGTGGGCTGGCTCCTCTGGGCAGTACTGCTGGGGATTAGCGCCATGCGTCATCCACACGTTGAAGAGGAACCACGGATTGTCGGCCATCGGCGATGGGTGGCCGCCTTTGCTCTCGCGATGCTCGTCATGACCTTTACGCCAGCGCCTTTCGCCAACAGTTCATTTCAGCATGTGGTGGGGGAGTTTCGAGGGGCGAAACGCTGATTTCAACTATTGCATTTCCATGCGCTGATTGCGCACATTAACTTAGCTGTCATCCTGAACGAGCATTTTTTGCGAGTGAAGGACCTATGCATTTTCAGGTTGATAGCGGTGCTTGTTGTACCATCCTGAGGATAAGTCCCGCCATGTAGGGTTCTCCGAGACAATCAGCTGAACTTTCTTGATCCGCAGCCACCCTTTAA
Organism: Terriglobales bacterium; assembly: GCA_036265385.1. GTDB lineage: Bacteria > Acidobacteriota > Terriglobia > Terriglobales > Acidobacteriaceae > DATAPD01. The sequence continues at coordinate 29,715 of DATAPD010000057.1, forward strand.
TCTCCTTCTCCCGATCAATGGCGCTGCGAATGTCACCGAAACGCTCGAACCAGACCAGTCGATTGATCTTGTACCGAGAGGCAAACCAAGAGCCGATGCCCTGCTTGTGTTCCCATGTACGTCGCTCAAGGTTGTTGGTAACACCTGTGTACAAGGTCTTGGACTTGTTCGTGATGATTTATACGTAGTAGAAGCGGAGCCGGTGGGGATGCATGGGTACTTCGCTCGCAAAGAACGCTCGCTCAGGATGACAGCGGTATTGACCAATAGTAAGTGAAAAGTGAACAGGAAGATTGTGATGTGCTGAACCTAGTCGAAGCTCAGTTCTGAGCCTGAACCGACGATGGATCATGCTTGAGAACTGCATAGGTCCTTAACTCGAGAAGAGCGCTCGTTCAGGATGACAGATGCTAGGGCTGGGAGAGAAAAAGTAATGAGCAGTAACCCCTCACATCAGCCATAGCGCGTCCACGTCTACGATGACTTGAGTCCGCGGAATTTTCTGCGTGTGTGCGTAGGCGAGCATGGCGCGCAACAGATTGTTCATCTTTTCGCGGCTGGCAGACTTCAGGACAAAGTGGTAGCGGTAATCATTTTTCAAACGAAGGATGGGCGCGGCGGCCGGGCCGAGCACACGAACTCCTTCGTGGCGTGTCTTTTCAAACCATTGGCCAATCAATCCGGACCAACGAAGTGATTCATCCAACTTCTCGCTGCGGATGAGAACGTTGGCGAGCGCACTGTAAGGCGGGTAGTGCATCCAGTTGCGAAAACGTAGTTCTTTCTCATAAAAACCAACGAAATCGTGGTGGGCGGCATACTGCACGGCATAGTGATCCTGAAAGTAAGTTTGTAAAACAACTTTGCCAGGAGTGGTGCCGCGACCTGCGCGTCCAGCGACCTGGGTGAGCAATTGGAACGTGCGTTCGGCGGCGCGGAAGTCGGGCAGGCCAAGCGCACTGTCCGCGGCAATCACGCCAACCAAGGTCACGCCATGGATGTCATGGCCCTTAGCAATCATTTGCGTACCGACAAGCAAATCAATTTCGCCCGCGTTCATGCCCGCTAACATGCGCTCGAAGTCCTCGCGTCCACGGACGGTATCGCGATCCAGTCGGGCGATGCGAGCTTGAGGGAACATCCCGTGAATCAACTCTTCAAGCTTTTCGGATCCAGTGCCGAGAAAATAGACGTACTCGCTGCCGCAGTGGACGCACTTGTCAGGGATGTTCGCCACATATCCGCAGTAATGGCATTCCATTTTGTGGGCGCGCTTATGGTGCGTGAGGGCGATCGCACAGTTTTTGCATTCAAGTGTCTTGCCACAGGATCGGCATAGCACAACGGGAGAGTACCCGCGTCGATTGAGCAGGACCATTACCTGCTCGTGTTTCGCGAGGCGTTGACCGATCTCTTCCGCCAGCTTGCGTGAAATAACCTGCTCGTGACCGGTTTCCTGGAACTCCTGGCGCATGTCGATGATCTCGACTTCCGGAAGCGGACGTTGCTCGACGCGATCCGGCAATTCGACGAGCGCGTACTTGTTCTTTTTCGCGTTGTAGTAGGACTCGAGCGAGGGGGTAGCGGACCCCAGCACTACGACAGCATTGGCCATCTTGGCTCGAACGACAGCCACATCGCGCGCGTGGTAGCGTGGAGTTTCTTCTTGCTTGTATGAGGAGTCCTGTTCTTCATCGACGATGAGCAGAGCCAGGTCAGTCACGGGCGCAAAAACCGCAGAGCGTGTTCCAACAACGACGCGCGCTTCGCCCCGCTTGATCCGGTGCCACTGTTCAGCACGTTCCTGATTGCTGAGGCCTGAGTGCAGAATCGCGACTTCGTCGCCGAAAACTTGATGGAGATCGGCCGCAACGGCAGGAGTCAGGCCAATTTCGGGGACCAGCAGAATCGCAGAGCGGCCCTGATCCAATACCTGCCGCATTCCCGCAAGGTAAACCGCAGTTTTGCCGGAGCCGGTCACGCCATGCAGAAGCATCCCAGCGAACTTTCGGCTCATCACTCCCTCTGCAATTTTGGCGAGCGCGTGTTTTTGCGGCGCGCTGAACTCGAAGTGAAAGGGTCGAGCTTTTACCTTGGAGACGTGGAATTCCGCCGGCTCTTCTTTGATCTCGACCAGACCTCGCCGCACGAGAGTGTTGAGTGTTGAACGGGGGACATCTAGCGATTGCAGATGTCCGACTTTGAGCGTGCCTCCGGCTGCGGCTAGGGCCTCGATAACCGTGCGCTGATTGTCGTTGAGCTTTTTAGATGGAGCAGTCGTCTGCGGTCCGATTTTCTCTTCGGCGCCTTTCAACACTGCAATTTTGACGAGTCGAGTCGCGTCGCGGACTTCGGACACGTCTTCGCGCACAATCCATTTCTTACGAACCATCCCGCTGAGAATGTGACGTGAGACGCGGATGGAGGAACGAAGAGATTCTTCTCGCACCCAGTCTCGTTCTGTAAGGAAGTCAAGGATGCGAAATTCGGTGTTTTGTTCTTCCGCCGTGCGCTGGGAGCGGCCGGGCGAGCCAGTAGTGCCCGCTAAATGAAGCGCAAGATGCCCTTGATCGGTAATGCGATACGCAATGGAACGTTTGAACTCGGCACTGAGCGGAAGCATGGTCCGGAAAACTTCGCCGATGGGGGCAAGGTAGTAATCGGCAATCCATCGACCCATCCGGAGGAGTTGATCATCCAGTACGGGTTCGGTGTCGAGAACCTGAAGAACGTTTTTCGTTTTGACTTTTGGCTGCCGGTCGTGAATTTCGACGACTACGCCCGACATCCGCTGCTGACGAAAGGGAATAAGGACGCGACCGCCAACAACCGGCTCCATTCCCTGCGGGATGGAGTACGTGAACGCCTTGTCGAGCGGCACAGCCAGGGCGACGTCGGAGAAAAGTGGCATGAAAGAAGGTCATCGAAATCGTAGCACGCAGTACGTAGGCCTTTTTATGGTCTGACCAAGAATCAAGAAACGACTTCTCGGTCTCCGTGAGAGGGTGGTTGCGAAATCACAAGGAAACGAACGTCTGCGGTCGATTCGTTTTTCATCTGGTGAGGAATGCCTAGCGCGATCGGCAGCCCCTCTCCGGCACGAAGTTTCACGATCTCGCCTGAGACTTCCATCGTCGCTTCGCCTGACAGTATGTAGAAGAATTGTTGAGCGTGATGGTGGAAGTGGCGTACTTCCGAAGTGCCGGGTGGCATGCGCTCCTCGATCACGCTGAGCGCTTCGTTTTTCACGAGATGCCAGCCGTCGCAGTGTTTTCCCCAGGTGTAGTGCTCGGACGTCTGTCTGCTCCTCGGAATCATGGCACTATTGTGCAGATTTCTCAGGAACCTTCAATCCCAGTTCCTTCATCACCATTTGCAAATCTTTCCAAGCCTCCCCTTTCTGGCGCGGGTCACGCAACAGGAACGCGGGATGGTAGGTAACGGCGAGCTTGGCGCCAGTCCAGGCGGGATCGTTACTCCGAACTCCAGCCGGTCGGAAGTCGTACCAGTGGCCGCGCAACTGAGACATGGATGAATTCATGGCAAGCAGCGTCTTGGCGGCCACAGCGCCGAGGGCGACGATCACTTTGGGTTTAATGGCCGCGACCTGGCGCATGAGAAATGGCGAACAGGTCTCGCATTCATCGCGTTCCGGAGTGCGGTTGTTCGGTGGCCGGCATTTAATGATGTTCGCGATGTAAACCTGTTCCCGCGTCAGCCCCATGGCCTTGATCATGTTCGTGAGAAGTTGACCGGCGCGCCCTACGAACGGTTCGCCTTGTTCATCTTCATCCGCCCCCGGTGCTTCGCCGATGAACATCAGGTCCGCTTTAGGGGTGCCGACGCCAAATACGATCTGCTTGCGTCCTTGTTTGTGCAGCACGCATCGAGTGCAGTCGCCGAGATCTTCTCGGATGATCTTCAGGGCCTTCGCGGGATCCGAGACAGTCTGCTCGGTGTATGTGTTGCTGACTTCAGGGATCGTTTCTTCGGCGACGGACAACGTGGCGGATCTGCGAGGAGCCATCAATTCTCCTGGGGTTGATTCAGAAACAGTCAGTGTTAGAGGGTCGTTTGATTCCGATTGGTTCAATACCGAATCCCGCCGGTAGAAATCGTAAATGCCGAGCTCATTGTAGTAGCGGATGCGCTCGGCGAGAGCACGTCGAAGTTCGGGGTCAAACGTGTTTGGCATGAGGAGCAAGAATAGCAAATGAAATCACTGATTTCAGTTGTGCGAGCCTGTGGGAAACGCAGAACGTTCGGACAACCGAATCACTACTTCAATTCGACTTCGACGATTTGGCCCTCGGTTGAGCCCACATTGGCGAGCGAGTGAGTGACCTTGCTGTCAATCCAATGAAAATCGCCTGCCTTGATTTCGTGCGACATGGACTGGCCATCGGGTGCCGTCATCTTCAGTTGCATAGTAGTCGCAGCGACGATCAGGTAAGGGCGTTCATGAGTGTGCATCGGCGAACTTGCGCCGGGAGAGAGAACGTATTTGTAGACGCGGAGACTCGGATTCTCAGAGATTATGGTGCCAGCAGTGCCATCGGCAGGATGCTCAGGGCGATGAAAAGCCTCAACATCAATCACGTCAAAATCTGTTTGGCCCATGTTAATCACCCTGTGCGTGTACGGAACATCTTCTCGCCGGGCAGAGATGCGCCCCGGCGTGGACGGACCTGGAGGGGTTTGAGCTTTGTTCAATTCCTGTTCAGCCAGAGTGCTGTCCGAAATGCCGATGGCGACGCGATCACGCGGATGGATGTGATACTGCGTGCTTTGTCCGGCAGGAACCGTCACACGCATAACGAGAATATGTTCGTTCCTCAGAACGACGTGATGGTGTGGTTCGTTTTCAACGGGGACGGGTTGTTGTTGAGCCATCGTCATGCTCGACAGTATCGCGAAGAGAGAAATGCGAACGCAGAACATAAGACCTTTTAAGCTCTGCAAACGTCAGCGCGACTGTACGGGCGTACGTTTCCGTAGTTTCACTATTTGGTCGAGCACGCGCTGGGCGACTTCGAGCTTGGATGTCTCCGGTACTTCAATCACCTCATCGTGGGTGATGATGGTGACGGCATTGCGGTCGGAGTCGAAGCCAACACCCTCGCGCGATACATCGTTGACTACAATCGCGTCGAGCGCTTTCTTCGCTAGCTTTGTGCGGGCATTCTCCAGGACGTTTTCGGTTTCAGCGGCGAACCCGATGATCAATTGCGACGTCTTTTTGCGCGAGAGCTCAGCGAGAATGTCGGTTGTTGGCTCGAGTTCGAGTGTCAGCGGCCCTTTACGTTTAATCTTTTGATCAGCCTGCGACTTCGGTTTGTAGTCGGCCACCGCTGCGGTTTTGATTACGATCGTGCTCTCCGGCAGAAAGCGAAGAACGGCTTCCCGCATCTGCTCCGCGGTTTCCACGTGAGTAGTGTCAGCTTGTCCCGGAGGAGTAATCGAGGTTGGCCCCGTCACAAGAAGCACACGCGCACCTCGCCGGATAGCCGCTTCGGCGATCGCATAGCCCATGCGTCCGCTGGAACGGTTCGTGAGGTATCGGACGGGATCGATCTTTTCGCGAGTGGGGCCAGCCGTGATCAGGATCGTTTCGCCCGAAAGATCCTCGGAAAGGCCCAGTATTTCGAGAACGGCAGCCACGATGGATTCGTTTTCGGCAAGACGCCCAGGACCAGTCATTCCGCAAGCAAGGTACCCGGTGGCTGGTTCGACGATATGCACACCACGTTCGCGAAGAACGCGGAGATTTGCTTTCGTCGCCTCGTGGTTCCACATGTTCACGTTCATCGCCGGAGCGACGACAACCGGAGCAGTACTGGCGAGATAAAGGGTGCTCAGGAAATCATTGGCAGTCCCCTGGGCGAACTTTGCAAGGACGTCGGCTGTGGCCGGAACGACAACGAGAGCGTCGATCGATTGGGCCACCGCGATGTGCTCGACGGCAGAATCGATGTTCGGTTGTTCTGCGTCCGAACCGAAAAGATCGGTAATGACCTTTTCTCCAGAGAGAGCGGCGAAGGTAAGTGGCCGGACAAATTCCTGGGCGGCACGGGTCATGACAACCTGGACGCGAATGCCGCGGTCCTGGAGCAGGCGGACGATTTCAGCGGCCTTGTACGCTGCGATACCGCCGCTAACGCCCAGTGCGATCTTCATAGGAATTAGATTCACGGAATCCAGTTGCGGACGCTTTGCGACGCGTCCGCGATGGTAACCATGAGAGCAACTGTGGCGCCTGATCTACGAGGAGCGCCGTATAGACTGCGAGTGAACTATGCGTCAGGAGTTGCGGACTTTGCGTCCAGCATCTCACTGGCGAGTTCAACCGCCGCCTGTGGAGTTTCCGGGATGAGCCATTTCACCTTGCCGGCCTTGATTTCATCCTGTGCGATGCGGCAGGGTTTGCGGGATGCTGTGTCCACAACCGGTGGTGCGCCGGATTGAAGCTGCCGGGCACGACGCGCGGCGACAAGGATGTAGCGATAGTTGCTATCGAAACCTTCGATCAACTTCATCTTTAATCTCCCCGAAACTCATTAAGGCAAACCCGGCTGAGCCTGAGACATAAACGAAGCCACAATAGGTTTTACCCGTTCGCGCGCCTGTTCCAGGCGAAAACTTTCGGCCGCCTGAAGCATGCTCTTGTCCGCCTCTGAGAGAGGTGCGCCAGAAGACGCAAGCCTTCTCGAAAGCACAATGGCTTTTAAATCTTCGATGGATTCATCGAGACGGTCATTTACCAAAATATAGTCGTACTTCTCATAATTCTCAATCTCACGAGCGGCCGTGGCCAGTCGTTTGCTGATTTTGTCTTCCGAGTCCGAGCCTCGATTGCGAAGGCGGCGTTCGAGCGTGGCTCGGTCGGGAGGGAGGACAAAAATGCTGACCGCATCCGGCAGTTTCCGCTTTACCTGCTCGGCGCCTTGCACATCGATATCCAGGAGCAAATCATGGCCGTGTTGTTCGGCTTCTTCCAGGAAGCGGCATGCCGTGCCGTAGTAATCGCCTCCATTGCCGAACAGGGTTGCGTATTCCAGAAAGTCGCCATCACGAATCATTTTTTCGAATACGACGACGGAAACAAAGAAATACTCCCGCCCATTCTTTTCGCTGCCCCGTGGAAGACGGGTCGTATAAGAAATTGAAAAATCCAGGTTAGTAACATGTGACAAGATGCCCGCGACGATGCTCGATTTTCCCGAACCCGACGGAGCAGAAATGATGAAAACTATGCTCATTCGATGTTCTGCACCTGCTCGCGGCATTTCTCGATTTCGGCTTTCATCAACAAGCCCATCTCAGTAATCTTCAGCGCTTCGCCGGCCAGTCCGGACGTTTTCGAGAGCAGCGTGTTCGATTCCCGGTTCATTTCCTGGAGGAGAAAGTCCAGTTTTTTGCCGATTTCCTGCCCCTCATCGAGCAATCCGAGGAAGTGTTTGACATGTGTATTGAGGCGAACGAGTTCTTCCTGAATGTCGCTGCGGTCAACTAACAGTGCAGCCTCTTGCACGATGCGTTCTTTTTCGGCCTGAGCGCCCACGAGTTCCTGAATGCGCGCCGCAAGTCGTTCCGCATAGCTGCGCAGGACGGTATGCCGGTGTTGTTCGATTCCCTGGCGGGCATCAAGAAGCTTCTTCATCCGTTCGCGAAGTTCGTGGTCGATGCCGCGCCCTTCTTCTTCGCGCATCCCATTTAGGTTGGCAAGTGCCTCGTCGATGCGGGCAAGTACAGCCGCTTCGAGCTCACCTTCATTCAGATTGTTGTTACCACCCATGGCGCCGGGTAAGCGGAGAACGACGTTGAGATCGGGGTCGGCCATCAGTCCGAACTCAGTGGATGCCGCACGAAAAGCTTGAATGTATCCACTGACCAACTCACGATTCAGCTTGAATCCTTCGCTTTCCCCGCGATCCATACTGAGTGTGATTTCAATGTGTCCGCGTGCCAGCTTTTCTTTAAGCATGCGGCGCAGTTTCATCTCTAGTCCGTCGCACTCAGCGGGAAGGCGGAAATGCAAGTCAAGAAATCGATGGTTGACGGATTTTAGTGAGAGTGTGAAACCGGTCTGGCCATTAACCTGGCCCTTCACCTGCGCGAACCCTGTCATTGAACGAATTGGCATTGTGGATTTCTTCCACTCTCTACAGTACTGATGGCCGTACCGGCACGTCTTCACGCGGCGGCTCCATCTCGATGAACTGCAAGTCGTGCAAACGCCGGTAAACACCCAAGCGCGCCATCAATTCCTCGTGATTTCCGATATCGGAAATCGTGCCGCCATCCAGGACGGCTATGCGGTCTGCGCGACGTACGGTTGAAAGCCGATGCGCGATAACGAACACAGTGCGGCCGTGCATCAGGTTCTGCAGCGCCGACTGGACAAGGGCTTCGGACTCACTATCAAGCGCCGATGTCGCCTCGTCCAAAATCAAGATCGGAGCATTCTTCAAGATGGCGCGGGCGATCGCCATGCGCTGGCGTTCTCCGCCAGAGAGCCTTACACCTCGTTCGCCGATCATGGTGTCATACCCGGACTCGAGTTCCATGATGAAATCATGCGCGAGAGCAGCCCGAGCCGCAGCCTGGACATCTTTCAGGGAAACGTGAGGCTGCCCATAAGCAATGTTGTTTCGTACGGTGTCGTTAAAGAGCACGGTTTCTTGTGTGACGATACCGATTTGGCGACGTAAGGAAGAAAGCGTCACGTCCCGAACATCGCGACCATCGACCAGAATACGACCGGCGGTGACATCGAAGAATCGGGGAATCAGATGAACCAAAGTGCTTTTGCCTGCGCCACTCGAGCCAACGAGTGCAAGAACCTCGCCGGCTGCTACGGAAAGATCGATGTCGTGTAACACCTCTCGTCCGGGTTCGCCGTTGTCTTCATACGAGAAGTTGACGTGATCAAACACAATGTTCTTCGAGAAAGGCGCCAGGACGACGGCACCCGGCTTTTCTTTCACGTCGTCCTCGGTGTCCATGAAGCGGAATATTTCGGAAGAGGCGCCCAGAGCCTGCTGAAAATTGTTGTTAAAGAGCGCAAATTTGCGGACTGGGTCGTACAGCTTGAAAACAGCGATGATGAAGGCGAGAAAGGTTCCGGCAGTGAAAGCTCGATGATTGATCTGGTCGCGGCCAAGCAGAAGCAGAAGCGCGATGGCGGCGGCCCCAAGAACATCCATGAGTGGAGAACTGATCGCGGCGGCAGCGACAGAGCGAAGATTCGCGCGGAACAGGCGACGAGCGGCCGTCCGAAAGCGAGCGATCTCCCACGACTCCATGCCGAAAGCCTTGACGATGCGATTGCCCGTAATGGTTTCGTGCAGGATGTTCTGGATTTCAGCAAGCTTGTCCTGTCCGCGGCGGGTTGTGCTGCGGACCTCTTTGCCAATTTTTCCGACCGAGTAAATGATGACCGGAATAAAAAGAACAAGAACCCAAGCAAGCTTGCCGCCAAGCAGGATAACTACGCAGGCAGTAAAGATGAGCGTGAAGAGTTGCTGCAGGAATTCTCCAAGCACAGTCGAAAGAGCGTACTGAACACGCTCTACATCATTCACGATCGTAGATAGCAGTGTGCCAGTAGTGTGCTTGGTGAAGAATGCCGCCGAGCGGCGCAGCGTCGCATTGTAAAGATCGTCGCGAAGATCGGTGATTAATCCGTAGCCGGCATAGTTCACCAGATACGTTCCCGCGTAATCGAAAATGCCCTTCAAAACTGTGGCGCTGACAAGTGCGACCGCCACAATCGTCCATGGATTATGAAAGTAGGACGGGATGATCTGCTGGAGGTTGATGACTCGGTCTGTTCCCGGAACTCGAAAGAGCTCCATAGTGCGGGTTTGGGAACCCGGGTTAAGGACGCGATCGAAAATGGGGCCAATCAGAAGGACGCGAAAAGCGTCGAGCAAGCCGACGCCGGCCATCAGAATCACGGAAGCCAGCAGTTGCCACGAATAGGGAAACACGTACCGTAGCAGACGTTTCATTTGCTGCATAAAGGCACGCTTCTCCATCGGCCCTGATGGCTGGCCGGTAAGGTCTTGTCCATGGGGCGCAAGTATCTATTCTACTTGGAAACAGGCCGCGGCGCGATTTGCGGATCGGGTAACAGGTGGCACAAAGGTGATCGCATGGAGAGCTTTATGCCGATCACTTGGGACTGTCTCTGTGGACTACTTTGACGCGATAACCAGCCTTACGCATCTCTTTGCTAACTTCTTCGGCGATCATCACAGAGCGGTGCTGGCCCCCGGTGCATCCAAAGCTGATGGTTAGATAGCTTTTCCCTTCATGAATGTAGTGGGGAATCAAATACACCAGCAGTTCTGAGATTCGGCTAATGAATTCCTGCGTCTGCGGAAATGAGCGGATGTATTTCGCCACGCGTCGATCACGTCCGGTAAGTGGGCGAAACTCAGGAACGAAATGTGGATTCGGCAGAAAGCGTACGTCAAACACTAAGTCGGCGTCCTCCGGCACTCCGTGTTTAAACCCAAAACTGACGCAAGAGACGAGAATATTCTTGCCCGATGTTTTGTGTTGGAAACGATCGGTCAGATGCGACCGAAGTTCATGGACGTTGAACTTGGAAGTATCAATCACCAGGTCAGCAATCGCACGAATGGGTTTGAGACGGCGGCGCTCTGCCGCCAGCGAGGAACGTACCGGCTCCTCCTTGCCAAACGGATGAGGTCTCCGAGTTTCGCTAAAGCGTCGGAGCAATACAGCATCGCTGGCTTCGAGGAAAATTACCCGGCTTGGAATCATTTTCTTGATGGATTTCAGAATGCCAGGCAGGCGATCAAGTTTTGCCCCCTCGCGTACATCCACGACCAGCGCGGTCCGCGGAGTCTCCGATGATTGCATCGTGAGTTCCGCGAAGCGAGGGATTAACTCTACCGGTAAATTATCGACGCAATAATAACCAAGGTCTTCGAAGGCCTTGAGAGCCGAGGCCTTTCCCGAGCCACTCATTCCCGTGATAATGACTAGCTCGGCGCCATCCCGCGGCTTGCCGATACGTCGGCCTGCGATCCGGCGCATTCTTCTGTCAGGAGCGCGTGACGCCATTGATCGGATGTTAGCATCGGACCCGCGTTCCAGCCATTGTTCGAGAAAGTTCTGCCACTTTTAGGCTATGTGCCTAGGTGGCTAATGCAGGTTCTTCCAAAACCCCCGCCCCCATCTGACGCGACTTTGAAGGATTGGGCCAGTTACTCCGCTCAAGGATGGATGGAGGTTCATAGGTCCACCCTCGGGCCAATCGCTTTTGTTCACGCCGTGTGGCCCATTGCAGAAATGGACCGAGCGTCCATGCAATAGCGCGTGAACTCATCCCGAATTCATGCTCAATCTGCTTGCGAAGTTTTCGAATTTCAGTGCTCACAGAAGGGTTTATCTCTCGGAACTCACGTTCCATCGCCCATAATGCGGCGTTGTAAGCGGTTGACAGTTTGGCGACCTCACGTTTGAATCGCTTGCGCACTCGCAGGTCAGGTGTGTTCTTGTAACGTAACCAACCCTTCAGCATGGTTTCGCACATCCGATAAAGGCTAGGGCCGTTGCACTCAAAATCGCGCCTGAATGCCCAATCGAGAAAACGCTTGGAGTCGTCGGAACTGATGGCAGCATGGCGAAAATTGAACTTGTACTGGCCATGGATGTCGGCGAAATCAACCGAGTCATCTAGTCGACCTTCGGCCGCGATTTGCCGATAAAGGGGCGTGCCCGGGACAGGCGTGTAGAGCATGAACTGATGAAAATCGGTGTTGTGAGTGATCGCGTGCTGGATTTCCTGTTCAATGTTCTCGGGCGTGTGATGCTCGAGTCCCACGATGGTCGAGCCTTGCACACGAATTCCATGCTCGCGCAGTTTCCGGGTAAGCTGCCGCGTGTCGGTTCCATTCAGTTTTGAATAACTGGAATGTGGTGACTCCAATCCAATCCAGATCCATGAAATGCCGAGATCGACGAGCTCTTTCATCGAATATTTTTGAATGGCATTGGCGGAGGCAAAGACGGCCAAGCCCCAACTCTTCTGGTTCAACTTCATCAACTCGAGAAGTCGCAATGCCCGTGTGCGATGCAGCAGAAAATTTTCGTCCATCATGAAGAACGTGCTCACACCGAGCGCAGATTCTGCCTCTGCCATAACGCGATAGAGTTCGTCGCCGGAATCGTAGAAATTCACGAATTTGCCTTTTCCGCCGAAAAAAGACGACGTGGTGCAGAAGTTGCAACCCATTGGACAACCAACCGAGGGAATAATTGTCGCTGCTGTGTTGCCCCGCTTTTCAGGCAGTGAAAGCCCGAGAATCCGTGTTTTCAATCCGGAAATGATGTGCGGATGACGAATCGGCGCAGCCGGGTCTTCGCCGAGATAGTTGCGCATCCAGGAGATGCCTTCTCCGCGAACGATGAAATCGGCCTCGACCATCGTTTCGATCGACGGAATGGAAGTGACGTGTCCACCCACAACAATGGTGGCGCGAGGCGAGAGTTCGCGCACCATCCGGCACATCTCGCGCACCTTCCCAATGTTGACAATGATCGATGAAATGCCAACAACGTCGTAATCGTGAGTTGCAAGTTCGCGTGCGAAATCCTGGCGGGAAGGGAAATCAAGCACAGTACAGGGTGCCGAAATGTTCGCCTGGATCATCATGATCCCCCAGGAGCGGTGAAACATGCGCAGAGAAAACGCGCCCTGTGCTCGTGTGACCTGGTTATGGTAAAGCTCCATCGGATTAATGGCGCGGCTGCCGAACTCGTCGTCCTGGGCGTACGGTCCGAACACGGACGTGAGGAGGACTCGTGCGCGAGTTCCCTTCGGGTGAGCTTCCATTCAACGATCTCCCGCAACTGGATTCTTAAAACGATCGTAGGGAGTGAGAGTTGAATCCTGCAGTGAGAGCGGAAAGAACTTACAAAAGAATTACAAAGGCGTCTGAACTGGAACTCAGCTGGCGGCCGGCCCGATTGTGCAGAGTTTCTCGACTGGGATGCGGTTGATTAGAAGATGCGGTTCGGATACGACAGACTTTGCAGGTCCACCCGGGAACACTCCAATCGCGCGATTCTTTCCAGTTCGTTTTGCTTCGCCGAGGGCGCGATCTGCCATGGTGCGGACTTCCTCATAATGGACCGCATTCGCATCGTCCTGATACCAGGGGAACGCTGCCCAGCCAATCGAGCAAGTCTTGCGGATCGCTTGACCGGTGTCTTCTAATACGAAGGGTGTATCGCAAACCGCGGAAAGCACCCGCGACGCAAGAATCTCCGCCTCGCTGCGGTTGGTATATCGAGAGATGACGAGGAACTCTTCGCCTCCCCAACGTACCAGCACGTCCGAATTTCGAATCGCTGAACTGATGCGGCGGGCGAGTTCGATCAGCACACGATCGCCTGCATTGTGTCCATAACGATCGTTTACTTCTTTGAAATTGTCAGCATCGATCACATAGAAAATCAGATCGCGCGTGCGCTGATCGTGATTGTCATTGTAGGCGCGAAGGGCCTGTCCTACATCTGCTTCAATGGAGGCATAGAAGTAACGGCGATTGCGAACTCCTGTCAACGGATCCGTGAGAGAGGCCTCTTCCAGTACACGATTGGCATGGCTCAACTCTTGTCCAAGGCGATGCTGTTTTACGAACACCAGATAAGCCATTACCAGGATAGCCGAGAGCGTGACGACCATCCTGAAGCGAACAACAGGCGCCGGAGAGGAGTTGTTGATGATCTCGATGGAACCCATCACGGGCAAAGAAAGCAAAGCCATCATGGCAAGCGTAGCGACCCAGGAAGCCGTCCACTGCTTTTGAGGATTTTCATGAGTGGGTTGCAAGCCGCGTCCAAGGAATGCAACCACTCCAAAAACGAAGACGCAAAAAAGGTAGGGAACTTCATACCAGCTACCCGAGTAGTAGACATTCTGATCGATCGACCGATTGAGAATGAATGCGCCAGCAGCTCGCAAGATCTCAGCCAGCAGGAAAACTGAGTAAAAACGACGCCATCCCCCGGTAGCCCGATAAGCGAGAATCGCGAGCACCAAGATCAGAACGCTATCCTGGATATAGGCGAGGGCGTCATAGCTCCAACTGTAAGCACCCTCATTCGGCGCAACGTATTGCCACGGAATCACGAAAAACAAATACAGGTACACCCACCAGACGAGGAGCAGGAAAAAGTCCGCAATTCCGAGATGGTCTTTTGCGCTTGAGTCGGCGTCGTGCGGACGAAGCAGCAGTCCCGCCAGGGCAGGCACCCCTGAGACAAAGAGCAAAGCGTCACCGGCAAACAGGTAGGGTACTTCCTTTCGCAGCACGAGATCGAAGTACATCCAGATGCCGTGATTCACCAGAAGGAGGGCCCAACTAGAAGACTGAAGAATCCAGAACAGGCGCAGACGTCCCGACGCCATCCGCGCACTGAATGCAAAGGCAACACCCGTGCAAAGCAGGATGCTCCCGTAAATCACGTCCGCCAGAAATGTCAGCGCATAGCCGCGAGGCATCCAGTATGAGGCGGCGCCGTGCGCAACTAGTAGGCACACGGCTGCGCCGACCCAGAGTTTGGTTGGAAGAGACCAGTTCACGCCTTGATCAGGATTCTAAGGGGTATCGCCGATGGCGGCAGGTTACCGAAGTTACCAGAACGGAACCGTTCTGGGAATGGCAAAGAATGTGGTGAATCCGAAGCGCAGAACAAAGGAATTCGGGAAGGAAAGTTACGGCGCTATAAATTCGAATTAACCATAAGACGCAATTTCAACAACATACCGCATCCGGATAACCACAAATAAGGCCTGCTCGTTCGAAGAACCCTTGGCTTACTTTTATGCACGGGAGGCGGAAGGCTTGCACACCGTAGAGTCAATCCTGTAGACACGCCGATCGGGCAAGCTGAATGTCCGGCAGAGAACAGACACTCTCGAACAACCGCGACTAACCCTCCGCCATCGAAAGAACAAAAGCCGCGATGGGCTTTTCGACGTGGAAACTAAATTTAAAATCCTTGGCCACCCGGTTCACCCGATCCTCATGGTCTACCCGCTCGGTCTTCTTATTAGTACTGCCGTCATCTTTGACCTGATCGCGCTCTTCCTCGGAAACGCGTTCTGGTGTCGGCTGTCGTTCTGGATGATTGCGGCCGGCATTATTGGCGGCCTGCTTGCGGCGATTTTCGGTCTAGTGGACTGGATTGGAATTCCGCGTGAAACACGTGCCTCTCGCATTGGCTTGCTGCATGGAGCGGGCAATGTCGTCGTGATGTTGCTGTTTATCTCCAGTTAGCTCACGCGGCGAGGTCATGCAGGAAGGCCGGGAACGCTAGCCCTGACGCTTTCTTTTTCTGGGGTGATTTTGGCCTTGGGGACCGCTGGCTGGGCGGAGAACTGGTATATCGCCTGCGCGTGACCGTCGATGACGGCGCCAATCTCAACGCTCTCAACTCACTCTCGGGTCGTTCCGCGCACGATGTATCGGGCCGCGACATATTGCAGGAGAGAGAGCGCACCAGGAGATCGCGCGCAGCGTGACTTCGCGAACAGCTTCCAGGACGTCGGGCAACAGAGCGACGCGACGTACCTTCTAAGAACAGCGGCACCAAGTTTATGAAGTCGAAACGACTCACGTGGGCTGTCTTGACGATTGCGTTTCCGTTCTTCAGTTCGGGATGCTCGAAGCCAAAAAGTCAGACATCTTTCGGTCTGCAACCCACCCAGGAAAAATTTCAGCCAGGCCAGTATGCGGGACGCTTAGAGCCAGATGATGGTCAGTGGATTCGTCCGGCGAAAGACTACGCCAGCACCCGGTATAGCACTCTCGATGAAATCAACACGGGCAATGTCAAGAACCTGAAGCTGGCGTTTACGTTCTCGACGGGTATGACGCGAGGACACGAGGCTGCTCCGCTAGTCGTCAACAACACGATGTATATCGTGACGCCGTTTCCTAACAATCTCTACGCACTGGATCTGACCAAACCAGGCGCGCCCATGAAGTGGGTGTATCAGCCGGGTCCGACTCCGGCATCGCAAGGCGTGGCGTGCTGCGACGTAGTAAATCGCGGCGCTTCGTATTCGGACGGAAAGATCTTCTATAACACGCTGGACATGCAGACGGTCGCGGTCGATGCGAATAGCGGTAAGGAGATTTGGAAATCTCGTATCGGCGACATCAACATGGGCGAAAGCATGACGATGGCGCCATTGGTTGTGAAAGACAAAGTCCTTGTTGGGAACAGCGGCGGAGAATTCGGGATTCGAGGTTGGCTTACAGCACTCGATGCGAATACTGGAAGGATCGCTTGGAGAGCATACACAGCGGGTCCTGATAAAGATGTCCTGATCGGACCTCGTTTCAAGCCGTTCTATCCACAAGATCGGGGAGAAGATCTGGGAGTAAAAACATGGCCGCCCGACGCGTGGAAGATTGGCGGCGGTGGTGTGTGGGGTTGGATTTCGTACGATCCGGAGCTGAATCTTGTCTACTACGGTACGGCAAATCCGGGGCCGTGGAATTCGGAGGCGAGACCTGGCGATAACAAATTCACAACCGGTATCTTCGCGCGTGATCCCGACACTGGAGAAGCGATCTGGTTTTATCAGATGAACCCGCACGATCTCTATGACTATGACGGCGTAAATGAAAATCTCCTGCTCGATCTTCCGATCCAGGGACAAGTGCGGAAAGTGTTGGTGCATCCCGATCGAAACGGACATATGTACGTCCTCGATCGTGCGACCGGAGAGGTGCTCTCAGCGGAGCCATACGAATACATCACCACCTCAAGCGGAGTCGATACGAAGACTGGGCTCATTCATTACGTCGAAGATCGAAAGCCGCGATTGGGATCTGTGGTGCGCGATATGTGTCCCGCTGCTCCGGGAGCAAAAGACTGGCAACCTTCGTCTTTTTCACCTCGCACGCAATTGATGTACGTGCCGCACAACCACCTCTGCATGGATGAAGAAGAAGTATCTGTGAATTACATCGCTGGGACTCCGTATGTCGGAGCGAACGTGCAGATGTATCGCGGGCCGGGCGGATATGGAGGAGAACTGACGGCGTGGGATCCGGCGAGTGGCAAAGCCGTATGGAATATTCGGGACAACTTTCCTGTTTGGAGCGGGACCGTAGTCACCGGGGGAGACGTTGTCTTCTTCGGAACCATGGATGGCTGGTTCCGAGCTGCAGATGCGCGTAGCGGTGAAGTGCTTTGGCAATTCAAGACTGGATCGGGAATCATCGGCCAGCCGATTTCTTACAAAGGTCCGGATGGCAAGCAGTACATTGCCGTGTTATCGGGAGTAGGTGGCTGGGCAGGCGCGATTGTGGCTGGCGGTCTTGACCCGCGTGATCGATCCGCAGCGCTCGGCTTTGTGGGCGCCATGCAGGACCTACCGAAGTACACCAACAAGGGAGGCGTGCTCTATGTCTTCTCGCTTCCCTAAATGGACCGCAGCATTGCTCGTGATGGCGTGCGCGATGGCATCCCATGCACGTGAACTGAAGGTTTGTGCGGATCCGGATAACTTGCCTTTCTCCAATCGACGGCAAGAAGGGTTTGAAAACAGAATCGCTGAGATGCTGGCTCGGCAACTCCACGCTGAGCTGAAATACGAATGGCAGCGCATGGGGCGTGGATTCGTGCGCGAGTACCTTGGAAAATCACGCTGCGATGTGCTAATCGGCATCCCTGCCAACTATAAGCCGGTGCTAACCACGCGACCTTATTACCGGTCGACATATGTATTTGTAAGCAGGCGCCGTGAACAACTGCAGAATCTTTCAATCGATGATCCTGATTTGCGGGAGATGAAAATCGGTGTGCAGGCGCTCGAGGAAGAATTCGCTCCGCCAGGAAATGCGCTCGCTCGGAGAGGAATGCAATCTTCGATTGTGGGCTTTGACACGACCGGTAAACAACCGGATGAAATTCTTCGAGCGGTCGCGAGCAGGAAGATCGATCTCGCAATTGTCTGGGGACCTTTCGCTGGATATTACGCTCGAAAATTTCCAAATCTGGCGCTCACGCCTGTGATGCCCGAAGTGGATCCGCCCGGAATTCCGTTCACATTCGCGATTGCGATGGGAGTACGTAAGGGAAATACACAGCTACAAGGTGAGCTGCAGGATTTTTTGTCGAAGCGAAAAAGGGCGATCAAACGAATTCTTCACGCCTACAACGTTCCCGAACTCGAGCTTGTCCCTAGACAAGAAGGAGGCGAGTGATGGCTTACCGTCTAGCGCTCGCGGCGTTGTTGTTGATTGTCCTTGCCGGGTGTGAACGAGAAGATCGCCGTTTTCGACCTTCGCCTTCAGCAGCCAATATTTTAAACAGTGTGCAGGTAAGTGGTCTGCATCCGGGTGGAGGACCCCTGCAAGGTGGTCCCGCCTTGCCCGGATACTACGAGGAAAGTGCGTATGCAGTAAACGAAGGGAAACGACTGTTCAATCAATACAACTGTTCAGGATGTCATGCCAATGGGGGCGGAGGGATTGGACCTCCGTTGATGGATCCGGCGTGGATTTATGGCGGCGAGCCCGGAAACATTTTCGCAACCATCATGCAGGGACGTCCGAATGGAATGCCGTCCTTCCGAAACAGGATTCCGGAATATCAAGCGTGGGAGATTGTCGCTTACGTTCGCTCCCTCAGTGGTCAGTTACCCTCCGATGTCGCACCTGCGCGCGGCGATGATGCGTACTTCAAACCAGCTGAACAAGCGATGCCGAAACAGACTCCAACCGGTATCACAGGAGTTCCGGAGAAGAAAAAGTGAGACTTGCGCGACAGGTCGGCTCCGGACTGGTCTGGATTTGCGGAAGTGCAATTTTATCTGATGCGCAGGGGTCCATTCTGCGGCCCGCAGGAGCTCAGGCCGGTAACGTCGAGTGGCTGTATTGGACGATTTTCTGGATTGCGTTTGTTGTTTACGTGCTGGTGGTGCTTGCATTCACGCGGGCTGCGACCCGCAACCGTGTGCGCGACAAAGAGCCGGTGCCAGTTCTTCAGAATCCTCCCGGTGAGCGGGGTGCATTGATTGCGGTCCACTCCGCGCTTGCAATCACGGTTATCACGCTGTTTGTGGTCTTGGGGATGAGCGTCGTCACTGGAAAGAAAGTGGAAGGCCTCACCTCGAAGAATCCCATCACGATTCAAGTGACTGGGCATCAGTGGTGGTGGGAAGTGACTTATCCGAATTCACAGGCGGACCAAACCGTAACAACGGCAAATGAGATTCATGTTCCGGTTGGCAAGCCAGTCGTCATCCTGACCAGTTCGGCCGATGTGATTCACAGTTTTTGGCCACCCAATATTCGAGGGAAGCGAGATCTGCTACCCGGATATCAAAACGCGTTCTGGATGCAAGTGGACGAGCCCGGGATCTTCCGCGGACAGTGCGCAGAATTCTGCGGTTACCAGCACGCACACATGGGATTCGCGATTGTTGCCGAAAGCGTAGATGACTTCTCGAAGTGGCTCGAAAAACAACGGAAGCCGGCCGAGTTGCCTACAGACGAGGAGATTGGGCGAGGCCAACAAGTCTTTCTGTCGCATGCCTGTGTGATGTGTCACACCATTCGTGGCACTGGTGCGGCATCCCGTATGGGACCCGATCTCACACATCTTGCGGGCCGACACATGATCGCCGCTGAAACTTTGCCGAACACCAGGGGCGCTTTAGCTGGATGGATTGTTGATCCGCAGAGTACGAAGCCAGGCAGCCAGATGGCGCCCAATCCGATGTCCTCCGACGATTTGAATGCGCTGCTCGCATTTCTGCAGAGCTTGCAGTAGGAGAAAAAAGTTCGTGGCTGTAGCCGATCCGATCATCGCATCACCAAGCGAAAGGCACGAACGCCTGGCTCGGACATGGAGCGATGGCCGGGGAGTGTACGGATGGTTTACCAATGTCCACCACACCACCATCGGTCGGCGCTACATGATCACTTCGTTCCTCTTTTTTGTGCTGGGTGGGATCCTTGCGGCTTTGATCCGGCTGCAATTGGCGCGTCCTGAAAATCACCTTCTGGACCCCGACAAGTACAACCAGATTTTCACTGTCCACGGCAGCACGATGATTTTCTTATTTGCCGTGCCGATGATGTACCAGGCCTTCGGAGTGTACCTGGTCCCGCTGATGGTTGGCGCACGCAACATTGCTTTCCCGCGACTCGCCGCTTTTTCGTACTACATCTATGTCGGAGGCTGTTTGCTGCTTTGGGGCGGACTACTCTTGAACATCGGCGCTGATACCGGTTGGTTCAGCTATGTGACGCTGTCTGGCCCTGCATTCTCTCCTGGAAAGCGGGTTGATTTTTGGGCGCAGATGATCACCTTCACAGAGTTATCAGCGCTGGCGGTTGCCGTGTGCCTGATCGTCACCATCTTTAAACACCGAGCCCCGGGTATGACCCTGAACCGGATGCCGCTTCTGATCTGGGAAAAGCTGGTGCTTTCCTTCATGGTCATCTTTGCGATGCCGGCGGTGATGCTGGTCAGTTCCATGCTTTTGATGGATCGCACGGCGAACACACATTTTTTCAATCCAGCGGAGGGCGGGGACGTACTTCTCTATCAACATCTCTTCTGGTTTTTTGGCCATCCGGATGTGTACATCATTTTCCTGCCGGGAGCAGCGATTGTTTCCACGCTCGTCACCACGTTTTCGCGCCGGCATATTTTCGGCTATCCAGGAATCGTTGTCGCGACGATAGCGACAGGCTTCTTGGGATTCGGCGTCTGGGTCCATCACATGTTTGCGACCGGCTTACCGCAACTAAGCGAGAGCTTTTTTACAGCGGCCACACTGATGATTGTGATTCCAACCGCATATCAGTTTTTCTGCTGGGTTGCGACCTTGTGGACCGGAAGACCGCAGCTGCGGCTCCCGATGCTTTGGGTCGGCGGTTTCTTCTTCGTGTTTCTCATTGGCGGGTTGTCGGGATTGATGCTGGCGTCGGTTCCGGTCGATCAGCAAGTACATGACACTTTTTTTGTTGTTGCTCATTTTCACTACGTGCTGATTGGTGGCGCGGTGTTTCCGATGTTCGGAGCACTCTACTACTGGTATCCGAAAATTGTCGGGCGAATGGCGAATGAAACATTAGCCAGGGTGCACTTCTGGTTGTTTTTCATTGGCTTCAATCTCACTTTTTTCACGATGCATTTCCTCGGATTAAGAGGAATGCCGCGACGGGTTTACACGTATCTGCCCGAAATGCATTGGGCTTCCTTGAATTTGATCGCGACGAGTGGCGCGATATTCATGACGGCCGGAGTATTGGTCTTTTTGTTCAACGTGTTCTGGAGCCGAGAGAAGGGTCCGATTGCGACGGCCAATCCGTGGGGCGCAGGAACGCTCGAGTGGGGTGTTTCCTCGCCGCCACCGCCTTACAACTTCCTGAACATCCCGATCGTGAGTGGACGCGAAGCCTTGTGGGACGACCCTCCGCACCAGCCTGTCGTGAGCGGCCTGCGCGATGACGTTCGCGAAATGCTCTTAACAAACAGTCTCGATGCTGAACCCGAAGGGAGGGAAGAGCAGCCAGGGCCAAGTATTTGGCCCTTCGTATCCGCCGTCGTCGTTTCCGTAGTGCTGATCGGTTCGATATTCACGCTATGGGCCGTCGTATACGGCATTGTGCCCATCATCATCACGATCGTTGGTTGGATTTGGCCAACGCAAAGAGAAGCATCTCAAACTCGCTCGCACGAGAAATGGAGTGTGGCTCCCTAATCATGGATCGTCGACCAACTTTCGTGATGGATGTGTCGGACCTTCCGACGATTGTGTTCCGGGAGCGCAACCCAATCTTCTGGGGCAATGTGCTCTACATGACCATCGAAGGCGCGATGTTCGCGATGGTTTTTGCGAGCTACTTCTATTTGCGAACACGCAGCACTGAATGGCCGCCGGGAGTCAATCCTCCGTACGTCTGGTACGGAATTGCGAACACGTTGCTTCTGCTGATCAGTGTGTTGCCTGCGCGCTGGATCCAACTGCGCGCGCGCGCTGGTGACCTTCGCGGAAGCCGAAACGGCTTGCTGGTGCTGGCTGCGTTCGGCGCGGTAGCGCTGATCATCCGTGGGTTCGAGTTTCCCGCACTGAATTGCCGATGGGATACAAATGCGTACGGATCGATGATCTGGGCCATGCTGATCCTTCATACCGGGCACCTACTGACCGAATGGGTAGAAACATTGGTGATGATTGCTTTTGCTTCTAGTTCCCGGATGGAAGGCAAGCGCTTTCCCGATTTCGATGTGAATTCCGACTACTGGTACTTCGTTGTCGGCTGGGTAATCGTGATGAACTTCGTTCTGTATTGGGCTCCCCGATTCTTGTAGAGGAATGCGTGGTTAACCAGGAACAACTCGCGCGAGAAACCAGATTCGAATTCGATCTTTGGTGGGGCATGTTTGCTGGACCGATCTCGTGGGCATTGGGACAAGGGGCCAGTTACACCATGGTGCAACATGCCTGTTCAACCGGACACGTGTATGTCCTCTACCTGATTGATGTTGTCGCAATCGTGATCGCGCTCAGCGGCTTCTTTCTCGCATTGAAGAATTTCAGACGATTTCCTGAAGGTGAACCGACCGGCGGAAAGCCACACGACCGTGCACATTTTCAGTCGATTCTCGGGATGATATTCAGTCTCGCTTTCGTAGTGGTCAACCTTGCAATAGCTCTCCCGCGCTGGATCATGAGCCCTTGTTCTTGAGTTTACGATGACTGGCTTTTCACAAGTTACGCACATCTCCGGTCCCGCTGCCGCATGGCTATTCCATCTTGGCGAGAACACGGATCTGCGATCAGCTTCATGGTCATGGGACCTGAACTACACATTGCCGCTGGCGCTTGCGTTTGTCTTGTACGTGGCGGGCTTCTTGCGGATGAAGTTCCGATTATCCTCCGGCCGCCTGCGATGGACTCCGTTTGTCATGTTCTTAGGCGGATGGGGCTGGCTGGTAATCGCCCTGAACTCGCCGATTCATGAGATCGGAGAAAAACTGTTCTGGGTTCACATGGCACAGCACGAGATCCTGGTCCTGATCTCCGCGCCATTGTTAGTGCTCTCGCGTCCGCTTGCGCCGATGCTGTGGGCTTTGCCCGCTCGCTGGCGTGAAGCGATAGGCAGAGCTTTAAAACTTAAGGTCCTCAATAGAAGTTGGATTCTGATCTCCGCTCCGGTCATTGCCTGGCTTCTCCATGCGATTGCGCTCTGGGTTTGGCACGCTCCTCTGCTTTTTGATGCGACGCTGCACAGTGAATTTATTCATGCTCTCCAGCACATCAGCTTCTTGGGAACAGCTCTCCTGTTCTGGTGGGCACTGTTAGAAGGACATCGCGGGAGGCTCAACAACGGTGTGGCTGTGCTCTATGTGTTCACGACGGCAGTTCACACAAGCATCTTGGGCGCCTTGCTCACGCTTTCATCTCGGCCATGGTATCCATCCTATGCGGCAACAGCGCCAACGTGGGGCTGGAGTGCCTTGCAGGATCAGCAGTTCGGCGGACTAATCATGTGGGTGCCGTCAGGGACTCTGCTGACGATTGTCGCGCTTGCGATGGTTGCCCGATCGCTGAGGTCTTCCGAGCAAAGGTGGGCGTACTCTCGAACGGCAGCGGTTCTGCGGGAAGCGATGGACGGTGTCCATGAAGCATAGTTCCTCCCTAATTGTTGCCCTCTTAGAACTGGTGATCGTGTGTTCCTTTTTGTCTGCATGCGATGAGTCGCGAGAATCGTTTCGCCAAGCGGCATTGGTAACCGGTGGGAATCCGAAATCTGGTAAGGCTGCGATTCGTCGCTACGGCTGCTATACGTGTCACACCATTCCTGGCGTGGACGGAGCGTATGGCCTGGTCGGGCCACCCCTGACACAGGTGGGCAGCCGATATGTGCTCGCGGGCGAACTCCCGAATACTCCTGAAAATCTGGAACTCTGGATCCAACACCCTCGACAAGTAGAGCCTCACACACTCATGCCGGAGATGGGTGTGTCAGAACAGGACAGTCGTGACATCGCAGCATACCTGTACACATTGCGCTGATTCGCAGAGGAGGAGAAGTGAACCGATTTGATTTTTTGCGCAGATGCGCATTGTTACTCGCCATTCTGATTGCGAGCTTGCCCGCAGGGGCCCAGAATCCGCAGGATTGTTCCAAACTCCCATCCTACGAGACGTTGAAGACAGCTATGACCAACGCTGTGAAGCAAGGGCAAGCAGGGAATGGCGGACTCGGGAATCAGGAGTGGGGGGCGGTTGTGAATCGTGATGGCGTAATCTGCGCAGTCGTTTTCACGGGACCGAATCGTGGCGCACAGTGGCCGGGGAGTCGAACTATAGCGGCGATGAAGGCCAACACCGCGAATGCACTCAGCTTAGACAATTTCGCTCTTTCGACTGGAAATCTGTACGCTGCAGCGCAGCCGGGTGGTTCCCTGTACGGAATCACACTGCAACCCAATCCACACGTAGTCGGAGAGGGAGATGCTCAAAAGTTCGGACAAAAAGATGATCCTATGGTGGGCAAAGCTCCTGGCGGAGTGATCGTCTTTGGTGGAGGACTTCCGCTCTATGGCAAGGACGGAAAACTCGTCGGAGGCTTGGGCGCAAGCGGGGACACCGCCTGTGCGGATCACGTGATTGCATGGCGTGCTCGTCACGAACTCGGGCTTGATGCTGTTCCGATGGGCGTTGCACCGGGACAGAACGACAATCTCATCTTCGATATTCAGAACGGGCAGAGCGCGAGCGGCTATGGCCATCCGGCGTGCAAGGGCGGCAAGCCAAGTGAGGACATCATTAAAGATTTGACCAATAAGATGCCAACCGGTCCTCACCACTGAAATGACCGCAGCTTGCCGATTGATCGGGTGCATGCTGATTGCGGTTTCAATCCTGGATCAGTTTCAAACGCTCTTTTACCCCGCTGGGCACGGAACGCTGAGCAGTTGGATCGGAAAAATCGTTTGGAGACTGATCCGGCCCATTGGGCGATGGAAGAAAAATGCCCTGACGTTCGCGGGACCGATCTCGATGCTGCTGATCATCGTGGTATGGGCCAATCTGCTTCTTTTCGGTTGGGCTTTGCTTTTTTATCCAGAGCTAGGTTCGTTCACGATGATGCAAGGAATCGATCCGCAACAACATCACACCTTCGCTGACGCGGTGAATATTTCATTGGGAAGCCTCATCACGCTCGCCGGAGACATGATGCCGACCAAGCGCTTCTTACGCTTTGCCATGGGAGTTGAGGGAGTGGTCGGATTCGGATTGCTCACGGCGAGCGTGTCGTGGCTGCTCTCGGTATATCCAATTCTGGAAAGTGCGCGCAGTTTTGCTCAACAGGTCATGTCGATGTATAGCGCGCGTGAGAAGGCTAAGATCAACCTGCTTGATCTACCGGAATCTGAAGCTCTCACCATTTTTCTCGAATTGGCGACACAACTTGCGACTGTTCGCAACCAGATGGCCCAGTTTCCAGTGACGTATTACTTCAACGTTGGCGAACGAAAAACAGGACTGTCCGTGGTAATGCCGTTCGTCGCATATCTTGCGGACAAAGCCGAGGTTGATCAGCGGCCGGGAGTGCGCCTTGCGGGTTGTGTCCTAGGCCATGCTGTCAAGGCATTTGCTGAATTCATCGGCGGAACCTTTCTTGACTTGCCGAATGCCGACCGAAACTCGATCCTAATCGCGCTCGCAAAAGATCACATGAGGGAACCTGTTGGAGTCGATTTGATGCAGCGTAGTGGTGCGCTAAGCCGGGTTGTTACGGGCAGGCTAAATGCGCGAGAAGCTGGTTGACCCTTGAGAAGTTGGTGGGCGCTATAGGATTCGAATCAACAACCAAACGTATTTTCAACAACATGCAGGACCCGGATGACAGTCTAAATCCTTGCAAGTCGTTCGAAGTTTCGCAAACAGCACGCAAATGGCACGCAATTGAGTAGCAAAAGAACACCCTGTTCATGGGAGAGGGGGGAGTGTGAATGTTGAGAGCTTTCCCTCTGGAACCGTTGGCCAGTAATACGTACATTGCTCCAAAACTCAAATTGAGGTCAGAACAGATGAAGGAGAGCTTAACAATGCCAAGGCCACGAAAACCGACGAGCCTCCTTGAGGCAGCAGGAAGCTTTGTTCGGCATCCAGAAAGACGGGCTTCACGCGCTTTTGAACCAGTTCCCGAAGGAACTCTAGGAGATGCGCCAGCACACCTGGAGGAGTATGAAAAGTCAGTCTGGAATGAGATCGCAACAGCACTCGCTTCGGGATTAGCAGTGCAACAAGATCGGGTGGCCTTTGAGCTTCTTATTTCCTTGGTATCACAATTCAGGCGTAACCGCGGTGGCATGAAATCGGGAGAATTGTCGCTGCTCTCTAGTCTACTCGGCCGATTTGGACTCACACCCTCGGATCGATCGAGAGTTTGCGTTAGCCCAAACAGTAGCAAGGATGCGCTAGACGAATTCCTAGCCGCGGGACGTCAATGAAGAAAGGGTAGGGGTGGGCGCAATCTCTAGGAGAACTCGAGGCGCGATGCCGG
>DATAPD010000058.1:0-36332 GCA_036265385.1 Terriglobales bacterium
CCTGGCGAAGGGCATTCGCTGGCCAAGAATCCGTGGCACGAGAAGATCAAGGTGCGAGAAGAACTGGAGTGGCTGAAGCAGTATGGAGGCGTGCCAGCGAAGTGATTACGCTCGACTTTTCTTCGCGGCTGGTTTGATGCGCTCCCAGGGACGCTTCGGGCGAGAAGGCGCCGGCTTGTCGCGATCGACAACACGATCGTACTGATAGGCCTCGCTCACGGTTCCGAGTGACTCGTTATACAGGCTGGGCAGGCAAAGCGCGTCTTTCAGCTCTTCGGTGAATTGCTGCAGGGCGCGAAGATGATCAGCGGTGGCGGCCACTTCGGTTTTGGCGGTCTTGAGTACCTGCTGATATCCGCGGTTGATGAGCTTGGAGATTTCGCCACCGATCAGGTAGCCGGGATAGGCGAAGATCTTCACGCCCTCGTCGCCGTCTTTCTGGATGGCGGCCGAGACGTTGTACTTCTTCAGGAACACTCTCCCCTGCGTGCCCGGAGCTTCGATCAAGTCGAAACCGTGATCACGAAGCCATTGGACCGAATCTTCGTATGTGCGCTGCTCAACCTTGGTTGCCATTCGACCAACCCTTCCAGTCGCTGCCAACATAGACAGCGGCGAATCACAAAGTAATTAGATGCACGCTTCTATCAGCGGAATCTACCACGACCACTGTACCCGGATAGGTATGAAACCCTGTATCCCGGGGCGGTCTTCTATAATCTAACGACAAGTTGCGTGATTTGTAATCACAGGAATATTACGTTAGTCACAAGCGCGTCGTGGGGCTCAGGTCTGTGAGGCTGGCATTTCAGCCGACTGCGACAAGCAAATTATCCAATATTCATGCGTCCAGAAAGCGTGCAATTAGAGGAATCTGCCTCCCCGAGGAAGACCGCCAAACTCGGCGAACGCACTCTGCAGCGCATCGGCAACACGCCTCTGCTCAGACTCGAGCGGCTGTTTCGCGACTTTCCCAAGGTACAGGTTCTCGGAAAAGCCGAGTGGTACAACCCTGGCGGTTCAGTCAAGGACCGCGCAGCGTTCAACATTGTCAGCGAGGGACGTCAGAGTGGGAAGTTCCAATCCGGGAAAGTGCTGCTCGACTCTACCAGCGGAAACACCGGAATCGCGTATGCAATGATCGGGGCGGCGGATGGTTTTCCGGTTGTGCTGTGCATGCCGGAGAATGTTTCGGTAGAGCGCAAAAGAATCCTGTTCGCATATGGCGCGCAGATCATCTACACGCCCGCGGCTGACGGCTCCGACGGCGCCATTCGGGCTGCGCGAGAGATGTACGCGAAAGATCCGGATAAGTATTTCTACGCTGATCAGTATTCGAATGAAGCCAACTGGCGCGCGCACTACAACGGCACAGCGATGGAGATTTGGAGCCAGACAGAAGGGCGAGTCACGCATTTTATTTCCATGATGGGGACGAGCGGCACGTTCATGGGAACTTCGCGCCGACTGAAGGAACTCAATTCAGAGATTCAGTGCATTTCGCTGCAGCCGGACTCCCCCTTTCACGGCATTGAAGGCGCCAAACACATGGCTTCAGCGATTGTTCCCGCGATCTATGACGAGAAGCTGGCAGATACGGACGTTGGCATCTCGACAGAAGATTCTTATGCGATGGCGATTCGCCTGTCGCACGAAGAAGGATTGCTGGTGGGAATCTCTGCAGGAGCAGCGATCGCCGGCGCGATGCAAGTGGTGAGAAAGCTGCCCAGGGAGCAGGAAGCTGTGGTGGTTGCGATTCTGCCGGACTCAGGCGACAAGTACTTGAGCGAGCGGTTCTGGACGGAGACAGCGTCCTGATGCTTCGACTTGGGCAATCCCACTATGAGGCGATCCGTAAGCACGGCGAGGAAACGTATCCGCATGAGTGCTGCGGCGTGCTGCTCGGACGCTTCGATGACGATGGAACGCGGGTAGTGACTTCGATCGCCAGGGCCGGAAACACGCGGGTGGATTCGCCGCAAAATCGTTATCAGATCGACCCCAAAGAGCTGGTACGTATCCAGCGCGAAAGCCGTCAGCGCGGCGAGGATATTATCGGTTTCTATCATTCTCATCCCGATCATCCAGCGCAGTGGTCCCAAACCGATCTGGCCGAAGCGCACTGGTTCGGCTGTTCCTACGTAATTACCAGCGTGGAGAAGAAAGCGGCAGCGTTGACGAATTCCTTCGAACTGGTGGGGACCGACGAAGCCGACAAGAAGCTGGTCGACGAAAAGATCGAAGTACTCTGACTGGGCCAACTATTTTTCAGACTGGGCGTACCATTGCGCTCATGCCGATGGATCTCCCCTTAGTTACTGTGAGTCGACGCGGAGCCGAGCGGGTTCGCGGCGGGCATGTCTGGATCTATCGTTCTGACGTTGTGACCGCCGACGGCGTGCCTCCCGGCTCTGCAGTGCTGGTAAAGCAGCAGGGTTCCAAAGCGCTGCTCGGCACGGCTTTCTACAGCACAGCCTCACAGATCGCCGTTCGCATGCTTTCGCGCGAGGCACTGGAGAACATCGGGAACGTTCTTCGCCAACGGGTCCGGGCGGCTGTCGAATATCGAAAGCGGCTGGTGCGCGACACCAATGCATACCGGGTGATCTTCAGTGAAAGCGATTCGCTGCCGGGGCTGATCGTGGATTGCTACAACGATCTTCTTTCCATGCAGGTGCTGAACCAGGCCATGGATTCAGAGACGTCCCGAACTGCAATTCTGAGCGAGCTGCAGGAGATTCTTAAGCCCAAGGCGATCATCGAACGTAGCGATGCCCGGGTGCGCAAGCTCGAGCAGCTTCCCGAAAAGCAGAGTGGTCTGGTTGCAGGGGAACAGACCCGAACCGAGTTCCAGATGAACGGGGTCCGCTTCATCTACGACGCTCTGAGCGGCCAGAAGACGGGCGCGTTTCTGGATCAGCGCGAGAACTACGCGGCGGCTGAGCAGTATGCCCGCGGTGAGGCGCTGGATGTTTTCTGCTATCAGGGCGGATTTGCTCTTCACTTGGCCCGGTGCTGTGAGCGCGTCACGGGCGTGGACAGCTCTCTTTCGGCACTCGAAGCAGCCGAAGCCAACTCAAAGCTGAATGGCAGGGAAATCGAATGGATCGAGGCGAACGCCTTTGACTTACTGCGGGACTACTCCGATTCCGGGCGGCAGTACGACAGCATCGTGCTGGATCCGCCCGCGTTCGCCAAAACTCGCGAAAAACGCGATACGGCACTACGCGGCTACAAGGAACTGAATTTAAGGGCGCTGAAGATGCTGCGGCCTGGGGGTGTCCTGATGACCTGCTCGTGTTCGTTCCATGTCAGCGGGAACGACCTGCTTGAGGCTCTCGGGTCTGCGGCTGGGGATGCCGGGCGTCCGGTACGCGTTCTCGAGCTCCGCGGACAGGCAAAAGACCACCCGCAAGTGCTTGGAATACCCGAGACGGCATATCTTAAGTGCATTATTTCGATTGTAAGATGATGAAAATAAGACGCGGAATTAATGTTGACAGTAATCCGCTCATATCATATGATTTTAATACGCTAAACAAAAATAATTGGCGAATACGCCACAAATTCGAGAATTCAGGAGGACTGTCATGACCGTTTTAACCCGCTGGGACCCCTTTCGCGAGTTCAACACTCTGCAGGACCGGATGAATCGACTTTTCCGTGACAACTTCGGTGAAACCCGCGGAGAGGAAGCGCTGAGCACGTCCGTGTTTGCTCCGCCGGTTGACGTTTACGAGGATGAGCAGCATTTGACCCTCAAGATTGAGATTCCGGGAATCGACGAGAAGGACATCGACGTTCGAGTGGAGAACAATACCCTCACGGTTCACGGCGAGCGCAAGTTCGAGAAGGAAGAGAAAGAGGAGAACTATCGCCGTGTTGAGCGGCAGTATGGCAGCTTCACTCGCACCTTCACCTTGCCCACAACCGTAGATGCGGAGAAAGTCACCGCTAACTACGAAAAGGGCGTATTAAAGATCCAACTGGCAAAGAGGGCTGAAGCCAAGCCGAAGCAGATCAAGGTCAACGTCGGCAGCGAGAAGACTCTCGAAGGTAAAGGCAAAGCGGCGTAAAAGCTGCAGTCAGTAGTTAGCAGTCAGCTTGGGCCGGGGCTTTTGCTCCGGCCTTGGTTTTTGGCGGAGAATGGTGTGGCCAACTGCAAAAATCACGATTTATGAAGTGGAGTAGCTATGGCAATCCGATGGGACAAATTCACGGTGAAAGCGCAGGAGGCGGTGCAGCGCGCGAATGAACTCGCGTCTGAGCACGGCAATCCGGAAATTCTTCCGCTGCACCTCGTTGCTGCGTTGATAGAAGATAGCGAAGGCATTGTGCCTCCCGTGCTGGAAAAGATTGGCTTAGGTCCGCAGGCCGTGCTGACCGATGTGTACAAGGAGATTGAGCGTTTACCCAAAGTGTCAGGCGGTGTAAACCAGCCGGGCATGTCGCAGTCGCTCAATCAACTGCTCGAGCGGGCTTTCAAGGAAGCGGACAATTTCAAAGATGAGTACGTTTCGACCGAACATTTGCTGCTTGCTGCTACGCAGCTGAAGCGGGACCCGGCGCAAGAAGTGCTCGCGCGCCATGGGGCGACCTATGACGCGATCCTGAAGGCCCTCACGGCCGTGCGAGGCTCGCAGCGCATTACAGATCAGAATCCAGAAGGAAAATACCAGGCACTCGAACGCTACGCCCGCGATCTGACCGATGCGGCGCGACGAGGGAAGCTGGACCCCGTTATTGGGCGCGATGAGGAGATCCGGCGAGTGGTGCAGGTTCTTTCCCGCCGGACCAAGAACAACCCAGTGCTCATTGGAGAGCCGGGCGTAGGCAAGACGGCCATTGTCGAAGGACTCGCGCAACGCATTGTTTCCGGCGACGTGCCCGAAATTTTGAAGAACAAGCGCGTGGTGGCCCTCGACCTGGGGTCGATGCTGGCTGGAGCCAAATATCGCGGCGAGTTTGAAGACCGCTTGAAAGCCGTCCTCAAAGAGATCGAAGACTCGCAGGGACAGATCGTTCTTTTTATCGACGAGCTGCACACCCTGGTGGGTGCAGGCGCTGTCGAGGGAGCCATTGATGCTTCCAACATGTTGAAGCCAGCCCTGGCACGCGGTGAGCTGCGCGCGATTGGCGCGACCACGCTGAATGAATACCGAAAGTACATCGAGAAAGATGCGGCCCTTGAACGCCGTTTTCAGCCAGTGTTCGTGGGCGAGCCGAACGTGGAGGACACGATTGCGATTCTCCGTGGCTTGAAAGAGAAATACGAGGTTCACCACGGGGTTCGCATCAAGGATTCGGCGATTATCGCTGCGGCGACACTGTCGCACCGCTACATCTCCGATCGTTTTCTGCCGGACAAGGCGATCGACCTGATTGACGAGGCGGCCTCCTCGCTTCGCATTCAGATTGATTCCCTGCCGACGGACATCGATCAGCTTGAGCGACGCGCCATGCAACTCGAGATCGAAAAGCAGGCGCTGAAGAAGGAAAGCGATCCGAATTCGAAAGAGCGACTCGGTGTGCTCGATCGCGAGCTCGCTGAGATCCGAGAAAAATCGAATGCGCTCAAGGCGCGTTGGAAACAGGAAAAGGATGCGATTGCGCGGCAACGGCAACTGAAAGAAAAGCTGGAGCAGCTGAAGATCGAAGAACAGGCCGAGGAACGGAAAGGCAATCTGCAGCGCGTTGCGGAGATTCGTTATTCGCTGATCCGCCAGACCGAAGAGGAACTAAGGAAGCTCAATGCGCAGATGGAGAAGTCGGGCGCGAACCGCATGCTGAAAGAAGAAGTGGACGAGGAAGACGTCGCTCGCATTGTTTCGAAATGGACGGGCATCCCGGTCTCGAAAATGCTGGAGGGCGAGGTCAAGAAACTTGTCACCATGGAAGAACGGCTGCGTCAGCGCGTGGTTGGACAGGATGAAGCGCTGGAACGAGTGTCGAATGCCATTCGGCGTTCACGCGCAGGGCTTAGCGATCCCAAGCGTCCGATCGGGTCATTCATTTTTCTCGGACCAACCGGCGTTGGTAAGACCGAGTTGGCGCGTGCACTCGCCGAGTTTCTCTTTGACGATGAGCACGCGATGATTCGGATCGATATGTCCGAATATATGGAAAAGCATGCCGTGTCACGCCTGATCGGCGCGCCTCCAGGATACGTGGGCTACGACGAAGGTGGTCAGCTCACGGAAGCAGTCCGCAGGCGTCCGTACGCGGTCGTATTGTTTGATGAAATTGAAAAGGCACATCCAGACGTGTTCAACGTCATGCTGCAGATCATGGACGATGGACGTCTCACGGACGGCAAAGGCCGGCACGTGGATTTCAAAAACACCATCATCATCATGACTTCGAACATCGGGTCGAATTTTTTGATTGCCGAGAGCATGGCGAGCGAAAAGGCATTCGAGAAAGCTTCCGACCAGGTGCTGGACGCGCTGCGCGGACACTTCCGGCCTGAGTTCCTGAACCGCGTGGACGACATCATCATCTTCCGTCCACTGGGCAAGGAACAGCTGGTGAAGATTGTGGACCTGCGGCTGGAAGATTTGCGACGCTTGCTGGCCGATCGGAAGATTTCGCTCGAGCTCACGGATGCGGCAAAAGAACTGCTCTTCACGGAAGGGTATGATCCAGCATTTGGAGCGCGTCCGCTGAAACGCGCGATCCAGAAGTTAGTGCAAGACCCGCTTGCGATGAAGATTCTCGATGGCGAAGTCTTACATGGGGATCACATCGTGGTCGATGCGGACAAGAAGGCCGGCAAAATGACGTTCGCGGTCAGTGAACGTGTCGGAGAAAAACGCAGATAAACATTTGGCCACGGAATGAACGGACGCATGCTTGGAATTCCTGAGCACGCCGTTCATCCGTGGCTAGTTTTTTGGAAGGCTTCGATGACCGGGTGCTGAAACAGGCACCACACGATCAGTACGCGAACGATCACAGCCAGCCCGCTGAAAAAGAGATGGTCCCACTGAATCGTGACAACGTCCGCGGAGACCGTTGGCATTAACATCACAATCCCAGCGAGTGCGATAAGGATTGCTGCCCAACGAGCGAGGTTGCTAAGGTTGAGCAATCCAGATCCAATAAGAGCGCCCACCGCAGCCGTCAAAACAAACATGTAGGGTCCGGCCAATTCCAGGCCGAACAAAAGCGGCGCGCCACGAGCCATGGAGATGCTACCCGGCTGCAAAATCATGAGGGCGCCGAGCCCAAAGAGGTAGGCTGCGCTCAGAAGGAAGAGAATGCCGATCGCAGTAACACCCGAGGGCCGCCGGATAGACATGGTTCAGTCGAAACTGCGAAATAACTCCAGACCAGGTTAATGTGCGCTAGCCGCTGCGCCTTCGCGCATCAACCGCTCAAGCGTCACGCGCGGACACACATTACCATGAATGTATTCCATTACGTTTCGGGCTACGCCGCGGATCATCGTTTCGACGGCCGGGTCTGTAATATGGCCCGCTGTGTCAAAAACAGATTGCACGTTTGCTACAGAAACTGGCGTTGGCAATACAATGGCGCCGACGTGCGCTGCCACGCTTCGCAACTGTTCAAGAGACTTGATCGCGCCGATTGCACCAGCCGCTACTCCCAATAGGGCGACTGGCTTGCCTTGCAGGGCCGAAGGGAATCCCAGGTTTTCGATCACCAGCTTCATGACGCTTGAAAAGCTGCCATGATATTCCGGCGTGGCGAGGATGACAGCAGTAGCGTCCTTCACAACCACTTGAAGCTTTTTGGCGCCGGGCGCGCTCCAATCCGTGCCGGGCATCGGCAGATTGTATTCGGCGGGATCGATGACCTGTACGTGGACTTGCGGATCCTGCTTCAGCTCATCGACTACAAGCGCGACAGCCATGCTCGTGTAGTTATTCGGGCGGACACTGCCTTTGATCACCACAACACGGATAGGTTTTTCTGACATCGCGACCTCACTGAAGTGCGGGTTTCAAGGTTTCGAACTTCGAGGTTCAAGGTTTCGGAAGGATCAACGTGAAGTCGCGAAACCTTGAACCTGTGCGATTACGCTAAATCGAACAACAAGACTTCGGAATCTTCCGATCCTTTAATCGACAGCTTAGGTTCATCGCCGATGGCGGCGCCGTCACCCTGATTCAGTTTATGCCCATTCAGTTCGACAGAACCTTTCGCCACCTGCAGCCAACCGTAGCGGTCCTTCGGAAGTTCATGCTGCACTTCTTCGCCATTCTTGAGCAATGTGACGTACAACTTGGCGTCCTGGTTGATGGTCACTGCGCCATTGGCGCCATCATTGGCCGCAACCAGCCGGAGCTTGCCGCGCTTCTCCGTTTCGGCAAAACTCTTCTGCTCATAGCTCGGTTCGAGTCCCGCCTTTTCCGGCAGAATCCAGATCTGCAGTAGATGTACAGTGTCGGTCTCAGAAGGATTGAACTCGCTATGGCGAATTCCTTTGCCAGCGGTCATGCGCTGGCCGTCGCCGGGCAGTATGACTGAGCCTGTACCCAGGCTGTCCTTATGCTCGAGCTTGCCTTCGAGCACATAAGTGATGATCTCCATGTCGCGATGCGGGTGCGTAGGAAAACCGCCCTTCGGAGCAACCCAGTCTTCGTTAATGACGCGTAGCGAGCGGAAGCCCATCCATTTTGGATCCCAATAATCGCTGAAGCTGAAGGTGTGCTTGGTATTCAGCCAGCCGTAGTCGCCGCCGCCTCGTTCAGTACTCTTTCGGATTTGAATCATCGCCTGCCTCCAATTAATCGTTATAACGACTATTTGGATGTGGCGACATGTCGGAAAGATTCAACCCCGGTAAGACATTGAAGTTGGACTATTTACTTGGGAGAAGGCCGGGTTAGGAGAGGCGCTTAATCTTTCTTGGCTTTCTTCTCCGTCTTGGGCTTGTCTTCTTTTTTCGATTCCGCTTTCACGTCGGATTTCGAATCAGACTTGCCGCCGGAATCACCATCTGAGGAGGATGAAGCGCTCCCGGAGCCTTTTTTGGCGTAATCAGTGACGTACCAACCAGCTCCTTTGAACTGCACGGCAGGGGCGGAAATCACCTGCTCGACGGCGCCTCCGCAGTCTGGACATTTTTTTACGTGCGGATCGGAAAACTTCTGGATTCGCTCAAAACGATGACCGCACTTCTTGCACTCATATTCGTAAAGTGGCATTGGACTCCGAAACTGGGGAGGATCTGTTCGATTCTAGGTTTTCGTGCGTTTGATCGTCAATTTCCGTCAGTAAGCCTGTGATGAAACGGCCTAATTCGATCAGCATTGGGCTTTTCATCGGAATCCCAATGTCCTTATGGACCTGTCCTTCAGCCATTTGTGGCGAGCATTCCTGGCGCTCGAAAATAATGGCATGAAGGCACTTTGCCGGTGTGCAGTTCTACTCTCGATCGCTCTGATATTCAACGCTTGTGGCGGGGGATCTGCCGATCCGGGCGGAGCCGGCGGTTCTGGTGGAGGTGGGACCGGTGGTGGGGGCGGCACGGGCGGTGGGGGATCTCAACCAAGCGCCTGCAACGCGATGTCGACTGGAGTGGGCGCGAGCCTTGGTGGGTTCCTTCCGTTCCCTGCCGACAGCCTTTGGAACAAAGACATCTCTGCTGCTCCGGTGGACGCAAGTTCTGCATCGATCATTAACTTTATTGGGAGTGGCACGGCGGTCCACGCGGACTTTGGAGCCGGGCTATACAACGGCGGAAAGATCGGTATTCCCTACCTGGTCGTCGATGCGAATCAGAAGTTTGTTCCTATTAATTTCACTGCGTATGGGGATGAGAGCGATCTGGGGCCCATGCCCGTTCCGGCCACTGCGCCTATCGAAGGCGACCCGAATCCCTCTGGCGACCGTCACGTTCTTGTGCTCGATAAGAGTAAGTGCTGGTTGTACGAATTATTTAACGCCTATCCTGCGACGGTTGGCTGGAACGCCGACCAAGCGAGTGTGTGGGACTTGCTGAACAATGAACAGCGCCCGTACACGTGGACGTCAGCGGACGCGGCGGGACTTCCCATTTTCCCGGGGCTTGTTCGTTATGACGAAGTGGCTGCGGGTGAAATCAAGCACGCGATTCGCTTTACATTGCAACGTAGCCGCGCGGCTTTTATTCCGCCAGCTTCACATTGGGCGGCGAACTCGACAGACCCGAACGCCGCACCGATGGGCATGCGCATCCGCTTGAAAGCGAGCTACAACACATCGGGATTTTCTGCCGCGAACCAGGTGATCCTCGCGGCAATGAAGAAATATGGATTGATCATGGCGGACAACGGGAGCTCGATGTACATCAGTGGTGCGCCTGACGATCGCTGGAATAATGATGATCTTCATATTTTAGGGAATCTCAAAGCTTCGGATTTTGAAGTCGTGCAGATGAATCCCATTTACACAGCAGCGAACGTTCCGGCGGGATCGGCGCCATCGATCACGAGCTTTAGCGCATCCTCGACAGCGATCAGCGCTGGGCAATCCGTGACGCTGAGTTGGAGTGTGAGTGGCGCGTCCTACTCGATCATCACCCCAATTGGTCCGGTGCGCGGAACGAGCGTGTCAGTCGCACCCAGCGCGAGTACCACGTATACGCTCTACAGCACGAACGCCTTCGGGCGCACGCAAAAGACTGTGACTGTCAGCGTTCAGTAGCCGATCGGGCCTATTCAGAGGACTCAGAGAATTTCGCGTGCGTCGCCGACTCTTCGTGTGACGCGTTCGCGGTCGAGATATTCGAGCAGCGGGATCGCGTATTTTCGGCTGACACCGGTCAGATCTTTAAACTGCGCTACATCGATTTTGGGCTTGGACTTTTTGAGAGCCGAAACCTGCTTCTTGAGAGAGTCCAGCGAGTCCCGGTGAAAAACAAGGTCTTCGGAAATTTTGAGAAGGACCTTGTCGCGCAACATCAGGGTCACGATTTTTTGTGCTCGCGTTTTATCGACTTTGAGGCCTGCGAGAACATCTTTCAGAAATGGCACTTTGAGTCCGGCTGAGGCGAAGGCAGCCTCGATAATTTTCTTTGACTCAAGTTCTTCGTCCTTCATCACGACGCCTTGGCCGGGCCGATGAACGATCTCACCGGTGACATCCAGC
This sequence comes from Terriglobales bacterium, assembly GCA_036265385.1. Taxonomy (GTDB): domain Bacteria; phylum Acidobacteriota; class Terriglobia; order Terriglobales; family Acidobacteriaceae; genus DATAPD01. The sequence goes on from DATAPD010000058.1 coordinate 11,098, forward strand.
TTTCTCTCGCTCAAAAGCTGATTCAATGCGGCGGAAAACATTTCCGGCGAAGTCCCGAGCGTCTCTCTTAATTCTTCCTTCGAAATGCCCGTTACCAGGCGGTTGCGATTATGGAATTCGGATACGGCTTCAACGATGTCTTTCATCAATGCTGACATCGCGTTCGCATCGATCAGCCGGTCGCCGATGCGCAGCACACTGCCATTCGTCCTTGCTTCTTGCAATTGAGCATCGACCGCTTTTCTAGTCCATCCAGTCTCCTCGATGAGTTGGCGGAACGAGATCCCATCGTGACCGCGTCTGGCGACGCGCAGCCGGAAAATCTCGGCTTTGTCTTCGCTGGCCAGGATTTCGAGAGATTCATTTTTCGCTATCGTGCGTCGCATCGGAAATGCGTCCAGCACAGAGCCGCCCCCGATTGTCACGACCGGCGAAAACTGCCGGACAATAAACCGGTCTCCCGGCATAAGCAGAATCGGAGCCGATAACCGAAGTTGCGCAAACTGAGATTGGCCGGGTCTGATCTGCTCATCTAGGTCTAGCTTGACCTCGGCGATCGTCTCCATCGTGTACGCGTGGAAGTGCACGCGGGAATGATTTTTGACAGGTCTGGCGGACGAGAGTAACGACAGCTTCACATCCAGCCGCTTTGCGTCCCGAAACGTGTCCGGCTGGGCAAGCATCATGCCACGCGATATCTCTTCGACGGTTACGCCGGCAAGATTCAAAGCAGTGCGTTGTCCAGCGACCGCCTGCTCGGCCGTCGAGCCATGCACCTGAACACCGCGCACACGAACACGCCTGCCGGACGGGAACACTTGCATTTCGTCTTCTTTGTGGATCGTCCCAGAAATCAATGTTCCGGTCACGACAGTTCCAAAACCTTTCATCGTGAACACGCGATCAATGGGTAACCTAACAAGCGCAGCGGATTCTCTCGCGGTTGCGTCGCTTGCAACTCTTGCAATTGCGTCCTTGAGTTCTGGCAGACCTGCGCCAGTTAGAGAACTTACGGCGACAATCGGCGCGCGCGAACTATCGAGGAACGAACCACGCAGAAATTCTTCGACTTCGAGGCGGACGACCTCCAGAGTGTCTTTGTCGACCGCATCCGCCTTTGTCAGAACAGTGATTCCGCGACGTATCCCGAGTAGTTGGCAGATGTCGAAGTGTTCCCGAGTCTGCGGCTTGATTCCCTCATCGGCAGCGATAACGAGCAAAACCATATCGATTCCGCCGACTCCGGCCAACATGTTGCGCACGAAACGTTCATGGCCGGGAACATCAACGAACCCAAGTCGCACGATCTCTCCGCCTGGACTCTGCAATTCGAGGTGCGCGAATCCAAGATCGATGGTAATTCCGCGCCGCTTTTCTTCCTGCAGTCGGTCGGCATCGATGCCTGTAAGCGCTTTCACGAGCGCGGTTTTACCGTGGTCGATGTGTCCGGCAGTGCCGATGATGACGGATTTCATTCAGATCTCAACGAAAAGCCCAATGTGCTATCGCCATTTCTTCAATCGCGGCCAAACTTCCTGCAGTGAACCGAACTTCGGACCACGAACGATAAAGAATGGGATGCGCCGTTCGAGCGCGTAAGGATTGTCGCGCGACTCTCCAGCATATTGTACGTTCGAGAACTTTCTTTCGAGTGTGTCTCGGTCGTCGTCGAGCACGACAAGACAGCTCCCGGTGTATCCGCGAGGCCCCCAGAGCCACCAGGATTGATGTCCGCTGAGAGCGGGCGGCAGGCCGTACTTGCGGCCGAGGAAATCGATCGCGCCGGCTTGTCCGTAATCCTGAGCGAAGATGCCGCATTGAGATCGCTCGCTCTCAGGAATGCTGTTCCAAACTTCGGCCGTTTTGGCGACGATCTCATCCCAGCCGAATTGATCGGCATAATGTTGCGGCATGATTGCGCGTTCGTGAGCGTGTTCGCTGCGCGGCGCTTTGATCGGCAACTTCGACATGTAAGCGATAAATTTGTCAGGAGAAAACACCGGAATCACGATGGGCGCCAGAACTGCGCCACCTGCTATGAGCACTACCGTGATCACCGGCTTGAGCCATGAAAGTTTGCCCGAGATGACATCATCCACGACGACTGCTCCTGCCGCAATCAAGACCGGGTAAATCGGCGAGAGATAGTAATTCTTACCGTGGAGGGCGACGAATACCGTGAAGCTGACGAGATATGCAATTCCGAGAAATCGATATGGCCGAAAACGTTGTGCGGACAGCAACGCGACCAGCCCGGTAATCCAGATCCAGGCTGCGAAGGGATTTGTGAGCAGGGTCTGCTGCGCGAAGTACTGCCATGGTGAGAGCACCACGTCTCGACCGTCCATTTTGATGTTGTGCATCAATTGAGCGAACGGCCAGTGGTTCGCGATGTTCCATAAGAGATTCGGCAGAAAAATGAGAAACGCGCCAACTCCTCCAATCCAGATCCATTTGCTCGCGAGTGCCTTGCGTTGTGGAGTGAGAAGCAGTCCAACGACAACTCCGAAGCCAAACACAGCGATCGAGTATTTCTCCATCAGGCCGAGTCCGGCGCACACGCCAAACCACACCCAGTAGCGCGGGTCATCCCTCTTGGTTGCGAGGATCGCGTAATAGGCGCAACCCGTCCAGAGGAGAGGTTCGAGGCAGTTCGTGGTTAGCAAGCTTCCGTTCGATAAGAATTGCGGGGCCACAATGACAGCGAGGGCGCTGAGAATGAGTGCGCATGCTTTGCCTCCCAACTGTCGGGTGATGGCGGCAGTTTGTACCAACATCATCGAAGCGGCAATCGCTGGAATCAGGCGGACACTTCGTAGAGAATCCCCGAAGATAGCCAGGCAAATTCTGGTCAAGAACGGAATCAGGGGCGGCTGATCGACGTATCCCCACGCCAGGTGATTGCCGCAGATGATGTAATCGAACTCGTCGCGAAAATCACCGTAGCGGTTGTTGAAATAGAGGTGAAACAGGAACTTCAGGACGGCCAGAACAGCAACAATGGCCATTCCATCTCGCCAAAATGACGAGTTGTTGTTGTCAGCCAGTGGCCATCCTCCTGATCGGGGAAGGATACTGGTAACAAGTGCCCCATGTCACTGCGGGCCCTTTTGGTTCCCGAGTACGATCCAGGCAGAAAGTTGCGCGTCATGGAGCCACTCGAATGAAGATTTACTTGCGATTCGTGAATCCAGTTATTGCAGTGCTGGTACTGTTGCTGTGCCTCTGGGCGGGGATGAACGACAATGGATTCAAACCCAAGGGATTGCTGGAAGGTGGATTTGCGACTTACTTCTTGGCCAAGGGACTCTTCTGTTGCTCGGCGCTGATTTTGCTAGGCAGGCTCGCGTCGTTGTTGGAGAAGAATTAATAGAAGCATTACGACGGAGTGCAGGATTTTTTCGCTTTAGACGGAGAGTACCGAAACCGCTCCCGAAATGCGACAATAGAAGTTCCCTGTCATGACTGTCTCGACCGGTTCCTCCATTACCCCGGAAGTGATTCGCGACCACGGCCTCACGCCCGAAGAATACGAGAAAATTAAACAACTGCTGGGCGGCCGCGAGCCCACGCTGACCGAGCTGGGCATTTTCAGCGTGATGTGGAGCGAGCACTGCTCCTACAAATCGTCGCGCGTCCACCTGAAGCGATTGCCCACCCGAAGCAAGCTGGTTGTGCAGGGGCCCGGGGAAAACGCTGGCATCATCGATATTGGAGATGGATGGGCCTGCGCGTTCAAAATTGAATCCCATAATCATCCTTCGTTCATTGAACCGTTCCAGGGTGCGGCGACTGGCGTTGGCGGCATATTGCGCGACATCTTCACGATGGGCGCGCGACCAGTCGCTGTGATGGATTCGCTTCGCTTCGGACCAATCGAACAAGACAAGACGGCAACTACGGCTGAGCTGCACAAGAACCACTCCGTCATGGAAGGCGTGATCAGCGGTGTGGCATCTTACGGAAACTGCTTCGGCGTGCCGAATCTTGGCGGAGAAACCAAGTTTGAAGCTTGTTACTCCGGCAATCCGCTGGTGAATGCGTTTGCTCTCGGACTCGTGCGCCGCGATCAGATCTTCTATGCGAAGGCCGCGGGCGAAGGAAACCCGGTCATCTATGTGGGGTCGAAAACGGGCCGCGACGGCATCCATGGCGCGACGATGGCGAGCGAGGAGTTCAGCGAAGCTTCGGAAGCCAAGCGTCCGAACGTGCAGGTGGGCGATCCTTTCATGGAGAAGCTTCTTCTTGAGGCTTGCCTTGAAGCGATGCAAACCGGGGCCATCGTTGGCATCCAGGACATGGGCGCCGCTGGGCTTACCTGCTCAACTTGCGAGATGGGAGCGCGCGGTGGTGTCGGACTTGAAATCGAACTGGACCGCGTTCCTCAGCGCGAAACAAGCATGTCAGCTTACGAGATCATGCTCTCGGAATCGCAAGAGCGCATGTTGCTGGTTGCAGAAAAGGGACGGGAAGCTGAGGTCTTTCGAGTCTTCGAGAAATGGGGACTGGATGCCGCCGAGGTCGGACGTGTCACCGGCGATCCCGTGATGAGAGTGCTGCAACAGGGAGAACTGGTGGCCGAGATCCCGAACGCCGCACTCACGGACGACGCACCAGTTTACAAACGGCCGCTGCAACGCTGGGAGCCTCCGGTGGAACGCGAGATGCCTGCGCACATCAAGCTGGCCGAATCTGGCGACCTCACTGAAAACTTCAAGCGCTTGCTCGCGAGTCCAAACATTTGTGGCAAGCGTTGGGTCTGGCAGCAATACGATCACATGGTGCAAACCAACACCGTGGCTGGCCCGGGTGCGGCGGACGGCGGAGTGATCCGAATCAAAGGCAGCCAGCGCGGATTGGCGATGGCTCTCGATGGCAACGGGCGCTGGTGCTATCTCGATCCGCGGCTGGGCGCCATGCACGCTGTCGCTGAAGCGGCTCGCAACGTCGCATGTATGGGCGCGACTCCGGTCGGGGCGACGAACTGTCTGAACTTCGGGAATCCCGAGAAGCCGCACATCATGTGGCAGTTCTCGCAGGTGGTAGATGGCCTGACGAAGGCGTGCGAAGAACTGGAAACCCCGATCACCGGCGGCAATGTCAGCTTCTACAACGAAACGCTTGGCGAGGGAATTTATCCTACGCCAGTGGTTGGAATCGTGGGCCTGCTCGAAGACGTGCACAAGTCGGGCAAGCTAGCGTTCCAGGCCGAAGGACGCTCGATTGTTCTTCTGCGCGGTACAGAGCCCGGCGACGCTATCGATATGGAGTCGGAGTTCGGATCCTCGGATTACGCGAAAGATGTGTTGGGCGCGGTCTGGGGTTACCCGCCCGAGCTCGAAATTGAAAAGGAAGCCGTGCTGCAGAAGGCCATTGTTGAGTTGATTCGTGAAGGCCTGGTGGATTCTGCCCACGATTGTTCCGAAGGTGGGCTGGCGGTGGCTTTGGCCGAAAAATCTTTTCCCAACGGAATCGGGCAAACGGTTAGGTTGAGCCGGCAGGATTTTCCTGCGGAATTCGTGCTTTTCGGAGAGGACGCCAGCCGTATCGTGGTCTCCTGCGACCCGTCGAAGGTCTCGCGAATCAAATCACTGGCGGGAGATTACGGCATTTTTGCGGATGAAATCGGCACGACTGGCGGTGATCGCGTTGAGATCTCGCTGGATGGTGAGGTTGTAGTGTCTGCTACGCTGTCGGAACTGAACGAGGTGTACGAAGGCGCTTTGGAGAATGCGCTGCGCACGGAACCTGTTGCAGCCGTCGCGGATTAATTCTGTATTGAGAGCTGGGAACCGAGTCCTAAAGGCTAATTGCGAAATGCAAATTACAGATAAATTTCGAGACGAGTGCGGCGTGGTTGCGATTTACGCCCATCCTGAAGCCGAAAAGCTTGCTTACCTTGGTCTGCACGCTCTCCAGCATCGTGGACAGGAGTCTGCCGGGATCGTCACGTCTGATGGCATGAGCCTGCATCCGCATAAGGCCATGGGCCTTGTTGCGGACATTTTTACGGAGGACGTCCTCAGTAAACTTCGCGGCCAGCTCGCGATCGGGCATACGCGTTATTCCACCGCTGGCGATTCCGCCTTACTCAACGCGCAGCCGATCTTTGTGCAATCGAATAAAGGGATGATTGCGGTCGCGCACAATGGAAATCTCGTAAATGCATTGGAGTTGCGCAGCCGGCTCGAAGGCCAAGGCTCGATTTTTCAGACGAACAGCGACACCGAAGTCATTCTTCACCTGATCGCCCTGTCACGCGAGCACACCTTACCCGAGGCAATGGCGGATGCGCTTCGACGTGTCGAGGGGGCTTTTTCACTCGTGATGATCAGCCCGGACCGCATTTTCGCGGCTCGAGATCCGCGCGGGTTTCGTCCATTGGCTATGGGGCGCATCCCGGCGCAGCCAGGCGAGAAGCAGGATACGATCGTTTTCGCGTCTGAAACCTGCGCCTTCGACTTGATTGGCGCAATTTACGAGCGTGATGTGAAGCCTGGGGAGCTTGTTATCGTCGGGCCTGAGGGAATCACTTCGCGTTTCTATTCGCCGTCGCCGTTCCAATCGAGTTGCATCTTCGAGCACGTGTATTTTTCACGTCCGGATAGCATTGTCTTTGGCCGTCCTGTTGATCTCAGCCGGGAAATGATGGGACGTCAGCTTGCCCGCGAAGCTCCGGCCGATGCCGATATTGTTGTTCCTGTGCCCGACTCCGGCAACACTGCGGCCATGGGCTACGCAGCGGAACTCGGCATACCGTTCCGTCTCGGACTGATCCGCAACCATTACATCGGCCGCACATTTATTGAGCCGAACCAATCAGTGCGCGACTTCGGCGTGAAACTGAAGCTTAATCCTGTTCGCAATCTGCTCGAAGGCAAGCGAGTCGTTTTGATTGATGACTCCATCGTTCGCGGCACAACAAGCCGCAAGATTGTCAGGATGGTGCGTAACGCTGGTGCGAAGGAAGTGCACATGCGCATCTCGTGTCCGCCAACGATTTCGCCTTGTTTTTACGGGGTAGATACGCCATCGAAAAGCCAGCTCATTGCGGCGAACAAGTCGGTCGAGGAGATCCGTGAGTTCATTGGCGCGGATTCTTTGTCCTATCTCTCGATTGAGGGTCTTCAGAGAGCAGCAGCCGATGGAGAGCGGAATCACTATTGCCTTGCCTGCTACACGGGGCAGTATCCGCTCAACTGCGTGGACGTGGAAGAGATCCAAGCCGCACCCGCCTCCAAGCATTCCTGATCCGCCGAACCGCGCATCGATCACAAAAAAATCCCCGAAGCTTTGGCCTCGGGGATTCGAATGCCTGCCAGACCTTTATTGTTGAGTGACCCTCACCCGATAGTTATCGGTCTGCTGACCGGATTGGGTTCCGTTGTTCGCCAGCGTGCCCCAAATGTTGAAGCCATCGACCAGGATGATCCAGTTTCCGGCTTTCGGTTTGGTGATAGTCGCCATCTCGCGTCCATTCAGGGTGGCGCCGTCGAAGATCAGGTTGCCGTCTGGATCCACGACGATCAGGTCCAGATCGTTCGTCGGGTAATAGCTCCAGTCGTGATTCCACGTGAGCTCGAAGGTGATTGACTTCAAACCGGATGGCACCTTGTATGGAATTTGTGCCAACTGGCCCTCGGAGATCGTGGCGAACTTGCTCAGAGCCGCTGTCTTCTGTGCTTTCGCAGTGACAGTGATATCGGAGCTGACTCGGCCTGCGTTCGTCGAATCGCCAAGAATCGCGATGCGCATGTAACCGGGTTCGGGATTGCTGACGCTGAATTGCGTCGGGCCCGTCACATAGTTTTCAAAAACGTAATCGCCTTCGCCGAAAGCGGACGTCTTCGCCTGGTGGACAGCCATGAAAACGTCATCGCCGAAGATAACGTTCTGCATGTCCGGGGGAAGCTTGGGCGTAACCGCGTCGACGCTCACAGTCACGCTGCCGATCTCCCGCCCTACCTTGACGATGAATTCTTTTCGTTGGCCGGGCTTCAGCAGTCCGGTAGAAAACTTCAGAGTCGAACCGGCTGTGAGCTTGGTTGTGCTGATTCCAAGTTTGCCGAGGTTGATGGCAACATCATTCGAGTAGGTTGACAAGTTGGGGATTGACGAGCCAGCAGTACCGGCTTTCAGCATGCTCAACGAGTTCGCGACATCAAGGTACCCGCGACCTTGATCGAACTGGGTTGAGCCGTCGCCCATCTTGGAGAAGTTCGCGCCCTTCACGATCGCATTGCGAACTTGGGCCGCAGTCGCATCCGGCACTCCTGCCTGAAGAAGTGCAGCTGCACCGGCCGCCGTAGGAGAGGAAAACGAGGTTCCGGCAACCAGGGCCAAACCACCGTCTGGGCCTTCGACAAAATTCCAGAAGCCGGCCGAGATCACGCTTACATCGACTCTTCCGTCGGCGCTTGGTCCGCGGGAGCTGAAGGATGCAGTCTGCAAACCATTTGTCGGATGGGCGAGCAGGCCTAATCCCACAGCGCAGTCGTTCGAGGAAGCAACATCCCAGAAAATACGGTCATGCTGAGGGGTGATCGACGCGGCGGTCGACAGCGCCGCCACTCCGGTCGCAGGAGTACCGGTGGTGAGCGATGCCGGGCCCGCATTGCCGGAGGAAGTCACGAGCGTGATTCCGACTTTGATCATCTCGCGGCTCAGCAGGTCTTCCAGTTCGCGACCGGCCGCAGTCGTCGGCCCACCCAGACTCATGTTCACAACCTGGATGTTCAGTGCGTTGTAAACGAATGGATCGTCTTCCGTTCCCGTACCGGATACTGGGTCGGTCGACATGCCCGCTAGGAAGTTCTTTTTGAGAGTGATGGCGCGATCCATGGCGGCCAGGATCACATCGCTAGCGGACCCTCCCCCAAGAGAAGAGAACACTTTCAACGCGTAAATGTTCGCCGCGGGTGCAACGCCAACGATCGGAATAATGGAATCGCCTGGAAAACCAAAAGGCGTTCCGTCCAGAACGGAGTCGGGCGCGTTCAACTGGAGAGATTGCACGAGGCAGGAATCGTTCGAGAAGATGAAACCCGCATGGCCGGCGATCATGGTGCCGACCCATGTTCCGTGCTCGCCATTCAGGGTGCTCGTCGGTGATGGCACCGGATCATCCTCAACAAACGATTCTCCGCCAATGACCGTGCCATCGAGCGCTGGAACGACATCGCCGTTATTCGCGGTGCCGCTGTCGATCACAGCGACTACGACGCCTTTGCCCAGATTGCCGCCCGCCTGAACAGAGGTTGCATTGATCAGGTCGTTGTTGAAACTGTAATCCGCTGGAAGCGACTTGATCGTCTTGGAAAGAGTCGCCGCATCAAACTTGATTCGGTTATTCGGTTTGAATTTGAGTATGCCGTTTGAGATCCCCTTCGGGTCCCGCGGCTTTGGCTGGTAGACGTTCACAACCTTTTTAATCTTGATTCCCGGGGTGCTAAGCAACGAGAGCATCGAGCTGGTTGGAATTGTTGCGGAGATAGCGGTTGCGTTTTGAAATTCGTGCCGTATGGTGCCGCCCGCCGCCAGAACCTTGGCCTTCAATTCCTGGCGCGAGCCGTTTGACATGATGACGACTTGCTCATTTTTCGCTGCAAAGGCAGCGATCGAAAGATTTACTAATAACAACAGTGCAATGATGCGAAGCCTGAAACCGGAAGAATCAGACATGAGTAAAACCTCCAGCAGAACTCAGGGTGGGATAGGGGGAAAGAAAGCAGAGCATTGTACCGCATACTCCCCTGAAACCCGCAAGGGATAAGGGATTTGAGCACTGCTTGCGTGTCGCAGATCGCATCTTCGGGTGATTGCCTTCCGGTTTTCTCGCTTGCACGACACGCTCAATGCCCTGCAAATCCCGGATGATCTCGACCTCGGTCCAGCCAACGAGTTGATCCCGTACCCGCGCGGCTATCGTCCCGGAAATCTCCATTACCAGCCAACCTCCGGCTTTGAGAGTCTTCTCCGCGGCTGGGACGAGTCGTTCGATGATCTCCAGCCCAGTCTCCCCCGCAAATACGGCATCGCGTGGTTCGAACTTGCGCACGTCAAGCTGCACCTGATCTTCTTCCAACTTGCCTACGTAGGGAGGATTCGATACCACGAAATCGAATTCGCCATTTGGGAGTGCCGCGAGCAGATCTCCGTCGTGGAATTTAATACGGGACTCCATTTGGAGCCGGGCGGCGTTTGCTTCCGCGATCTCAAGCGCAGCTGGTGAAATATCGGTGGCGTGGATTTCAGCGCTGGGAAGTTCCTTGGCGAGCGCTAGTGCTATGGCACCTGAACCTGTGCCTACGTCGACAATCTTTAAGTTTGGGAGAGAGGAGCTAAGCGGCTTTTCTTTTGCCAGCCGAAGCACCGTTTCGATGACATGCTCTGTTTCGGGCCGCGGTATCAGCACCGTGGGGCCTACGATGAGATCGAGTCCCCAGAATTCCTGGTGTCCAGTGATGTACTGCGCCGGCACGCCGCGAATGCGATGAGAAAGTGCCTCTTCGTATCGGGCTGCTTCCTCTGCGGTAAGTTCGCGCTCCGAATGCGCATACAGGTAGGCGCGATCACAAGAAAGCGTGAACATCAGCAACAGTTCGGAATTTAAACGCGGAGAGGGGACGTGCTCGGCCGTAAGCCGCTCGATTGCGGAAGTTAGTGTGGCCCTGAGTTGCACAGGCTCATTTCATCACGGAGGTTGGGAACTGACACAGGCGATTTCGCGGAAAAAGCGGAGACGAATTGCCCAAGAAAAAATGTTGGGACGATCGACGACAAACAGCGGCCTTTAATCTGCACTTGCCGCATCGCCTTTCAATCCTTCAGTTCGATAGTGAGTGACCAACGCTGAAACAATCGGCTGCAGCTTTCCATCCATCACTTCGGTCAACTGATGGATTGTCAGTCCAATGCGGTGGTCCGTCACGCGGTTCTGCGGAAAGTTGTAGGTCCGGATCTTTTCGCTGCGATCCCCCGATCCGACCATCGCCTTACGTTCTTTCGCGAGAGCATCCTGTTGCTTCTGCATCTCGACTTCATACAATCGCGACCGCAGCACCCGCATTGCTTTCTCCCGGTTCTTGATCTGCGATTTCTCATCCTGGCAGCTCACCACGGTGTTCGTCGGAATGTGCGTGATGCGCACGGCTGAGTATGTCGTATTTACCGATTGACCACCGGGGCCGGACGAACAGAACGTGTCGATCCTCAGGTCTTTCGCTTCGATCTTTACGTCGACATCCTCGGCCTCGGGCAGCACTGCCACGGTCACCGCGGAAGTATGCACGCGCCCTTGCTGCTCGGTTTGAGGAACCCGCTGCACACGATGCACGCCGCTTTCATACTTCAGCTGCGAATAGACCTTGTTGCCTTCGATGATGGCGATCACTTCCTTCAAACCGCCGACGGAGGATTCCGAGGTCGAAAGCACTTCCACTTTCCATCCTTGCATCTCGGCGTAGCGGGAGTACATGCGGAACATCTCATCGGCAAACAGAGTGGCCTCGTCTCCACCGGTGCCCGCACGTATTTCCAGAATCACGTCTTTCTCATCGTTCGGATCTTTGGGCAGCAACAGGACCTTCAGTTCTTCTTCGACTTTGCCGACGCGGCCTTCGAGCGAGGCGAGTTCTTCTTCGGCATAGGTCCGCATCTCGGGATCTTTTTCGTCGGCCAGGAGAGCACGACTCTCCGCAATCCCTTTTTTCAAATCTTTGTATTCGCGATACTTTTCGACCATCTCTGACAGCTCGGCATGGGCCTTGGCGGTCTTCTGGTATTTCGCCGAATCGCCAATGATTTCTGGCGACGCCAGCGCCTGCGTCAGTTCGTCATACCGCGCTTCGATTTGGTCTAGTCTCTCAAACATTTGCTGTCCGCTGTCCGTCGTCCGCCATCCGCGAACTCCTTCCTGCTGCTTCCACAACTTTGATGAGTCGGCTCAAGGCGCGTCCGACATTTGTCGCTTCTTGTTGGAGTGCTACCAATCGCTCGCTCGACAAGTATTGCAGTTCCTGTGCAATGATCAACTGAGTTTCGAGTTCCATCAGTGATCCTCTGGCATTGAATAAAAATTGGCGGAGTTCCCGATCTGTTCTTCGACCTTTGCCTTCGGCTTTGTTGCCGGGAATTGAGACCGCCGCACGTCGCATCTGCTGAGCCAATCCATACAATTCATGCTTCGGAAATTCCCCAGTAACTTCATATGTGTGCGTCGCCAAATCCATTGCTTCTTTCCAAACTCGCAAATCGCGGAATGATGATGATGGCATGCAAGCCTCCCGTTGGAGACCCTATCGAGCAAGCAGTACGCCAACAAGGAACCATGCACACAGGAATTGTGATGCGTTGAACGACCGCTAATGATGAGTTGCGGAAGACGGACCGCGGACGACGGACGACCTGATGTTTCTACGCAATCACCAGCTCCCCGCCGCGCTCTTTCTCGAGTTCCATGGCGCGGTCCAATGCGGTAATTGCGCACTCCACCTGTCGATCATCCGGGGGTTGTGTTGTGATCCGTTGCAGCCATAAGCCGGGCGCCGTCATCACAGCGAAAAGCGATCCACGATGCTTTGCGGCGTATCGGATGATCTCGTACGACACACCAGCGATCACTGGCAACAGCGCAATGCGGATCCCGAATCGCGCCCAGAAAGTCGTTACTGGAACTACGGTATAGAAAAGGATTGAGATGATCATCACCGTCATCAGGAAGCTGGTCCCGCAACGTGGATGATACGTCGAATATTTCTGCACAGCGCCGGTCTGCAGAGTGTCCCCACTCTCGAATGCATACACCGTTTTATGTTCCGCGCCGTGGTACTCGTAAACGCGGTGAATGTCCTTCATCAACGACACGCCCCAGATGAACAGCAGGAACAGGGCGATGCGGATGATCCCGTCCACCAGGTTGAAAATGATCTGCTCCCCGAAGAGCGGGTTCACTTTCTTCAATTCTGTCGCGGCCAGAAGCGGCAGAAACTTGTACATGAAAATGAAGAACGCGACAGAGAAGATGATGTTGACTGCGGCAAGCCAGCCGCTGATTTCCAGCTTCTTGCCTTGATCGTTGATCGGCGTCTCGCCCAGCGCCACGTTCGCGGAATATTTCAAAGCGCGAAATCCGAGCGACATCGCGTGGCCTAAGGTCACGACGCCGCGAACAATCGGCCAAGCCATCCACTTGTGCTGATCTGACGGACGATCGATCGGCTCGCTATGCGTCGACACGGCACCCGACGGTGTTCGCACCGCGATTGCCCACGCGTGGGGCGAACGCATCATGACGCCTTCGAGCACAGCTTGTCCGCCGACGAGCGTCTCCTCGCCACTTTCGAGAGCCGGCAAGAGCTGCACGGCCATCAGGAAACGCCACATCTTGCGCAGAAAATCCATGGTTGTTAGATGACACTTCGGGGAAGGAAGTCTCACCGTTAGGGTACCACAGAAAACGCCCACTCTCGGCGTGGGATGATCGCAACCCTTTGCGTTGCTATTACTTACGACAACGGTGAGTAGCCAGGATTTTCGATTGGAGATTTGCGATTGGTGATCTGCCATTCCGAAGCGATTTCTGGGACGTCGTTGGGCAATCGCCAAGCGAAAATCGTAAATTGGTAATGGTGCTGTCTTTTTCCCAAACTGCCGATCGGATCGCTGCCACTACCAAGAAACTTGAGAAAACCGCGATCGTCGCTGAGTACCTGAAGTCGCTCCCGGAAGAGGACGCGGCTCGCGCAGCGCTGTTTCTCTCCGGACGCGCATTCCCCGCTCATGAGCAATCGACGCTCGGTATGGGCGGCTCCCTCCTGTGGCAAGTGATCGCTGAACTTTCAGGCAAAACGGACGCCCAACTCCATGCGCTTTACAAGACTCACGGGGACCTTGGCGACGTCGCAGCTGGTGCTCTCCCTGAGCGCGAGCCGAAGCTCAAGCTGGCGGACATCGACACGGCGTTTCGACAGATCGCCGCCGCCCGCGGGCCGGGACCGAAATCCGCAATCGTTCGTGAGCTTCTTGCGCGGGCCACCCCGCGCGATGCGAAGTACGTCGTGAAGATTATTACGGGCGACCTTCGGATCGGGTTGAAAGAAAGCCTGGTCGAGGAAGCGATTGCGAAAGGGTACGGGCTTCCATTGGCGGAAGTGCAACGCGCCAACATGCTGCTCGGCGACATCGGAGCAACTCTCAAGTTGGCCGCGACGAACCAGCTCGGGGAAGCTCGCATGCGATTGTTTCATCCGATCGATTTCATGCTGGCCAGCCCTGCGGAGACCGCCGAGGACGCGCTCAGCTATTTCCCCGACGCTCTCGTCGAAGACAAGTACGACGGGATTCGCGCGCAAGCCCACATTGCAAATGGAGAGGTCCGCATCTTCTCTCGAACACGCGACGACATTACCTCATCGTTCCCTGAGCTTCCGGATGCACTCGCTGGACTTCCTGAGCCCGCGATTCTCGACGGCGAAATTGTTGCATGGAGTATGTCTGGCACCGGCGGTAGCGAAACTGCGCGGGCGCTTCCTTTCTCGGTTCTCCAGCAGCGCTTGGGACGCAAGAAAGTCTCGGAGAAGATGCTGCACGAAATTCCGGTGGCGTACCTGGTTTTCGATGTTCTCTATGCAGGCAACGAGCTTTTGCTGAATGTTCCATTGAGAGAGCGTGGCAAGGTGGTTGACCGGTTGCTAGCAGACCGCAAACCTACCATGGCTCTCCGCCGCGAAACTCAGTCACGACTGATGTTTGGGGAAGAGGACGACCATCTGGGAGCTTCCGTCGTGCGTGCGCCGGTTTTCTCGGCGCATTCTGCGGAAGAACTGGAAGCGCTCTTCACGGCTGCCCAAGCTCGCGGGAATGAAGGTCTGATGATCAAGGACCCAAATTCTCTCTATACGCCGGGCCGACGAGGAAAATCCTGGCTCAAAATGAAGAAGGAACTTGCCACGCTGGATGTCGTTGTCACTGCCGTCGAGTACGGACACGGCAAGCGCATTGGCGTGCTCAGTGATTACACGTTCGCAGTTTGGGATGGCGATCGACTGGTGAATATCGGCAAGGCCTACTCGGGCCTGACGGATGCAGAGATTGCTGAAATGACGAAGTGGTTCTTAGCCCACACCTTGGAAGATCATGGGATGCGCCTGGTCGTCGAGCCGAGCGTTGTTCTGGAAGTTGCTTTCAACAACATGATGGTGTCGACCCGCCATGAGTCGGGATATGCGCTGCGCTTTCCGCGCATTGTTCGGATTCGAAACGACAAACTTCCGCAAGATGCCGACACTCTGGAAACAGCTAAAAAGATCTTTGATCGACAGAAGTGGTTTGCGATTGAAGGTTAGTGCGCGTGACCGTGGCCTTCTGCGACCGGCATCACGCATCCATGCGCCACGTCGCATTCCACGTGCTCGAACTGAATGGTTGTGTGGACGATGTGGAACCGGTCGTGAAGCTTGTCTTTCACGTCAAGAAGGATTTTGTTGCTCGCCGACATCGGGATGTCGGCAATCGCAATGTGGCATGACAAGGCGTGGCTCTCGGAGCCGATACTCCACACATGCAGATCGTGGACATCGTTTACGCCGGAGATTGAGCAGATCGCAGCTTGAACGTCTTCCAGCTTGATTCCGCGAGGGGTGCCTTCGAGGAGGATGTTCAGCGTCTCTCGCACAATTCCGAAAGCCGACCAGAGAATCAGAGCACCGATTCCGAACGATAAAGCGGAATCGATCCAAGTCTGCCCAGTCGCCAGGATGGCCCAGCCTCCAGCGATAACGGCAGCCGTCGAAAGCGTGTCGCCGACTTCATGCAACAGCGCGCTTCGAATATTAATGTCTTTGCCGGTCCGGTAAAGCATCCATGCGATCAGTGCGTTCATCGCCACGCCGGCTGCAGCGACCCAGATCATCACGCCCGCATGGACATCTGCCGGCGTTCGCAGTCGCTTGAATGCCTCATAAAAGATAAAAAATGCGACGAGCACAAGCGATACGGCGTTCACCAATGCCGCAAGGACGCCAGCCCGATGGTACCCATAGGTCTTCGTTGCGCTCGGGGGTCGCGCCTGTAGGTAGACCGCGCCCAGAGATAAGAGCAGAGCAAGGAAATCTGAAAGGTTGTGTCCGGCCTCGGAGAGTAGCGCCAGAGAATGCGCCCTGATTCCGGCGACTACGAGCACCACAATGTAAACGGCTGTGAGCGCGAGCGATATCCGTAGCACTCGCCCAGTGCTGCCACTCACCCCGTGATTCGCATGCACATGCATCTTTTATAAGTGTAAATTTCGCCCCAAGTGCATTCAAGGCACGGAAGTGATGCTGTCTGGCATAATGATCGGCCTCGATTCGGAGATATCATGAAGAAAATTCTGTTGCTTCTTCTGCTCGCCACCCTGCCCACACTTGCCGACACGATCATCACGAAAGCCGGAGCCAGCTACTCCGGACAATTCTCCACCACAAAGAACGAGATCACTTTTACCGATGCCTCAGGTATCAACTACACGTTTCCTCGGCGTGATGTTCAGTCTCTGGTTTTCACTGACTCGAATGACATCGTCACGTTGCGCAGCGGGAAAACTTATTCTGGCAAGTACACGGGAGCTAGTCCTCTTAGCTTTACCGATTCGGAGGGAATTCAGTATCAGTTTCCACCAAAAGACATAGCGTCGCTTGTTTTCACCGAGGCTGCGCCAGCGCCGGCCGATGCAAAGACGATTCCTGCGGGCAGTGAAATCGACATCCGCGCTAATGAAAACATCGATTCGGACAACTCGCCTGCCGGCACGACGTTTGCGGCCCAAGTCACGAATGACGTTCTCGACAGTTCTGGCAACGTTGCAATCCCGGCTAAATCTCCTGCTCGGCTCTTGATTCTCAGTTCTTCGAGGAGCGCCGTTGGATCGCCGGAACTTGTCCTCGACCTCGACACGGTCACGATCAAGGGACAGGTGCATCGCGTCTACAGCTCGGAATTAACAGAAAGCAGCAAGACCGGCATGGGCGCGAACAAGCGAACTGCCGAGATGCTTGGCGGCGGTGCTGCGATCGGCTCGTTGATGGGGGCGATCTTCGGGGGAGGCCGGGGAGCGGGGATCGGAGCAGCCGCTGGTGCTGGTGGTGGATTCTTTACGCAATTACTGACGCGTGGGAAGCAAGTAAAGGTCCCGGCAGAAACCGAACTCCACTTCCGTTTAGAGCGGGCACTGACGCTGCGTCCGGGACAGTGAAGTTCGATCCGACAACAATCACAGATCAAAGCTTAACGATGCACTACAATTCCTGCCGCCCATGACTACTGCTGATGTTGTCCTGATTGGTGGCGGAATTGTTGGCTCAAGCATCGCGTGGCACCTGACCGCAGCCGGATGCAAGAGCGTTCTCATCCTAGAGCGGGAGTCGGCGCAGGGAAAAGGCTCCACTGGAAAGAGCATGGGCGGCGTGCGCGCGCAGTTCTCTACGCCAATCAATGTGCAGATGTCGCTCTACTCCATCCCCTTTTACGCAAATTTCCAGGAGCACACGGGCGAAGAATCCGGCTACCGTCCGCAGGGATATCTATTCTGCGCGACCAACGACAAACATATGGCCTACCTGCGCATGAATCATGAGAAGCAGGTGGCCATGGGTCTGAAGGCCGCGCGCATCATAACTGGAGACGAAATACGTGGCATGTTTCCGCAGCTGCGCGCCGATGACATTGTTGGTGGAGCATTTTGCTCAACCGATGGGTTCGTCGATCCCTACCTCTCGATGACCGGTTTCACGGCTTGGGCTGTTGATCACGGAGCGACGCTTTGGAAGCAAGCGGACGTGACCGCAATCCATTGCGATGCGGAGGGGATCTCGGGTGTCGAGACTACGCGTGGCTGTATTTCGACTCGCAAAGTTGTGAATTGTGCGGGGGCATGGGCCCCATCCATCGCGAAAATGGCTGGAATCGATTTGCCGGTGGAACCGCTGCGCCGAATGCTTGTTCCGACAGAACCCTTTGACGAGTTCCCGCACACCGCGCCCATGATCATCGACATGTCGAACGGATTTCATTTTCGTCCGGAGAGCCGCGGTTTTTTATTTGCCTGGAACGATCCGGAGGAAACACCCGGGTTCAAGACCGACTTCGAGCCGAGCTTCATCGAGAAAATCCTGACGCGTGCGGCGGACCGCGTTCCCTGTTTTGAGAACGTGGCCGTCAATCCGAAACGTGCTTGGGCTGGGCTGTATGAAATGACGCCCGACCATCATCCGATCCTGGGAGGGGTGCCCGAAGTGCCGGGTTTTTATTGCGCAAATGGTTTCAGCGGACACGGAGTGATGCACGCACCGTCTACGGGGAAAATTCTCTCTGACATCGTGCTCACCGGCTCGACGAATCTTGTCGACGCGAAACTGCTCGACCTTGCGCGCTTCAAAGAAGGCCGCATGATTCATGAGACGGCAGTTCTTTGATCACCTGACTGGTTCACTGGGGCAGGTTCAGCTCTTTCAACAGGTGGATATAGCGGGGATCGGAGTGCCAGGGATCGAGAGTTATAACCGATTTGAGTACCTGCAGGGATGCCGCTTTTTCGGCCAGCGCTTTGTCGAGCCAGTAGAAAGTTTGCTCTTTATCGCCTATCTCTGAATAGTCATAGGCAATGAGGGAAGGGTCGACGTAACTTCGCTTGGAAAGCTCGACGTGGAGTTGAGTCCTGCGCGTTTGTGCGGCCATATATCCGGATTTTTTATATATCGGTATGACTTCCTCCAGGATGGATATCTCGTCCTTATTGTCAAAAAGGCGCTGCGCTTTCTCTTCTTCTTCAAAATGCAAATCGTACTGTTTCATATTTCTGTACAGATTCGAAAGCTGCCCATGTGCTTGCGCGAAATTCGGATCCATTTGGATGGTTTTCTTGAGTTGGTCGATAGCTGCATCGTATTGGCGCGCTGTGTTTAGTCCCTGGCCATAATTTGAATTGAATTGGAGATTCAGCGGATCCAGCTCCACCGCACGACGTAAATGGGGAACTCCTTCGCCGGACCTACCGATCCAGCATAAGAAAAGTCCGAACCAGTGGTGTGCGTTTGCAAAGGTCGGATTCAACTCCAGTGTGCGCTGGAATTCCCGTTCGGCTTCCGGAAAGTTCAACCCTGTCCATTCGGCTGCCGCTGCTGCAAGATGGGCTTCCGGCAAACCGTCCTCGATGGCCAGTGCCTTTTTCGCTGCTTCTCGACCCCTAGGCGCGGCCTCCCTTGCAGGAACCGGGCTGTAGTCAGAAATGACATTGTAGTAATCCGCCAAACCTACATAAGCCATCGCGAAATTTGGATCCCGATCGATTGCCTGTTGGAAATAGCTCTTCGATTGGGCAAGGGACTGGGGCGTACGACGCTCCCATTGATATCGACCCTTGAGATAAAGCTGGTAGGCCTCGGAGTCTGTTGTCCCGCCCTTGGGTGCCGCTTTGGCGACTTCCCCGGACAGCTTTTCCCTCAACTTCGACGAAATCGCACTTGCCAAATCCCGCTGGACGGCCGCCAGGTCCGACATCTTGCGGTCATACTGATCTCCCCACAAATTCCGGTTTGTGCGGGCATCGATCAGCTCCGAGCTGACAATCAGTTGGTCCCCTCGTTGCACGACGCGGCCCATCACCACTGCTTGCACTTTCAACTCTTTCGCCACAGTGGCAGGGTCGACCTCGTGTCCCTTGTAACGAAACACCGAGGACCGTGCCATGACTGCGAGCTTCGGCAACTGCGAGAGATCGTTGATCAAGCTTTCCGTGATCCCGTCACTCAGGTACTCGGTGTTGGGATCGTTACCTGAATTCACAAATGGCATCACGGCGATGGATGAAATCTCGTTGCTGCTCGCTTGCCCTCGCATCCAGAAAAACACTGTGGCGGCGATCACCAGAAAAGCTGCCACCCCGCCTGCGATGATGAGAGGTGCCCGCTTCTTCGGAGCGGCGGTCTCCCCAGCAACGGCCGGGACGTGCCCCGAAGTCGTATCTCGGCGCATCCGCTTCAGATCAGCCAGCATGTCGGCCGCGCTCTGGTAGCGCATCGACGGGTCTTTCTCGAGCGCCTTGTTGATGATCTGCTCAAGGGGTGGCGGCAAGTCCGGATTGAGCCGCACCGGCGATGTGGGCGCTTTGTGCAGAATGGCATCGAACACCAGCGCAGACGTGTTTCCGCCAAACGCCATCCGACCTGTCGCCATCTCGTAAAGTACGGCGCCAAAAGAAAACAAGTCGGTGCGGCGATCGAGAGTGTCGCCGCGTGCCTGCTCTGGCGACATATATGCGACAGTTCCCACCGTACTTCCGGGACTCGTCAGGTTTTGCTCGATCGTGGCTCCTTCCCCGGGCATGTCTTCGGGCTTTCCTGTCTGCTTCGCTAAGCCGAAGTCGAGGATCTTCGCCTGGCCGCGCTTGGTAAGGAAGACATTCGCTGGCTTGATGTCCCGATGAACGATGCCTTCGCTGTGCGCCGCGTCCAATGCATCTGCGATCTGTACCGCGTTTTCGAGCAGCTGCTCGACGGGCATCGGCCCTTTCATCAGCTGATGTTTCAAGGTCTGTCCGGAGAGCATCTCCATGACGATGAATAGCTCGCCATCAGCTTCGCCAATCTCGTGGATGGTGCAGATATTGGGATGATTCAATGCCGAAGCGGCTCGGGCTTCGCGCCGGAACCGTTCCAGGGCTTGTGGATCGTGGGCTAACTCTGCAGGTAAGAACTTGAGCGCGACGTGTCGTCCGAGGTTGATGTCCTCGGCTTCGTAAACGACGCCCATACCGCCGCCGCCTAACTTTTCGAGTATGCGGTAATGCCCGATGGTTCTGCCGATCATGTCTTGGGCGCGAATTCAGGCATCGTAGGGCGTGACCGAAGGTAAGTCAATGCAAGCCGGCCCAATTTGTCCTGTGTATGCGACTGCTGTACATTGTGTCGTTCTCCACTACTGCCATGCCACCCCGCGAATACAACTACTGGCTCACGACCGTGACCATGCCAACAACGGATCCGAACCGGTCGCTGCCCGACGCCGCGGACGTCGTTGTCATCGGTGCCGGATTCACCGGGCTCTCGGCCGCTCGCACGCTAGCAAAGAAAGGTGCGACGGTTGCAGTCCTTGAAGCGGAAACAATTGGATGGGGTGCCAGCTCACGTAACGGTGGAATGGTTCTCACCGGGATGAAGCTGGGAGTTAACAAGCTCATCTCCATGTACGGACGCGAGCTCACCCAGCGCATGTATGCCGCCTCACTCGATACCATCGCCTGCGTCGAGCAAATCGTGCAGGAGGAAGGAATCCAGTGCTCCTTTGCGCGTACCGGGCACCTGGAAGTCGCGTGCAAGCAGGCCCATTTCGATGATTACGCGCGGCAAGTCGAGGTCATTGCCCGAGAATTCAACCATCAGATGCGAGTGGTTCAACGCAAAGATCTGTCCGAAGAGATTGGCTCAACGATTTACTTCGGGGGGATGGTCGATGAATCGAGCGTAGGGGTGAATCCCGCACAGTACGTAGCGGGACTTGGTGCCGCGGCGATTCGCGCTGGTGCGTGTGTGTTCGAGAAGACACGCGTTCTTAAACTGGAGCGCGAATCACGCAATGGAACATCAGGCTGGAAGATCACTACTTCGCGTGGGTCGATCCATGCGCGAGATGTTTTCGTAGGAACGAGTGGATACACCTCGAAAGCCACTCCAGCGTTTGCGAGGAAGATCATTCCGATCGGGTCCTACATCCTCACTACTGAAGTTTTGCCCGAATCGCTCGCGCGCGAGATCAGCCCGCGCAATCGCCAGATCTACGATTCGAAAAATTACATCTACTACTATCGGCTGACTCCCGATAACCGTCTTCTGTTTGGCGGACGCGCCGCTTTTTTTCCTGAAAGCGCGGACTCCATTGTTGTGAGTGCGGAACTCCTAAGACGAGGCATGATCGAGGTCTACCCGCAGTTGTGCGACACCCAAGTCGACTTCGTTTGGGGAGGCACGCTCGATTTTGCATTCGACATCATGCCGCACGCCGGCCAGATCGATGGGGTCTATTACGCGCTCGGATACGCTGGACACGGTGTCGCCATGGCTACCTGGCAAGGCAAGCAAATGGCTGAACTGATCGCGGGAGGCAAACCCGAAAACCCGTTCATGGGAATACCGTTCCCCGGAGCACCTCTCGGGCTGTATAACGGCTACCCGTGGTTCTTGCCCCTGGCTGGCATGTACTACAAATTCCTAGATTGGGTCAGCTGATCGTCAGTTGTATCTGATCGGATCTTCGCAGTAACGGGCCCTCGCTGTAAGTGTGCTCAAAGCTGGAGGCACATCGACTTCATGGCGCTCAACCCTAAAAATGACCAACCCCGGCCCATCATTTCTGCAGAGCAGATTCAGAAGCGCGTCAAAGACATGGGACGTCAGATTTCTGACGACTACAAAGGGCGCCCCGTAACGCTGCTGGCGGTTCTCGAGAATGGATTCATGTTTATGGCCGACCTGGTGCGCGCCATGGACGTCCCCGTAGTCTGCAGCTTCATCAAGCCGCGCTACCGCACCAGGGAAGTCGGCGGTCCGAATGAGATCCACGAATCTTCTTCAGCCACGAGGTGGAAATTCCGGGCAAGGACATTCTGCTTGTTGAAGGTCTTGTGCATTCCGGTGTGACCAGCGAATTTCTGATGAGCGACCTTCGCGCACGCGGGGCTGGATCGGTCAAATTGGCCACGCTGCTTGACCGCCAGTGTGCTCGTCGAGCGGCGCTGCAGCCCGACTACTTCGGGTTCCTGGTGGATGAGGCATTTCTTGTGGGCTATGGCTTGGGCCGAGCGGATCAAACGGGTCGAAATTTGCCGTTCCTAGCTAGCCCTAGTTAATGGGGAGAGGTCTGATGTCGAATACTATAAAGACAGTCATTTTCTGGCTCGTGATCGTCGTGGCCGGAATGCTCTTGTGGCAAACGGTCAAGACCGATCACGGCCAGCGGGAATCACCCGAGATCAGCTATTCCGAGTTTTTGACACGGGTGGACGGTGGGGATGTCAGTAAAGTCGTTTTTAATGGAAGCCAGATCACAGGGACAGGCCCGGAGGGACAGCAATTCCGAGTGCAAGGCCCCTCCTATCAGGCAGAGCTGCTTGATACACTCCGAAGAAAGAACGTTGAAATATGGTTTCGAGACACAAACGCAGGGAGCTGGCCGCTACAACTTCTCGGCAGCTGGGCACCCCTGATCCTGCTGGCTGCTCTCTGGTATTTCATGATCCACCAGATGGGACGAACGCAGAAAAGTCTGAAAGCAGCCGCCTCAGGCCAAAATGCCTCAGCCCAAAATATCGACAAAATCGGGTGACTTCCGTGTCCTAGAGATTCCCCATTTTCTTTCCGGAAGGGCTACAATGGGCGAACAGCGAATTTCTCTCAACTATTTGGGAGATAAAGCCATCTAAGTATTGTGGTTTCATGCAACGCGGGGATTTGTTAGGCAAGTTGCTGGTTCCGCAGGAGTTCTAAGTGAATTCGACCGTGAAAACTGTGGTGTTCTGGCTGGTGATCCTGCTCTCGGCTCTTTTGCTGTGGCAGGTCGTAAAAACCGGCCAGTCCGGGCAAAAAGACAAGGAGATCAACTTCTCCGAGTTCATGGCTGCCGTCGATGAAGGCAACATAAAGGACGTCACCATCAACGGCCAGGAAGTCAAAGGCAAATACAAAAACGATAACGCCGCGTTTCACACGACTTCGCCGGCGAACTATCCCGACATGATCAAGACGCTTCGCGAAAAGGGCGTCAGCATCAATATCAAAGACATCAATAGCGGCAGCTGGCCGCTTCAGTTGCTGGGAACCTGGGCGCCCCTCATCCTTCTGGCTGCCCTCTGGTTCTTCATGATCCGCCAGATGCAGACCGGCGGAAATAAGGCGCTGTCGTTTGGCAAGAGTCGCGCTCGCCTGCTCTCCATGCAGCAGAAAAAGGTCACGTTTAAGGACGTGGCCGGTGTGGATGAAGCAAAGGAAGAACTACGCGAAATCATCGAGTTCCTGCGCGAAGCACAGAAGTTCCAGAAACTCGGCGGACGCATTCCGAAAGGCGTGCTCCTCGTCGGACCTCCGGGAACCGGAAAAACCTTGCTGGCCCGAGCGGTCGCCGGCGAAGCGAATGTGCCGTTTTTCTCGATCTCGGGATCGGACTTCGTTGAAATGTTCGTTGGCGTTGGCGCGAGCCGCGTTCGCGACCTGTTCGAACAGGGCAAGAAGAACGCTCCTTGCATCATCTTTATCGATGAAATCGATGCCGTTGGACGTCACCGTGGCGCAGGCCTTGGCGGCGGACACGATGAGCGCGAGCAGACCTTGAACCAGTTGCTCGTTGAAATGGACGGCTTCGAGTCGAACGAAGGCGTCATCCTGATGGCGGCCACGAACCGCCCAGACGTTCTCGATCCGGCATTGCTCCGGCCCGGACGTTTCGATCGCCGAGTGGTTGTGAATCGTCCGGACGTTCGCGGACGCGAAGAGATTCTACGGGTGCATACCCGCAAGATTCCTCTTGCCGAGGATGTCGATCTGTCGGTCCTGGCTCGTGGAACACCGGGCTTCTCAGGCGCAGACCTAGCCAACATGGTCAACGAAGCGGCACTGGCAGCGGCGCGGCAGAACCGCAAGGCTGTCCTGATGTACGACTTCGAAGTGGCCAAAGATAAAGTCTTGATGGGCGTGGAGCGGAAGTCGCTTCTGCTCTCCGACGACGAAAAGCGGAACACTGCGTATCACGAGGCTGGACACGCGCTGGTGGCGGCGAAGCTGCCGCATTCCGATCCGGTGCACAAGGTCACGATCATTCCGCGCGGTCGTGCGCTCGGCGTCACCATGCAGCTGCCCGAAGCGGATCGCTTCAGCATGGATCGCGACCACATGCTGAACATGATCTCGGTGCTCTTCGGCGGGCGCATCTCCGAAGAGATCTTCATGAATCAGATGACCACCGGCGCGTCGAACGACTTCGAGCGCGCCACCGACATCGCGCGACGCATGGTCACGCAGTGGGGCATGTCCGACGAGCTCGGCACCATGGTGTACGGCGAGAACGAGGGCGAGATCTTCCTCGGCCGCTCGATCCAGACGCACAAGAACGTGTCGGAAGCGACCATGCAGCAGGTCGACTCGGAGATCCGCCGCATCATCGACACCCAGTACAAGCTTGCACGCGGGTTGCTCGAATCGAACCGCGACAAGGTC
>DATAPD010000059.1:0-243238 GCA_036265385.1 Terriglobales bacterium
CGGACTCAAAATCCGCCGATCTTCGGATCTTGGGGGTTCGACTCCCCCTCCCGGCACCAACACTCCCACAATCTCCACTCCCGCTTCTCACTATGCGGCTTTCCCTGTCATTCTGTTTCGGCACCTCCACTGCGTGCCATCGGTAATATCGACAACTTCGATTCAAGTTGTATTCTTGGTCGCTGAACGAAACTCTTTCTCGATCGAGATTCAGGCTGTTGATTTTCCGTGCTTCCGAATGGTAGCTGTTCGAATTAACGCTCCAAGCCAAAAACGTTCAGATGAGCAATCAGATCCTGGGCGACAGTCCCCCGCCGTGCGAGAGTCCCGCCCCGAAGTCTCCAGGATCAACAGGCTTTTCCCCAAGAAAGAACTTAAGGGATGCTGCTAATCGAATCGATCTTGGTGATATCGGCTGTATTCGGGGCGCTCGTATTTCCGTCATTGGGATCTCGTTGGTTCGAGAAACTTGAGCGCCGCTTCAGTGAGTTCGCGAGGCGACGACTGTTGTCGGTGGCTGCTGTTGGACTGCTCGCGCTGGCATTGCGTGCCGTCTTACTGCCGGTCCTGCCGATTCCCGAACCAATCGTCCATGACGAATTCGGCTACCTGCTGGCCGCAGACACCTTTGCTCATGGGCGGGTCACCAACCCCACCCACCCGATGTGGGTGCATTTCGAAACTTTCGCCGTCATCCAGAAGCCGACCTATCAGTGTTATGCCCAGCCCATGCAAGGACTGATTTTGGCAGCCGGACAGATCATTGCTGGTCACCCCTTTTGGGGCGTCTGGTTTAGCGCTGGAGTTATGTGCGCGTCGCTTTGTTGGATGCTGCAAGGCTGGGTATCTCCCAGTTGGGCTCTGCTCGGCGGATTTCTATCTGTCCTTCACTTCGGCACCTTTGGCTATTGGGCGAACAGCTACTGGGGAGGAGCCGCGGGAGCGATCGGTGGAGCGCTTGTACTGGGTGCACTCCCGCGCATCAAGCGATCGCCCAGAGTGCGTTATACCGTGCTGCTGTCACTGGGTCTCACGATCCTGGCCACCAGCCGTCCTTACGAAGGTTTCATTTTCAGCCTGCCAGTGGCCATAGTGATGCTCGTGTGGCTGTTGAGTAAACGTGGACCACCACTCAGGGTTTCAATACGAAATATCGTGATTCCTACCTGTTTGGTGCTCGGTGCCGCCGCTGCTGCGATGGGCTATTACAACTACCGGGTCACAGGCAATCCCTTACGCTTACCTTATCAAGTGGAAATTGAAACGTATGCGGTTGCACCATACATGATCTGGCAACATCCCAGGCCTGTACCGCAGTTTCATCATGAAGTGATTAGAAAGTTGTATGCGGATGAAGTGCTGCAATCGTATCAATCGGCCCGTTCCATAGTTGGGCCACTTCTAAAGTTCGCAAAAATCTGGGTTTTTTATTTGGGACCAGCGTTCACTCTGCCGTTGTTGGCAGTGATTTTTGCTTTGCCACCCAATTTTGGCTGGCGGGATCTCGGGGAAAAGGCACAGTTCGTATTGGTCTCGCTTGCAATATCCGTGCTCGGCCTTGTCCTTGAAGTATTCTTCCATCCTCACTACGCAGCGCCCATTACCGGACTGATTCTTCTACTTGTGCTGCTGTCCCTCCGTCGATTACGAAAATGGACTTTTCGCGAAAGAGCGGTTGGATTGTTTCTGGCTCGTTCTGTTGTCCTCATCTGCATACTCATGTTTGTGCTCCGGGTTTTTGCAACTCCCCTCCACATTCCGATGAGTGAGTCTTACGCTCCGGCGTGGGACCAGAAAAATCCATCCAGCTTCGGGCGGGCCGCAATGATGCAAGAATTGCAGCATCTTCCAGGCAAGCAGCTTATCCTCGTGCGCTACAGCGCGTCGCACGAGCCATTCTTCGAGTGGGTATACAACAGTGCTGAAATCGATAATTCCAAGGTGGTTTGGGCGCATGATATGGGAGTTCAGCAGAATCGAGAACTACTTAGCTACTTCCCCGACCGCCATCTACTTCTGCTCGAACCTGACGTCGAGCCGGTGAAACTTCACAGTTACCAGACTGCCCCAGACGCGAGCGGCATTTTCAGCAACGAGCCTCCCGATGGCGGAGAACCGGACGGTCATGCCGATCAATAAAGATTCACTCGACCCGACGAGTCTTGAACGAATTGTTCCGGACGAAGTGCGTCCCGGCGAAGCTACCGGTCAAGAATCGTTAGATCTACATGTTGCTCGATACGAATTTGCGAAAGCGAACCTCACACCAGGAAGATTACTGGACATGGCCTGCGGGTCCGGATACGGCACCGCGATGCTGTCTCAGCATCCGTTGATTACTGAAGCGGTCGGGGTCGACCTCAGCGATGCTGCGATCCAGTATGCAACCACGCGCTATTGGGGTGAACGCGTTTCTTTTTTACGCGCTGACGCTCTGAACTTTCGCGGTACCCACCTATTCGACAACATCGTTTCGTTAGAAACGATTGAGCACGTGGATGACTCCCGAGCGCTTTTCGCGCATCTTGTCTCATTGCTTACTCCGGGAGGCCGCTTGATTGCCTCAGTTCCCGTAACTCCATCTGTCGACGCAAATCCGCATCATAAATCGAACTTCTCAACGAAAAGTTTTTTACGAATGGGAGACGAGCACTCTTTGGAGCGCCTGAATTCATTCGATCAATTGCAGCGATTCAGTCCTATTACGATTGTCTTAGGAAGGGAACTGCGAGCCGAGCAGTTACGCAAAAATCTGCTGGCTTTCTATCTTGCCCATCCTTCTCATCTGATGCTGCGGGTCTGGTCCACTTTGCGTTACGGGTTCGCGAACAGGTATTTAACCGTGGTATGGAAGAAGTAGTTGTTGAGTCACTTGGAGTGCTATCTTCAATCGACGATTACGAACCGTCTCCAATGTATGTTGCCCGGCTGATCCCCAGCATGCTGAGAAAAACTGAAGAAAAGGTTACCTCGATACCGACGAAGAAACACATCGAGAAGACGAATACGGCTCTAACCGCATGCAGCTGACCGAAGCCGTTGCCGGCCCAGCGCCAGAACACAACGCCATCTCCGATCAGTCCTATTAGCGTTAGCGTTAGCCCCAGCAACAATCCGTGCTCCAACCGAACATGTTTTAGAAGTCTTGCCAGCGAGACTTGGTTCCGAGTGAATTTTTCCGCGTACGAGAACACTTTTACGAACAGCCCAATCGAGATGATATGAACACCCAATAGCGCCAACATCATGCCCAGCGCCATTGTGTGCACATCCAGGCCCACTTTGCCTGCGAATCGCGGCCCTGGCAGCAACCACAACACCAGGCCAATTCCCAATGCCACCAGAAGGCCACCAGGCAAAAGAAACAGCCAGTTCGGTGCATAGAGCAGCATGAACCGCACGCTTCGCCAGCCATCGCGGAAGGTCCGAAGATGTGGGGGCCGATTTCGAAGATCCGGCCACATTGTGATCGGGACTTCGGTTAGCCGAACACCCAACTTCGTAGCCTTGATGATGAATTCGAGGGCGAATTCCATCCCCGTGGTTCGTAGATCGATGCCCTGGTAGACGCGCTTCGTGAATCCGCGCATACCACAATAAGCATCACCAACACCCGCATGGAAAAAGGAGTTTAGGATCGTGGTCAGGGCGGGGTTACCGACATATCGGTGATGCCAGGACATAGCGCCTGGTTTGATTCCGCCTGCGAACCTGTTCCCAAGCACGAGTTCATAACCATCACGCCACTTGGCCACAAAGCGTGGTAGCTCTGAAAAATCGTGGCTGCCGTCAGCATCCCCCATGATGATGAAGTCGGCGCGCGCACCTTCGATCCCTTTGCGCAAGGCGTTGCCATAGCCTCTCTCGGGTACGTAAACCACACGCGCTCCATGTCTCTCAGCGACAGCCGCAGAGCTATCCGTCGAGCCGTTGTCGGCGACCACCACTTCCCCGGCAATTCCGGCTGTCTTAAAGGCCGTCAAGGCCTTATCAATGCAAGCTCCGAGCGTGCGTTCTTCATTGAGACACGGAATGACGACGGAAACTTCCGGTGGTGTTTCCTTGCCTTCGTCGCGACTCTTCTTGTCTCCTAAATCGTCTTCCAAGTCGAAATTTAGTTTGGCAAGCATGTGTGGAGCGTCGTTCACAAGTTTCTAGGCGACCGATGCGATCAACGGAGAAGTCGACACACAATGCTTCTTAGATTCGTTCTTCATGTGCGCAATCACCAGATCCACGATTTCCAGCAGTGGAGTCGTTGGTCGGAAGCCGATGAGGCGTACCAACTTGTCGACATTCGGCACTCTCCGCTGCATGTCTTCGAAGCCCGGTGCGTAGGCTTCGTCGTAGGGAATACGTTGAATCTGCGAAACGCTGTGAGTGCGCTCACGGATGAGGTCCGCCAGCCCTTCAATACTGATTTCGGAGTCGTTGCCAATATTGACCACTTCACCCACCGCAGCGGGACACGACATGAGTTGGATGATGGCCTGGACTACATCACCGACATATCCAAAGCAGCGCGTTTGCCGGCCGCTACCGAAAACGGTGATCGGATCCCCATCCAGTGCTTGGCGGACAAACGTTGGCAGGACCATTCCATAACGTCCGGTTTGGCGTGGACCAACCGTATTGAACAAGCGCCCGATGACGACCGGCACGTTTCTTTCTTTGCAGTAAGCCAAGGCAAGAAACTCATCCAAAAGTTTCGAAGTGGCATACGACCATCGGGATCTCGAACTTGCCCCAAGTACAACGTCATCCTCTTCTCGGAATGCTGCGTGACCATTCTTGCCATAGACTTCCGATGTTGAAGCGATGAACAGCGCCTTCTTTTTCTTACTGGCGCAATCTAAAACCAGCTCCGTTCCTTTGACATTGGTTTCAATGGTGCGCACTGGACTTTCAATAATTCTCCGAACGCCTACAGCGGCCGCGAGGTGATACACGACATCCGCTTCGTCCACCAGTTCGCATAGCAAGCTGCGCTCCATCATGCTCTCGAAGTAACACTCGACTTGAGGATGCGATCGCAGGTTTCGGATGTTGTTGACCGAACCTGTGCTCAGATCATCCAGGATGATGACCCGCTCGCCGCGTGCGACCAAAGCTTCGGAGAGGTGAGATCCAACAAAGCCCGCACCTCCCGTAACAAGAACAGTCATAAGCGCGTCGAACTTCCGGCGATCATCTGTACCTCGCTGCCAAGGGTGTGACATCGAGGAACCAAAGCAATATTCTGAAATGCTTTACGGTCTCGTGCCCTTTGTTTCGCAGAGTAGCGATAGCAGGCAGACACCGACCCACACGCCGGAGAAGTGCACGTTCACTTCCAAAACACCGCATCCTGAGGCATGGGACCTATACACCACGCCGTTAGAGGTTTAAGTCCGCATCCTATTCGGCTGGCTGGATTTAGAAGACTTGTTGAAAGACAGGAATATTTCGCCTCATTACATATTGGCCGGGCTGCCGTTCAATCGAACCATTTGAGTGAAAACGGATGGCTACAGGTGCCACGCTGGACAGATACTCTCAGGTATCGACACCAGGTTCTCGGATGCAGACGCCGGCGAGCCTTCCCATGAACCATGATCCTAGACCAGATCCTCGATGGATGGTAAAAACCGCACTAACGATAGACATCGTTGCTCACGCGACCGCTAAGTTCGTTCGATTCTTCAACACCAACCACGATCCCAAATACAGCAAAGCAGCGATGACGAGAAGCCAGCGGATGCCCGTCCACATCGACGCCGACTCGAGCATTCCGCCAACCATGGCACCAAGCAAGTTCGATCCCAACGCATCACTCGCAAAGGCTTCCTGCGCAAAACTACGAATGAATACGATCCCCGCGAAAAACACTGGTAGGCAGAGTACGAAAATTGACGCGCCGATCCTCTCGCCGATCGAAGCAAAGAAGATGGATCGCAATGGTACCAACAATCCAATTAAGAGCGTGATAAACAGACCGATGTATGCGAGAGTCGGCGAGAAATTTGATTTGATCCCAACCAGTCCATTGGCAGCTAGGATCAGCAACAGGAGTCCGCCCACTACGATCGAATTGACAACCCAGGTAGTCCCAAACAGCAGTGCCATCTTGCTGACGATCTGCGCTTCAAGCAGCATGAACCCCGCGCCCAGGAAGAAAAAATGCCAACGGATCGTATTTGCGCGAGCACCAGTATCCTTCAGTAGCACAATGCAGAGCAGAATCAGAATTCCTGAGATGACAAGCACCGGGATTGGCAGACCCGGCGCTCGTTGATAAAAATAGGGCCAATCATCGGTCGTAGGAGGCGAAGGCTCGACACGTATGTTCTGGTGCCTTTTCACGTAAATCGCCAGCACGGGATCACTCAATGCTTCAGCAACCCGCGTTTCCGATCCGGTGATGAAGAATCTGCCGCCGGTCGTGTACGCGGACGAATCTGCTTCCAGTTGGACTGGAGCATGCCCAAATGTTTCGGTGAGTAGTTCCTGCAGGCGTCCAGCGATCCACGGTGTGTTTACCTGAAACTTTACGATGAACACACCGTCCGGCTTCAGCAGTCGTTTTGCTGCTTGCAATGCTTCTCTCGTGTACACGTAATTATCAATTCGAATATTCGTATAGTGGGAACTCGTCGTGTGCGAATCGAGCAACGAGAAGACAATCATGTCGAACTGATCGTGACTGTTCTCGACATAACTGCGAGCATCATCATTGACCTGCTGCACCCGCCGGGAATCGTAAGGTTTTTCGAAGTGATATGTTTTTCCTAACTTGAGGATCAGCGGATCAATCTCCACTGCTGTGACTTTTGCCTGCGTGTTGCGGAGCGCAGCCGCTACATCATTCCCCATGCCCGAGCCCAATATCAGTACGGATTCCGGTGTGCGATAAAAGTGGTAAGGGATGTTGTAAGCGTTCCACTCGACGGGAATGCGAAATAGGTCCGGGTGAGCTGCAACGAACTGCGGCGAGAGATCCAGAATCTGCTGATACCAGCTGTCATTCGTATTCAACATGTATCCGAGTTGCTGGCCATCGATTCCCCAACTCTCCAAACTCAGCTTTTGGTAAGGAGACCAGTAGACTTTTGTGTCCTTCGGCGCAGGAATGCTTAAGAGCCCCAGACATGCCAGGAATGTCACGAGCCACGCCCAACGTAGTGTGCGCACTCTCCAGAGGAGGCCTGTGAGCAATAAGCCACCTGCGAGGAACCAGATCAAAGGCGGCTGGGACCAGAAACATAAAAATGTATAAGCAAGGATTCCGCATAGCCCAGCAAAGACGTTTACCGAATATGCAATGATGCCTCTGGAAGAATTCTCGAGATACCATCCGACGAGTTGTCCCATTGGAACGAAAAAAAAAGTTACCAGGCCAAAGATCGGCACAATCACCAGTGTTGCGGCAATAAGGCCCGGCCAACCAACTGCTGTAGGCGTTCCCCAAACTTGGGTATCGGCGCTCGTACCCAACAACGCTGGAAGCTGACTCACCATCACCCGTAATCCGCGCCACGGAAGTTGAATCAGCAAGGTGAGCACACCGACTGGAACTATGATCAACATCAGGTTAATGCTTCGTTTTGCGAGATAACAACCCAATCCGAATCCTAAAAAGCACGCAATGAGCACAAAATTTTTGAAGTAAGCGAAGATCCGCACTTCCGACGAAATCCAACGGATCATCAACAACTCCATGAAAAGCGAAAGCAAGCTCCACATCGTCAAGTTCGTCCACGAAAAGCCGCCCAAGGTTGCGGGCGAAAACTCGAGCGCCTGCTGAAATTTTGATAGTGTTCGCTCGTTACGAACCAGTCGGGCAAGATACAAATTCGCAGTCATCCCAACCATGACTGCAACGGCGAAGGCTATAAAGATTTGCGGCGAACTGGCGTGACCGGAAGTGGCTTGCACTTCTCCATTCTGGGCAAACAGCCGTGGCGAAAGGATTATCAGGAAAGAAAAGCAGAGTAGCGCCGCTCTGCTGCAGAGACACGTAAACCAGTCTACGACGCCGTTGCGCCTGCCATTAATCCGAGTAGTCATGGCTAATTTTCCTCTTCCGCCCAATTCATGTCTTGGCTACTCGGAACGATTCAAGGTGACAAGAGGCCTTACCCTGAATTTTTTACGGTTGCGCATACGTCTTGCGCTTCAGGAATTCACCTTGACCCGCGCGACCTGAGAATTTGTCGCTCTCCACTACCACCTTCCCGCGAGACATCACCACATC
The DNA here is from genome assembly GCA_036265385.1 of Terriglobales bacterium. GTDB lineage: Bacteria > Acidobacteriota > Terriglobia > Terriglobales > Acidobacteriaceae > DATAPD01. The sequence continues at coordinate 8,234 of DATAPD010000059.1, forward strand.
TGGCATCCCGGTGACTTCAATGCCTTCAAACATCGAGTAATCGACACGCATGTGATGTGTTTTGGCGCTGATCGTGTGTTTACGATTTGGATCAAACACGACCAGATCCGCATCGCTGCCGACTGCAATCGTGCCCTTCCGCGGATACAATCCGAACAACTTGGCCGGTGTCGTCGACACCAGTTCGACGAACCGGTTCACGCTAAATCTTCCTTTGCCTACTCCACCCGAGTAAATCAGGCTCATGCGATGTTCAATCCCGGGTCCTCCATTTGGAATCTTCGTGAAGTCATCTTTGCCGAGTTCTTTCTGCTCCTTGAAACAGAACGGGCAATGGTCCGTGGACACAACCTGTAGATGGTCCCGCTTCAATCCATTCCAGAGTTTCTCCTGGTGCCATTTCTCCCTCAGAGGAGGAGTGAAAACATACTTCGCGCCTTCAAAACCTGGCGCATCGAAATTTTCAAGCGAAAGGTAGAGATACTGCGGGCACGTCTCCGCATACACCGGCAACCCACGATCTCGCGCTTCGCGCACCTTTTCGAGGGCATCGTTACAGCTCAAGTGCACGATGTAAACCGGTGCTCCGGCCATCTCCGCCAGCGCAATCGCCCGCGCTGTAGCTTCCGCTTCGGCCGTCGTTGGACGCGTCAGCGCATGATACTTCGGCGCTTTCTTTCCCTCGGCAAGCGCCTGCTGCACGATGACATCGATCGCTCCGCCATTTTCCGCGTGCATGCAAACGAGCCCGCCGTTTTTTGCGGTCGCCCGAAACGCCTTGAAGATGCTGGCATCGTCGAGCATAAACAAGCCGGGATAAGCCATGAACAACTTAAAGCTGGAAACTCCCTCCCGAACTAGCGCATTCATCTCCTCCAGTTGCGCGGACCCTAGGTCGGTGATGATGCAGTGGAACGAGTAATCACACACGGCCTTTCCCGAGGCTTTCTGCATCCAGGTATCGAACGCGGTACGCAGGTTCTGACCTTTGTATTGAATCGCGAAATCGATCAGCGTAGTTGTTCCCCCAAAGGCTGCGGCACGCGTTCCGGTTTCGAAGTCGTCCGCGCTAGTTGTTCCGCCGAACGGCATATCAAGATGCGTGTGAACGTCGATGCCGCCCGGAAAAATGTACTTGCCGCCCGCATCGATCACGCGCGTCGCGTTCTCACGTGGTAGATCTTTGCCAATGGCCGACACTTTTCCATCCGCAATTGCGACATCGGCGGCACTGACGTCCGTGGCGGTCACGACCTGCCCATTCTTGATAATGGTGTCAAAGCCCATTTGAAACTCTCCAATAAGCAAGTGTGCGTCTTGGTCGCGCTCCGAGCGACTCGGGCCGCAATCTCAGAACTCGTGGGATTCTATGCTAAACTGCGCAACCTTATACCGCAGTTTCAGAATCTTTCTTTTCAACGTGGTCACGTAAGGAGCTTTCATGCACTTCGGTTTCACTCTCAAACCTGATATGTCAGTCGAACGGATGGTCGGGCTTACGCGCCAGGCCGAAGAAGCTGGATTCGAATACGGTTGGATGTTCGACTCTCACGTCCTCTGGCTTGAGCCTTACCCACTGCTCACACTGATGGCGGAGAACACCAAGAAAATGAAGCTCGGCCCTTGCGTGACCAACCCGGCGGTCCGTGACATCACGGTAACCTCAAGCTTGTTTGCCACGCTGAACCTCATCTCTGGTGGACGCATGCAGCTCGGCATCGGGCGCGGTGACAGCTCTCGTCGCGTGCTTGGGAAGAAACCAGTGACTTCGGCCACGCTTGAGCAAGCCGTTGCGGACTTTCGTTCTCTCACGTCCGGTAAAGAAATCGAGTTCGAGGGAAGCCCGGCGCGTCTGACATGGGCAACCGGCGCACCTCCCGTATGGATCGCGGGTTACGGACCCAAAGTTCTCGAGATGGCGGGACGTGTTGCAGATGGCATCATCCTCCAATTCGCTGACCCGGACTTGATCGAGTGGTGTTTGGGCTTCGTGAAAAAGGGCGCTCAGTCTGCCGGAAGAGATTTTCGGAAAATCGAAGTCATGGCTGCCGCTCCGGTGTGGATCTCCGATGACCTGAAAGTTGCGCGTGATCGAGTCCGCTGGTTTCCGGCTCTCGTTTCAAACCATGTTGTTGACTTGGTGTCGCGCTACAAGCCCGAAGAACTGCCTCCGGCATTGACGTCGTACGTACGCGATCGCGGCGGCTATGACTATCAGCAACACTGCGAAGTCGACAGCTCAAACTCGAAATTCGTAACCGATGAGGTAGTCGACCGCTTCTGCCTTGTTGGCTCGGCCGATGCACATTTGAAAAAGTTGCGGACTCTCGCCGCGGCTGGCGTCACGCAGTTCAACATCTACCTGATGTGCGGTGACGAAGAAGACACATTATCGAAATATAAAAAAGAAGTTTTACCGAAATTTCAGGTGTGAAGTTCAATGCAGGGCAGAGCAGTCGTGGGCGATAACTGACTCAAGATTGTGTTCTGCTCCGCATCGTCCCATAGTACACCAGGAACGACACGGCAAATCCCACAAACCAGGAGTAGTCATACAGGAGTCTTACCGAAGGTATTACCAGCCCGATCAGCGCAGTACCCGCTCCAAGTGCCAATGCCCCCATCGCCATCCAATTGAATCCGGATGAATATTCATAAGCGCCCTCGCGCAAGTACAAATCCTCAAGCACCAGAACTCGTCGCCGCACAATGAAGTAGTCGCAGATCATGATGCCCGCCACGGGCCCCAGAAAAGCTGCATACCCTCCGAGCCATCCGAGAATGAAGGTCTTGTAATCTGCCAGCAATTTCCACGGCATGAGCGCAATGCCCATGAAGCACGTGATGATGCCGCCCGTGCGAAAACTGATCTTCCGTGGCCACAAGTTCGAAAAGTCATTGGCTGGTGACACAACGTTTGCACCAATGTTCACATTGAGAGTCGCCAAGAGGATTGCCATGAGCGAAATCACCACGGCGACTGGCGATTGAAAGCGGCTGAGCAGTTGTACAGGATCCCAAACGGCGCTTCCGTAGATCACTACCGTCGCCGAAGTTACGAGGATTCCAATCAACGAATAGATTGTCATCGTTGTAGGAAGTCCCAGTGCTTGTCCTATCATCTGTTGTCGCTGATCGCGCGCGAAGCGGGTGAAGTCCGGAATGTTTAACGAAACAGTTGCCCAAAACCCCACGGTGCCATTCAGGGCGGGGATCAAAAATTTCAGAAAATCTTCGAAGCTCACAAACTTCGACTGTGCGGATAACATCGGCCCAAATCCGCCTGCTGCGTGATACGCCCAGCCGAGCAGGAGCAAGCCCACACCAAGAAGTATCGGTGCGCTGATGCCTTGGAGAAAACGGATGTACTCGATGCCCTTTAGGATGACGGCCAGGTTGATCAGCCAAAAGGCGAAAAAACAAATGGCCGTCGCATGAGGAACATCCTTCCAACTTGGAATAAGTGTCGCGATAAGAGTGCTGATTGCTTCGCCGCCGATCCACGTTTGAATGCCAAACCATCCACATGCAACTAGTGCGCGCAATACAGCCGCCACATTTGCGCCCAATACGCCAAATGATGCACGTGCCAGCACCGGGAATGGAATACCGTACTTCGCTCCCGGGTGCGAATTCAGAAGCATCGGGACCAGCACGATCGTGTTGCCGAGGAATACGGTCGCAACTGCCTGCTTCCAGTTCATCCCGCCCTGGATCAGACTGGCAGCCAGCATATAAGTCAAAATGTTGACCGACATCGACACCCACAGGGCTGCGAAGTTGTAGGTGCCCCAATGGCGCTGTTCGGAGGTGGTCGGTGCGAGATCGTGATTGTAGAGCGGACTGGACTCGATGCGAGTGCGAGTATCAGGCATTGTGGGCATTAGTGCTGAAGATTGCTCTGTACTTCTGCTCGTAATCCCGCCTTACTTCTTCTTTTTCTTAATTTCAGTTCGAGTCTTTCTTTGCGTGCTTCGCGCAAACTTCGCGAACTTTGCGGTTAACGAAAGAAAAATGTTCTCTAGTCCGCAGCCGCTGCTTGCCCGCTCTGTGCTGTCAGTGGACCGTACGTCTCCGGCCTTCGATCGCGGAAAAACTGCCAGACCTTTCGCACTTCTTCGATCATCTCAAGATCCAGATCTGCGACCACAACTTCATCTTTGTCTCGGCTTGCCTGCGCGACGATCTTTCCTCGCGGATTGCAGAAGTAACTCTTCCCATAGAACTCCCCGATACTCCAGGGCTTCTCGGTTCCAACGCGGTTCACTGCTCCTACGAAATATCCATTCGCCACCGCATGCGCCGGTTGTTCAAGCTCCCACAGATATTCAGACAAGCCCGCTACTGTCGCCGAAGGATTGAACACGATTTCAGCTCCATTCAATCCCAGAATTCGTGCACCCTCCGGAAAGTGTCGGTCATAGCAGATGTAAACGCCAATACGAGCGTGTTTCGTCTGGAACGTCGGATAACCTAGGTCACCCGGTGTGAAATAGAACTTCTCCCAGAAACCTGGATGGCAATGCGGAATGTGGTGTTTCCGATATTTCCCAAGGTATTTGCCATCGGCGTCAATCACTGCGGCAGTGTTGAAGTACACTCCCGGCATTTGTTCTTCATAGACAGGCACCACGATCGCCATCTGATGTTTCGCCGCAACTTTCTGCATCAGCTTCACAGTTGGACCATCGGGTACGCGCTCGGTCAATTCGTACCAGCGTGCGTGTTGTTCGGCACAAAAATATGGTCCATAAAAAAGTTCTTGTAGGCATAGCACTTGCACTTTTTTGCGGGCAGCCTGTTCGATCAACTTCAAATGCTTGTCGATCATGGCCTTCTTGATCTGTGTCAATGGGCCGTCGTTCTTACCTACGCTGGTGGCTTGAATTAACCCGCATCGCACTATCCGTGGCATACTCCGCCTCCGCCGGGGAACTATAACAAAAAGTGTTCAAAATAGAATTGAACCATTGGGAGCTGCGATTTTTGTCACATTTTGTCAATCCTTCCCTTGTGAGATCTTTTCCCCATTATTCTGGAGATTATCGGTTCCGAAGCGACCCGAACAATCGGCGAACTTTCCCCTATGCTGGCGCATCTGAATAGAAGGGCGAACGGCTGGGTCTGAATTTGCGAACGGGGAGCATGTCTATCAAAGCCGAGTCACTTGATCAAGCCTTGGGGGATCTTCCCAAGAGCGATAAAAAGAAGCCGAAACTAAGTATTCGTCAACTCTTGCAGCCCCATTGGGGCGCGTTGGGGCTTGGTTTTCTGGCGGTCATCGGAGAAGGCGCGGCAAATCTTCTCGAGCCGTGGCCACTAAAAATTGTTCTCGATGGCGTCATTCGCAATCGCGAAACCCACGGTTGGCTTTCCCGGCTAGTCAGCTGGAGCGTGGGCAGCGATCCAGTTGCTGTTTTGAAATTTGCCTGCGTAGCCGTGCTGATCATCGCAGCGCTCGATGCAGTCAGTACCTACTTCGAAAAGTACCTCACCACCAGCGTTGGACAATGGGTAACCCACGATCTGCGTCGCACGCTCTACTCCCATATCCAAAAGCTCTCTCTCGCTTACCACGATCAGAAGCGTAGCGGCGACTTGATCAGCCGTGTCACCAGCGACATTGATGCGATCCAGAGTTTCATCAATACAGCGCTGCTGGGTGCTTTGATCAACATCATCACCCTAATCGGCATGGTCGGCGTGATGTTTTACCTGAACTGGAAGTTCACGCTGATCGCATTGTCCGTTGCGCCCGTGCTGTTTCTCGTTGTCTACACATACACGCGGAAGATCAAGAAAGCCTCTCGCGAAGTTCGAAAGAAAGAAGGCGAGATTGTTTCTGTAATCGAAGAAGCTTTCTCTGCTATTCGCGTTGTTAAAGCGTTCGCCCGCGAAGACTACGAACTACGACGGCTGGAAAAAGAAAGCCTCGAAAGCGTCGAGGTCGCCCTCAAGGCTCGTTCGCTGAAAGCGAAACTCTCGCCGCTCGTGGGCATGATAGTTGCTGTTGGCACCGCACTGGTCCTTTGGTTCGGCGCTCGGCTAGTGATGGAAGGCCAACTTTCCGCCGGTTCCATGGTTGTGTTCATTATGTACCTCGGCAAGATGTACAAGCCAATGCAGGAACTCTCTAAGATGACGGATGCTTATTCGAAGGCAGTCGTCGGGTACGAACGCATCCAGGAGGTTCTGGAGACCGAACGCGAAGTGAAAGACATCCGGGGAGCAAAACGTGCACCCGCGTTCAAAGGGGAGATCGAGTTCGAACATGTCGATTTCTACTACGAGCCCGAGCGCCCCATTCTCCAGGATCTAAATCTTAAGATCGAGCCAGGTCAACTTGCCGCACTGGTGGGACCGACCGGAGCTGGCAAAAGCACGATCATCAGTCTCATCCCGCGCTTCTACGACCCGATTTCCGGTGTTGTGAAGATCGATGGCCACGACGTGAAAACGTTTCGCCAGAAATCACTCCGGCAGCAGATCAGCTTCGTCTTGCAGGAAACTTTCCTCTTTCATGCTCCTCTATGGGAAAACATCGCTTACGGACGGCCGGAGGCAACACGCAGCGACATCCTGAAAGCGGCCGAGATGGCCAACGCCGCCGAGTTCATCGAAAAAATGCCAGAAGGCTATGACACCGTCCTCGGTGAACGTGGTATGACACTTTCAGGCGGACAACGCCAACGCATTGCCATCGCGCGTGCCATCGTTCGTAATACCCCGCTTTTGATTCTCGACGAGCCCACGTCAGGCCTAGACTCCGCTTCCGAGAAGCTTGTATTTGAGGCTCTGGACCGCTTAATGGAAGGCAAGACCTCGATCGTGATCGCGCATCGCCTCTCCACCATCCGGCGCGCCGATGTGATCTTTGTCATCAAAGATGGCGGCATTGTCGAGTCCGGTACGCATGAGCAACTGCTGAAAGCAGGCGGCGTATATGCTGAACTGGACCATCTTCAAGCAGGTACCGAAGAGGTCCTCAAAGAGTCATAGAACCTGGCATTTCACTGTAGGCGCTTGTTCAAATCGGCAATGCGTCCCTCAACTACCGTTGCGAATCCTTGTGCCTCCTCCTGACCATATCCTGCTGAGCGGAATGCATCCAGAATTTGTTCCGAGGACAGTTGGCTCAATAAACTCGCCATCCATTTCACATCTGCAGTTGGAATTTGTTTGCCGATCCAGCGCATGCCGAGTCGCCGGAAAAGCCCAGGAACGTTGAAAAAGTAAATCAATGCCGGCCTTGTGGGCACATTGAAATCAACATATTGTGGCGTCACTTTGTTGATGAATTTCGAATGCCGATACGATTTCAAGTTGCCTCGCGCCATCGCGTGCGTCCAGCTATAGCCGGTTGTTCCAAAAGTCGCACCGAGGTCGCTGACCACGTATAAAGTTGTGTCATCTTTATCGCGATAAATTGCATTGTTTTCGTCTTTCAAGTCCCAGCTGTTCATCAGAGCCATCATGACGCGTAAACCATTAAACTCCCGCGTGCCTGTGAAATCGTTCTGCTTCCATTTCCAATTTCCAATTTCTTTCCTATCTGCCATGTGACGTTCAAGCCTGACATTTTTGACGATTCCATCTTTGTCGACGTATTTCTGCCCGCGGTGCAGATGCGCCGGCATGTTATCCACCTTGATTTCAGGCAGAAAATAGTCTTCATCTGTGAAGTACCCCAATGACCAAAGAAGATGGGTCGCGGCAGTCTCTGGTTTTGCCTCAACACCCATCTTTGCGGTCCATTTCACGCCATTGCTGTCCCGAACCTCAAACTTCGGATTCGATCCCGCCTTGCTCTCCTTTTCAAACGTGAAGGTCTTTGGAGGCATGTGCGCTTCTCCGCCTGGCCCATACGTCAAATTCCGCCCGTGGATGTCACTCGGATCGCGCCACAAGATTGCCGCATGATCGTTCTTAGTTGCGGTCGGAGTAGCCTGCGCCCCTCCAAGCGATAACAAAACCAGTAGTGTTCCGAAAGTGCCCAGGAGGAATCTGGAATACTTCAACGAACTCCATTTCAGTGCTGAACTTGTTAACATTGGTCGGTGTACGTTCATTGAGTGTCGAGCCCCCGATTGTTGTAAATGCGTCCGTTTTGCAGCCTTATAGATGCTTTTCAGCGTCCTAGGGATGGGTTGCGAATGCGACGCTTAATGAGATACAAAAGCCGAGGACTCACATACGGGGAGCATGTTTGAAGCTACTGATACAGCCTGGGGATAGTGTTAACTCTTTAATTAAGGGCATCGAAAAAGCTAAGAAAAGCGTCGAGATCGTCATCTTCCGCTTCGATCGCCTCGAGATAGAGCGCGCCCTAAAAGACGCCGCAAAACGTGGCGTCTTCGTCCACGCTTTGATCGCCTACACCAATCGCGGTGGGGAAAAGAACCTTCGCAAGCTGGAAATGCGCTTCCTGGCTGCTGGAATCACAGTTGCCCGAACCGCTGACGACTTGGTTCGCTATCACGGAAAGATGATGGTGATCGATCGCAAGCAACTCTATTTGCTGTCATTCAATTTCACCCATCTGGACATCGAGCGGAGCCGTAGCTTCGCAATCATCACCTCGCGTCCTCGTCTTGTGCAGGAAGCTGCGAAACTTTTTGAAGCTGATACCAAGAGGCAAAACTACAATCCGGGCTACGCAAAATTCCTAGTCAGTCCTCTCAATGCTCGAAAAGAACTCGCCCAGTTTCTCAAGGAAGCCCGTAAAGAACTTCTCATCTATGATCTGAAAGTTACAGATCGTGCAATGCTAAAGATTCTCGAAGACCGCGCAGATGCCGGTGTCAAGATCCGATTGATCGGTAGCGCCGTTGGCAAGGGCTCATTCCTTGAGCTTCGCAAGTTGACTGGTTTGCGGCAGCATACCCGTACCATCATTCGGGACGGTCGCGAGCTATTCATGGGTAGCCAAAGTCTCCGTAGCCTCGAACTCGACGATCGCCGCGAAATCGGCATCATCGTGAATGATCTCAAGATCGTTCGCGGTGTGAAAAAAGTTTTCGAGGAGGATTGGAAGGAAGCTGCGCCGAAGAAAGGCTCCGCGGACGACACATTAACTCCCACCGTGGCAAAAGCGGCAAAAAAAGTCGCGAAGAGCATCGCTCAGAAGTTGCCACCCGTTGGCCCTGTCGTGGAGAAAGTCATTAAAGAAGTCACGGAGAACACTATCGACGTCGAACTCGACCACAAGGAAGTCGACGAAGCCGTCAAGGGTGCCGTTAAAGATGCCGTCAAGGAGGCCCTCCGCGAAGTGATGGAAGAGGCGACGGATCGCAGCGAGACGCCTGGTAAGTAAAACACTTCAGATTGGCCCGATCGGCCGCCCAGCAAACACTCCTCTCTGGTTCCGCATCAAAGCTGATAGATGAGATTTCTGCGAGAAATCCCGCTGTTTCTAGCTACAGCCGTATTCGCGACTGCGGCGCAAGCATCGCCACAAAATCCGCCTGCAAATTTAACATCTGTCGCTTTTCAGCATTTTGCAAAAAAGCTCGGAGAATATCAAAAACTGCGCAAGAAGATCGCAGGAAGTGCGCCCACAAACGTCAAAAGTGCGGCGCCTGAAACGGTGAAAGGCACCCAGGTGTTGCTCGCACAAAAGATCAAATCAGCTCGCTCCGGTGCGAAACAGGGTGAGTTCTTTGATCCAGTCATCGCGCAGGAATTTCGCAAAGTGCTCGCCGCAACCGTGGAAGGCGAGGAGGGCGGAAAAATCCTTGCTAGTTTGCATGACGCCCAGAAGGAAAGTCCGCCACATCTCGGCGTGAATCAGAGTTTCCCCCAAGGCGCAGCTGTTCCTACAACGCCACCAAGTCTGCTGTTGAATCTGCCACCACTTCCCAAGGAATTGGAATATCGCATCATCGGTCGTCAACTCGTTCTCCGCGACGCTGATGCGAACTTGATCATTGACTACTTACCGAATGCATTACCTGCTGCAAAGGTTGGCCGCTGAAGCCATGCGGATTCGAAAACTTTTCCTCGTTCTCACTCTTTTTTTCGTGGCATCTCTCTGCCCGAGAAGCATCGGATTTGTTCCGGTTGCCTACGCGCAAGCGCAAGCCGCTGAAGCGCAACGCGTCACACTCCCTCTTGCATCAAAGTCAGTTCGCTTTGCTGTGATTGGCGACAGCGGAACCGGCGACCGTCCCCAGTATCAGGTCGGAGAGCAGCTCGAGGCTTTTCGCAAGATCACTGACTTCAACTTCGTTCTGATGCTCGGCGACAACATATACGGTGGCGATCATCCTGATGACTTCGTTCGGAAATTCGAGCAGCCTTATAAGCCCTTGCTCGACGCTGGAGTGAAGTTTTACGCATCTTTGGGCAACCACGATAATCCGAACCAGGATCGCTACACGCCATTCAATATGGGTGGCAAGCGCTACTACTCATTCAAGAAGGGCAGCGTTACTTTCTTCGCATTGGACAGCACTTATATGAGCCCAGAACAGCTTTCATGGCTAGAGGAACAGCTTCGGACGTCCGATACGCCATGGAAAATTTGTTTTTTCCACCACCCGCTCTTTTCCGATGGCAAATTCCATGGCCCCGACCTCGACTTGCGCGCCCGACTCGTGCCCCTATTCCAGAAGTATGGTGTGAATGTTGTTTTATCCGGCCACGAGCACTTGTATGAGCGCTTGAAACCTCAAGGCGGGATTTCCTATTTCGTGCTGGGAAACTCTGGACAGCTCCGGGTTCACAATCTGCGCCGATCCGATCAGACCGAATCAGGATTAGACACCGATCAGGGTTTTATGATCATGGAAGTCGCCGGCGACAAGCTTTACTTCCAATACATCTCCCGCAGTGGAGCAACTATCGATTCCGGCGTGATCGAGCGACAAGCGGCGTCGGCCATCCGCAATGCTCAAGCACAGTGATTGTGTTGAGCGGTCTAGATCTGTCTAAAAGAACTTACTCTTGAATGCTGCTTGCCTTCTCTGCGCAAGCTGCATGATCTCCGCAAAACCCTGTCTGCCGTGCAACGAGTCAAGCAATGGATCACTCATCATGTATGAGTGCGGGAAAAATCCGTTTTCCACGGTTCTTCGAAGCATGCGTAGAGCACTGTCGTTGTCTCCAAGGATCGCGTATGCCTGCGCAATTTTGTATGTGGCTTCTGCATCCATCACACCACGCTGCTGGATCTTGAGTTCCGCTTCTCTCAATAACTTCAAGCCGTTGGTCTGATCGCGGATGATCGCATAACTGATAGCCTTTCCCGTTTGAGCCTGCAGCATATTTGCATCCAGTTCGTAAGCGCGATTGAAATTCTGGCGCGCGGGCTCGGGCTCGTTCTTGTAGTAGTGGCCCAGGCCTCGGTAAAACGCAACAAAGGCGACATCGTTCGTGTTCGGTAGGCCATCCAAGAACCGATCGTACTGCCCCATGTAGAGGTATGCGTTCATCGCTGAATTGTTGATCTTTACTCCCGGATCGAGTGTTCGCGCCCGTTCTGCCTCGGCTGTCGATTTTTCGAGCAAGCCACCAAAGCGATAGGCATATCCCAACTCCCAAAGCAGCTCAGGATGATTCGGGTTTGTTGCATACGCTTCCCTCAGCAACGGAACGGCCTGCTCGACTCGCCCCGTATCGGTAAACAGGTTCGCCATGAAGATGTTAGCTTCAATTTGATCCGGATTGATCGCAAGTGCTTTTTCATACGCACTCTGCGCCTTTTTGTATTGTTCTTGCCCACCGAACTGGAAGGAAGCGCTAGCTTGATATGTGCGCCCCAAGTGTGCCCAAGTCAGCGCGTAATTTGGATCGAGTTCTGCGGACTTCTCAAGCACACGTATCGCCATTGCGAAATCGTTTCGCGAGTACAAATCAACCCCGCGGAGAAAATATTCATAGGCAATTGGATTGCCTGGCGCATTGGCCTTTAAGCGCTCGACTTCCATCGGCGTCAATGTAAGCGCGAGCTCCTTCACGATTTCTTGCGCAACACGATCCTGGACGGTGAGCAACTTGTCGTACTTTAGGTCGAACGCGCCTTTCCAGAGGATGTTTTGATCCTTCACGCTGATCAATTGCGATGTGATCCTCAGGTTGTCGCCTTCGCGTATGAAATTTCCTGTGAGCAGCGTGTCCGCCCTCAGTTCGGCCCCTACTTTGCCGATATCGATCGACTGATCTCGGTACCTTTCGACTGCTGAAGAAGGTCGAACCGTGAGCGTGCTGACGTAACCAAGCCGAGTGATCACAGCGTCGGCGAGAGAAAATCCGAGAAAGTCAGAAGGTGCATTCTGTTGCAAATTGCGGAAGGGAAGAATTGCCAAACTGCGCGACGTAGCGGGGGCTTTGGTCGCTCGATGGCTATTCGCACGATAAATGATGATGCCTGCGGTGAGAACCAGAACGACGACGATCAGAGTGATCCTGAGCCCGGAGCCCATTCTGTTCGAAGAGGTGGCCCCCGCGGGGCTTTCCATGAGTTGTGTAGAGTCGTCACTCCGAGGCGCCTCGGTAGCATCTGAACGAGGTGTCGCAATTATCAGGTTTTCGTTTTCAGCTGGCGCTTTCACTACCTGCTTCACATCTGTGGCGAAGCGGTAACCTCTCCCGGAAATCGTGACGATGTACTTTTGCTCACCTGCGGATTCACCAAGCGCCTTGCGAAGTGTGGAAATCTGCTGAGTAAGGTTTGACTCTTCCACAAAACTCGCCGGCCAAAGCGTGCTCATCAACTCCTGCTTGCTCACCATTCGACCATTGTTCTGTAACAAGAACAACAATGTGTCGTATGTTTTTGGAGCAATTGAGACCGGGTGTCCCTCTCGCAGCAGCAGATGCTGCGGCGTGTCAAGGATGAAGGGTCCGAACTCGTAAACAGGGTTGGACTTCTCGTTCACACACTTCCCCCAAGCGAGCGTTTCTTATATCGAGGTGTGCCCGTGGCGGCGGCGCTGACCCGGGCGGTCCGGGATTTGCACTCACGAGCGAGTCAACCCGAAGGTGTGAACGCGATTTTACGACAAAGTTTTCTGCCCTGGTGGAAATTACCGGAACTGATCGAGCTTGCGCGTGTGTTTTGTAAGTTTTACGTTTTGAACAACATAGCACTTTCAGAAAATTTTTAGATTTCTTTCAGCCCACCTGCAGGACATCAAGACGCCGCGGTGGCCATGATGCGCCGGTCGAATTCGCGATCCGGATTCGGCGGCGCCATCCAGTCGCGCCCATTATCAACCAATCGAAAAGGAGTTGATGTTCCAATGAAGTTCATAGCCGTAACCTCCCAGAGCCGACGCCTGTTACAAGGCTTCATCTTTCTTTATGCGTTCACCGCGGGTGCGCAATCTCTATTGGCACAAGCCAGTGTCACCGAATTCGACTTGCACCCGAATCCAAAAGTGGTGGCGTGTCTCAAGGTTCCCGGTGGCCCTACGCCAACTGCTCATGTGAAGGTGGTTCGGGGCACAAGGAATGACACCCTGACCATTACCGCAGCCAACATCCGGCCGGGCCTTGCTTTCGACATGTTTACCGTTCAGCGAAGCAATTTGAAATCGGGTGGTAGTGTGGACAGCACATTTAAAAATTTCGGAATGGCCTGGTACCAAAGCGATTTGCAAGCCAGTTCAGAAGGAAAGTTCACTACTACGATTCGCACGATTCTGCTCGATCAGATTTTCGGATTCGACCCGGACCAGAACAATCCAAATCCGATCAACACGTTCCATGTTGGATTCTGGTTTAACAATCCGAACGATGCGGCGGCTTGTGGCTTCGATGTGACCAAACCCACGCCTTTCAATGGCGAGCACAAAGCAGGGCCCGTCGCCATGATCAGTCTACCGGACGCGACGACGAAGCTTGGACCCCTGTGCACCAACCCCAACACGGGCACATCCCCCGCGACCTGCAATCCATAAGTTGCTCCAACACTCTCCGAACATGCGGAGGCAGGCAAGATTAGCCTCCGCATTTTTTTCCCTATGAACGAGTGTAGGTGTACCTGCAATGCGACTTTTTTTCATCCTTGCTCGAAGTTTTCCACATCAACCTAAGTGATTATTCTTCCACTTCTAAATGAAATCACTGAGTAGTTTCCTTTGGGCTCACCACGCCCATACCTGAACCGACGTAAAATCAGCCACTTACATTTTTAACAGGTTCGGAAGTTTCAATTTTTTGACAAGTGAAAGTAGGCCGACATGCTATTGAAAGGTGATTTGCTTGCATCGAAGTGGTCAGGAAATTCATTGCTTTGGTTGGAATGTCCCCTTTGCTGTGGATCGTTGCTTTGTCCTGATGTACGCTTTCCCGGTGGGGTCGTGCCGGGAGAAAGAACTTAGGTAGAAGTTAGATGTCCTCCCCAGACAATGCTCTTCTGTTGAGCAAAATCAGTGTTTACTTGCTCGCGGAAAATCGCCTTCTGCGCGAAGCCTTAGCGCGGATACTCGGCAAGAAAAACGACATTGCAGTCGTTGGCTCCTCTCCCTTCTCAGCGAAAGCGATGGAAGATGTTGCCGCTGCTACACCCGATGTGCTTCTCTTCGACTGCATGTCTTTCTCCTCGTGCGAATCGAGTGTGATTCCGTGTCTGCGCAAAATCATCCCGGGACTAAGAATTGTAATGATCGGGATGGAGTGCGATCGTGACGTGTTTCTGCGCGCTGTCCGCGAGGGTGCGGTTGGATATGTTTTGAAAGATGCCTCGGCCCTTGAAGTCGCTGCTGCTGTGCGTGCTGTCATCGATGGGGAAGCGGTGTGTCCGCCCGCTCTCACACTCACTCTGTTTGAGTATGTCTGCCAGCAGACTCGTTTGATGCCTAACTTTCGCACCAAGCAGCAACTTGGACTTACACGCCGCGAGCAACAGTTAGTAGAGATGATTGGCCGTGGCCTTACAAATAAAGAAATTGCTCAACAGCTGAACGTCGCCGAACAGACTGTAAAAAATCATGTGCATCGCATGCTGCGAAAAGTCGGAGTGAGTGATCGTCTTGCCGTTGTGGATCTGTGTCGTACTCAGGGCTTAGTTGCCTAAGAAAAATTGCTTCCTCCTTAATCTTTTAGGTTGCCTGCCTCCTCGATCAAGTACGAAATAGGTACTTGATTCTTCATATCAGTACTTAGCCGGTTTCGCCCACCTACGGGAATATCCGCGGTACTCCCGGCTACATCATTCGCACGTTTTCGGCAGCTCTCCTTTGAACCTTTTCATTTCGCGCAAGAACGCCATACTGAAGGCGGAGCAAAGGAGTGCCGAAAATCCGCGTCCTGGTTGCAAATCGACCGCGTTTGATGCGCGAGCTTGTACTGGCCACAATCTCCGAACAGCCCGACATTGAAGTGATCGGAGTTGTCGAAGATCTTTCTCGACTGGTGGAAACCGTCGAGCAAAGCGCTCCAGACTTCTTGATCATCGCGCAGGGTCGGACGGAAGAGCGTCCGCTAGAGTGTGATCAGTTGCTCGAACGTTTCCCGCATCTCAAAATTCTCGCCGTGGCTGCGGAACGCGACCTGAGCATTTGTTATCGCGCGAATTTCGACATCAGCTCCCAACGCGTCGAGACCTCCGAAGAAGGAATATTGAACGCTTTGCGTGGCCGGATTCTCTGGACTACGCCGACAGAGGGCAGCACCCGGGCAAACTGAGTATCGGTTCGCTCATTTGTGCTGTAAGTGCAGGCAAGAACTTGGGTTAGCTCACGAAAGCCCCTGTAAGTGAGGGGGCGGAGCTACGCAAGCCCCCGAATTGCCTGAATGCTTCTGTCGCAAAAATCGGTGGGCGCAATTACTCGCCAGCACCGATCGAACCTAAACGTCGAGCCGCAAAAACTTATGCGAAACACTTTCCGATTTCTTGTTGTCCTGTCACTGATCATCGCCGGATGCGAGTCATTGTTCTCGCAAACACCCGCAACTTCTCAAACGGGTACTGTTGATTTTCCCGCTTCAAGACAAAGCCGCGCCGACCGCGAAGCCGATCGCTTGGTCTCTCTCTCCCCCGACAGGATCATAGAAATCCTCAACAAGGAGCCCGGTCTTCTCTTGGAAGTGAAGAAAGCTCTCGTTCGAAAGGCATACGAGCAAGGCCGCATTCTTGAACCTTCCGACCTCACCGATGAAGCGCTTTACGACCTGATTCGAGAAGATGAAAACATCCGTGTACTTGCAACCCACGAAATTGAAGCCCGCTCCTATATTCGTGCTAAGCCCACTCGCGAAGAGCTCGCCATGCAAGCGGCTTCAAGGCAGCAGCCCACTCGTGATCGCGTCAATGAAAACAATGGTGGCGTGAGCCAGGAGGATCAATACTGGTCGCAACGCAGTCTGCCACGTCAGGCACCTGCGATAGACAATCCCGGAAGCTCATCGCCAACAACTCCAACTCCATCGCGTCCAGAATCGAATCCATCGCGCCAGGTGCTTCAAGCTTCCGGTCGCGACCAATCAGAAGACTCCGAACTTTTCGAAGGACTGCCATACGACACCAGCAAGCTCTCCTCAATTCGCCCGGATGAGCTACCTGCTCTCCTCAGTGCAAGTTCTTCGTCTGCATCCCCCTCTTCATTTTTCAATCAAGGTGCTGAAGCGGGGCAAGGCTCACCTGGAAAATTACCCAGCCTTCCAGCGGACATTTCGAACCCTGCCATTGCGGCAGAGCTGAACGCAGGACAAGATTCGCACACTGACAACTCTGAGCCCGATACCCAATCACCTCCTGCGCCGCGTCCTCGCCCCGCAGTAAGTCGGACAGCCTCGAACGACTCTCCGCGTTTTCGCCGCCGCCCGAATCCCTATGCAAATGTCCCATCACTTTACGATCTTTATTCCCAGGTTTCGGACCGCACAGCCCCCGTTCAACGCTTCGGGGAAAACATCTTCACCAACGGAACTGGCAATCTCGATCGTCTGCCGATGGATCTCCCCGCTGGTCCTGATTACGTTCTCGGGCCCGGTGACGGTCTCAACATCGAACTTTGGGGAAGCGTCTCCCAACGCCTGAAGCGCAACGTCGATCGGGAGGGTCGCATTTCGCTGCCCGAAGCCGGAATGATTTCGGTGGCAGGCAAGACGCTCGGAGACACCCAGCGCCTTGTGCAAAACGTTCTGCGTACTGAATTCCGCGACGTCCAAGCCGATGTTTCATTGGCGCGTCTACGTACCGTCCGCGTGTATGTCGTCGGAGACGTCCAGAACCCCGGTGCCTACGACATCAGTTCGCTCTCCACTGCGCTGAATGCTCTGTACGCCGCAGGCGGACCGACTTCTCGCGGTTCTCTCCGCAATCTGCAGCAATTTCGTGGATCGCAGCTCGTGCAAAAAATCGATGTCTACGATCTACTCCTCCACGGAGTTCGCTCCGACCTCGAACGTATCCAATCCGGCGACACGATCCGCGTTCCTCCTCTCGGGCCGCAAGTCAAAATTGATGGCATGGTCCGCCGCCCCGCTGTCTATGAACTCAATGGAGAAAAGAACCTCGCGGAAGTGCTTGAACTTGCCGGCGGCGTTCTCTCTTCCGGCACTCTCCGCCACATCGATGTCGAACGAATCGTCGCGCACCAGAGTCGCACCATGCTTCGCCTCGACGTTCCTGAAACGAACAATCAGCAATCAGTCGATCAAGCTCTTGAGCAATTCACCATCGAAGACGGAGATCAGGTACACATTTCTCCCATCCTTCCTTACAGCGACAAAACTGTTTATCTCGATGGCCACGTCTTCCGACCCGGCAAATACGCATTCCGTGACGGTATGAAAATTTCTGACGTGGTTCATTCCTACAGTGACCTGCTGCCGGAACCTTCCACGAGCCACGCTGAGATCATTCGACTCGACGGTCCCGACCTCAAGCCCACCGTTCTGACTTTCAACCTGAAAGATGCTCTGGATGGCAAAGACCAGAACTTCTCATTGAAGCCCTTCGACACCATCCGCATCTTCGGTCGCTATGATTTCGAAGAAGCTCCCCTAATTACGGTCACTGGTGAAGTTCGCGATCCCGGCGATCACCTCACCAACGGCGTGACGCACCTTCGCGACGCGGTTTTCCTTGCCGGAGGAGTCGCTCCAGACGCCGAGTTGAATGACGCGCAGGTTTTTCGCAAATCAGCCGACGGTAAGATGCGCGTCATCAGCGTCAATCTGCGCAAGGCGCTTGCGGGAGACGAACGTGAAAACATTCAGCTCGACGCGAGCGATCGAGTGTTTATTCACCGCTCGCAATCTCGCGTTGATCCCGCCCGTGTCAGCATCGAGGGCGAGGTTGAGCGGCCCGGCAAGTATCCGCTTGGTGAGAACATGAGTGCTGTCGATCTTGTGAAGTTGGCCGGTGGTTTCAAGCGCAGCGCCGATACCCGCGTAGCCGATCTCACCACCTACATGGAACAGGAAGGTGGCAAGGTTGCCGCCGAGCATCATTACATCGCAATCGCGAAAGCAATGGACGGCGCTCCTGATACCGACTTCCGTCTGCGCGACGGCGACGTTCTCAGCATCCATCAGATCCCCGGATGGAACGACATCGGCGCTTCCGTCACTTTGCAGGGTGAAGTTGCACATCCCGGTACGTACGGAATTCACGAAGGAGAGCGTTTGAGCGCGGTACTGGAGCGCGCAGGTGGCCTCCGACCCAGCGCATACATGTATGGCTCAATCCTTGAGCGCACACAGGTTCGACAACTCGAGGCTGGCACTCGGGCACAGTTGATCAGCAACGTGCAGTCGGAAGGTGCTTCGTTGCGCAACGTCAGCGATCCTGGCGGAGCCGCCGCGGTTGCTCAATGGCAAACCACGTTGAAGCAGCTGCAGAACACTCCACCTGCAGGTCGCCTCGTGATTCATGTCTCCAATGACGTGAAGCGCTGGAAAGACACTCCTGCTGACATCGAGCTTCGCGCTGGCGACGTTCTCGTGGTTCCCAAGCAGCCAAACTTTGTCATGATCAGTGGCGCTGTCTACAACCCAACCGCCATCACTTTCCGTTCCGGAAAAAGTGCTGGGTGGTATCTCAATCAAGCTGGTGGTCCCACTCCCGTCGCCAACAAGAAAGGCATTTTCGTGATTCGGGCCAACGGCTCCGTCATCGGAAAGTCGGGCGGACTGTTCAGCGGCAGTGTCCTCAGTGCCGAATTGCGCCCGGGAGACATGATGGTCGTTCCTGAAAAAGCTCTTGGCGGCACCGCCCGATGGAGGAACATTCTCCAGGCTTCGCAGCTTGTCTCCTCGGTCGGAATCGCCATTCAGGTGGCGCGCGGCTTCTGACGAGGGCGGCGTCCATGAAACAAGCATGCTGGATTCTCGTGTTGGTCGCGACTCTTTGCCTGTCCGTGTTTTCCTTCGCGCAGAATGGAGGGGAAACTCCCCCGGCGACGCAAGTGCCGCCCGACTCGCCATCTCAGGCGACGAGATCTCAAGCAACGAGATTTCATTTGAAGCGAGATAACTGGGGCCTGCTTCCTCCCGGGACCGACCCTGAGAACCGCATCGGAGTGCCATTTTTCAAGCATCTTGTGCAAGACCAAGAGACTTTCTGGACTTCCCCACTGCGCTTCAAAAGAAAAGATATCGTTCCTGCTTTCACGTTCGCAGCAATCACCAGCGGATTAATGGTCGGCGACAGTTGGCTCTCGAAACAGGTACCGGATTCGCCGAGCTCCATCTCGCGCAGTCAGAGCGTATCCAATTATCTAGCGTATTCCATGGTCGGCGGCACTGCCGCAATGTATGCGTGGGGACACCTCACGAAGGACGATCACAAGCGTGAAACCGGACTTCTTGCTACTGAAGCCGTGCTGAACAGTACTGCCGTGACCTATCTATTCAAAACCTCATTTGCTCGAGAACGTCCGTTTGTGGGCACAGGCTCCGGTGCATTCTTCAATGGTGGAGATTCATTCCCCTCGGAACACTCGGCGATCGCATGGTCGATCGCCAGCGTCGTTGCACACGAATACCCCGGGTGGCTTACTCAAGTTCTCGCATATGGCGCGGCCACTGGTATCTCTCTGACTCGAGTCACCGGCAAAGAACATTTTCCGTCGGACGTCGTTGTCGGAGGCGCTCTGGGCTGGTATTTCGGGCGTCAGATTTATCGCGCTCGACACGATCGCAGTCTGGGCGGAGCGGCATGGGGTTCCACCGAACCAGATCCTCCCGATGAAACGCCGCATCGCAACGACACTGGATCGCCGAACGTTCCGCTGGATAGCTGGGTCTATCCCGCAGTCGATCGCTTGATCGCCGCTGGCTACGTCCAGTCGGAGATGCTCGGTTTGCGCCCATGGACGCGGCGCGAATGTGCACGTCTCATCGAAGACGCCCGTGATCGCATGCCTGTTGAAGGCCCGTCTTCCGAAATCGAAATTCGTATTTACCGCGCTCTTGAAAAGGAATTCGAGCCGGAAATCAATGGACAGCGAGGCCCGGGTGCACGGCTGGAGTCGATCTATACGCGTGTGACCGGAATTTCAGGACCGCCTCTCAGCGACGGATATAACTTCGCGCGCACAATCACCAACGATTTCGGTCGCCCTTTCCAGGAAGGCTTCAACAGTGTGTCGGGAGTTTCCGGATACGCCGTTGCGGGCCCGTTCACGGTTTACGCGCGTGCAGAGTATCAGCATTCTCCATCGGCGCTCGGTGAATCTGATGTCGTTCGCAACGCCATTGCATCGCAACTTGCCGTTCCCGTCGTGCCCTACGCCGACGTTGCGGCGGTGAATCGGATGCGATTGCTCGAGGGATATGCCTCATTCCAACTCGCCGATCTCCAATTTTCTTTCGGCAAGCAGGCACTTTCTTGGGGGCCTAGTCGATCTGGTTCCATGATGTGGAGCACCAACGCTGAACCGATCCCCATGTTTCGCATCACTTCCACACGCCCCTTCGATCTTCCGAGCTTCTTTCACTACTTGGGCGGAATGCGCGTCGAGTCCTTTTTCGGAAAACTGGATGGGCAGCAATTCATCCTGACCAGCAATGGCACAGTCGGTCCTTATCTGAGAGGTCAGCCCTACGTTTACGGACAAAAAATAAGTTTCAAACCTTCTGAAAATCTGGAATTCGGCTTCTCACGCACGGTGATGTTTGCCGGGCAAGGTCATCCTCTTACATTCGGAAACTTCTTCACGAGCTTCACCAGTGTTGGTGACAACGGAAGCGGTGCTCTAAATGTTCGCACCGATGTTGGCGATCGCCGAAGCGGATTCGATGTCAGCTATCGAGTACCTTATTTCCGAAAGTGGCTCACGATCTACACCGACTCTTTCTGTGATGATGATGTTTCGCCCCTCGCTGCTCCTCAACGCTGCGCGTGGAATCCAGGCTTTTATCTTTCACACGTCCCGAAGCTTTCGAAGCTCGATTTCCGCGCTGAAGGTATTACGACGGACGTCTCCGGCTTCGGGTCTGCACAAGGTATCAACTATTACAACATCGTCTATCCGAGCGGATATACGAACGACAGCAACATCCTTGGTAATGCCATCGGACGCGAAGGCCGCGGCGTACAGCTGTGGAGCACTTACTGGTTCTCACCGCAGAGCAAAGTTCTAGCGTCCTATCGCCATATAGGAGTGAACCGCAGCTTTCTGCATGGTGGTCAGTTGGATGATTTCTCGATCGCCGCCAATTGGAGATTTCGCACCGGCCTTGAGATCTCCGGATCCACCCAGTTTGAACACTGGAGCTTTCCGCTGTTGGCTCCTACCACAAAATCCAATGTGGCCATATCGGTCGGCATCACCTACTGGCCTTCGTGGCTACGATCCAATCGCTGAGGTCATCACTTAACCAATCTATGGACACTCGAAAACAAACCCGGATTCGGGACCTGCGACAGCAGGAGATGAGTTCGTCTACCGTTTTTGATTTGCATGAGGTGCTTCGGCCGATAGAGGCCCAACCTGCTGTCCCAGAGGACCGGATCATCGGTATGGCCCGAATCTTCTGGGAATCACGTCGTCGGATCGCGCGAATCGCTTTGGCCGTGGCCCTCATCAGCCTTGTCATCACGGTTTTTGTTCCTAACTCTTATGTGTCATCCACCAAGCTCATGCCTCCCGAGAAAGGATCATCCGGAATGGCCGCATTGGCCTCGATGGCTTTCGGCATGAAATCGATGGCTGGGGGAGGAGGTAGCAGTGGTGGCGGCGCCAGCGAAATCGGTTCGATGGCCGGTGACTTGTTAGGAATCCAAAGTTCCGGTGCCCTGGTGGTCGGTGTGCTTCAAAGCCGAAGCGCACAAGACAAGTTGGTTTCTCAGTTCGACCTCCAATCGGTGTACGGTCATCCTTGGTTGCGCTGGAAGGTTTCTCGCGAGAACGCGCAAAAAGAATTGGAAAACAACACGGAAATTGTCGAAGACCGCAAGAGCGGGATCATCACGGTCAAAGTCTCTGACCATGATCGTCAGCGCGCTGCAGGACTGGCTCGAGCTTATGTTGATCAACTCAATGATTTGATGTCTCACCTGAACACGTCGTCCGCGGGACGTGAAAGGGAATTTCTCGAAAAGGAATTGGTGAAAGTCAAAAAAGACCTGGACGATGCTGACCAGCAACTCAGTCAATTTTCCAGTAAACATGCCACCCTGGACCCGCGCGAACAGGGGAAAGCCATGATGCAGGCCGCATCTCAACTTCAAGGAGAACTGATTGCCGCCGAGTCCAGCTTACGCGGGTTACAAGCCATCTATACCGACAACAATGTCCGGGTCCGCACCTTGCGCGCGCGTATCGCGGAATTGAGAAAGCAACTGGGCAATGTGAGCGGCGGTGGAGTGGATGACGGCTCTGGCACGCCAAGCCAAGGTACCACCTCCGATTTCGGCCTCCCTAGCATTCGTCAATTGCCGCTTTTGGGTGTTACCTACGCGGATCTCTACCGCAGAGCCAAAATCCAGGAAACTGTCTATCAGGTATTGACCCAACAGTACGAGACTGCCAAGGTGCAGGAAGCCAAAGAACTCCCCAGCATCCGCGTCCTCGACCCCGCGCTAGTACCCGAAAAAAAATCTGGGCCGCATAGATTGCTGATTGCGCTACTCGCGGGCATCCTGGGCGGACTTCTCGGATGTGCCTGGACATTGGGCAACGATCGATACCAAAAGACCGCCGACTCTGATCCCTACAAGTCATTGTTCACCGATGTCGCAACTACATTTCAGAGCACTTGTTTGTGGAAGCAAGCCGAGTCGGGAGCCAAACGCGTGTACGAGATCTCCAAGGCACGGTTTCCAAAATACTTTTCTAACGGATCGAGTCACAACGGAATCTCAGCTCATTCCGAATCTCCGGATGAACCTTCAAACCAAGCCGACAATCGCTGACGCTTCGCAAGCGGCACAAGAAGCGAGTTTGCTCACCTCGGATCTGACCAGCGGACGCCTGCTCGCGCGCAACACCCTTTGGAGCATCGCGAGTCTTGCGGCTCCGCTGCTCGTTGCTTTGGTCGCAGTACCGATCCTGATTCATTCAATCGGCCTCGATCGTTTCGGTGTATTAAGCGTGGCCTGGATGCTCATCGGCTACTTCAGTTTGTTCGATTTCGGCATCGATCAAGGACTCACTAAGATGGTTGCGGACCGTCTGGCCACGGGAGAAAAACAATCGATCCCACCGTTGGTTTGGTCCTCCTTAGTCCTGCTCCTGCTTTTCGGGATCATCGCCGGCGGATTGATGGCGATTCTTTCCCCGTGGATCATCGAGCGTGCATTAAAGATTCCGCTCTCCCTCCAACAGGAAAGCTTGACCGCTTTTTATTGGCTCTCGATCGGGATGCCAATCGCGCTCGTCACCTCAGGCGCTCGAGGAGTATTAGAAGCTACTCAGAGTTTTCATCTACTGAGTGCCGTCCGAATTCCCCTGGGGATATTTAATTTCGCGGGACCCTTGATGGTCCTCCCATTCTCGAAATCTCTCGTTCCTATTTTCGCCGTTCTCGTATTAGGCCGACTCGTCGGATTGTTCCTTCACGTGCGGTTCATGACGCACGTGTTACCCAGTTTGCGCGACTCCATCTCGTTCAGTTACGAAGTGGCCAAGCCAGTGCTTCACTTCGGCAGTTGGATCACGGTCAGCAACCTGGTAAGCCCGCTCATGATGAATATGGACCGCTTTTTTATCGGCGCACTGCTTTCGATCGCGGCGGTCTCCTATTACTCCGCTCCGTTTGAGGCCGTCACCAAGCTGCTCCTTATCCCTGGAGCATTGGGCACAGTTTTATTCCCAGCCTTCGCAATGAGCTACCACGCGGACCGACGGCGCATGGCGATGTTGCTGGCACGCGGATCCAAGTACGTCTTGATCTGCATTTTCCCTCTTGCGCTCGCCATCGTCGCGTTCGCTCCCGATCTCCTCGGCCGCTGGCTTGGTCCAGTTTTTGCGGGACAATCCACCGGTGTGTTGCGTTGGCTCACTGTCGGAGTTTTCATCAACTGTCTCGCAATGCTTCCGGCGATGCTGCTGCATGCTGTTGGGCGTCCCGACGTCCCCGCAAAATTACACCTCCTTGAGTTGCCGATCTATCTCGTCGTGATTTGGTTTGCAGTTCGAAACCGAGGGATTGAAGGCGCGGCGTGGGCTTGGTCATTTCGGATCGTGCTCGATGCTTTGCTGATCGGAATTGTTACCGTTCGACTCCTCCCCGAAACGTCGCGAGTATTCAACACTCTGCTTGCTGCAAGTGCCGCGGGAATCGGGTTGTCCTATCTAGTGGCGCTGCCACCGTCCTTTACTGCTCGCGCTGTGGTGCTCCTGGTCTTGTTCACCTTTTTCGGGTGGCTCGCATGGCGCAATTTGCTTGAGGATGTCGAGAAGGAATACATGCGGCCAAAACTAACTTTGCGTTGGTATCAGCAAATTATAGGCCGGGGTTAAGAAGCCGAAACCTGACATGCGATTCACGGTTGGCACTCCCACATACAATCGCCGCGACACGCTCTCCGACGTTTATGTCTCGCTCTGCGCTCAGACTTTCCGCGATTTTGAATGGATCATCGTAGATGACGGCTCTACCGACGGTACGCAGGAACTCGTTGCAACCTGGAGTTCGCAATCAAGTTTTCCCGTCCGCTATTTCTATCAGCCACACTCAGGGAAACACGTTGCTTTCAATCGAGCGGTGCGAGAAGCCCGCGGAGAGCTCTATCTTTCTTTTGACTCTGACGATGTATGCATCCCAGAAACACTCGAACGCTTCGATCATTACTGGAATGAGATCGCGCCATCCGAGCGCCAGAATTTCTCCGGCATCAGCGTCCTCTGCATGGATGAGCGCGGAGGCACGCTTGGTCACCCCTATCCGTCAAATCCGACCGACGCCGTCTCATTCCACGACCAACTACGGTTTCGGTCCGCAGCAGAGCGTTGGGGTATCAGTCGCACCGCTGTACTAAGGGAATTCCCATACCCCGAGTTTCAGGGCGAACGGTTTGTTCCCGATGCCTTGGTCTGGAATAGGATCGCGAAAAACTACAGAATGCGTTTCATCAATGATCCGCTTCGCATCTATCGCCGCGGTCCGAACGGCCTCATGGCGGATCTCTTGAGAGTTCGCCTCCAGAGCCCCCGTGGCGCGCAACTCTATTACGCGGAGCTCAGCAGATCACCGCTGCCTGCAATGGATCGTTTAAAAGCTGTGGTGAATTACCTTCGATTCTCACTGCATGCCGGTGCAATTTCTCCGGCAGAGACGGGTCATCCTGTTCTCGCCACCAGCCTGATGCCGGCCGGATTTCTCGCGTACTGGCGCGACTGCCTGACCGTCAACTAAATTCATGCTCGCCCTTGTCATCGCGTTACTTGGCACTCTGGCTTTTGTGAATCGCCGCGTGGCCGGAACACTTCTCTATCCACCTGCAATGTTCGCTGCGTTATGGGCGATTTATCTGAGCCTGTACGCAGTTTCCGGCTCTCTCTTTTTCGCCATCGGCGATGACACTCTTTTCTTCTACGCTTGGTGCGTCTGTGCTTTTTCGGCAGGCGGATATGTCGTTCTCCTCTTGTCCCGTCATAGGAGAACTCAAAACTTCACTCCAGAAATCACGGATCAGCGCCGTCGCCGCATCCACCTGTTTCTCGATCTTCTGCTCCTGGTACTGATCGTCGGACTGCCGTTCTACGTTCGCTACATCCTCTCGCTGATCTCCGATACTGGTCTCGTCGGCTTCTTCATCACGATTCGTGCCAAGATGGTCGAACTCAGCGACGAAATGCTCGACACGGTCAGCTTCATGGACAACCTCGCAGTCCTGGCCAATGTGGTCCCGCTGCTCGTCTACTACGAAGATGACGGCACCCGCGCACGTCGTTGGCGCACCTGGCTCTCCCTAGTCCTTGCTCTCGTCTACAATCTCCTGACCGCTGGACGCGCTGGTTTCGTCAGCCTGATCTTGTCGCTTTTTGCTTTGCATTGGCTGAAAGAAAAGAAGCCAAACTGGAAGGTCATAACTGCCCTTGCTCTCGCCTTTGTCATCACCTTCGCTGCAATCGCCATTCTCGTTCGCAAAGGTGACGTCGATAAAAACGCGAGCTTCGTCGAAAATCTACCCGCAGTGGCCGATGGATTCCTGTGGTATGCGCTCGGCGGTCTAGTCGGTTTCGACACGATCTATCACCACCCCACGCAAATAGAAGCGAACCAGAATCTCGACCGTTATTTTCGCGTGATCGCGAAAAAATTCGACAACCGGATTGAGGTTCCACCCGTCCACTCTGAATATGTCACCATCGGACCGGGCGGCAACATGAATGTCTATACCGCTTACTTTTCCTATTACCCTCAACTCGGATTCTTCGGCACGACCCTGGTCCTCCTACTCCTCGGAGCATTTCTCGTGTGGACTTTTCTCGCCGCACAATCGAGAAACCCGCAAGCTGCAATTTTGTTCTCGGTTCTCTTTGCGGGTCTCGTGCTCACAGGCTACGCGGAAAACCTCCTTCTTAATCTGAACTTTCTTGCCAAAATGTTCTTCGTCACCTGGCTGATGTATCGATTCCGATTTCAGCTTCGCACGCTTCACTATGCAGCCTCAACCGCTACGCTCGCCTGATCCACCGACGACTTTTCGTCCGGCCCCGATCGCCGTGCCTCGACCGCGCTCGCATTCTGTCGAAAAGCCCCTTCGTGTGCTCGCCATTACCGGAGGAAGAAACTCTCCAAGCCGCATTCCGCGCGTTCAACAATATGTGGATCCGCTGCGTAACGAAGGTGTCCTGATGCGCGAAGCTTCTTCGCTCGCTGGTTCTTATCCGCCTGAGCGAAAGTGGCTCCGACCGGCATGGGCGGCGCTCAACATCGCGAGTCAGGTGCCCGGCATCGTGCGCTCTCATCTTCACGATGTGACGTTCCTGCAACGTGAAATGCTCAGCACCTTCGTGACCTTGGAACCTCTCACGGCCCGTCCACGCGTGCTCGACATCGATGATGCCATCTGGATCCATCGCCGAGGTTCTTTCACAGATCGCCTATTCGAGATCTGCGATCACGTGATTTGTGGCAACGATTTCCTCGCTGCCCATGTCGTTCGACGTAATCGCAATGTCACCGTTATCCCCACAGCCGTGGATACCGACCGCTTCACTCCCGCTAAGAAACTGGTCGCGCATTCTGGTCCGGTCATCGGATGGTTTGGCGTTAGCTCCGGCTTTCGCTTTCTTTACAGCATCGAGCCGGCGCTCTCCGTGATTCTCAAGAAGTACCCCGACGCCACTTTGTGCATCATTTCGAATCGCCGTCCGCGTTTTCGCGAAATATCCGCGGATCGCGTCGAATACATCCCCTACACCCGTTCTCGCGAAGTGGACGCGATTCGGAACCTGACCGTCGGACTGATGCCTCTCGACGACACCGACTGGTCTCGAGGTAAGTGTAGTTACAAGATGCTCCTTTATATGGCGTGCGGAATTCCCGTGGTAGTCAGCCCGGTCGGAATGAATTGCGATGTGCTCGCAAAAGGTGATTCTGGCTTGGCCGCCAGCAGCGAATCTGATTGGATCGATGCCCTAGACACGTTGATCGCAAACGCCGCACTCCGCTCTCGCATGGGGCGCACCGGCCGGTTCATTGTCCAGCAGCATTACAGTCTTCACGTACTCACAAAAATTCTCGCGTACACATTGCGCGCCGTCGCGTCCTGAATAACCGCTCACTTCTTAACTTCAGCACTCCATGAGTATTCCAAAAATCAAAGTTGCGTACGTGATTGGTGGCCTAGCGGACGGGGGCGCCGAACGACAGCTTCTGGAGCTACTTCGTCATCACGATCGCAGCCGATTCGAGCCCTATTTGATCTTGATGGAAGGGATCAACCTGGACCGCGCCGCCGGCCTGGTGAACGACAGCTTTGTCATGCGTATTCCACACGCTGGGAACGCACGCTGGCGCTCGCGAGTTCATCAATATGTCCTGGCCATCCAGCGCACCGCAAAACAACTTCGTAGATGGCACATTCAGGTCGTTCATGCGCAGTTGCCGGCAGCCTGCATCCTTGCCGGCTTTGCTGCACGCTCTGCGCGCGTTCCAGTCTTTATTGCCAACCGTCTCTCGATGATGGGCTTGTATCGAAGGAAGACCCGTGTAGGTTCCTGGCTCGACCAATTAACCATTCGATTGGCTGACTTCAACCTCGGCAACAGCGATGCTGTCACTCGGGAATTGATATTTGAAGGTAAATGCCCTCCCGAGAAATGTGGCACGATCCACAACGGGGTCGACGTTAATAAATTCCATCCTGCGAATCCAAGAACTTTCCGATCGATTGCTGGTTGGAACAACGATCACGTCGTCTTCGGGATCATTGCAAATTTCAGCGCGGTCAAAAGACATGCCGATTTCGTTCGCAGCGCAGAGATCATCGCCCGCTCTCATCTTGAAGCGCGGTTCCTGATGGTCGGTGCCGACTACGGACAACGATCCCAGATCTGCCACGAGATTGAGCAACGTGGCCTCAGTTCAATCTTTTATGTCGCCGACTCAACTCCGAACCCTGCCGACATCTTCTCTGCGCTTGACGTGTACGTCTCTACTTCCTCAAGTGAAGGTTTCTCGAATGTCCTATTGGAGGCGATGGCATCCGGCAAACCTGTCATCGCCACCGATACGGGCGGAAACCCAGAAGCAGTCGTTCACGGCCAAACCGGATTACTTGTTCCCGTCGCTTCGCCAACTTCCATCGCGCAAGCTTCGAAACAGCTGCTGCAAGATCCGATGCTCCGTCAAAGAATGGGCTCCAAGGGACGTACTCGAGTCGTTGAGAATTTTTCTCTTTCCACGATGGCACGCAAGAACGAGCAGCTCTACCTAAATCTTCTGCACGCGGCTTGAAAGGTCGAAACTGAAAATTATCCACATCATCGCGCGGCTCAATGTCGGTGGTCCCACGGTCGCGGTGTTAGCCGCTGCAGACGGTCTGAGGCGAAGAGGGCACGAAGTTCGAGTGCTTGCCGGTGATGTTGCTCCGGGCGAATCGAGCATGGAGTATCTCGCGCAAGAGCAGGGAATTCCAATTGATCGCATCCGCGGAATGGGTCGCAGTCTCAACTGGTGGAACGATTTCGCATCGTTCGTGCGGGTGGTGTCCTTTTTGCGCCGCGAGCAACCCGATGTAGTGCACACGCATACGGCAAAAGCAGGCGCGCTCGGCCGTGTTGCGGCCGTTTTGGCGCGAGTTCCAGTCCGCGTCCACATGTTTCATGGTCACGTATTTCGCGGATACTTTTCCAGTGTCATTACCCGCATCTTCATCGCGATCGAACGCTTTCTTGCGAAATTTACGGATCGGTTGATTGCTTTGAGTACGAATCAAAAGCACGATTTAGCGGACGTTTTTGCAGTCGCTCCCGCCGATAAGATCGTCACTCTGCCGCTCGGTTTCGATCTCGCTCCGTACTTATCGACGGGAAATCCGAGTGATGATTTTCGCTCTTTCATCTCGTGTCCGCAGCAAAGCCCACTGATCGGTTGGATCGGGCGATTGACACCCATAAAGTCTCCCGAGCTCTTTATTGATGCCGCGAAACTTATTCACGAGCGTGAATCGGAAGTCCGCTTCGTCATGATTGGCGATGGTGAACTCGCATCGCAATGCCGTGCTCGCGTCCAAGCTTCCAGATTAGGCAGTCATTTCACTTTGACCGGCAGCCTTCGCAATTTGGAAAAGATTTATCCGGATCTTGATTTGCTTGTGGTGACATCCGTCAACGAGGGCACGCCGCTCGTTCTGCTGGAAGCTATGGCAAGTGCTCGACCATTCGTCGCTGTCGATGTGGGCGGCATCCCCGACCTCATGACTGGTACTTCAAAACGCCGACAAGGTTTTGACGTCTTCCATAACGGCATTCTGGTTTCACGCGATGAGAGAACCATCTCCAACGCAGTCACCTACCTTGTTGGTTGTCCTTCATTGCGCCGAAGCTTGGGGATCGCGGGGAGGGAATTCGTGCGCCAACATTTTTCTGCCGACCGAATGGTCGACGACCTTGAAAATTTGTACCAAAAAATCCTGAGCTCAAAAGGGAAGGTTCCGGAGCGGGCAACGCCTGCAACATCCCTGCCTTCACAACCATAACGTGCTCCTCGAACGGTTTGATGCCGCTTCGAAAGAGCCATTCCAGGAGGTCCTTACATGCGCGCTTTAATCACCGGAGGAGCTGGCTTTATCGGCTCCCATTTAGCGGAGAGCCTACTCGGGGAGGGGTATCAGGTCACCGCGCTGGACGATCTCTCTACCGGGTCCATGGCCAACATTCGTCACCTCAAGCGGCAGCCCTGCTTTCGCTGCGTCATCGACGACATGATGAATCGTCCTCTCCTGAACGAATTGGTCGATGAGTGTGACGTAGTTTTTCACCTCGCCGCTGCAGTCGGCGTTCGCCTGATCATGGAATCACCTGTCCGCACCATGCACACCAACGTTTGCGCTACCGAATTAGTGCTCGAGGCCGCCTCCAAGAAGCGTAAGAAAGTCCTCATCACGTCCACTTCCGAGGTTTATGGCAAATCCAACAAGCTCCCATTCAACGAGGAGGATGATTTGGTGATTGGTCCTCCGATTCGTGGGCGCTGGAGTTATGCCTGTTCCAAAGCGATCGATGAATTCATGGCGCTCGCTTACCAACGCGAGCGTAACGTCCCCTGCATCGTTGTGCGTTTATTTAACACCGTTGGTCCACGACAAACGGGCGCGTACGGTATGGTCCTGCCTCGCTTCGTAAAACAGGCTCTCACAGGTCTTCCGATTACGATTTTCGGCGATGGAAACCAAACGCGGTGTTTCGGCTGGGTTAAAGATGTTGCTCATGCGTTGGTTCGTCTTACGGAGTTGGAAGGCGCGGAGGGTAGCATTTTTAATATCGGTTCCGACAATGAAGTCACCATCAACGAACTGGCACAGGTAGTCAAGGAAGTCACCGGTTCCGATTCTCCCATTCAACACATCTCATACGAAGAAGCTTATGGCGATAATTTCGAAGACATGGCCCGTCGCGTTCCCGACCTCACACGCATTCGCGAGTCCATTGGCTATGTCGCTACACGAACTCTGAAACAGATCGTTGAAGCCGTCGCCGACTACATCGGATCCTCTCAAATACTTCGGCACGGTGTAGGTGACCTCGTTCCCGGAGACTGAAAACTCTGTTGCTCTCCACACAAGCTACATTTTTGAGCAGCGCATCATCGCAGGCGTTACTCGCCTTCACGTGCGGCTGCCTGCTTGCGGCTGCTCTCGTCTCCACTGCGATTCGCATCTGCCGGCGACACGGTTGGGTCGCGCATCCGCGCACGGATCGCTGGCATAAGAGCACGCCATGTTTTTTCGGTGGCGTGCCTCTGTGGGGCGGCTTTGTCCTCGCGTGCATCTTCTTTGTTCCTTTTTCCCATATTCTCGCTTGGAAAGTCATTGGCATCTCTTCCGTCGTTTTCATTCTCGGCTTGGCGGATGACATCTGGCACCTCAGACCGCGCACGAAGCTACTAGTCCAGATTCTGGCCGCGTCGCTTGTCCTTGCATGCGGGATCGTTTATCCCCTGACAAATTCATGGTGGATCAATGCCATAGCCTCTTTGGTCTGGGTAGTCGGAATTACGAACGCTTTCAACCTGCTCGATAACATGGATGGCCTCTCCGCTGGCATCGCCGTTATCGCCGCCGGCTATCTGTCGCTTTTTTATTTCAGTGCCGGCATGTCAACTTACGCGACGATCGTTGCCGTGCTTGCCGGCAACGCCGCCGGCTTTTTGATCTTCAACTTCAATCCGGCGCGCATTTTTATGGGAGATGCCGGGAGCTTATTCCTTGGTTTTGTCCTGGGATCATTTTCCCTGCTCGGCATCACGCATATTTCAGGTGTGCCAACCCTGGTTTTCGCACCGGCGGCTTTCCTGGCCATTCCGATTTTCGACACCTTCTTCGTTTCTGTGACCCGCCGTCTTCGCGGACAGCGCGTCTCTGTCGGAGGTACCGATCACAGTTCTCACCGACTCGTGCGCCTTGGCCTGGATGAGCGTACTGCCGTGCTCGTTTTATATGGGTTGTCGATTGGCTCCGGGGCGGTCGCTTTGACACTTCGAAAGCTTCTGCTGACGCAAGCCTTGGGATTACTCGGATTCTGGTTCCTGTTTTTGCTGCTCTTTGGCGTCCATCTATTTCAGAACGAGCAAATCCATACGCATTCCCCCTCCGCTCCGAAGACCGGTTTTCGCAGCTTTCTTACTCGCGATCGTCTCGCACTGGCGATTGATCCGCTCGCCCTGTCACTTTCGTATTACCTGGCTTACTTTCTGCGCTTCCGCGCGACAGTTTCCCATGAAACGACCCTACTGTTCCTTCGATCATGGCCGTTGCTGCTGACAGTCAAATTCGTGTGTCTCTGGTGGTTTCGTGTTTACCGCGGTTCGTGGTGGCGAAGCTCGATAACTGATGTGCACCGTCTGGCCAAGGCCATCCTCGCGGGAGAAATTTTGACCTTGTTGAGCTTGACTGTACTGTTTCGGTTCGATGGATACTCCCGCATCGTGTTTGCATTGGACGCACTTCTTTCCTTCGTAATGTTGCTTGCAGTGCGAAACTCGTTCTCTCTGTTCCGAGACTCAATCGACATCTGGCGCCCTCCTATCGTTCGTGGCCGCCGCGTATTCGTGCTTGGCACGTCAGAGCGTGCTGGACTCGCCATACGCTTCTTGCGCGACAGCAAAATTGAATGTGCTGGATTGATCGATACCAATGGTGGAAGTGATTTAGGACGCCGCGTCTGGGGT
Organism: Terriglobales bacterium; assembly: GCA_036265385.1. Classification (GTDB taxonomy): domain Bacteria; phylum Acidobacteriota; class Terriglobia; order Terriglobales; family Acidobacteriaceae; genus DATAPD01. The sequence continues at coordinate 41,474 of DATAPD010000059.1, forward strand.
ATGCAGGTAGTCGGCAAAATCGATGACCTCGGCCGTCTCTCCGATCAATTAGGAGTTTCCGAGGTAGTTCAGCCCGAGAACGAGAGTCTCCCGTTGTCAGAAGAAGATTTCTCACGCTTTTGCAGACGCAAAAGCCTGCAGCTCACTCGCCTCGGTTTGTTCCCCGCCACGGAAAACCGCAACTCCGAGCATAAGAACGTTGCCTGATAGCTCCCTGCTTGGCCGTTATCTGCCTCCATCCGTTCAAAACCCTCCTTAGTACACCTGCATTCCGCCAACGATTACGACGCAAAAAATACCCACGGCTTATGCCGTGGGTGTGATAACCAAACTTAAAAAATTCTCAGTATCCGCGGGAACCGGAAGCTAACGCCTCATAGGGCACGTCGCGCGGGATGTTGTAGCGGCTCATGATTTCGAGCATCTTTCCTTCGTCTTTCGCTACGTCATCATGATCGTTCTTACGGCGGTGCTCGACCCAGTCCTCGTATGCTTTATCGAACTTCTTCTGATCGTCGTGATTGAGGCGGCCTTGGTACTGCCGCACGTCCACCTGGTGCGCGCCGAAACCCGATGACACGATTGCATCGAACGGAGTATCGACCGGAATCTGGTAGCGCCCCATGATCTCTTCCATCTTGCGCGCCTGTTTGTCGACTTCATCCCGATCATTCTTCGCGTTTGCTTTCTGCCATTTTCCGTAATGTTCGTCGAACTCTTTCTGATCTTCGGCCGATAACCTGCCATGCCAATCGCCCGCAGCCGCTCGATTCTGATCAGCCGGCGTCGGATATTCCGATTGCGCCAATGCAGGTAGAACGCTCAATCCCATGAGAATCGTCAGTACAGCAATTGCTTGCTTCATGAAATGCCTCCTGTCTGAACCGGTGCTTCCGCCATTTGGAATGCTCGAAACTTGCGTAAGTTGGCTCGCTTCGCCCTACCAGTGACGGATCACCTCTTCTTTTCCGAAGTGGCTTCGTCCTCCGCTTCAACCTTCACATCGACATCCGCGCCCTCCTTCAGACGCACCTCATTCCCGTCCTCATCAGTCAACGAGTTCTCCACCCGGATCTCCCGGTACAACGCATCCGCGTCCTCGATTGAGATCTGTACTTTCTCGGGCTCCCCTAAGCTTTGAGGCTCGATAACTTTTTCCACTTTCCCGGGCAAAGTCACGCTGGCTTTTTCTGCCATACCCTCTCCTTTTTGCCATAGGCTCAACTTGCATTTTGGATGTATCGGGACACTGAAGGGCAGCTTACGTTTCGTGGTCTACTTGTTTTCCCTTTTCAACGCTGCCAGAAAATCTGCAGAAACTTCGCGAATTCGCAACAACCTATGTTCGTGCTCTTGTAACGCCTCCGCGCTAATGCCCCCAAATACTTGTCCGTGTAGGCTGTCTAGGTGCTCCTGCATCAAGCGATTGAGCTCGTCTCGGAGTTCTGCCGCACTACGCACTCCCATAGCTAAGAGTTCCTCGAGACGCGCACTTGGAGCATATCCTTATAGTATGCAATCGAGCTTACAGTGCTTCCTGTAGCACAAACGCTGGAATCCCGTATGCCAAGCTTCTAGCGTCCCCCTCGCCATATGGAACTTTCTTCCTGCAGCCCCGTACTACAATAGACACCCTCAGGAGGTGCCGCTTTGTTCTGCGACCATTGCGGAAGTTCGCTCGCCCCTGGTACCAATGTCTGTCCATCCTGCGGACGCGCCATCTTACCCACAAACACCCTCACTTCCGTTTCCTCCCGACTCGAGCGCCACCTGCGCCCACTCGGCATCCTCTGGATCGTCGCCAGTTGTTTCTTTCTCTTTCCGGCCATGATCATGATGATCCTCGGCACGGTCGTGCATTTCTCAATTCCGGGCACTGAACAGCTTGCACGCCTCCTCGGACCCTTCGTCCTGTTCCTGGTCGGCGCGATTCTTTTCTTCGTCAGCTTCTGCGGTATCTTCCTCGGCTATGGACTCATGCGCCGTCAATCCTGGGCTCGCATTCCGGCCATCGTTCTCGGCGTGATCAGCCTTTTCCATCCACCCTTCGGCACCGCACTCGGGATTTACACCTTATGGGTGTTGCTCTCCGACGACGGCAAACAGTACCAGCGTCTTGCCACCAGCTCTCCCTAATCGCCGAAGCCCTCAGCAGAAGCCTGGTAGCTGAAGCCTGGAGCTTGAAGCCCGGAACTTAGAGCCTGGTAGCTGAAGCCTGGAGCCTGGAGCCTGACCTGCAACCGATTCGCCCCTCACCTCATCTCTAATCTTGGAGGATCTCATGGCTCATGAATTACCGGCTCTGCCGTATGACTATGCCGCTCTCGAACCCTACATCGATGAGAAGACGATGCATCTTCACCACGACATGCATCATGCGGCTTACGTAAAGAATCTGAATGCAGCGCTCGAAAAACATTCCAATCTGGCCTCAAAGTCTGCCGAAGAACTCATCACCAACTTGAACGCCGTTCCTGAAGACATTCGCAACGCCGTCCGCAACAATGCCGGAGGCCACGTCAACCACACCATGTTCTGGCAGATCATGAAGCCAAAAGGTGGTGGCGATCCAACCGGCAAAATCGCCGACGTTATCAAGAAAAGCTTTGGCGACTTCAAATCCTTCCAGGAAAAATTCAACGCCGCTGGCGCGGGACAATTCGGCTCCGGATGGGTTTGGCTTGCCGCCGATTCTCAAGGCCAAGTCAAAATCCTGTCCACCCCGAATCAGGACAATCCAATCTCCCAGGGACTTCATCCGATCTTCGGTAACGATGTCTGGGAGCACGCTTACTATCTGAAATACAACAACCGCCGGCCCGAGTATCTTCAGGCTTGGTGGAACGTCGTCAATTGGGACGAGATCAACAAACGCTACGAGGCCATCGCAAAGAAAATCAGCTCTCCCGAACTCGCCGGCGTGAAGTAAACCGGAATTCCGCGCAGGGACGTAGCTTGCTACGTCCTCGCGGGTTTTCATGCTGTTCCTCTCCACGGTTGTTTTCTTGCTAGCCCCCGCGCATGTCATCCTGAGGCTCGCGTTCTTTGCGAACCGAAGGATCTCTGTAGTAGGCCAGCCGGTATGCAAAGCCGTTTGGGAACCAACATCCGGCTAATCACGTACCTTTTCTAGAATGACTGCGCGATCGCTTCGCCGGGCCATTACCGCATTGGGAGCCTGCCTGATCCTTTGCGCCCTCCTGTCCATCTTCATAGCGGAAGCCGCGCTTCATCCGCAACGCCGCCGGCTCTCTGCGGAAGAAATCACCTATGTGCACGATCTTGCGGATCGCATGCAGGTTGACCTAGCTGATGTCTCGAGCACAACCACCGATGGCGTTACTCTGCGCGCTTGGAAACTGCGTCCAGCACACCCGAATGGCGACTCTGTCATCCTTCTACACGGTCTCAGTGACAATCGGTTGGGGATGATCGGCTATGCTGAACTTCTCCTCGCACATCACTATGTTGTGCTCATGCCCGACGCTCGTGCCCACGGGGAAAGCGGCGGAGCAATAGCAACCTACGGACTACTCGAGCGGACTGATGTTCGCCGCTGGTACGAATTCCTCGTAGCAGATTCTCATCCGCGCTGTGTGTTCGGATTTGCCGAATCGATGGGTGCGGCTCAGCTACTCCAGGCAGCACGCACACCGTTCTGCGCAATTGCTGCTGAATCACCATTCTCCAATTTCCGCGAGATTGCTTACGATCGGTTTGGGCAGTTCTTCCATGTGGGACCATGGCTTGGCCGAACGATCTTTCGCCCTGTGATCGAGTCTTCTCTTGCCTATGTGCGGTGGAAATACAGCTTCGACCTGGAATCCGTTTCACCTGAAGAAGTTGTAATTGGCGTGAATACCCCGATCCTGCTCATTCACGGCACAGACGATCGCAATATCCCGGTTCGTCACTCATACCGTATCCTCGCTCACAACCCCCACATCGTTCTCTGGGAAGTTCCCCAAACTGATCACTGCGGTGCCATCAGCACTCATCCAGAAGAATTCGCCGCAAAACTCTTGCAATGGCTTCAGCTGCCAGCATCAAACCATCCCCACGGTTGATAGCAATAAACTGAACACACGAAACTCGACCTGAAACCTCGCCCTCACGGCCTCCTGTACACCGCCCCACCCTTCATCACAAAATCCACCTTCTCCAAAGCCGTCACATCCGCCAGCGGATCCCCGGGCACCGCCACGATATCCGCCAACTTTCCAACTTCGATCGTTCCGATCTGGCTCTGCATATCCAACAACTCCGCCGCGACCGACGTCGCCGACTTCAGCGCCTGCGCCGGAGTCATCCCGAACTTCACCATGTACCCGAATTCTTTCGCCGGATTGATCTTCCAATCGAAACCACCCACATCCGTCCCAAACGCAATCTTCACGCCAGCCTTCATGGCGCGATGAAAAGTCTCTTCGTGCACTTTTACGAGTTTTAGCCATACTGGCGCGCCTTCTTTGGCACGTCCTTCTGCAACGTATTCGCCAACGAAAATGGTTGGGACGTAATAAATTCCACGCGACGCCATCGTCTTCAAATCTTCATCTGCGATGTAATCTCCGTGCTCGACCGAATCCACGCCTGCCTCGACGGAATTGTGCACCCCATAGAGAGCATTGGCATGCGAAGCCACCTTGTGCCGTTCGCGATGTGCTTCGTCCACAATCGCTTTCAACTCCTCGATCGTGAATGTTGGAATATCGTCAACCACGCCATCATCCCGATACCGATACGAACGATCCGAATACACTTTGATCCAGTCTGCGCCGTAGCTGATCTGCTCTCGCACAGCTTTGCGCGCCTCATCCGGCCCATCCACCACCTGCACTCCATGCGGTACCGGCACATTCGGCGCATACCCTAATAATGGATACGCCCCCGTCACATTCAGTGCGCGCGTGACCACCACCATACGTGGCCCGGGAATCAGTCCGTTGTTGATCGCTCTCTTTACGTCGACATCGGCGTATCCTGCGCCCTCTGTCTCCAGGTCCCGAATTGTCGTAAAACCATACTCGAGCGCCCGTCGCGCATTCACCGTCGCCAGGATCGTCCGATACTCCGGCGACTGCTTCAGCAACTGCACGTCATAGTCTTCCGACGTGATGTCCCCCTGCAGCAGCACATGCGTGTGCGTATCAATCATCCCCGGCAGGCACGTGCGTGAAGAGAGATCGATGACTTCACTCCCGGCAGGTGCCGAAGCGCCGAGCTCTTTGATCGTTTCTCCTTCAATGGCAATCACAACGTTCTTACGGGCGGTATCTGCTTTCCCATCCACGATGCTGCCGCATTTCAAGTACACACGCTTCGGTGCCGCATTAGCCGTTTGCGGATTCACGGTCTGCCCGTAGATCGAGTTCAATGACCACAATGACGCAACGCAGATCAGTGCCAGCGTTTTGAATTTGCTTTTCACCATTTCCTCCAAGCTGCTGATACCTCTGTACCCTCAAGAATTGAAATCTGAAATCTGAAATCTGCAATCCGAGAACTGACCACTGCCCACAGACCACTGACTACTGACTACTGACTACTGTTCCTTTCCTGTGCACTCGCTGTGCAAATTCCGGCTCGCGAGTCTATCAGATTTTTTTCGCATTCATCGCACCTCGTGCAAGCCGCATCTGCACACAGTTTTCGCACACGCATTCACCTGTTCCTTGATGGTTGGAAATCTGTCCCAATCCGCAGCCGAGATTTCGTCACTGCACCAATTTTGTGGAATTGACCGTCGTGCAAGCTACGCGTAAAGTCACTCCACCCTTAGCAAGAAAACTCCCGTAAGTGATCTTCGGCGCTGCCAGCTACAGACCGGAAATCGGCAAATCGAAAATCGGCAATCGTCAATCGAAAATGATGTTCAGGCCCTCCCCCCAAAGGTGATCTACGCATGAGAACGGAGTGGAACATCTATCGCACACGCTTCCTGGTGCGCGCACGTCAACTCAGCGAACCAGTGTCGTTCACGGACGCGCTCGGCAGGGAACACAATGGTCAACCCGGCGACTACCTCGTGGAGTATTCCGATGGCATGTGCCGCATCACGCCCCGTCTTCTTTTTGAGGACATCTACGTCGCTATGTCTCAACCGATCAACGCAACAATCAATGACCCATCCATCTCATTGCAGGATGGAACATATCGAACTCCGCCGCGACCTGTGGTTCCCATGGACCCACAACGCCAACGAGGCACTTACGCCGTTTAGATTTTGGACACCGTGCAGGTTCGGACACCGTGTAAAGGAGAGATTTTCTGCTTCCAATCAAATTCCGTAGGGACATAGCTTGCTATGTCCGGGTGCATCGAGAAACGGATGTCAGCTGTATCAATCCAGCCCGATAGGGCGGAATACGAAAGCCGAGGACGGAAGTCCTGGGTCAGCAGCACAGATTGACCGCGCGCACCGCACATGACCAAGCGGCGGATTACCGAACTCTCGCGGTCGATGAAACGCCAGCCCGATAGGGCGGAATACGAAAGCCCAGGACGGAAGTCCTGGTTCGGCTACAGATTGACGGCGCGCACCGCACATCACGAAACGAGGATTACCGAACTGTCGCGGTCGACGAAACGCCAGCCCGATAGGGCGGAATAGGAAAGCCCAGGACGGAAGTCCTGGGTGAGTAGCGAATGCGAATCGAGTCCCGTAGGGACGACACGAAAATAGCCCGGCGCTTTAGCGCCGGGACATAACGAAACACGGAACCAGTCCCGTAGGGACGACTGATGAAAGTGACAATTTACAGGCGTCATCCCGAAGACTCGCGTTTGCTCCAGCGAGTCGAGGGATCTCGCGCGCAGCGCACAAACACGTCGGGACGAAGACGAATGAACTCAGACGAACACCCGATGTGGAAAAAACGCGCATCTGTTCCGTTAATCGCTTTAGATACAATATGTAGGGCTACCCTATTGACAGCCCCTACATACGGGAGTACTTTTCAACTCCCAGAGCTTCTAAATCTAGGGTTTTCGGGTTCAGAGGTGATACCCGGCAGCCCACTCCCGGGCCTCCACGCTCACCGTTAGCGTGGTTCCGCCTTACTAAACGGATGCGGTGACGTCGTCCCCCGTCCCTCCCCTCGGGGGATCTGCAGTTTTTGTAAATCACAACATTGCTGTTCGTCGTCTCGGCGGTCTTGGATTGCCGCACGGTCGAGTTGCCTTAATAAGGAGCCCCATGGACGATCTCACCCGGTTGGTTGACGCCTCTCTCGCGCGTCACGGCGTGCGCCCCATCGTCGATCATCATCGTCTGGAATGGTCGCGCTGGTTTCGTTGCGAATCCAGTTTCGGCCTCTGGCTTGTCCCAAATCAGCCCGGCTTGTTCGCTCTCGGGGAAGAAGTAGTTGCCCCCGGAGAAAACATCGCCACTGGAGGCAAGCGTATGCTCGCGATCTTCCATATCGCGGAGACCCGCGATTTGGGAATCGCCTTGGGACGCCTTTTTACCTCGTCCCATCCTCTTTATGAGCGGATGGCACAAGGTCGGTGCTTCGCCCGCTATGCCATCGTGACTGACGCCGGTGAGCGCGCCACCTGTCTGGGCGCATTTCAGCGTTGGCTGGATTCCTCAGCCGAAACAGCCTCCGGGTTTTCCGCCGACTCGGATCGATAAACTACCCACAAGCACGCGACACAAGGATCCACCGGACACGAAACGGAATCTAATTAGGAGACGAGAATGGCCGAAACGACAGTTAAAACAACAAAACCCGAAACCCGCAAAGAAGAGAAGCTTGCCCCCGGACTCCAGTTCCGTCGCCTCTTCACGAAACCCGGTGTGTCTCCTTACGACGAAATCGATTGGGAACTCCGTAACGCTCAGATCACGGATGCCAAGGGCAACGTGATCTTCGAACAGAAAGACGTTGAGGTCCCGAAAGACTGGTCGATGACCGCCACCAACATCGTGGCCTCGAAATATCTGCACGGCAAAATCGGAACTCCTGAGCGCGAAACCGGCGTGCGCCAACTCGTCTCCCGCGTCGCCGAAACCATTCGTGACTGGGGTATGAACGATGGCTACTTCCGTTCACCCGAAGATGCCGCTGTGTTCCACGACGAGCTCGCTTTCATCCTTTTGCGTCAGTACGCTGCCTTTAATTCGCCCGTCTGGTTCAACGTTGGATGCGACCGCATCGAGCCCAATTCCGATGCGACCAATTGGCACTGGAATCACACCACCCAACGCGTCGAGTTTTCCGTTACCGGATATAAAACGCCGCAGTGTTCCGCTTGCTTCATCAACTCGGTGAAAGATTCCCTCGACTCCATCCTCACTCTCGCTAAGACCGAGGGCATGCTCTTCAAATGGGGAAGCGGTACTGGTACCAATCTTTCAACTCTGCGTTCCTCAACTGAAACTCTGAGCGGCGGTGGCACGGCGTCTGGCCCGCTGAGCTTTATGAAAGGCTTCGATGCTTTCGCCGGTGTCATCAAATCCGGTGGTAAGACACGTCGCGCTGCCAAGATGGTCATCCTGAACGTCGAGCATCCTGACATCATTGATTTCATCGAGTGCAAATCCAAAGAGGAAGCGAAAGCCTGGGCTCTGGTCAACGCCGGATACGACGGTTCTTCTCCAGACGCGGAAGCCTACTCTTCCATCTTCTTTCAAAACGCCAATAACTCCGTTCGCGTCACCGATGACTTTATGTATGCCGTTGTTCGCGACACGGACTTCTCTACCCGCGCTGTTCTCGGTGGCCGTCCGATGCAGACTTTTAAAGCGAAAGATCTGCTGAACAAGATCTCCGATGCAACTTGGCGATGCGGTGATCCCGGCATGCAGTACGACACGACCGTCAATCGTTGGCACACTTCGAAGAACACGGCTCGCATCAATGCTTCGAATCCCTGCAGTGAGTACATGTTCCTCGATGACTCCGCTTGCAACCTTGCGAGTCTAAATCTTTTGAAGTTCGCCCCGAACGGCACGTTTGATGTCGACGCCTATCGCCACGCGGTTGACGTCCTCATCACCGCGCAGGAAATTCTCGTCGACAACGCTGGCTATCCCACCGAGATGATCGGCAAGAACTCTCACGACTATCGTCCGCTCGGACTTGGTTATGCGAACCTCGGCGCACTGCTCATGGCCGCTGGCTTGCCGTACGACTCCGACGGCGGTCGCGATTACGCGGCTTGCGTCACCGCGATCATGTGCGGCGAAGCGTATCTGCAGTCCTCGCGCATTGCGGAACAATGCCAGCCGCTCGCACCTGCGACCGATCTCTTGCAGCAGCGTCTCGGCGCCACCACCGCTGATGCGATGCCAGGCTCCGCTTGTCCCGGCTGGTATCTGAATCGCGAGCCGTTCCTCGATGTCATTCGCATGCATCGCGCCTCGGTCAACAACATCAACAAGTCGAACGTTCCCACCGCTCTCTACGAATCATCGAAAGCGACTTGGGACGAAGCTCTCGCCTACGGCGAGAAGCACGGATACCGCAACTCCCAGGTCACCGTCCTCGCTCCCACCGGCACCATCGGCTTCATGATGGACTGCGACACTACCGGGGTGGAGCCGGATTTGGCGTTGATCAAGTACAAAAAGCTGGTGGGTGGAGGGATGATCAAGATTGTGAACAACACCGTGCCATCGGCGTTGTTCAAGCTTGGTTACACGCACGAAGAAGCGGACCAGATTGTTTCTTACATCGATGCGACCGGAACGATTGAAGGCGCGCCGAACATTAAGGAAGAGCATCTTGCTGTGTTTGATTGCTCGTTCAAGCCGGCGAAGGGAACTCGATCGATCCACTACATGGGGCATCTGCGGATGATGGCGGCGACGCAGCCATTCATCTCCGGCGCAATTTCGAAGACCGTCAACCTGCCGAATTCAGCGACGGTCGAAGAAATTTCGGAAGCGTACATCCAGGCGTGGAAACTTGGAATTAAAGCGGTCGCGATTTATCGCGATGGATGCAAACAGTCGCAGCCACTTTCCGCGGCAGGAACATCGACGGCGTTGTCGAAGAAGGAAGACGCGGGCGTGGCGACGCGTGTCGCTCCAGCCGTGCCGGAAGAAGATCTGAACGGTCCGCCGCGCGCTGTGCGTCACAAGCTCAAAGAAGAGCGCATGTCCGTGACGCACAAGTTCAACATTGGAGGCCACGAGGGTTACATCATCGTTGGCTTGTATCCGAGTGGAGAACCGGGCGAAATCTTCATCAAGATGGCGAAAGAAGGTTCAACCGTCTCCGGTTTGATGGACAGCTTCGCGCTCGCGGTTTCGATCGCGTTGCAGCATGGTGTGCCGTTGAAGTTGTTCTGCGAAAAATTCGCGCACACGCGTTTCGAGCCGAGCGGCTGGTCGAACAATCCGGACATCGGTTTCGCGAAATCCATCATGGATTACATCTTCCGGTGGCTGCAGATGCGATTCCTCACCGGACAGCAACAGTTCCTGTTCGAGAATCTTCGGCCGCGGATATCCGGTACCCCGCAGGTCGAGCCCACAGCAGAGGCGCCTCCTGCTGAAAACAGGGACTTGAGGACAGGCTCAGTCCATGCAGCGGACGCGCTCTCGAATATCGTCGATCTCGGCGATGCTCCGAGCTGTCACGTCTGCGGAGCGATCATGACGCGGAACGGATCGTGCTACCGGTGCATGTCGTGTGGATCGACATCGGGATGCAGCTAAGAATCGGTTGCTAGTAACTGGTAGCTAGTCGCTAGTCGAAAAATCAGAGAGGCCACGAGTGAATGCTCGTGGCTTTTTTGTTCTCGGTTCTTAGTGGGTCGGAGATGCGGTGCTGGGGTTGAGCGAAGTGGAATCCCACCCTAGCGCAAAAGCGGCGCTAGACAGGGCATTCCGGTTCGTGGACATTTTTATCTCTCGCGCACACCAGGTTGAACAACATCTTCAACGCGGCTTTGCCGGAGGAACTCGATAATAGCGAGGATCGGAATCTTTCACAAAGACGTTGGTGCTCTTTAGACGAAGCTTGGGGGCAGTCGGTTCCTTTTGAACAAATGGACCGACGGGACCCGGATTTTGGAGGGTTTCTGGGGGAAACAAGAGGTGAATGGTGTCAAAGGGACGAGCCATATCCGCTTGAGCAAAAGAATACGTGAAGCCAAGAGAGCCGCCGATCAACATGTCCGTGCCACTGAAGAGCATGCGATCTATAGATGTAAGGATGAAAGCTCCGTGAGCGTAAGAAGAAACCATACGGGGAAGTGCCGGTTTTGAGTAATCGAAACCGTAGATGAGTCCGTTGTCGTAAAGCGTACCTACATAAACAATGCCATTGTTCAGCGCTAGGGAATAGGCCTGGTTTGGCGGTGTCGCAGAGTAAAACGGATCGATTCGCCCAAGAGGTGTCTTCGATATCAAAGTGGGGCTGGCAGGATTAGCAAGATTATAGAGAACTAGTCCGTCCACGTCTGCTGCAATGAATGCAGTATTAGCATCGACTACAACATCATACGCAACCGCCATTCCAGTAATTTGCGAGAGTTTCGCCGGCGATGACGGAGTGGAGATGTCATAGATAAACAATCCTCCAGTTAAATCGGCCGCAAGCAACAAATTACCTGCCACCCGAAGACGCAAAGGAACATCCGGCAGCGGCGTACTAGACACAAGTTGAGGCAGAGAAGGATTGGCTATATTAAAGGTGAGCAGACGTTTGTCGAGGGTACCAGCGTAGAGAGTCGCATTCTTTCTGTCCAAGCTAACGACAGGATACGGAAGACTTGTGACGAGTGACGGAGACGTTGGCTGGGTAATATCCAGCACCGCTAGATCATAAGTCATTCCGAGGTAAAGGTTGTTACCCGAAGACTGAACCGCATAAGCTTGTTGCGAGGGATCGAAGTACTCTCCAACTCGAGCAGGAGGCACACTGCTCAGATCGTAGATATTCAATGTGGCTCCGAGTCCAGTCGAAGCTGCACCATACACGTAAGGGGAGCGAACCTGAAGGTCCATCGTTTCACTCCAGCTAACCCCGCCACCGCCGTAAAGAATCGCCTTTTGGTACGGGCCGCCCTCGACTGATGTATCGTAGACTGCGATTCCCGCGTCGCCTCTGGCAGCATAAAGGTACGAGCCACGGAGGACGCTCAAGTCCCATCCTGTGATTACGTTGTCAAAAATGGTGCCTGAGATTCGCGGTTTTACCGGATCGCTGAGATCGACCATGTGAAACCCTTGCTGCGCGGTGATTGCCAGAAGTTTCGTACCAGTCAACTGCCAAGCGTTGATCCCATCGACATGACTAAGATAGGTCGGTAGCTGTCCGGAGATGTCATAAGTATTCATTCCTCCGAGGGCACCAAACAAAAAATTGTCGCTGCTATAGAATGCGAGACTTCGACCCTCCACCAAACCTATCAATTTGGGCGTTGAGACTGAGATGTCGTAGGTCATGATGTAGCCGGGCGTGCTGAGGTCATTCACTGCGTTCGAAAGGAAAAGACGGTCTTTCACAACGATGCATGCGTCCGGGATAAAAGAGTTGGCATCAGAGGGTAGGACAACGGCAAGAGATCTGGCCGCGATCGTGCCTCCCGTAAGGTCAAAAAGTGACATGTGCAGCACTCCACCAGAACTCACCCCAAAAGGAATGATGCTTAGGACGCCCGCATTGGAGGATATATTCCACCAACTGGGAACTGAGGTGCGAGCTTTCAGGATCGGTCCGCTCTCCTTTACGTCGTACAGGGTGATGGTGCTCACGTCGGAAGGACCATAAAAATCTACGTTGGCGTAGGAGTACAGATATTGCCCCGCTGAATAGATGGGGCCAGCTGACGCGGCCTCCACGGCCGTAATCCAAGTCGGTTGTCTAGCATCAGTAATGTCATAAACGTCGATCCAATAATAGCTATCTGTATATGCCCCCAGGTGATTTGTGGCGCCGATATACATTCGATTGCCAATGATGGCCACGCTGCTGGAGTAAGTACCAGGCGCGTCGGGTTCGTGCTGATCAGCGTAATCGAATACTCGATTGATAAGGCCTGGAAAACCACCAGTCACCCCTGCATAGGCCCGTTGTGTGGAATTGGACGAGGTAGCTGACAGCAGTGCTGCACCACCGTCGCGCACTTTCGTGCTTGCGGTATACAGGCCCCCAGCAGTGAGTGAACCACCGCCCGCAGATAGGCTCCAGGTCGCACCCGTATTGTTGCCGCCCAAAAGGGCATTGAACTGGAGAGTCGAACCGAGAGGAAGAAGTGGTAATTCGGGCGCAACGCGGAAAGGGTGAACTGCGACTAACAGCGAGTCGCATGAAGAGGTTCCAGAGATACAGCCCTTGATATGGGCTAATGTATCGGAACTGACCGACGGCGCAAGATAAGTGGCACCGTTAAAACTACCCATATCAGCGCTGAAGTCAACTGTTCTTGGTGTCGAGTCTCCAAGCAAAGCATATTTCAGAGTGATAGATTCTCCGGCAGAAAGATCCTTCAGCGGAGTGCGTATCCGCAAGCGAGCGAGGCGCTGGAATGGAAATGTAGAACTTCTCGCAGGTGATAAGCCACCAATTTGTGTTTGGACAAATAAAGGTCCAGTGACCGAACTCTGCGGCACGACAACTGAGAGAGAAGTCCCGTTAGCGTCATAGCTCTGGACCGAGATGGTCGAACCGATGGCGTCGGAAAACAAGACTGCGGCAGGCGGCTGCAGGTTCGTGCCAGTGATGGTGATGGTTTGCCCAGCCGTAGCCGGCAACGGGCTCACGCCAGAGATGGTAGGCTTTGCGGCAACAATCTGAACAAAAGTATGTCCATCAGCACTCGAAGTGCGAGCGGTTATTGTGTCAGGAGTTTCGGAATTACTCGCCGTGTAGAAGCCATTCTGATTGATCGAGCCATAGTTTGCATGCCATGTGATATTGGTATCCGTGCTGCCCACTACTGTGGCTGTAAACTGCTGCTGCCCTCCGTAGGTGACTTGCGGGTTATCCGGAGAAATTAGAATACGACCTGAAACCGAAATCTGGGCGCCTAAATAAACGGAAGACGTATCCGCACTCGCTGCTTGCACACCGATGCCTTGAGTGGTGACTTGCGGGGGTGCATGGTATAGGCCATTTGAGGAGATTGTTCCAACCGTTGAATCTCCGCCGGGCTTGCCATTGACCATCCAAACGACTGAATTGTTAAGTCCTCCCGAAACGGTTGCGTTAAATTGCTGCGTATCTCCGACGTACAAATTCGCGCTAGTTGGCGATATCTGGACCTGAATGACTCGGGTATTGAGGCCGTCGATTTTCGATGCATCCACAGACGAAGCGGCCTTGATCGAAACTGGATTGGGATCGGGGATGACACCTGGCGCGCAGTAATTACCGCTGCTGCTGATCGATCCGATGGAAGGGTTACCGCCCGCGATGTCGTTCACAGACCACTGCACGGAGTGGCTGAAATTTCCCGTTCCACTTACAGTTGCAGTAAACGAATTGCACATCCCAGCCTGCACAAAAGCTGGTCCAGAAACTGCAACGGAGGTTATCGTAGGCGGCGCAGGATTAGTACTTCCGCCGTCACCGCCCCCGCCGCAACCGGCCACGAGAGTTGTTATAAGCCCAAGGAGAAAGCCCAATGCAAGATGTTGAAAGGTCGAAGGGTTGCCGGAATTGATTAGCAATGAGAATAGACGAGTAGTTTTGTACACGGAGAACCCGCAAGGGAAGAAGATGAAGTTCCACGGCGTGGGCCAGACGCAGAAGCCATGTGACTAACTGCCAAACGACAGCGGAGTGTACTCCAGTTGTACCGAAAAGCACAATGATGTTATTCAACTAGGTAAGTTATCGCTTTTTTTACTCGAGTTAACCTCAGCTACTTCCCTTTAAAGGCAATCTCACGCAGTTTGTGGGCAATCTCCGGCAGTTTAGCATCAGCGATTGAGGCGGAAACAGTCAAAACAAAGGGCGCGAGGAATCGCGCCCTCTTTAGTGGTGTGGCGAAAAATCCGATCTCGGCGTGAAAGGATCCATTCGTCGCACCGCGCCGAAGCTCCGCTGTTTTACAGACTTACTGAATCCGACGCAGCGGCCCGGCAGCGTCCGGGAAGTTGCTGGTGTTCAGAACCTGGATACCGGCGTTGTGATCGCCATCGAACGGCGTGACGGTGTCAGCGCATCCGGCGTTGGCAGCGTCGGCCGGATCGGCGAACCATAGTCCGAGGTGCTGCAACTCTGTCGGGACGGCCGGCGTGCCGGGGTTCAGGATAAAAGTCTCATCGCTGAATATTCCTGTAACATCGACGACTCCGTTGCCACGCGCGTCGGTGGTGATGTCTCCCTGGTACCACGCCGGAGTGAACGGCGCGTTTGGCGTGTTGATTACAAAGAGGGTGAATTGGGTGTTGGCTGGCAAGGCGAAGACCTCGACGTGCATGTTCTGCACCTGACCGGCATCGCTGATGGTGACCCGTCCACGGGCCGTTGACTTCAGGCACGATACCGCGCCCGCCGACCGAACCATATTGAAGTTAGTGCTATCGTTCGCGGCTGCTCTTGCAAACGGGGATAAGCCGGCGACCAGGACAGCCATAGTTAGAGCAAAAATCCTACTTTTCACAACAGACTCCTTCAGATGTTTCTGGATGGAAATTCATTCCGCTGGTTGGCAGGAAGGCCGAGGGTTACCTCGAGCGAATGGATCTTCCCTCATGCGGGTCGGGGCTGTCGTGAAAGGGACATCAAAAATTTCTAAAAGAAAGCTAAAAGCAGAAGTCAGTAGTCGGTAGTCAGTCGTCAGCGATGTCGTTTGACGTGGAGGGTGTGGAAAAACCAGTTGGAACGAAGTGGTCAGTGGCCAGTTGTCAGTGGTCAGTAATGCGATAGCGGCATTGAGCGTCGTGGAATCCCACCCTAGCGCAAGAGCGGCGCTAGGATGTCGCACCCGGGCTCAAAGCAGGAGTCAGCAGTCGGTAGTCAGTAGTCAGCGATGTCGTGTTGAGGTGGGGGTGTGGAAAGAACGCGACAAGAGTGGGGCACCCGGCTCAAAGCAGGAGTCAGCAGTCGGTAGTCAGTAGTCAGCGATGCCGTGTTGACGTGGAGGTGTCAAAGAACGCTACAAGATTGCGGCACCCCCCGCTCGCAGCTCTTCTGGCACCAAAGTGGTCTACGCCGGATTCCTCGGGGAGTGATACATAATGGTATGACTTGAGGGGGTCACGGGTGGAAGCCCGTGGCCCTTTTTGTTTGTCAGAGTTAAGGAGCCGACTATGCGCCCATCGTCAGCTAAAACACCGGGAAGTCGAATCGTTCATGCTGTTCCATTGCTTACCCGAGTTGTTGCTTTCGTGCTTTGTTTTTCACTACTCGCCTACGCGAAAGGAAATACATTCAACCGTGTTCGCTATAACGGCGGATCGGTCGCGTCGAAGGTGGACCCGAAGGATTGGGGCAACAAGTTGACCGTCACGTCCGACACCATCACGCTCGAATTCAAAGACGGACAAAAGGTTGATATTCCGGCGAAGTCCGTTACCTCGATCAGCTACGGACAGGAAGCCCACCGACGAGTCGGAACCATGGTTGCGCTCGCCATCCTGGTTGCACCGGTCGCGCTCTTCGGACTGTTCCACAAGACGCGTCTGCACTACATCGGCATTCAGTACTCTTCAGGCGATACCAAGAATGCGGGCATTCTCCTGCAAGGCGATAAAGACAATTACCGCGCCATCCTTGTGGCACTGCAGGGTGTGACTGGCGTTCCCGTATCTGTGGGAGAAAAAGAGCGCGGCTTCATTCCTGTAGGCGTGACCACAGCGGTAGCGAAAGATTCGGATGAAGCGAAGCCTGCGAGCGTAGTGCCGGCAGCTACGGCGCTCCCCGCTGGGACCGCGGATGCGATTGGAACGGTAAGCGTGGCAACCACTCCGGACGGAGCCGATGTCTACGTCGACAACCAGTTCTACGGGAACAGCCCGGCAACGTTGAAGTTAAAACCTGGAAAGCACACTGTCACAGTCAAGATGTCAGGCTACAAGGACTGGACGCGGGACGTGTCAACCGATGCGGGTAGCGAAGCGCATTTGACGGCGAAGTTGGAGAAGTAAGTGGGACGGTCTGAATTTGTAACTGTCCGGTGGTGATGTTGAGGTTCGTGGAATCCCACCCTAGCGCAAAAGCGGCGCTAGGATGGGGCACCCGCTACGGTTTCAGTACGAGAACTTTGTCTGTTCCCGGCATGAACCCCAAGTTGCTTCGAAACATGTAACCCACTACTACTTTGGATCCGACTGGTTTGCCGGATAAAGCCGCCGCAAGCTCGCCTTCACTCTTGATTCGTTTACCGTTCAGAGAATCGATTACGTCGCCAACGTGCAACCCCGCGGATTCCGCTGCCCCGTCTGGCGTGATCGCGACTATCTGCACACCGCCCTGATCCCAGTTTCGGACAACCAGACCGAGAAGAGCCGTGTTGCCTTGATTTGTCTGCGGAGTTGGTGGTGCGCTCGCCATCGCGGGTGGGGTTTCAGTTTTTAGATTTTGTGGGGCAGGTGCAGCAGTGGTTGGCTGCTGTGAAGGCGCGGGCAATGGGGCTGCCGTGTTCGACGTTGCAGCGGCGGGTGGATTTGGTGATCCGAAGCCACGAGAAGTCACTGCGGCACAAACATCTTTCGCAGCGGATGCAACTGCGCGAACATCCTTTGTCCAGATCACATCGCCGTTTCTGTCTGCTACAAGTACCTGGTTATTCTTGCTGAACAGTCCCTTTTTTGCTTTCGACTCACGATTGAGCATCACGATGTAGTCGGCAGCGTCCTCTTTTAATGTCACGGTCACGCCGTCGCACTGTTGACGAAGCTCTTTGGAAAGTTCTATGGCTTCGTCATGCTCGTCGACAACAGAGTCGGTGCGGCTGCTTGCAAATACACCTCTGTTGAAGAATCCTCCAGCACCTGAACCTTGCGACATGGCGTTTACCGTGCCCTTGGCGTGAACGAAAATCCGAGGCTTAGTTCCTTGCGCAAAGAGCGCGACCGACAATGCGAGAGTCAATGCGAGATATCTCATGCTTACGCTCCACAGCCAGGCTCACAGCGGTTCAGGGCTGTGATGGCTCATGTCTCTGACTTATTTTTGGTAGTTTTGACTTACTGCCCGGAGTCTTAGTGAGGGAGGGAATGATTGTCGAGCTATGGTCTTACATTGTCAAATGTTTTTCCAAATAGTTTGTTTGTCTCATGGCACCAAAGTGGTCTACGCGGGATTCGTCGGAGAGTGGTACATAATGTTTTGTGACTTGAGGGGGTCATGGGCGGAAGCCCGTGGCCCTTTCGTGTTGATGCTGAAGTTCGTAGGATCCCACCATTGCGCAAAGGCAGCGCTAGGATGGGGCACCCGCTGTTGAGAGTGAGGTGCGCGGACGTTGAACTGTTCAGGTTCGTGAAATCCACTCTTGCGTACAGAATGCGCACGGCTGGGGCGCTTGTGGGCTGACAAACTGAATTAAAAATTCGAAAGACTGTCGAATAAACATCGGTGAGTCAGATGGAACTGGCGTGAATGAAAAGGAGTATTGTGCCTCATAACTTGCGATACGTTGGGAATACCAGTGAGATACGCAACTCCCTTGCTAACTTCAACAGGACCGCTCGATCAAACCCTAATCGCAGTCTGAATCTCATAAGGCAAACGAAATATTGGGTTTTTGATGAGGCGAGTACAAGCTTTGGTCCAGCGAAATTTGTTGGCTTCTCGATCATGTCACTTCGAAAATACGATGCGTCCGTGAAGGGTGATAGATCAGGTGATCGATTCGATGGGTACGCCACGCGTTCTGCTATTGAGAATGTGACAAGCTTAAGGTTTCGCCGAGATCTTTCGTTAAATCACCGTCTTGTAAATTGGGCAGATAGCCTTTTAGGCCCCGGCGTGCTTGACGGCATAGACGACTCCAAATGGCGGTTTCTAAGGATCTGAGTATCAGTGCCCGATCTTGACTCCTTAATGCGGTGAGTTTGCGACAAAATCATTTGCGCTTCAGATCTACAGTACCCGTGGGTATCTTGCGACTATGACTTTAGATGAGATTGCCAACGACATCGCAGAGGCAATCATGCATCTAGATGGTTCGCGCAAGGCATTTGGATCTTTTCAACCCGGTGTGGGCCCTTACGGAGAGCCGCAGTTGGTGAAGTCCATTGCAGAGTTTCTGAATGGTGTGCCGAAATATAGGAACTCGGCATTAACTAAGAGAACTCCCGATCTCTTGATTCCCGGAGAATGGGCCCTGGAATTCAAGATAGCGCGCCCGTTTGGTGATAATGGGAAACAGGCGGAAGATTGGTCCGTAAACCTCTTACATCCATATCCGGGAAATGTTAGCTCGATCGGCGATTGTCTGAAACTCTTGAGATGGCCGGGGCCCGAGCGGAAAGCTGTGATAGTGGTTGGATACGAACACGTTCCTGCGCAGATTGATATCACTCCTTTGATCAATTCATTCGAAGCGATCGCAAAGCACGTTATGGCTTTTCATCTCTCATCAAGAGTTGAGTGTCAACGTAGCGGTCTCATACACCCAGTTCACCAAAGCTTGCGGCTCTTCGCCTGGGAGATCGAAGCTTGACCAAGAGCGACTGGTAAGGGCGTTCGAACCAAAGATGCTCCGAGCGAAGAAATTTCAGCATTGAAGCTTAATTCAGCTAAGCTCTTTGTTTCCGCTGTGATATTTGACCAAATTCACATGACGCAGGTCACTGCGCCCAACCCTGTCTATCGAGCAAAATCGAAGCAGAACTGCAGTGGGAGAAGTGTGTTTAGAGGCGGTCGCTAGTAGCTGGTCGCTAGTTTTTAGTTAATTCCCCATCCGCAGTTCGCGGGGTCGGTGCGAGACAAGGTCAGGAGAAGGTATGAGGCAGTACAGGGCATGGGGGCGAAGAAGCAGTTTCAAGTTTCGGGTTTCAAGTTTCCAGGGTCAAAATCAAGAATTTCGAAGGTTCGGGTCTCGAAGTTTCGAGTATCAAAAGCGAAAGTTTCCGGTTTCAAGTTTCCAGTTTCAAAATCGCGGGACATCCAAATAGCGCACTGCAAAGAGCGGGGCGAGTGGGCGGAGCTGTGCTTCATGGAGAGGGCGGCGCGTCATGGGCTGAGAGTGTCGAAGCCGCATGGAGAGTCGGCACCGTATGACGTCGTCGTCGAGTGGGAAGGTCGGTTTCGGCGGGTGCAGGTGAAGTCGACGATCTATCGAAGACGCGGCGAGTCGTACAGCTTGAACGTGATGGGGCCGGGAAGGAAAGCGTATCGGAGGGGCGTCGTGGATTTTGTCGCGGTGTACCTGATCCCGATCGATCGGTGGTACATCATTCCCTATGAGGCGCTGGGAGAGTCGAAGTGCAGCGTGCATTTCAAGCCGGGCGGGATCCGGCAGAAGTATGAAGAGTATCGGGAGGCGTGGGAAAGGCTGAAAGGTAGTAGCCAGTAGTCAGTAGTCAGGAGTCTGCGGGATCATCGTTGGGAATTTGGAAGTCAACTTTTGAAGTTTTGACGTTTCGAAACCGCGAGGTTCGACAGCAAAGGTTCGAAGGTTCGAAGTTTTGAGTATCAAAATCGTTCAAAACCGCGAGTTTCGAGTTTCAGGTCTCCAGTGCGAACTCGAGCTCGCGGACTTTTTAGGGTCCTTCGATGCGGTCCAGAAAACTGGACGCCTGGCCTTCCGTTCTTGTGGGAACTTGAAGGTGCAACAGCGCGATCCTCGCTCCACTCAAAGACCGTTGTTCGTTGCTAGTCCGTGATTGTCAGTCTCAGATCTCTACGGTTGCAGGCTTGCACTGCGAAGCCCATGGTCCAAAACCGGGCACTCGAAAGCCGCGCCAGTCCGGCGATTTGCCGCGAGGAGTGCGCAAAGATGTGCACCTCGGTTACAGGTTCTCCTTTATTGACAGGTGCTCCGCGTGATTCCAAACTACAAGAGGAGTTGCAGCTGAATGCCAGATGCGCCCGTCTGGCAAGGAAGTTCGCTGAAAGTGCGGCCGAAGGAGCAGGCATGAAGCGAGCGTTTTCGTTGGTCGTTATCTTTGTTGTAGCGGTGACAGCATGGAGTGCGGCTGACAGTTTCGGTCCGGTGACGATTCGAAACGTGAACATCCTCATCCTGCCGAACGATGGCAGTGGCGAGAACGTTGGATTCAACCTGCAGGCGCCCGGCACAAAAGTGTTGGGAACTGCTGGAACGGATTGCTTCGATTGGTGTGGAGAAGATCGATTCAATCTGCTGCCAGGCAGCACGCTCTTTCCCAGCAGCGGTCTGACCTTCGATTTTTTCAGCAGCGTGACGGTGCATGGACAGACGTTCGACCGGGATTTGGTGAGCATTTTCTCGTCATCGCTGTCGGCGTCGAGTTTTGTTTTTCCGACGAATGGGAAGTCGTTCACGATAAAAGTGCCGGCGTCGATTGATCCGCTGACGATGACTTTGCCCGACGGGAGCACGGTGGTGTTGAATGTCCCGAGTGGGACGCTCAGTTTGAGCTTCAGTTTCGTGCCGGGATTTGACGACATCCCGGACCATTATGCTTTTGATGAAGGACATTACATGGTGTCCGCGGTGCCGGAGCCGGGTACCCTGGCGCTGCTCGGAACAGGCCTGGTGGGACTCGCGATGTTGAAGCGGCGTCTGAGTCGCTGAGCTGACTCGATTCGGTCAGCTGAGAAAATTTAAGAGCATGGCAAAGGGCGCGGAAACCGCGCCCTCTTTTTTTGTTTATGTTCGCGGATCAGGCTGTTTTCTTCTGTGCGCGTTTGGCCATCTGTCCGAAGAAATCCTGCGACCGCTTCTCGAGTTCCTGCGGCGATACATCCTCTTTGTGGGTCGCCAAACCCCACATTTGACCGAATGGATCGGTAATGGTTCCGTACCGATCGCCCCAGAACATATCCGTCACGGGCATGGTTGCGCTCGCACCGGAGTCAACCGCTCGTTTGAACGACGTGTCGACATCTTCGACGTAGAGGTTCAGGACTCCGGTCACACCGCCGAGCGTCTGCGGCGCACGAGTCTTGCCCATTTCAGGGAACTCGTCGGACAGGAAGATGATGGAATCGCCGATCTGCAGTTCCGCATGCATGACGCGCCCGTCAGGTGTTTTCATGCGGACGAGTTCCTTCGCGCCGAGTGCCTTCTTGTAGAACTCGATGGCATCAGCAGCATTGCGCACGCACAGGCTGGGAGTGACCGTGTGGAATCCTTTGGGAATAGGGTTAACGGTAGCTGGCATAAAGAATGATCTCCTTCCTGATTGAGACGGCGGCGTTACGAATATTCTATGGAAGGGAGCGGCGGCGAATGATCGCGATTGAGAAGATTCTTGTGGAAAAGGTGGGTGCCGCAGGCAACGTTTGTATATTGATTGCTCTCCAACTTTGTACAGCCTAAAAATGAATGCCTGCTGCTTACGAGCATCGTTGCCGGTAACCGCTGAGTACACAGTCCCTTAGCCGTTCTCGCGCAATGAAGGCGCAGTCTGGTAAGCTACATACAAAGATTTCTGCGAGTTTTCTGATCGGAAATAGGCGACGCCCGGTCGTTGGGCGAGGGCAAATCTGCGCTGCAGATGACGCAACAAGCTGCAAGACTATTAGAGGCCGTAGCGCTTCTCGGAACGGTCGCGTGCCTTGTTTACTACGGCATTTGTCTATGGAGCGCTCTCCGCTTTTTGCGCGAGCGGCGCAAAGCAGAGGGGGCAAGTCATTCCTTTCTGCCGCCCGTCAGCATACTGAAACCGTTGAAGGGGATGGATCCCGAAATCGAGCAAAGCCTGCGCAGCCACTGCGTGCAGGATTATCCGGCGTACGAAATTGTATTTGGGGTGAGCGATCCGGGGGATTCGGCAGTCGCGCTCGTCCGACAGCTGCAGAGAGAATTTCCGAACTGCCCGATTCAGTTAGTGGTCTGCGAGCGGACTCTTGGCACCAATATCAAGGTCAGTAATCTCGCGCAGATGGTTCGGGGCTGCCGCCACGAATATCTAGTGCTGAATGACAGCGACATTCGGGTGGAAGCGGATTACCTGCGGCGCGTCGTTGCGCCGCTGGCGAACGCAAACGTTGGAATGGTGACGTGCCTGTATCGGGGTGTTCCGGAGCGAACACTAGGATCGAGACTGGAGTCGTTGGGGATCAGTTCTGATTTCACTGCAGCCGTGCTGACGGCGCGTCAATTGGAAGGCGGTGTGCATTTCGGACTTGGCTCGACGCTTGCTTTCCGGCGCGCAGATTTGGATGCGATGGGCGGCTTCGAGTCAGTGGTCGAATATCTCGCGGATGATTATGAACTCGCGCATCGAATGAGAAAGCTTGGGCGAGAGGTAGTGCTGTCCGAAGTTGTGGTCGACACGTTCTTGCCGCGATATTCGTGGAAGGCGTTTTACGACCATCAACTACGCTGGGCGCGGAGCGTTCGCGATTCACGCAGATGGGGCTACATCGGTGTGGTGCTGACGTTTGGTTTGCCTTGGGCATTGCTCGCGCTGTGGAGCATGCACGGTGCGACGTGGGGATGGATTTTGCTCGGAGTGACCGTACTTGTTCGACTTCTGGTTGCCTTTGTCGCGGGAATATTGGTGCTCGGAGATAGCAATCTCCTTCGATTGGCATGGCTTATCCCGTTGCGTGACATTGTGGCTCTTTCGGTGTGGGCGGCCAGTTTTGCTGGTCATACGGTTACCTGGCGAGGGGAATACTTTCAGTTGAAGAATGGCCGGTTGGCAAGAATTTAGCGTCTTAGTATGTAGAAGGCGGCGCTGGTGTGCCGTTTTAATGAGGATCAAGTAGATGCTTAAAGTATTGGTTACAGGCGGTGCTGGATTCATCGGCAGCCACTTGTGTGAGGCGTTGCTAAAACGTGGCGACGCCATTTCTGTCCTTGACGATCTTTCGACCGGGCAACTGCAAAACATCGCGCACCTCCAAGACAATCCGCGATTCCAATTAACGATTGGCTCGATTCTCGATATGCCGCGCCTTGAGCCGCTTGTACGGCGCGCTGACATGGTTTTCCATCTCGCCGCCGTGGTTGGCGTTAAGAAAATCATCGATGCGCCGGTCGAAACGATCGAGACCAATGTTCTTGGCAGTCATAACGTGCTCGCTTTATCGGCCCGCTTCCGAAAACCGTGCTTTGTTGCGTCGACCTCAGAGGTTTATGGGAAGAGTTCCAAACATCCTTTTACGGAAGAGGATGACGTCGTTTACGGCCCAACGACGAAGAGCCGCTGGAGTTATGCGTGCTCGAAAGCCATCGATGAATTTCTAGGGCTTGCCTATCACCAATCGCAAGACCTGCCTGTCATTATTGGCAGATTCTTTAATACGACAGGGCCGCGTCAGACTGGCCGCTATGGCATGGTGCTGCCACGCTTCGTGCACCAGGCTTTACGCAATGAGCCAATTACTGTGTATGGGACGGGGTTGCAGACGCGTTGCTTCGCCGATGTTCGCGATGTCGTGCGCGCCGTTCTTACGCTCGTCGACGATAAACGGGCGATCGGACAGGTGTTCAACATTGGCAATCCGGAAGAAGTTTCAATTTACGATCTCGCGCGAATGGTAAAGTTGACCGCCGAAAGTTCGTCTGAGATTAAGCTGATTCCTTACGACGAAGCCTATCAGCCGGGTTTCGAAGATATGGATCGACGGGTACCAAGCATCGAAAAGATATCGAAGTTAACGGGATTCAAGCCGAAGTTTGGATTGAAGGAAATTGTGAGCCGCGTTATCGATGCCCGACGCTCCGAGATCGCGGCGCTCTCGGGTGTTCCTGTTACAGCTGCTCTCCAACCGCACTCTCTGCGGGCCGGTGTTGCGGAGTGATGCGGCCACCGCGCCCGAACTTATACAATTCGCCGCGCCAATGAAACTGGCGACTGGTGAAGCTTCCAGCCCAGGTCAAGAAACCGAGCAAATCCCTTACCGGATAAAGCCAGCAATACTTCACGGCTTGCGGATCTCGCAGGATAAGACCTCCGACCATGACGCTCTGCAGCACGCGATTGAAGAAAGTGGCGGCAAATACACTGACCCCAAGCAGCGGAATTCCGATCGCAAATCCCGCCCACAGGCCAAGTAAACCGAACGGCATTGCGTAGGTCAGACCTGTGCCGATATGCCCGAGAGGACGCGAATATCTCGTGCTTTTCATCCAGCGCAGTTGATCGCCGAGACTGTCTTTCCACGAGCGTGGCATTAATACGTGGCCTATGCCGGGCTGCGATAACTCCACGACGTAGCCGGCTTTCCAGACCTCGTTCCCCAAAACAAAATCGTCAGAATAGAAATCCGCGGTAGCAGCGATGCCGCCTATCTTTTCCAGAGCATCTTTGCGCACAGCCATGACGGCGCCCAACGCGAAACGCAT
The DNA here is from genome assembly GCA_036265385.1 of Terriglobales bacterium. Lineage (GTDB taxonomy): Bacteria > Acidobacteriota > Terriglobia > Terriglobales > Acidobacteriaceae > DATAPD01. Next base: position 66,830 of record DATAPD010000059.1, read on the forward strand.
GCCTTCCATCATGTCAGCTACGAGGACGCCTGAGGGCAGCTCGACGGACATGCCTAATGCTTCCAGGAGTGACCACAAATCCCCCGCAGGTATGCCGCGATAGAGACAAGTCACTAATCCAGTCTTCGGATTGAGGAGTGGAGGAATAACACGGCGCAGGAAATCGGGTTCGACGACGACGTCGCTGTCGGTTATCACGAAAAATGAGTTGTCCGATTCGCGAACCATCTTGTCGAGTGAGAACACTTTGGCATTCGGCCAGCTCGGTGGACCCGAAAGAACGACTCGGCTCACGACATTCGGATACTTCTCACGCACTTTTTGTGCGACCTGCAGAGCGCCATTGTGCACATCGCGAGCACCGATCAAGATTTCGAAGTTGGGATAGTCCTGTTTGAAAAAACTCTCCAGATTTTCGAAGAGTCTTGGCTCCATTCCATGAACAGGCTTGAGGAGCGTGACACCCGGCAGGGAAGAATCATCTGAGACAGTCTTTGCGGAAACTGTTCGCCTTTGATACCGGACTGCCGCAACAACGACAAGACCCAAAAATACAGTCGAACTGGCAGTACCGATTAAAGCGATCACAAGGGCGATGGTCGCTAACCAGTTGTGCGTCACGATTGAGAGCAATGGCAGCATCCGAGTTCAAGCTTACCGAGGACAATGTCCAGCAACGGTCAAAGCCGGTTCGTGAGGATGAATTTCCCCCCCGACTTCGCCAAGACAGAGTATTGCAAGCCTTCAAGTTCTTTCGGACGTAGTTTGTCGGTCCAGAGGAAGACGCGTTGAGATCCCTTCCATAGTGCAGCCAAAGATTCCGGTGTTTCGAAGACTCGTGGTGCGTCCGGAAACTTAGAGCCGTACCACAGATTTCCACCAGGAGTGTGCAAAACACGTACGGGAACTCCCGTGTAGAAATTCAGCGTGGATGCATTCTCATATTCGCCATCAATCACGATGGTGTCTCCCGGGGCGTGTACCCCCTGGATCGCATCCGCCAAGGTCTTCGATGAGAGGATTGGCGAAAACGTTGCGAAGGCCGAATGCACGCACGTCAGAATGATCACCATCATCAGCGCGAGTGCCAGGTTGCCAGCGGCGGCTCGCCCTCGTTTGCGGAAGTGCCAGTTCAACGCAGTGCCGAAAAGGAATGCGAACGAAAATCCGAAAAGAGGAAGTCGAAATGCGCCCATTGCTTGCGGAGTCAAATCGAGAAAATGACCAAACGAGAGCGCATAGTCTTCAGGATTTTTCTTAAGGAGATCGGAAAGTTCGACCCCTGGAGCAGGTGTTTTGGCATACGCGAGCAGTGCCCCGCCGATCGCAGAGATAACGACTCCGATCGCAAGCAAAACCATCGATGAAATTCTGCCAGCTCGTCGTTCTGCGCTGTCAGTGCGCGAAAGCGTCTCCCGCTCCATCCATCCCCCAGCTAATAACGCCAGCCCAGGCAAGCTGGGAATCGTGTAGTACTCCTGCCTGGTTGAGAAGCTGAAGAACACGACAATGATCAAAGCCCAAAGGAGAAAAATCAGATTCGCGCTTTGACGCCGATTCAAGTTCTTACGCCATTCCCGCCAGCGTAAAGGGGCTTCCTTGATTGCCTGGGGTAAGAATGCGCTCCACGGAATCATCCAGACAACCAACAACACCCAGAAGAGCACGAATGGCACGGTGTCGTAGTCTCGCGGCACGCGCTTATTCAGATATCGGAGGAAGTGCTCGTTCACGAAATAAAACCACAGAAACCCGCGGACATCTCCCTGCGTAGGAGTTCGCAGTGCGGCGAGGATATGCCACGGCGCAGCGATCAGAAAAAACACTATGGTGCTGGAAAGCAGATGAAGCTTGAGTATGTGGCGCAGTCGCCCGGTCGCCAGGAGGTAGATACCGACAACTCCGAAAGGGAACACCAACCCGATCAACCCTTTCGTGAGGACATTCAAGGCGCACGTTGCAGCGAATCCCCAGCATACCCAATGTGAAGGCCGTTCCTGCTCCAGCGACTTCAAGAAAAAGAAAAATCCCAACGCAAGCCAGAGAGCGACGAGCACTTCTGGAATCAAAAAACGCGTAAACAAATAAGGTCCAATAGATGTTCCGAGCGCAAGGGCCGAATACAAGCCTCCCAGTTCGCTGAATGCGAAACGACCTAATTCATACGTGACGAGCAGCATTGCCAGCACACCTAGCATCAGAGGAAAGCGCGTGGCCCAGTCGCTGACGCCGAAGATTTTGTAACTGGCTGCTACGCTCCAGTACATGAATGGTGCTTTCTCCAGATAGCGGATGCCGTTGGCGTGCAGTGTGACCCAGTCGTGACTCAGCACCATTTCCCGCGCTGCTTCGGCGTGCACGGTATCTGCATCATCGAGCAGCGGTGGAGTGAACATGCTTGTAACGTAGATCACCAGCCAGAACAACAGAATGACTGCGATCGATCGAGTTTTGCTGTTGCTGGCAGCGATTCCCAGGGTTGCGTCAACTGGTTCGGAGTGGAGGAGATGCGCCTCAGGCGCTGCGGCGGGATTCATTCGGCAATAGCCTATTATAGCGTTTGAGCATGTGAGCAATTAGGATTACAGCGCCTCAGAGTTAATTCCTGTGAGGTTTTCATGCGAGTGCTGGTTACTGGAGGATCGGGTTATATCGGCAGTCATGCGGCGCGGATATTGCGTTCCCAGGGCCACGACATTTTGATCTACGACAATCTCTCGACCGGACATCGTTGCTTGGCAAAAGGCTTCGAGATGGTCGAGGCCGACCTCCATGACCGGGAAACTTTGCTAAGCGCGTTGAAGCGGGTCGATGCTGTCATGCATTTTGCAGCTCATGCTTACGTTGGAGAATCGGTCGAGAACCCCAGAAAATACTTTCGCAACAACGTGGAAGGCGGACTGGCGCTGCTCAATGCATGCATCGATAGCGGGGTCCGTCAGATTGTTTTCTCTTCTACCTGCGCTGTCTACGGAATCCCCGATTCTGTTCCGATCTCGGAAGATTTTCCTCGGCGACCGGCAAATCCATATGGCGTCACGAAACTCATTTTTGAATATGCGCTCGAATCTTATGCGCAGGCTTACGGACTGCGGTTCGCGTCACTCCGTTACTTCAATGCAGCGGGAGCGGATGAATCCGGCGAGATCGGTGAAATGCACGAGCCTGAGACCCATTTGATCCCATGTGCGCTGCAAGCCGCGGCGGGAACTCGCGATGCGCTCGAGGTATTCGGGACCGACTATCCGACTCCCGACGGAACTTGCATTCGCGACTATATTCACGTCTCCGATCTCGCAGACGCACACGTGCGAGCGCTCGACTACCTTGCCCGCGAAAAAGAGTCACTCTTCGTTAACTTGGGAACCGGTGCGGGACACTCAATCCGAGAAATCATTCATGAAGTCGAGGCGGTGACAGGTCGTAAACTGTCGACGCGCGTGACGGCTCGGCGACCCGGAGATCCTCCTGCCCTTGTCGCCAATCCAGCTCGCGCCCAGCAATTGCTGGGATGGAAAGCGACTCGTTCTCTCAACGACATCGTAGCAACAGCCTGGCGGTGGATGCAGCGCAGCTCGTCTTAATCTCGTGTTCCATGTGACCTGCATCACATCCGCCTGTGACCTTTATTCCTGCCTGAGAACGTGCCTATCCTTACCCTAGAGCTTCGAAGCTGGGGTGGGTGTCCAGCGTCCGCAAAGGAGTCAGGCCCACATGGAAACGCAATCTGGCACTTCAGTCAGCACGCAGGCAAGCTGGCAGGCGAAGCAGGTGTATTTGATGGCGGCGGTTTGCCTCGTCGTCGGTCTGATCGTTGGCTACTTATTGCGGGGCTCGTCCAGGAGCGGATTGCCGGCCACAACGTCGACCAGCGCGGCTCCCACCGTAAACAAATCCGTTGGCCAAATGCCTAGCCTCGAACAAATGAAACACATGGCCGATAAACAGGCCGAGCCGTTGCTGACACAGCTCAAAGACAAGCCGAATGACCCTGCGCTGCTCGTGCAAATTGGGGATGTGTATAAGTCCGCCCATCAGTTCAAGGAGGCGGCTGACTATTACGGAAAGTCGCTTGAGGCTAATCCGAAGGATGTTGCGGTTCGAACGGATATGGCCTCGTGCCTGTTCTACAGCGGAGACCCGGACCGTGCTCTTGCGCAGCTTGAGCAATCTCTGCAGTACGATCCGGCGGATGCCAACACGCTGTTCAATCTGGGCGTGATCAAGTTGCGCGGCAAAAAAGATGCGAAAGGCGCGCTTGTCGCATGGCAGCAGTTGCTTGATAAAAATCCGAAGCTCGATGCGCGAAAGAAAACCGAAGTCCAAAAACTAATTGCCGAAGCCAAGATGAAGCCTCAGCAAGGGGAGTAGAAGCAATGTCAGAAACGATGGCCTTGAACCAGACGAAATCAAGCGAGCAGTGGAACAGCGTCCAGGCGTATACCCTGGCAGTAATTTGCCTGCTGGTCGGAATTGCCGCGGGATGGTTTATCCGGGGTTCGAAGAACTCACCCTTCGATCAGGTCGCAGCCACGACCCCGATGGGAATGGCAATCGGCACGGGCTCGCAACAAATGAGCAACGGAGAGCCAACTCCAGACCAAATGCGGCTGATGGCGGACCGGCAAGCGAAGCCATTGCTCGAACAGTTGAAAGCGAATTCGGAGAATCCGGAGTTGCTGGCGAATATCGGCAACGTTTATTACGACGCGCAGCAATTTCCGACAGCGATCGAATACTACCAGCGTGTGCTGAAGATCCAGCCGACGAATACCGGGGTTCGCACGGACCTTGCGACGGCGATGTGGTACACGGGAAATATCGATAACGCGATTGAGGAATTCAACAAGTCGCTGTCCTACGAGCCGACAAAACCCAACACTTTGTTCAATCTTGGAATCGTGAAGTGGCAAGGAAAGATGGATGTCCAGGGCGCGCTGGCAGCATGGCAGAAGCTGTTGGATGCGAATCCGAACTATGAGGCGAAGGACAAGGTGCTCGAGTTGATGGCACAAGCGAAGAAGCATGCGGGTGTTAAACCGGGAACGAAGGCAAAAGCGTTGCCGGAGTAGAACAGTACTTTCTAGTTGATGGCCCAGCGGTGAGGCGCTGGGCTTTTTTATTTGCGGCGGCTCTTGATTCGGGTCGCCGGCGTCGGCACCTTTAACTGGCCTGGGCGCTTTCTGCTTCCTCTCAAATCTGGTCACGGGATGGGTGTGGATTGAATGACACCGCTACGGCCTGAACTGATCCTCGGAGTAAGGATCCGCCCATTTCCAAGATCATTCGCGAGGCGCAAAGCGAGACTCAAAACTCAAAGCAAAGCGTACGTGAACGTTAATTTTCCGGAGTGCTGGGGCGAAAGGCTTTCCAAACTTCCTCCGCCATGTGCGTTATGAAGAAACACCCAGGCAGGAACGTTGCCCACAGGATCGGATACCGGTAGCGAACGTCGTACTGAATGAAGTAGTAGATCGGAGGGAAGAGCGCCAACCATAAAAGGATGATGCCCACGCTGTTGCGATCTCTTCTCCACAGAAGCCATAGACCAGGGATGCTGAGTAACGCGAGGAACCAAATGACCAGCATTTGCGGGGAAACTCGCTGGTCCTTGAAGGGATTGCCGGTCGGGGTGGGAAACCAGAACGACACGAAACGCTGAGCCGACAAGTTCACGAAGGCGGACGGATTCGCTTTGATCCACGTGATCGCTTCGTGAAGTCGTTGCTGGTTGTAGGCGTACTCGCCAAGTTCTTTCACTTTTTCGACTTCGGTGAGGCTCTCATCTGGATGCAGATTGCGAAAGCAGTCGCTGTGAAAACTTCCCCAGAACCAGAACGGCGCGCACGAGTTATTGGAGACTGCGAGTTCGAGGCCGAGGTTGTCGCGGATCAGAATGAAATGATTGAATACGCGGTAATTTCGAACCAGCCATGGAAGGACGACTGCCGCAGGAATCAAGGCGAGCGCGAGCAGTTTTCTACGTTCGATTCGGCGCGAGAACCATGACCATGCCATCAACGCCACGAAGACGAAGAGCGGGACTGGATTGAGTAGGAACGTTACTCCCCATAGCAGCCCTGTCAACACAATCTGGCGCCACGAGACATTGTCCTCAAAAAGGAAATGGGAGCAATACGAAAGCACTGTCAACATGAGACCCATGTAAAAGGCTTCCCACATTGGCAGTAGCACAATGCCGGCAAAAAGGAATGCGATAACAGCCAATACACCTGCGGCGAACCCCATTCCCAAACGACGGGATAAAAATGGCCAGAAGGCCAACTGGAAAGCCAGAACTATGGCTCCCAGCCACTGCACGACGTATGAACCATCCGCTTTATCGCCGACAGTTCGGATGACAAGGGCAATGATCGCCGGGAACAGCGGTGCGACGTGGGCCGAAGGGCCGGTCTCGAGATAGCGAAACGGATCGGAAAACGTGCCTTTGTGCGCGAGGGAACAGGCCAGTTCCAGTGATTCGTATCCGATGCCGCAAAGATGGCGAGTTGGATGTAATGGTTCGTAGTAGCGAATCAGTGTGGCACAGAAGATCGCGATGGCAATTAGCGATCTCAGCAGCCGGGTTGTATTAGACCGAGAGTTAGCTGCCTCAGTTTGCGTCAACTGCTCGTCATCGCCTTGTGTCTGCTCGACCTGCGGCAAATCACCCATACTGCGAGGAATCCCGCTCTGTGGGCCGCCTAAGATTTCTGCTTCGTCTCGCAACATATTGCTCGGCAATGGTTTACGCCATGCTTCCGAGTGGCTTGTGGTATTCGAACTGCTTCATGCACGATGTGGCCCACTCCCAGATGAGCACTGAGTCGATTGACCGCAATGTGGCTTCACCGGAAACATTGGGCCGCGCCTGGCTGCGTGTTCTGGCGGCTGCGGTCCTACTCTATGCGGTGCTGGCGGGCTTGCGAACGGTCACCGACTACGACCTCTTCTGGCAAATGGCCAGCGGCAGATGGACGGTGCAGCATCACCAGATTTTCTCGACTGACGTTTTTTCCTACACGGCCCAGGGGAAACCGTGGATCTACCCCGTACTTTCAGGCGTAATTTTTTACGCGATCTTTCTTGCTGGTGGATACTCGCTGCTTTCATGGCTGGGCGCGATCACATGCTTGACGACAGTTGCGGTCCTGCTAAGACGCGCGTCGTTCGCTGCCATAGTTTTGGCCGCGGTGGCTTTGCCTCGTCTTGCGGCGCGAACAGGTCCGCGAGCGGAAATGTTCACGGTGCTTCTCTTCACGGTCTATCTGAGCATCCTTTGGAAATACTTCACGGGCGATAAGGCTCGCCTCTGGCTTCTCCCGCTGTTGATGGTTCTCTGGGTGAACCTGCACCTGGGTTTTGTTGCTGGTTTCGGATTGATAGCTGGTTATCTGTGCTGTGAAGCGCTCGAGCTCTTGTTTGCGGGAGAACGCCGAGAGCTTGCCATTGTCCGCATTGGTCGTGCGTGGCCTTATCTGCTGCTGACGATCCCGGCGTCTCTGCTGAATCCGTGGGGATGGAATATCTACCGAGCACTCTTCCGCCAAAATCAAGCGATGGCACAGCATGCGCAGTGGATCAATGAATGGGCCGCAGTCCCACTCGGCTGGAAGAGTTGGAGTACATTCGCGTCGTTGAGGGAGACGAAAGGGATTTTTTATGTGCTCCTCGCGTTGGCGATCATCTGTGTCGTAACAGCGGTCATTCGGCGCCAGCCCGGAGCAGCACTTCTCCTCGCCGGATCAGCTTATGCGGCAGCGACGCATGTACGCTTGCAAGCTTTATTCGCCTGCGTCTTGGTGGCAGTGGGTGGATGGATTCTTTCGGATGCCTGGCAAGGATATGCCGAGCGAGTTGGCGATCTGCGAACACGGCGGATTTTAGCCGGCGGGGCGACGGCGTTGCTCGTTTTGCTCATGCTGCTGCGCTCAGCGGACCTGGTCACAAATCGGCACTACTTCGGCGGCACAGAAACAGCGAACTTCGGTGCCGGCCTGAGCTGGTGGTTCCCGGAGCGGGCATTTTCCTACATCGAGCAACATCAGCTTCCGGGGCAAATCTTCAACAACTACAACCTGGGCGGATTTCTGCTGTGGCGTCTTGGCACGAAATATCCAGATTACCTGGATGGACGGGCGATCCCCTTCGGCCCAGCGATTTTCGAAAAACAGGACCGTCTGATGTCGGTGAATCCGGATTCACCCGAGTGGCAGCACGAAATCGAGCGATATGGAATCGATACGGTCGTGCTATCGCTCGCGCGGTATGACGGCGCGCCGGGTTCGCTCCCGTCGTTTTGCCATAGTGCAACCTGGGCTCTGGTTTACCTCGACGAGATCTCGGCTGTATTTGTGCGGAGGACGCCGGAGAATGCTGCCTTTACGCAATCTGCATTGAATTGTGAAACTGCTCAAATCTCTCCGCGCGATGGCAGCACACCTCAGGCATTCAACCGCAACGCCAATGCGGCGCTTGTGCTGCACGTGCTAGGTAGACAGCAGGAAGCATTGGCGGCAAGTACGCGAGCATCCGAAATCTTTTCGGAAAGCGCTAACCTGCACTTCATTCGCGCGAAAATATTTACTGCCTTACGAATGCCCAAGCAAGCGGAGCAAGAGTATCGCGCAACACTTGCGCTTGAACCGAACGATGTCACCTGGGCCTCGCTTGGGCAACTGTATGCATCGCAGAATCAATCCGCGCAAGCCTTGCAGGCGATGCGCAGTGCAGTCGAGATTTCGCCGCGTCCTCACCTGATACTGGTGAATCTTGCGTTTCTTTATTTGGACCAGGGGCAACCTCAGTTTGCACTCAGTTCGCTGGACGAGGCCGTTCGCCGCTCACCCGCGGAAGCTTCCTCAAATCGTCCGTTCCAGCTCGACTTGGCGCGCGGACGTGCAGCCGCCTGGAGTGCTCTCGGGAAAAACGACTTGGCAATCGCGGAGGAAGAATCGGCCACTCGAATTGCCCCTGACCGTGGAGACATCTGGATGGAACTTGCAACACTTTATGAATTGGAAGGCCGCGCACAACAGGCGGCTGAGGCAAGAAACAAGGCCGAGGCGCTCCAAGGTAAGGACAGATAGATCGATCGAAAGCCCAATAGGTGTTAACGGACTATGAAGCGATCTCTTATTTTCCTACTCGTATTAACCGCCATTCTTGCTTCGGCGGTATCTGACAATCCGCCGCGCTTTACCACGCTGAACGAGGCGCAACCTGCTCTTCGTGCTTTCGCGAAGGACCTTCCGTCAGAACTAAAAGACATCCCGGCACAAAAGCTGGAAACCACATGGCCAGCCTGGGTAGCAGATCGCGACAAAGCTGTTCGTGCCCGACTCGAGCAAGGGGAGGAAGACACGATCACCAACCTTCTTCGCTTCGGTGTCACGTTTACAAAGCAGCCGCGCATTGATTGGCCAAGCCTTTTCAAATACGGACAAAGCGCGGGCGTGGAATTCTGGGCGCAGACGCGCGCCGATGATCTCGTTCGCGCCCTGATCAGTCCGGGGAAGAACGAACACTTGCGCAGTACGCGAGCATTTCTCGAAAAGCGCGGCTTCGCATTCGATAGTCCTTCGCATCGGGCACGCGTTAAGGAATACCTGCTGGCGAATCTTGCTCGGATGCAGAAGGAGTTTCTCGAATTCCAGGATCAACTTAAGGCATTGCGAGCGGCCAACAAACTCGACGAAGCCAAGATGCTCGAGCTTGATTCGCACCTGTTCGCAAACCGAGGTATTTCGCTGGATACGAATATCCGCCCAAACTTCGCGATCGAGCATGCGCTGCGGGAGCTTTTAGCCGAAAAGATTCTCAAGCCCGGAAGTGTGCGTCGTGTCGCGATTATCGGCCCCGGCCTGGATTTCGTGAATAAGGAAGAAGGAGTCGACTTTTATCCACCACAGACGATTCAACCGTTCGCGGTGATCGACAGTGTTCTGAAACTGAAACTGGCAGAAGGGAATGCGTTGCAAGTTGTCACTTACGACATCAGCCCGAGCGTGAACCATCATCTTTCACGGGCGCGCACGCTGGCTGCGCAGAACGTTTCTTATCGTTTGCAGATTCCGTGGGACGCAACGAAGAATTGGAGTCCAGAATTCACCAGCTACTGGGAAACTTTTGGAAAGCAAGTGGCGCTACCGGGTCGTGCGCTACCCGTTCCCAACGAGACACCTGAGTTGAAAATGCGCGCACTCTCAATTCATCCTGCTCATGTTCGGAGAGTGCAACCTACGGACATGAATGTCGTGTTTCAGAATCAACTTCTCGCCGACGAAGCTAAGTTCGATCTTGTGATCGGAACGAACATCTTCGTCTATTACGGACCCTTCGAGCAGGCACTCGCAATCACCAACCTCTCGCGCATGATGCGGCCCGGCGCGATTCTGCTCTCGAACAATTACCTTTCAATATTCCCTGAATCTCCGCTGAAGCAAACTGGACGAACCTCGGCCCCGCTATCGAAAAGTGAGAGTGAGGTGTTGTTCTGGTATCAACGCTAGGGTCGAACTGGCTTAACTTTTCTTTTCCACAAATTCGTTACTGCTGGCGTAGTGACAGGAACGGCAGAATTTCGAAACCGGATCGTTTTTCCTATCGTCGACGCCATACCAACCGCGAACGAAGCTCTTTGATCGCACCAGCACCGTCCGCCCTTTGACGTCTTTCTTTTCGGTATAACCCTGCGCGTGCGGATCGTGACAGGAGGCACACTCGACCATCGCTTTTCCGCCGTTGTTAGATGTGGGGTAAAAGCGAACCCCGCGCGGATAGATTTCACCGAAGCGCGTGCTGTAGGCATCGAGCGTCCAATTCAACATGCCATTTGCGTCCGTCAGGCTCGGCCAGTGATTGGGATTGCAGCTTGATGTAGGCACACCACAGCCAGTATTCGGCAAGTAAGGGACATGCACCGGGTGAACGGTGAATGTTCGCGCGAACATGCCGTCTTCCTGGAAGCTAGGTCCAATGGGGCCGACCGTGTCGAATGCGCTGCCGACCATCCCGAGCTTCGCAATGCTTGCATCATGACAAGCGAGGCACACCGTTGTGTGGAAAATGGGATCCTGCGGAACATTGATCTGCGTTTCTGAAATGCCGATCTCACTTCCGCCAGCGTTATACGAAAGATGGTTGAGCTCTTTACCCCAAAGTGTCAGCACATCGGCATCGCTCGTTTCTATGTTTGCAGCGGGCACATGCAAAACGTGGCAGCCGAGGCATCCGTGATCATCGATATTGTGCGGCCCGAGATCGTACACCTGTGCGCTTGCGAAGACCACGAAAAGGAAAAGTAGCGGGCTTGCTGTTTTTAGAAGTTGGCTCGACATAATCTGTCGAGCAGCTTAGACAATACATGCACTCCCAGATAGGAGCTATGTCACTGATGCAGTGTGACTTGAGTGCATGTACAGGAGAGTATTCGCGCACAAAAACCCAACGCCCTGCTCAGTAAATGCTCTTGTCGTGAGTTGCTCCGTGACACGCCAGCGTACAGGTTCGAGCAGCGCCGTCGAAGGTTACGGGAGTGGTTCCGTTGGGTGCGACAACGGCGCCATCAAAATTGACCAGACGCTGTCCTGTGATCGTGGCGCTCGGTGTTCCGATTCCATGGGATGTGTGGCAAACCGAGCAGGAAGCACCCACTTCGTTCACGTGCTTCTGATGCACCGTGCTTCCAGAAAGCACGAGCGAGAGGTCGTGGCACTTCGCGCACATCGCGTACGGCCCATTATTGGTGAGGTCCGGATTCGGCAATGCGTTCGTCATAAGACCGCCCGGTGTGCTGGCCTGGCTCATGTCATAGCGGCGTTCCAGCACGTGGTTATATTTCGATCCATGGGGGCCATTGGCTCCGCCGCCGCCGAATTCACGATTGTCATCGCTGTTGTGGCAATCCGTACAGAAAATTCGTGTGCCCATTCCACGCGTCGAAACGGTCCCGTCAAAGTTGAGCATCTGCGGTAGCAAACTTGGCTGAAGCAGAGTGCTTGAACGGTCGTGCATTACCGGGTGGCTGGAGACAGCCGTTGCAGCCATTTGCGGAATAAGGTTGAGCGGATCGGCACCGACTAGAACCCGTGTCGCGATGTAGCCGTAATTGACCGACGTTGTTGTTCCTTTGCCGGAACTGGTGCCATGGCATCGCAAGCAGGTTTCAAACTGATTGACTGCAGGAGTGAGAGCTGTCAGTCCATCTTGCCCGCTCACGCCCGTAACAGCTGTTTGCGACAAACGAATCCCAGGCGGCGCAGTGAGCGCTCCGCCAGCCTGCGTTGCATGTGGATTGTGGCAATCCACGCAGCCTGCATGGCGATTGTTATTCAGCACCGCTGGCTCCAAGGGATCATGCGGGTTTGCGGCCGATGGAAATGGATGCGGAATTTTCGTAACGCTGTTGGAATTCGTCATCTCGGCAAAAATGTTGGGCGCTAGCGGCTGCGTGTTCGTTCCGTTGTGGCAGTTCATGCAATCGAGTTGATCAGCGCCACGCAACAGTCGTGCCGGACCGGATGCGCTGTGCGGCATATGACATGCGTTGCAGCCATTCATTGCTACTGTGCTGTATCCACCGACATAAGGATTGTTGGAGGTGGTTGCAGTCGAGGTAGCGTGCGCACTCAATGCCCAACCCGCCAACTGATTCGCCTGTCCACTGGTTAACCGCGCCGGATCATGACACGAAAGACACAGCTGTGAACTCGAACTGTCACGGACAAGGAACTGCGGCAGTTGCTTGTCGATGTTTTGGAAATGCGGCTGATGACACGTCGTGCATTCGATGGTGCCATTGATCATCCGCACAGCGGGATCTGCCGTCTGCGCCGGGTTTTGCTGCAGCAGCTGTGAAAGGTTGGGCGCGTCGGCAATCGGAGTTTTCAGACTGAACGGATGGGACGAGCGCAGATCCGTGCCGAAGTTGGACGAAGCCTTCATGGTTCCGCCGACGGTTACGTTCCCGTAGGCGACGGTTTGTCCGAGGGCGACCGTTCCGTCGTGGCAGCTAAGACATAACTTACTTGGACTTCCAACCGGCGGCTGCAATCCCGTCTGATGATAGGTTGTGCTTCCGTACATTTGATACGTCTGTACAGAGAGCTGCTGGTTCCAGAGCGGAGTCGGTGCGGTCATTGCGCCGTGCGGAGCATGGCAGTAGAGACAGGCGTTCGCCACGCCACCTTTCACCGCGCTCAGGCTGCTGGCGGAAAGATCGTGTTCGCCGAGCTGATCTCCGCTGAGCCCTTGAGACCAGGCGGCTCCAGCAAGGAGCAGCACGCTCGCGAATAGACGCCAGATTTTCATTGCGTCCCTCCGCTAACGGACTTCGATCCCGGCTTGTACCGGAATACCTGCACACGGTGGTTGTAAGAATCCGTGACATAAATGCGATTCTCTTTATCGACAAAGAGCCCTGCAGGCAATTGGAACTCCGCAGGCCCGTCTCCGCTGCGGCCGAAATAATAAAGGAGCTGTCCTTGATGATTGAAGGCTTGCACCGCGTCGAACATTCCATCGACGACGTACAGGTTGCCTTCGGTATCGAGACCAATGCCTTTGGGTCGGAACATGGTTCCGTTCGTCTCGCCGATACTGCCGAGGCCATAGAGATATTGTCCGGTGCGATCGAGAACTTGCACGCGGAAATTCATGGCGTCAACAACGATCAGCTCATTTCCGTGCAGGCGGATTTCAGTGGGGAAATTGAACTCGCCAGGTTCCACGCCTCGCTTGCCGATGGCCTGCAGCACATTGCCCTGCAGATCCATGACGAAGATTTTGTGGCGCACGGTGTCGCTGACATAGATGCGTTGCGCGGCGGAATCAACGGCGATGCCGGTGGGGCGCTTGAAGTAGCCTTCGCCACCTTTCAAGCTGCCGATCACGCGCTTGAATTTTCCATTCGAATCGTAGACGAAGAGCTTGCCGGACTCGGAATCGGTGAAATAGATGTTGTCTTCGGCATCGACAGTTACGCACTGCGGCGCCATGAAGGCGTCTTTCCCGTCATAGCGCGAGATGAATTTGTATTTCTGTTTACCGAAGTCGAAGATGTGGATCCCTTGGGCGTCCGGATCGCTGACGATAATGCGGCCGCGCGAATCCGTCACGATGCTGTAGGGGCGCACGAGGAAGTGGAAGTCAGGCGCGCCGGCGACGATATCGATCACTCGTGTCCAAAAACCGCGCTTCAGCTTTACTTCGCGTTCCGACGAAAAACTCCGTTCGAAGGTTAGTGAGCGGCCGCCGGACAATTCCAGCGCGGGAACTTCGATCTCGGTTGTTTTGGCTGTCTTGGTTTTGTGTGCTGCGCTGAGGCTGGCGGCCAGTACCAGGATCATCGTCGCTACACCGCCAACCCGTTTTGTCGTACGCATCACATACCCTGACTAGAAAATATCGAAGTGCCGAGAGATTCCAAAGTACACCACATTGAGAGTATCGGGATTGTTAAACGTTGTGCCGATCCCTTGCGCGATGTGCGCGAAACCGCCGCTGAAGCTCATTTGACGCCAACGGTATTCGGAGCGGATTTCGAAACGGTCCGAGAGCGTATCGGTTATGGTGTTGATGTTATCCGTGTGGTATTGCATGTGAGAAAAGCTGGCAGTGATGTGGAGTCGACGTTTTGGATTGAACCCGGCCGCTGCGCCCCAAGACGTACCGCGGAACAAAATCAAACCGGGAATCACAGGAGGGAGCGGAGTTACGCCGCTGCCGAACGGTAGACTGTCGCCAGAGTTTTTGGAGTAGTTGCCGCTGATCGAAAAGCGAGGGGCTGAAATCGAAGCGTTGAGGGTCTCGATGGACGACTGACCTTCGTTCAGCCCATTGATGTTGCTTTTGCCGTAGCTCCCACCAACTGCGGCGTTCCATCCTCGCCACAACCGATGCGCGACGTTGAGGTTGCCGCTGTAACTATCCTGGCTATATCCGGTAAGCGCAGAGGCGACATTGCGAGCATATTGAACACCGACCCCTGTGTTGAACCCCAGCACATCGCGAGTGTAACTCGCGGATGCCGAATGGCCGGTGAGGCCGGAGTTCCCAGGATCGGCATTGAACCAAGAAAACCCGTAGTGGACTCCGAAGCTTCCGCCTAGCAGGTCTTTGCTATAGCTCATACCCGATGTGAAGATATCGCTCGTTGTTTCAATGTTGCTTTGCGAGTAGCTTTGCGCACGGCGATCTACTCGTGCCGTCCAGGTCAGCCGGCGCGTGAAGGAGTAGGCCGCATTCGCGCCGTAATCCAAGTAGCTGGACAGAACGTCAGTAGTAGCCAGGGTTGGTTGCGCTGTTGCGCCGCCGCTCTGGGTGCCTGCGACAATTCCAGAAATGATCTGGGCATTCAGATTGCTGGAGTAATTCGTGAACACGTTGACGCTCAGCTTCGATGTAGGAGTCATGCTGAGATCCGAGTTCACGACGCTGAAAGTGCTATTAGTTGGATTCAACTTGTAATCGGTATCGAAGTGCGTGCGGGAGTAAGTGGATCCCCAGCGCATCCAGTCCAGGAGTCGGCGATTTGCTGAAACCGTGAAGCCCCGCTGATATGAGTTGATTTTCTCATCATTGAATCCGGAGACGGGCGACAGGGTAGTACCGATGCGGTTGCTGTTGAATCTGCCCGAGAGATCGAAACCCGCCAGCGTATAGGAGCTTCCAATCGTAACGAAGCGCGAATCTCCACTTCCGTCTGCATCGGTTCCGAGAACCTGATAATTCGACACGGACTTCCCGAAGCTCACATTCAACGTGGGATAGTCCTCATAATAAATGCCCGCATTGACGTCAAAGCTTGTGCTGTTACCTCGGGATTCATAGGAGCCAGTTGTGCCCGGAAAATTCAGAAGATTTTGCGCGTCAAAGGACTTTTGGAAATTGAATTCAATAGGAGTGTTGCTCCCGGTGAATAGACCAGCTGTGGCGTTGAGTCCCTTCGCGGCCGTTATCGAGTTGAAATTCGAATTGAAACGTGACTGGTTGTAATAAGGATTGATCCGCCAGTTCAGGAACTTCGGGTTGTAATAAGAGCCGGTAAGATTGCCGTTGAATCCAAACCCCAGGCTTGAAGTGTCCTGACTGTCGTATTGTCCGGTCCAGCCAACAGATGCATCGCCGCTCAGACCCATCTGGATGTTGTCACCCACGGTGATCTGCGCGTGACTACCCGCTGCCGACATCATCATTGCCGCCAGGACCAGAATCCATCCGAGTTGTGTTGTCCTGTGCCGCATCTTGCTGACTCCTTACACCGCTCGTGGTCGATACATCGGCCACCAGCTACATCGCTTCGACTTTGGCGGTCCTCTTCAACCGCGATTCCAGTACGCTCCTTACCGCCTGTTCTTTCTCTGTTTCCAATTGCGACTTCAGGCTTGGGCGCACTTCTGCGAAGGGGACCAGTTTCGTCTCTTCTCGCTCGTTGACTCGTGCGATGCAAAGCGAATCGCCTGTGTCGATCACGTTGCTGACCTCACCAGGCTTCATCGTGAACACTACTTTCTCGACTGGGGCCGGCATGCGTCCGCGGTGAATCGACTTGTGGTCGCCCATCATGACTCGCCAGTCATCCTCGGAGACTTTTTCCGCCAGGAGTCCGAATTCCTCGTAGTTCTTCGCGGCCTTGGCTTTCTTCAGCGCGTCTTCGGCGCGCCGCCGCGCATCGGTTTTCTGGTCCTTCGTCATGGTTTCCGGCGTAGCAATCGAGATGGTCTGGATCGACACGCTCTCCGGTTTCTGGAATCTCTTCTTGTTGTTCAGGTAGAAGCGCCGCAACTCGAGGTCGGAGATGCGTGATTTTCCTTTTACCTCGATCCGAAGCAGATCATCGATAAGGATTGCGCGGGTAATCTTCTCGCGCAGATTCTTCATGCTGCCGCTCTGCTCATCGGACAGGTACTCCTGAAATTCTGCGGGAGAATCGAATTGCTTCTTGAAATCTGCGGTAGCGCGACTCAGCTTTGCTGGCGGTACCAGCATCTTCCGGCGCAGTGCTTCCTGATACACAAGCTCCTCAAAAACGATGTTCTCCAACGCTTTCTGGCGAATCTGTGGTTCCTTTCCCTTTGGAAAAACGCCTCCATGCTGCCGGGCGTACGGGAAGATGTTCTGCATCTCGCGGACGAGGTCGCGTTCCGTCAGGACCGTCCCATTCACCTTCACCAGGGGCCTGTCGATGGGTTGTGCGGCGGCTTTATTGGCGGGATTATTGGCCGCTTTCATCGTCGGTGCGTGGCTCGCAACTTGGGCGCTCAAGCCGGCTGCCATGCCCAGGATCACCGTGAGGAGGAGTTGTTTTTTCATTGTTTCGCGCCTTTCTTGTTTCACACTGCTTTTAAGGTGAGGGAGAAGGCCAAAGCCTTCTCCCTCTGTTAGCACTAGGTCGTGGGGACCGTCTGGCCAACATACTCATTGGACTTCGAGAAATGGCACTGGCGGCAGAACTGGGTCGTCGAGTTGCTGCCCGGCGCCTCGTTGTACCAGCCGCGAATGAACCACTTCGACGGGACAACCGTATTCGCCACGCCCTTGACTGTGCCTTTGTAGGCCGCTTCCAGGTGTGGGTTGTGGCAGGTCGTGCACTCAACCATTGCTGCGTGGGTCGCTGCGTTCCCGTAGAAGCGAACTGTGCGGCCATAGCTGTTCTTGAAGTTGGTCGAGTTGGTGTCCGTGCCCCAGGTCAGCGTGCCGTTCGCATCGATCGTGACCGGCCAGTTGTAGGCGCTGGCGGCATAGGCTACGTGAACCGGGTGATCATTGGTCAGATCATCTTTTCCAATGTAGGTGTTGATGCCAGCGTTTCCGTCGACATCTTCCAGGCTCTTTCCGGTCATGCCGGCAACCGTTACGGAGCCGTCATGGCAGGAGAGGCAGGCTGCGGTGTGGAACAGTGTGTCTGTCTCGTCCGTGATTGCCGCCGGAACTGTGAAGGTTGTTCCGCCGAACACGGTGTAACCCTTGGCGACCAGGTCGCGGCCCCAAAGATAAACATCGCCTTGCGCTGCATTGGTCGAAGCCGGATTCAAGCCGGCCGGGCCGCTGTGTGGCGCGTGGCACGAAACGCAACCATGGCCATTGACGTTATGCGGTCCAAGTACGTCATTCTGGGCCGCCGCAATGCCGATGGCGAACATAACTGCTAAAAGAATGAACAGTGCTTTCTTCATATTGGTCTTAAGACCTCCTGATGGATAAAACAGCTGTTTTGAATGCACCGGAAGAAGCTCTCGGCTTCTTCCGTCTTCGACGGTTGCGGGCGTTCCTTCCCACAACTCAACGAAACTTGTTCCGTTCATTGCTTCACCTCTGCGGTCTTCGGCTCGGGATCTGCCTTGCCGGTCGCTGATGCTGGTGCCTCTGCGGCCTTCTTCTTTTCCAACTCAGCCTTCGCCGTAGTGTTCTCAGCGTCGGTGATGTAACGGAAAACCTGAATGCGTCCTTTAATCTGGTCGCTGACGATGACGCGATTGTTTTTGTCGATTGCGATTCCAGCCGGCAACCCGAACTGTCCGGGCAGCCCGCCGCCGTATCCGAAAAAGGCCAGCAGGTGACCTTCTTTGTCGTAGATCTGCACGTTGCATTGCGACGCATCTACAACCCAGATATGGCCGTCGGTATCGACTGCTACGCCTTTCGGGCGTTGGAATGTGCCCGGCCCGTCGCCGGCCTTGCCGAACATGGAAATGAAATTCCCGTCGGCGTCGAAAATCTGCACGCGATTGTTGAGGGTGTCAGAGATGTAGACGTTGCCATCTTTATCGAGCGCGACATTCGTCGGCTTGGCGAACGTGGCTGGGTCGTCGTCGTTCAGTTTTTTCGCGGGCCCTCCCAGCTTTCGCAGCAGCTTGAAATTGTCGGCGTCGTAGACGAATACGGTTTCGTTGCCCGTATCCACGACATAGGCGAATCGATTCTCGCTATCGATGGCGATTCCGCTGGGCCGCTTGAGATCATCTGCGCCAAACGTACTTTCAAGCTTCAACTGCGGACTGAACACCGAAACCTGGTGCATGCCTGCGTCCGCCACAAACAGCCGGTCTGTATCGTCAATCGCTATCCCGATGATGTTGCGGAATGCGGCTTCATGTCCGTTGCGCAGGAACGTTACTTCCTTGGTTTCCGTGTTGAAGATGAAGATTGCCGCGACGAACGTGTCTCCGACGTAGACGCGACCTTTCGAATCCACTGCGACCCCATAGGGCTGTCCAAGCACGTGTGAAGGCTCAACCGGATCTCCGCTTTCCCGCTGCTGAACGCCGGCCATGCGGTCCATCCAGCCCTGCTTTTTCTTCTGCGGCTTCGCTTCCACGGGCTTCTGCGGTTCGCCGAAATGCTCCGAGACGAACTTGATGCGCGGCAGATCTGGAGGCAGTGGCCACACCAGCTTGCTGGTGTCAATCTTGCTCCGGTCGATTCCTTCTTTCTTCGCGGGTGCCGGCGCCTCTTCCTTCTTCTTTTTGTCTTTCTTGCCCGCGTGGCTCGCTGGAACCAGCAACAATGCCAGTGCCGCGACTAGGAACCAGGTGATCCAAGTGCGGAACTGTGGTCTCGAACTGATCGTCATCGCGTAATTCACTGTCCCACCCCAATCATTCCTTTGTGGCAGCTCTGGCAGAACGCCATCCCCGGATTCACATCGCCCACCAACATCGCGCGTCCGCCGCTCGCGTGCGCCTGATGACAGGTGAGGCAGGTCACCTGCGTTTTCACCTTGTTCAGGTCCATCGAATCCATCACGTTCTGTACTGGATGGCTCGGCGTCGGGTGTCCGACTCCACCTTTGATCTCGAGCCGCGCCACTTTGTTTTTGCGGAAGTAGTCATCCGGCAAGCGAACCTTGCCGTTGAAGATCGTGATCAGGCTTGCGTTCTCGACCTTGCCCGGCTTCGATGTTGTGCTGTGGCACTCGAGACAGAGCGCATTGCCGCTGGCCCGAAGAAGTTTCGGAGTATCACTGCCATGTCCTTCATGGCAGGTTGCACAACCCTGTGCGAACGCCGGCTGATGATGCGATTTCTTCTTCGCTCCTTCGGCGATGTCCGCGTGGCAGCTCAGACAAATTTCAACGGCGTTCGTCTTGGGCAATCCAGGCTGTGAGCTAGCGTGCGGATTGTGGCAGTCTGTGCAGTCGCCGGCTGCTCCAGGGTGCTGCACCTTCGCAGTCTCAATCTTCTTCGCCTGCTCGTCATGGCAGGTCACGCAAAGTGCTTTGACATCTTTCTGCGTAAGAACCACCTTGCCGTCTTTCGCGGGCGCATGGCACATTTCGCAGCTCTTGTCAGCAAACGGCGGATGCGTGAAAGCTTGCATCAACTTCGGATTTGAAGACTGGTGTGGATCGTGACAGGTCAGGCAATTTGCGGTTCCGAACGGCTGGTTCTGATGCGCCTTTTGCAGATTCGCATCTTTGGGGTCGTGGCAATCGGCGCAAAGCGCGGGAGCCATCTTCGTAAGGTGGAAGCGATTCTCAGCCGTCGGCTCGGCACCAGTCTTGTGCGTGGTGTGGCAAGTGTCGCAGCCCATGTCGAGCGCGGCATGACGGCTGCCCTTCGCCGGAACGTTGGTGCCTTGCTTGTGGCAGCTTAGGCACAGATTTGTTTTTTCGTCACCGGCTGTTGCTTTCAGCAACTGGTTCTTGTTTTCCGAAACGTGCGGATCGTGGCACTTCAAGCAATCGCGGACGGCCGGGCTATGCACGGTGCCCTTGATCTCGGCAGCGTTTTTGTTTGTGTGGCAGGTAAGGCAGAGGCTCGCGGGAGTGGTTGTCGTCAGCTTGATGCGGGTGACGTCTTTGTTGACCCGCACTTCGTGGCAGCTCAAACAACCCATCGCAATCGCGCTGTGGACGGACTTGCCCTTCGTCTTATCCTCGTGACATTCCAGACACTTCGCGGCGTCAACATTTTTCTCGAGCGGAACCGGGTGAACTCCAGCCACAGCCGATCTGCTCACTAGCAGTGCCACGACGAACAGCATGGCGAACCTGGTGGTGCGCCCCGCTAAATCGAATCGCGCTGCCCAACGAATCGCGATTTGGGTAAACGCTTTCATACCAACTCCACCAACCTTGTTTTTGCAAGAGAGTCGCCGTCTTTAGTATTGGTGTGGATTTCTGCTACACAGCTCGTAAGCGATTGAGAGAACCAGAGTTGCTGTTTGCCCTTGGCAGTGTGGCGAATCGCAACAGCGCTGTTGCAGCTTTCGCTTGGGCGATCTCCCACAGTGGGAGTGGTGAAATGACCCAAGTAACTTCCGTGCGGAATTTGAGTGGGAGGTTTGGTGATCGAAATGGATTTCGGGGGAAACATCTTCCCGAGTATTCAAACGCGCTCAGGAGCGCAGGAGTATGGCTGATGTCACGTACGGGAGTGATGCGGATCACATTTTCGCCAACTGCGCAGCACCGCTTGAGTTATGGGAACGGGCATCAGTCGACGCGATGGGTCGGATTGCGCTGGCTCGAGATCGTTAGCTGCGGTTCCAACTGAGCGTTTTTCGTGATCAATTCGGTCACGTATTCGCCGACTGCCGGGCCGTTTTTGAAACCATGGCCCGAACCTCCACCGACGATCCAAACGTTTTCAAAATCGGGGTGGCGATCGATGATGTAGTTGCCCGACGGCGTGTACTCGTACTGGCAAACTCGCGTCTCAAGAACTGGTGCATTTTTTAACGCTGGAAAACGCATCGCGATAAAGGCCCGCACGTGCTGCAGAAACGCCGGCGTCGGTTCGCGGTCTAGCGTGTCGGGGTCGGCGGGAAGCGAGATCTTGTCGACGGCCACCTTGAATCCGCGATTTTCAAGGTCCGGCATGCCATACGCGTCCCACTCGCGGCTGCTATGGATCCAGGTTGGCATTTGCGGTGGGGCAAAGCGCGAATCACCTGCAGGCACGCCCAAAAAATAGACTTCGGCGCGCTCCGGCTTAATGTAGTTCCCTAACAGAGCTGGAAACAATTTGGGCAGCCACGGACCGCACGCAAAAATGAAACATCCGCCTGAAATCTCCTCGCCTGTGCTGGTTTTTATGGCGGACAGCTTGCCGCTTTTCGCGTGAGGAGCGACGAATGCCTGGTGGTAATCCAGGCCTTGACCGATCATCTCCGCGACTAATGTCTGCACTGCGCGCCGCGCCATGAGCGCACCGCTATTGGGCTCGAGGATGGCACTGTCGTTTTCCTGAAACGCGATCTGCGGAAATTGTTTTTTCAAATCTGATGACGACAGTTGTTCGAAAGTAACTCCTAACCTGTTCAACGCAGCCGCGCTCTGCTTGACGATATCTGTACTCCCATCGGAGAGAAACAAGACGCCAGTCTTGTGAAACACAGGACTTTCGGAACGATTCGACAGCTCTTGCCATCGCGGAAGCGAACGCAGCACCCATCGGCTGTAGAAGTCGTCCGCGCCATAGGAGGCACGGATGATTCGCGATTCGCCTCCCGAACTCGCGCGACTGTTGGACGGCCCGTAGGAATCAACCAAAGTGACACGAAGTCCGGCTTGGCGCAGGGAATAAGCGGTCCATGCGCCAAACACCCCCGCCCCAATCACCACGACATCGGAGGTCGATTTTGCAGGGGATGGGCTGCTTTGGCCGAGCGATTTCGGCGACATCGAGGCTGCTAGCAATAGCTTGGTGACTTCGCGGCGCGAAAGTTTCATGGTCGATGGAGATGGGACTTGTAAGCGGACGCATTCTAACGCCAGCCGGCCGTCGACGAAGCTTTTTACTCATGCCTTCGAGTGAATTGAGCGAAATCCCGGCGTAGAACGTTCGGGCTGTGTGTTTTGGCCCATTTTCCGACAGCTACATCGACATCCAGAAGCGCGCTAAAGGTCACCGACGCAAGTACTTCCGAGCAGATTGACCGCTGTGGCCAAGGATTTGCACTACTTGTGAGTGGAGACAAGTCCATGGCGACGCCGCTTGCGCGCAAGATCTGGCAAACCCTGAGTTCGGTAAAAACTGGTGTGATCCTGCTGATCATCGTGGTGATCTTGTCCGCGGTGGGAACGATCATTCTGCAGCGTCCGGTGACAGAACCCGATGAGATTCAGCGTGCCTATTCGCCACATGCTTTGCGGATCTTCGACGCCCTCGGCCTGACGGACGTGTTCCATGCTTGGTGGTTTGTTGCGCTGCTTTTGCTGGTCAGCCTCAGCATCGTAGCGGCTTCGATTGAAAGATTCCCGAATGCGTGGCGTCACTATTCGCGTCCGTACAAATACCCCGACAGCAATTTCCGTCGCTTCCTTCCGGCACAGAAGGAATTCGCCATTGCCGATGAGGAGACCGGACTTGTGGCGGCCGAGCGTGCATTACACCGGGCCGGATATCAGCCGGAACGCGTGGTTCATGAAAACCATTTCTCGCTGTTTGCCGAGAAGAATCGTATCGCTGAGATGGCCGTGTACATCGTGCACGCCAGCCTTCTGCTGATCTTCCTTGGCGGAATCATGGATGCCCTCTGGGGATGGCGTGGAACGCTGAATCTGACGGAAGGCCAAACTTCCAACCTGGTCGAGATGCGAGACGGATCGACGAAGCCCCTTCCATTCGCGATCCGCTGCGATCGTGCGGGCCAGGAAAATTATCCAGATGGAACTCCAAAGAAATGGTGGTCAAACCTGGCGGTTGTAAAAGACAGCAGTGAGCTCTTGCGAAAGGAAATCGTTGTCAACGATCCGCTGGTTTATGGCGGTGTGCGTTTTTATCAGTCGAGTTATGGGTCGACGGGCAAAGTAGAGAAATTACTGCTGGCAGCGACGTCCACCTCTGATCCAACAATCAAAAAAGAAATCACGCTAGGGTTGAATCAGGAAGTTGCGATTGACGACAACACAAGCGTGCGTCTAGCGGAATTCATTCCCGACTACGTCGTTCGGGACGGCCAGGTCTATACACGTTCGAACCAAATTGAAAACCCCGCTGCTCACCTGATCGTTATGCGAGCAGGCCAGCAGTTCGACTACTGGCTGCCAGCGATCGATGAAGTGGCGCAGAACGCTAAGTCGCCGGTTCAATTCGAAGCGACCGACCTCAAGATGATCCACTTCACGGGCCTGCAGGTCTCCTATGAGCCCGGCCAGTGGGGTGTGTGGGCCGGTGTTGTTCTGATGGGAATTGGATTAGGGTTTGTGTTCTATGCCTCGCACACGAGACTCTGGGCTGTTCCGGCGAAGAGCGCATCTGACGCATGGACACTATGGGTCGGCGGAACCGCGAACCGGAACCGCGAAGCATTCAACGAGAAATTCGCCGACATCGCGAAACATATTGGGCAAGAACTGAAGCAGCCACACGAAGAGTTCGTCTCGCACGAGACTGCTGCTTCAGTTGGGTAATGCATCAGTCAAATTGGGGGGAGGAAGAAAAATCATGGCTCGTGCACGAGCGGAACAGCAGCCGGCAGCAACAGGAACCACGCTGATCGTCATGGTGGGACTGGGCATCGCGTTTCTGCTGTTCATGGCGTTCCTGAACGTGGTGAAGAGTGGCAGCCTGCTCAATGAAGAGAATCTGTTGTACGCCGCTTTGATCTTCTACGCAGGCGCTGGGGCTTTATATCTTGGATTTGGGGTTACCGGTATCCAGTCATATGTGAAGTTCGCGTCGCTCGCGACGTGGGCTGGACTTATCGCCAACACCGGCGCCGTCGCACATCGCTGGTACGAGGCAGGACATCCACCGTTCGCCAGTGTCTACGAAATGTTGTTGAGTTTCGTTTGGACACTCGCGGCTCTGACACTTTTCGCGGAAAAGAAGTTCGGTGTGAAAGTGATCGGAACGGTGACGATGCCGGTTGCGATTGTCGGCGTCGTCCTCATGCAGCTCTTGCGCAGCGACGTTCATCCCCTTGTGCCCGCTCTGCAATCCACGTGGCTGCATGTTCACGTAACGCTCGCGATGCTCGCCTATGCGGCTTGTGCGCTGAGCTTCGCGCTCGCCATGATGTTCCTCATCCAGGACAGGATGGAAACGGAATCGTTTCTTGTCACCACAAGTCTGTTTACCGTTGCGATTTATGCCGGCATTCTGACTCGCTTCGAAAAGTGGGGCGGCCTGAACGTCATTGCGTGGAATGCCGAACAGAAATCAGAAGTCTTTCTTCAAAAGGGAGTGCGCCTCTTCGTCATCATCCCAGACCTTGGCTGGCTGATGTTGCTGGTCGCGCTGGTCGTTGCAGCGCCCTGCATTCTCTACGTCGCAGCAAAACTGCGAAAACAGGATTCGCTGCTAACTGTGGCGAACCGATCAGTATTCATCAGCATACTTCTACAGGTGCTGGCGCTGGCAGCATTCCTGCTTCGCGCTCGCGACGGTCAGTACGCTTCTCTCGATGCAGAAGGGTTGTTTCCGACAAGCCTGGCGGCAAGCCCATTCATCCTGTCGGGCTTAGTCGGAGGGATCTTTGTGTCGCTGCTCTACCTGCTGCTTTTGTGGCGCCGCGCGGATTTGGAACGTCTTCTTCCCACTGCCGACGACCTCGACAAGATTACGTATAAGACAATTTGCATCGCATTCCCATTGCTCACCCTGATGATCGCTGCCGGCGCCTACTGGGCGAACCGCACCTGGGGTTCTTACTGGAGTTGGGATCCGAAAGAAACCTGGGCCGCCATCACATGGCTGGTTTATGCGGGCTACCTCCATATGCGCATCACTCGCGGATGGCGCGGGCGCCGCGCGGCGTACTTTGCAATTCTTGGTTTCGCTGTTGTGATGTTTACGTTTTTCGGTGTGACGTACCTGTTGCCTGGGCTACATGCTTATGCCTGAGAGTGAGCTACTGACGAAACAGAGTGACGGACCCAAGCTGGTGAGCCGCGACCGGAAAGCCCCGGTTCACTCACCAGGTTGCTGCTTGTACCGCACAAGTTTCGTCGATGCGGCCGCTCCTTCCATCTCGCCTCCTTGTTGTGTAGTTGGGCGAGAGACCATAATTAAGCGTACGACGGAAGCGAATAAGACGGAGACAGAGCGATTGAATTCAGTCCGAGTAAATTGGGAAATCAAAGCAGTCCTGCCCGTCGCTTTCGTACTTCTCAACGGGCTTCTGTTGTTCCTGCTCTCGACTGTTTCTCTACGGGATCCCGAGCGGCACACCGTTCTCGTTGTTGCCGGCGCCGGAGCAGTTGCGATCTGTGCCGTACTAATCGTCGCCTTGGCCTACCTCATTCAGCGGCCGATGGTCGAATTGCAGGAACAGATCGCGCGCGTAGGCGAAGGCGACCTCAGTGCTCGTGTTTCGTTCTCCAAACGCAATGATGAAATTGGCGATCTTGGCCGGAATTTCAATCGCATGGTCGAGCAGTTGCGCGAAAGCCGCGAAGAGATCGAGCGTCTGCACCGCACCCAAATGTCGCGCGCCGAGCACCTTTCGACTCTCGGAGAACTGGCGACTGGGCTCGCTCATGAGATCCGGAATCCCTTGGCAGGTATTGCTGGGGTGATCGAAATCGTGGGCCGCGATCTACCTTCCACGAGTCCCGCGCGGTCTGTCGTGAAGGATGTCCATCTCGAGATTGCGCAAATCAACCGTATACTGACCGACCTTCTTGAAACCGCTCGTCCCCGGCCGCCGGAGATGCGAGCCAGTGATCTGAACGCGACTGTCGAACACGCGGTCATGTTGGCAAGGCAGCAGGTTTTGTCGAAACCGATTAAGATCGAACTCGAGAAGAGTCCCGCGCTTCAGGTCGTCGAACACGACAGCGACCAGATCCACCAGGTCCTGCTGAACTTGCTGTTGAATGCGGTGCAGGCGATCGAAGGTCCTGGTTTAGTCAAGGTAGAGATCCTGTCGCAAGGCGATTGTGCAGCGATTTCCGTCACGGATACCGGCAGGGGCATTCCCCCTGAACACTTGCCGAATATCTTTCGTCCGTTCTATACGACGAAGGGTAACGGCACTGGACTCGGGCTCTCACTGGCGCGGCGTATCGTGGAAGAGCATCGCGGCCGGATAGAAGTAACCAGCGAAGTGGGGAAGGGCACCATGTTCCGCGTGTTACTTCCGCTGCAGACGGGTCCCGTGCTGGCAACAGCCTAGCCTGAAACGCAAGATTTCCTGGAAAGAACTGCTTGGCCTTACTATGTACCCCTATTTCGGGGGCATACCTGCCGCATGGGTCAGGCACAAACTCTGGCGCCCAATGTGAAGGATAGTCGCGCGTACGTATCCCAGCGTTTGCTGGATCGGCTCGGCGATTTTCTGGATGCGCCCGACACTTCATCTCGTATCGAGGCGTTCATCGCGCTTGTTCGCAGATTGCAACGCCTGGATTCAATAGGCGGCGGCTACGTAGAACTTCGACGTCTTATCGAATTCCTCGAAAATGATTTGGCCACCCGCACAAGATTCCAAACAGCGTTTCGAGAATTCCTGAAGAGCCTCGACAGCCTCAGCCTCTTGGCGGAATCAGGAATTCCTTCTGATCTTCCGCTCCCTTCCGAGTTTGTCCATCGCATCGTCGGGCGCTTGATGCCGAGGGCTCGTCACGATGCCGATGCCTCGCGGTTGCTGATCCGTCTCTATTCTTCGAAGCAGAGAGTCCGCCAATTCACTGACATTCCCAGTGAGCTTTTTGAGCGCCTGATTTCCATCGTGAACCCTCAGCATGATGCGGACGTCTGGCGACAGCAGAGATCCGATGTCGAGGAAGCTTTGCGTTTGCTCGCCATTCGTGTGAGTTCGCTTGGCCTGAGACCCGAGATGCGCGATCGCGCTCTGGCGTGCCAGGTAACCGACTCTCCTTTTTACGATCTGATCTCAGGCACCGAGGAACTACTCACGTCTGACTCTCACGGGGGTGGCCGCACGATGGCCTGGCAAGAGACGGTTGGCCGTTGCCGCCAGGAGATCGGCTCAGTTCATGGTCACATGGAGTCCGAGGGAGTCAGCGTAGAGCTGGTTTTCGACCTCAAGAAAATCGAAGCGTGTTTCGCCCGAATGGAGTCGCTCGTCGCGGTGATTTGTCCTGCGAGCTCTCAAGACAGATTACGCGCGGCAAAACAACTTCTAACGACGCTCATGCACGGGCGGCAATCCGATCGGAGTCTCAAAGTTCTTCTGCGCGAGAATCTGGGCCTCGTAGCTCGAAAGACCGTAGAGCGAACCGGACACAGCGGTGAACACTATATCGCTCATGATCGCGCCGATTATTGGCACATGTGGTTGGCCGCCGCCGGTGGCGGACTACTCACCGTCATCACAGCTGCCATCAAAATGCGAATCGTTGAGGCTCCTTTACCCCCATTTATCGAAGGAGTGGCTAGTGGCACAAACTACGCCGTGAGTTTCGTACTGCTGCAGTTGTTTGGTTTAGTTCTGGCAACAAAACAGCCGGCCGCGACCGCGGCAACGTTTGCCGGCATCGTGCGCGATAACCGCGGCGAAGAAAGATCTACCAAGTTCGCAGCGTTTGTTTCCAGGATCGCCAGTACGCAACTGGCAGCGGCACTCGGCAACGTGTTAGCTGTAGGTGCAGGGTGTTTTGCGCTTGATTGGCTTTGGAATCGTTTGTTTTCCCAAACATTTCTTGAACAGAAAAGCGCGGAGTACGTCTATCACTCGCTTCACCCGCTCCACTCTCCCACTGCGATCTATGCCGTTTTGACCGGTGTAATTCTCTGGATTGCGGCTCTTGCAGGAGGGTGGTGCGAAAACTTTGCTACCTATTACCGGCTTAGCGATGCCATCGCTGAACACCCTCTGTGCTCCGTAATCGGCAAAGAGCCGATGCGATGCTGTGCCGAATACTTCCGCAAAAACCTAGGGGGCTTTGCAACCAGCATCGTGCTCGGATACTTGCTCGGATTCACCCCTGTGATCGGAGCTTTCTTTGGCATTCCGCTAGATGTCCGCCACGTCACACTTTCATCGGGAACTTTAGCTCTTGCCGCAGGGCAATCCGGTCTCGCCGCTCTCGGAGACCCTGCTTTCTACGGCGCTCTCGCAGGGATTGGCGTCACATTTGTCTTAAACCTGGTGACCAGTTTCACCATTGCCGGGATGGTCGCGCTGCGCGCTTATGATGTCAGTTTGCGAGAGCAGGTCCGCATCATGATCGATTTACTATTCACCGCGCTTCGCTCGCCGTCCCGCTTTATCCTCCCGCCGCAGAACCACTTGCGGAAGTCAGAGACGGACCGGGAGATAGCAAAATGAAGTGCGCCCGGCATAGTTTAAAATCACAACAGTCCATACATGCCAGATAAAGAAAGAATCCTCGTGGTTGACGACGAGCGCCTGGTGCGCTGGTCGCTTCGCCAGAAATGCGAGGAGTGGGGATATCAGGTCATCGAGGCCGAGGCCGGTGAACCCGCCCTCCGCATAGCTCAGAATGAGTCGCCGGATCTCGTACTGCTCGACGTCCGCCTCCCCGACATCAATGGAATCCAGGTTCTTGAAAATCTCAAGAAGAACGGGAACGCCCGCGCGGTCATCATGATCACCGCCGACCCGCAGCTGGACGACGTCAAAACCGCCCTGAAACTCGGAGCATTCGATTTCGTCGGGAAGCCACTCGATTTCGACGAACTGCACGTTGCCATCAAGAATGCGCTCGAGACTTCGCGCTTACGCACTGAAGTGCAATCCCTGCGCGGAGAAGTCCGTCGACACACCGGCTATCACGAGGTCGTCGGAATTTCCGCAAAGATGGCCGAGCTAATGAATTTCGTCCGCAAGGTTGCGGAAAGCGAAGCAACGACCATTCTCATCCAGGGTGAGAGTGGAACCGGCAAGGACCTGATCGCAAAAGCGATCCACTACGAGAGCGCTCGTCAAGAAAAGCCCTTCATTGCGATTAACTGCTCCGCCATCCCTGAAACGCTCATGGAAGCGGAACTCTTCGGACACGAGAAAGGCGCCTTCACCGATGCCAAGCAGATGAAGAAGGGCCTGTTTGAAATGGCGGATGGGGGAACGCTATTCCTCGATGAAATCGGCGAACTCTCCCCGCTTTTGCAGGCGAAGCTGCTAAGAGTTCTTGAAGATCAAGTCATCCGACGCGTTGGCGGCGTGCGCGACATGCAAGTGAACGTGCGCGTGATCGCCGCTTCGAACCGTGATCTTGAAAAAGCTGTGCGCGACGGACAGTTCCGGCAGGATCTCTATTATCGACTGGCTATCATTGCGATCTTTATTCCACCGCTTCGCGAGCGCAAGGACGACATCTTGCCGCTGGTCGACTTCTTTATTGAACGATATAACCGACGCTTCAAAAAATCGGTTGCCGGCATCACGGATGACACGCGAAAGCTCCTCCTGGGCCACAACTGGCCAGGGAACGTGCGCGAACTGAAGAATTCGATCGAGCGGGCCATGATCCTCGAAGAAGAGCGCAAGCTCCGGCCAAAGTATCTGCCGTTCGCTGTTGGAGAAGCGAACGGTATGACAGCGTTCGAGAGGACCTCTCCCGTGGAATCGGGTCCTACTCTCCCGAACGGCCGAACCTTGCCGCGCCTTTACATCCCGGATGGGGGCACTTCATTAGAAGAAGTCGAGCGCTCGATGGTGGAACTGGCCATGAAGCAGGCCAATAGTAATCAGACACAGGCGGCGCGTCTTCTCGATATCAGTCGAGACGCATTGCGATACAAGCTGAAAAAATTCGGGCTCATTCACGCGGAAGAAGAGGAGCCGGAACCTGCGCCGCCCGTTGACGGCCCATCCACCCGCTGAACATTATCGGGTCGCCGGATATGGCGTTGTCCCAAATCTCTGCGTCGCGTAGCCCACGATCATTCCAACGATTGAACCGGGAAGCATGATTTCGAAATAGTAGTGCTTACCGGCAGGGTTCGGCATGGCCGCGACAATAAAGGCCAGGATCAGGCCCACTCCAAGACCGAAAAGAATTCCGAGCGGCAAGGAGTTCACCTTCCGCGCGAAGTAACCGATCAGGATCCCTGCAATAAGGCCCTTGATGGTTGACCCAATGACGATCCCAAGCAGTTGGCTACGTACCTCCGGGGTGAACCAGGCTGTGAGACCGTCGAACGCGCCGAGAACGGCGCCCAGCACTAATCCCAGAACGATCTTGTTCATTGCTTCCTCCGCGCGCGAATCGCGCCTGAGAATCTATACAACGCTTCTCGCGTTTCGTTTAAGTGCTCACGGTTTGTTATCGCGTGCGCCACAAAATGAACAGGGTACGCATGACGAGATACGCGAGCACCATGAGGAGCCAAACACGGTTTCGAACCGCCCAACGCCAAAGTTTCGCAAGCGCTCCCTCCGGATAGGCATTAACAGACAATCCGTCAAGATATGCGGAGAGATCGTTCGATAATGCAGCAGTCGAGTCGTAGCGCATATTGGGATCTTGCGCTGTCGCTTTGTCGACAATGGCCCGAAGGGCTCGGCTTCTTGGCGCAATGGAAACATCGGCAGTTTCTGCGAGCAGGAAACGAAGAATCGCTCCCAACGAAAACACGTCAGCACGAGCATCGAGCGTTCCTGATCCACTTTGCTGTTCGGGAGCCATATAGCCCGGCGTGCCTAGAACAGTCCCGTGAGCGGTGACCTCATTTTCGTCGCCGCCTTTCGGCGAAATCACAGCAGTGTTGCGCGCTTCCTGCTCTCGCACGATTTTGGAAAGGCCCCAATCCATCACGAGCACTTCGCCGAACGGACCGACCATGATGTTCTGCGGCTTCAGGTCACGATGCAGGACTCCGCGTGCATGCGCAAAGCCGACCGCATCGCAGATCTTCTGCAGCAAACGCAGTCGCTCAGGGATACTCCCCAGCTCTGGTATGTAAGCATCCAGGCGCTTGCCCTGCACAAGCTTCATCGTGTAATAGACGCGCCCGTCCGGAAACTGGCCGACATCATGCACAGGAACAATGCCTGAATGTTCCAGCCGTGCGATGACTTTTGCTTCGCGCATCAGACGGGCAGCAAGATCGCCATCACCATCGGGCGCGGTGACGACCTTCATTGCGACATCTCGGCTCAGCATGGTGTCTTCCACGCGATAAACGCCGCCCATCCCGCCTTGACCCAATTTTTCTAAAAGGCGGTAACGCGTACCTTCCAAATCAGGCAAGTCCACTGCGGAGCGCAGTCGCTCGAGCGCGTTATCGGTGAGCTTCACGATGGCTCGACTCCCAGCAGAGCTCGCGCTTCGCGTCGATATTCTTCGTCGCTGGCGGTCATGAGCCGGATCTGCTGAAGAACGATCTTTCGGAACTCGCGCCGGGCATAGGCAAGATAGTTCGTTACATCGCTCGGCTTGATACCGAATTGACGGGCGGCATCCTGGTAGGTGATCTCCTTGCCGCCTTCGTCGACGTCGTACAGTTCAAGGAGTTTGAAATGGATCGCCTTGCCGCGTTCCTCGCAGTCTTGCTGCAAACGCGCAAGAGACAATTCGAATATGCTGCGCGCCCATTCCCGCGCAAAGAAGTCATCTTCGTTTCCGGGAACAGGAATTTCCAGTTCCGCTACTTCGCCTTCGGCCGTAATGAAGTCAAGCGGCAACACTTGAACCCCGCCGCCTCGTTTTAAGCGCTGTGAAGCTTTGTGCTCGTTGGAAGCCAATCCGTCAATGCACAGGCGAAGGTAGGTTCGCAGCTTTGCTTTCTTTGGATCATAGCGGTCCAGGAGATTTCGCTCGATCACCTCTGCGAAGAAGTCCTGTGTCAAGTCTTCTGCTGTCGCAGCGTCCTTGCCCCATTTCAGCCGGATGTATTTGTAAACAGGTTTCCAGTAGACGGACAGAAGTGTATCCAGCGCACGTTGGCGTTCGCTCGGATTCTCGCTGCGCAGCTCTACGAGCAGGGAACCGCGGGTCGGCGGGAAAGCCGCCCGATTCCCGAAATGATCGTTGTGGTGCATGGACTGGATTTCGCGCTGGAGTTTAAGGCCTGCAGGAGGGCGTGGGCAATCGTCAACGTCCTGACTTGGCCTGCGCCATGAGCTGCTGAACCTTTTCACGTTCCGGGTAGGACGGATTTTTCTGCAACAACTCCTCCCATGCAGCGATGGCGCCGGGAGCATCATTCTTGCCCTGCCAGCGAACGATGCCAGTATTAAACAAAGATTGCGCGTGGCCTGGCCGGGTCTTCAGAGATTGCGCGAATTCCTGTAGTGCACGGTCGGCGTTTCCGGAATACCAGTATGCCGTTCCCATATCTGTGCGAACGTCCACCGCATCAGGGCGAACCTTCAGCGCCTGCCCGTAATATTGAATGGCCTCCGGGTACGACTGTCCGTCGTAATACAGGTTGCCGACCCTCACGAGCGTATCGAAATCAGATGGATTGCTTTTCAGGTTTGCGAGCATGGGTGCCGCGGCTGCATCCAGCGCACTTTTTGACTGTGGCCCAGGTTGGGTCGTGCCGCTCCCGAAAGGTGAGGTGTTGGGGGCGGATGTTCCCGCTGACGTTGTGGTTGGGGTTGTCGGGGCAGCTGAACCGCGAAGTAAATATCCGAGCGTAACGCCCAGCACCAGACAGAACGTGGCCATGACATAGGCTTGGGTCCACGTCGGACGAGATTCTGCCGTCTCCTGCTTTGCGATGTGCTTTGGCATGCCACTATCTTGCGACTAGGCGCCATAGAAGGGCAAGACCGGAACCTCCCGAAAATGGCTAGACCGAATTTTTCACTGCTTTATCGCCGAAGCAGCTGCACTCGGAAGCCGATCTGGCGATTCGCAGCGGACGTGCTTGCCGCACTCCCTTGGGCCAAATCAAACGCGACTGCCGCACCCGACTCCGCGACTCCATATCGTGCCACCCAGCGTTCAAGGCTGTGGTGATGCGTCCTGTGAAGCAAGTAGGAGGTGCCGATTGAAACGGCGGTACTTCCAGCGAAGAAAAGAACTTCCCCCGGTGTGCCAAGGTCGGTAAACGGTCGGGCGATCGGATTCAGTTCCTTGCCTCCACTGGCGAGATTCCGGTGCGTGAGTGCAAAGTCCGTGGCGGCGAGTCCGACGTGTGTGCCAAATAAAAGAGAATTTTGGCGATCAAAAAACTTGTGCTGCTGGAAATCGACCGAGGTCGAAGAAGTTGTGGCGTCTTGAGCTGACGCAGCGACGGACAGAAGGATAAGAGCTGAGAGGAACGCAGCAACCCTACGGCAAGTGGTCATAAGCCCCTGAATAGGCACACGTTAGGTAGGGTCGAAGTATTTGGGGGACTTACGGGGAGGCTCGTCGCTTGCCGCACTAAAGGTCAGGGCAGGCTGACGGAAGGTCATTGTACCATCGGCCGGCAGACGGGCGCTAGGAAATCCATCACTGCGGAAACCATTGACAACCGGTACCTTGCTCGACTAATCACTGATTGCTGTGTGCCGGCGCTCGACTTCGGCTCCTGCCCACCCGTCAGGGGAGCAAGGTACTCGGCCGCTGTTTGCCGTTCGGACGGCGACCCACATTCGTGATTAAACAAGGAGAAGAAAGACATGAAGAACATCGCTCGTATGTTGCTCGGCCTCTTAATTGCCGCGGTCGTCCTCTCAACCGCGTCCTTTGCTGAGGGTGGCGCGGATACGTTTAAAGCGAAATGCGCGGCCTGTCACGGTGCGACTGGCGCTGGTGACACCGCGATGGGAAAGAATTTGAAACTGCGTGACTTGGGATCAGCGGACGTTCAAAAACAATCCGATGATGAGTTGACTACGATTGTCACCAAAGGGAAAGGCAAGATGCCATCGTACGATGGAAAACTCACAAAAGAACAGATCACGGATGTTGTGAAGTACATTCGCACCTTGAAAAAGTAGTTAGTATTCACCTTTCAATTTTGCTCTCCCGACGGGCGCTGGTCGCCCGTCTTCTTCTTTGTCACACATCTATGTGTCGGAGCTCCCACATCCAACCTCGCTGAGTTGTATACTTTCGTTCTCGCTTTCTTCGTGAACTGATAGCGCCGCTCTGGTCAAAAGCTTTCATTGAATCGTTAAACTTGAGATAAGCAAACATTCTTGGAGGTCAGGGATGCACGACGACGAAGATGACCTGAAGCATCCATCCGATAACAATCAGGAACGCTCCGGTGTATCGCGACGCGATTTCCTGAAAATTTCCGGTATTGCCGCTGCCGTTCCCGCGGTTGCAGGCGCACCAACCGATTTGGCCGCGCAAACTGGTGCGCCAGTCTACGGGCCCGGAAAAGTGCCGATGGAATTCACCATCAACGGCAAAACGTACAAAGCTCAACTCGAGCCGCGCGTCACATTGCTCGATGCCTTACGCGATGAATTCGAGATCACCGGCGCCAAGCGCGTGTGTGATCGCGGCGAGTGCGGCGCTTGCACCGTGCTGATCAAGGGCAAGACCGTTTATGCATGTTCGATCCTGGCCATCGAAGCTCAGCAGACACCCATCATGACTGTGGAATCCATCATGGCGGAAGGGAAGCTGCACCCCATCCAGCAGGCTTTCATCGACAACGACGCTTCGCAGTGCGGATTTTGCACTCCAGGTTTTGTTGTCTCCTGTAAAGCCATGCTCGATGCGGTCCCGTCGCCGTCCGCCGACCAAATTCGCCAACATATGAGTGGCAATCTCTGCCGCTGCGGAACCTACGAAGGTATCCGCAAAGCGATCGCGCAAGTAGCGCAGAAGGGAGCCTGAACATGGCGGACTATGGATGGCCGAAAGCCGAAGATCGCAGCCTGATTGGCAAGCGCACCACTCGCGTCGATGCGCCCGCGAAAGTTTCTGGACAAGCGAAATACACCTATGACACGCATCGTCCGGGCATGCTCTACGGAAAAATCGTGCGCTGCCCATATGCGAAAGCGAAAATCGTCAGCATCGATACCAGCGCCGCGGAAAAACTCGCGGGCGTCAAAGCTGTTCACGTAATTCAAAAAGTCGGCAGCACGGTGCAATGGGCCGGGGATGAAGTGGTGGCCATCGCCGCGGTGGACGAGCGTGTCGCGGACGACGCTGCGCGCCTGGTAAAAATTCAGTATCAGAAGATGCCGCACTTCGTGAGCGATGCGGAACCTCCAAAAGGCGCCGGCGACACTGCTGGTCCAATGAGCGAGGACGACATCG
Organism: Terriglobales bacterium; assembly: GCA_036265385.1. GTDB lineage: Bacteria > Acidobacteriota > Terriglobia > Terriglobales > Acidobacteriaceae > DATAPD01. The sequence goes on from DATAPD010000059.1 coordinate 102,867, forward strand.
ATGACGCGATCAGCAATCAGATGCCTGACCAGCAGCTCATCGAGTATCTGGGCACGCACGGCGTTACCTTCAAAGCAGACGCAGACTATTTCAAGCAAGTAAAAGAATGGGGCTACCCAGACCCAGTCATTGAAGCGATTCGCAAAGCGCAGTTTCACGAGGTCAAGGGTGGAGGCGGGCACTCGAACTATCAGAGAGCTGCCGCGATCACTCAGGGTGAAGGAGCGAAAGCTCTGGCCACAGCGGATGTCGTCAGCGACGGCCTGTACGGCGCTTCCGCGATTACACACTGCTGCCTCGAAAGTCATGGCTCGATCTCCGAATGGACAGAGCCGGACAAGTTGTTCGTGCACATGTCAACGCAAAACGTGTCTGGGATTCCGGGCCAGATGGCAGAACCGCTCAAGATTCCAGCGGCAAACATTCGCGTTCATCAAGATCACATCGGCGGCGGATTCGGCAGCAAATTCTCACCGGACCGCTGGGGCGTTGCGACGGCAGAGATTTCGAAGAAGGCCGATGGCAAGCCGGTCCGCATCATGCTCGAGCGCGATACGGAACTGGAGATTGCTGGGATGCGTCCGTCTGCATTCGCGCGTGTAAAGGTGGGCGCGAAAAAAGACGGCACTATCGTCGCGTGGCAATCCGATTCCTGGGGAACGGGTGGCCCAGGTGGTGGCGGCATGCCCCCGATTCCGTATGTGTTCAACATCGCGAACCAGGAAAAGAACCATACGGCGATCAAAACGAACCAAGGTCCAGCACGTGCATGGCGCGCGCCCAGCCATCCGCAAGCGGCCGCGATCACGATGTGTGCTCTCGAAGATTGCGCTGCCAAACTCGAGATGGATCCTGTTGAGTTCTTCTTGAAGAATCTCGATCTGGCAAAACCCAGAACCGAGATTTACCGCGAAGAGCTTGGCATCGCTTCCGACCTGATGGGCTGGAAACAAAAGTGGCAGCCGCGCGGAAAGAACCGGTCCGGCAACATCGCCCACGGCTTAGGCCTTTCCATGCACACCTGGGGCGGACGCGGTCACAACAGTGATTGCGACTTCACCATCAATCCCGATGGATCGGTCGAAATCAAGCTCGGCTCCCAAGACTTAGGGACAGGCACACGCACCAGCATCATGGTGGTTGCTGCCGACACGCTGGGCATACCGCTCGATCAGATCAAGCTGTTTATCGGGGACAGCACTTATCCCGTGTCCGGCGGATCCGGCGGTTCCACCACGATCGGCGGTGTGAGTTCCTCTACGCGTCGTGCGGCGGTCGATGCGCGCGATGCACTATTCGCAAAAGTTGCACCCGCGCTGAATGTCCAGCCGGATCAACTCGAAGCGGTCAGCGGAAACATCCGCGTCAAAGGAGATTCCTCCCGCTCGCTCAGCTGGAAAGATGCCTGTTCAAAGATTGGCGCTATGCCGATCACGTCACATGGAAAAAATCCTGATCGCGCAAAGCCGCCCGATCTCACCAACAGCGGAGTCGGTGGCGTACAGATGGCAGAAGTCCAAGTTGATGTCGACACCGGCATCGTTCAAGTCAAAAAGATGGTCGCCGTCCAAGATTGCGGACTGATCATCAATCTGAAGACGGCCGAGAGCCAGTGTTATGGCGCGCTGATCATGGGCATCAGCTATGCACTTTTCGAAGAGAAGATCATGGATCCCGTGACTGGCCGGATGCTCAATCCGAATATGCAGTTCTACCGTCTCGCCGGTCTGAATGATATTCCCGAACTCGTCGTACACATGATGACCGGGAAAGGTTATGACGAGCGCGGTGTGATCGGTTTGGGCGAGCCTCCCGTCATTTCGCCCGGGGCGGCTATTGCGAACGCAGTTGCGAATGCGTTAGGCGTACGCGTTCCATTTCTTCCGCTTACGCCCGACCGAGTACTGGCCGCGTTGCAACAGAACGCCAAGAAGGGAGCTGCGTAAATGCGACCTTTTGAATACGTGACACCCGAAACCTCGAAAGAAGCGATTGGCCTTCTCGGCAAGAGCTGGGGAGCGACTGAAATTCTTGCGGGCGGCACTGACTTGCTCGCGTTGATGAAAGATGATGTAGTCACTCCGAAGCGCCTGGTAAACATCAAAGGTCTAAAAGACCTGCAGGGTGTGAACGCGTCACCTCAGGGACTTCGCATCGGAGCCCTCACCACCCTTGGCGAGCTGGCCGACGATGCGACTCTCAAGAAAGATTATCCAGCAGTTGCCGAGGCGGTCATCGAAGCGGCGAGTCCGCAGATACGCAACATGGCTACGATCGGTGGCAATCTTTGCCAGCGTCCACGTTGTTGGTATTTTCGTAGCGGGCTTGGACTATCGCCGAAGGATGAAGCGGGTAAGGACGTCGTTGGTGCAGGCGACAATCGTTATCACGCGATTTTGGGTAATGAAGGTGCGGTCAAGTTCGTGAGCCCTTCCACGTTAGCGCCCATTCTGATCGCTCATCGCGCGAAACTCACGCTGGAAGGCCCGCGCGGAAAGCGGGAACTTCCGCTCGAGAAGTTTTTCGTTGCGCCGAAGACGGCCAGTGATCGCGAACACGATCTCGGACCAAATGAACTTGTCACCGAACTGATTCTTCCAGCTGCCTCCGGCTGGAGCGCGGCGCATTATGAAATCCGTCAGAAGGCGGCGTTCGATTGGCCACTCGCTGTAGCTGCAGTGTCGTTGAAGATGAGTGGCAAAAACGTTCAGGCGGCTCGCGTCGTCCTTGGATACGTCGCGCCGACTCCATGGCTCTCGCCTGCAGCCGAAAAGGCTTTGACTGGGCAATCGATCACCGAAGACGTGGCTGAAAAAGCAGCCGCTGCGGCATTGGCGACTGCTAAGCCGCTATCGCAGAACGCGTACAAGGTGCAACTTGCGCGGGTCGCCCTGAAACGCGCCATCCTGAAGGCCGGAGGTGCGGCATGAGTCGCTTCCAGCAATTACGCGCCGTTTCCGATCACGACCGATTCAATACGAACCATCCAGATATTTGCCCGTCCTTACGATGGAAGGGACAGTTCATCCTCGCGGACGACGATCCGACTGTGCCGCACTCGAATGAAGGATTGTTCTGGTGCCTTCATACTCAGAACTGCATCGGGCCAGACGGAGAAGTCGCGGAACCCGGCAGCTGCTGTTCGTCCAATCGGGATTGTCACAAGTCTCACAGCGGTTAACACGCTTGCACCTTGCGTGGAAACGTTGTGGGCTCTCTGCTAGCATTTCCGCATGAGGGGTGAAGTCGTGTCACGCCTACTTCGAGTCTTGTTCTGTTTCGTCTTCGTCCAATTCAGCTTTGCTCAAGCGGTTCCCGCGGGCAATGAGTTTTCCGTTCCAGCTTCCGAGAAATGGATCGACACCAATATTGATCTGAAAGCTGGTGATGTCGTCACCATCACCGCAATTGATCCCACGGCGGATTGCAATCCGCGCGGTCAAGGCACTCCCTTCGATAAATTGCCAGTTCCATCGGCTCCTCCCGGCGCGCTCATCGCCAAGGTTTCCACGCAGGATCCTGCGCCTGTTTTGGTTGGGGCGAACAAGCTACTTCCCGTGAATCAGCCCGGCCATTTGTTTCTCGGCGTCAATGGAACCTCCTCGTGCAAAGATGCATTTAAGGTCAAGGTTCAGATGGGTGGTGGCGCCGCGGACGCTGCCAATTCGATGAAGTCGAAGCTCGCCAATGCCGCGCAGATCTGGATGTCAGGTCAGTTCGGAAACGCTTCTCAGCCCACAGCTGCCCAGCCAGCTTCGTCGACTCAGCCTGCGACTGCGGCCATGTCCGAAACAGCGGCTGTGCCAACCACGGCAGCACCTGCTTCGAACTCCTCGAACATCGGGACAGCGCTGACTCCTGTCAAAGAACTCAAAATCGCTACGGATCCCATTGATCAGAAATTAGCGGACGGCATCAACAGCCTCCCTCGTCGCGTCAATGATGAGTTCAAGAACCTCGGAGACATGACGAACTTTGTGATCGTCGGAACTGACAAGCAGGTGAAAGACGCCTTCGAAGCCGCCAAGTGGCACGTAGCGGATCTCGATACCAAGCAATCAATCGCGAAAGCTGTCCTGCTCACGATGCAAAAGCAGGACTACATGACCATGCCGATGAGCCAGTTATACCTGTTCGATCGCGTGCAGGATTTCGGCTACGAGCAAGGGGAAGCTTACGCCGTCGTTGCATCGCGCCATCATTTCCGACTATGGAAAGCGCCCTTTCAGTGGAACGGCGAAGACGTTTGGATTGGCGCGGGAACGCACGACATCGGTTTTGAAAAAGATCAGCGCAATGGAAAAACTACGCACAAGATCGATCCAGCCGTTGATGGTGAGCGCGATCACATCGGAGAAACACTGCAGCAAGCGGGAGAAGCGAAGACTCTCCATTACTTCACTCCCAAGAACGCCATTACTGAAGCACGAAACGCAACTGGCGGTGGATATCACTCAGACGGTCGCGTGTTGGTAGTGTTTTTGGGAGAAGGAAAATGAGATCGCAGTTTCGGGATTAGTCGGAAACCCAACACGATCGCTTGCGACACTTCTCTATCAAAGATATGCTGGCTCTTGCGGCAGGGACGCGGCGGAACAGAGTTTTTACGGTTTCCTCTGTTTGGGTTCGGGCCGAAGCAGAACCGTGCCAGGCTTGACCACGCCTCTCCTGCCTCTTAGCACAGCACCGTTCACTTAGGTGAGCGCCCTTGCCTATTTCACTTTCTCGTATTCAAGCTTTGCTTCTTTGAGGACCGGCAGGTCAGAATCAGCATCTTTCCAGAGAGCCAGGAAGTTCTGATATTCGATGCGGGCGCGCGACTCATCGCCTTGTTGCGCGTAAGCACGAGCGAGCCCTAACTGCGCGAGGGCTGTAACAGTGTCCGGTTGAAGAAGCTTCAAATTCAGTACTTGCTGGAAAGCTTCCTTTGCATCCGACGGCTTGTTCAATTTGAGGAATGCCACTCCTCGGACATAGCTCACACCAGGATTAGCGCGCCCATACACCATTGCGCCATCGAGTAGGTCGATAGCTTTCGCGGCCTGACTCCGTTTCAGTTCAACTACAGACTTCACCAGCGGAACCTGCACGTATTGAACGATCGTATCGAACGGCCGGGCTTTTGCCGCTTCATCGGCAAGCTTCAGCGCGCGTGCTTCATCGCCGAGCAGTGCTAGCGCAGAGGCGACATCGAGCTTCACTTTCGTGGACTGAGATCCACCGAGGGCTCGATTTATAGCGGCGCGTGCTTCGGTCTGATTACCAACAAGCGCCTGCCAAATGGCTTCTTGCGCCGCAATTCCCGCAGCAACCTCTTGCAATCCCACGCGCCGAGAATTTTCTTCTATCGCAATGGCTTGTTTGTGAAGCTCACGCGCCTTTCCATGATGGGCTTCCAGCGATCCTCGCATGGTTTGGGCAGCAAACTCGCCTTCCGGACCTGCGCCTTCCGCAGCTTTCAGTTCTTTCTCGAGAGCCTCCTGATCGTTCTGGTTCCACGCGATACCTGCCAAGACGCCATGCAGGCCGCCATTGTTGGGTAGTCGTTGTAAACCCTGGTTGATAACGGCTTTTGCCTCGTCTAACCGGTTTAATCCGGCAAATGCAGCCGCGACATTCGTGTAACCGCTGGCGCTCGTCGGGTCCAATTCCAGAGAACGGCGCGCGGGATCGAGCGCTTTATCGAACTCGCCCAACTGGCTATAGATATTCGCCATGTTGTTGTAAGGGATCGAGTCGTGCGGATAGGTCTGCTTATAGAGTTCCAGTGCAGTCAAGCCTTTATCGAGTTGTCCCGAGTCGGCATAGTAATGCGACGTGATGTACAGCTTCTCGCGCTCACTGGCACGATCGCGTAATTCGAATGCCCGCTTGCGATTTGACTCGGATAACTCACTTTGCCCCAGATTCAGATACACCGTGCCGAGCCGCGCATAGGCCATCGCGAAGTTCGGGTCGAGCTCGATCGCGCGCTGGTAGTAGGGAATGGCCTGGAACTCGTCGCCACCAGTATGTTTCATGTCGCCGAGCGTGAAAGACTTCAATGCTTCCAGCGAAGAAGTAGTAGCTTGCGCGAGCGGTTTATCGAATTTCTGAACCGACGAGATGGATTCACCTAGGCGGCTCCGGAGTTGAGTGCCTGCCTTATGCAGGGCATTCAGAACGTCTCCCTTTGAAGAGGCTTCACTCTGTTCGCGCGCGAGGCTCTCACCACTCGAGTTCACCGCATCCAGAGTAATGACATATTGCTTGCCGAGATTCGCGATTGTGCCCGTCAACATCGCCTTGATGCCGTTTCGCAGGCAAATCTCGCGGCCCACGTCCGTTGTCACGCGGTCGTCTGCGGAACGCCCCATGAACTGAAGAGCCTGCCGGACCTTCTGCTCGGGAAAAACGTTCAGAAACGGGGATTGTCCAAGATCAACGGCGAGCGCTTTCTTCAAGGTGCCATCAAAGACCGGATCGGCCGTGGTGTTCACGAAATCGGTGACCAGCACCGCGTCTCGCTCCCCCATCAATGGCTTTCTCCCGTTGCGGTAGATCGCGAAGATACCGGCGACAACCAAAACAAGCAGCGCGGCCGCGGCAATCCACTTACCCCAGCCGCCGCGAGGTTTTCCTAGGTTCGGTGCACGCAGCGAACTCGAAGATGAAATTGCGGGGATTGCTCCAGATTCGGTATCGCGCTTAAGCCGCTTCAAATCGGCTCGCACTTCCGCTGCGCTCTGGTAGCGCAGGTCGCGGTCTTTCTCCAGCAGCTTGGTGATGACCTCTTCGAGCTTTGTGGGAATATCGGGATTCAAGCGAACCGGCGAAACTGGTTCGCGGTTCAGGATCGCATCGAATATGACTGCAGAAGTATCGCCACGGAACGGCAACGCTCCCGTCGACATCTCATAAAGCACTGCACCAAACGAGAACAGATCGGTGCGCGTGTCCAACTCCTTCCCGCGCGCCTGCTCTGGAGACATGTAGGCGACTGTGCCAACCGTCGATCCCGGGCTCGTTAGGTAATTGGAATCCACAGTCGCGATCGTGGTGCCGCCCAAAACGGTTTGTGTTTGTAAAACCTGCTTGGCCAGTCCGAAGTCGAGAATTTTGGCCTGGTTCCTGTTTGTGATCAGAATATTGGCAGGCTTGATATCACGATGGATGATGCCTTTGGTATGCGCTGCCTCAAGCGCTTCCGCGATCTGGATCCCGAGCTCAAGTAGTCGGTCCAATTCCAGGGAGCGGCCATCGATCCTTCGCTTAAGTGTCTCGCCCTCCAGAAGTTCCATGGCGAGAAAGTGACGCCCGTCGGATTGGCCGATCTCATAGATAGTGCAGATGTTCGGATGGTTCAGGGCTGAAGCAGCTCGTGCTTCACGTTGAAATCGATCGAGAGCTCCCGGGTCCTTTTCCGTTTCCGGGGGAAGGAACTTCAGTGCGACATGGCGACCTAGATTGAGATCTTCCGCTTCATAGACAACACCCATGCCTCCGCCGCCTAGCTGCTTCAGGACGCGGTAATGGGAGATAGTTTCGCCAATCATCCAATGACCCCGGGGATCTCTCGATGGTAGGCTGCACCCTTCTGGCAAGTCAAACCAGGCGGCTGCCGCATTCCTTTCATTCGCTGCACAACGGAATTTCTTTAGAACTGCTGAAGCATGTTGTGTCTCAGGCCAACCTCGTTGTGCGCACTACGTCTCCCACTTAGTACGTGGCGGGACGCACCGATGTTCCCATCTACAGTATTTTCCCCCTTTTCCAACGTGGCGTACCCCTTTCAATTCGACGCCGAATGTTCGACAATAAATAACAACTGCCAGGGTGAGGAGTTCCCGATGAAGTGCCGTTCCTTCGCTGTTCTTATGTTGATTGTCCTTGTTCTAGCCGGCTATTCCGTTGCGCAGCAAATTCGCGGTGATTACATCGAGACCAGGTCCGCGGACGTTTATACCGGTCAGTGCTTTGCGAATGGCGAGGTCAATCTGGTCGGCAATGAAGCCATCATGGCATGGCGAGTCGAGAACGGTTCCTGGAGCGGTGTTTCGCTCGACGGGTTGACCGTTGGTGCGGCTGTACGCGCGAATGCGACTCTTGGCGACCCGTACGGAGATCCCTACCCGGCGAAATCGGTGCTGCTCGTGGACGATCGCGCAAACGAAGCTCAAAAGTCAGCTCTCATTGCGTTCGCAAAACACATGGGTGGTGAGCTCCTCCAAGATGCCAGTCGCGTCATTTCTGCTCCTATGGAGTTAGTGGTCAGCCAGGAACATCACGGCGCCGCCTCGTTCCGAGCGGGGAATTTCGCTGTTGTCCAGACTCGCGGTATCGGTGATAAGGATCACCTGTGCGGGAATGAAGTCACCTTTTATCCGCCGCTCACGGAGATGGCGCATTCGATGCCTGCGGTCGCGCTAACTGATTCGTATCGAGGTCCAGGGCTCGATACCTCATGGGATTTGCATGGCAAGCGCAGCGCTTTTGTCGGGACATTTGCAAGGTAAGCTACACACCAAACTCTTTGCTGTTGGATCTGCAACAATTCCAGAGTAGCGCTTCTTGACGCTTGCCTTAGCTGGGTGAAAGGTACTCTGGAATTGCCCCATTTACCTGATCCCTTTGTTCGCAGCTCCGCGATAGCATCCCTATCGTGGAGCCTTATATGCCTTTTTACAATAAAGAATCGGACAACAAATCGGACGGCCTCCAAAAGGAAATCAGTAACCTTCTTGATCGGCAAACGGACGCCTTGAAAACAGCGACCTTTTTGGGAATGACACGAGAAGAAGCGCGCGATTACGACGACAGGCGATCGCGGATCAATCATCTTATTCAGAAGCTCTATCATCTGGACCCGCCGAAGTAGCGCGGCGCATTGATGGTTTAATGCAGCTGCAAGCTCCGTACCTCCGCGGTCGGTATCCTGTAAACTACCGATCCGGAGGCTCAACTTGTATCGATCCGCGCGTTCCTTCGTCCTTGCTCTGTGCTTCATAGCTTCCACTCTTGCGGTTGCGCAGACCGGTGTCGTTTCTCCTCTCGATACTCTTAGCGACTCCGCCGTTCCTGAAGCTGTTCGATCTGCGCTAGGCACAAAGGGATACCGCATAACGCTCGATGACGGCTCAATCGCCTGCGAGTTGTGGTTGGCGAAAAATCTCTCTACCCAAGCCACGAAAGATGTTCCGGGAGTGGCCTATCCGCAATTAGCTGAATCAGCATTCGTTGGCGTGCTGCATTTCCCCAAACAGGGGAGTGACTACCGCGGTCAGCCCATCGCTGCCGGCTATTACTCACTCCGGTATGAGTTGCTTCCAAATGACGGAAACCATCTCGGCGCGGCTCCCAATCGCGATTTCCTTCTTCTTCTTCCCGCTGCTTCCGACCCAGATCCCGCCGCTTCTTTAAAAGTTCCCGATGTAATGGATCGTAGCCGAAAGGCATCGGGCACACGCCATCCGGCTCCGCTCAGCCTACTTCAACCCGATTCCTCGCCGACCTCATCGATCACCAAAGGCGAGGAAGACCATTGGATTTTTTCGACAGCTATTCCAGTAGCCTCCGGAGGAACGTTCCCAATTGCTCTGGTTGTGAAGGGACAAGCTCAGCAATAGTGTTTGAGATGGAAAACAGTTGTATTTCACATCAAACCGCAGTTGTAACTTGCAACACATCACCGCACGCTCTTATCTCTTGATCACTGAATACGTTCCAATGCATCACTCCGTAAGCTACTGAAAATCAGACTTGAGCGCTGTTGCATTCCTCATCTTGAATGCGATGAGATTTTTCGCAACACGTTCTCTCTCACTTGCTTCTCTTGCATTTGCATTTACTTGATTTCATTTGAGTAACAATCTTTCGCTACCCACTTCCTCCCTTCGCTCAAACTTTGGCTCGACGATTGCCTTTAGTAAAAGTGGCGAGCGGCCTCAAAAAGAAAGAGCCCTCGAACGAGGTGGGTTATGACAGTCATCCTGGTTCTTCTAACTTTCGCAACCTTCTTACTTATCGATCACTTTTACAGCCGCAAACATGCCGTTCAGCCGGTGATGCAAGCCGCAAAGCGTGAAGCGCAGCCCCGCCTGGCGCCGAGCCTGGTGGGCGGTTTTCAAGTTCCTGAGAAAGTTCGCTTCCATCCCGGACACACCTGGGCGTTGAGCGAAACACCAAGCCTGGTTCGAGTCGGCATGGATGACTTCGCATCCAAGCTGGCCGGCAAGATCGAACGCATCACTCTTCCGCAGCGCGGACAGTGGATTCGCCAAGGCCAGAAGATTTGGACGATTCATCGTGACGGCGCTTCCGTCGACATGGTTTCACCGATTGAAGGCAGCATCGCCGACGTCAATGACTCCGCCATGCAAGATCCCGAAGTTGCCCGCAAGGATCCTTACGGAGAAGGCTGGCTGGTAACCGTGCAGTCTCCCGATGCGAAAACCAACTTCCGCAATCTGCTCGGCGGCGCACTGGCGCGGTGGTGGACAGAAGAGTCCGCATCCCGCTTGCAGCGAAAGATGCCGATGATGCTGGGCGCCCTGGCGCAGGATGGCGGAGTCGCGGTCGACAACGTCAGCGATCACATCCCGAATCAAGAGTGGGCGACGATCGCGAAAGAGTTCTTCCTCTCGTAGTAGAAGCACGAGCTGAAGCCGCTCGCCATCGGGCCTCCTGAACTGCCGGCCACTCGAAGTCGGGTGGCCGGTCGTATTTTGTGGATTGAAAATCCCTCCAACAACTCCTCGTTCACAGAACAACTCACCGCAGTGAAGGTTATTTTTCTTGCTATGCCCCTTGATTTCAGCTTAGATTCCCCGCTCTGAAAGCCGCGCTACTTCGGCCTTTCACACGTATGCCCCATACGCGGATCGATCCGGTCGCTGAATCAGCAGTTTCGAATTCCCGCATGTGGTGCCGCGCTGCTACCTCCCGAAAACAAATTTGCTATCGGCTCATCATCCGTCCCATGCACTGAGACCGCGCTTCGCACATTCGTTTGCAAGCCGGCTTAGTCAAGAAACGAGACTGGTTGCCCCCCAGTCTTCTCCCACGGAGTTCTTATGAGCAAAAAGATGAATTGGAATTTGCGCCTGCTGCTCCCCGTTCTCGTTCTCAGCACTCTGTCCGTTGCCCAGTCGCCGATGCGTATCACGCAGCCAATCAACGGCAGTGCACTCGTTCGCATCCCACAGACCAAACATCCGCTAGCCAATGCCCGAAATGATCGCGGACGTCTCAGCGGAAGCCAATCGCTGGAACGTATGGTCCTCGTGCTCAAGCCGAGCGATGCCCAGCAGCAGGAGCTTTCAAGATTTCTCGACGCGCAGCAGAACCGAGATTCCTATCAATACCATCGCTGGCTCAGCCCCGACGAATTTGGTAACAAATTTGGGGTGAGCGATGCCGATCTTCAGCAATTGACCTCGTGGCTGCAGCAGAGCGGCTTTCGCGTCGACCAGGTGTCGCGCGGCCGCCTTTGGATTGAATTCTCAGGATCAGCGTCACAGGTTGAAAATGCCTTCCACACGGAAATGCACAATTACTCCGTTCATGGAGAAAAGCACATTGCCAACGCGACCGACATTTCCTTGCCGGAAGCGCTGACTCCAGTTGTCAAAGGCGTGTTGTCGCTGCACGATTTCCGCAAGAAATCGAATCTCGCGCAGGCGATTCCAGTCCATCGTGACAAAACCAGCGGGAAGCTCGTTCCGAACTTCACGATCAGCAATCGCAACGGGACTTTCCACTTCCTGGCGCCCGGCGACTACCGCAAGATTTACAACACCGAAACTCTGCTCAAGTCCGGTATTGATGGTTCCGGTGTATCGATCGCCGTGGTGGGGCGCACCAATATCAACTTGTCCGATGTCCGCACATTCCGAAAAATCTTCGGCCTTCCCGAAAACGATCCTGTTTTCATCGTGAACGGCAAGGACCCCGGAATCAACGGTGATGAACTCGAGTCCGCGCTCGATGTCGAGTGGTCTGGTGCGGTGGCTCCAAAGGCAACGATCAAGTTTGTGACCACAAATTCAACGTTCTCGACTGACGGCGTCGATCTCTCAGCGTCTTACATTGTCGATAACGTTGTCGCTCCCATCATGAGCATGAGCTACAGCTTGTGTGAAGCATTCTTGGGAACCGCCGGAAACGAGCATTTCACACGTTTGTACCAACAAGCCGCCGCCGAAGGCATGACGGTATTCGTATCCACTGGAGATAACGGCCCGGCCGGATGCGATTTCCCACAAAACTTTGCGCCTGCTCAGAACGGCGCCAACGTGAGTGGTCTGTCTTCGACTCCGTACAACGTTTCTGTCGGTGGCACCCAATTCCGCGAGCAGGGTCTGGACGGCAAATACTGGCTCGCTACCAATCGGCCCGATCTTTCTTCCGCCGTGGGATATATCCCAGAAGGTGTGTGGAACGAAAGTTGTGATCCGACCACCGATCCCGATTTTTGTTTCGGGACAGGCCAATTCCTTCTGACCGCGAGCAGCGGCGGCCCAAGCAGCTGTAGTGTTTCGACTGTGAATGATTCTCAGATCACGTGTGTGAGCGGGCATCCCAAGCCCGGTTGGCAAGCGGGAATCGGTGTTCCCGATGACGGTGTTCGCGATTTGCCAGACGTTGCCCTAGCTGCAGCAGGACACGATGGTTATCTCATTTGCCTCGAGGGTTCTTGCCAGACCACGCGCGAGGACGGCCAGACTGTTCTTCGCAACGCAACTGTGATCAGCGGAACGTCAGCATCTACGCCCTCGATGGCCGCCATCATGGCGATGCTCGAACAAGCCAACGGACAGTTCCAGGGCCTCGCGAATTACGCTTTGTATCAGTTGGCTGCCAGTGAGAATCGCACCAGTTGTAATTCCAGTAAGCTCACTGATCCCTCAAAAGTCAGCGCGTGCATTTTCAACGACGTGACCGCTGGCAATACAGACGTTCCTGGGCAGGCGGGTTACAAGTCGGTGCGCGGTTACGACATGGGCACGGGTTTGGGCAGCATCAACGCCGCGAATCTTGTCTCCGCTTGGGGTTCAGCACAGCGTTTGGCTTCGCGTACCACTCTTAACACGGACAGCACATCCGTAGAACACGGGCAATCACTCACGGTGAACGTCGCCGTGAAGCCCGACGCAGGTACAGGATCTCCCACCGGAGATTTCGCTTTGCTCGCGGATAATCAGGGCGCGCCGGGCGGATCGCTTACCAATGGGAAATTCTCCGGTCCGATTGACAGCCTTCCCGGTGGCACCCACACAGTTCGAGCGCGCTATTCAGGGAACGCGATGTTCTCCTCCAGTGAATCGAATGCACTCACTGTGCATGTAACGCCTGAACCGTCAACCACTACTGCCACTGCATGGACTGCACTTCCTGATGGTGGCTATCCATTTCCTGCTGATGGTCCGATCGGCTACAACTGGACCTTCGGATTGCAACTCGACACACGAGGCAAATCCGGAATCGGATCTCCCACCGGGAAAGCAACGGTCATTCTCGACAAGACGAAAACAATCGGCACGTATCCGTTGGCCGATGGAAGCACATTCGTATTTGTGAAGCAAGACATGCATCCCGGTTATCACCAGTTCACTATCGAATATCAAGGTGACAAAAGCTTTCAGCCCTCCACCACTCACCTTGATGTACCGATCAGAAAGGGTCTTCCATCAGTTCAATTCGTAGATACAGCACCGAATCAAGTGACAGCAGGATCCCCTGTGCTCCTCCTCATTTCTGTGCTTGGCAGCGGTTTCGAGGCACCAGGTGGGAGTGTCGACATCTTCGATAATGGGAAGAAGCTGACCGGCCCGATCCAATTGCAAACTCCTGGTTTCTTAGGACAGTTCGGAACGCATGCCGGACAGGCAACAACGAAAGTCGTTCTACCGGTCGGTGATCACACGCTGACATTACAGTATTCGGGTGATGCTAACTATCTTCCGAATGCCCTGTATAAACCTTCGAGTCTCGTCACTGTCAAACCGAAGACAGGGCGCGACGTGCGCGTTGGGTTCACGCAATCTCCAACCGAAATATTCCTCGGTCAATCAGCGAACTATCTCGTCAGTGTGCGTTCGGCGAAGTCGGGTGGCCCCCTACCCACAGGCACGGTGAATTTGGTCGGACAGGATGGAATCGAACAAGCCTCTGCCATTCCGCTCGTGAATGGGAATGCGACGTTCACTTTGCCTGCGTACTTCGGCGGTGGGTCTCTCTATATCGCCAATTATTCCGGTGACGCGAATTACAGTGCGAGCACCAGCGCCGCCATCATTACTCGTGTGAAGGCTGCGACGCCCTCTGTCACGCTGACTCCTTCGTCGTCACACGTCGATGCAGGAAAGCAGACGAGTCTAACGGTTACAGTGATTGGGCAGCCTGCGAACAAGAATCTGGGCGCGCCGCGTGGCCTGGTTCAATTTGTCGATTCCGTCAATGGTGGATCGATGCGCCAACTGGGCGGACCACAATTCTTGACAACCGGGAATGGCGGAGTTTCCATCTACACTTTGCCCGTGGTACTCCCTGCTGGCACGAATGTGATTCGCGCGAAGTACTTGGGATCTATGTCGGGCGACATTCCCAACTCCAGTCCGGATTGGGCACCAACCTCTTCGAATGACGTCACGGTGGAGGTGAAGTGAGATTGTTGAATGACGCTCGATCGCGCTCGCTCCGAAACTAGTTCTTCATTTTGGGTTTCAAAGTGAGCTTGTTCAGAACGAACTCCTGCATCATCGCGCTGAGCATTCGTTCGCCAGTGGTGATGAAGAAGTTCTGGAACACAAGACCGGCGCCACGATTCGAAGCGGGATAATACAAGTTTGAAAGAGCAGAGGAACTGAGGTCGCCACCAAGGCTCGAATAGTTTGGCTGCAGTCGTCCGTTGTCGCCGTGGCAAATGAACGGACTGCGGAGTGCATGGAACACGCGAGACTTGGTGGTGCCCGTTCCTTGATAGAAGTAACGCGGGTCTTGATGCAGCAATGACGGCAGGATTGCGCCACCGATCATGATGTCGGAAAAGCCGTCCGCAGCGGCGGCGCCAAACCGCTCGGCATAGCCGGCGGCTCCTTGCTGATAATTCGGAGTGTCACCTGCCTGGTTGATGCCAGCCAGCGTTCCGACTCCCAGGACTGTGACAATGTCGGTCGCCGTTCTGAACGCAAGATGAAACTTCAACTTCGTTGTGAGCGGCGTTGGATTCGGGGCATAAACAACGTAGAAATTCGGGATCAGGCCGAGAACACGCTGGCCCTCCTCCAGTTTCACTTCTTGCGTCGCAACTTCTACTGGGTCATCGACCACACTGATCGTTGTCGTAGTCGATGCAATGTGGAGCTTACTGTCGTTAAGAATCAGGTATTGGCTGGGATTGAGTATTAGCTCGGCCGATGTCCAGTCGGCGAAGCTCTCCGCGGTGATAGTTACTCGATAGGGGCCGGGTTCGAGTTGGGCAAACTGAAAGAATCCATTGTCATCGGAAACGACTTTGCGAAGGTCCTTACGGCTTGGATCCTGGAGAACAACGGTAGCGCCTACGATGGTGTCACCGTTCACGTCGGTGACGGTTCCAGTAATAATGCCCGGCTCCGCCTTTGCGGAGGATGTGGTCGGGGCAAATGTATCCTGCGCCGCCAGAGGCGCACACATCAAAATGGCCGCGAGGATCGGCAGCCACATTTTTCGAAGACTCACCACAAACACTCCACTCTAATGTCGGAATTTCCCTCACTTTATCCGAGGGCTCGATTAGCCCCAACTTACTGAAGTTCAATCACCTACCGTGAACTCTGTTTTGTTGATATGGATCAACCAGATAGCAGAGCAAGCAAGGTATGCACGCCCGCCGAGCATTTAGGCGCGCTTTGATTTTGCGCCTGATACCATGGCTCGCCTTGCAAACTGATCCTACAAAATTGCGCGAATTTGCTACGCGCTACACCGCAGCCTGGTGCAACCAAGATCCCGCAGCCGTCGCTGCGTTCTTTTCCATGTCCGGTTCTTTGACGGTCAATCACGGAAAGCCTGCGGTGGGTAGGAATCAAATTACCGAACTCGCTCGCTCATTTATGACTACTTTTCCCGATCTAAAAGTCCTCATGGATGATCTGCGGGTAGAGCCGGATGGCGCTGAGTACCACTGGACTCTTATCGGCACGAATTCCGGTCCTGGCGGAACCGGGCACAAAGTGCGAATCAGCGGTTGTGAGCGATGGCGGATGGGAGAGGATGAGTTAATTGCCTCCTCGCAAGGCCACTTCGATGCGGATGAGTATCGCCGCCAACTAGAGCAAGGAATCTAGAGACGAAAAGTTCAGAAAAGTGAGTCAGGGGTCTACATTGTCCCTGCTTATGTCATGAGTTCGAATTGCGGAATCGTCGACCTACATAATTGCAAACACCGCGTGTCCGATCATGATCCCTTCAACGATGATGTCCACACGATACGTCCCAGGTCCGAGAGCAGAGCTCGAAACGTTATAAACGTACTGGCAAGCGCTCGAATCCATCCGGAAATTTATTCCGGTGTTCGACTTTTTTGCATACACAGTATTGTTGACTGCCAATAATCCCGTCGGCGCTGTTTTTGAAATGGCGATGGTCGCGGGCAAGAGAGTGCAAGTCGGCGATCCATTCTGGCTCAGGCGAAATTTAACGGGAACGGCACCTCTCTTTACAGGAAAAACACTGCTGCCGTCACTCTTGATAGGAAGTTGAACGAAGGCCCGATAAATAGGCGTCAGAAGGTATGCGCGTCCTACACCATATCCGGAAGCTTGACCGTGTGCACCCATGCCCACAATCTGTCCGGCATCGTTGATGCCATACGCCATGATTAATTTCCAGCCGGAATCGGCTGGAATCACGTTATCGAGACTGGTTATCGTTCCAGCGCCACCCACAAAAGCGGGGGCACCTCCGACCACCTGGCCATAGTTATTGATAGCAGCTACAGGTGATGGCTGAGCGGGCCAAATCGCTTGAGCAACGACGCCGAGGTCGTCGGTGAGCGGGTTGATGGCGAGATTGGAAGCGGTACGGAAGGCGTGATAGGTGTTGTCGTTCGAGTACCAGTATCCGGCTACTTGGCCGAAGTCGTTGATGCTATCCGCTTCCGTATATGTGGCAGCGGAAAGACCCAAGTCGCTGGAGGCATTGATCGGACGGTTCGCTGCTGTCCGAAAACCGTGGAGTCCATTTAGCGTTAGTGCTTTGCCCACAACCTGTCCCAAACCATTTATGCCGAGAGCAGTGCTCCAGCACCCGTCCAAGAGCCCGAGAGAATCTGTGAATGGATTGATTGCACTGTTCGGCGCAGTGCGGAAAGCCAGCGCGGCTGGAAACGCCCCGTGAGGAGAGGGACACGTGTTGATGCCGTTGTCCGATCCGCCTACCACTTGTCCGGAGTTGTTGATGCCATATGCCACGCTATTGAATCCGCCTAGAGTTCCAAGATCATCGGTACCAGGGTTCAATGCTCTGTTTGGCCCTGTGCGGAACGCGTGTTCTGTACAGCAAAGTGGCTCGCTGAGATAAGAGCCTCCAACTACCTGGCCAGAATCGTTGATGCCATATGCCCAGCTGTAATAACCACCTAGCGTCCCCAGGTCGTCCGTAGTCGGGTTGATCGGCTGATTTGGGCCGGTTCGAAAGGCGTGAGTAATCTCACCGGCCTGCGGATCATTCACGCCGGTATAAGACCAGCCAACAACTTGCCCAGAGGCGTTGATCCCGTACGCAACACTAATCGTTCCACCGAGTGTGCCGAGATCGGTGATGTTGTACATCTGTGCGGAGGCGCTTGCGGTAAGAAACAAGAGGCCCAGAATCATGTTCAACAGCGTGGAGATTCTCTTCATGGCAGGGTCCTTTCAAGCTTGAGGTCAGGTTATCTTTCCTGACTGGTTAAGGACTGGTGAAAGGGGGCGTGTTTTAAACACTGCTTGCCGAGATCTGGCGGGGAAGTGTCAGCAATCTTAGAGCTACTCAGTAAGCTTCGCAAGAGTAGAAAACACGCTCAGAAGTATTACCGAATGTGGAGGGGGCAACTTCACGGGTACAATCGAGCACCGGAATCGAATCATGGACTCCACACAAAATACACTCCGCAACAATACTGTGCTCGGTATTCTGCTGGCACTTGGGCTGATCTTTGGTGGCTGGATTCTCGGCGCCCAAATCAAGGCGACGCGGTTGAGTGATCGCTACGTGACCGTCAAGGGACTCGTCGAGCGAAAGGTGAAATCGGATCTCGCGATCTGGCCCTTACCGTACAAGGAGGCCGGAAATGATTTAGCCGCCCTTTACGCTAAGACCGAAGCGGACAAGAAAACGATACTTCAGTTCCTCGCAGAGCAAAGCATTCAGCCGAACGAGATCGAGATTGGAATTACCCGTGTCGTCGACACGCAGGCGAACGAATACGGCAGTGGTAATCGCGCACCGAACCGTTACATTGTGGAGCAGCCAGTTACCGTGCGTACCGGCCGCGTTGACCAGGTCGCAGCCGCTGCGCAAAAAACAATTCAGCTTCTTCAAAAAGGAGTTGTACTCGGCGGCAATCCCGGGCAGGGACTCTCCTACAAGTTCACGTCCCTCAATTCAATCAAGCCGGACATGATCACCGAAGCGACGCGCAATGCTCGTGCCGCGGCAGATCGTTTCGCCGCTGACTCAGGAAGCAAAGTCGGCGCAATTCGACAAGCGAACCAGGGCGTCTTCTCGATTCTCCCTGCCGACGGAGGTGGTGATGCTGGCGAGGGAGGCTACGGCACTGCCGACAGCAGCCTTATGAAAACCGTGCGCGTGGTGACCTCTGTGGATTATTACCTGGACAGATAAGAACACGGGGGGAGGGAGGGCGCTCGACGTCACTCTCGGTGAGCTATAGTTTGCGCGGGTGCTACGAATCCCGTTGTACTTTAGCGAAATGCGGCTTTGGGCTGTGAGGCTGCTGCCGGCGGAGCTACGTGTCGTTGGGATTCCTCATCGTGCTCACGTTCATGCTTCCCAAACAACTCACGCACGTCATCGATCGTTGTCAGAACGAGTACAAGCGCACTCCCCAGAGCTCCCAGAACGAACATTCCCTCGAGAAGCCTGATTGCGAAACTAACCATGGCTTCATTCGAACAGGCTCCGCATAAAAAAGTCGTAAAAGGTCTAGCGGAAGGCTCTACGATGACGCCTTTGGCAGCTAAAACACTCTAGATGGACGGGTTAGGCAGGGCCGAGCCGAGCCGCCTCTACACATCCGAGTATTCCGGCCGGTATCCACTCATCAAGTGTCCCGGCGGCACGAGTGCGCGAACCGGCACCTCGGCAGCAAACTTCGCCGTATGCACCCAATGCCAGGCATGGGAAATCTCGGAAGGTGCGAAGTACCGGATATCCGCCTGCATCAGAACGGTCGCGCCTGCCAACTCCCCCATCAACTCTTCCCATTTTCTTGCGCCGATGATGGCCACCCGCGCGATGGCTCCGCCAAACTTGTGCAGAAAGCGGAACTCCTCCCAGCGTGCTTTCCACTCGACATCCTTGAGTGCCGTCAAATCCAGAAGAAGCCCGATAGGGTGCTTGTGGCTGTTCTTGATCGCGATTTCAATCTGGGGTTCGACTGCGCTAACGTCCTCTTTACCGATCACACCTTCAGCCTTGAAGCCGAGACCATTCCCGCCTGGACTGTGCAAACGTTCAATCATGAACAGCGCTCCTATGATTGCAGTAATTTTGGAGCCGGAATTGTATCGCAAGAGCCTCATCGGCTGAGCCGGATGGCTGCTAAATATTTGAAAATCAAAGAATAATCCTGTGATGCCCATCACAACCGCCCGTGTTTATAGTCACGGCTGGAACACCCTCCCCCAGTCGAAACTCCTAGGTGGAGGAAAGGGTCATGATGCTCGCCTACCGGCTCGTCCGCCTGATTGAGACCCACTCCGACGCCTTGGCCAATGGCCTCCTGCAACGCGTGCAAACTGCTGAAACTGCCCGCGACTACATGAAAGTGCCTGCCGAGGAGTTGAAGACCCGGGTCTACGAGGTTTACCGCCATCTCGGCGAGTGGCTGCTCGGCAAGAGCGAATTCGACATCGAGAATCGCTATGTCGAAATCGGCCGCCGCCGCGCTGAACAGGGTGTCGCCCTCAGCCAATTGGTTTGGACCATCATTCAAACGAAAGAAAACTTGTGGGATTTTTTACGACGGGAATCAGTGCTTGATCGTCCCGTCGAAATCTTCGGGGAGTTGGAACTTCTGCAATTGTTGGAACAGTTCTTTGAACGCGCGATTTATTACGCGGCTGTTGGATACGAACGCGAAATGAATGAGAACGCCAGTCAGGAGAAAGCACGAAATGTCGTGGGAGATTGAATACAAGAAAAAGTTGCGTACGCCGCAGGAGGCTTTGCGGGTCGTTCAATCAGGAATGCGGGTCTACATTCAGCCGGGCTGCGCTGAGCCCGAAACGCTTGTCGAAGCGCTCATGGATCGTGCTCCCCACGTAGAAGATGTGGAGATCGTCCACATGATGACAATGGGGACCGCGCCTTACGTCGCTCCGGAAATGGCTGGCCATTTCCGCCACAACGCAGTCTTCATCGGCGGCAATGTTCGCGATGCCATCAACGATGGCCGAGCCGATTACACCCCCATCTACTTAAGCGAAATTGAGGAACTCTTCACGAGTGGCGCGATGCCCATCGATGTCGCCCTCCTCGAGTTGTCGCCGCCAGACTCTCATGGCTTCTGCAGTTTCGGTGTTGGAGTGGACACTTCACTCACAGCAGCGCAGTGCGCACGCTACGTGATTGCGCAAATCAACGATCAGATGCCGCGTACCTACGGCGACAGCTTCATCCATGTCAGCCAGATCGACGCGATCGTCGAATCTTCGCGAGCGCTCTGCACACACAAAAAAGTCGAAATCACCGAACTGCACACCGCGATTGCCCGCAATGTCTCGGGGCTGATCGAAGACGGAGCGGTTTTGCAAACTGGAATCGGTGGCATTCCCGACGCCGTCCTGCCGTTCCTCTCCGACCGTAAGGACCTCGGCGTTCACAGCGAACTGGTTTCGGACGGAGTGATCCCGCTCATTGAATCCGGCGTGATCACAGGAGCCCGTAAGAATTTCAAGCCCCGGAAGATCATCGTTGGATTCGTAATCGGATCGCCCAAGGTCTTCGAATTCGTCGATAACAATCCGATTTTCGAATTTCATCCTACGTCTTACACGAACGATCCCGCCCTGATCGCGCGCAACGACAACATGGTTGCCATCAACTCTGCACTGCAGATTGATTTGACCGGTCAAGTCTGTTCCGACTCGATCGGCAACCAGTTTTACAGCGGAATCGGCGGCCAGGTGGATTTCCTGCGAGGAGCGGCGCGCTCCAAAGGTGGCAAGCCGATCATCGCAATCTCATCGACCGCAAAGAATGGTGAGATCTCCCGAATCGTTCCCATGTTAAGCCCGGGCGCCGGAGTAGTTACGTCTCGTGGACTGGTTCGATACGTCGTGACTGAGTTTGGTGTGGCGTACCTGCACGGCAAGTCCATCCGGGAACGTGCAAAGGCCTTGATCGAAGTCGCACATCCGAAGTTCCGGGATGAACTGTACGAATACTGCGAGAAGACCAAATGGTTGCAGCGCCCAACGGTGGGCGCACCAACGAGGTGAGCATGGCTGGACAAGCACGCGGCAACGTTCTGATCAATACGGAAGAGTGCAAGGGGTGCGGGCTGTGCGTGGAATCGTGTCCGCCGAAGTGCCTGGAACTTTTGCCTGGGCTGAACGCCTATGGCGTTCATCCGGCGCACTACAAGGGAGAGGCATGCACCGGTTGTGGAATCTGTTTCTACTGCTGCCCAGAGCCGGGCGCAATTGAAGTATTCCGGCTGGCGGCGCCGCCCAAAGCGGCGATGGGAGGGGAGCATGCGGCAGCTCTGTAAAGGAAATGTAGCGATTGTCAAAGCCGCCATTCTGGCCGGCTGCCGAGCCTACTACGGATATCCGATTACTCCAGCTAGCGAGATTGCCGAAGCGGCAGCGTTATACCTGCCGCAAGTCGGCGGAACGTTCTTGCAGGCGGAGAGCGAAGTCGCCGCCATCAACATGGTGTACGGCGCAGCTGCGGCTGGGGCCCGCGTCATGACCGCATCCTCCGGCCCCGGCCTCAGCTTGATGCAGGAAGGCATCTCCTACCTGGCAGGCGCAGAGTTACCCTGCGTCATCGTGGACATCGTGCGCGCGGGTCCCGGCCTCGGAAATATTGCGCCCGAACAAAGCGACTATTTTTGTCTCGTCAAAGGTGGTGGCCACGGCAATTACAGAAATTTTGTGTTGGCTCCGGCTTCCGTCCAGGAGATGGCGGACCTCACACTGCTTGCATTCGACCTGGCCGATCGCTATCGCAATCCCGCGGTGATCATGGCGGACGGTTTCATTGGTCAAATGATGGAGCCGCTCGAACTGAAGTACGAAGACATTCAAACGCCTGAGAAGCCCTGGGCTGTCGAAGGAACAAAGGAAACCCGGAAAAATCTGGTGAGCTCGATCTACCTCGAACCAGATCATCTGGAAGCGCACCAGCGGAAACTCGAAGCCAAATACAAGCTGGCACAGCAACTCGAACCACGGCATGAACTCTACGAATGTGAAGGTGCCGAAATCCTCCTCGTGGGTTACGGAATCGCATCCCGCGTGTTGCGTTCCGCCGTCGAGGAGTGCAGGCGCGAAGGGATGAAAGTCGGCTTGTTCCGTCCAATTACGGCATGGCCGTTCCCCGTGCGTGCGCTGCAGGAAGCGGCTGCCAACGTGAACAAGGTCTTGGTCGTGGAACTCAGCAATGGGCAGATGGTGGAAGATGTGCGACTCGCATTGAATGGAAAAGTGCCGGTCGAGTTTTATGGACGCGTCGGCGGTAACGTGCCTTCCGTTGAGGAAGTGCACGGGCAGGTGCTCGCACACATCAACGCGCTTGTGTAATCAAGAGGGTGATGGAGAGGAAAATGGCTGCGGATCAGAAAACCGAACCGAACGAAGAAGAACTTTTGCAAGCCGGGTATGAATGCATTCACTCGAAGTCACCCGTTTTCTATGGTGAATACGACCGCAAGGCGGACCTCCAGCAACAAACGCACTATTGCCCTGGTTGCGGGCATGGTGTTGCGCACAAGTTAATCGCTGAAGCCATCGCCGAACTCGGACTCCAGGACAAGACGATCTTCGTTAGCCCCGTTGGTTGTTCCGTATTCGCGTACTACTACTTCGATACGGGAAACGTGCAAGTGGCGCATGGTCGCGCTCCCGCCGGCGCGACCGGTGTAAAACGCTCCTGCCCCGACAAAATCGTCATCTCTTACCAGGGTGATGGAGACCTTGCGGCTATCGGCACGGCTGAAATCATTCATGCCGCGAACCGGGGCGAAAAGATCACTGTGTTCTTCGTGAACAACGCGATCTATGGAATGACAGGCGGCCAAATGGCGCCTACAACGCTCGTCGGTCAAAAAAGCACAACGTCACCATGGGGCCGCAGGCCGGCGAACGAAGGATTCCCGTTACACATGTCGGAGCTGATTTCGACGCTCGAAGCTCCAGTGTACGTGGAGCGCGTCGCGTTGTGCGACAACAAGAACATCATGAAGGCACGACGGGCCGTGAAGAAGGCTCTTGAGATTCAGCGTGACGGGCTGGGATTCTCGTTCGTAGAGATATTGTCACCATGTCCGACGATTTGGGCGAAAGACCCTGTGGTCGCGCGGCGCTGGGTTGCTGAGACCATGGTCCCCGCTTTTCCGTTGAACGTGTTCAGGGATAAAAAGCCCGAGCCAATCGTGAACAATGCACCGCCAGTCCGAAGTGTTCCTGCGGTCCTGGACATCACTGATGAACCAGCAGGGGTAAGCTCGAAGCATCCGCATCACTTCAAAGAGCTCACCGTGAAGGTCGCCGGCTTCGGCGGCCAAGGTGTGTTGTTGCTTGGACAATTACTCACCGAAATGGGAATGCGCGAGGGGCTGGAAGTAAGCTGGCTTCCTTCCTACGGACCGGAGATGCGATCCGGGAGCGCACATTGTCACGTGTGTCTCTCGACGGAACGGATCGGTTCGCCACTCGTTTCTCATCCGGATGTTCTGATCGCGATGAATGAAATTTCATTGCGAAAATTCGCTTCGCAAGTTGCTCCAGGCGGACTGATTCTTTACAACCGCGACCGGCTTCCACAGGACTTCGCTCTGCCGCAAGCACGTGTGATCTGCATTCCTGCATCAGAAATGGCGGATAAGCTTGGTTCGACGAAAGCGGCGAATATTGTGCTCATGGGTGCGCTGCTGGAAGAAACTGAGTGTCTGGCACAATCGACGGCGATCGATGTTCTGCGGGAGAAGATCAAACGCGTCGAAATGTTCGATGTGAACCGCAAGGCCCTCGATTCGGGCCGCGAATTTATCGATAGTTACGTACGCGTTGGCGCCGTCAGTCAACCTGACGGGTTTGCCTACTGACATCGCGCGTTCGTGTTTCTTCATTGAGGCCCCTACGTATTTCGGTAGTTTCATTCCAACCGCCACATCTGCTTCATGCAAAGTGAGCCGAACCATCCCATCCCCGCCGCTTCTCTAACAATCTGCTTAAAGCAGGGCAGCGCTGTTCAGCAGAACAATCGTTATGAAAACACTCATTTTGTTTTGTTCTCAAAACTAAATCTCGATGAGCGGTTAGTAAATGCAACGCATCGTCCGTCTTTACCGTAAGTGGGTTTAGGTTCCGCGTGGGGAATTGACATAACCAGAAAGCGGCGATGTGTCAGTTAATGGAACGGCGCAAAATGTGCATGACGTTTTCGTGACTGATCCGTCTAACGCACACAACAGTCAGACTCGCGTGTAGCGAGCATGCCTGGGGGCGGGCTTTCCGGAACATTCGCGGGGAACGCATATCCGGGCCAGGGGAGGGAAGAGATGCGGTTACAGCGGACAGCAGCTTATGGACACTCGGAACTGAGGGGTTTCCAGGCGGAGGTATTCATGGAGGGCAGTCGGGGGTTGAGTAGTCATGAGCAAACCACGCGTGATCCGCATGTGCAGCAGGTAGTGAAGGCTGCGCACGAAGAGTTGCGCCAACTGATGAGGCAGCGTTCCGACATCATGAAGCGAATCGGGACAGTCAAACAAACCATCATCGGGTTGGCGAACCTGTTTGGCGACGAGATGTTGAATGATGAATTGTTGGAACTGGTCGATCGCAAGAGCAGCGGCCGCCAACCCGGTTTCACGAAAGCATGTCGCATGGCATTGATGGAAGCGGATCGGCCGTTAGGCGCGCGAGAAGTCTGCGAACTGATTCAACATAAAGCACCCACAATTCTTTCCCGCCACAAAGATCCCCTTGCATCCGTCACGACCGTCTTGAATCGCTTGGTTGATTACGGTGAGGCGAGAACTGTGGTACGTGAAAATGGACGGCGCGCATGGCAGTGGGTGGCCGAAGCCGGCGAACGCAGCGGCGCAACCGATGAAAGTACATTGCCGCGGGCGTAATCGAAATAACCGCAGACTGGGCCCGCTTTGATACGCTGTAGAGCATGGCCCAGTCGCTCGCGGATATTCCCGCGGTTGAACGGCGCGCGATTCTCAGCGCATTTGGTAGCCTCCTCATAACGCTGGCCGCACTAGCAGTATTCAGTTGGCTGGCCGCACACGTACTCACCTCGAATACTCAGCACTTCGACATCTATATCCGGGAATTCATCCACGCTCACGCGCCCACATGGGGCACTCCATGGATGCTGCGAATTACCATGCTGGGGAATTGGTACATCATTCTCGCCGAAACGATTGTCCTGCTGGGAATTCTGCTCGCTCTTCGAAGGAGGCAAGATGCCCGCCTGCTCGCGGTAACCATGTTCGGAGCGGGGATGCTGGATAGCGTTTTGAAGCTTCTTATTCGCCGAGTAAGACCGATTGCTTATTTCGGTTTTCCTGCTCCTGATACCTATTCCTTCCCGAGTGGGCATGCGCTCGTCACACTTTGCTTTGTCGGATTTGTTGCCGGGCTGATCACACAGTCCATCGAGAGGAGATGGGTAAGAGGTCTCATCTGGGCAGTGGCGGGCGTTCTGGTTGCCCTTATTGGATTGTCACGGGTGTACTTGGGAGTTCACTATCCCAGCGATATCGTGGCGGGCTACGCCGCTGGGTTGGCGTGGATGAGCGCTGTCGGAGTCGTCGCCGCGCGGGAGCAACGCGCGCGTGAAAAGAAACGAGAAGTGGCGCGCGCGAGATAGCGGCCTGCCGGTGGCAGAACTTGAAATTAAGCAGCTATGCCGTAGTCACGATATGGTGTGCCATGAAACTCGCCGTGATCGTCCATGTGCATCGCATAACGGTGATCCGCTTCGGACAACAAATGCATCATTTCGGGAAGCGGCGCAATGTCGAACTCCGGTTTTGCTTTCGCTTGGCGCAGTTTGAACCGTAGGGCGCTTGATGGGTTGAAAACCTTCAGCTGAATACCACTCCATACGGACCATCTCTGGAGTGAAACGAGCATTTCGATTGCGCTGTGTGAAATATCGAATAATTCAGACAAATCCAGAACGATGATCTTCGAGTCGGTGTGCGAGACAACACAGTCGTACAAACGACTGATCGCGTGCTGCTTAACAATGCTGCCTTCGCACTCGATGATGAACATATCGCCGATCTTGTCAGTATGTAATTTCAGCATGGCCGCCTCCTTGCGTCTCTAATAATGCAAGCGCCTTGCCACCCTCGTGTATCGCGTAAAACCGGTAAAAATGCGGGGTGATACAGGTAAATCTTGAGAAAGTTTTTCAGGATGCGAGTAATCGGCGGTACAGAAAACACAGTAGCGCCTGTGGAAAGCGCAATCGTGATCTACCGGGAATCAGGTATTTACTATTAAAGCTCGCGGAGAGCCGTTGCCACGTTGGCGCGTGCCGCTCTAACTGCTGGCGGTACGCCGCCCAGGATTCCCATCGTAAGAGCAAAGATAACTCCGACAGCCATCAAGACCGGCGTGATCTTAAAAGCGAAAGCGAGATGGGAAAAAGTCTGCCAGTTCATGGTCCCGGTTGTGAAACCATTCAGCGGCAAAACTCCGATGCACCCGATGATGCCGCCTATGAGAGCGATACAAAGAGCCTCGAAGACGAAAGAGAGAACTACGCTAGCTGATCCAAATCCGAGTGCGCGCATCGTCGCGATCTCGCGTCCCCGTTCCGCAACAGCGGAGTACATCGTGTTCAACGCCCCGAAGATCGCGCCGATTCCCATGACGCCTGCGACCAGTGTGCCCAGTACAGTAATGAGGGTTGTTACCACCCGGGACTCTTTCTCGTAATACTCGATCTCCCGGTCTGCCTGCACTGTCACACGAGGATCAGCCGACAAAGTGTCCTTAAGGTCCGTGAGCGCGCCGTTCGACGTGAGCCTGGCTGTCGCGGATTGGTAAATATTCGTGGGACGCTTGTAAACATCGTTCAGCACTGCTGCGTCGCACCAGATTTCCGAATCAAATGCGCTTCCACCTGCGTCGAAGACACCGACAACCGTCCACCGTCCGCCACCGAAAAGAACAGTCTGCCCAAGTCCAAATCCGGCGTAAGCCTTATCCACGTTATTGCCGACGATGAGTTCGTTCAAGCCAGGTCGGAAAAAACGTCCCTGCACGATTTTGACCTGGTCGCGAACCTTGAGGACGATTGGAGAAACACCTCGAACCTGGACGTTCGCGTCCGTTCCCGTCGATTTAAGCGGAAAAGCAGCAACCACTACTACTTCGGGACTGACAAGTGGTCCATCGGAGTCGTGCGCAATACCCTTGGCGTCCTGCACAATGCGGACTTGCGCGAGATCGAAACCACTATCCATCTCGGAAGTCGAACCAGCGCGGCGAATCAGCGCATTGTGAGGCGAACCCGAAGCGACAAGTGTGGACTTGAACCCTTTCGCCAAAGACATCATGGCGACAAACACGCCAACGGTGCCTGCGATTCCAAGAACGGCAACCACGGTTGAAGGCCAGCGGGCGCGCAAACTGCGAAGGTTATAGCTGATCGGAATCGCCATCACACCCTCCGGAGCGCATCGACGACGCGCAGTCGCATGGCAGACATTGCCGGAAGTACCGCAGCAAAAAGTCCCGCGAGAAAGGTGAAGAAAACGCCAAGCGCTATGTCGCTTGAATGAATGGCGAGCGGTGGAAGCATTCCCGCGAGCGCGCGACTCATGCCGGGCAATAGGGCTAGAGCAAGGCCCAAGCCCACAATCCCACCGAGAACAGCAATCGTGAGTCCTTCGGCGAGCACGAGCCAGAGGACGAATTTATCGGAGTAGCCTATTGCTTTGAAGACAGCCAATTCGCGGATGCGTTCCCGAATCGCGGTCGCCATCGTATTCCCGGTCACCAGCAGCAAAGTCAAAAAGACGACCGCCCCAATCGTCATGATGATCAGCTTAATGTTCCCAAGCTGCTTGCCCCAGCTGGCAGCGAATTCTTTCTCACTGTCGGATTTGGTCTCGAACGGCGAATTGCTGAACTCCTCGTCAATCTGCTTCGAAATACGAGTGGAGTCTGTTGGGTTCGCAATCTTCACTACATACCACCCTACCGTGCCCTTCCCGAAAGTCCGGCGCTCTTCGAGGTACTCTTCGTGAAAAAGAAATGGAAGGATCTCTCCCGCGTTCCCACTCCCTTTCGCAATGCCCCTCAGATTAAATTCCCATGGTCCCTGGAAGATGACCCCTTTTATCGGAATGTGATCGCCAATCTTCCAATTGAAACGCTTTGCGATTGATTCGCCGACAATGGCACCCTGCCGATCGTCTTCGAACGCCTTCCATTCTGCGTCGGTGACCGCAAGATCCGTGATCACTTTTCTATACGTCGGAACGTCAACCGCCATTTGCGGAAAGAAATTGCGCTCATCTTGATACACGCCGCCAAACCAGTTCAGGTAGGTGACTTCCTGCACGCCCTGAATCCGCAACATGCGATCCCGATAGGCAAGCGGCAGCGGCTGAATAATCGATGTCTTATTACGCACCACAAGCCGGTCCACGCTGGCGATATCAGCCCCCTGGCTGAACGCAGTTCGCACTGCCGCCAAAACTCCAAATAAGAGCAGAGCGATAACAAACGAACCCAGCGTGAGAATCGTCCGTATTTTCTTACGCGACAAATTTGCGAGTAGGATGGGGAAGTACTTCATTGCGCAACTCTCCCGGCCATCTGTGGATTCTTCGTACCCTCCATCAACACTCCCTTATCCATGTGGAGTGTCGTGTCCGCACGTTGCGCGGCTAGCGGATCATGCGTGACCATCAGCACCGTCTTGTGATACTCCCGCGAAAGCCGGGTCAGCAAATCCAAGATTTCATCTGCGCTCTTGCGATCAAGATCCCCCGTGGGCTCATCGCAAAGCAGAAAAGTCGGATCAGCCACAATCGCCCGAGCAATACCAACCCTCTGTTCCTGTCCTCCTGACAGCTGACGCGGATAATGATGCATACGATCGGCAAGCCCCACGACCGTCAGCGCCGTTTCCACATGCTTTCGCCGCTCTGCAGAAGACAATCTTGTGAGCAGCAGTGGTAACTCCACATTTTGAAACGCCGTCATCACCGGAATCAGGTTGTACATCTGAAACACAAAGCCGACATGCCGCGCCCGCCAGGTCGTCAGGCGGCTGGCGGACATATTCGTGATCTCATCCCCCGCAACCGTAATACTCCCGCGCGAAGGAACGTCCAGCCCGCCGAGTAAATTCAGCAGCGTCGTTTTGCCCGAACCGCTGGGACCCATAAACGCGACAAAGTCCCCAGCATCCACATCGAGATTGAGCCCTTGCAGCACATCGATCTCTTCGCTGCCGCGCTGATACTTCTTATCCAGTCCCCGGACTTTCACCAGGCTATCGGTCCCACGCCCGTCCACACGAACCATGCAATGCTCCTTACTTTTTCACGTCCACAGAATCACCATCGCGCAATTGCTCCGGCGCCTTTACGATTACTTGATCTCCTTCGCTAAGACCGGCAAGAATCTCTGTTCCACTCCCGCGAGGTTGGCCCGCCTTCACCGCACGGCGTTCGACTTTTCCATCCTTGTAGAGAAAAATGATCTTCTTTCCATTCTCATCCCGCAAAGCATCTGTCGGGACGACGATCAATGCTGCTTGCTTTTGTGCCGGAGCATCGTCGAGGAACGACACCTTCACGCCCATATCCGGAAGAATGCGCGGATCGAGCTTATCGAATGTGATGCGAACCTTGACCGTAGCTTTCTGACGATCCGCAGACGGAATGATCGTGCGCACCTTCGCCGGAATCTGCCAGTCTGGATACGCGTCGAGAACGGCGGTCACGGGTTGGCCATCTTTCACACGAGCGATGTACGACTCGTTGACATCGACCTCAATCTCGAGCGAGTTCATGTCGACAAGCGTCGCAATGCCGGTGCGCGTGAATCCGCCTCCCGCCGATATCGGCGACACCATCTCGCCGCGCTGGGCGTCTTTCGAAACGATGATGCCATCGAATGGCGCGCGAACGATGCAGTTATCAATGTCCTGTTGCGCGATCTGAATCCGCGCATCTGCCGCTCGCACCTGTTCTTCTGTTGAAGCGATGCGAGCCCGCAAGCTATCCGCTGCAGTCTGATTCAGATCAAATGTCTGCTGACTTGCTACGCCCTGATCTCGAAGAGTCCGCGCGCGCTTCAGTTCGCGTTCCGCGTTGGTCAGGTTCACACGAAGGTCAGCAAGCTGAGCGGACGTCGCATCTCGATCCGCTTTGGCGGACAACAGTCGTCGTTGCGCATCTGACGAATCGAGAGTCGCGAGCACCTGCCCGGCTTTGACGTGCATTCCTTCATCCGTCAGGACCTGCTCCACACGAGCTGTAATTTTTGCAGCCACAGTGGCACGGCGGCGTGGGGTGACATAGCCGCTTGCGTTGAGCAGTGCGGCTCGTTCCTGAGCGGACGAAGCATGGACCGTTGTCACCTCAACCACCGGCGCTCTGTGCCGGATTTCATAAACCGCACCCGAAACGAGCAACAGCGCACCAATCGCCACAAAGACCCATCGAAGCCAGCGAAAATTGCGCTCTCCACGGGCAGAATCATGAATCCGCAGGCCGCTCAGATCCCGGGCTTTTGGAGTTTCTCGCAGATCGTTTGCGGGAAGTGCCATGTTTGCTCCTGCAGTGGTCGTCCAGACTACGCGGAGGCCCTGAAAATGTATGTGAGACGGAGCCGGATTACTGCGTTCTGGACCTGTTACGAGGATAGACTATCGTGAAGCTTAACGACAACGCCGGGCGCCACTGAGTGCAACCATCATTATTCACCAGAGTAAAAAACTAGCCTCCCAAAATGCGTAGAATGCGGATATGCATCGCATTCGCAGTCTTAAAGCGAATGTCTCTATCGAAGAGGCGAAATCTCAATTCGCCGGAGGTTCGCTTTCGAAGTTCACTCGCGACCTTGCGTTTGGACCGCTTCGATCGGTCGCCGCTATCCATATCCCTTTTCGTCTTTTCGAAGTAGCGATCAAAAATGGCGGTGCAAGCCAGACAGAATTCTTCGCTCTTGATGTTGTGAATGGGACGCTTGACGTATTCAGGTTTGACAGCGTCCCCGAAACGGAGTTGGTCGAGTCGCGCAATGTTTTGGAGGTTGCCGTGGACGACAACAAAGCGAATGATTTAGTCCTATCCGCTGTCAGGCGCGCGCTGTACTCCCATGGTTTTTTTAAGATGCGGGACCTTCACCTGAACGCAGCCGCGTTGCCCGGCGACCTCTACGCTCCGTACTGGGTCGGGCTGCGCGGGCGAAGCCAGGAAGTTCATCTGGAAATCCTGGATGCCGTCCGCCGCCGCATGGAAGGCGGGAAAATGCGGCAAATGGTTTCGGAGTGGCTCCTCTCGGCATCAGCCAGTCTCAATCGCTAATCCCCTGAAGTCCAACGCGTCGAGGGGTACTTTCGTAATTCCCGTGGGTAGTACTGAGCGGGCTATTCTACGTATGTCCTCCCCTCCGGGTTCGCTGCGCGCAGCGTGTGCCGCAAGGTGGCGTATCTACGCCTGCATGAGGCTGAAAAGATGTCTACGCAAATCGGGCGCTTCGAGATTTTGAGTGAGATCGTCAAGTCTGCGCGAGGCGCCATTTACAAGGCGAACGATTCCAGCAGCAATCAGGTCGTTGCTCTCAAGACCGTACATCTCGATATGCCTGAGGATGACGCCAAGGCATTCGGCGACCAGGTACTGGCTGAAGTAGAAAGCGCAAAATCGCTCACTTCCCAAAACGCAGCGCTGTTATATGGCGCGGGTCAGATCGAAAACCAATTCTGTGCGGCGATGGAATACGTGCAGGGAAATAGCATCGCCAACATGCTTGCGCGACATGAAGGCTTTTCCATCTGGGATTTGCTCGATATCAGCCGCCAGATGTGCGCAGGGCTCGACCACGCCGCGTCCAGCGGAGTAGTTCATCACAGCCTCGAGCCCGATAAGGTCATGGTGCAGTGGGATGGACTGGTCAAGATCCTGGGTTATGGGATCTCGATTATGTCTTCCGCATCTTCCGTCGCGACGAGCGCCCCGAGCCGTAACGCGTATTACCAATCCCCAGAGCAGGTGCAGGGGAATCCGGTCGACCTACGTTCAAACCTCTTTAGCTGGGGTGCCATTCTCTATGAGATGGTCACCGATCGGAAGGCATTCGACGGGGAAACCTCAGAAGCTGTCTTGCATAGCATCGTGCACGAGAATCCCGTTGCTCCGTGTCAGGTCAATCCTAAGATTCAGCCTGCTGTCAGCGCGCTGATTATGAAAGCGTTGGCGAAGGCTCCGGAAGAGCGCTATCAAAGCGGGCGTGAACTGCTGGACGATCTCGAGAAATGCAAGGAAAATAAGAGCAGCGCAGCAAAACCTGCAGCCCCGGTTCGCGCACCTGCCGCGCCCGCGAATCAAGCAGGCGCATCGGCGAAATTTACGAATTCAGTGCAGGCAAAACCTTCCTCAGCTGTAGCAGCACCACGCGCGGTGAAGACTGCTGCTTCCGCACAACAAGAGCATAGCGGGAGCGAGACAAACGCTGATCCAGCGACGGCTTACCAAGCTCCAAGCGATAACCGGCAATTCGTGAAAGCGGCCGCTGCTGCTGCCAGTGCTGCCAACACAAGCCGGCGCACCTTTACTCAACCGGTTGAGCAAGAGAGCGCCGACGCGACCCAAACTTTTGTTAGCTCGGTGACGAAAGAGTCATTAGAAGCGTTTCACAGCGCTGCGCAGATGTCCGCTGCTCCAGCCGAGGCCGAGGCGCCTCAAATTGCCGTCGATCCCATGATGGCCGCCATGGAGAGTGGGAGCGCAGCGCCGACCAAGAGCTTCTCGGATCTTGACGAATTGCCGCCGCTGAAGCAAACGTACGTAGCCCCAAAACCAGAAGTCGTCCACGAGGAGCCCGAGCCAGAACCGGTTCCGGTTGCGCTTCGCCCGAAACAGGAAAAGCCCAGGGTGCAGCCTCGTGTTGCCGCCGAAAAGGCAATCAAAGAAATCAAGACTGTACCGCCCAAGCTCATGGCGTACTCGGTCATGGGAGCAGTGATCTTGATTCTTGTCATTGCGCTTGGCGTGACGTGGCGAATGTATTCGCAAAATTCGGAGTATGATTCCAAGCCGGCGCGGAAGAGCGCGGCGTCAGTCCAGACTGCTGGCCCAACACCTGCGCCGCAACCAGTCGCCGAGCCTGAGCAACAAGAGCAACAGGCCGTGGCTGAGCCGGATGTCGTCCAAATTCCCGTAAAGCATAAAGGCAAGAAAGCGGCGCCAGCTCCTGTGCCCGTGGCTGTTGTTCCAGGTGTTCTCGCGCTTGACTCAACGCCCGAGGGTGCACAGGTACAAGTGGACGGCCGCGCCGATACCAGTTGGGTAACGCCCTTCAGCTTGCCCGGAGTAGCGCCGGGTCAACACACGGTTTCGGTGCTGAAGCAGGGTTACAGCACTGAAACGCGGACCGTCGACGTTAGCTCCGGAAGCAAATCGTTCGTAGTCGTGCACCTCACACCGATCGCGGCGACGCTCTCTGTGACAAGCCAACCTGCCGGGGCATCCGTGTTCATCGATGGAAAAGATTCCGGCCATGTCACACCAGCGACCTTGAATCTTGAAAAAGGCACCCATACGGTTCTCGTTCGGAAACAGGGATTTCTGGATGAGACTGTGACCGCCGACATGGTGGCTGGACAAACGGTGCACGTTGCACCCACCCTGAGGGCTCTTGGCAATGTCGACGACATCAAAACAGTCGGTAAATTCAAGAAACTGTTTGGTGGCGGAGATTCGTCCGCTGGAATGGGAACAGTCGCGATCAAGACACAGCCCAAGGGAGCTCAGATTGCGATCAACCGTCGCATCCTGGATAAGCCTTCGCCTTCAGAGTTCATGCTTGGGCCGGGTAACTACATCGTCGACATCACGCTTACCGGCTTCAAGTCAATCCACAAAGTAATCACGGTGGAAAAGGGCGGCAAGGTAGCGATTGACGAGATCCTCGAGAGGGAATAAGTGATTACGCCAGAAAAGGTGCCGACTTCAGTCGGCCCTTTTTTGCTGGTCAAGATTGATCTAGCATTTGTCATCCTGAGCGCAGCGAAGGACCTGCTTTTACATGTCGCTTGCATTGGCCTCTCGCCTCAATGCCGTACTGCGCAACGGGCGTCATCCCGAAGACTCGCGTTCGCTCGAGCGAGTCGAGGGATCTTGCGCTGACAACGGTGCCCCGTCACAGGCCTCCGCATTCTTGGTTGGTAAAAAGCTGAGTTTAATCATCATCGCGGTCGCCATCGTTGCTTTAGCAGGAGGTTGTAACCAGCCGGGCTCGACTCCTGTAAGTACGAATCGACCTTCCAAATCTACGACGGCATCCGATGGCGCATCTCCAACCTCTAATGAGATCGGGCAAGCAATGATCGGGAAACAGATTACGGTTCACGGGAAAGTTGGGTTTAGCAAGATCGGGTGGTATGTCTTGCTTGACAATCAGCAGGAAATTTATTTTTTCCCGGGAAGATCATCTGATTGGGAATCCTCCGCTGAGATGCGTGGCAAACTCGTCACGGCGACCGGCGTCCTTAGATTTTCTCAGTGTCCTAAGAATCCACTAACGGACAAAGAAGGACGAGTCATAAACAAAGAAGGCCGAATCATCGACCGCTGTTCTGATTACTATTACTTCGACGATCAGCCGTCGCAGGTTCGTCCGGCCCCCGGCGCATGACACCCCGGCGGCCCGCTCACCTCTGAAAGGTCGGGTGGCCGCTCAAGCCCGGTTTTGGCTTGAGCGGGGTCTTTCCTCATCTTCTTACGCTTGTCAGCCTTTCACTCTTCGAGTCTCTTCCCATCGCCTCTCGGCTAAGCTGCTAAAAGCTAACGTCTGATAGCGCTGTTGCAACCCGCGCACGCCCCTTGCCTTCAGAATCCGATGCGGCATTCCGTCTGCACATGAATTTAGCGTCTCTCCAGAATTCAGCTGAAGCCTGATGGCTGAGGGCTGAAAGCTGTGAGAGAAGCGAGCTAACTCCTTATTCCGGAATATTTTGCCTTTAAGTGCTTATTACTCAAAGATCTGGCGGGAATTTTTTCGTAAGTTGCTGATTCCCAAAGATCGAGATATGGGGGAGGGTATACCCGTTGGTAGCTGGTTGATAACAGCTTGGTTACTATGCTGCCAGAGCTGTGCAGCTGCGTGCCAGCATATGGGCAGTGTGGGAGTTCCTTTGAAAGAGAAAGGTTCCCCGAAAGCTCGCTTGAAGTTGGGCCGTCGTGATTAGTTCGGCAGCTTGAAATTGACTGTGATCTGCGTCTGAATTTCGACCGGCTCACCATTGAGGTAGTACGGTTTGTATTTCCACTGGCGAACGGCGTCGGACGCTGCACGAGCAAGCACGCCGTCTCCGCTCAGCACAGTCAAGTTCGAGATCCGTCCCTCTTTGCTGATCGTGGCAAGAAGTTGCACCGCACCTTGAATGCGCATCTGCATCGCAGACGATGGGTAAACAGGCTGCACTCTTTTAAGGATGAGTCCCTGCGAAACACCCTGAGAAATGCGCAGAGTTTGCTGCGAGCGACCTGGGACTGCAACTGGCGTGCTCGCAACCAGGCTATTCAATGCGTTCTGATCGGTAGAAGACGAGGCGATGCTGAGCGCTCCAGGAGCTTGTGGGCTCGCTTCACTGGAGGCTTCGGCTTTTTGTCCTTGTGACGCGCCGCTCTTCACGACGAGAGGCGCAACTCTTGTGACCGTGTCTTCAGCGACCTGGGTATTCTTTGCAGCCGGACTCGGTTTCGAGACGTTCACCGCAGTTTGGTGCTCAGGCTTTTGTGGTTCGACAGCGGGCGCAGAATTGATTTGTGTCGGGGCCGAAGTGACAGGTGCTGGCGCCGGAACATTCTCTGTCGTCGGCGACGAAGCAACAGATTGCGCTAAAGGTGCAGGCGCTGGAGAACTCTGTTTCGTGCTCCAGCCGTAGAAGGCCATGCCAGCCGCGATGATGATGGCGGCCACGATGAAGTAAGGTTTTTTGCTCTTCGGTTCCTGTTCTTCGTCATCCTCGGTCAGAAATGCACCGAATGAGGGAGTGGAGTTTTCGGGTTCCGAATACGTCGTGCTGGCGACCGTTGGTTCTTCCGGGTGAACGGCCGGCGATGCTGGGCTTTCAAATAGTTCTCGTGCCTTCGCAGGAGCAGCGGCCGCTCCCGAAGACCCTACCGAAGAGGCTTGGATTGGGGCTTGTGTGAAAGTCTGTTTCGGCGCTACTGGAACTTCGAATTTTTTTCCCGCTGCTTCAGCAGCGCGTTGCAGCGCTGCGGCCATCGTACCGGACGCTTGTTTCGGCGCTTGCCACGCGAAATCGCTTGAAGTCGTCGAGTCTACGGTCGGGGTTACAGGTCCCGGAAGTGACTCGAGCATCGCAGCATCCGAAGCATCGAGAGCGGGCTCGGGCTCGCGTTCCGATTCGAGCGGGGCCATTCTCAGCGC
The DNA here is from genome assembly GCA_036265385.1 of Terriglobales bacterium. Classification (GTDB taxonomy): domain Bacteria; phylum Acidobacteriota; class Terriglobia; order Terriglobales; family Acidobacteriaceae; genus DATAPD01. The sequence goes on from DATAPD010000059.1 coordinate 139,949, forward strand.
TGGCGGAGGTGGTGTGAACGAAGGAGCCTTTGGTTTGAAGGCTGGCTGTTGCAAGGACGCAACGGGCTTCTGTGAAGCATCTGTTTTCGGTAGTGAGGATGCTTTCGGGTCCGTTGCTTTGCGTAAGAGACCGCGCGCAACGCGCAAAGTTCCCTTTGCCTGCTCAACGTTAATGGGTTTCGTAAGGACCAGGTTCGCCCCGATCCGAAAAGCTTTTGCTACTCCTGCCTGACCCTCCACTACAGCGACCGCAAGCGAGGACTGGTTGGAACTCGAATTGCGCGCACTCTTGAACAGCAGGGTCGCGTTCTGCTCGTTATCGCAGTCGACCACAACAGCGTCAAAATGCTGAGCCATCAGCTTCTTCACGGCAGCGAAGGGTTCAGTGGCGGTTTCTACACTGAATTCGAGATCACTCAACACTTGTGTGACGACGCGTGCGAGCTTCTCATCGGGGCAGAAGAGTAATGCTTGGTAACCCATACGAAACCAATCGTAGGTACGAACGGAGCGACCGGCAAGTTACGCCAGTAATAAGGAAGCCTTCAGAAGGCGCATCAATGCTGGGGATTCGCGGTGCTCGCTGACCCGTGAGGAGATTGCGATCCAGATGAAGCGCTGCTTGGCGCTGCACCGGTTTGTGAGGAAGTTGCAGAATCAGGCGAAGTCGTCAGAGACGTCTCAGATGCAGAAGTTCCCGTCGTTTGGTCGTCCGATGGTGACACAGGTTTCGGCGCTGGTTTCGGTGATAGCTTGGCCGGAGGCGGCGGTGAAGGCAATGGTTTGCCGATCATGATGCGCACCTGAACATATTGTTCCCAAACGAAGTTCCGGAACTCAGGCACCATCATGAAGGCTGCGTATCCGCCCGCCCCAGCAAGTGAGAGCAGCACCAACATAAGTGCCCAGACAGGAGTTCGACGCTTCATCTTTAGATCTGAATACGGTGCTCCGGAAAGCGGCAGTGGATTTTCAAGTTCATCCAGGTCCGCCAGAACGGGATCATCCTCTACTTTGCGAGCGACGGTTGGCCGTGCTTGGATTGCTGGAGCTTTGGGCTTGGACTTTTCGGACGCTTGCTCGAGAGCCGGAGCTGGAGCCGCCGCACTTGCAGAAACGAACGAAGTCTTCGAGCTGCTGTTCGCGCTTGGTCTGGACTGATCTGCTTTGGGTGCGGTCGTCTGCGTTTTTCCGTCTCCGCTCGCTGCTGATGTTGCCGCTGCCGCTTTCGCGAGAACAGGCGTGGACGCGACGGCTGTCGTTTCTTGTGGAGCAACGATATTTTTCTTTATGCGGCTTGTTGCGGCTCGCAGCGCGTGTCGCGCCTGATCAAGGGAAGCAGGCTTGGTGACTACGAAACCTGCGCCCAATCGGAAAGCAGTTGGCAAACCGGTGCGACCGCTCACGATTGCAATAGCAGGTGTTTGCTTGTTCCCATTCGAGTGGCGCGCAGCATCAAAGATCGCTTTGCCCGAAGCTGCGTCATCGCAGTCCACCAGAATGGCGCTGAACGCTCGTTTTTCGATTTCGCTTACGGCGGAAGTTGCGTCCGCGGGCCGTTCCACGGCGAAGCTCAGTTCGGCGAGCACCTGGCTCACGACATGGACGGCCTGCTCGTCTTTTGAAAGCAGCAAGACCGGATCGGGCATAACTGCACCATGCTAGGGGTCGAAACAAGGCTGGGCAAGTTACGCTGGTAAGAGCTTCTTTACGTGAGGAAAAGATAGGAACAAAGGGCCTAAGAGCTAACCGGAGAGACGCGAATCGTTACGTCCTGTTTCGGATTTCCACCGGTTAAGACCCTTGTCGTAGTCGTATTCGTCCATCGAAGCTGGTTTTCGATAGTGATTCGCACTCTTATCACGTACGAGTGACTTTCCTGTATTTGTGAGGGGTCATATTCAATGCGAAATGGAATCGGCACCTGATGGCTCGCCGCGATTGTCTGCTGACCTAAGACGATCGCAGGTGCATCGGCTCGCGAGACGTCCTGCAACTCTAATTGCACGACGGCATTCGGGGGCAAAACGATACGTTCCAAATACATGACATTGCCGGTAATTGCGGCTTTCAGCGAAGCTGGAGTCACGGTTGTTTTGTGTGTGCAAGCTGTGTGTAGCAGCACAGGGATTAGCAAAAGGCAGAGAAGAACTCGCATCAGATGTGTCCTGTTAAACGACATTGTCGTAAAAATTCTCAGGCTTTTTTCCGACCATTTCCGAGCGCCGAATCCGCTGGAGGATATTCTATCGAGCCCCTGAACGACGAAATCTCAGGAGCGGCGAAATCGGGAAATGGGAGTTGCTTGTCATCTCGCCACTTCTCCACTTGTTGGACCGCCACCTCCGCTTTTTGATCGTCGATCCCGGGATCACGTCCGAGATAGACCGTGCGCGATGGAAATGCAAAGCCAGACCCTGACTGATCGACGATGCTCATGATTCGAAATAGCAGATCTTCACGAATGGCGGCGAACTCTCCGAAATCCTGCGTGAGAATGAACGCGAATGCTTCCAAGTCGAGAGAGCTTTGGCCGATACCAATAAGGCGAATGCGAGCGCTGGAGGTCTCCACTTTCGGATGCTCGTAGAGCATGCGTCGGACTTCGGCGAGCACAAAGCGTAGCTGGTCCGTTGAGGTCTCGCTGCGCAGTCCGAGGTTTGTTTTGAAAAGAATTTTATCGCGACGGGTCAGGTTCTCGACGTTCATTGTGGCGAGCGCACCGTTGGGGATAGACAACTCGGTGCGTTCGGTTGTGCGAATGCGCGTCGAGCGCAAGCTGATGTCTTCTACCGTGCCCACGCGATCTCCAAACTGGCACGTGTCACCGACTCGAAGCACCTCGTCGCCGAGAATGGAGACCCCACCGAAGAGATTCTCTAAGGTTTTCTGAGCGGCAAAAGCGATAGCGATTCCGCCGATGCCGAGACCTGCAAGAGCGGTCGTCAGATTGAAACCAAGGAGGCCCAAAACGCTGATGATCGCGCCTATGATGATCAGTACTTTCAGGATTCGCTCTCCCAAGATCATCAAGGAGCCCGTGCCCGTGCGCCCGGTGCTAATAGCGCGCGTACGCAGCAGCCTCATGGAACGGACCGTGAGTCGCCACAAGAACCAGAAGAAAGCGCTAACAAAAACAATCCAAGTGAACTGGGCGTAGTAATGTCTTTGCAGAAGCGGAATGCTGAGAAAAGCAACGAGGATGCGGTTGGTCACAGTTGACAACAGCAACCACAGAGGACTTGCTGTCTCGCTCCAACGCTCGCTGGTAGCTAAGCCTTTACGCTGAAGCCAAAGCAAGCGAGGAACCTGAAATAACCTGACCACTACCCACGCAATCATCGCGGCAAGCGGGATGGAAAGTAGAAGTCCAAGCCATTGCCAGACAGCTATACCGAACAGTTGTTTTTCTACAGACCACTTGGGAAGCTTCCCCTCAATCTGATGACCCTCGAATTGTTCATAAACGTCCGGAACGCGGGCGAGCGTTTCATCCGCGACTAACCAGATCCTTCCACCGACGGATGGGTCATACACGCGCTCCAGGGTCAGTGGCACTTCCCGATCGCCGGCGACGAGCGTGCCCAGATTTTGCTGATCGAGCGCCACTCCTTCCTGCGGATCACCTTCTGCCCGCGTGCTGATGCGTTTCAGGCTGACGTTGCCGCCACTGGAATCGATCAAGGACTTCAGTTCGGAAGCAAGTTCTTGTCCTTGCGATTGACGTCGAGAGGGGGAGAGGTGGAGGTAGTGAGCGGCCGTCTTGTAATTGGAAGATTGGCATGCCTGGAGGAATCCAAATACAGTTCCTGCAGGCGTCGAGCGGCCGAGTGGATCGGCGTTCGCGGCGACCTCGGTGTTATTTCCGTTCCCACTGTTGGGCTTCGACGCTTGCGGAGAAGCGGCGAGCGCGCTGAGCAGAATGATGCCGAGCAAGCCTACTGACCAGTAACGCATGAACATCTCCAGACGGAAAGGGACGCGTTCTCGCGTCGCAGATTATGCAATTTGGCGAGCCACTATTTTACAGAAAGTGGAGAGCATCAAACTCAGTCGTCCGGAGTTGAGGCCGAGTTCTCAACGCTTCGGTCGATAAATGTCAGTAGCCTGCCCATAAAAAACTTCGGCAGCACCCATAATCGTTTCCGACAATGTCGGATGAGGATGGATCGTGAGGCCGAGGTCGGCAGCCGTGGCACACATTTCTATTGCGAGAACACCTTCTGCAATAAGTTCACCAGCGCCAGCGCCTACAATTCCGACCCCAAGGACACGCTCTGTTTTTGGATCAATGATGAGCTTGGTCATTCCCTCTGGACGATCCAGCGTGATTGCGCGTCCAGACGCACCCCAAGGATATTTCGCCACTTTGTAATCCTTGCCTTGTTCCTTGGCTTGTGTCTCGGTAAGGCCGGCCCATGCGATTTCGGGATCTGTGAAGACAACAGCTGGGATTGCATTTGGTTCGAACGCGACCTTATGTCCCGCGATTGCCTCAGCTGCGGTTCGTCCTTCGTGGGTGGCTTTATGCGCCAGCATCGGTTCTCCGACGACATCGCCGATGGCATAAATCGCTGGGTCGTCAGTCTGAAGTTGCTCGTTGACTTGTATAAATCCGCGCGGGTTGACTTTCACTTTCGTTTTGTCGAGCCCAGGAATCTCGGAGTTCGGTTTACGACCCACGGACATCAGCACGCGGTCGAAAATCTGTTCCTTTTCTTTTACGTCCGCGCCCTCAAAGGTTGCTTTGATCCCGTTCTTGTCTTCCTTTAGTGATTTCACTGTTGTGTTAACCATGATGGCCGAGACAAGCTTTTCCATCCGTTTGTGAAGAGGAAGAACGAGATCGCGATCTGCGCCAGGAAGAATGCCGGAAAGCATCTCGACTACAGTGACCTTCGTCCCGAGGGCGGCATAAACAGAACCGAGTTCCAATCCGATATATCCACCGCCAATGACCAGAAGCGATTTCGGAATGTCAGGCAGGTTGAGGGCGCCGCTGGAATCCATGAACCTGGGACTATCAATTTTTAGAGTCGGTACAACAGCAGGCCGAGAGCCGGTGGCAATGATGATGCGATCGAACGTCATATTTTCATCGCCGCCGGAGTTTTTCGTGACCTTTAGCGTGGTCGAATTTACGAAGGCTGCTTTGCCTTGTACGTACTGAACGGAGCGTTGCTTGGCGAGTTGGCCGAGTCCGCCGGTGAGTTTCTTCACCACGTTCTCTTTGAAAGAGCGCAGCTGATCGAGATTGATTTTCGGCTTGGGATACTCGATTCCCCACGCTTTCGACTGCTCGGCTTCTTCAATGAGTTTGGCCACATGGAGTAGAGCTTTCGACGGAATGCAACCTCGATAGAGGCAGACGCCTCCGGGGTTGGCTTCGGGATCAATGAGACTGACTTTCAAGCCGAGGTCTGCTGCTAGAAAGGCAGCGGCGTAGCCACCCGGTCCGCCACCGATGACTGCAACACGAAGGTTGGAAGTTTCCGACATTTGTATTTTTATCCTTGTACCGAAAGAAGGAATGGCTGCTCAAAAGCTTCTGCGATCCAGCGGAGAAAGCGAGCCGCATCGGCGCCATCGATCAGGCGATGATCGTAGGAAAGTGAAAGAGGCAATACAAGTCGCGCCTCGAATTTTCGATTGATCCAGACAGGCTCCATGCTGGAACGGGAAAGACCAAGAATTGCGACTTCTGGATGGTTCACGATCGGCGAAAAGCCCGTTCCACCGATTCCTCCCAAATTCGTAATGGTGAAAGTTCCCCCCTCCATCTCTTCGGGAGAGAGTTTCTTGTCGCGTGCTTTCTTCGATAACTGCGTAAGTTCTGCGGCGAGCTCGACGATATTTTTCTTGTCCACATCGCGAATCACGGGGACGAGAAGCCCCCGGTCTGTGTCCACCGCGACTCCAACATTGATGTACTGCTTGTAAACAATTTCCTCTTTCGCCATGTCGATCGAGGCGTTGAATTGCGGGAAAACTTTGATGGCGGAGGCGACCACTTTGAGCGCGATCGCGGTGACAGTCATCTTGCCGCCAGCTTCCTCTGCCTTCGGAGCAAAGCGTGCTCGGAGCTGTTCAAGCTCTGTGATGTCCGCTTTGTCCTGTTGCGTGACATGGGGGATGACGTTCCATGCTTCTGCGAGATGCTGAGCAGTTTTGCGTCGAACTCCCCGCATGGATACGCGCTCGACCTTGCCCCATTTTGAGAAATCAGGCAGAGAAGGCTGCGCGAAGTGTCCGGCGACAGGAGTTTGAACCGCAGATGCGGCGGCAAGCAGTCCCTTAGCGTGCGCCTTTACGTCGTCCTCGCTGATACGGCCAGCAGGGCCGCACCCTTTCACGTCGTGAATGTCTACACCAAGCTCGCGAGCCAGACGTCGCACGTGGGGCGCTGCCGGGACCGGTTCACGGTGTTCCGTGCCTGCCACTTTCTCTAATTGCGTCGGCATCGAAAACGACGGAGCCTGCGTTGGCGGCTGATCCGGAGGCAGCGCTTGCTCTTCGGTCTTTCCTTCCGCTTGCATCGCAAGCTGGAAAGCAATGCGTGCGGCTTGCTGGCCAGACACGTGTTCGACAGGTGAGGTTTGGCGTTTGGGAGGCGGCGGAGCGGCGGTTGTTCCGGTTTCAAGGGTGAAGATGACTTGCCCGACTTTGATTTTCTGCCCTTCTTTGACTTTTATGTCGCGCACGACACCGCTGACTGAAGATGGAACCTCGACCACGGCTTTGTCGGTTTCGAGCTCCATGATCGGTTGACCCTCGGAAACCCGAGTGCCCGGTGAAATCATCAATCGCACGAGGTCACCTTGATCGATGTTTTCGCCGAGTTCAGGCAAAACAAACTCTGACGCACTGGCGGGAGCAGCAGAGACAGGTGCACTAGGCTTTGGCTGAGGAGCAGTGGTTTGCTGTTGGCGAGGCGGAGGGGGCGGAGTGTCAAGTTCGTTGGAGGACGGTGTTGTATGAACTTCAACTTCGGTTGCAGTAGCCGGAGGAGCAGGCTGTTTTGGTTCCGCAGATTTTTGTGCAGGAGCTTTCGCGGGAGACGCACCGTTCTCGACCGTGAAGATGACTTGTCCAACTTTCAGTTTGTCACCTTCTTTAACGCGCACTTCCTTAACCGTGCCGCTCACTGAAGAGGGTACTTCGACGACCGCCTTATCAGTCTCCAACTCCATTACGGGTTGGCCTTCGCTGATGCTGGTACCAGGAGAGATCATCAAGCGAACAAGATCGCCGCTCTCGATGTTTTCGCCCAGTTCGGGGAGTTTGAATTCCGTCACTTTCTATTCTGTCCTTTGTTAGCTGATTGTTGGATTCAGCTTTTCGGGATTGATCTTGAGGTCGCGAATCGCCTTTTGCACATCTTCGGCCGAATATTTTCCTTCACGCGCAAGAGCCGTCAAGGTTGCGAGCACAATATGTTTGGCGTCGACTTCGAAGAAATCACGCAAAGCGCTGCGATTCTCGCTTCGGCCGAATCCATCCGTGCCGAGAGACCACAAACGGCCAGGCACCCACTGCGAAATGCTTTCCGGAAGAACCTTCATGTAATCCGATGCGGCGACGAACACACCAGGAGCGTCCTTCAGAGTGCGGGTGACGTAGGGCACCTTGCTCTGCTGTCCGGGATGAAGCATGTTCCAGCGCTCACAGTCGTTGGCTTCGCGGTAGAGTTCTTTGTAGCTGGTAACACTCCAAACATCCGCGGCGACGCCGTACTTCTCGCCAAGAAGTTTTTGCGCTTTCAGCACTTCAAACATGATCGTGCCGCTACCGAGTAGCTGGGCGTGCAGCTTGGCATCCTTTGCTTCGGACTTCTTGTATCGGTAAAGGCCTTTCAGGATGCCCTCGCGAACTTCATCACCGTCCGGCATGCTCGGCATGGGCAAGGGCTCGTTCGTCACAGTGAGGTAGTAGAAGATCGGCTCCTGATCTACATACATGCGCTTAATCCCATCCTGCACAATGACAGCGATCTCATAGGCGAAGGCGGGATCGTAAGCCATGAGGTTCGGAACACTCATCGCAAGGACATGGCTGTGTCCATCCTGGTGCTGGAGACCCTCGCCTGCGAGAGTTGTCCGGCCGGCTGTTCCTCCGACCAGGAACCCGTGGCACCGCATATCAGCCGCTGCCCAGATGAGATCTCCGATGCGCTGAAATCCAAACATCGAGTAATAAATAAAGAAGGGTATCGTGTTGATCCCGTGATTGGCATAAGCAGTTCCGGCAGCGATAAACGAGCACATGGAGCCTGCTTCGGTGATGCCTTCTTCGAGAATTTGCCCGTTCTTTGCTTCCTTGTAGTAGAGGAGTGTATCCATGTCGACGGGCTCGTAGAGTTGACCAACGCTCGAGTAGATACCAACTTGGCGGAACAGAGCCTCCATGCCGAACGTGCGTGCCTCGTCGGGGATGATGGGAACAATCAGCTTGCCGACTTCCGGATCGCGCAAGAGCTTGGAAAGCAGGCGAACGAAGACCATGGTTGTTGAAGCTTCACGGCCGTCCGTACCTTTGTAGAACTCTTCGAAATGCGCGTCCGACACGGGCTTGAGCGGAGTCGCCCGCACCTTTCGTTGGGGTAGATATCCGCCGAGCTGTTGACGGCGCTCTTGCATGTACTTGATCTCGGCACTGTCGTCAGCGGGCCGATAAAAGGGTGCCTCATGCAGTTCATCATCTGGAATTGGAATGCCAAAGCGAGAACGGAAGAGCGCTAGCTCGTCTTCGTTCAATTTCTTTTGCTGATGGGTGATGTTCTTGCCTTCACCAGCCTCGCCTAATCCGTAGCCTTTGATGGTCTTGGCCAGAATGATTGTCGGTGATCCAGTGTGTTCGACCGCGGCTTTGTATGCGGCGTGGACCTTGATGGGATCGTGTCCGCCAAGACGCATGCGGGCTAGCTGCTCATCGGACAGGTGCTCAACCATTTTGAGCAGTCGCGGATCGGTGCCGAAAAAGTTTTGTCGGAAATAAGCGCCGCTTTCGACAAAGTATTTCTGATACTGGCCATCAGTGATTTCACCCATGCGTCGAACAAGCAGTCCGTCGCGATCAGCCTGAATGAGCGGATCCCAATCACTTCCCCAGATGCACTTGATGACATTCCAGCCAGCACCGCGGAAGATTGCTTCGAGTTCTTGAACGATTTTTCCATTGCCGCGAACGGGACCATCGAGTCGTTGTAGATTGCAATTGACGACGAAGATCAGGTTGTCGAGGCGCTCGCGAGAGGCCAGAGTGATAGAACCAAGGGACTCGGGCTCATCCATTTCTCCGTCGCCGAGAAATGCCCACACTTTGCCGCCAGTGGACGTCTTAAGGCCACGGTTTTCGAGGTACTTAATGAAGCGCGCGTGGTAGATGGCTTGAATTGGTCCCAGACCCATCGAAACTGTGGGGAATTCCCAGAAGTCCTGCATGAGCCACGGGTGCGGATAAGACGAGAGGCCGCCGCCTTGTTTCAGTTCGCGGCGAAAGTTTTCGAGCTTTTCGACAGGGATGCGACCTTCCAGAAAGGCCCGTGCATAAATACCGGGAGCGGCGTGTCCTTGGAAATAAACGATATCGCGATCGCCCGATTCAGTCTGGGCGTGAAGGAAGTGATTAAATGCAACTTCGTAAAGAGTCGCAGCAGAAGCAAAGGTCGAGATATGCCCGCCGATTCCTTCTTGAATCTTGTTGGCGCGAACGACCATCGCGAGTGCATTCCAACGAACCAGGCTCTTGATTCTCCGCTCCATCTCCTGACTTCCGGGAAATGGCGGCTGGGCCTTCGAATAAATTGTGTTCTGGTAGGGCGTAGTGGCGGTAAATGGCAGATGGACCCCGGCGGCTCGGCGAGCGTGTAAGGTGAGTTGCTGCAATAGCCTGCCAGCTCGGTCCGGACCGCCCTTGGAAAGAACGTAATCCAAGGAATCCAGCCATTCGCGTGTTTCTAAAACTTCTAATCCGTTCGTTTGCTGTTCAGCCACGTCTGCTTTCTCCCCAGCGATGATTGCAATCTTCCATCATAAGCAATTACGCGGATTTTTGCTGGGAGCCGGCGACAGTTCAATGCTTCGGACGCGCCGGGCAGCGCTCAACCTGTTACAACCCATTACTTTTTTGTGAAGCGAGATGGTGAGTGGAAAAATCTCAGGGATTGTCTGCGATGACCGCCTCCGCGGCATGCCGCCCGGAACGCAGTGCGCCCTTGATGGATGCAGTCTCCATGTGATCACCGCACATGTAAATTCCGTTCGAGATGCGGGCTTTTCCATTTGCCCGATTGACCGTAGTTTGTGCAGGAAGTGCGTTCGGGATCCAGTACGTGCGAAGATGACGCCATCGCGACACTTGGTCGCCGAACCACTCTGAAAGTTGCTGGCGCACTCGGGGTTCGAGGGTTCGATCGGAAGAAGCTGCTCCTACAACGCTCACGGAAACGAGATGTTGGCCAGGCGGAGCATAGCTAGGTGCAACAAGGCTCGGAACACAAAGATTGTTTATAGGACCTTGCCCTTCGCCATTGAGAACCAAGATTGGTTCGGCAACAGGGGGCGTTTCCGTCGCATAGTACAGACAAGCTGTGCTACGAGAGGCTGGCGCGTGGAAATCCGGCATTAGGGCGGCTGTAGAAATGAAATCGGTTGCCACTACAGTGGCGTTCGCTGGAATGTGTTCTCCGGTTGCAGTTGTCACTCCAGTTGATGAAATCGCCGTGACTCGGGTATTAAGCCGAATATTTCTCGGTGGGAGCTGCGACACAATGTACTGCGCCATTGCTCCCATTCCTCTGAAAGGGAGCGCAGCTTCACCTTCCGAAAACATTCGAAAAACAAATTCGAACATTCGACTTGATGTCAGGAGCTGATCTTCAAGAAAGATTCCACGGTAGAAGGGGTAAAAGAACCGTTCCAGGATCGATGGCGAAAATCCGAACTCTTCCAGATAACCGTTCGTGGATGTCTCAGCCTCTTCGAAAAGTTGCGATAATGAAGATTCGGTGACATGGCGTCGAAGACGGGCGATTTTCCATTTATCTCTGAGTGTACCCACGGGCGCTACAAGAGTTGAAAGTGCGTGACCTGGTGAGCGCCACGGATCTGCTACGTGATGGAACCGTCCAGCCGTGCGAATCAGTGCGCCTGACCGGAATTTGCCTAGCCTGAGCACATCGTAGTCAAGCATCTTTTGTGCTTCAGGATAGGCGGTGAGGAGCACCTGAAAACCGCGGTCTAAGACAAAACCCTGGACTACATCGGTTCGCGCACGCCCGCCAACTGCGTCCGAAGCCTCGAGTACCAGTAGGGAAGCTCCACGCGCATGCAAGATACGAGCGCAGGCGAGGCCCGCAAGTCCAGCTCCGACGATGACGACGTCATACATCACCGCTGCCCTAAGAGCCAACTGTAAGCCAGGGAGCAGCTATCGAGAGGGTAGTTACAAGTCAGATTGGACAAAAACTGAAGACAGCTCAAGAATCGCGGCAAAAATTTAATTGGAGTGAAAACAAGTTGTCAGATGGACGTTCCGTTACGAAATTTTCTCTATGGTTCCATGCACGATTAGATCGAATGATTTGGAAAAACAAAACATTGGCTGAGTATCACTTTCCGCCCGGACTTGAGCACAATCTGCTCTGGTATGCCTTCCGCAAATTTCGGCCTCATAACCCGATCCAATTGTTTCAGGATCTCGCAAACCGCTTTGGTGACATCGCTCACTACAAGCTTGGGCCCGAACACATTCTGTTTCTCAATCATCCCGACTACATACGTGAAGTGCTGTTGGTGCAAAACGACAATTTCGTCAAGGAACGCACTGTGCAGCGTACCAAGATGTTGCTGGGCGAGGGCATGATAACGAGCGAGGGACGGGATCATCGTCAACAAAGAACAACTGCCCGACCATCTTTCCACAAAGAGCGGATTCGGGAGTATGCCCGGACGATGGTGGAAGAGGCAGTTCGGGAACGTCAGCGGTGGGAAGCTGGTACGACGGTGGATGTATCACAGCGGATGATGCATCTCTCACTGGGGATCGTTTCCCGCACGCTGTTTTCGACGCAACTTGGCCCGGAGGTTATGGAACTAACGCAAGCCATCAATCGGATCATGGATCTTTATCATTATCTTGTACTGCTTCCAGCGGTTGAAGTTCTTGTTCATTTCAGGGCGCCAAAAGTGGGCCGATTTGCTGCAGAACGAGCCAAGCTGGATGCTGTCATCAATCGCATGATAGAAGAACACCGTCTAACCAGAGGCAGGCGCGAAAGCTGCCCTGATCTGCTTGACATGATGATGGATGCAGAGCAGGAGGCACCGGACCGTGGTAGACGATTGCGCGATCAAGTAATAACGATTTTCCTGGCTGGCTACGAGACGGTGGCTAATGCGCTTACTTGGAGCTGGTATCTGCTAAGTCAGAATCCGCACGCGGAGAAAAATGTGCATGCCGAGGTGGACGAACTTCTGAATGACCGGGAGGCGAACTCCGACGATTTCGCTTCACTTCATTACACGGAGATGGTGGTGGCCGAATCTTTGCGTTTGCTTCCGCCCGCCTGGGCAATGGGCCGGCGCGCTCTGAAAGATTTTCGTCTCGGACCGTTTCATCTTCCGGCAGGCACAACTGTATTGATGAGCCAATACGTGACGCACCGCGAGTCACGCTTTTTTCCTGACCCGCTTCGTTTCATTCCCGAACGTTGGAGCGCTGGCGCAAGGACGAAACGTCTAAAGTGTGCCTATTTCCCATTCGGAGCCGGCGGGCGCCAATGTATTGGAGAATCTTTCGCGTGGATGGAATGTGTACTGGTAATTGCAACTTTGGCAAAGAGATGGAAACTGGATTTGGTACCGGGGCATCGAGTTCAGCCACAGCCCCTCATTACACTGCGTTCGAAGTACGGAATGCCCATGATCCTCAAAGAGCGCAACCACGAAACAAAGCGACCGACTGCCATCGCTTAGCCCCAGCCAACTGATGGACACTGGATATCGGATGCAGTTTAACTAAAGAATGCATGTAAGATAGTAGGTATCGTGATCGGACGGTCCACCATCGCATTTTCTGTCGTGGTCCTTCTACTCACAATCCACTTTCGCGAAGCTTTGATTTGCCAGGCGCAATGCTCGGAACAGCGAACGGTAGGAGTTGCGACTCATTCGCACGACGCTGCAATCGCGAAGGGTCATGACCACGCATCCATGTCCGGGAGAAGATTTTCAATCACCCAGATTTCTGTCGCTCAATACAGGCATTGTGTCGCGGTGGGTGCCTGTTTTCCTTTTATAGGAGCATCGAGCCGGGTAGCCTTACGCAACGCGGATCCAGTTGTTCAAGCCGATTGCTTGTTGTATTGGACTGAGCAAATCGATTTCGCCGTTCACCAATCCTTCGCAAATTCCGCCCAGCCTCCTGGTATCTTTTCGCGCGCATTCACCATCTTGCGAATTTGATTCTCTTCTATTCAGGCGTCCATTCGCCGCAGACTTAAGATGTCTTCCCGGTTCTCCACATCGTGAACTGACGCCTAGCAAAGGCCAGAACACTTCATAAAGGGACTTCAATATGAAGAGCAGAAGAGATTTTCTTGCTCGAGTCATGGGCCTGGGTGCTGGTTTTGCAGCCGCGCCCAGCCTGCTCGGGGAACAAAAAAAGGCGTACCAAAAGCGCGCTAATACGATTGGGAGCGGCCCGATTGTGCCAGTAGAAACCCCTGATGTTGCGCGTCTTCCATGGAAACCAATCGATGGCGCGAAAGAGTTTCATCTCATTGCTGAGCCTGTAAAGCGGAGGCTGATTCCTGGTCGCGAGATGCAAGTGTGGGGTTACAACGGGTCGTGCCCAGGACCGATCATCGAGGTGAATCAAGGTGATCGCGTACGCATCGTGCTCGAGAATCAGTTACCTGAGTCAACGAGTATCCATTGGCACGGATTGGAAATTCCTGTCGCGATGGACGGCATGCCTTACATCAGTCAAGCGCCCACGCCTCCAGGAGGAAAATTTGTTTACGAATTCACACTGAACCAAGCTGGGACGTTTTTCTATCACTCGCATGGTGCGATGCAGGAAATGATGGGGATGATTGGAATGTTCGTCATTCATCCCGCCAAACAGTGGTCGCCGCGTGTAGACCATGACTTCGGAATCATCATGCAGGAGTGGGCGATTCTCCCGAACAATGATGTACCGAACACGGCCAATATGGAATTCAATTGGCTGACATTCAATGGCAAAGCCGCGCCAGACACCACTCCTCTGGTCATCAGACAAGGCAGTCGGGTACGAGTCCGATTGGTGAATCTCGGTATGGATCATCACCCGATCCACCTTCATGGGAACACATTCGTAGTCACAGGATCGGAAGCCGGACGACAACCAGAGTCGACCTGGGCACCCGGTAATACTGTCTTGGTTGGGGTGGCGCAAGCGAGAGATATCGAATTTACGGCGACCAATCCCGGTGATTGGATGCTGCACTGTCATCTTCCTCATCACATGATGAACAGTATGTCGGACCTGATGCGCGATCGCATGATGACGCCGATGCGACTCGATGAACCAAGTGCAATGCAACAAATGCAGACCTACGCAAATACGGTCGGAATACAACATCAGCATCCCGCACCGGTCAGCCCTGACGCAAACAAGATTCCTGGATTCCCGCAGGATGCCTTTATGGAAATGGGCATGGATGAAGCCGTTGCCCGGCCAGAACACTACGGGCTACCGAAAAATTGGAGCGCAAGTTTTATGGGGATGATGACTCTGGTCCGAATCCTCCCCGATGAACTCTACGAAAAGATCGTGCAGCTCAAAAGCGAAACGAAAGGCCAAAAGCATCCGGAGGAAAGCGAACATGCGCATCAAGGCTAATGGAGTTCCAGCTATGAGGACCTCGAAAAACGGGGAGCGCACGTCGGAGAAGTTAGTTTTGCTTGTAGTCCTCAGCTTTTCTGTCGTTCTCGCACAAGCTCAGCAGCAAACAAACGCTCCAGAACAAGAACCAAGCCACCAACATACAAGCAGCAGTGAGGCTGGCATGCAGATGGAAGGCATGGAACACGAAATGAAGCCGTTGCCTCCGCCGAAGCGACCGCAATTGGGCGTGGCGCCGGTCCATGCTGATCGAGTAGTCCGCGTGGAAGAACTTGAGCAGCTTGCCTTGAAAAATAATCCAACCTTGGGGCAGGCAAAGGCAGAAGTCGGCGCGGCCCAAGGTCGTAACGAGCAATCGGGCCTATGGCCGAATCCGATCGTGGGATATACGGGAGAAGAAATCCGGGGTGGGTCTTTTCGGGGCGGCCAGCAAGGATTTTTTATCGAGCAGAACCTTTTATTGGGCGGCAAACTTGCGCGTAATCGCGAAATTTTCCGGCAGGACGTTCGGCAAGCAGAACTTGAACTCGATGAACAAAACCTCAGGGTCAAGACTGCAGTCCGACGATCTTTTTTTCAAGCTTTGGCAGCCCAGGAGGCCCTGGCAATTCGAGTCGAATTATCACGAATTGCAGCCGAGGCCGCTGTCTTCGATCGTCAATTGAACAATGTTGGACAAAAGGACGAAACCGAAGTCTTGCAGACGGAGATCGAAGCTCAAGAAGCCAAGATTGCTGTGGTCGGTGCCGAACACATGCATCGGCGGGCGATGGTTGCTTTAGCTGCGGTGGTTGGTGACTCGACCATCCAGACGACGGCGCTCGCGGGCCGGCTGGATGAAGGACTTCCTGATCTAGATCACAAGCAAGCTGTTGATGATTTGCTCCGCCAGAGTCCAGCCGTAAAGATTGCGGAAACGGGCGTTCTTCGGGCCAATGCTGCTCTTGCACGAGCCCGTGCGGAGCGTATCCCCGATCTTCGATTGCGTGGCGGACTGGAACAGAATCGCGAGTTGCAGGAGACCACGGGCCGGCCAGTGGGGATGCAGGGTTTTGCTGAGGTCGGGGTGCAACTCAAGTTGTTCGATCGCAATCAAGGCAACGTCAGGGCCGCAGCAGCAGATTTGGAGCGCGCGCAATTGGAGGTCAAACGAATCGAGCTGGTATTACAAGAAAGAGCCGCCGCGTATGTCGACAATTATGGAACGGCAAAGGCGATGGCCGAGCGATACCAAGCAGAAGTGCTTCCACGCGCTCAAAAAGTTTACGACCTTATGTACAAAAGGTATGGCCTGATGCAGGCGTCGTACCCGCAAGTGCTGAGTGCGGAGCGCCAACTTTACAAGGCACAAGCAGATTACGTAGCGGCACTCGCGCAAGTGTGGTCGAACGCTGTTACGCTTCAAGGTTTCCTGTTCTCGGATGGACTCGAGGCGCCTACCCGTCCGTTGGATGTGGACCGCGTCATGCGCGAAATCAATCTGCCGACTGGTTCGGGAGCACAAGAACGTTAAATGGAGACCTGGGGCTGATGTCTAGTATTCTGGCTCACGCAATCGGTAGCGAAAAATAAAAGAGAGAACCGCGTCCGAGTTGGCTGGTAAGTCCGATCTTGCCGTCGTGGAGCTCAACGATGGCTTTGGCAATGGGTAATCCCATGCCTGTCCCTTGAACGGTCGTGCGCTGGTTGCGGCCTCGGTAGAACTTCTCGAAGATCATCTGCTGTTCGAGTTCGTCGATTCCAGGTCCTCGATCTGCCACGCTTATGATCAACTCTCCGCCGCGCTTTTCGACAGAGACTTGTATCGGTGTGCCTGCCGGTGAGTATCGCCCGGCGTTATCGAGCAGGTGAGTGATCACTTCTGTGATGCGGTGCAAGTCCATACGTGCGGCAGGCAAATTTGGCGGAACGTCGAGAGTCAGACGGTGCGTCTGGAGTGAAAGTTGTGCATTCTCGACCGCCGCATCGATAGCTTCGCGAACCGGATACTGGCCGAACTCAAACTGGAGTTGGTGCGCATCGAGTTGTGCCACTTCGGCAGCCTCGCCCACCAAGCGATTGAGGCGGTCACCCTCTTCGTTGATTACTTGCAACAAATCCTTTCTCTGCGCCGTGTCCACCTTGAGGTCGCTTAAGAGGGTTTCTGCGGATGCTTTGATTGCAGTGAGAGGCGTCCGGAATTCGTGAGTGACAGAATCGAGGAGTATTGAACGGAGGCGGTCGCTTTCTCTTGCTGCTTCAGTTCGGCTCAATTTTTCAGTCGTATGCGCACGTTCGATCGAGATCGCAATCAGGCTCCCAATGGCCTCCAGGCTTTCGCGCGAGAGATCGCATCCAGCCAGACCCAGCGCACCAACGGAACGGACTCCCATCCGAAGAGGCATGTAGCAGACTTGAGTAGCACGATCGAGTACCGGCTCGCCGCGATCACTAATCGCTTTCAATTGATCCCTGGGAAACTGTGAGCGTGTCGCCTCGTCGAGATAGTAGGCTTCTTGCCTGACATCCAGGAATAGAGCCGCCCGACTGACATCAAATGAATCAGCGACATATTTCGGAATGAGATTGAGCAGTTCAAATACGTTCTCGCTGAGCCAAAGTTGTTGACTGAATGCATACAATCGTTCTACTTCGCGGCGGCGTTGGTCCGCATAGAGGGTTTCACGGCGCGCACGCTCTGACAATTGGCTCGCTATTACGGCAGTAGTTAGGAATGCGAGCAATGCAATCCAATTCTGCGGATCGGCGATGTGAAATGTGAAGAGTGGAGGCAGAAAGAAATAGTTATAAGCGACGGTGGCCAGAATCGCGGTAAAGGTTGCATATCGCAGACCCCATGATGCCGATATGAGTAAGATGGCGAGCAAGAAGCTGAAACCGACTGTCGCCGGGTTCACGTGCAACCATCGAAAGAACCAGAGCACGATTGCTGTGACGATGGCGCAGCAAGCCAGCACACGTACGATCGGATTGTTACGAAGCGGCTTCATCGGTGGAACAGTCTATTCGATTGGTAGATGAAGGCGAGCATAATACAAACATGCCAAAAACTCCCGAACAGTGGCTTGAGGAGGCATTGCCGGAAAAGCGGGAGGCTATTTTCAAGCTCTTCCTGGGGTATGCACCCGGCGTCGGAAAAACCTTCAACATGCTTAGTGAGGGTATCCGCCGACACAGTCGTGGTGAAGATGTTGTCATCGGAGTTGTCGAAACTCATGGGCGTGAAGGCATAGCCACCTTAGCCTCTAAATTGGAAACTGTTCCTCGAAGAAAACTACAGTACAAGGGAGCCTCGTTTGAGGAGATGGATATTGATGCGGTGCTCGCGAGGAAGCCACGAGTCGTTTTGGTCGATGAGCTTGCGCATACCAACATCGAAGGCAGTAGAAATGGAAAACGTTACGAAGATGTGTTGGTTTTGCTGGATGCGAACATTGATGTGATATCGACCATGAATGTTCAGCATATCGAGAGCTTGGTTCCAACTGTGCGCTCAATTACGGGAGTTCAGGTTCGAGAAGTAGTGCCTGATTGGGTGATGCAACGCGTCAACGAAATTCACCTTACGGATCTCACGCCTGAGGCACTACAAACTCGTATGCGGCGAGGGGATATCTACCCTCTCGATCGAACGGAGAAGGCTCTAGCGCACTTTTTCCAGCCCGGCAATTTGTTGGCTCTTCGGGAGCTCGCGTTGCAGCAAGTGACGAGAGCTGTGGATCGCAGCCTCGAATCCTACATGGAGCGCGACGGAGCAGGGAAGAGCGTCACACTTCGAGAACGGATTGCTGTGTGCGTCAGTTCGAGTCCGGCAGCGCAATACCTGATCGCTCGTGCGGCTCGCATGGCTCAGAGAACCGAGAGCGAATTATTTGTCCTCTACATTGATATTGGTGCAGATGAAAGTTCAGAAGACCAGCGCAGCCTGCAGCAGAACTTGCGCTTTGCCGAGAATTTGGGTGCCAAAATTATTCGAGGAAAAGGTAGCAATGTGGCCGAAGAAGTAGCCAAGATTGTGCGCGAACATCGCATTACGCAGGTTGTATTTGGTCGTTCTGCCCAACGAGGGTGGAAGAGGTACTTCTATTTATCGGCCATCCATAAGTTCTTGCGCGACGCGCCTCCAGTAGACGTGCACATCGTAACGCAGGAAGTAAAATGAGCTCCGTGGCGAATTCAGAACATAAACAGAACATCTTAGTTGTTGACGACGAACCGCAGATTACACGCGTTCTGAAGACCACGCTGTCGAGTCAAGGGTATGGGGTGAGGACTGCTGCGGACGGCGAAGAAGCTCTCTACGAAATGAAAACGTGGTCGCCCGATCTTCTTATTACAGATCTCCGCATGCCTGGTGTGGACGGACTTGAGCTGTGTCGTCGCGTTCGCGTCGATTCTCGTATGCCGATCATCATTTTATCGGTCAAGGGCGAAGAAGCGATTAAGGTTGAGGCCCTCGATGCTGGGGCCGACGACTACATCACGAAGCCTTTCAGCGTGAATGAACTATTGGCGCGGGTGAGGGCCGCATTCCGGCGATCTGCAGTACCGGACCAAGAGCAATCCGCGGTGATTGTCTTGGGCGACTTTTACATCGATGTTAATGACCACAGAGTAGAAGTCGGTAAGCAGGAAGTGCGACTCACTCCCAAGGAGTTCGATATGCTCCTGTACTTCGCGCGTCACCCGGGAAAAGTGATTACGCATCGCGCCCTGCTTGCCGCGATATGGGGGCCGAACAGCGTGGAACAGCCTGAGTATTTGCGTGTGTTCGTCGGTCACTTAAGAAAAAAGCTGGAGGTGGGTGATCGGTCTCCCAAGTACATCATCACCGAGCCGTGGGTTGGCTATCGCTTTGAGCCGGGAGATTGACCGTGGTTTGGCTTACGAAACGATTTTCTCCGCGGAGTCGCCCGAACGTTTCGAAAATGAAAAGGGAAGTAAACTACTTCAATCCGTTAAGTCCGCTCACAGTACGTGCCGAGAGATTGGAGGCGCGGGTCGGAATCGAACCGACGCATAAAGGTTTTGCAGACCTCTCCCTTACCACTTGGGTACCGCGCCTGACTAACGGTAGGGTGTGGAGCGCACGTCCACAGTGTCAATTTTAGCGCATAAACCCGCATCAGAGTAATTGCTAACGGAACGGCAGCGCTCGAGGGGCTTACATTTAATCGGGACGGCAAAACGCAGACGATTCGAGCTGGCAACGGCGAAGATACCGGAATGAAGTGGCTGCTGGATAAAAAGAATTGCTTGGTAATTGAAAAAGGCGAGGGATATTGTCGCGAGTGGGACGACGGCTTACCGAACATCTGGAGCGGGAGACGGGATTTGAACCCGCGACTTCGACCTTGGCAAGGTCGCACTCTACCACTGAGTTACTCCCGCTCAGCAAAAGTGATTATAAACAAGGGTCGCGGGCATGAGCAAACACAAGAAGATCAGAGCTAGCGCACCTTGTTTTGCATGGATTCGTTTGCCTTCGCGGTGATCTGGTTCCTCACGTCCCAAAGCTCTTTGTAGAAAAGATGCTCCATTCGTTGATGGAGAACTTCGACTGGGGTTCCCATCGTACCGATGACTCCACCGCCGATGATCCTCTGCGCCAGTTTCAGATGGTGATAGCGGAAAAGTTGGACACGCTCGTCGAAATCAAGAAGGCGCTCTGCTGTGTCATGTAAGCCGAAGAATTCCGAGTGGCGACGATACATGTCATCAATCGTTATGCCTACTTTATGTACTTGATCGTAGAATGCCTGCCCGAGACGAGGTCCGATGTGTAAAAGGGCGAGAAATCCAGGCGAATCGAGACCGCTGCCGTGCCCAAGTCCGGCACGGATCAGGTGATAATCGTAAGGGGTGATGGTCTCGAGGACATGCAACATCGAGACGGGATAATCAAGCATCTGATTCGCGCGTTGGATTAGGCGCGAGGCGTTTGCGAAGTCAGACTTGCTGATTAAATTGAGTGCACGTTCTAACTCAAAAGCGACGCCCTTCAGCAGCAATTCAGAACTTTGATGAACGACCTGGAAAGTCATTTCATCCGCGTGCAGGAGATCCGTGGACGATTTTTGAAGGTTCAGCAGCTCATCAGTCCGAAGATACCGTTCGTAATCGGAAGCCCCGTGTCCTGGCAAAATCGGTTTGCGGAGGTCGTCACTAGTGCTCATCATGCCCCCGTAGTGAGTTTTTCTGCATGTTTGCTTTGGATCGCAACTATGACCGCACGGACTCGTGCGATGTCCACTGAGGATCGAGTTCCGGAGCAACAATCTGGCCATCTCTCATATGAATGATTCGATCCCCATATCCTGCCGCTTCAGGATTATGTGTGATCATCATGACCGTCTGCCCGAGTTCCTGGTTTGATTGCCTCAGCATCGACAGCACGATTTCCGAGTTCTTTGAGTCGAGATTACCCGTTGGCTCGTCGGCGAGGACGATAGCAGGTTTATTGATCAAAGCACGTGCCAGAGCGACGCGCTGTTGCTCACCTCCAGAGAGTTCCGAAGGACGATGCGAGAGTCGCTTCGTAAGACCAAGCAAGCCAGAGATTCTGCTGGCATAAGACTCATCTGGATTCGGATTTCCAGCGATGTCGCGAGCTATATCGATGTTGGCTTGTGCTGTCAGAGTAGGTAGAAGATTGAATTTCTGAAACACAAATCCGATCTTGCTCTTACGCATCTTCGTGCGTTCAGCATCAGATAAGCGACTGAAATCGCTGCCATCGACCTCGATACGCCCCGCATCGGCGCGAGTCAAACCACCCAAAAGATAAAAGAGAGTGGATTTTCCACTGCCAGATGGCCCAACTATGCTGACAAACTCTCCGCGCCGTACGGAGAACGAGACTCCCCGCAGGGCCGGAACTTCGATCTTGCCAACCCGGTAGGTTTTATACGCATCGGTGATCTCGATGAAGCCAGCCATCCCATGAAAACGATATCACAGATGATATTGCAGACTGGTTGGTCAAGCGACGTTCGCAGGGTGGGCACTCGCGGTCCCTCGTTGGGCGCGCCGCGGTCCCCGTTTTCGAACGAGCAGCAAACGGATACGCTCAAGGAGTTCGGCGGGTGCGTACATGCCTTTGGGCAAGAAAACATCCGCATGCGTATCACGATCATAGATGCGAACCTTACCGGAGAGGAGAATGGCAGGAGTCTCTGGAGAGATTGCCTTGATGTGTTCAACGACGCGAGAGCCATCCACGCCGGGCATAATCAGATCGCTTAAAACAAGATCGATGTCTCCCGCTCGAAACCGTTCGATGGCGTCTTCTCCATTATTGCAGGCGACGACACGATAGCCGCGGGTTTCGAGCAGAACTTTGCGGATGGAGAGAGATTGCTCATTGTCATCAACGCACAGAATAGTTTTCTTCGGCTTCATATCTCTCGAGGTGACGCAACCCGTGTGAAGGCGCGTTGAATAAATTCGTTTTCGTTGTTCAAGGGAAATCTCGGAGAGAGAATCCTAAGCACAACGCGCGAGTCCGTAAAGTGGCTCGAATGCTAATGGCACAGAAGTGCAGCTTGCAAAAAGAGAGTGATTATGGATGACCGCACCAAATTTACTTTGGCCGCATTTTCTCAGAAGAAAAACTCGCCGCGCATCACTTCCACTACGTTTCCGCCGACGCGAACGTTTACCACACGGTTATCTTCTCTTCCAGCACGCACAAAAATTTCGCTTGGTCTTTTTATTTCCACCCCTTGCATGATCAAAACTCGCTCGTCGGGAGCGGCGACTCCGTGCTCGACCATCCAGGAGGCTGCACATCCCGCTGCCGATCCCGTGGCGGGGTCCTCACCGTTATAAAAGATCATGCGGGCCCTCATTCGGATCGAAGACGATTTCGTATCACGAGTGACGAAGTAGAAGAATTTTCCGTCAGTTCGCGAAAGATATTCGGCTGCATTCTTCACATCGACGTGCAACCGTTCTAATGTCGCAAAACCGCGAAGAGGCACCACAGTAAAAGGGAGTCCCGTGGAAACTGTCTGTATCGGCAGGGATGGGTCGATGTCCCCGTCGCGCAGGCCCACAGCGCGCACGACAGCTTCGCGATCGTGGACGACCCCAAATTTTGGATCGACTTGCGTCATCTCCCCAAACGCAGGCTGACCGTTTTGATCAGTGAAACGGACCGGTACGCGCCCAACATTCAATGCGAGAGCAACTTCGCTAACTTTAGACTCGCCCCTCAGGTAAAACGCTGTGCCCAAAGTCGGATGTCCGGCGAAAGGAAGTTCCTCCTTGACCGTGAAGATGCGTACACGGATCCCGCCTTCCTTTTCGATCGCTGGGTCCCGAGGGAAGACGAAAGTTGTTTCCGCCAGATTCGTTTCACGAGCGATGGCCTGGCAATCTTCAGTGGAAAGTCCATTCGCATCGTGGACTACGGCAAGGGCGTTACCAGAGAAGCGTTTGTTTGTAAAAACGTCGAGCTGGGTAAAAGGAAGTCGGCGTGCACCATGCATCCAGACATTCTAACGGGAACAGTCGGAAGACATCATCTGGTGAGGAGTAGATTCCAAAGCTTTTGTTCGTGGCTGCGGCCCATGTCCCACCTTATTTATTAGGCGCTGGTACGACGAGCTTGAACGGACTGAAATCAAACGGATGTGATAGAAAAATGACGGAAGCGCATGGGGTCCGGTGATCCTCCCGGTCTTCAAAACCGGCGGGCGGCAGGTCAACCTGTCGCCGGTGCGTTCGACTCGCACACGCTTCCGCCATTTGTTTTCAGCTAAGACGTTAGTTCCGCATCGGAAGTAGGCGGAGTAATCGGGCAAGCAATTTTTATAATCACCAGGACTCATTCAGGGTTTCCATTGCCAGCATTCCAATCTGGTTGAGTTTGTGCGCGCTCGCACATGGACTCGATCATGCCTTCTGTTTCCTGCAGATCGGCTGCAAAAATCCCGTGCTGGCTCAATTGCACTGTCTTCTTCAATTCAGCGCAAGATTTTCCGGCTTTGAGCCCTTGTTTGACCTGTTTCCACATGTCAGCAATAAACTCCCGCTGGCGATGCAGCAGATCAACATCACCGAGCTCTCCGTGCGACGGCACCACGGTCTTAATGGGGAGCTGGGCGATGTTCTCGAGTGCGCGAATCCAACCGATATACCGCACATCCTCGTCGGACAGATTATTCCCGGAGGTCCAATTGACCGCTAGATCTCCAACGAAAACGATGCCTTCTGCCGGCAGATAGGCCACGCCATCGCCTTTGGTGTGGGCCTGACCATATTTGATTAGCTCGACACGATGTTGGCCGTCGTCAAATACGAGGCGATCGTGAAACCGAATGGACGGCAATTCCAGATGTTCCGATTTGATCTTGGTCTGCTCCTCGACATCTCCGATTCCCTTGGTGCCCAGCTCTAACGCAAGATCGTATGTACTTACAATGGCGGCGCCGTGGGCTATGAACACACTGTTCCCCAAGGTGTGATCTGCGTGATAGTGAGTGTTGAAGACAAAACGGATCGGCTTGGGAGTAATGGTTTTTATGTCCGTAATGATTTTTTCAGCCGCCCACGGAAAATTTGCATCGATGACCAATACGTAATCACGAAATACAACAAAGCCCACATTCGTCTGTTCGTGCTTTCTAAGGTCACCCGACCAGTAGTAAACATCTCGAGCCAGCTGATGCACGCGATTCTGCGTGTAACCTGGCTGACTTGCGCATGAAAGCAAGAAGATTAGAAAGGACGACCAGTATATTTTCACCTGCATTGTTAAGGACCTCAGTCATCGGCGGTTGCTATTCAACCCAGGTTTCGGCTTTGAGTGGGGTAATTCCGATTGTTCACCGGCGCTCATATCTCCGAGATTAAGAACCTACTCATCATCCTCATGCAGTGGAACCCGCGTTCGGACGGCCAAGATATACGCCTTGGCATTCGGTTTGTTCTGGTTGTAGAACCCCACCGTGCAGTTGGGGCGAAAGTAGTAGGCGTCTCCGGCTGTCGCGGCATAGCGGCCTTCGACGCCGTTCTCCCCAGAGCCCGCTACGATTTCGCCCTGGCCGTCCATTACTAGATAGATTTCTTCCGCGGCCGCGTGATGATGAGGCCAGTTCGTGCCTCCGGGCGCAAAATCCATCCAGAAAAAGCTATCCATCACATAGGCCTCATCGATCAAGTCTCGCTTCCCGGTGTGCAGTCCGATCAGAAGTTTGTACAAAACTGATTTTGGGTGGCCGCTGACGGTCTCTTCCTTGGATTCTGCAAGGTTGGCGATTTTCGCGTGTGACATCGGCGCTCCAATGGAGATCGACTCCGGAATTTTGAATCCCATCACCAGCACACGCAAAGGCTGGTCAGAATCGTTGGAAATCGAATGTTTCGCTCCCGGAGGCAAGTACGTGAAATCGTGCTTGCGCAGGGCCTGAGCCTGATCCTGGTAGTGCAGCACGCCCGTTCCTTCCACGACGAAATAAATTTCCTCCTGGCGCTCATAGAAGACGGTTCGGCAATTGCCCTTTCGATCCAAAAAGACTTCCCCGAAACGAGTGACGGCTTGAAGAGATCGGTTCTCTTTGTCCCCCTCGCCAAAAATAGCGCGATAGTGGCAAGTCGGAGAGGCGAGATCCGCATTGGTCTCGGAAAGCTTCGGAACATAGCGATGCAACCATGTGGGGTCAGTCTGCCGCTCTTGCGCTCGTAGCCCAGGTACCAACAACAACAAGAACAGCCAGAATTTTTTCACGTTTGGTACTCCAGACTAGCTTTAGATTCATTTCCGGACGGCAGGTGATTCTAGCCCAAAAGCAGTACTACCCCGTGCGTTATCAAATGCAATCATTCAATCGTTAAGACCATTAACATCGATCAGAACATCCCATGCGATCCCCAGAAGGTGTCGTTTGCTTTCGCCGACCGTTTCGAGTCGTCATGGGCCGCTTACCGTGCGCTGACGTAGGCACCAGCGTGCATCATCCGTGATCGGTATAGTATTGGCCTCTGTCGGGAGGAGCTCACGCCGTGTCGAAAACGATTTGCGGACTCTTCTGCAATATTGGATCTGCGATTCTTGCTGGGGTCTTGAGTATGGGAGCACACTCTGAGGCCCAGCAACTGACGAATGACAAGCTGTTGCTGATTGTCAACGCGCGAGACGGGTCGTATCAACTGGCGGTGCGCGACGGCCATGTCATGTTCACAAGCCGAGTGGCAGCAGAGGTCGATCATCAGTGGCTGCGCTCGAACGAATACCCGCGTCACCAAGCTTCCGAATCTACATTTACCGATGAACTTGGCTCCGGCCGAGCGTTGACCGTTACATGTGAGGGACTCGAGAACAAAGCCGATCTGGTTTATGTCTTACAGCTTTATGACCAACTTCCCTATGCCACTGTCCAGGTGAGAGTGCGGAACTCTACCGATAAAGAGGTCACTGTACAGTCCATTCGAGGCGTCGAGGCAACTGGTGAGCCAGTGCTAAATCTGGATGGCCATCCTTTCGCTGATCGCGTCCTCTCAGACAGTTTCAGCGAAGATTGGCCGCCCCTGCGGCTCTACGACTTAGGGAAATCGCCAGGCGGGATGCATCGCGGTGCCGGCAGTCAACTTATCTACAACCGGGAGAGCAAACAGAGTCTTTTTTTCGGCGCGCTGACCTCCGAACGGCTTCTCACCCTGATGCATCTCGAAGCTGCGGGCACGGGAGCGGAAACAAGGATTGCCTCTTACAACGTCGAGTTCACCGGCACGACGGAAATTCAAAAAGACTTCGGCCTAAAAGGTGCTCCTGCAGAGGATCAGATCGAACTGAGTCTTCCGATCAAACCCGGTGCAGACTTGGCTTCTGAACGCCTGATGCTTCAAGCTGGGCTGGACTACCGCAATCAGCTGATGGCCTACGGCGAGGCGATCCGACGAATGCACCACGCGCGAGTCACCAGTGAAACTCCAATCGGTTGGTGGAGTTGGACGGCCTTTTATGCCGCCATCAACGAAGGGGAGACTCTGGCCAATGCGGATTGGCAGGCCGAGCATCTTAAGCCACTCGGTTACAAATATTTTCAAGTCGACGAAGGCTATCAATATGCGCGCGGAGAGTACGCCACAGCCAATGCGACGCAGTTCCCCGGCGGCATGCGCTTTGTCGGGCACCGCATCACGGGAGATGGCTTAACCTTCGGCATATGGACCGGCCCCTTCGAGGTGACGACTCGGGCATGGGTTTACGAGCACCACAAGGATTGGTTGGTTCACAACGCTAAAGGCGAGCCAATCGCCGTTGGTAACGTCTGGGGCCAGAAAACGGACGTGCTGTATGCGTTGGACACGACCCATCCCGGAGCTCAGGAATACTTGCGTCAGACTTATGAGACGCTTGTCCGCGAATGGGGAGTCCGCTTCATCAAACTCGATTTCATGGACACCACGGCCATCGAAGGTTACCGGTATCGGCCAAATACGACCACTCTCGAAGCGCAGCGTATCGGCTTGCATGTCATTCGCGACACCGTTGGCGATGAAGTGATTCTGGACAAAGACGGAAGTCCAATGCTCAACGCGGTGGGAATAGTGGACACAGGTCGGATTTCTGTGGATACGGGACATTCGTTTCAGAGAACGAAGGATGCTGCGCCCGGCATCGCCGCTCGTTTTTACATGCACGGTAATTTCTTCGTGAATGATCCGGATGCGTTCAATACCACGGGTCAATTCTTCAGCGATTTCCCCGAACGACCCTCTTCACTCTCTCTGTCCGCTGCTCAGGCCTCAATTGCTCTCTCGGCAGTGTCCGGTGGGATGTACGAGATTGGCGATGACATGCTGGTCTTGGCATCGCAGAAGGATCGCCTGGCACTAATTGAGAACACCGACTTGCTCAATATGGCGAAAATAGGAAAAGCTTCTACGCCTCTCGATCTGATGACGTATGAACCCGAGGATGAGCAACCCAGCATCTTTTTTCTCCGAGAAGGTCCCCGCCAATCGATCTTGACTGTTTTCAATTGGACAAAGACCTCCAGGTCGCACACGTTGAAACTTGCTGACCTCGGGTTGCCAGTGGAACACGTGTTTAAAGCGTCGGACGTGCTGAACCAGAACGCGCCGATCCCGCTCGCCGGGGGCAGCGTGCAGTTCGAGAATCAGGCACCCGAGTCCGTGAGAGTAATCAAGCTTATCGATGGCAGTGTTTCCGCGAGCGCACCAATCGTGAAGGCTGAAGTGCCCGCAGTTGCCAACACGGGCCAGAACATTCATCTCTCGGCGCAGATAGATGCTGCCGGCCCGCCCGCGGTTGAGTATCACTGGGATTTCGGCGACGGCACAAGCGCAAATGGTCCCAAAGTGTCGCACACCTACACCAGAGCAGCGTCATTCAGCGTTCGTCTGACGGTGACCGGTGTAGATGGGGCATCGAGCGTTAAAAGTTTTTCCGTTGAAGTGAGCGGCAGCTTGAGAGCTCGGCCGAACCTTACCGACAATCGGCGTTATTCGGACGCCACCGACCATTGAAGGTTTCCGATGCGATACGTTTAATACGGCTAAGTAGTAGAATTCCGAGAACTGCCGCGTCGATTTCCTTTGACGCAGCGAGGTTGCATTTTTCGTATTGTTAGTATTTCGCCCTGCAGCGGAAATCGATTCGCGCCGGCAACGAGTCGGTCTCCCGGACGCGTTTGTCAGTTGACTTGCATAATATCGACCCTTAGCATTGGCCCCTTGAATCCTGATCTTTCCTTCCATCCCAAGAGTGCCCAAACAACTCGAGGAAATCATGAGCGAGTCTTTTCAACAAAACCGTCGAGCCTTTCTGAAAAACTCTTCCGCAGCCATCATGGGTGGTGCTGTTTTACGCAGCACGGCATTGTCCTACGACAAAATTCTTGGCGCGAATGACCGCATTTCTCTTGGACATGTGGGAATAGGTAATCGTGGCAAGGAGCTTCAGTTAATTGCCTCGAAGCTCAAGTCCAGCCATCACGTCGAGATGACCGCTGTGTGCGATCTGTGGAGTGTAAATCGTGAGAAGGCTGTGAGTGTTGGTGCAGGCTATTACGGGCGCAGTCCCCGGGCGGTTCAATACGTCGACGAACTGCTGTCAATGAAAGACATTGATGGTGTGCTGATTTCTACCCCTGAGCATTCCCACTCGCCAATCCTGAAAATGGCGGTCGAGGCGGGGAAGGATGCTTATGTTGAAAAGCCGATGGGGAACGTACTCGCAGAGGCCAAAGAAGCACGCGATGCCGTTGTTCGCACTGGAAGGATCGCCCAGGTAGGCACCCAGCATCGCAGTGAGACGTATCCGCGAGCGGCACACGAAATTGTTCGAAGTGGAACCCTTGGAGACATCAGTAAGGTCGAAATAGTGTGGAACTACCATGGCCCGAGGTGGCGGGGACGGCCGGAAGTGAAACAGATTCTTGAGCGTGACACGGACTGGAACAGGTGGCTGCTGACCAAGCCGCCGCGCCCGTTTGATCCCCAACTGTATTTCGAGTTCCGCCTTTACAAGGAATTCTCGAGCGGAATCCCAGATCAGTGGATGAGCCACGGTATCGACCTAGTGCACTGGTTTATGGATGACCACTTTCCCAAGTCTGCCGTGTCCCACGGTGGAGTTCTGGCGTGGCACGATGGCCGCGAAACGGCCGACACGTTTCAGTGCTTGCTGGAGTATCCGAAGGGTTTTCTCGTCAGTTATTCGACCAGTTTTGGAAACGACGCGCCAGGCTTTACGCGTTACATGGGCAAAAACGCCACGCTGATCAATCTGGGCGGAGAAGGAAGTCCGCGTTATCAGCTTGTAGAAGAGAAAGGAACTCACGAACAAGACGCGGATATTGACGAGAAAAGGAAGTCGAAGTTTATCCTTCTGCCGGGCGAGCACAAGGTCCCGCCGATGGGGATTGATGATTTGTCGCTGGAACACATGGCAAACTGGTTCGACTGCATGCGTTCACGCAAACCGCCCAATGCAACTGTGCAGGATGGATTCGCTCATTCCGTGGCTTGCATGATGGCGGCTGAATCGTATTGGTCAGGCAAGAAGATCTTTTGGGACCCGACATCAGAAATGATCCTGGACCAAGCGCCGACGCGGGGCTGACATCGCTTTTTCAAACAAATGCTGCCGCCAGCAAGCTTTATAAACCACATGCTTGCCGGTCGTCCAGGCACTTGCCAACCACGCGCGCATAATCTGCGATAGCGATCTCAGGATCTTCTAGGTCCGGATGCCACATTTTTTCCCATTCGAAACAGTAGAACCCTTTGTAACCTGTTGCCCGAAGCGCTTCGATCTGCCGCCGGATAGGGACATTGCCTCTTCCTGTCAAAACATACTTCCGGTTTTCGCCACTCCCGGTGGAGTCCTTCAAGTGTGTATGGCGGATCCAGGAGCCCAGCTGCCGGACGGTAAATTCGGGATCTTCGTTCGAGTCAGCAAACGTGTGATGTGCGTCCCAGAGCAGCCCGATGTGTTTTGAATCAGCCGCCCGTATCACGTCCTTCAATGTCGCAGAAGCCGTGAAATGGTCGTGGGATTCGATCATTACCGTGACCTTGCGCGGGCCGGCATAGCTGCCCAGTTCGCGGAGGCCCGAAGCCACTCTGGCCTTAGTATCGGTATCTGGCATCGGGGCAGTATCGGATTCATCCTTTCCGCCAAAAACCCGTACACAGGGCGAACCGAGAGTTGCCGCGAGATCGATGAAGCGCCGGGCATCGTTCAACTCCTTCTTACGTTTTTCGGGATCGGCAAAGTGCAGGTTGGCCGAACTGCTCACGCAAGCAATTCGCAGCTTGCTCGAGAGAATTTCCTGCGTCGTCTGCCTGATGCGCTCCGGCGCGAAGACGGGATGGGACGGCAGATCGAGATTTCCTTCAAGACCTCGCAGTTCGATAGCGGCGAATTTGTGTTCGACGGCGAATTGCAGAATTTTTTTCCATTCCCACGTGGGGCAGGCCAGCGTCGAGAAAGCTATGGGTAATCGGGGTAGATTGATTTCACTCGCGAAGGTCTCGCGTGCAAATTTCGGCACGGCCATTGCCAGGGGCAAGCTCTTCAGAAATTGTCGACGGCTGTTTCTCATTAGAGCTCCCCTTTCTTCATTTGCTGGACTGCGTAGTCACACGCTCTCGCGGTTAATGCCATATAGGTCAGCGATGGGTTCACGCACGAGGACGAAGTCATCGCTCCTCCATCGGTGATGAAGAGGTTTTTTATATCGTGGGCCTGATTGTAGGAATTGAGGACCGAAGTCTTTGGGTCGCGTCCCATCCGTGCCGTACCCATCTCATGAATCGAGAAACCCGGAGGCTGATCGTAAGTGTACGGCTCGATTTCCCGCGCCCCGGCCGCGGCTAGCATTTCAGCGGCAGCGATCGACATGTCTTTCCGCATCGCCAGCTCATTGTCACTCCACACGCAATGGATCTTCAGAACAGGAATTCCCCATGCATCAATCTTCTGCTGGTCGAGTTCCGTGTAGTTGCTGTGAGATGGTAGGCATTCTCCGTAACCTTGAAAGCTGAACCGCCACGGTCCCGGCCCGCTCATCGACTTTTTGAATTCCGCGCCGAACCCCGCCTGCACAATGCCTCGTTCCCACCCTTGGCGATGTGCTCCACCCTCGAAACCATAACCCCGCAAGAACTCATCCTGCTTTGTCTTAAGGTTTCGAAATCGCGGAACGTAGATCCCGTTTGGTCGCCTGCCGATTGCGATCCGATTTTCATTGCCAGGAATGACTGCAGTTGCACCTCCTCCTTTTACATGGTCCATCAGATTGTGACCGAGTTCTCCGCTCGAGTTCGCCAACCCATCTGGAAACTCCGCAGTAGCAGAGTTGAACAGGATGCGTACCGATTCCAGCGCTGAAGCGCAAAGGAAGATCACTCTGGCTCGAAATTCCAGAGTCGCGCGCGTCTTCGCGTTGATCACTCGTACCCCGGTCGCCTTGCGAGTACGGGCGTCAAAACTCACGCTGTGCACGACGCTGTCCGGTAAAAGCGTCATCCGCCCTGTGTTTTCCGCCGCGGGAAGAGTGGCATTCACGCTGCTGAAATAAGAGCGCGTGATGCACCCTCTTTCGCAAGGACCGCAGTAATGGCAAGCGGGCCGTCCTCGGTGAGGTCTGGTCAGAACGGCAGCGCGTCCGATCGTTAAAACGCGTTCTCCGCCGAAGTGCTGCGCGATCGCATCCCGGACCGTAATCTCCGCGCAATTCAGCTCCATCGGCGGAAGGAACCGGCTGTCGGGTAAGTGTGGAAGGCCGAGTGGCTCGCCGCTGATACCGATGAAATCTTCTACGAGGTCATACCACGGTGCTAGGTCTGCGTAACGGATGGGCCAATCGATCGCGATTCCCTGGCGAAGATTGGCCTCGAAATCCAGGTCACTCCATCGGTAGACCTGTCGGCCCCACATGATGGAGCGCCCGCCCACCTGTCGGCCTCGAATCCAACGAAACGGCTTTCCCGGTTCGGTCGTGTACGGATTCTCCCTGTCGCTTACGAAGAATTTCGACGACCACTCATCGCACGCATAGCAGGTGCTCTGGATGGGCTGATCCTCCTGCAGTCGAACGCGATCCCCCATTCCTCGAAATTTCATTTCCCACGGTGGAATGTGTTCGACGTAGTCTTTCTCGGGCAGAATCGGACGCCCGGCTTCAAGGACGAGCGTCCTGAGGCCCTTTTCAGTCAGTTCCTTCGCGGCCCACCCACCCGTCATTCCGGAGCCGACTACAATGGCGTCGTATGTTGTGTCATCCCTCACTTTTTGTCCGATCCCACTTGGCAACTCGCATGTCGACGGATTCGTGACCCGGGATAACCTGAAATTCGAGTCCCGTGATGGCACGGTTCTCGGACTGGAATTATGCAGCCACAGTGATCGACTAACTTTTCAGCGTCAGAGTATAGCGCTGCCCTTTCAATCCAACGCGAGCTTCTTAATAAAACGAGGCCGCTGCCAGTTCTTTCTGTAGTGCTAGTCTTCTGACGACATCGGGATTTGTGAGAGCTGCTTGCGCCTCTTGTGCCACGCTGCCCAGGGTTTCTTTGTGCCGCAGCGATGCGGGCGCGAGCGGCCGATGAAAGAGCGCGGCGTCGGCCTCTTCGCTTCCCCAGCGAATTGTGAGTATCGGTGGAAGGCAGCGCGCGAACATACGTGTGGAGTTGGTTTTTACGAAAATTTAAGGCGACATTTTGGGTTTTCGCGTCGATCTTCTTGATTACTCTTCGTTGACGCTTGTGACGATAAAATTATGAAGTCCGGCTTTCATGGCATGTCCGACAACCCGTGCTCGCATTTTTTTGATCGTGGCAGTCGACACAACCATCCATCGTAGTCACGTTCGTTTTTTGCACGGCTTCCATGTCTGCAACTTTTCCGTGGCAAGCTTCGCAAGGCTGCTTCGCGGTGAGATGTGTTCGATGGCTCCAGAATACGAATGCAGGAAGCGAGTAGACGGGAATCCATGGTACGGGTTTCTTTGATGTCGCGAATTGTGAAAGCTTTTTGATGGAGAACTTATCGCTCGCAACTGTCTGGTGGCAATCCATGCACAAAGAAGCCTCCGGAATACTCATCTTTTCGCCGGGTTCCACATTGCTATGACAGAAATCGCAATCAAGGCCCTGAGCAGCATGCTTCTTGTGACTGAACTCGATCGGCTGCGTGACTGTCTTTTTTGTGTCTCCCGCCTGAGATCGTGTAACCTGCGCGCTTAAGCCCAGAAACAAAGCCGACAACCCTGAAACCAGCACGAATTTGACGGCGAAGCTCATTGATCTGTTTCTAAGTCACTTTTCTAATTCGTGTACGGCTCAGGTCAGGTGCTGAAACACGAGCAGTTCTTGGACCGCTCTGTTGGCTTCATCAATCGCCTGGTTCGTAAATGCCGCGGCACCAGCATCAGAGTTCGCGATGGTGATACGGCCGAAGCGACGTCTGCCGATCACGTGAGGACGCTGCTCGGGTGGCACGTCAGGATCTGCGAGCGTGTCATATGTGTAAGCATAGCCGTAAGGCCAACGGTTCACCGTGATCGCCGCGATATCTTTCGCAGCATCGAAGCCGCCTTGTCGAAGCATGCGATCGAGTTGTTTTCTAATCTCGAGTTCGAACTGCTCGAAACTCGTGGAGAGCAGCTCCTGTTGTCCAACAAGATGCTGTTCCTTGCGTGGTAAACCCGGCTTGTTGGGGTGGCGGATCATGTGAACAAGTATCGGTTCGTCCGGAGAACTGGCCCCAGAGTAGCCACCGACCGTAGTGCCCGGATCGAGTGAGACATGCGTGTAATACATACCGGGAGCGCTGATTTGCGAAACGCCCAATTTTTGAAAAGCACTCCATTTCCGGATCAGCACGTTCGTGTACATCATCGGGACTTTCACCGGGTACGCCAGAGCCCTCTTCTGTTCCTCTGGCAGTTCAGGCGTGAGATAGGGGATAAGGCGGTTGTAGCAAGCAAGAATGCAATATCGACCACGGACAGTTTTTATCGATCCATTTTGCCGGTACGCGACGTTCACCCACTCTGAATTTTCAGACGGGCCGTCGTGTTGCACGCGAACAACAGTACTGCTCAGCCTGAGTCGTATCTTCGACTCAACATTGTCCAATCTCGAGTAGTCCAGGGGCGCTTGCACGACAGTGTTCATCGTCTGCTTGCCCGGTAACGCATCAGGAATAAGTTTGCTTACCAGAAGCCGCGCAATCGAGGCGTTGCCATCCGGGAAGTGAAAAAAATATGCGCCCTCGTTGAATTCATGCGGCAGTTTCAATCCCAGTCCGTTAAATCCGATAGCACCATGCTCGGCAGCCTCAAGGGCGGGAAGTGTGTCCACTCGTTTGTTATTGCGTGCTCCTTCGCCTAAAAAGAAAACAAGAGCCTCAGGAGTTATCTTTGCAATGTTAAGAAGAAAGTCTTGATAACTCATTTTCTCGAGCTGAAGTCGTTTTTCTTGTTCAGGAACGCCGGCCATGTAGTCGGGATTTTTGCCATGGAGGCGAACAAGATCCTGTCGCGCAGCTTCCGATAAAGGTGTTTGAGCGAAAAACTCCGGCCAGGGAAGACGGCCGTAGCCCAGAACGAGTCGATCCTCGCCGCAGTGCTCTTTATCAAAAAACATTGCAGAACGCAGATTGAACTTGGTTTCAAGATCATGGTTAACAAACTCTGGATAGCGTTCCACCTCAATCCCAAGATCTGAGATCAACGCCTTCGCCGTATAGCTGTATGGGTACGGAGTCAAAATCGCGAACGTACCGCCAAAGCCGAGGTAGGTTTTGCCTTGCAGATGAAATTCGTTGCGCTTCGCGTGTCCGCCGAAATCGTCATGATTATCTAAGATGAGAATCTTTTGTTTCAGACCGAGCGCTTCACGGTAGAAGTACGCTGCGGAGAGTCCTGAGATTCCTCCTCCGACGATGACCAAGTCGTAGTCTTCGATGGGCGTGGAGTGCGCGGCGGCATCTTTGTAGGCGCCTTGTTCGAGTTGATTGAAATCAGCGATTGCAGCGGGATAATTTCCTCGAAGCCCGTTTCGTAATGGAGGATAAAAGTCGTCTGTGCCGTTCGTGGGAGAGTTGGTTGCCGACCCACTCTGTGCGACCGCCAAGGGAAGGCCCGAAAATCCGTAGGCCCCGCCGATGGCAAGCGCAAGTCCATTCAGGAAATCTCGACGCGCAATCGGTTGTCCTATGCCGAGCCGCTGGCCTTCAGTGAGATGCTTCACGCTTCACGCTCCACACAAATGCAATGCCTGGCAATGTGCGCGGGATTATAGCAATGCTTTCCAAATCACGAATGCGAACGGGATCACAATCACGTGGTCTTGACACAGCGACATTGCTGGAATACGCTGCCGGTCCATCGACTCACCTAAGCTGTCGCAAGGCATCATGTCGCTCTAAATCAAGTTGATGTCATTGTCAGACAAGTTTCTTTACTCGATATAGCACTAGGCTGTCGCATTACGAGTTCCAGTTCAAAACTTACGGAGAATCGCCGGGTCTTTTTACGTGCCCTGCATTGCGGAGCAGTGCACCAAAAGGACCGGCAAGGAGCCCAGCATGAAGTGCGTGGTAAAAAGTGCACTTTGGTCGACTGCCGTCTTGTGTTGCCTGCTAAGTTTTCTAACAGCTCAGATTTCCACGACATCACTACAGGGCGTCGTCACCGACCCGAATGGAGCGGCGATCATTGGCGCCACCGTCGTGCTCAGCAACCCGGAATCGAAGGCCGAGCGGACTGCGGTCACGGATAATGCGGGCGAGTATAAGTTCATCGCTGTTTCGCCGGGCACGTACGAGTTGTCCGTAACCGTGAAAGGCTTTGCTGGACATAAGCAGACGGACCTTCACCTCTTGGTCAACACACCCGCTACTGCTAACGTCCAACTAAAGATTGGTTCGACGATGGAGACGGTTACCGTTCAGAGTGAAGCGCCTGCGCTGAACCTGGTGGACGCATCGATTGGCGACAGCTTTGGAGAGACCCAGGTAAGGCAGATTCCGCTGGAGGGCCGAAACGTTCCGGATTTGCTAAGTCTGCAAGCGGGCGTCGCGTATACGGGAAATCGTCCTGACCTGGACAACGATCAGGACACCCGCAATGGAGCTGTGAACGGGGCGCGGAGCGACCAAAGCAACATCACTCTGGACGGCGTCGACGTTAACGATCAATCAAGCGGGTATGCCTTCAAATCTGTTCTGCCTGTAACGCTGGATTCGGTGCAGGAGTTCCGCGTCACAACAGCAAACTACAACGCTGATCAGGGTCAGGGCTCAGGTGCGCAAGTTGCGCTGCTTACCAAGAGCGGAACGAACTCCTTTCATGGTTCGCTGTACGAATACCATCGCAACACCATCACCAGCGCGAACGATTACTTCATCAAACAATCGCAGATTGCCACCGGCGAACCCAATAAACCGCCAAAGTTGATCCGTAACATCTTCGGTGGCTCGATCGGTGGTCCGCTTCAGAAAGACCGAACTTTCTTCTTCTTTAACTATGAAGGGACGCGCCGGAGGGAAGCGGTACCTGCTGTGCGAGCGATACCTACGCCTTCTATGTGTGCCGGGAACATCCAATATCAGGACACCAGCGGCGGTATAACCACGCTCGGGCCAGCCGACATCGCGGCCTTGGACCCACGCCATCTGGGGATTAACCCGGCGATTCTCGACCTTACGGGACACACAGGTTACTTCGATAAAACCTTTTGCAATGGCAATTATCCGACGAACGACACCAGCGTCGGCGACGGATTGAACTATGCCGGGTTCCGATTCAGCGCTCCAATCAGCGAAAACGAGAACGCCTTGATCGCACGTATCGATCATCGATTGGACAAAGCGGGCAAACATTCACTCTTTGCACGCGGCGCGATGTTAAATGGTAGCAATCTCGATACGCCATTTCTGCCGGGAACGGTGCCAATGCAGACGCTTACTGACCACAGCAAGGGCATCGTCGTTGGATACACAGCCTTGCTTTCATCCTCGATGGTGAACAGCTTCCATTGGGGACTTACACGCCAAAGCAAGGGGATCGTTGGCGACTCAAATCAAGCGTGGAACACATTCAATGGGCTTGACCAAGGTATCGTGTACAGCCGAAATTTGCAGATGCCTGTCCACAATTTCCTGGACGATCTCTCGTGGACGAAGAGCGCCCATAGTCTTCAATTCGGCTTGAACTTCGGCTTCGCTCGTAATCCGCGCGTAAGCTTCCTGCATTCGTTCAGCCAGGCGGTGGGCACGACAAGCTGGATGTCACCGACTGGTTTCGCTGGAACTGGTGGTGAACTGGATCCTGCCAATGGCGGTTTTCTCGAACCCGCCTCCACCATCGCGTACGACTATCCGATGCTTGCGATGTTGGGGATGGTTTCGCAAATGATTGGCAATTACAACTACGATCGAAGCGGCAATCTTCTGCCGGAAGGAACGCCAGTCAAGCGGCGTTACGGCCTAAATTGGTATGAGTTTTACGGACAAGATTCCTGGCGTGTGAAGCCGAATCTCACATTTACGTATGGGCTGCGTTGGTCTTTGTTCCCTCCACCATGGGAGGTAAATGGATGGCAAGCAGGTTCATCGGTCGATCTGGGACAACAATTCAATCAGACCGGCGCCGCCATGCTCCAAGGCATAGGTTACACAAGCGTAGCTCCGCTCACATTCGTTCTCACAGGCAAGGCGAACAACGCACCCGGTTTTTATGGATTCGAAAAGACTGACTTTTCGCCACGAATTTCCATCGCATATTCGCCTCGGCCAGAGATTAATTGGCTACGGAAAATGATGGGAGATGGTGACAAGACCGTCATTCGCGCTGGATTTGGAAGAGTGTACGACCGTGCTGGAATGCAATTGATCAGTACTTTTGACGCCAACGCGCCCGCAGGTCTTTCGGCCACGGTTCAAAATCCTTGCTGCATCCCAGGTCTCGATGATGCAATGAACGTTCCCCGCCTCACAGATATTAATCATATCCCCGCGACGAACCTCGACGGTGTGCAGTTCCTGGAGCCAGCACCCGATGGTGCATTTCCGCAGACGCCGAATCCAGAAGGGCAGGCAATTACCTGGGGCACGGATTCGAGTATCAAGACGCCCCATGCTTACGCGCTAGACTTCTCCATCGGGCGGGAACTTCCAAACCGTTTCTCGATTCAAGCTTCTTACGTAGGACGACTCGGTCGAAGACTGCTTACGCAGCGTGATCTTCGGCAACCACTAAACCTAACTGATCCGGCAACACACATCGACTACTTCACGGCAGCGACCAGGTTGTCTCAAATGGCGCGGGATGGTGTTTCGCCGACCGACTCTGGTTACAACTGGGACGGGGAGCCGAGTGCGGCATACTGGCACGATATGACGATGCCGTTGAACGGCGGTGATCAGTACCAAGTCTACGGATACGATCCGACGTCGTCAGTCATGCAGGCGATGTACCAGGTGTATAGCATCAGTTCGTATGCAGGAAACGAAGTGGTTGGGTTAGGCAACCTTGACCTCTATGGCTATCTGACCGACACCTCCGGGAACAGCCATTACTTCTGCAAAACGCCAGCGTGCGCTGAAGGTTTACCCGGTGATTCGCTGAACAATCAGGCCACTGCGCTATTCGGATGGAGTTCCATCGGGAATTCCAGTTATCACGCGTTACAGCTAAGCCTGCGGAAGCAGAGCAGCCATGGAGTTCAATTCGATTTGAACTATACATTCTCGAAGTCGACTGATATCACTTCCGCCGCTTCTCGCGTCGGGTTTAACGGAGGCATTCTCGGAAGCCAACTTTCAAATGCGTTTTCGTTGCGGCAACATCGTGCCGTTTCGGACTTCGATGTCAGGCACCAGATCAATGCCAACTGGATCGCGGAGCTTCCCTTCGGGAGAGGAAAGCCTCTTGCAGGCGATGCAAATGGTGTTTTGGACGCGCTCGTGGGGGGATGGCAACTTTCGGGTCTATTCCGCTGGACAAGCGGTTACCCGTTCAGCGTAGGCAATGGATATGCATGGGCTTCCGACTGGAACTACTCGGGCCTTGCTCAGATGGTCAGCAAGCCGAAAACTGGTGTGTATACGCAGCCGGACAGCTCCGTCAGCGTATTTGCAAATCCCACTGAAGCTTATGGCAACTTCACCAATCCGTTCCCCGGTCAAAGCGGTTCCCGCAATGTTCTGCGCGGTCCGGGCTACGTTGGTGTTGATATGGGTCTCTGCAAACGTTGGAGGATGCCAGTGGAGGGCCACAGCCTGCAATTCCGCTGGGAGGTCTTCAATGTTTTCAACCAAGTCAGATTTAATGTTCAATCGTTTACAAATCCACCATCGTTCCAACAGGTACCGAGTGCCTTCGGCAATTTCACAAGTCTGCTGACAAACCCGCGCGTAATGCAATTTGCGCTCAGGTATGACTTCTGAATTTGTCAGGGATGAATGATCGGATACTGAAACAGATGACATGCGCGCCCTTGCCCACAAACTAAGGCTCGTTGATTATTTCGTTCTCGCTTTTGGCGTAATGGTCGGCACTGCGTGGCTCGTCGTAATGGACGACATCCTGCAACGTGGCGGGCCTCTTGGTGCGCTTCTAGGTTTCACGGTGGGCGCTGTGATGTTGCTGCCCATCGGCTATGTATACGGCGAACTCGTCCGCGCAATTCCAGATGCTGCTGGAGAAGCGGCCTACGTCGCGCGCCTGTTCTCACCCAAAATCAGCTTCATCACTGGCTGGATGATGCTCCTCAGCTATTTCTTAACGTGTCCGTTCGAGGCGCTCGCTGCGGGCCGTATCGCCGGCTACCTTTTTCCGGTTCTCAACACGATAGAGCTCTACCGCGTAGGTGGTCGTCCGGTTTACCTTCCTCATCTGCTATTGGGGCTGATCATCACGGTTGGATTGACGTACTTGAACTATCGCGGAATTCAGTCGAGTGCCAGGCTTGCCAAAACGACAACCTTCACATTTCTTACGCTTGTTGTCGTATTTGCTCTGGCCGGCGCAAAGCATGGGTCGACGGAGAATTTCAAGCCCCTATTCAGCCACAGCCCACTGATCTCGATTTTGTTAGTTTGGCAGGTTGTTCCGTGGCTGCTCGGCGGATTCGAGTCCGTGGGTAAGTATGTGGAAGAAGCTAGTTCCGATTTCAAATCGCGTGGGTACTTCACGGCGATTGCCCTAACAATTCTAGTGGGTATGACTTTTTTCTGGGTCGTCATCTCTGCGGTGGCATACGTAACACCTTGGCAGAGCCTGCAAAGCGGTCAGCAATTTCCAACAGCGGTGGCATTTGAACGAGCTCTGCGTGCTCACTGGATTGTCACTCTCATCCTTGGATCAGCTTTGATTGCCTTGCTCCAAGCATTCAACGCGAACATGGTCGCTTCGTCGCGATTGCTTTTTGCCATGGGCCGTCGTGGTTTAGTTGACTACCGTTTGTCTTATGTGCACCCGCGAAGTCTCGCGCCTTCGGTCGCAATTGTGGCCGTTGGGATCGGTTCGTGTTTCGCGATGCTGCTGGGCGATGCGGGCTTGATTCCTATCCTGGAGGTCGGGGCACTCGCCTCCTCGGTCGCTTGGATGTCGGCGTGTGCGTCTTGTTATCGCTTGAACCCGTCCGCAAAAGCGCGTGCCGCCGCCGCGTTTGGCCTTTTCATCACAACTGTGATGGTCCTTGTGAAGGTCTTACCCTTCGTGCCTGGGCACTTTTCTCAGGTTGACTGGATCGCTCTCATGATCTGGTTGACAATCGGGTTCCTGGTACGATGGCGAGCGAAAATCCCAGTCAATGAATCAGCAGCAGTGCCTACGACAGCTGGTTCTGACGTGGCCTGAGCCGAATTTCCATTATGTCTAATTACGCTCGCTACAGTTTCTGGATGGAAACCGCTGGGGAGCCACTGGTACCGCGACCAGCGCTGGCGCGATCGGTTGACGTTGACGTAGCCGTACTGGGCGGTGGCTACACTGGACTGTGGACCGCGTATTACCTGCTGCGTGAGAACCCCAATCTCAAAGTCGCGGTCGTAGAAAAGGACATCGTTGGTTTCGGAGCGTCGGGCCGAAACGGAGGATGGTGTTCTTCGAAATTCCCCGTGACCCCAGGGATGCTCGAGCATCGCTACGGTCTTAAAGCTGCGAGTGCTTTGATGTTGGCGATGAACGCGTCCGTGGATGAGGTTGCCCGATTTTGCGAAGAAGAACAGGTGGATGCACACTTCTACAAAGGAGGTATCCTCACGCTGGCGCGCGGTCCGCACCAACTCCCAGCCATTCGTGAGGCTCACGCAGGTTACGAACGACTTGGACTTGGCGATCAATATCGACTGCTTACCGCGGAAGAAACTATCGATCGTTTGAAGGTCACGAAAGTTCAAGGTGCACTATTTGCGCGCGAAAATGCGAGTGTGCATCCCGGCCGCCTGGTGCGTGGACTTGCGCGAGCTGTCGAACGTCGAGGCGGCATTATCTACGAGCAGACAGCGGTGATTAATTTTTCAGGTGGCTCGTCCCCAAGTCTATTGACTCTTGGCGGAGAGCTACGCGCCAGGAAAGCAGTGGTCTTGGCGGGAGAGGCGTACTTGAGCCGACTGTCGCAACTGCATCGCTCTGTCTTGCCAGTGTATTCCTTGATTTCTTTGACTGCACCATTGACTCCCGCCCAGTGGTCGGACATCGGCTGGCACAATCGTGAGAGCGTTGCCTCTGCTAAGTACACCGTCGACTATCTCACCAGGACTGCCGATGGGCGAATTCTGTTTGGAAGCAGAGGCGCGCCATATCGATTTGGATCTCAAATTACGGATCAGCAAGACTGTCATTCGGAAACGCATGCTCGGATTCAGCGAACAGTGGTTGAATGGTTCCCGACGCTGCGCGGTGTGCAGTTCACTCACAATTGGGGCGGGCCTGTTGGGATGCCTCGTGATTGGATGCCGATGACGCACTTCGATCCGACAACTCGGATTGGCACGGCCCGCGGTTACACGGGTCAAGGAGTGTCGACGACCAATCTGACAGGGCGAGTACTGGCAACACTAATTTTGGACAAACAGTCCGATCTTCGGACGCTTCCGATAACCCAGCGAATGTCACCTAAGTGGGAACCAGAACCGCTTCGTTGGATCGCAGTGCGATATGCACAAAATGCTTTTCTAAGGATCGACCAGGCCGGAGACGAAGCACGACGGCTTCCTTTGGATGCTCCGATCGCTGAATTTTTAGGACGTCACTAGCATTCTGCTTCGAGACAAGGAAA
The DNA here is from genome assembly GCA_036265385.1 of Terriglobales bacterium. GTDB lineage: Bacteria > Acidobacteriota > Terriglobia > Terriglobales > Acidobacteriaceae > DATAPD01. Next base: position 182,609 of record DATAPD010000059.1, read on the forward strand.
TCAACGATTGAGCATTCTTGATCGCTGGGAACGGAACTGTCGTGGAGATATTCCGAAACTTTTTCTGAATGATCGGCTGAAGTGCGCCGAGTCGCTGAAGCCCCAGGAGAAAGCGATTTCGGTGATGCTTTTGTTTTCCATACACGGATCGCTCAGGGCAGCTCTACATTGCTCGAGCCTGCGTTCCCGAATCCAATCAGAGACTGACCTTCCCTGACTTTCAAATAGCCGGTGAAGGTGCCGGACTGAAATGTGAGCCTCTGCCGCAATGTCGGACGGGGTCAAGGCGGGGTCCGTGAGATTCGCCTCAATGAACGTCGCGATGCGACCCCTTAAGTTTGTCGAATGCGTTTGCGCAGTCGGGAAAGACCTGCCGAGGCACGATGAAAGAATGTGAAAGAAGGACTCGAGTCCAGAAACTTCTTCATCAGGATTTAAGACGGGTGCCTGCTCGTATAGCGATGTGGCTAAATTGAAAAGCGCGACTCCAAGTCCAAACCTCCCGTTGATGCGTTTGCTCAGCGGAAGGTGGTTCGCGCCGGTGTGCTCGTGCATCAGCCACGCTGGAACGCGCAAGTAGAGTCTCGCGCAGGGGTCAGCCGAGTCTGAAGACCATGGCAGCGAAGAATCAAGGACAGTGCTGTCACATGGCGTGAGAACAACTATTGCTTTCCCCTGGCAGTAGCTTTGTGTCCCTTGCAATTGCGTGATTACGATGTAAGAGACATTCTCTGAGGAAACTGTGTATAACGGCGTTTTCTGAAATGAGAGTGGGCTGGACGAAAAACGTGTGAATTGCAATTGCCCAAACGGACGAGCCTCAATCGAGCCATGGAACCGCGAGGTATTCGGAAACCGGAAATGGCAATCGCCGCATATTTTCTGCGCATTCCAATGCCATGCGTCGAAGCGATCCGAAGCGGGAACTAAGTCAGTCGAAAACTGAAGCATAGGACCCCACCTGTGCCGAAAGGTGGTCGCACTCCCGATGCAAGGATAGGCTGCACGCTCTGTAGCGGACTTGAACTGCAGCCAATTTCGATCGTAATGGTGCGAAAAGGTATCACAGGTCGCAGTGCGCCGCAATCGCATTGTCGCGCCACTGTCTATTAGCATCGAATTTAGGGCGTTTCGAGTCGAGTTGTGTCACTGGCACTTATCCGCGTGCATCGGCCTTCCCAACAATCTGTTTTTAGCTTGCGTAATGCGAGCCCCGTGCAGTTCTTGTCGTTGAAGGTATTTGGGACATCACTGATGCGAAAGAAGAACCAGTCCAACGAGCTTCGGTCACGCATTCGGCGATTTCAGCCTTTGCCGGAGTTAATCTTTTGGAAAATCGATAGATCCTTCAGAACCTGTCACTCAGCGAGCGCACCGGAATTCAACGGTGAGTCGACGAATACTCGAGATTATTAGGCCCTGATCCGTGGCCTCTTTATCTTTGTGGAACTTCCTCTCACAAGCTCAGGTCAGTCCGGAACGTGATTGTCATGAAGACACGCAGAACACGCTGTCAACTCTATGCAACGGAGTCATACAGTATCTTCTCGTCAGCATTTGCGTCTTGGCTGCGAATGAGGTTCTGTCGAAGCAGTTCCATCTGTGCCGACGCCTCTCTTATCTGTTCGGCATATTGATGGCCTTGTCGTGGTAGAAATCCGCCGTAATTTTGGAGAAGTAGTTGCGCGTTTGTCTCGATGGTAGAAGTTTCGAAACGAGCCTGGTTAGAGAGTGCAGACGTAAGTCTCTCCAGCTGCAAATCGCGCACGGCTAGTTTCTGACCGGTGTCGGTCGCATCCCGTTCATGTGCCTGGATGTAAAACCGGATGAGTCCAAAAAGACATACGGTTAACAAGAGAAGACAGGCGTTGGCAATGACTGTTTCCATCAGAGCCTTCTTAACGCTGACGTTCTTCTGTCGCTCGAATTCGGTGAACCTCCCGCTCTCGGCCGTATTTAACGATGCCAGCAGCCCGCGTGCTTTATTCATGTATTCCATACCTTCGTTTGAATCTACCAACCTAAACGCTCGTCGGCGATACCCTTGCTGGCGTAGAGAAATAGAGCGCTCCATCTCAGCCTGCTTTGATTGAGCCAAAGATTCAAGCTCCGACTGCATAGCCTGTTCACTTTCTGATCGATCACGAAGACGAGCACGAAGGCTAGCAAAATCGCTTTCAATCCTGCTCTTTGCATCGTTGTATGGCTGCAGGTAGGACGCATCGGCTGTAAGCAGATATCCACGCTGACCTGTTTCCATGTCCGTCATGTCTCGCAGGACGCTGGAGATGTCCGCGCGGATCATCGAACTCTCGAGTGTGAGCGCGGCGTCTTTTTGTAGCTGTCGTAAGTGTTTGACCGCCAGAAACGCGTTCATTGCTATGAAAGCAAACAATGCGCAGGCGCCGATTTGAATAGCAGCTTTTCGAATCATGTTGTTTGTGCCTTCCTTCCAGTCACGTTCCGAACACCCTCAGCCTTGATTCGACTCGCCTTGCAGACTCCTTCTGCAACTTTGGCAGTTGCATCACTGCTATGCGGCGCGTGCTCTGACATGATCGAACTGGCAGCCAGGGTGAAGAGAAGGGCATCCTCCTGCTTGTCGAAGAAAAGCACCACCTGATTCAGTGCCACGCACGTACCTCCTGACAACGTCTCTAGAGATGATAGGCTGCTTGTACGCGCGGATGACGTTGCCTGCTTTGGTGCCCCCCTCTTTCTTCGGGAAAAACTTTTCAGATGAACTGTCTGTAGCTATCGCGCGCCGAAGCGCGATGTAGAAATAACGGCTGGCAGCAGACTTCATGCGCAGGCCATAGTTGGGGCGCGAAAACATTCAGACAAGAGCCTCAACAGCACGGATTGCGCCACGTAGTTCTGCTAAGCCACGCAGGCGGCCAACGGCCGGGTAGCCTGGGGCACACGGTCTGGAAATGTCCGTAAGAAGCTTCTGCCCATGGTCGCAACGGAAGGGAATCGGTACTACGTCGCCGTTTTGCTCACGGCGGCGCTCTTCTAAAACAAGCGTCCGAATGATGTTCACCAGATCGACATCGCCGTCCAGATGCGCGGTTTCATGAAAACTTTCTGGATCCTGTTCGCGTCGAGTCGAACGTAGATGAGCGAAGTAGATTCGGCTACTGAACAGATGAACCATTTCTGCGACGTTGTTATCAACGCGAACTCCGAGTGAGCCGGTGCAAAAAGTGATTCCGTTCGCCTGTCCCGGAGATTGATCAAGCAGGAACTGAAGATCGTCCGCGGTGCTTACAATGCGCGGCAAACCAAGAAGCGGTCGTGGCGGATCGTCAGGGTGAATACAGAGGCGCACACCAACCTCTTCGGCTACGGGACAAACAGCCCGAAGGAACTCGCCTAAATTGCTTCGTAAAGCTTCCGCGTCCACACCGCCGTAGGCGGCGAGAGCACTCCTGACGTCCTCGAGAGAAAAAGTGTCATCTGTTCCTGGCAAACCTCTTAGTACGGCATAGGCGAGTGCATCCTTCGCGCTTTCGCTCATCGCACGAAATAGGTTGACCGCGTCTTTTTTGCGTTTCTCAGACCAATCCTTTTCCGCAGTGCTGCGCTTGAGAATAAATAGATCGAAAGCTGCGAATGCAGTGGCGTCAAATCTGAGCGCGAACGCACCGTCAGGCATTTCATAATTGAGTTCCGTACGCGTCCAATCAAGAACCGGCATGAAGTTGTAACAGATGGTGCGGATACCACAATCAGCGAGGTTCCGAATGCTCTCGCAGTAGTTCGCGAGGTGTTGTCGAAAATTGCCGAACCGCTGTTTGATGGCTTCGCTGACCGGAAGACTTTCCACCACCGACCAAGTCAGCCCAGATGCCTGTACCTCCGCCTGACGTCTCCGAATTTGTTCTTTTGTCCAGATTTCACCTGGAGGACGATCATGGAGAGCAGTGACGATCCCTGTCGCCCCAGCTTGGCGCGCGTCCATGAGAGTTACTGGATCCTTCGGACCAAACCATCGCCAAGTCTCTTCCATTCGTCTTCACTCCGTCACAAAGGTGTGGGACTTGAATTCGCGGAGAATAGTTCTCCGACAGCGCCTATCGTGGTTTGACTCGGCCACGCAATACAGTCATCGAGGCTGGGGGAAGTAGGTAATGATCTGTCCCTTGCGGCAAGGTTGATTGATCGGCTGGTCCGTCTGGGTCCGCATACCCGTCCGCCATTGCTGAGTGCCATCGATACTGCTCTTTGCCAAACGTGATTCTGGCCACAGGTCCGACAAAAGAGCTGTGTGTTTCGGCATTCTCGTCCTCGAAGGCGATGGTTACCGTGTGAGAGTTGTCATAATCCTTATTGATGATCATGAGTGACCATTGGCCGTCGGGACGAAGCACCGCATAAGCTGTAATAAGGACGTGTCCCCGATTGTCCTCGATATCGCTGACGGCGCGAAACAATTGATGCGCCGCGTCTATTGGTTGTGCCCATTCCTGTGTGAGCATCTGTGCAGCAAAAAACTGCGACGTTCGTTGTTTGATCAGGTAGTTATGATCAACCGTGAACATGTGATAGGTGCCCCAACTATTCGCGCAAGCCGGGTGAGGAGTGGAGTAAGGCAACAGATGATGGTAGTAAGAAGCTTTTCCTCCCGCGGCAAGAAATGCGGGGAACGTCTCGCCCAGCCACAATGCTCCGAAGACATCGACTGCAGCGTCCGCACCAGGAGCATTCGTTTCAGTGTTAAACATCGGAACGTTTGCTGGTAGCCCGTCATTACGCCACACCTGGACGATGTGATTCAAAAGCTCAGGCTCCTTGTAGAGATTGCTCCATGGGCCTTCACAAGTCCCGTCGTAATAAGGGTAGTGTTCATACGACATGAACGACAGGTCTGCGAGCCGGTCATGGCTCCGTAGGTAATCCAGAAAGCGTTTGAACCAGGAAGTCTGCCCATTCGTGTCGGGCCAGAATTTGATGTCTTCGGTCACACCTTCGAAAACTGGGCCGCCGAGCTTGAGCTGAGCGTCAACCCGATGCAACGCCGTTGCCCACTGGAGGTACAAGGCAGCATAGTCCTCAGGCGACATGTACTGGCCATCCGGTTCTTCGCCCATCTCGATATACGAGATTGGATATGCTCGGGTCTTCAGATATGCGATTTGAGCCGCAGCATCTTCTGGTGTGCTGTAGAGCATTGCCACTGGAACCATGGCCGGCTGTCCGCGTGTGATTCCACTCGTAAAGAAAAGATCCAGACCAACCTGATCACCAGATTCCATCCGATCAGGAAGGACGTAAAGGTCTGAGGACTGGTGCCACGGGTCTATGGATGAACAGTAGGTAAACGTCTGACTCTGATCCGGCGCGTGATGAAGCAGATCGTGCAACACGCCGTTCTGTTGGGTCCCGACATAAATTTCGTTGATCGCATATCCCATACAGTTTCGGCGATCGGATTTGCCGTGGGTATCACAGGTGTTCGACGACTCTGTCATTAGTATCCGCACATACTTCGTGGCGAGCGGTGTTGAGGAGAGTTCGTGTGTTACGGTGCCACCTTTTCCATCCGATACCACGCCCGCAGGAAAGTCTTTCCATTCACCGGACCCGGGATCATCCATGGCGTCGCCCTTACCGAGCCAATACTGCACCTGATAGCGTTTGGCATAAGGCTCTGCCCATGCGATGCGGAGTGCAGTCACGATCTGTTTATCCTGCAGTTGGACGACAATCCACTGCGGATGAAGGCTATCGTCCTCGCCGGTGAACGATTTCGTGAGGTATGGATTGCTTTTCCAGTAGGTCCGCAGATCACCGTCATCCAGGCGCGAATACCCGTCGAACTCCGATCCGCCATTGCGTGTGACTCCACGGTGCGGCAACGAATAACCGTAAGAGTGCCGAATCAAATTCTTGCCAGGTTGCGAACTCCCAACAAAGTAGCCTTTGCCGGACGGATCACTCCATGTTCCTTCGGGGTTCCAATGCCATGCCTGAACAAACAATTCAGTGTTCTGTCGATAGCTGATCGGCCCCCAGCCTGCTTCAAGAATTTGCTTCAGTTGGTCGGGTCGAAAAAAAATATCCGTAGTGTTGCTGGGGATTCGATCGACGGTTGCTCCCAAAGCATGAATGGGACTGAATGTGTTGGCGACGTGGCTCGGAGTGGCGTCGACGCGAATAGTTTGAGCAGCCATGCTCAGCGAGAACAATAGTTGGCCTAATGTGATCAGGTGCCCGAATCTCGAGAATCCCCTTCTCATCTAAATCGCGTCGCCTCTGCAGCCGTGAAACCGCCGATTTGAATTGTTGACTTTCTGATGTTGTGAGCCGTCAATGATACGCCCGAGAGAACAATTGAGCAGGTGTGATAAAACGTGGGTTCGCTGCGCCACCAATAGCAGGCGTGCTTTTGAAAACTCAAGCACAACCGAGATCCTTCGTTGGAGAGTGAACATTATGATTCAGCTTTGCAGCGGTCTCAAACCAGTTCTATTCACTTTTCTCATCACAAGTGCCTTGTTTGCGTCTGCTCAGAATCCGCCGCAACGCGAGATCGCAATCACCATCGACGACCTACCTGCAGCTGGTGGCAACTCTAAAAGTGCTGCTGACATCACCGAGATGACCGTGAAGCTCCTCACGACGCTTCGCGATCAGAAGATTCCGGTTGTTGGTTTCGTGAATGAAGGTCAACTCTACAAGCTTGGTGAGGTTGATGAACGAATCAGTGCCCTCAAGATGTGGTTGGATTACGGTTTTGAACTGGGCAATCACACTTACAGCCATACGTCACTGAATCGTGTCACGTTGAAGGATTGGGAAGAGGAAGTAGTGCGTGGCGAAACTGTCACGCGACTTCTGCTCACCCAACACAAAATGGCTTTGCGCTATTTTCGGCATCCCTACCTCGATGCGGGTCGAGATCTCCAGACTCGCCGCGAGGCGGAGGCGTTTTTGGTGGGTCGCGGTTATCGTATCGCGCCAGTGACGATGGATGCCTGGGATTGGATGTACGCGGGAGTTTACGAAGACGCTCGTCGGCGCAATGACTCCGTCTTACAGAAGCAATTGGTGGACGCTTATCTTTCTTACACAGCCTCAGTTTTCGATTACTTCGAAAAACTTTCTAAAGATCTAATCGGCTACGAGCCGAAACAGATCCTGCTCCTGCACGGGAACTGGCTTGAAGCTGACCATATTGGCGAATTGCTCGATCTTCTGCGAAAACGCGGCTACCGGTTCGTGACTCTGCAGGATGCGCTTAGTGATTCGGCTTACAGTATGCAAGACGAATACGTTGGGGAAGAAGGGACTGGGTGGATCGAACATTGGGCCATTACACGTGGCCGTCCGCCCATGAATGCTCCGGTATTTCCGCAGTGGGTGATTGATCGCTCGAATGCGCTGTCGCGTCCGCAAGCTCAGCCACAATAGGCGGAACAAGATGAGGTAGCGGAGATCTTAGCGTTATCGCATGCGACGGATGAAGAGTGTGTGTCGCTCTGACTTGTAGAGACCAATCACGTAAATGATCGGTTTGTTCGTAGAAGAATAGATGACCTGACGAATGCGCATCACGGCATCGCTCTTCGCCATATTAAGAAGTTGGGCGCTACGGCCCTCGGCGATAGTCGCGTCAACTTCCTCGTCGGAATAAGCGATTTCCACTCCGAAGTCATTTTCAATGGTGGCGAATAGAGAGGTCCTGGCCAGTGGAGCCTCGGTCAATCGGCTGAAGTCGGATGCAGACAAGTAACAGGTTTCGAGCGCAAATGGTTCTTCTCCCGCGTAACGAACTCTTTCGATCTTCACGAGTCGACTGGAAGCGCTTAAGCCAAGCCTGGCAGTCACTTCCGGTTCGTCATCGATAATCTTGTTCAAAATGATTTTGGATCGAGGCGCCAGTCCGCGGCTCCCCATCTGCTCGGTATAGCTCATCAATTTATTGAAGTGGATGCGGGGAGGAGCTACGAAAGTTCCCGCGCCGCGGCGTCGTTCGACAATGCCTTCCCGCTCCAAGATGGCGAGCGCATGCCGGGCAGTCATCAGGCTCACACCATGCTCACGCGCCAGTTCCCGCTCCGAACTCACCGGGTCCCCCGGCTTCAGTTGATCGGAGTCAATCCTTTTGCGAACCGCCTGTTGAATTTTCACGTAGGCGGGAGATGTATTGCCATTGCGGCGAGTTTCGGCCATGGGGTTCTAAAAAATCATAGACGGAGTTCCGGCAGGTCAATGCTGCTATATAGCGCAAATGAGACAGTAACGCAAAGTAATTTTGAAAAATGAAATTGAGGGGGAGCCTCCAGCACGGTGAAGTTTCTATTTGACGAGAGCAAATATTGTTTTTCATATGCACCAAAACAGGTCCCCGGAGACGCGAAAGAGTGCGAGGCAAGAAATTTTTCGCTTGACGTTGTCCGAACACTGCTATATAGCATTACGCCAAAGTGCAGTGGGGTGCACAAACTCGCATCTGTGGAGGATGGCGATGAGGATCCGGATCTTAACCTTGGTATGCATAACTGTGTTTACGGTGGCAGCTTCGGTGCCATTCGTAAGCGGACAAGAAGTAACTGCCGGACTTGTCGGCACTGTCACAGATCCCAGCGGCGCTCCATTGGCGGGCGCGAACGTTACAGCGATCTCAGTCGAACGAGGTACCACTTTCCCGACTAAGACGAATGAGACAGGCGCGTATACCCTGCTTCGACTGCCCGTGGGGCACTACACCGTTGAAGTGGAAGCGCCAGGCTTTCAAAAGTCGCGGCTGGCGGCATTCACGCTGGTTCTTAACCAGACAGCGCGAGTCGATGTGCAGATGAAGATGGGGCAAGTCTCGGAGACGGTCGAGGTCGCCGGTGTGGCTCCAATCCTGCAAACACAGTCGACAGAAGTTAGTACTCTCATCGACTCCAAGACTCTAACAACGGTTCCGTTGGCCGCGCGTAATTACATTCAGCTCACGCTGCTCTCTCCGGGTGCAACCACGGTGAATCCAGAGTCGATGCAGTTGCCGCAGAACATGCTCAATTCGGGACGTCCGTACGTCAATGGGAATCGCGAGCAGGCGAATCAATTCTTGCTAGACGGCCAGGTCAACAATGAGAGCAAGAACAACGAGACTGCATACAATCCCGGTCTCGACGCGATCCAGGAATTCAATCTCATAACCCAGAATGCATCGGCGGAATTCGGGAACTACCAGGGCGGTGTCATCAACGCCACCATCAAGTCAGGAACTAACGGCTTTCACGGCAGCTTGTTCGAGTTTTTCCGCAATGATGCTCTGAACGCAAACAAGTACTGGAATGGAATGACGAAGGGCAACCCGGCGTTCATCGGGACCTTTGGCCACAATGCCGACGGCAGCGGAATCAAGCCCGTTTTCCGATACAACCAGTTCGGGGGCAGCATCGGCGGACCAATCATCAAGAACAAGCTGTTCTTTTTTGCCGACTATCAGGGGCAGCGCCGGAAAAATATTGGACAAACAGGGGCACAGTTATTAACAGCTTCTGAGCGAGCGGGGGATTTTGGAGATTTGTGTCCCGCGGGCTTCACTGCTGGAATCTGCAATTCTGCAGACCAGACACAGCTTCACGATCCTGAAACGGGTAACCCGATTCCAAACAACAATTTGGCCGCTGCAGGTTTTGCGATCAATCCCGTCGTTCAGAATTTACTCGCTACCCAATACTATCCCGTTCCCCAGATTGATAGCGTAGTTGTGGGTAACAACTACTTCTTCAACACTGGCGACAACTTGGATAACGATCAGGGCGATCTGAAGATTGACTACAACGCGTCCGAGCGCGACCACGTTTTCTTCCGCTGGTCGCAGATGCATCTCCGTAATCCATCTTTTACTGATCTAACCCTATTCACTGTTGGGGGTGTGATCGATGACCCGATTCGCAATGCAGTAGTGAGTTGGACCCACACTTTCGGACCGCACCTCTTGAATGAGTTCAGAGTGGGCTTCGGCGCCGTTCATTACGATCAAGAAGGAACTTCAACTGACTTCCTTGGAAATTTCGCTGAACAACTCGGAATTTCCGGAGGCAACGCGCAGGCCCCCGGAATGCTGCAACTTCAAATTGCCGGAACCGGCCCAGGCGGCAACCCAACACTGGGCTCGATAAGCGCAGTTCAAATATTCCACACAACTGAGGGTCAAATCGAAGACAACCTCGTTTTGACTCGCAACCGGCACACAATCAAGGCCGGTTTTCAATACTGGCGAGAACGCCAGGATTACAACTACGGCGGCAACAACGGAACGCTAGGCTACCTCAGCATTGGTGGCGTAACAGGAGCTGGCCTTTCGGATTTCTGGCTCGGTCTCGTGGGCGGAGGCTTCCGCGACGGCACAACGAACACCGTCTTCGGCTTAAGAGGCAACGTTTTTGGTGCTTATGTACAAGACGATTGGCGCGTCACGCCCACGTTGACGGTCAATATGGGAGTCCGGTTTGAAAACCATACACCCTACTATGAAATCCATGATCGTATGGTGAATTTTGATTTAAGGACCGGAGCCATTCAGCTGCCTGGGCAAGATGGGAATCCTCGTGCTCTTCGCCAGAACTACATGGGTATTGGGAACTGGCTGCCGCGGTTCGGGCTTTCTTGGTCGCCTTCCAGCTTCGATGGACGTGCCGTGATCAGAGCTGGCTATGGCATTTCCGAATATCTTGAGGGTGGCGGTGCGAACGAGGAGCTCACTCAAAATCCTCCATTCTATGGTGCTGCAGAGCAGGCAGGCGCTGGTGATATTACCCAAGGGTTTGGTCCCTCCATCCCTCCCTGTCCAGCAATCGATTTCGCGTGCTATGCCGGAAAACGTATCCGCGTTTTCGATCAGCATTTCCGGCCTTCGCTCACGCAGCAGTGGAACTTAACTTTCCAATACCAATTCAATAACTCCACCACGATGCAGGTGGGGTACGTAGGGCAACACGGTACGCACCTGCTGAACTTCTTCGATGCTACTCAACTGGTTGGGCTGAACGCTGCGGGAACGCTTGCGCGACCTGGCGAGCAGATTGTATCGAGAGTTGCCGGTCCGTTCCTCGGAGGAGCTGGCGATCCTGCTTCTGTTTTATATTCAGCCGACAACAGTGCTCTTGGCGGAGCAAATGCAATTGCCGGTGTGAATATGTCGAACTCGAGCCAGAGGTATGACGCACTTCAGGCCGTACTGCAAAAGCGGCTCTCGAACGGATTACAAGGCCAGGTCGCATACACCTGGTCCAAATGTATGAGCAATTCTCCCGGCTATTTCGGCACCGGTTGGGGGAGCGCCAATGCCTTGAGTTCCGGTGGCCAGCCTGGTTGGCAAAATTCATACGATGGCAAGGCAGATTGGGGACCCTGTTACTGGGATCAGACACATGTTCTCAGCAGTTATGTGACGTACCAGCTTCCATTCGGACGCGGTAAGCAGTTCGGTCGTGACATGAATCCGGTGCTAAACGCCGTTGCCGGCAATTGGGAGATTGGTGGAATTATCAGTCTGCACTCCGGGAACGCACTTACACTCAATGAATTCGGTGGGTGGGGCGCGTTCAATGGTGATCCATCCAACACTAACGGAATCGGCGCATACTTCTTGAGTGCGCGTCCCAACTGCGACGGTCCGCTCAAAACCATCAATCAATACGTGCCCGGTGATTTGACCGCCGGTACCCCCGGATTCATTCGTTGGTTCGATACATCAAATGTTTCTCACCCCGTTAATGAATTCGGAACCTGTTCTGTGGGAAATGGGAGAGGCCCGGGACTGGCTTCAGTCGATCTCAATCTTCACAAAGCCTTCCAATTCACCGAGCGAACACGAATGGAGTTTCGCCTCGAAGCGATCAATGCATTCAATCGACGCGTGCTCACGTTCTCAGGCGGTCCAGCCGGGGGCTCATTTGATCCCGGAACTCCCGTTCAGGGCGAGGGCTCGACGAATCCAAACTTCGGAAACATCACTGGGTCCCAAGGTGCTCGACAATTACAGCTTGCTTTGAGATTCATCTTCTGACGCAGCACACCCCACGCGGGGCAGGTATCGCCAATGCCTGCCCCTATTTTCTTGCCCCGTCCAATCTTCTACTGTGCTCTCGTTCAACGAAACACTCGCGGATCTACGGACTATAATGTGCCCTATGTTGAGAGTCTGGGGTTCTCTCCTGGCATTGTCATCACTGGTATTTGGACAGACGGCCGCACGAGCGCCGCAGTCCGCGGGCGGGGCCGCTATGGCGCAAAAAGCGATCACGCTTGCGCAATCGGGTCACTGTGATGAAGCATTGCCCCTGCTCAAGAAATCGATACGCCAGATTCCCAACGCGGATCTCAGGAAACAAGCGGCGTTAACGGGAGTCAATTGCGCGATGACTCACAATGCGCACTACGACGCGTTAGAGTTTCTGACAGTTCTCAGTAGAGATTTCCCACGTGATCCCGAAGCTCTTTACGCTGCCACCCATGCGTACTCGGATCTTTCTTTGCGCGCATCCCAGGATTTGGCGCGCGAAGCGCCTTTTTCATACCAGGTTCACCTGCTAAATGCCGAGGCCTTGGAGCTTCAGGGAAAGTGGGATGAAGCGGCCACAGAATATAGAAAAATTTTGGATATTAATCCGCTCCTTCCGGGTATTCACGCTCGATTAGGCCGGGCACTGTTATCGCGTCAACAGCCGCCGCCTGAGATCGTTGCTCAAGCCAAGAAAAACTTCGAACAAGAACTGGATATCGATCCGCGTAACGCAACTGCAGAGTATGTTGTAGGACAGCTCGCACAAGATGCGAATGATCTGTCCTCTGCGATTCGGCATTTCACACGTGCGACGAAGATTGATACCGGCTTTAGCGAAGCCTACCTGGGACTCGGCACTGCCCTGGTTTCCGCCAAACGATTTGCCGAAGCGATTCCCCCTTTAGAAAGTTACGAGAAGATGGCACCGGACAGCCCGACAGGGCATTACCAATTGGCTCTTGCCTACACTGGCGTTGGAAGAAAAGAAGACGCAAACCGGCAAGCCGCATTACAGCGCGAAACCGCCGAGAGCCTCGAAAAGGTTCGCCGCAGAGTTGCGGAAGGGCTCTTGCAACAACAGGGGCAAGGATCACAGTCATCGGAGCCGCACTAACCCTTCAGAGTGACATCTTTGCCAGCGAACGCGGACTTCAAATCAATAAAACGGAGAGACATCCTGAAAGCCCTTCTCGGGTCGGCTGCGGCCGGACTGTTCTCCCGGTTCGAACTTGTTAGTGAAGAGCCGAATAAGTACCCCTTCTCAGAAGTTCCCGCTTCTTCGAGCGGAATCAATTTCGTGCACACGGCTGGCAATTCATCCGAAAAATATCTGCCGGAGTCCACCGGGGCCGGGTGCGCGTTCTTCGATTACGACAATGATGGCTGGATGGATATCTATCTTGTGAATAGCGGTAAATGCGACTTCTATACACCTGAGAAGCCTCTACGGAACGCTCTTTATCACAACAATCGTGACGGAACGTTCACGGACGTCACCGAAAAAGCTGGGGTCGCTGGAGGCGGTTACGGAATGGGAGTTGCGGTCGGAGACTACAACGCTGATGGCTTCCCAGATCTCTACGTTACGCAATATGGTCGCAGCATTCTTTACAGAAACAATGGTGACGGTACATTTACCGATGTCACGGAAAAAGCCGGTGTCGCCGCACCAGGCTGGGCGTCGAGCGCAGTCTGGTTTGATTATGACGGTGATGGAAAATTGGATCTGTTTGTTTGTCGCTTCGTCGATTTCGACAAGCTGAAACATCATCGCTGCGGCGCGCCCAAGATCCCTGCCCTTGCCGGCCTCAACGAGTACTGCTATCCCCGTGTGTATGCAGCGATGCCCAGCTGGCTATTCCATAACAATGGCGATGGAACATTTACCGACGTAAGCCAAAAGACAGCAATTTCGGATAATCCAGGGAAGTCGTGGGGTGTCGTTGCGACGGACATTAATAATGATAGGTGGCTTGATCTAGTCGTCGCAAACGACACGGTTGCGAATTTCGTTTTCGCGAATCGGGAAGGTCAGCGATTTGAAGAAATCGGATTTACCGCGGGTGTGGCCTATGGCGAACACGGCAAAGCTCGCTCCGGTATGGGAGTCGATTCTGCCGACGTCGACCAGGACGGTCAGATGGACGTCTTCATCACAAATTTAAACCACGAACTTTACGGTTACTACCGCAACAAAGGCAGCGAGGCATTTGAGGATATCTCGACGCCGTCGGGCATTGGCAACGCAACCAAACTTATGAGTGGTTGGGGCCTGAAGTTTTTCGATTATGACAATGATGGGAATGTGGATCTGCTGATCGCAAATGGACACCCTGATGACCTGATTGAAAAAATCTACACCGATGTGAAGTATGCGGAACCTCTTTTGCTCTTCAGGAATGATGGCAAGCAATTGACGAATGTCACATCAAGCAGCGGCCCCATATTCGAAAAGCCACTCACGGCCCGTGGGCTGGCGATTGGGGATTTCAATAATGATGGCGCTTTAGATGTTTTAATATCGACCAACAATAGCGCGCCCGTCTTGCTGCGCAACGAGATCGGGAAGGCAAATCATTGGCTCGGTCTCAAGTTATCGGGCACGAAGAGTAATCCCGATGCGGTCGGTGCTCGTATCACTTATCAGGCTGGAGATCTGAAACGTACCGTACTCAAAGTTGGCGGGGGGAGTTATCTGTCATACCACGATCCAAGAGTTGTGCTAGGTCTAGGATCACGAAGCAAACTAGATTGGCTGGAGATTGCATGGCCTCGCCCCAGTACTCTAGTTCAGCGGTTTACAGATTTGCCCATCGATCGTTACATCGTGATCGCGGAAGGCGAGCAGAAGTGGAAGGCGAGTGAATCACGATAGTCGTTTTGAGAGCTCAAGTGCTTCGTAAGCGGCTCCGAGCACAGGAGCAGCTTCGTCCAGCACCAGGTAGATCGGAATCCTTGCCAATTCGTGGCTCAAATTTGCTTTGTCGCTGAACACGCGAACAAAAGTCCCATCCTTCATTTTGGACAAAATTTTCAACGCGATCCCGCCAGCTACAAAGACTCCACCAAATGGGAGTACTCGCAAAGCCATGTTTCCAGCTTCGGCAGCATATGTTTCCGTCCAAATCTGAAGTGTTTCGATACAGGCAGAGCAACTTTCATCGACTGCATTTTGCGTGATGCGTGCGGCTGGGTCCACCTGAGGATCGTCGAACCACGGGTGCTGCACGCCGGGAAAAATAATCTGGTGAATCACGCGAAAACCGCGACCAGACACGATCTCCTCTGTGCATACATGCGGCATTCGCTGCCGCAAGGACTGCACCAGCAACAACTCTCGCTCGTTGCGCGGGGCAAAATCAGTCAGGCAGGCTTCGGAGGGAAAGACGCGATATCGCGTGCCATCCCAGAATAAAAGTGCTTCGCCGAGACCAGTCCCAGCTGCAATCAATGCCTTTGGTTCGCGGGGCTGTGGAGAAGCGTTATTCAGGGGTAGCAGACTTTCCGCAGGAAGATGCGAGAGGCTGGCCGCAGTTGCAACCAGGTCATTGAGTAGAAAAGTTTTTTCAGGCGGCAGTTTTAGATGCTGCGCCAGTGCGCCTGCGTGAACATCCCATGGCAGGTTGTTGGTGACGAGGTGGTCATGTACAACGGTTCCTGCACATCCGAAGGCTGCGGCGCTGAGTGTCTCAGAATGCCGGAGACCGGGAGATGCCTGCTCCAAAAAACGATCGATCACGCTAATCAAAGACGCGAATTCTCGTGTTCGCGCCTGCATGGACGCAACGCTCTTTAACGCGCCATTCGACTCTGAAAAGAGCTTCAGCGTGCATTTGGTGCCACCAATATCGCCTGCAAGAATCATCGTACGAAGTGCTAAGTAGAACTCAAGATCGAGGGATTTTACATGATTGTGGATTAAGTTGATAAAGTCCACAAAAGACTGCCCAAAGACAAATCCGGCATAAATCCGCATCGGAAACAGAACGGCTAGAATCTATACGTACACCTTTCAACGTGAGGTCGTCATGGCCACTCGAGAGATTACGTTCCTGCAAAATGAGCTGGCGATACGCAAACAGCGGCTAGAGACAGCGATTGCGCTAGCGCCAAATAACTCCGGCTTAGCTGGACTGCTCCGTGAGGTGGATTCCGCCCTGGAGCGGATGGACAGGGGTACCTACGGACTCTGTTTGGAGTGCCACGAACCTGTCGAACAACAACGCCTCATGGCGGACCCATTAGTTCGTTATTGCCTTGATCACTTGACTCAGCCGCAACGCGCGGAGCTACAACGCGACCTTGATCTTGCTTCCGAAGTACAAAGGAACTTGTTGCCTCAGGTCGGCCTGTCTGCCGGTGGTTGGGAAACGAGCTACCAGTACGTGCCCGTAGGACCGGTCAGTGGAGACTACTGCGACCTAATCTCTTCCGATGGTCGGCTGTTTTTCGTCCTTGGCGATGTTTCCGGAAAGGGCGTCGCGGCCTCAATGCTGATGACGCAACTTCATGCTTTATTCCGCAGTTTGACCAGCATGGCTCTGCCGCTCGATCAAATCGTAACCTTGGCAAATCGGGTCTTTTGTGAAAGCGCATTAGCCGGTCAATATGCGACGTTAGTGTGTGGACAGGCCTTGCCATCGGGAGAGGTTGAAATTCACAACGCAGGTCACTTACCAGCCATCGTGGTTGGGCCAAATGGTGTTAGATCGATCGAATCAACTGGTTTACCTCTAGGAATGTTTATGCAAACCCAGTTCTCAGGGACGCGATTGCATCTTCAGGCCGGTGACACCCTTTTGCTTTATACCGATGGCCTGTCCGAAGCGCGCAGTCAGGACGAAGAATATGGGATCGAGCGCCTGATGGATTTGTTACGCATGAAATCGTTATGCGCTCCCATCGAACTGGTTTCTGCTTGCCTCGATGATTTGCGCACCTTTGTTGGAAGCGGGTCCCGCTTCGACGACTTGACTGTGCTGGCGATTCAACGACGCGGCTGAACGGCACGCATTGTCGGGAACAGACAAAAATTTACAGGATGCTTTGGAAAATATGCCTATGATCAGCATCAAAGATTGCATGCCGCCGAGGAGTCAATTGGAAGATGGTGATTATGGGCGAAGCACGCTTCCATAACCTGCTCGGGTGTTGGATCCTGATCTCGTCGTTACACCTCGGACTCTGCCAAGCCCAGACATCGAAGCCTGCGTTTCAACAGCCAGCCACGAACCAAAATCAACCTATTGGCGCCATTCTTGGCCTCGTGAGGGCCGGCAACTCGCCTATTCCAGGAGCGAAACTCGATCTTCCACTGAGTTCGCTTGTGCCCGGGTTTTATACCGCACAAGTGAACGTTATCGATGACAGCGCGGGTTCTTTCCTATTTCCCAGGTTTGCTCTTCTCATTCGCCCTGAGAAGTCGGCCGAAGCGCGTTAGATATTCACCGAGCGTTATCTTAAGTAATTCCGCGCGAGCATGGGCCAGGCTTCGAAGTACTGTGGTAGAGCGGTCGGGAAATGTGATCAGATGATTGAGCGAATCATGACAGATCGACTATCGGTCGATGGTCACTCACTCGAAGTGATCAAAATCGAGGCACAAGTCGCAAATCTTCCTACTATCGTGATGCTTCACGAAGGCCTCGGCTCCGTCGCGTACTGGAAAGACTTTCCCCTTAAACTGGCTGAAACCACAGGCGCTGCGGTGTTCGCGTATTCGCGCTACGGGCATGGCGACTCAGACCAATTGCGAGAGCCCCGTTCGGTTTCCTTCATGCATCACGAGGCGCAGGTTGTTTTGCCCGAAGTGCTTCGGAAGGCAGGAATCAACTCGCCCTTGTTGTTTGGCCACAGTGATGGCGGGTCGATTGCCATTATCTATGCTGGGACGTTCCCTCAGTCCCCGTCAGGCCTAATCTTGGAAGCTCCGCATGTGTTTGTCGAGGATCTATCAGTCTCTAGCATTGCCGCCGCGCGACTGTTGTACCAGCAAAGCGACATGCCTCGGCGCCTGGCAAGCTACCACATGCATGCGGATTCAATGTTCTGGGGCTGGAACAATATCTGGCTCGACCCGAATTTTCGTGATTGGAACATCCAATCTTTTTTGAATACGATTTGCTGCCCTACGATAGTTTTGCAGGGAAGGGAAGATCAGTACGGCACGCTGAAACAATTGGAAGCGATTCAAGCGGCAATCCCTTTCGCCTCGACAACGATTCTCGAAAATTGCCGGCACGCTCCGCACCAAGATCAGCCCGAAGCTACGCTTGCTGCCGTACGCGAACTTGTCCACAAAAACTTTGACGCTTCCGCAAAGAAGCAGCAGCAGTAAATCACTGTTGCAGCAGCTGTTTCAGCTTTGGTTTCACCCCGACAGCATCGAGACTGGACGAATCCCATCCACCGCCGAGAGCTTTCACGAGAAGGACCGTTGTAACGAGACGTTGACCTTGAATCTGGGTAGAAAGTCTCTCATTGTTTAGAACTTGCTCTTGTGCAGTGATGACGTCCAGGTACGTGACAAGGCCTCCAGTGTAGCGCGCATTCGCAAGTGTCAAAGAACGCTCAGCATCAGACACGGCGCGCTGCTGAGAATCAGAGGCTGTTGCCAAAGCGTTCAATCCCGCCAGAGCATCTTCGACTTGTTGGAAGGCAATGAGAGACGTTTCACGATAATTCGCCACGGTTTCGTCGTAAGCAGCTCTGGCTGTTTCCAAACGTGCCCGATTGCGGCCACCAGCCACGATCGGTTCCAAAGCTGCTAATCCGATCGACCAGATGGCGCTTGGACCATCAAGCAACTTCGTGATGTCGGTGCTTTGCAGGCCGCCACCGCCACTCAACGAAATGCTTGGATAGAAAGCCGATTTTGCGACACCAATCTGAGCATTCGCGGCCGCGACTTGCCGTTCTGCCGACGCAATATCGGGACGCCGTTGTAAGAGTTCTGACGGAACACCAGTTGGAATTTGCGGAGGTTGTGCATCGAGCGCTCGAACCGGAACCTTAAATCCTGACGCAGGTAGTCCTTGCAAAGCCGCCAACGCATGCTCGAATTGGGCTCGTTGCTGTTGAAGAAGGGCAAGCTGCGTGTACGAAGAATCCAGCACAGTTTGCTGCTGCGCAACATCAAGCCCAGATACGGCACCGCCACCGTGCCTTTTTTCAACCAGCTTCAAGCCTTCACTTTCGAAATCTATCGCTTTTTGGATGACTGCGATTTCGGCGTCCAGCTCTCGGAGCTGAAAATAATCCGCCGCTAACTCGGAGCTGACCAATAAACGTACATTTTCAAGATCTGCCGCGGAAGCTTGTAGAGAAGCGTTGGCCGCTTCGAGGCTGCGTCGTACGCGACCGAACAAGTCCACCTCGTAACTCAAGGTAAACGGAATGCTGAACGTATTTTGCGTGACTGCTGCCGGAACGAAGCTCGCGCCGTTCGTGGGTCGATTTGACGATATTCGTTGCTTTTGACCTGATATTCCAGCATCGAGCTCCGGATACAAGCCTGAGGAAGTGACCCTGGCAAATCCACGAGCTTGGGCTAAACGTGCTGCTGCTGCCTTCAAAGTCTGGTTATTGCTGATGGCCTGCTCTTCGTATTGATTGAGTTGACTGTCTTCAAACAGTTTCCACCACATGCTTTTCGGCAATTCATCGAGTGGCCTCGCGGGCTGCCATGGGATCGGCGACTGCCAACTCTGCGAGACTGGAACATCAGGCTTCCTGTACTTCGGCCCTTCAGAGAGAGCCGCTACGGTACAAAGAAAGAGAACTGCCATCACTTTCAGCTTCATGAATGGCTGCTCACTTTCATTACGTGAACCTGCTGACCCTCGTCTAAGGAATCGCTTGGGTTTAGAACGATCGAATCGCTCGGATCAAGGCCACCCAGGATTTCAACTTCCGTTCCGTAGTCTTGACCAATCACAACTTTTTTAAGGTGTACCTTCCCATCTGAGCCGGCTACTGCTGCCCGGGGTCCTTCACTTCGGAACAAAAGTGCATTGACAGGAACAGACATGCGAGAGACCGCGACACTCACGCCGAAATGAACTTGGCCGTAGGAGCCGGGAAAGAGTCGACCATCACGGTTCGGTACGTCAATCTCCGTACGAAGAGTGCGCGTCGCGGGATCGATGGCATCTGCGGTACGCACGACTTTTCCGGAGAATCGCTGGCCGGGGAAAGCAGGCAATTCGATGCTCGCGTCCAGACCTGGACGGACCGATGGAGCATAGATTTCGGGAACATCGACGTAGACACGAATCGGACTGATCTGAGCCAGCACAAACAGCTCCTGGTTCGCTCCACTATTCCCAGCGTTGATCAAAGCACCTATGTCTGTGTTCCGTTTCGTGATCGTTCCGGCGAACGGAGCGTAAACATGCTTGAAAGACTCGAGCTGTTCGAGTCGACGTACGTTGGCACTCGAGGATGCGAGCGCTGCTTGTGCCTGTGTGTATGCACTTGAACGTTCGTCTGTTTCTTGCTGAGCGACTGCGTCCATGGACCGCAAGGTTTCCCATCGAGCAGCTGAGGTTTTCGCCAGATTAAGTTGCGCGTCCGCCTGGTTTTTCGCGGCGCGTGCTTGCAACAGTTCTTGATCAACCTCAGGAGTGTCGATGTCGGCTAGCAACTGCCCTTTCTGCACTCGACTTCCGATGTCCTTATACCAACGGGCTACGTAACCGCTCGTGCGCGCGTAAATTGGAGACTCTGTGTAGGCCTCCAGTGTTGATGGAAGCACAATTTCCTGTTTTGGCGGCTCGGGCTTGGGCTGAATCACGATGACCGTTGGGACAGCCAGATCTTCTGTTTCCCGTGCAAGAGAGCGCCGCTCGCCCAGGCGGAGCGCGAACGCAATTGCGGCGCCGGCAACCAAGAAGATCGCGATTGCTATAAGAACGAGGAATCTATGTTTTGGCGCAGTGCGACGAAATTGATTTGACGATTCAGGAGTGGTGGTGTTTTCCCCGATGCTTTCGTAACTCATAGTCGTGCCTCAAAAATCATGATGTGGCCGGCAAAGCGGAAGATGCTGATTTCTTCCTCCGGCCATGAAAGATGCTGAATACAACTGGAACAAAGAAGAGTGTGGCCACGGTCGCAACCAAAAGACCTCCGATCACTGCCCGTCCCAATGGAGCGTTCTGCTCGCCTCCTTCACCAAAGCCAAGAGCCATCGGCAACATTCCCATAACCATGGCCAGCGCTGTCATAACTACCGGACGCATACGGGTATACCCAGCCTCGACGGCTGCGCGTACTGCGTCGTGACCTTCTGCCATACGTTCGCGCGCGAATGAAATAAGGAGAATGCTGTTGGCAGTTGCTACTCCCATGCACATCACCGCACCCGTTAAGGCAGGTACGCTCAGTGGTGTGTGGGTCAGAAACAGAATCCAAAGGATGCCGGCGAGTGCACCCGGCAGGGCAGTGATGATAATGAACGGATCAAGCCATGACTGAAAGTTCACAACAATGAGCAAGTAAACAAGTACGATCGACATCGCCAAGCCAATCAAAAGTCCGGAGTACGAGGACTCCATTGTTTCCACCTGGCCACGAATGTGCATCTGCGTTCCGCGTGGTAATTGCTTCTGAAACATTTTCACGATGTTCGATATGTCGTCGGCAACACCACCCAAATCCCGTCCATCGACGCTCGCGTAGACATCAACGGTCGGTGCCACGTTGTAATGGCTCACGACTGCTGGTGTCGTTTCCGGTGTTGCGATTGCGAGGTTCGCTAAAACTTGAGGGGTAGCTGTGTTTGCACCGCTGATTGGTGTGTTCATCAATGCCTGCAGCGAATCCACGCGGTATTGCGGCGACATCACAGCCAAGCTATAGCTGACTCCGTTCTTACGATTGACCCAAAAAGTGGGAGACGTCTGAAAGCTGGAACTTAAGGAAACAAGAAGATTTTGTGCGACATCACGCTGTGTCAAGCCGACCTGCTGCGCACGCACCCGATCCACATCCAGGTGAAGAGTTGGATTGTTCATCAATTGCTGGACGTGGACATCCACTGCTCCAGGAACATGTCTCAAACGGTTCGAGATCTGTTCGGCAATCACATAATTCTGAGCGTAGTTTTGCCCAGAGAGCTGGACGTCGATGGGTGCGGGCTGCCCAAAATTCAATATCTGACTGACGATATCGGCCGGTTGAAAAAAGAATTCGACCCCCGGAAACTTTTTTGGCAGCTCGGCCCTGAGCCGATGAACGTATTCTTCTGTCGGACGGTGATTCGTCTTCAGCGAAACTAGGATCTCGGCATCTGAAGTACCGATCGTTCCAGCATTGCTGTAAGAAAGATTGATGCCGCTATAGGGAAGGCCAATATTGTCGAGGACCGTATTCACTTCGGTGCTCGGTACGTTGCGACGGATTTCCTGTTCCACGAGGTCTACTAGCCGGGCCGTCTCTTCAATCCTCAACCCCGCCCGCCCACGCACATGGAGCCTGAACTGTCCGGCGTCAACATGTGGGAAGAAGTCCCGACCCAAGAAAAACGCTAATCCCCCCGAAAGCACGCAAAATGCCAGGAATGCTGTGACGAAGATACGCCGGTGCTCCATGAGAGCTTCGAGTGTTCCCCGATACGAATCTCGCAAATTCTCAAACCATTTCTCGAATCGTGCCTGGAAGCGACCGAATATCGTGCTGGGACTCTTGTGCGCGTCGTCCTCGTGTCCCTTGAATAGGTACATGACGAGCGTCGGTACCAACGTTCGAGAAAGCAGGTAAGACGCAAGCATCGCGAATACGACAGCTTCCGCCATGGGCACAAAAAGATAACGTGCTACACCCGTCAGGAAGAACATTGGGACGAACACAATGCAGATCGCCAGAGTTGAAACAAAAGCTGGAACCGCGATCTGCTGTGCACCATCGAGGATGGCCTGCTTCAACTCCTTTTTCATTCCGAGATTGCGTTCAATATTTTCCAGTTCGACAGTCGCGTCATCTACCAGTACGCCCACAGCGAGCGCCAAGCCGCCGAGCGTCATGATGTTGAAGGTTTCACCCAGCGCGCTCAAGATAATCACCGACGTGAGAATCGACAGCGGAATAGAAATCGCGATGATCAGAGTGCTCCGCCAGTTTCCCAGAAAGAGAAGGATCATGGCAGCTGTAAGACACGCTGCGGTGAGAGCCTCCTTTAGCACTCCCTGAATTGCAGTTCGCACGAACAAGGATTGATCGAACAACGGAGTGAGTTGAAGATCTTCGGGCAGAGTTTGGGCGACCTGCGGCAGCATCGCCCGGATGTTTTTGACAATGTCGATCGTAGAAGCTCCGCCGTTTTTCATGACGCTCAGCAGTGTTCCGCGAACGCCATCTTGCCTAACCACGTTCGTTTGCGGTGAGAAACCGTCCCGTACATGTGCAACGTCGTGCACGTAAACAGTTGCTCCGCTGATGGTCTTGATAGGAAGATCATTCAACTCTGCGATCGTCTGTGGACTGGCATTCAGTTCAACCTGATGTTCGAGAGATCCGAGCTTGGCGGTTCCTGAGGGTAAAATCAGATTTTGAGCGCTGATCGCATTTACAACGTCTACCGGTGTCAAATGCTTCGATTGAAGCGCTGCCGTGTCGAGATCAACGGAAACCAACCTCGCCTTGCCGCCATAGGGAAATGGGACGGCTGCGCCTTCTACAGTGATCAATTGCGTGCGAACAAAATTGAGAGCCAGATCATTTAGTTGTTGCTCGGGAAGCGTCTTGCTGCTGAGGCCGATCTGCAAGATCGGAACACTCGAGGCGGAATATTGAATGATCAGCGGCGGTGTCGTCCCCGGCGGCAAGAATCGAATAAATGTTTGAGATACCGCCGTTACCTGCGCGAGCGCAGTCTGGATATTCGCCCGAGGCCGGAAAAAAATCTTAACAACAGCGACGCCATTCAAAGATTGCGATTCGATGTGGTCAATATCGTTGACTAACGTTGTGAGTGCGCGCTCCGTGGTGGAAGTGATGCGGTCCGACATCTCCTTCGGGGATAGTCCTTGATAGTTCCAGACAATGCTGATCACCGGAATGTTTATGTCAGGGAAGATATCGGTAGGTGTTCGCAACACTATGATGGGCGTCAGTATCAGGATCAGCAGCGCCATCACAACGAAGGTGTATGGACGGCGTAAGGCTAGAGCGACTATCCACATTTCTTAATGCTCAGTCTTTCTACTGCGAGTCTTGTGGCCTGGCCTCGATTTGCCAATATGAGATAAATAGATGCGAGACGGTGCGTATCGGATTTATTTTTGGTAGGGTAGCCTAGCAATGGTCCAACCTCTCAATGGCATTGCGCGCCGCGCGGGGCGTCCACGCAGCGAAAAAGCCCGAAATGCTGTTATCCAGAGCACCCTTGTACTTCTCAAACAGGTTGGATTCGAGGAATTGGCGATCGAGTCTGTCGCCGCACGAGCCGGCGTGGGCAAAGCGACTATCTATCGCTGGTGGTCAAATAAGGCGGAATTGGTGATCGATGCGTTCGCATTCGCGGTTGAGGACGAACTGCGGTTCCCGAGTGCCAGATCGGTGTTGGAGTCGATCCACCGGCAAATGGTGAGGTGGGCACCCATTTTTCGGAGCCCTCTCGGCCAAATCGTTGCCGCTGTAATCGGGGCTGGGCAGTCGGATCCAGAGATTCTTGAAGCTTTTCGGGCACACTGGGTAGAGCCTAGAAGAGTCGAAGCCCGGAAGCTGCTACGGCAGGCCATGGAAGGAGGAGAAGTCCGGAGTGACCTCAATCCGGACGAGGTGCTTGATTTACTTTACGGTCCCCTCTATTTGCGGTTACTTCTTAGGCATGCTCCGTTAGACGAGGATTTTGCTAACACCGTCTTCAAAGTCGTGAGGCCTGCATTAGCAAAGGGTAAGAAGACTTGAGGTCACCTTTTATACCGTAAAAGCTGTATGTTCAGTATAGTGTCTGAAGCTTCATTATGTTTTGGTTCCCTCGAGCAGGCTAGTTCACAGACAGCTCTAGTTCACAAGATAGGCAAGAAAACCCCTAAATCGGACCGGGAGGCAGTCTCGGACCTTGTCGATTTTGTGGCTGCGGGTTAGGAGCGACGGTCTTTGATGCCGAGCCAGGATCTTCAACGAAGCGCTAAAGGATATATCGATGAGCACACTTCCAATGGAGCGCAAAAATTCTTCACTCGTGTCAATTTTGACCAGGAATCAGGACGAAATTCTGGCCGAGTGGTTAAAAGAAATGACGTCCGCCACTCGCCGTAGCGACCTCATAAAGGATTCTGAGTTGAGGAACGAGTGTGCGGAATTCCTTCAGCGAATGAAAACGGCGCTGGAGGCAAATACTAACTTTGAATCCGCTGCTTGGGATCGAGTTCGAGAAATGCTGGTCGATGTTTCACGGAAACGGGCTATGCAGGGATTCACTCCAACGGAAACGGCAATGTTCATTTTTTCCGCCAAGCGTCCTTTATTCACTCAGATTCGGCGCACCTTCAAAGACAGCGCGGAAGGAATTGCCGATGCGACGTGGTCGGCGACGGAACTGCTGGACGCCATGGGCCTATACACGACAGAGTTTTACCAAAAGTCGCGCGAGGAAATCATTAAACGCCAGCAAGAAGACATGCTGGAACTTTCCACGCCGGTCGTGAAATTGTGGGATGGCATTCTGGCACTTCCTATCATTGGTACCCTCGATAGTGCTCGCACACAGGTTGTCATGGAGTCGCTTTTGCAGGCTATTGTCGAGACCAACTCTAAAGTTGCGATCATCGACATTACTGGCGTTCCTACTGTGGATACCGTGGTCGCGCAACATCTGTTGAAAACAGTCACCGCCGCCCGGCTGATGGGCGCAGATTGCATCATTAGTGGAGTGCGACCACAGATTGCACAGACCATCGTTCACCTCGGGATAAACTTAATGGACATCACGACCAAAGCATCATTGGCGGCAGCTTTTAAGGTTGCACTGGACCGAACCGGATTTGAGTTTGCCAAGGGCGAAAAGAAGTAGGAGCCTGACTTGGAAAAAATCCCTATTTTACGAATGGGCGACTTCCTTCTTGTGACAATCCAGGTGGACATGCACGATCGCCTGGCGATGGCTCTCCAGGAGGATCTCACCCAAATGATCAGCGTGACGGAGGCTCACGGCGTTTTGATCGATATATCGAGTCTTGAAATAGTCGACTCTTTCATCGGGCGGATGCTTGGCAATATCGCGGCCATGTCACGCGTACTCGATGCGCATACCGTCGTGGTTGGGATGCAGCCGGCAGTGGCAATCACCCTAGTAGAGCTCGGTCTCTCATTGCCAGGTGTCCGAACCGCCTTGAACGTAGATGCAGGTATGGAACTTCTTCGATCTTCGGTGAATGGGTCCAGGGAGAGCAATGACGGTAGTATCCACTGAATCCGTACCGGTTAAGAGCGAACCTGATGTCGTAGCTGTGCGACGGCGAGTAAGGGAAATTTCTGCTCAGCTGGGATTCAGTCTGGTCGATCAGACGAAAGTTGTGACTGCCGCGAGTGAGTTGGCGCGTAACACCATCATTCACGGGGGCGGCGGCAAGTTGCAACTCGAAGCGTTGAACGGACCGCGTGTCGGCCTACGTTTAATCTTCGAGGATAGTGGTCCTGGCATTCCTGATATTGAACTAGCTTTACGCGATGGGTTCACCACCGGTTCTGGATTAGGACTTGGACTTGGTGGATCGAAGCGGTTGGTGAATGAGTTCGACATTCTCTCTCGCCCGGGAGAAGGCACCAGAGTAACAATCACACGCTGGAAATAACCAAATATGCTCATCCCGGTTAAAGAGCCAAGTCAGGTCGGCGACGCTCGTCGGCGTGCACTTGCCTTTGCCCAAGAATTGAAGTTTGACGATAGTCGTCGTGGAGCCGTGGCACTCGCCGCAACCGAGATGGCTACGAACCTTGTGAAACACGCGGGATCTGGCTACATCTTGTTGCAGCCAGTTCGCGATAACGGCAACTCTGCATTACGGGTGATCAGTGTTGACAAGGGACCCGGAATCCGTGACATCACCAAGGCTCTGAGCGATGGACATTCTACTGCCGGAACTCTGGGGACCGGGCTGGGGGCTATCCGGAGGGCTGCCAGCGCTCTGAATGTGTATTCCTCGCCTGGTGCGGGAACCGTGTTGCTTGCTGAGTTTTGGAATGGAAACACAAAACATCTATCGATAGGAAAAGATTTTGATGTAGGAGTGGTTTCGGAGCCGGTAGCGGGTGAAGAAGTCTGTGGCGACGGATGGGGTGTTCGCGAGCTTCGTGACGCTGCGCTGCTGATGGTTGTGGATGGGCTCGGTCACGGATTGCCAGCATCGGATGCTTCACGAGAGGCCGAGCGCATTCTTGAAGCGACCAAGCACAACTCTCTACCTGACATTCTTAAAGATACGCATGATGCGCTTCGTAAGACTCGGGGCGCCGCGTTTGGATTGGCTCGAATCGATGCCGATCGTCGGCTCCTTTCCTTTGTCGGTGTCGGCAACATCGCAACTTCCATTGTGACACCTGGCGCGAGTCGAAGTGTTGCGTCGCACAATGGCATTCTGGGTCAAAATGTTGAGCGAATCCAGGAATTCACTGTTCCTTGGGAAAGTAATGCTCTGGTGGTGATGCACTCTGACGGTTTGACGACTCGCTGGGACCTCGGCCGATACCCAGGGATCTTAAGCAAGCATCCTGCTGTGATTGCTGCGATTCTTCATCGAGATTTTTGTCGCGGCCGCGATGATGTGACCGTGCTTGTCGCAAGACTTGCTGGAGAAACAAATAGCTGAAATGCCTCTGAACCTTCTAACGGTCGATATTCGCTTAGAGAACGATGTAGTCCTTGTGCGCCAAAAGGCCCGTGCGCTCGCTGCCGCTCTGAAGTTCGATTCACAAGATCAGACCAGAATTGCGACAGCTGTTTCGGAGATCGCACGAAACACCTTCCAATACGGTGGCGGTGGGAAAGCGGAGTTCCGTTTGGAGGATGCTCCGCACAAGATGCTCACGATCACGCTTCGAGATAAGGGCAAAGGTATCCGCAACCTGGATGAAATTTGGGATGGGAAGTATGTATCTCAGACGGGAATGGGTATCGGCCTCCTTGGCGCAAAGAGACTGATGGATCATTTTGAAATCAAGACCAGCGCGCAAGAGGGCACCACTGTCGTTTTAGGGAAGAAGGTTCCATCTAAATTTTCACGATTTAATCCAGGTGAGCTGGACAAACTGCTCACTTCAGTTGAACGGGCTTCTCAGGATCCTTGGCAAGAGCTGAAACAGCAAAACAAGGAATTGATGACTGCGCTTGAGGAACTTCGCTCTAGGCAAGAAGAACTCGCGCAATTAAACCGTGAACTCGACGAAACAAATCGTGGCGTGGTGGCTTTATATGCGGAACTCAACGATAAGGCCGATTTTCTACAGCGGGCATCGGAATTGAAGAGTCATTTTCTGTCCAACATGAGCCATGAGTTCCGTACTCCTCTGAATTCCATCACAGCTTTAAGTGGGATTCTGTTGGACCGTTTGGATGGCGAACTCACCGCTGAACAAGATAAGCAGGTTCGATTCATCCGTGATTCTGCGCACGGTCTGATGGAGTTGGTGAATGATCTTCTGGACTTGGCGAAAGTCGAGGCTGGAAAAGTAACCATTCGTCCGAACCATTTCCATGTTGAGGGCCTTTTCGCTGGACTTCGCGGCATGTTAAAGCCCCTTCTGACGAACAACTCATCCGTCAACTTAGTATTCGATGACCCAGTATCGATTCCCGAACTTTACACGGATGAAGCTAAGGTGTCGCAAATTCTGCGTAACTTCATCAGCAATGCGCTGAAATTCACGGAACGAGGCGAAGTGAGAGTAGCGGTTGAAAAGGGAAACGGCCCGAACGTGGTGTTCTCAGTTGCTGACACCGGGATAGGAATCGCACCTGAGGATCAGGAAAGGATCTTCCAGGAATGGACTCAGGTGGACGGGAAGATGCAGAAGAACGTCAAAGGCACTGGTCTCGGGCTTCCCCTTTCGCGCAAATTCGCCGAATTGTTGGGCGGACAGGTTTACGTCCGTAGTAAACCCGGCATGGGCGCGACATTTTATGCCGCTGTGCCAATGGAGTTTAGCGGAGCAACTGACATCGCTTTTGTGCCGGAAGTGACGCGCGAACTCGACATTGAAAAACGTCCAGTGCTGGTCGTCGAGGACAATCGTGAAGCGCTTTTTATTTATGATAAATATTTAAAAGGCACAGAATTCCAGGTAATTCCTGCGCATAATCTCAAGGAAGCACGTTCTGCTCTCCGCGAGTTCCGGCCAACTGCGATAATTCTGGATGTCCTACTCGAAGGGGAGCATTCCTGGGAATTGCTCGTAGACCTAAAACAGAATCCCGCAACCTCAGACATTCCAGTTTTCGTCGTTACCGTAGTGGAAAATCG
Organism: Terriglobales bacterium; assembly: GCA_036265385.1. Classification (GTDB taxonomy): domain Bacteria; phylum Acidobacteriota; class Terriglobia; order Terriglobales; family Acidobacteriaceae; genus DATAPD01. Next base: position 212,084 of record DATAPD010000059.1, read on the forward strand.
CGATAAAGCCCTCTCCCTTGGAGCGAACGGTTTTCATGTAAAGCCGGTTGAGCGTGGTTGGCTGGTCCAACAGTTGCACGGGGTTGAAAGACGGGAATCGCGCAAGCAACTGCTGGTGATTGATGATGACGAAATCTCGCGATATCTAGTAAGGGCAGTTCTTGGGAACTCGGATTTTTGCTATCTGGAAGCGTTCAGTGCCAGAGACGGTCTGCAGAAAGCTAAAGAGAGCAAGCCCGATGCATTGATCTTGGATTTGAATATGCCGGACCTGTCTGGTTTTGAAGTATTGAAGCGGCTCAAAGGCGACGCTCAGACTGCAAATATTCCGGTCATCATTTTCACTTCCAAAGTCTTGGCTGACGAAGAGCGTGCCATGCTGAGCGACGCGGTTGCTGTGATCTCAAAGGAGAGTGAATCTCGCGAGGCTTCTATCGAGAGATTTGCGTCTGCGTTCCGTCAGGCAGGTATTCCGTTCGGAGAAGGGATCAGGGAAATCCACCATGTCTGATTCAATCACTTTGCGTGGTGCAGTTAAGTGGGAAGATTTCGGCGGAGTACCGATCAACAACAGCCTGGTAAGGATTCTTGCAGTCGATGACAATGAAGCTCTTCGCTACTCCTTGGTGCGGTCGCTGCGTGAAGCCGGATATCAAGTTATGGAAGCAAGCACCGGTGCCGAGGCGCTGAGCCTGGTGAAACAGGTTCCCGACTTGGTGACTCTTGATGTAAATCTTCCCGATATGCACGGGTTCGATGTTTGCAAACAAATAAAAACGGATCCTTTGACCGCACACATCCCGGTATTGCACCTGTCTTCCACATTCGTAGATCCGGATGCACGCGTGCAAGGGTTAGCGAGCGGAGCCGATGCCTATCTCGCTGAACCAATCGACCGTATCGAATTAGTTGCTACAGTGGCGGCATTGCTCCGCTTGAAAAATGCTGAAACGATGGCGCGTCAGCAGGCGGAAGCTGCAGAACAGGCACGTCAGCAACTCGCGGTTCTGAACGCCAGCCTTGAACAACGCGTTGTTGAGCGAACATCGGAATTGGAAGCAGCAAATGAAAGTCTGCGTGCATTATCCATACGGATATTGCAGGCTCAGGATGAAGAGCGGAAGCGCATTGCGAGGGAGTTACACGACAGTGTTGGTCAACTGCTCGCCGCAATAAAAATGAACACTGCTTCTCTCATCAGCCAACCCTCGCAATTCAGTTCGCACGTTGTGGACTCGATTTCCGATATCGAAAAAATGACGGACGAAACGTTGAGAAGCATAAGACTTATCTCTCATTTACTACATCCTCCACTTCTGGATGAGTCTGGATTGTTGCCGGCACTACGCTGGTACATCGAAGAATTCAATCAGCGAAGCGGGATAATGGTGCAGTTGGAGTGTGATTCGATTCTGCCGAGATTTCCTGCCGAGATTGAAACCTCGTTATTCCGTATAGTCCAGGAATGTCTTGGTAATATTCACCGCCACTCCGCCAGCAAGACTGCACTGATTCGTTTAAGGGCGGATCAGGACGTAATCCACTTGGAAGTTCAGGATTTCGGACGCGGCATTCCTCCCGAGAGGGTCCGTGACTTGAACGCCGGACGCGGAGGAGTAGGAATTCGCGGCATGCAAGAACGAGTCGCTCAATTTGGTGGCGCGATCCGACTGGAATCACCTCCCAACGGTACGACGGTTAAAGCCACCGTGCCCCTTAAGCAACAGGAAGATTCGGAGTTCCACGTAGCGTAAACTCGAGCACATCCCGTTCTGAAATATTCGACTATCAGGATCTACTGAACCTCTATCATGTGCTGAACTGGAACACATCAACGCCAGTCTGAGCTCATTCCAACCCGAACAATAAAATTGCCTCCTTCGGTGAAAAATTCACCTTATAATCGAGGCTCTTTTGCTTCGTCGTAGGAGGCCCATGCCGGACTCGATCACCAGCAGCGCAGCCCCTCGTATCGCGGTTGTTACCAAAGACGAAAACCTGATGTCAGCTGCGCAGGACTGCCTTGCCTCTGAGTACCATACGACACTTCTCGATTCCTACGAGGGCCTAGTCGAATTACACCGGCAAATTCCGATGGAAGCGATGTTGATTGACCTTGATCTCTCTAGCGAACAGGAGGTCGTTGACCACATTTGCAAGCTTCATGGCCTCGATGAACATCTGGTCTTGATCGGGCTTGGCCGATCTTTAGCGAAAATGCAGCGACGACGGTTGCAAACGGCTGGCATCAGCCAGTGCTTCAGCGGGACGATCGAATTCGCCGCCGTGAAAAGTTTTCTAGGAAATTCGCTCCAACAGCGGGCGCTTGATATTGAAGCAAGCCGAATTCGTGAGGAAGCCAACAGTCGTTACAGTTTCGGTGACTTGATCGGCGGAAGTGCAGCGATGCACATCGTTTACGAAACCATTGCTCGAGTCGCACCTGGAACAACGACCGTGATGATTCGAGGTGAGAGCGGGACAGGCAAAGAACTCGTGGCACGCGCAATTGTTGCCAATAGCAGAAGGTCTGACCAAGCGTTCGTGAGTGTGAACTGCGCCGCCCTGCCGGAAACCCTGATCGAATCAGAGCTCTTCGGTCATGAAAAAGGGGCCTTTACCGGGGCGCACCAAGCGCGGGCAGGTCACATCGAACTTGCCGACGGAGGAACCCTGTTCCTGGATGAGATCGGAACTCTGGGATTAGGCCTCCAAAGCAAATTGCTACGCGTCCTGGAGCAACATACCGTTCAGCGCATCGGTGGTAAAGCGCCGAAAAGGATCGATTTCCGCCTGATCACTGCTACGAACGAGGATCTCGAAAAAGCGGTGCAGGCCGGACGTTTTCGCGAGGACCTTTACTACCGAATCCATGTGGTGCCGATTCACCTTCCGTCGCTTCGGGAGCGAGAAGGCGATATCGCATTGCTGGTAAATCACTTCCTGAACTTTTATAGCGCTGCCAATGGAATTTCTGCCAAGCGGATTGAAACCGACGCATTGGAAGTATTAGAAGACTACTCCTGGCCCGGTAACGTCCGCGAACTGGAAAACCTCGTACAACGATTGGTGCTGATGGTGGCGGGTCCGACGATACAAGTGAAGCATCTTCCTCAGCAAATTCTTTACAGCAGCTCAGCAAAGCAGGAAGCCCTACTAATTCCTGAAGGCGGGATCTCCTTCGACGATGAAATGGCCAGAATTGAAGTTGCATATCTTCAGGCCGCCCTTCGCCGAGCCGAAGGGAAAAAGTCGGCAGCGGCCGCACTTCTGAACATTGACGTGCAAAAAATGAAGTATCTTTGCAGGAAATACGGGTTGCAGGGTTAAAAATTAACCTCGCTAAAGTTAATTTTTAACCCAACTCGAGTGCGTGCGCTCCGAACGGGCCGCTACGCAGACCCATAACCAGTTGAAAACAAAGGAAAAGTACGGTGCGACGATCTACCTAACCCTTTGGCACGGGCATTGCTATATACAAAAGCGGATCGAACGGGCGGCCTCAGACAAATAACCGGCGATCGAAAAAACAAGATTGGATGGAGAAAACATGTCAATCCAGAAGAAATCCCTGATCAACAATCTGACGGCTGCAAAGAAGGCGATCATCGCGACTAGCTCTACCGTTACGCCGGTTGTTGCGAACAAAGCTGCGGCTAAGAGTGTTATGGCCAGCAAGACTGCGGCGAAGTCCGTCGTAGCCAGCAAAACTGCCCAGAAAGTTATGGCAAACAAAGCTGCCGCAAAATCTGTCGTGGCCAGCAAGCTGAGCGCAAAAACGGCCGCGAAGGCGCACGTCATCGGCAATCGAGTTGCGATGAAAGTCCAGTACTAAGAGGTTGTTCGAAGGCCGGCTGCGACCTCGCGGTGGCAGCTGGACAGCCGGAAGCACAGAGGGGGACCACGGTTGGGGGACTGTGGTCCCTTGTGTTTTGCAAGAAATTACCAGAGTTTACGTCCGACAAAATCCGCAACCGCTCTCCACGAAATCCCCAACAAGCTTCGATACCCAACGTAGACTCGAGCTGTTCCTGTCATGCCATAGCGGAGTCGGCCATTCTGATTGGCTTGCGGCACCGTTCCAACATAATAAGGCGGGGTCCCGAGCCCTTTATAGGGAAGCGGCGCTTGAAGTCCAGGTTCGATCGAAGAGGAACCTGGGGCTAAGTCTGCCAAAACCCCAGTCACTCTCGAGAACAGCCCGTCGGCTTTCAAGCTCACGAACTGACCCACCTTAACGTCTTTCATTTCGGATTCGGGTATAAAAAGGCGAGCGTTCAGCGAGGAAAGGTCCGCTATTTCAGCAACATCCGATCCCGGCAACACGTGCTCCGCTACCAGGTCGGATATGTGGGGAGTCGTTACTGTTCCATTGAAGGGCGCCCGAAGCTCCAGTTCCGAGAGTTGCTGATCGAGCGATGCTGACTTCTGGCGCAATTGTTGACGTTGCTGCTCCGCCGTTCCGGTATTTCCATATCGAAGTTGAGCATCGACTGCAGCACTCGTAGCTTGCGCGAGATCGGATCGCGTTCGCGCCGATTCGCTTTCCAACTCAAGATTGCGAAGGCGGGCGATCAACGCATCTTTGTGGACCACCTGTCCTTCGCGCACGAACACATCGGTTACAGAGCCTTCCACGGCCGCTCGGACGGTCGCACGGCGAGCCGGTTCGAGTACAAAGCGTGCAGAGACACTTGCGTGCCAGAAGGGCACGAGCAAAATAAAGGCCGCAACAAGTCCGACCGTCAATGCTCGTCGAGGCGAAATCCACGGCGCAAAGTGTTTGCGTTTTTCGTCGAAAACGGTTCTGGTGAACGCAATCAGTTTTCGAATGCGAGACTTGAAGATGAGGAGGGCCACGAGAATCGTTGGCACGAATGCCCATTCCGGGCTGTAGTTTCGAAATACGTTTCCCGAGAACCGCGCGACGGCGTAAAGAAGAAGATAGCTGTAAAGACCGGACAACAAAGCGTAGGGGACAAAGAACCAAAGGCGCTGCCTGCGGACATGGGGAACTTCCACGGGCAATCGGAAAACTTTCCGTTGTACCCACTTCGACACAAAGGCAGTCGACTTTTCTTTAATCTCGTCAATGCCGACGGCCTCCGAAAGAATGTAGTAACCGTCAAGTTTAATCAGGGGGTTGAGGTTCATCAGAACAACCGCGACACCGGTGATTAGCATGACCTTATAGGACAGTTCATGAGCGAAGCTGCCAGGCGGTGTTCCCCACCAGATTAATGTGCCGAGGGCACAGATGATGAGTTCAACCCAGATTCCGGCGAGCATGGTGATAATGCGCTGCACACGATTTGCGTAAACCCACGCTTCTGTCACATCCACAAAGAACGCGGGCGTCAGATAGATAAGATGAAAGCCCATGCTGTGAACGCCACCCTTATAGTGCTTGCAAACCAGCGCGTGCGCCGATTCATGGAAGAAGGCCAGAACGAAGAATAGAAGCCAAAATTCTCCTAAATCCGAAAGAGTTTTATCGGAAAACGTGTAATAGCGAACGGTATCTGTCCCAATCTGTCCCCAACGTTCGATAAACACGTACGCCATAAAGGTAAACAAGCAGAGAGTCAGTGCAGTAAACCAAGGCGTAAAGATGAAACCGACTCTTTCATGAAGGGCGGTTACATGTTTGTCCGCATCCCAATGAGCAACAAGAATGCGCGCTAGATCACCGGAACGTGCCTTCTTGTTTTTCTTGCGTTTCTCGCGCAATTTCTGCATCAACGCGATGTTCTTTTCTTGAGCTGACTTGTACCAGAAATCGATCTCTTCTAATTCTTCAGCGTAATTACGCACATCTTGAGCATCGTATTGCAGGCTGGTTTCAGCTGCGATGATTTGAACGACTTCCTCACAGGTGCGCTTGCCATCGAAATAGTGAACTAACTTCCACTGTTCCGGGCTGAAGCGAAAGATGCTGGTTGAGCCAGGAATGTGCGCTAACACGACAGTGCCGCCTTCCTCTTTGTGCTCGCGACCGACATAGCGAATGTCCATTTTGAAGGGACGATCGCTGCGGGTGGGTGTGCTTATTTCCGGCAGGACATCGAGTGCTTCCGCGAGGTTCATGGCTTTCGATTCAAATGGATATTCGCGGTCATTCCCGGCAGAAGAGCATGTGTTTGGCCCATAATTTCAGCAACGACCTCAATCGTGGCACTGGACGGGTCAACCACCGGACTGATCTCGACGATACGGGCGCGATAGCCTTCTCGTGGATCATCCGCCGTCGTCACGTCCAGAGTCTCGCCGCGTTTCACAACGCCGGCCCAATGTTCGGGCAGCGTAAACCGAAGCCGAAGTGGGCCGGTGGCCGTGACCCAAAAAAGTCGATCTCCCTTAGAGACCTGCTGGCCTGAACGAACGTAGCGACGCGCAACGATTCCGGAGAAAGGTGCCCGAATACGAGTCTTTTCCAACTCAAGCCCCAATGACTGCTCAGTTCGCTGGGCATTCGTCAGCATTTCCTGGACGCGTTTGACGTCCCATTGGTCGGATTCTGCTTTGTAACGAGCATGGTCCAGTTGTTCTTTCGTGATGAGCTGCGCATCCCACATCTTTTTGGCGCGTTCGTAATCCGCGTCCAGGACTTTAGTCTCAGCTTCCCAATTATGTAGATCTGCCTCCGTGCTGCGGGTCTTCGCACGAGCAGCTTCCAGGTCGGCTTGAATTTGGCGGTCGTCCAATAATGCGAGCACTTCTCCTTCTTTGACCGGAGCCCCTGGTTCGCGTCGGATTTCTGTAACTATTCCGTCGCGCTGCGCGCCAACATCAACCTGGTGCTCCACGATCAGCGGACCGCTGGCTACAAAGGTATCGGGATCTGCTATCTCTCGTTTTTCTGCAACTGGCACGGGCCCGGGCGAAGTAGCTGAGATTGGCGCGGCAGCCTCCGCGGGCTTCGTTTCGCTGCACCCGGCAGCAAGCAGGGAAGCAGCGAGTAGCAAAACGAGCAAAACACTGTTAAGTACCGATGTCATCTCACCACCCAAATCCAGACCAGAGTTTTGAGTAAACCCACAAGGCTGGCCTTCGGAAAAGGACGTACCCAATCGGCCGCCAGCCAATGGTTATCTTGCCAATCCCTTGCATGCCCGGACGCAGACGCCCGTCAGGATTCGGCAAGTTCACACGCGCATCGAAATAGCGATTATCTCCATCCAGGCGGCTTTTCGGACTGAGAACCTCAACCACTCCGCGGAAGGTCGTTGTTGGAAAGCTATCGAGCTTTACCGCCGCCTTGGCGCCTTGCAGAACTAAGGGCAATTCTGATTCATCCATCGCTACGTCGGCGGTGGCGCGAGTGCTGTCGACCAACTCGGCAAGCGTGTCACCGGCCGCCAAATGACGTCCACGGGACTCTTCAATGCGAGGAGTAGTAATCCAGCCAGAAAAGAGTGCTCGCAAGCGCGTCTTATCCAAACGCTGTTCGCAGCGTTGGACTTCCGTGGTCCAATAATCAACCTCGACGCGGTGACGTCCGGCAAGAGAACCATCGTTGATCGCAAGTGCGTGATTCATCTCAAACGTGGCGGTCTGAAGTTTCGCGCGCGCCGCGGCTAGGTCGGATCGATAGTTCCAGTCTTCTAATTGGGCGAGCAACTGCCCTTCATTTACGTGCTGTCCCTCCCGAACGAAGACGTCACCAACCACGCCTTCTATCTCAGGTTGAACCTTGACCGAACGCGCCGCTGCGATCACAGCAGGTCCATCCACTCTCATCGGAATTGGGAAAAGCGCAAGGAACAGGGCTACACCGACCACAACTGCCATGAAGATAGATCGACGTCGCTTTTCTAAAGCGAGCAGTTTCTGTTTTTTTTGCAGAATCGGCTCAAGAAAGCCAATGAACGGCACCTCTTTATATAAAGACGCATTGCGTACCGCGACGGTCGCTTGTCCAGAAAGAACTTGGATTACTTCTAAGTGCGCATCAGTGAGAAAATCGGGATGCGTACTTTCGAATGACAAGATGCCCAATCGCCCTTCGTCATCCGCGAGCGGCAGAGCGTAAAGAGATCGCATTCCGCTTTCACGGAAGTAGCGGCGAAAGGTCTCTTCCAGGCTGGGATCGGGGGCCTCGATGATCTCTTCACGCTGCGTGACAAATGTGGGCTCGGCAAACTGAGCGATAGCCGGCAGAATTGCTTGAAGATCCTCAACCTCTTTTGAGCCGATGCTCACCTGCTCCATGCCGGAGATGGCTTTTAGCTGAAGTTTTCCCCGCTGATCGAGCGCAACCCAGGCGCGCTCGTATGGGATCACCGCACTCGGTGTATTGACGACCGATTGAAGGACTCGATCAAGGTTCAGAGTCGATGTAATCTCCGATGAAACATGGACCAGAGTCTCAAGCACTTGCACCTTGCGCTCTGCCATGAGAAGACTGGCGTTATGAAGTGCCGACGCGGCCGTTTCATTCAGACTTGTAAGAACAAACAGATCGTCATCATCAAAGGGTGTGCCATCATTTTTATTGGTGGCTTCGATCACCCCTACCAGTGCCCCCTGATCAAGAAGAGGCGCAACTATTAATGAATGAATGCCAGAATCGTGACCGTGATTTCGAGATGCAAGACGAGTTTCGCTAGCATCAGAGATCATGACAGGCTCGCCATTATCGGAAACGTCCCCCGGAATGCCTTCCCCGGGCCGCTGAACTTGGCCTTGAGTTGTCGTAAGGTCCATTCCAGATTGGTGCATGAGTTCGATGCTCTCGTCTCCTTTGAGCATCCACACATTCACGCATTCACACTCCAGCATGTCGCGGATTTTCGAGCCAATGATCGGCAACAGTTGATCCATCTCCAGCGTGGAGCTGAAGACCTTTTCGATGTCGTAGAACTGGGTGAGACGGCTGATCGATGTTAAGGCTCCATGGCGCTCTTCTTCATACGTCTGAGCTGACGCGAGTGCCGTGCCCGCTATCTCCGCAACGTCGGTCAAAATTTCCAACTGGGATGCAGTGATCGGCGCATCGAAGGTTACGATCTCTAGAGCCCCGAATAGGGTGCCACGAGCTTGGATCGGCAGACAGGCCAACGACGAGAGGCTCCGCCGCACATTGAGGTGCGCATATTCTTCTCTCGAAAGCGTATCTCCAGAAAGTACGAATGGCTGGGGGTCGTTAGCTAGGATTCCAAGAGCGCCTATCGTCGCTGGGATTTCGTGGTCCGGCTTTGCGTCGCCAACGGAGCTGAGAGGACTCCACAGGGGTTCGTTGCTTGCCGGATTCTTGAGAATGTAGAGATTTACGGCTGCGCCCGGAAAAGCTTCTGCTACTGCTTGCACGATGAGTCGGGCACGCGGTGAAAATTCGTATTCGGATAGCAACCGTTGGGAGAGATTTACGTGGTCCAGCGAAAGGCCTGAACTTTGGATTGCCATGAGATGACGCGTTACCAACGCGTCTTGGTTTGACACCCACCCAGAGGGCCCCGCGACTGCCAGACTTGCAAATCCGCCGGGCTTCCTCTAATTTGAGCGGGCACTGTAACAGACAGACACTACACTGTCAACGCACGGAGCGCGGTGGGTACGCGCTCTATCGGAGAGCCAACGTGGATATAGACGTCCGTGCCCAGGGGGCAGTTCGGATCGTTAAACTGAAGGGCCGGTTGACCCTCGGGGAGAGCGTGGATGCGTTGAGAAAGACGATAGAAGAACTGTTCCAGGCCGGAGATAACCGTCTTGTGGTCGATCTAGGCGAGGTACAGATGGTCGATTCCAGCGGAATCGGGCTGCTTGTCAAACTATTAACAACCGCCAAGCAAAAGGGCGGCTCCCTCAAGTTGTTGAACCCATCCAAGTTCGCGGTGCAAACGCTCAAGATGATCGGCTTACTGAATCTGTTTGAGGTGTTCGACGATCAAGCCGTTGCCGTAGCCTCGTTTGCCTAAACCGGAACCTTCTTTAAGGACTGCCACAATACTTCAGGGTTGCGCGAGTAGTTCTACGCTGGCCGAATGGCGGTTTGTGCATTTTCAGCTCCTGTATCCAGACGGTGTGTTCTCCGCATGCTCGACCAGTCATAAGCATAGGAAGTTCCGCAGATCAGGCACACCTGGTAGTCCTCACCGTGAGACCCACTGCGCGGCCAGGAAAATCGATGCGGGCAGAGCCATTGGAAAATCGATTTGAGTGGTTGGGCCATTATTCCTCTCGACCTCCTGCTTTTTTATATCTCGAAAAATAGCATGGAAAACCAAATCAACAGGTCGCACGCAAGTCCACCTTTTCACAGCGATGGGTCAGTGTTGGGTCCATTACCGCACCAAAAGCATAGGAGCTTGCCCAAGTGGCCACTCGAACGTTCTGTCGGATGACACGGGTTGTGCACGGTCAAGTCACGCCAGAGCGCATAAATTACCCGTTTATCTGTATGCCCAGCCTCCGCTGCTCTCGGTAGCCGATCCTTTCGTCCCAGAAAATCGATTTCAAGTGGCACCCATTCAGGCATTTACAATTTTTTACTAACTTTCCAGCCCCGTTGACGATCCTTTCATCCAATCGTCTTCATCTTGTAAGTGAAAGAAAATCAGAGAGCTTCCTCACACATGCCCGATAGAACATTGCGCGATGATCAAAGCTCCAAAATTCCCAAGCTCGGTCTCGTTTGCGTCGCCGCCATCTTATTGCTTTTCTCCGCATGCAAGTCCGGTTCTCAGTCGGACGAAAAGAAAGCTCTGGCTGCCACCTCACGTCCCGTACCGGTTTCTGTTGCTAGCGCAACTGTTCAAGACTTCCCGGTCTACCTCACTGGTCTCGGATCCGTCACAGCTTTTAATACCGTGAACGTAAAGAGCCGGGTCGATGGTCAACTTGTAGCGGTCAATGTGCGGGAAGGCCAAGAGGTTAAACAAGGAGAGCTGCTCGGTCAAATCGATCCTCGGCCTTTTCAGGTCCAGTTGGAGCAGGGCCAAGCCCAGCTCTATCGAGATCAGGCGCAGCAGCGCGATGCACAGCTGAATTACCAGCGCTTCCGTGACCTGCTGCACGAGTCCGGTGCCATGTCACAGCAGCAAGTGGACACCCAGAAAGCCCAAGCGGATCAATTGGAAGGGGCATCCCGGGCTGATCAAGCCGCCATCAACAATGCAAAGCTTCAGCTTACGTACTCACGGATCACCGCTCCAATCAGTGGGCGCATTGGATTGCGTTTAGTAGATCCCGGGAACATCGTGCACGCCGCTGATCCGAATGGCCTTTTTGTGATTACCCAGATGCATCCGATTGCTGTCGTATTTACGCTTCCTGAGGATCGCCTTCCTGCAGTGGCGCAGCGAATGAAGAAAGGCGCTTTGACCGTGGATGCTTTCTCGCGCGACAACCGAACGCAACTTGCGAGCGGCAAGCTGCTGACCATCGACAATCAGATCGATCAGCAGACTGGAACCGGCAAATTAAAAGCTGTTTTTGAAAATACCGAAGGCGTCTTGTGGCCGAACCAGTTCGTCAACGTACGTTTGCTGCTCGATGTCCGGAAGGGCAGCGTGGTGGTTCCCAGCGTGGCCGTCCAGCGCGGGCCCGATGGATCATTTGTTTTTGTGGTGAAACCGGACAAGACGGTTGATACGCGACCAGTTACGGTGGCATTGGCCGAAGGAAACGTTACGGCAATTTCGAATGGTCTTCAATCCGGAGATTTCGTCGTTACCGATGGACAAGACAAATTGCAAAAAGGGATGCGAGTTGAGCCGCAAGCACGGCCAGCAACCCCCCCGAACCAAAATACGAGCGCGCCTCAGCCTGCTTCATGAGCCCATCACGGATATTTATTCTACGGCCGGTCGCGACATCCCTTTTGATGGCCGCGATTCTGCTCGTCGGCTTCGTGGCATACCGTCAGCTCCCGGTCTCAGCGCTTCCGGAAGTGGACTACCCCACGATTCAGGTGATGACGTTTTACCCCGGGGCCGCGCCAGATGTGATGGCATCGTCCGTCACGGCTCCCTTGGAACGTCAGTTCGGGCAAGTTCCTGGATTGTCCCAGATGACGTCCACCAGTTCTTTCGGTAGTTCTCTGATCACACTGCAATTCAGCCTTGACCAAAACATCGATGTTGAAGAGCAGCAGGTACAAGCGGCGATCAATGCGGCCACAACATACTTACCACGCGATTTGCCGAACCCGCCGATCTATAGCAAGGTCAATCCTGCTGATGCGCCAATCCTGACGCTTGCCCTCACGTCGGATTCCTTGCCGCTGTCGCGCGTTGAAGACGTTGCTGAGACAGCTCTCGCGCAAAAGATGTCCCAGCTTCCTGGAGTTGGCTTGGTCTCGATCAGCGGTGGCCAGAAGCCGGCCGTTCGCGTGCAGGCCAATCCCACAGCCCTCGCTTCCTACGGACTCAGCTTGGAAGATGTGCGGACTGCGTTGTCCGCAGCCAATGTCGATCAAGCCAAAGGGGTGATCGACGGCCCCCGACAGTCCTTCACGATCGGCGCAAATGATCAACTGCTTTCCAGCCGCGAATACAGCGACGTAATTATCGCTTATCGAAATGGGGCTCCCGTTCGGTTATCGGATGTCGCCTCAGCGGTCGATAGTGCCGAGAACGTGAAGCAGGCTGCGTGGGTGAACACGACTCCGGCCGTCCTTCTTAATATTCAGCGTCAGCCCGGTGCGAACATCATCGGAGTTGCAGATCGAATCAAAAAGATACTTCCCCAGTTGCAAGCGTCGCTTCCAGCTGCAGTCCGAGTTCAGATCTTGACCGACCGCACGCAGACCATTCGCGCTTCGGTCGAAGATATCCAGTTTGAACTCATGCTGACTGTTGGCCTCGTTGTACTGGTCATTTTCCTGTTTCTGAGAAATCTTTCTGCAACTGTCATCCCGAGTGTGGCGGTTCCACTGTCGATCATTGGCACTTTCGCTGTGATGTATGCGCTTGGCTACAGCTTGAACAATCTCACGCTGATGGCTCTCACGATTTCGACGGGTTTCGTCGTCGATGACGCCATTGTCATGATTGAAAACATCGATCGCTTTTTGGAGGAAGGCGAATCGCCGTTAGAAGCTGCTCTGAAAGGATCCGGCCAGATCGGATTCACGATCGTTTCTTTAACGGTCTCGTTGATCGCCGTGCTTATTCCTCTCCTTTTCATGGGCGACATCGTGGGCCGTCTCTTCCGCGAATTTGCGGTCACGCTTGCTGTAACGATTCTTGTTTCTGCAGTCGTCTCGCTCACGCTGACACCGATGATGTCTGCAAAGCTGCTCAAGCGCAAAGACGATAAACATCAATCTCGGTTCTATGCTGTTTCCGAAGACTACTTCAATCGTGTGATCGCCTTTTATGGGCGGACGCTCAAGTGGGTACTGAATCATCAGACAGCTACGTTGCTGGTAACCGCCGGGACTCTGGTACTAACGCTTTTCTTGTATGTGATCGTCCCCAAGGGCTTTTTCCCCGTGCAGGATACCGGGGTGATCATGGGAATTTCCGAAGCGCCCCAGAGCGTGTCCTTCTCCGCGATGTCACAGCGGCAACAGGATCTTGCGCGAGTCATCCTGCAGAACCCGAATGTTGAGAGTTTGGCATCTTTCATCGGCGTCGACGGTACCAACACAACACCGAATAGCGGACGCATTCAGATCAACCTTAAGCCTCGTGATCAGCGCAGCGCATCCGCATCGCAAATCATCCGCGACTTGCAGCCGGAGCTCGCCAAGGTGCAGGGCATAACTCTCTACATGCAACCGGTGCAGGACTTGACTGTCGAGAGTCGGGTCAGCCGCACGCAATACCAGTATTCAATGGAAAATGCCGATGCGAGCGCTCTCAGTATCTGGGCTCCTCGCCTCGTCGATAAACTTCGACAATCTCCGTCTCTTCGTGATGTAGCGAGCGATCAGCAGAACAACGGCATTGAGGCAAACCTCGTTATCGATCGCGATACGGCATCGCGCTTAGGCATTTCTCCCCAGGCGATTGATGACACACTGTATGACGCATTCGGCCAGCGGCAAGTCTCGACGATGTTCACGCAGCTCAACCAGTATCACGTCGTACTGGAAGCTGCGCCCGGTTTTCAAGACAGTCCTGACGATCTATCGCATATCTATGTGAAATCAAGCGCGCCAACTACAACACCCGGAGCGCCTCCTGCACAGGTGCCGCTTGCTTCTTTCGCGCACTTCGAGCAGCGCAGTACGCCCCTCGCCATCAATCACCAGGGGCAATTTCCAGTTGTTACGATTTCTTTTAACTTGGCGCCTGGTGTTTCGTTAGGGGAAGCAACGAAAGCGATTGAACAGGCTGAGCATGAAATTAATCTGCCGCAAAGTTTCGTCACGAGTTTTCAGGGAACTGCCGCTGCATTCCACAATTCTCTTTCTAGCGAACCCTGGCTGATCCTCGCAGCAATCATTACTGTCTATATTGTCCTCGGCGTTTTATACGAAAGCTACATTCATCCGATCACGATCTTATCCACGCTGCCCTCCGCCGGAGTCGGCGCGATTCTCGCTTTGCTGATCACTGGAAACGATCTCAGCGTCGTTGCCCTCATCGGAATCATTCTTCTGATCGGAATCGTCAAGAAAAACGCGATCATGATGATCGATTTCGCTCTGGAAGCGGAGCGTGTGGAGCACAAAGCTCCGGAGGAGGCGATCTATCAGGCGAGTTTGCTGCGATTCCGTCCGATCATGATGACGACCATGGCCGCCCTTCTTGGTGGTCTCCCACTAGCTCTCGGCCGTGGCACTGGGTCCGAATTGCGCCATCCGCTTGGTATCACCATCGTTGGCGGATTGATCTTGAGTCAGTTGCTGACTCTTTACACGACTCCGGTTGTCTATCTCTGGTTTGATCGCTTGTCCCAGCGTCTTGCGAGATTACGAGTGGGAAACCAGATCGAAGAACCAGTGAGCGAAGTGCCGGCGGATTGAAGAATGAATATCTCCGCTCCATTTATTCGGCGTCCAGTTGGCACCTCGTTGTTGGCGGCTGCCCTACTCCTCTCTGGAGCCTTAGCGTTCAATTTGTTGCCAGTTGCTCCTCTGCCTCAGGTTGAGTTTCCCGTGATTCAAGTCTCAGCCGGCTTACCTGGCGCAAGCCCTGAGACTATGGCGTCCGCGGTAGCGACTCCTCTCGAGCGTCAATTCGGACGCATTGCCGGAATCAATCAGATGACTTCGACGAGTCAATTGGGATCGACGAACGTTGTCTTGCAGTTCGACTTGAGTCGAGACATCGATGCCGCAGCACGCGATGTTCAAGCTGCCATCAATGCTGCGCGAAGCCAGTTGCCCGCCAATCTTCCCGGTAACCCTTCGTACCGCAAGGTGAATCCGGCTGACGCGCCAGTCATGATTCTCGCCCTTACTTCGGACACGATCACGCTTCCCAATATGTATGACGCAGCTGACTCAATCCTTGCTCAGAAGTTGGCTCAAGTGGAAGGCGTCGGTCAGGTGTTCGTCGGTGGAGGTGCACGTCCGGCTGTACGAGCTGAAGTAAATCCGACGGTGTTGAACAAGCTTGGCATTGGGCTGGATACGGTGCGCACGGCACTCGGAGCGGCTAACGCGAATCGACCCAAAGGCGAATTTTCGGGACCAGCAAATGCCTGGTCTATCCATGCGAACGACCAGATCTTTCGAGCTGAACAGTATCGAAATCTGATTGTCACTTACAAGAACGGCTCGCCCGTCCGTTTAAGTGATGTGGCCGATGTTCAAGACTCAGTCGAGGACACACGTGTTGTTGGTTTGGCCGGCGGCAAACCGGCTGTTCTCATCATTGTTTTCCGCCAACCGGGCGCAAACATTATTTCGACCGTGGATCACGTTCGAGCCACGCTCCCGCAACTGAAATCTTCGATATCGCCAGCTATCGATGTCTCTATCGTTCTCGACCGTACCATTACAGTGCGCGCATCAGTCCACGACATCGAAATCACACTCGTGATCTCCGTCATTCTGGTCATCCTTGTTGTGTTCGCATTTCTTAGAACGTTTCGCGCCACCATCATTCCAAGCGTGGCTGTTCCGCTTTCGTTGATCGGAACTTTTGGAGTGATGTACTTGCTCGGGTACAGTCTCGACAACTTATCTCTCATGGCCCTGGCCATTTCCACGGGCTTTGTCGTGGATGACGCGATCGTCGTCCTCGAAAACATTACGAGATTCATCGAGCAGGGCTCGGGCCCAGTGCAGGCGGCATTTCAAGGCGCTCGCGAGATTGGCTTCACTGTTCTATCGATGAGCTTATCCCTTGTGGCGGTCTTTATACCGATTCTTCTCATGGGCGGCATAGTCGGTCGCCTGTTCCGCGAGTTTGCCGTCGTATTGAGCATCGCCATCACGGTTTCTCTGTTGATTTCATTGATTGTGACGCCGACAATGTGCGCGAAACTTCTTCGCCCAATTGATGACAAACGTCACAATCGCTTTTACCGAGCGAGCGAATGGCTCTTCAACGTATTGCACAAAGGATACGAGCACTCACTTCGGTGGGTTCTCCGCCATCAATTCGCAACACTCGTCGTTACTATTGCCACGGCATGCTTGAGTGTCTATCTCTACATCATCGTGCCCAAGGGCTTTTTCCCTCAACAGGACACCGGTCGTGTGGTTGGGTCTGTTCAAGCTGCGCAGGACATCTCTTTCGACGCGATGCGCGGCAAGATGAAGCAATTCGTTGATCTTGTCCTGAAGGACCCGGCCGTGAATACGGTTGTGGCTTTTGCTGGTGGGAATACGACGTACAACACCGGCCGCATGTTTATTACGTTGAAGCCGCTTGAGCAAAGAAAAGTCAGTGCCGATCAGGTCATCGCACGCTTACGGTCACATTTGGCTGTCGTCCCAGGAGCAACTCTTTATATGCAATCCGCGCAGGACTTAACGATCGGTGGTCGCCAAAGCCAGGCGCAATATCAATACACACTGCAGGGTGAAGATCTACAGGAGCTCAATGCCTGGGCTCCACGCTTACTTCAAAAGCTTCGATCAATGCCGCAGTTGAAGGACGTCAATACGGACCAGCAAACCAAGGGATTGCGAGCAGATGTCGTCATTGATCGTGATACTGCCTCGCGGCTCGGCGTTGCTACGGCTGATATCGACAATGCTTTGTACGACGCTTTTGGACAGCGGCAAGTTTCGATCATGTATCGACAGTTGAATCAATATCACGTGGTGATGGAGGTCGCGCCTGAGTTTTCACAAAGCGTTGAAGCTCTGCAAAGCACCTACGTCCGTTCTAGCAATGGCACAGCGGTCCCGCTCGCATCGCTAGCGCATTTCGCGCCGTCCAATTCCTCGCTGGCTGTAAATCACCAGAGCCAATATCCCGCGGTAACTATCTCTTTCAACTTGACTCCCGGAGTTTCACTCGGAGATGCAACACGGCTGATCGAAGATGCTGAGCGGGCAATGGGCTTTCCGGCTACCATCCACGCAAGTTTCCAAGGTACTGCTGCAGCTTTTCAAGAGTCGCTTTCGAGTGAACCAATGCTGATCCTTGCCGCGCTTGTTACCGTGTACATCGTTCTCGGCATGTTGTACGAAAGCTACATACATCCGATCACGATTCTCTCGACTCTTCCCGCTGCCGGGGTCGGAGCTCTTCTTGCACTTCTTCTCTCTCATAACGAATTGAATGTGATCGGTTTGATTGGGATCATCCTGCTCATCGGACTCGTCAAAAAGAACGCGATCATGATGATCGATTTCGCTCTCGAAACAGAACGAAGGAACCACAAGTCGCCGGCCGACTCAATCTACGAAGCTTCGCTTTTGCGTTTCCGACCCATCATGATGACTACCATGGCCGCGCTGCTCGGCGGATTGCCCTTAGCGTTGGGAACGGGAACGGGATCCGAACTGCGCCGTCCTCTCGGGATCACTATCGTCGGCGGTCTAATTGTCAGTCAAGCGCTTACCCTTTTCACCACTCCTGTCGTTTACATCTACATGGACCGGCTCCGGCTCTGGTTGCAGAAATTGAAGCCACGCTTCGGTACCGCACCGGCTCATTCCGTCGAGAGGTAAAGCTTTCAGCGCTCCTGAATAGTGAAGATAAATTCCGGGGCTCGGCTGTCGGATCCGAGCACGTTGGCTTACTATGTCTGCACTCAGCGAGGCTGTGTGGGCACGAGGCTAGTCGGAGAATTCGAAGCGGATGGGCGCGCCGCTGGACCGTGCATCCTTGTAATCTTCGGGGCTGCTGGCGATCTCACAAAACGGAAGCTCGCTCCCGCTCTCTACAACCTTGTCAAAGCGAACCTCCTGCCTGGAAATTTCGCAATCATTGGCTTCTCTCATGACGAGCTCAGTCGCGATCAATTTCAGTCACAACTCATAAGTTTCCTTCCAGCGGAGGACAAGGGAACGGCTCATTGGAATTGGTTTATCGAACGCCTTCACTACGTTCGCGGTGGTTTCACCGATCCCGACGCTTACGCTGCGCTAAAACAATGCCTCACAGAGCTTGATATTCAGTATGGGACGCAGGGAAACTACCTTTTCTATTTGGCAACCGCACCCAAATTTTTCGCCCCGATTGCAGAGCAGCTGGCGAACGCCAAGCTGTCCGTTCAGGAAGACAACCGGTGGCGGCGCATCGTTATCGAGAAACCGTTCGGTCACGACCTGGAATCTGCCCGTGTGCTGAACCAGCAGCTCAAAGCTGTGCTGAAAGAAAGGCAGATCTATCGCATCGATCATTACTTAGGAAAAGAAACGGTACAAAACATCCTGGTATTCCGATTCGATAATGCGATTTTCGAGCCCATTTGGAATCGCCGCTACGTGGACCACGTACAGATCACGAATGCAGAAACTGTCGGTGTGGAGCAACGCGGCGGCTACTTCGATACCGCCGGAACGCTTCGCGATATGGTTCCCAATCACTTGATGCAACTCTTGAGCCTTACAACCATGGAATCGCCCGTGTCATTCCAGGCGGATGCCGTTCGCAACGAGCAAGCGAAAGTCCTTCACGCGATTCAACCACTCGATTCGGAAGATGTTCTGCACTCCAGCGTACGCGGTCAATATGGCGAAGGAAATTTGAACGGCAATACAGTCCCCGGGTACCGAAACGAAGCCGGCGTTTCGGCTGAATCTCGCACCGAAACTTTCGCTGCCCTTAAGCTTTGCATCGACAACTGGCGCTGGGCCGGAGTTCCGTTTTATCTCCGGACTGGCAAACGCATGGCGAAACGCCACACTGAGATCACAATCCAATTCAAGCGCACGCCTTTCACTATTTTTCGACACACGCCAGTTCACGAATTGCACACCAACCGCCTGGTCATTCAGATTCAGCCCGCAGAAGGAATTTCACTCAGCTTCGGGGCGAAAGTCCCTGGTCCCGTTCTTCGTGTCGGCTCTGTCGATATGAGCTTTGAATACTCCAAGTATTTTCAGGCTGAGGCCTACACCGGATACGAAGTTCTCTTGTATGACTGCATGATTGGAGACGCAACGTTGTTCCAGCGCGCTGACATGGTGGAAGCCGGTTGGAGCGTAGTTGATCCCGTGCTCGATGTGTGGAAAGTTTTACCTCCGCGTAAGTTTCCGAACTACGCCGCCGGCAGTTGGGGGCCGAAAGCTGCTGACGAGTTGCTCGAGCAAGACGGCCGTATGTGGAGGACAATCGAATCATGATTCTTGCCGGCGATATTGGCCCGACTCGCACCCGCCTTGCTGCTTTTGAGAGCGCAGGAAATAAGCTCAACCGGGTGGTAGAAAAAAGTTATTTAAGTCATCAACACGCCACGCTTGCCGAGATCATTTCTGACTTCATTCGGACTGAAGGCATTCCAGTCGATCGCGCTTGCTTCGGAGTGGCAGGCCCAGTGCGTGGGGGCCGTACCCAGATTTCCAGCCTGACCTGGACCATCGACTCTCGGGAACTCGCAAAACAGTTGAGGCTGAACACCATCGGTCTCCTCAACGATCTTGAAGCTTATGCCTACGGCATCGAGGCCCTCGAATCGAGCGACTTTGTCACGCTGAGCGAAGGCTCTGAGGATGAGGAAGGCAACCGGGCCGTTATCTCGGCAAAAACTGGCCTTGGAGTAGCTGGGCTTTATTGGGATGGCTTTCGCTACCATCCGTTCGCCTGCGAAGGTGGTCATACCAGCTTTGCTCCAATGAATGAGCTCGAAGTTGATCTTCTGAAATATCTGACTGCACGAATCGGACATGTAAGCCGTGAGCGCATCGTTTCTGGACCGGGTATCAAGAACATTTATGAGTTCCTCCGCGATACGAAGCGCGAAGAAGAACCTCAATGGCTCAAGGAGCAGCTCGCAGTAGCAGAGGATGCACCTCCGCTCATCTCCAAGTTCGCCATGGAAAACAAGGCGCCGATCTGCTCGCGAACGCTCGACATCTTTGTCGGGATATACGGTTCTGAAGCAGGAAACTGTGCTCTCACCTACATGTGCACGGGTGGAATCTTCATCGGCGGGAAAATCTGTTCACAGCTCGTGCCTAAAATGAAGGAACCAACTTTTATGCAGGCGTTCCTCAACAAGGGACGAATGCGCTCTCTACTCGAGACGATGCCGGTCCGCATCATTCTGAATGACGATTCTGGACTCATCGGCGCAGCGCGGTTCTCCCTCATCCAAAAGGCTTTCCGAAGGGAAGCTTCCTAAAAAGCGCTCAATTGCTGAGCCTCTGCTTCGACTTTAGGCGGGTGCTGACATGGCGCTGATGTTGCGTTCGCTGCTATCCTAATAAGTTTGGTTGACCGCGAATCTTCATTCTGAAGTAGGAACTCATGCTTAAACCTGGGGACATCGCCATTGTCAGCGGGGCTCGTACGCCCTTCGGCCGCTATTGCGGCAAACTTAAAGATTTCACAGCGCAGGAACTGGGCGCAGTAGCCGCCAAAGGCGCGATTGAACGCTCCGGCATTGAACCTACAGAAATCGATCACGCTGTGTTCGGCAACGCGCAGCAGACGTCCGGTGACGCTCTATACGGTGCGCGTCACGTCGGACTTCGCTCAGGCCTGCCGATTGAAACTCCTGCTCTGACTGTCAATCGCCTTTGCGGATCGGGAATGCAATCGATCGTCAGTGCAGCCCAGATGATTCAGACCGAGGAGGCAAAAATTGTTCTCGCCGGCGGTATGGAGGCAATGTCTCAAGCTCCGTTTGTTCTTCGAGGTCGCGACGGGTTTACCCTTGCTCCCGGCGGTAAGCTCGAAGACTCGCTCATGGTCGCATTGCTCGATTCCTATTGCGGGCTCTACATGGCGAACACGGCCGAGCTTTATGGAGAGCAGCAAAGCATAACCCGGGAGGCACAGGATGAGTTCGCGTTGCGCTCCCAGCAGACCGCCGATGCGGCTTACAAGGCAGGGCGCATTCAGGAGGAACTCGTTCCAGTTCCGCTGAAGACTCACAAGGGGGAGTCAACGGGAGAGATGCTGACCGAAGACGACCATCGGCGTCCGCAAACGACAATGGAAGGACTTGCGAAGCTGAAACCTGCTTTCGGCAAGAACGGCACGGTCACAGCGGGAAACGCCAGTGGGATCGTTGACGGCGGCGCAGCTGTCGTAGTCATGTCGCTGGAAGAGGCAGGGAAACGGAACCTCAATCCGCTTGGTCGAATTGTGAATTGGGGCATTGCTGGTGTCGATCCGAAAGTCATGGGCCGTGGCCCGGTTCCAGCAACAAAAGCCGCGTTGCAGAGAGCTGGTCTTACGCTCGATTACATTGACCTCATCGAAGTGAACGAAGCATTTGCCGCCCAATATCTGGCGGTCGAAAAAGAGTTGGGTTTAGATCGCGAAAAGGTAAACGTCAATGGCGGAGCTATCGCGCTCGGACATCCGCTGGGCGCTACCGGAACTCGACTTGTGATTACGCTTCTCTACGAACTTCGACGACGCAAAAAGAAGTACGGTCTGGCCACAGCTTGTATCGGCGGCGGGCAGGGGATCGCAATGGTGGTTGAGGCATTTCACTGAGACCGGAACGTTGGAACGGATTCCAATTGAAAATTGACAATTGAAATCGAAAATTTCCCAGAAGGGTCATATGGAAATCAAAAAAGTTGGGGTCCTGGGTTGTGGGTTAATGGGGTCGGGAATCGCACAAGTCGCTGCAATGGCTGGATTCAACGTAACCGTTCTCGAAGTCGATCAGAAATTTCTCGACAAAGGCTTTGCCGGCATTGAGAAGTCGCTTTCGAAGTTTGCCGAGCGCCCGCCGGAAAAAGGTGGCATCACAGCGCAGCAGAAAACTGACACGCTGGCCCGGCTGAAACCGACCACGAATCGACAGGACCTCGCCGACTGCGACATTGTCATTGAGGCCATCATCGAGAACGTGCAGCAGAAGAAAGACATGTACGATTCGCTCGATGGGATCGTGAAGAAGGAAGCTATCTTCGCGACGAATACATCTTCAATTTCCGTAACCGAGTTAATGGCGGCGACCTCGCGCCCAGACCATTTCATCGGTTTGCACTTTTTCAACCCTGTTCCGCTGATGAAGCTGGTCGAAGTCGTTAAGACGATAGCCACCGCACCCGATGTTTTCGACACCGCGTACGAGTTTGCGAAGAAGCTTGGGAAAGTTCCGGTACGCACCTCAGATAAGACGGGTTTCATCGTGAATCGCCTGCTCGTGCCGTATTTGCTGGATGCGGTCCGTGCCTACGAAGAAGGTGTTGGTTCAATCGAAGATATCGATAATGCAATGAAGCTCGGTTGCAGCTATCCGATGGGGCCATTCACTTTGCTCGACTTCGTCGGCCTCGACACGACCTACTACATCACGCATGTCATGTACGACGACTTCAAAGAACGTCGCTTCGCCTCCCCACCGCTTCTGAAGCGTTTGGTGATGGCGGGCTGGTATGGCCGCAAGTCGGGCAAAGGCTTTTACGATTACGCGAATCCCGAGAAGCCAGTCGCAGGAAGATTCTAGGATTCGGCAAAATCAGGAGTTTCGCGGAAGAGGTATTAGCGGTCGTCATGATCTGCGTTCATTCGCGATGATCCATGACTAAAGGAATTTATGACCTTCGAGAATCTTCTAGTTGAAAAGAAAAACGCCGTCGCTTACGTCACGGTCAACCGTCCCAAGGTCCTCAACGCACTCAACATGGCCACGATGGAGGAATTGCGATCGGCCTTTCACGACATCAAGAAAGATGACTCGACTCGCGTCGTCATCTTTACCGGGTCAGGCGAAAAAGCTTTTATTGCTGGTGCAGATATTGGAGAACTTTCAAAGCACAATGCGGTGTCCGGCAAAGAGTACACGCACAAGGGGCAGTCCGTCCTGAATCTAATCGAGAACCTTGGCAAGCCCGTGATCGCTTGCATCAATGGCTTCGCACTGGGCGGCGGATGCGAGATCGCAATGGCTTGCACGATGCGTCTTGCCAGCAGCAACGCCAAGCTTGGTCAGCCAGAGGTGAAGCTCGGCATTATTCCTGGCTACGGTGGCACACAACGTCTTCCGCGCCTTGTTGGGAAAGGCATCGCCATGCAGATGGTGCTCGCGGGTGAAATGATTTCATCGGAGGAAGCTCATCGCATCGGGTTGGTCAATGAAGTCACTGCTCCTGGCGAACTGATTCCGCGTGCAGAGGCGATCGCCGCGAAGATCATTGCGAACGCTCCGTTGGCTGTGCAGTATGCGATGGAAGCCGTCAACAAAGGTATGGAGATGACACTCGCGGAAGGTCTCTATCTCGAAGCCACATTGTTTGGAGTTTGCTGCGCGACGGAAGACAAAACCGAGGGCACGACGGCATTCTTGGAGAAGCGCGCTGCGCAATTCAAGGGCAAGTGACGGCGGTTGCGAGGCGTCCGGACCTCGCGCGGCATCCACAGAGCAGCGAGGGATCTCGCAGGGACACGAATTTTCGCGATTCACCAGTTAAGATTGTCGATTCGCGTGATTACTGAACTGTCACGGAGACGCCAAGTACGAAGAAAAATATCAAAGATGTAGTGAGCGACGATCTTCCGCGCAAGCCGAAGATAAAACCCATCGAGGGCTCCTTGAGTGCTGTCGGAAAGCGATTTGCAATCGTCGTCTCGCGCTTCAATTCCTTCATCACCGAGCGGCTGTTTCTTAGTGCATATGACGGGCTGATTCGCTCCGGTGCAAGAGAAAGAGACGTCAAACTCGTTCGCGTTCCTGGCGCTTTCGAAATTCCTTCCGCAGCCCGCACTCTTGCTGAAACTGGAAAATACGACGCCATCATCTGCATCGGTTGCCTGCTTCGCGGAGACACTGCTCATTACGACGTAATCGTCAACGAAGTCACGCGTGGCATCGGCCAGTCGGCACAAGAGACCGGGGTTCCGCACGCCTTTGGTGTCCTGACCTGCGATACGCTCGAGCAGGCGATCGACCGTGCTGGGCTGAAGATGGGCAACAAAGGCTTCGAAGCCGCTCTCGCAGCCATCGAAATGGCGAATCTGACAGCAGGAGTCAGGAAATCAGCCGTCGGCCGTCAGCCGTCAGCCAATGACAAAGGTCTCGTCAAGAAAAAACAGATTCATCGCTCCGCTCGGAATGACAAATCCAAATCAACCGCGAATCAAGTCAAACCCAGACGTCGCCGCTAGCCTCTCATCAGCTAAACTGACAACTAGCTACTGACTACTTTTCCATGGGTACCCGCCGCAAATCTCGCGAACTGGCGCTCCAGATGTTGTTTCAGGCCGACATGGGTAAACAGCCACCCTCTGATGTCCGGCGCACATTCTGGGCAGAGCGTGACAACGTGACTACGGAAGTCCGCGGTTTCGCCGAAGACCTTTTCCGTGTAGCCATCGATCGTGCGGATTCCATCGACCAAATGATCGAGAAGCACGCGCAACACTGGCGCATGGAGCGGATGGCTGCCGTCGACCGCAACGTTCTCCGAGGAGCCGTCGCGGAATTCCTCGGCTACCCCGAAACTCCCAAGGCGGTAGTCATCAACGAGGCACTGGAAATCGCCCGCAAGTATTCGTCTCCAGAGTCCGTGACCTTCATCAACGGCGTGTTGGATAGCGTGGGGAAAGAGCTCGACCAGGCTTCGCACGCGTAGGGTCCGGCGCTAATCGAATAACCCAGTACAACCCTCATCGGTGCAGCTACGGTTTCACAGCGACCAAATCCGGCGTACAAAACAGCGTTTTGTTATCGATGTTCGTGCAGAAGTTGTTATCGAACTGTACCTGTTGTACATCGCTTCCAATGTTCGTATCGAGAATATGCAGGGTCGGCACTGTACATTTTCCGGTTGTCGCGTCGAAATTCGAGCATTTCGTGGCTACAAAAAGACGAGTGCCATCCGTTGTCAGCGCCGCACTCAGCGGTACGCCATTGTCAACCAGCGGTATCGCGGAGGTCGTCTTCGCCGTGATGTCGAACACAAGGACACTGCTCAGTCCTTCAGCCACCACGTAAGCCTTGCTTCCATCGCTCGCCACCTGCATTGTGATCGGCGTGAAATTACCCTGTCCAAGGTTTGTAGACGAATCGAGACTCAGCGTCACCGATGGGAAAGTGCTCGCGCAATCGCCAACCGTACTGGTGTAAGAGAAAATATCAATCGAAGGAGGATCGAGTGCGATCAAATGGGTCGCATCCGGGATCGCTGTTAAGAAAAGCGGGACACCGGGAGTCGGAAACGAATCGAGAACAGGACTCTCGTCTTTTTTGTTGCACGTTCTGACCGGAGTTATGTTGTTTGGCGATCCCGCCACCAAAGCAAAAGCGCCGTTTTGTGCGAATGTGACGTTATCAGCCGTTGTCAGCGGCGCAAGCGAGAACGGCCCCTTCTGCGCATCGACGGTTGAGACAGCATACAGATTCGCCGCTGACCCCGAAGGACTCGAGACAATGAATGTCTTCAATCCGTCGGGTGAGAACGCCGCTGCCGTTGCGTTCGGAATTTGCAACGTGATCGCGGTAGTGTTCGATTGATTAAAAATGAAAACACGGTTCGGAGTTGGCGTCGACAGTTGATCTCGACCAGCGACGACCACCCGAGTTCCATCGCGTGACACGGCCAGAACTGTGCCATTCACCCCAACAACCTGTGCGATGGAGCCACTCGTAGCCGCTGGATCGACAACCATCATCGCCAGCCTGCTGCCCACGTAAGCTCGTGCTCCGCCTGGGGCAAACAGAATTGAGTTGGGGGTATTTGGGAGGAAAATGCTCGAACCAATTTTCCCGTCCGACCCGTTGACTTGAGTCAGGATCGCCCCGCAATTTAGCCGGGGTAGCCCAGTGTCCGGGTCCACGCACTGTGTGCTCGTGACCCATGCTGTCGACGTAGCTGTTGTTTTTGGGGTCACGATCACACTGATCGGATCTGGCGGATACACCGGTTGGCTCGGGAACAACCCACTGTTGCATGCTGGCGGCGTACATGAAGCAATCACGCTAGCGCCCCCACCTGCGGTTCCGGTAATTGTCGCGGTGGTTTTGTCCTGCGTTCCTGTAGGCACGGTAACTGCCGCCGAGTTACTGCTGCTCCATGTGAGCGGAGGCTTCGTCAGTGTGTTCCCCAACTCATCTGTCACCGTCGCTTCAATTGTTTTGGATGTCCCAGCTGCCAAGGTCAACGACATTGTGCCTTCATTTTGTACCGTGAGCACAATCGATCGCACGAAACATGTTCGGAATGGAATCGCATTGCTGTTTACACCGCTCACGGAGGTGGAAATCTGGGTGAGCCCTGGGTTTACTGCCGTTGCTCTAGCTTGGTTCGATAATAAGTCCACACCATTTGTGGTCACCGTTGCGACAACAGCGTTCCCGGTATTCCACGTTAGTGGTCCCACCGTTGGCGATATGTCGACAAGATTCCCGCCCACATTTGCGAACACGGAAGCTTGATACGTCCAGGTTTGCTCCTGGGAGAAGCAAGATGTTGTCGGAGTGTCGATCGGACCGAGATCGATGTGATCGATATGTTGATGTACATAAACCGTAGTGGGCGGACTGCTGATTCCCGACACCACTGCGGTCACAACGCTGGTGCCTGCTGGCCCAGGTGTGCACACGATCGGGGAGGATAAGGAATCCCATTTCCCGGCACATGCCGCCCCAGAGTTCGCAATCGTTAGCACATCAGGATTGCTCGAGATGAAGGTGGTTGTGATTTTGGTGGTGATGACTTGACCGGCGGCATTCCGGGCCACGGCCGAAAAACTCAAAAGACTGCCAATGTCAATCGAAGAATGGTCAGTGGGTGTTAAAGACACACTGGCTGGAGTTGGTGGTGGTGGCGGAGTACTGCTGGAACTGCTGCTGCCGCATGCAGCCATAAAAATAAGAGATAAAAGGATTGCAGCAGTTTTGATCCAAGCGCAGTCCATAACCCAAGAACAGCAACGACCCATGCATCCTCCCCGCGCCCGAAGTCCTCATGCGCGAGCCTGTATGTTCTGGAAAACCTTCAGTGTAAGAGGTGCCACCGGCTTTCGGCAAGCAAGGCCGGCACTTCCACCCTACTCAGATGCAGGCGTTGACGATTTTTAACTCCAGTTGCTATATTTATAAGGTTCCGCGAGTAAAGTCTGGCTTGCCTGTACGTGGTGGGTTCAGTATGTCTGCACTCAGACGCTGAAGCTTCCCACCAAGAAGTTGGCTGAGCTCTGAAAGATTCACGTGCTCAGGCCGAATGAACAGCCTGAGGACGCCCTCGCTGAAAAGCTCTGCGAACACCTTCCCGCCCTTGAGCAACACTCGGGAAGCTATGCCGAGCAAACGCTGACGAAACGGAGCATCTCCTCCACGGCCTGATGCCACCGTCGCTAGCTTCAGTCTTGAACGGGAAATCAAATTTTCTCCTGCATTTTTGTGCTGGAGAAGTATGACTGGATGATCCCAGTCAGCCTCCCAGATGGGAAACAGCAAAGATTCGGCGCTGGAGCGTGCCGCATGCTCCTCACGCCTGCTGGCATTTTGCGGCTAAGGAGTGAGCGAGAGTGCCCACATTCAATCAATTGGTGCGAAGTGGACGGACCAGGCCCCGCTACAAGACGGCGAGTCCCGCCTTGCAGGCGTGTCCGCAAAAGCGCGGCGTCTGTACCCGTGTGTACACGCAAACGCCTAAGAAGCCGAACTCGGCTCTGCGTAAGGTGGCTCGCGTGCGCCTGACAAATGGGATCGAAGTCACGACTTACATTCCGGGTGTCGGCCACAACTTGCAGGAGCACTCGATCGTGCTCATTCGCGGCGGCCGCGTGAAGGATCTTCCGGGTGTGCGGTATCACGTGATTCGCGGAACGCTCGATGCGACCGGGGTTGCAAATCGTATGCAGGGACGTTCCAAGTACGGCGCCAAGCGCCCCAAGAAGGGTTAAGAGGCTGAGCGATGCCAAGAAAAGGACATATTGGAAAGCGGACCGTAGCGGCCGATGGCGTGTACGGATCCGACCTCGTCACCAAATTTGTGAATTCGCTGATGTGGCAGGGCAAGAAGTCCACCGCTGAGGGAATTTTCTATGAAGCGATGACCAAGCTTCAGGAGAAGGGCGGCGACGAGGCGTTGAAATTATTCAAGAAGGCTGTCGAGAACGCGAAGCCGCTGCTTGAGGTAAAAACACGTCGCGTTGGTGGCGCGAACTACCAGGTGCCGGTTGAGGTGAATGCGGATCGTCGTACGTCGCTCGCGATTCGTTGGATCATCACGTATGCCCGCGGTCGCGGTGAAAAAGGCATGGTCGATAAGCTCACGAACGAGTTGCTCGATGCGGCCAACGGCAAAGGTGCCGCGATCAAGAAAAAAGAAGATGTGCACCGCATGGCGGAAGCTAATAAGGCGTTTGCACATTATCGCTGGTAACGAATTAGGAGCCCAGAGAGGAACGCAAGGAAGTGCCCAGAACAGTCCCATTAGAGCGGTGCAGAAACATCGGCATCATGGCGCATATCGACGCCGGCAAGACCACTACGACCGAACGCATCCTGTTCTATACCGGCAGGACTCATCGCATCGGAGAGGTCCACGAAGGCACAGCCACGATGGACTGGATGGAACAGGAACAGGAACGCGGCATCACGATTACGTCCGCGGCCACGACCTGTACATGGCGCGATATCCGCATCAACATCATCGATACTCCCGGCCACGTCGATTTCACGGCCGAGGTCGAGCGCTCACTCCGCGTTCTTGACGGCGCAGTCGCTGTATTTGACGCTGTTCACGGTGTTCAGCCGCAGTCGGAAAAAGTCTGGCGCCAAGCGGACAAGTACGGCGTCCCGCGAATTTGCTTCATTAACAAGATCGACAAGATGGGTGCTGATTTCGAGCACGCCGTCGATACCATTCGCAAGCGCCTCAACGCACGCCCCGTCGCAATTCAAATCCCCATCGGACAAGAAGCAAAGTTCATTGGTGTCATTGATCTGATTGAAATGAAGGCGATCGTCTGGAAAGACGAGACTATGGGGGCGGAATACGAAACCGAAGAAATTCCTGCCGACCTGAAGAAGAAAGCCGAAGCGTTCCATACGCAGCTCGTCGAGACTGTTGCTGAAAACGATGACGAGATTCTCCACAAATTCCTGGAAGGCGAAAATATCACTGCCGATGAACTGCGCTCTTCGCTGCGCAAGTCAACCATCGGATTGAAGTTGTTCCCCGTGGTTGTTGGAACAGCTTTCAAGAACAAAGGCGTGCAGCCGTTGCTCGACGCGGTTGTTGATTATCTGCCCTCCCCTCTTGATGCTCCCGAAACGCATGGCATCAACCCTGACAATGGTCAGCCGGTCACGCGAAAAGCTTCCGACAAAGAGCCCTTCTCAGCGCTTGCGTTCAAGATCATGGCTGATCCGTTCGTCGGTCAGCTGACGTTTATTCGTGTTTACTCCGGGCAACTGAAGTCTGGCGAATCGGTATTGAACTCGCGTACGCAGAAGACAGAGCGCATTGGCCGACTGCTGAAAATGCATGCCAACAAGCGCGAGGATATTCAAGAGATTCTGGCGGGTGACATCTGTGCCGTCGTCGGTCTGAAGAATGTTGGTACGGGCGACACGATCTGCGACGAGAAGCACCCAATCACGCTCGAGTCCATCGAATTCGCGGTTCCGGTAATCTCCGTGGCCGTCGAGCCGAAAACCAAGGCTGATCAGGAAAAGATGGGTATGGCGCTCGCCAAGCTAGCCCAGGAAGATCCTACCTTCAAGGTTCACACTGATCCAGACAGCGGACAAACCATCATCAGCGGTATGGGCGAGTTGCACCTTGAAATCATTGTCGACCGCATGATGCGCGAGTACAAAGTTGAGGCCAATGTCGGCAAGCCGCAGGTTGCCTATCGCGAGACGATCCGCAAGCACTCGGAAGCCGAAGGCAAGTACATTCGCCAGACTGGTGGTCGCGGTCAATATGGACACGCCAAGATCCGTCTCGAGCCAAACGAGCCGGGTAAGGGCTACGAGTTCATCAACGAAATCGTGGGCGGCACCGTTCCAAAGGAATACATCAAGCCAATCGACCAGGGCATGCAGGAAGCCATGGAAGGCGGCGTGTTGGCCGGCTATCCGATGGTCGACGTGAAAGCGACGCTCTACGACGGCAGCTATCACGATGTTGACTCGAACGAAATGGCATTCAAGATTGCCGGATCGATGGCTTTCAAAGAAGCAGCTCGCAGAGCGAGTCCTGTCATTCTCGAGCCGGTGATGGCGGTAGAAGTAGTTACGCCAGAAGACTTCGCTGGAACGATCATGGGCGACCTGAGTTCGCGTCGCGGACGGATCGAAGGCATGGAGCATCGCGCCGGTTCGCAGGTGATCAAGGCCATCGTTCCCCTGGCGGAGATGTTCGGATATGCGACCCACATGCGTTCGTCGACGCAGGGCCGTGCCGAGTACTCGATGCATTTTGCAAGGTACGAAGAAGCCCCGAGGTCAGTGGCGGAAGAAATCATCGCCAAGACCCAGGGGAAGACGACAACGAAATAGTTGCTAGTGCCTGGTCGCTGGTAACTGGCACACGGAGCTGAGAGAGAAATGGCGAAGGAAAAATTTGAACGGAATAAGCCGCACTGCAATGTAGGGACGATTGGTCACATTGACCATGGGAAGACGACGTTGACGGCGGCGATCACGAAGGTGTTGTCCAAGCACAACCCGAAGATCCAGTTCCGAAGTTTTGATTCGATCGATAACGCGCCGGAA
>DATAPD010000060.1:0-11745 GCA_036265385.1 Terriglobales bacterium
TCCCGCGAAGCGGATGTCGCGCGCGGGATAGCGCACTTCCATCCGTTCGATCGGGCTTGCGGCGGGCAAAGCCGGTTCGGCTGAGTACAGCATGCGCTCCCAGAAATTTCCACGCAAGCGGATGGAAGAAAGCCGCGGCAGCCCGGAACCAACAACAATCCTCTTTATATAAGTCTGGTCGCCCGATTTCACGGCGAGATCGTATGTACCATTCTTATCTGCTGCCAACCGCCACACAACTTCATTGTCGGTAACGGCGTGAAGCGGCGGCGCAGTTGTCTGCAAACCCTGGGGCAACTCCAAAGACAAATTATTCAACTGATCGGCATTGTCGGCCTGAACTTTAAACAGAAAATTCTGCGTCACCGGGAGTGGTTGCGATCCGAGATACCGATCGATTTGAATCATCAGCAGTGTGATCGGAATGATCACAAAAAGCAGCGGCTTGAATGCGAGCAGAATGTAACGTCCCGTGCCTTTTATGATCCCGGCGTAGGAACGCACAACAACGCCTAACTGGTCCTGGAAAAGACGCACCGCCAGCAGGTGAGCTTTCAACTTGTCTTTCGCATCTTTGATGGCTTTCTGATCAGACGTGTATCCAAACAGGATCACCATCAAATATCCAATAACAATCGACACAACAACCACGATCGCAGCCGGCCAGTTGAAGCCGAAGATGCCAGAAGCGAGCATCGTGTTCGAGGTTTGGATCAAATCGGGCATTCCGTATGCAACGTCCTATTCGATGTATCCCAGCCCTTGCAGGCGCTTCTTCACTTCTTCGCGCGAAGGCGCCGCGCCATCTTCAGGAGCGAGAATCTTCTTCACTTCTTTCTCGAGCATGTGGATCACGAACTCGTCGACCGATTCGTAGCCGCATGCGTCCGCGCATTGCTTGGCCTGGTCGAGCAGTTCGCCTTCAATTTTTACTTTGTGAGAACCAAACATGTGTTCCTCCGTTCACCTCAGCGGCTGAAGCCGTCACATCGATTGAATGCCAACCGCAGCGCTGAAGCGCTGCGCCACCAAAAAGCACTAGAGCAAGGCACCCAATTGCGGCGCCGCCAAAGCTTTCCGATTCGATAACGATCCATGAAATACAGATCAATCGCTCCCCGTCGCAGTCCCCGAGCCTTCAAGGATCGAGTGGCCGGTCAGTTGTTTCGGCTTCGCAATCCCGAACTCCGCGAAGATAGTAGGGGCAATGTCAATCAGCGAGGGTTTCTCGGCCACAATCTTTTCATTGCTCAGCACCACTCCGGGCACGAGCGAGGAATCCATGCAGTGATCGCCGCTCCACGGATTGAGATTGTCTTCCATGATATCCGGCGGAAACGCGCCAAGGATTGTTTGCCATCCAGCGCGATAACCACGGTTGTAGCCAACAAGCAGATCGGGGCCGGACGTGGCATATGGCCCTTGATACACCACGCTGGCGCGATCCATCCGCGTGATTACGGGCAATCCAGTCTTTGGATCTTTTTCTGCGAGCAGCTTGTCACTCAATTCTTTGATCAGTGCATCTTCCTCAGCCCCGGCCCCTACGATGCCGTCGCGTTCCCTTCCCCGCAGATTGATATACAGACCATTCAAGCCCAGTCCGTAAGCACGAGTCTTGGACCAATCCACGTTCGCGAGCGGCTCGGATGAATCGGCCGTGCCATCATTTTTCATCACGATGTAGCCATTCTGCACAAGCCAGGTATTCAGGTTGAACGAGCGGTAATAGGGCGCAAAGCCGTGGTCAGAAACGACGAGTAACGTGGTATTGGCATCCAG
Organism: Terriglobales bacterium; assembly: GCA_036265385.1. Taxonomy (GTDB): domain Bacteria; phylum Acidobacteriota; class Terriglobia; order Terriglobales; family Acidobacteriaceae; genus DATAPD01. The sequence goes on from DATAPD010000060.1 coordinate 1,783, forward strand.
CTTTGGGAGGACTTCTCCGAGCACCTCGTCGAGCTGCTGATAAAACCATTCGATCGCGGCAGCGTTCTGTTCGGCGAGCGCGGCGTTGTATCCCGGATGCGTCGGGTCCATGAGCCGCCAGAACATATGCGAATTCAAATCGAGGCTGGAGAAATAAAAGAAGAACATTCCCTCGTGAAACTTCGGGAATTCGGCGTCGAAAATCCGGCGGTGCTCGGCAAGCACTTCCCTCGCTTGCTCCAGATATTCCTTGTCATCGAGGACTGCGCCCGAGAGCGCTTTCGTGTCCTCAGCGATACCTTGCGTATAGAACTCTCCGACTTCTTCAGACAATTGCTTTGAATAATTCTTAGGTGTCGAGATCGGCAGCGCGGGATTCGCTGGATCGATGTTGATTGGCGAGACATACAGCTGAAATCGCGGATGCGCTTGCTTTAGATAGAAACGGCTAATTCCCTGAACATTGCCGAAAAAAGGAATCAGCTGGAACTCGACCGGCACCCAGCCGCTCCATTCACCTTCACGGAGAACGAATTCCTGATCCTGAAACGAGATTTTTGCAACTGGTTCGAGCGGATCGATCGCAACTTTAAAGGGCTCAGTCGCGGGTGGCGAACCTTTACGAAATGAGTTGTCCGGACCGATCAGACTGGCTTTCACTTCTGAGTTCTGCACTTCGACGGGGACGATCTGTCCGCCTTCCACCGCTCCTGGCACTGCCGTGGGGTCGTCGGTGTAGAAAGTGAACGTGCCGTACGTCCCGCGGAGGTCGGGCGTACCCATTCCCGAGATCGTTTCTCCCTTCGCTGGAATCGGCGGAAAATTCGCAGGGATGCGGAACACCGAGTTCGGCACACCGTGCTCGTCGAGAACTGTCCAGAACGCTTTACCTTTGCGTAGCTGCTCCGCGGTTCCGCTGCCGATGGGAACCACCCACTTACCGACGGTCACCGAGTGTTTGGGGGCTTCCACGCGCGAGGTGGAGAAGTAGAGCTCAAAAGTTTTCGGGTCGCGATGAATGAAATCGAAGATGCCATGTCCGCCGGCGTTCATCCCTGTAATCAGGTTCGACCAAGCGACCGGACTCTGCGGTGGGATGCTCGTGCCAAGCTCCTTGAAGGAGCCTTGCTGAGCCAGGCGAGAGAAGTTGGGCATCTTCCCATCCGCCATGAACTTGCGGAGAAGTTGCGGATCCATCCCGTCGATGCCGAGGACGATGAGCTTCTTGTCACCCCGCCACTCGCCGCGCGCCCGCTGGCACGAGGACAGCAGCAGCAGCGCCGCACACGGCAACGCTGCAGCTATCAGCCAGAGAAGCTTTTTCAGACAGTTACTCCTTTATACGACCGGCTTTGCTCGCCCGGGCGAGGGCGCCAGCACCTACACAATCAGGGCCAGGCATACGTCGAGATGAACTGTTGCGCGGAGTGCCCAAGGATGTAGGTAGAACTTGATTTTGGGGGGCGCAGCGCAGGCGTGTCAAGCGGACGCATGCCCTTTGGCGACGACTGTCAAAGCCATTTAGACTTGTCGAATATGCTTCGTCGTGGCTTCTTTTTTATAGGTGTTCTCTCGCTTATCTCAAGCGCTTGTTCCGGGCCCGTTCGGGCTGCGACCAACCCCAACATTATTCTCGTAACGTTTGAATCAACGCGCGCGGATCGGGCCGGTTTTCTCGGCTCCAAGAAGGCCGTCACGCCGAACCTTGATTCCCTCGCGCAGAAATGCCTGGTTTTCGAACGTGCCTACGCGCAGGCGCCTGGGACTGTCGTTTCGCACGCCACGATTCTTTCAGGGACCTATCCTCAAACGCATCAGGCGAACGAGTTTGGAGGTCCGATCAACGCGTCAATACCATGGCTGCCGGAGTTGCTGCGTTCTCGCGGATATCACACGGCCGCATTTGTCGGATTGCGAGAACTCGATCCACGGAATGGCATGGCGCAGGGGTTTGATCGTGGATTTGCCTCCTATGACGCCGGCTTTCGGCCTCCAGCGAAAGGCGTTTTGCGTGGACAGTCCGTCGAGCGCAGCGGCGGGCAAGTTGTGGCTCGCGCTATGTCTTCGCTGGCGAAGACACAAAAACCATTTTTCTTGTGGGTTCACCTCTCCGACGCGCAAGCGCCTTACGCTTCCTATGATCGTGCAGTCGCAGCCGCCGACGCCGCTTTCGGGAAATTGATCGCCGCGTTGAAAGCTCAGAATTTGTATGAGGATGCGATCGTCGTGGCTAGCGCTGATCACGGCGAAAGCCTGGGCGCGCACGGCGAAGACACTCACGGCGTCTTCTTATATGAGGACACGATTCAGGTGCCGCTGCTCGTAAAACTTCCGCAGAGCCAGATGGCAGGAAAACGAATTTCCGGTCGCGTGCGCCTTGTCGATGTCGCGCCAACCATTCTCGAAGCAGCCGGCGTACCCGTCCCTGCGCAGATGCAGGGACAATCGCTGTTGCGGATCGCTAAATCCACGCCGACCGCTGACCAGCCGATTTATTCCCGCAGCGACTTCTCGCAACGCGCGTTCGGGTGGAGTGGGCTTCAGTCCTGGCGCGCATCCAAGTACCTCTATATTCGTGCGCCGAAACCGGAGCTATACGACCTCACCACCGACACCGCTGCTTCCAAAAATATTGTGCAATCGTCGAAGGGGACGGCCGACACGATTGCCGCTCAGCTTGATTCATTCGATAAACGTTTCACCGCCGGCAGCAAAGGCACGGAACTGAGTTCGAGCGAAATGCAGAAACTCGCGTCTCTCGGCTACGTCGGTTTGCAAAAAGGCGGACCCACGAGTGCCGCGACTGGAACCGATCCGAAAGACGCGATCGCTACTGCCAACAAAGTCGAGAGTGCATGGCAGGCAATCAACGATGGCAAGCCCGACAAAGCCATTCCAGTCTTGCAAAGTGTAGTGACATCTTCGCCTAACACATATCTCGCCCAGTTCGGAATGGGCGTCGCACTTGCACAACAACAGCAGTGCTCAAAAGCCGTCGACTCTCTGCGCAAAGCGATCGAACTTCAGCCGGACTCGCCTTGGGCGCATTTCCAGATGGGATCCTGTCTCATCAAGAATGGCGACTTCAAGACGGCAATCATCCACCTGGAGATCACGACTTCAAGACTCCCTGAGTCGGGCGATGCCTTTGCTCTTTTGGCACAGGCCTATGATCACAATGGGCGCGCCGAAGATGCCAAGAAAGTACGCGCCAAAGCCGCGCAACTGGGTACGAAAACATAGAACACGCCGAGCTTGAATCGCCAACAAACTTCCTCTATGTACTTTGTTATCTTTTGGATGTCGCCATCCGCCGCGAAAAAACGACCCCTCTCGCAATCACACCTTCGGTGCTGATGTTTGCCCGTCACTGACACTTAATCTTCATTATGGGAGCATCGACTCAACGTCCGAGCAGCAGTACGTAGCCGGCAAATATTGAGACCGCAGGCCCGCCAATGCGCACGGCCTTACCGGAGGCTGCTATGAAGTATGTTCTGGTTGTTCTAGGTTTGCTGATGTCGTCGATTCCCGCATGGCTGCAGGAAACGCAACCTGCTCCCTCGCATCGCCCACCCGCGGAATACAAGATCCCCGCTGACGCGGCGAAGCAGACGAATCCTGTGAAGCCGACATCCGAGTCGCTCGCGAAGGCGAAACGTACCTACAACATCGACTGCGCGATGTGCCACGGCAAAGAAGGGGACGGCAAGGGTGACGTCGGGGCAGATATGAAGTTGAAAGTCAGCGACTTCACCAATCCCGCAACACTCAAGGATTACACCGACGGCGAAATCTTCCACATCATTAAGAATGGTGCAGTGAATATGCCGCCGGAGGGCGATCGCGTGAAAGCGGAAGAACTCTGGAATCTTGTGAACTACGTTCGTTCTTTCGCGAAGAAAGGCGCCGCTACGGAAGAAAAGGCCGCATCGCAGTAAAGCGTCCGCACCGCGGATAGACTCGCTAAATAAAGGCCCAAGGGATCAACTTGGGCCTTCTTCACTTATTCCCCACGCTCTCCAGCAGAACGCGGACCAGGGATCACCACCCCGAGGTTCCGTTAAGTCACTTGAAGCGAGCTGTGATTTTTGCTTGAATATCGCATCTTTGCTGAATCTTTGCATTTGGGGCGAACGTGAAAATCTATAACTTCTATGGCTATTTGGTCATTCTCCTGTACATGCTGGCATGTGTGTATTCCGCCCCGGCTCACTTGGGGCCTTGGAAGGGACTCTTCATCGGGGCGATCTACTTCATCTTTTGTTGGTTTCTCGCCGGGTTGTACCTGGCAGATATCCTTCATCTGGGAATCGCTCACCGCTCCCTCGACTACAAGGAATGGTTCATGAAGGCCGTTGCCATCGTGAACAACACTCTAGGAATTTACGTGAATCCAATCTCGTGGGTGAATCGCCATCGCTTGCATCATAAGAACTCGGACCACGATGGAGATCCGAACAAACTTCATGGTGACGGCTTTTGGCGAACCATGGTTCTCTGTGTATTGCCGTATCGCTGTCAGGAAAATCTGGCGAACGACTCGATCTTGGAGTCGTCAACGTTCAGAATCGTAGCCAACCCTTTGTTCGCAATCGTCGTGCAATCCGCAAGTTTCTACCTGTTGTGGAGAATAGCTGGGGATCTGAAGTTTGCGCTTGTCATGTGGTTTGGAATGCGGATTTTTGCGTTGTGGGTCAATATGATCCAAAACTATTGGACCCACACCCGAACTTTTGGATACCGGCGCTACCCAGACGAGCACGATAACGCGATGAACATTGGCGAGTGGCTACCGGTAACGGCTACCTTCAGCGCCTGTTTGCAGAATAATCATCATCACTATCCAACTCTTTTGCGGCTGAGCCATCACGAGTCTGAATATGACTTCGGATTCCTAACGATCAAAGTTATGAAGCAACTTGGCTTGGTCAAGGCAACGAGCAGAGGCGAAATCGTACCCAATGATGTCCCACTGCAAGCGCTGGGGTTTTAGAGTGTTCTTTTCCCCGGTGTGAAAGGTCCGATGGTTTGTCCCCAGAAGCCCGATGCAAGTTCTTCCCCATCTAGCCCGTACTTTTCCGGCCAATGATTTGGGAAGTAATACGTCCCGAATATCTTATCGATCCACGGAAAGTGGATGGCAAAGTTCTTGTCGATACCCTCTTTTTGAGAAGTATGGTGCCAATGATGGTATCTGGGCATGACCAGAAATTCTTCGAGCCATTTCGCATTCGGACCAAAATTGCAATGCGTCCAAGTCGCGTGAAGTGTTACGAAGATCAAGTACGCGAAGATGATCGATTGCGAAAATCCAAACATGAGTGGGACGAGAATAAAACCGCGCACGAGCGTGTCATCCACGAAGTGGGAGCGTGAGCCGGCGATCCAATCCAAGGCTTTGGAAGAATGGTGAATTGCATGAAAGCGCCATAAGAATGGCACCTTATGTAATGCCAAGTGAATGAAGTACTCCGCAAGGTCCGCGATCACGACCGCCAGGAAGAATTGCAATATCCACGGCATTCGAGCGATGACATGCTGAAGGACGGGGACACCCAGATATTTCGTCAACTGTGTAGCTGGCAATAGAACCAGAAAGGATAAAACTTGGATCGGGAAATGGGTTGACATGAAATACACCACATCCAACGTCCACTCCTTCCTGAACGTTCCTTGTGCTGGATACTGTGGCCAGAGTGCTTCGAGTGGCACATAGATGACTGCCATCAGAAACATATCTAGCAAGAACCAGTCGAGGCCGATCGCAGGTCCATTGCCGAGATTCTCATTGATTTGAACACTGGAGCCACCCAAGGCCGTCGCACCAACCGCGAGCAACATTCCGGTGAATGCCAACGTCTTCTTCTTGCGCAGGGCGGAAGCGAGGATTCCAAACATGAACGCGCCGACGATCAGGCACTGAATCAGGATTCGGATTGCAGCCATCGGATAATGAGGGCGCAATTCAGGAGAGGTAAGAATCTGCGGAAAGTGCAGGCAAACAACTGCTCCGAAAGAAAGAGATCCGCAAAAAGCGGATATCACCGCACTCCACCAACCGGTCCCGAAGCCAATTGATTCCGCATCTCCAAAGAAGTCATTGATCTTTTGCTCGATCAAAACGCCCCACCTTCAACTTGCTCAAATCGAAAACGTCCCGATATTTTAGGATGGGGCGAAGATGCTAACAAGTCTGCATGATGAATCGGTCAACCTCTGGTAATGGGCACCGATTGCGGAGATCACCCCTCTTAGCCCAACAAATCGAGTTCACCCGAAACGCGCTATCCGGAGTAACCTGAACTGCCCCGCCTTTTGGACTTGCGCCTCATTTTTCAACCAACATGACGATTCTCGGCTCCGTTTTGCGCATTGCTGATCAAAGCGGAGATACTCGTTTCCAATAGGGCTGGGGATTCATGAAAAACACTACTTCGGCGTTCTTGCTGTTTGTCGGCATATTCGTCACCACTTCTCAGTTGAGTTTGGCTCAGTCCCTCTCTTCCGGACTCGGAGCAACAAAGCTCGACGGGCTTACGAAATTTTCCGACTGTCAGAATCAGGCGCTGGGCCACCGCGAACATCTGATTGGCGATCGCCTGGATGCCAAGCTGGCGGTCACGACCACGTTGAATCCAGAGGAGCGCAACATCTGGGTCGCTGAGATTCGCGCCCTCCGTGACGTCACGCCTTCAAAACCCTAAAAAGCTCCCGATGAGAAGAACTCGCAACGTTATTTCTTGGGCTTAACAAACGACGAGCAAGTCGCCATTAACTCTATGCACTCGCGCTACACGCAAGAAATCAACCTAGCATGTGAGAAAAAATACGGCGGCATGCTTCGCTACTCGCAAAATTCCGATCAATCCGGACAGGCTCGCTACGAAAAGGAATTACAGGACAAGATGCAGACGCCAATCGATATCGCCACCATTCCGGTGACCCCGCTGCCGAGTCCATTCCCTAAAACCCGAGAACAGATGCAGGAAGAGCGAAGAGCCGCACGCCAGGCATCAAGGCAAGCTGCGAATCAGACAATCAACAGCTGTGTGGAAGCATCCAAGGGCCTGCGGCTCACTATCATGGCGGACAAAATGCAAAAGCGGCTCGATAGCAGCAAGGGACTCTCAGCCAAGGATCGCGCTGAATTCGAAGCTGACATCAAAGCGACGCGCGATGCGGCAGCGAAGAAGCTTGAGTACGCCCCACCCGTTGATCCGAGTAATCCCAATCGGGCATTGATGCGGCTGACTGCCCAAGAGCAGATGGAGGTGACAACGGAATTTTCGAATCAATACATGGACCAGATGAAAAGCTGCACGCAAGCAGCGGCTCCGTCGCGGACGTCAGTTCATTGATGGGAGGGTATAGAAGCGTTGACGGCGAGCGCTATCCAATCGACCGATATGCGGATTGCTGAAATCGGGGTGTGCAGACGCAATAGAAAATTAGATCCTCATTTCCGGTGTTGGTGATTCTTTGTCGAACTCCCGATGGAATGATCACTACGTCTCCAGCGGCTACGTCTGACGCAGGCAAGTTCCCGACCTCAACGCGACCAGAGCCCTCGGCGATGATATAGCGCTCAACAATGCCGTCTAGTGCGTGCCAGGCGGTCGTTACTCCTTGTTTTACTCTCGCCCTTGCAATCGACATCAACTCATCCCCAGGCTGATTGTAAGTTTCGAGGATGTAACAACCCTCCGGAGTCAGGAACTCTTTCGCAACCGCCTGTTTCCAAACTGGATTTTCGCTCGCCATATGTATTGAATATTCGCTCGATTGACTGCGGCTTGATGATAACTCTACGCTCACAACGAAGTGGTAAATTGCGCGCAATTCCCCGCCCTCAGGTTTGAAACTGCATCCAACAAACCCATGAACGCCCTTGCTTCCCTCCTAGGACGCACTCTGATCATCGTCGCGCACCCGGACGATGAAGCCGTCACCTGTGCTGCGCTCATGCAACGCATGCGAGAACCTTACGTACTGTTCTGCACGGACGGCGCCCCGCTTGACTCATATTTCTGGCAGCCCTATGGTTCGCGCGAGGCCTACAGCTTATTGCGCCAAAAAGAAGCGACGCTCGCCCTGAGCCGTATCGGAGTCACGAATGTAGAGTTTTTGAAGGCTCCCTTTGGCGAACACATTATTGATCAGCAACTCTTCCAACGATTGCCTGAAGCAATTGAGGCTGTCTTTCAGATCATTAGCCGGGTGCGCCCACAGGCATTGCTGACGCTCGCGTATGAAGGGGGACATCCCGACCACGATAGCTGCAACTTCATCACCTCCATCGCTTCCCGGGGGCACTCGCGGCCCGCATGGGAAATGCCCGTTTATAACTTATTCCACAAAGAAGATCGAGAATTTCAGACGTTCATGCCGGCGCCTGAACCTGTCATCTCGCTAGACCCTACACTCAATGAGATCGCACGCAAACGTCAAGCTCTCGAGGCGTACGTCTCCCAGGGACATTTTTTAGCTCGCTTCGATTCCGTCAAGGAAAGCTTCCGGCCGTTGCCAGAGTACGACTATAGTCGGCCGCCACACGAAGGTGTGTTGAACTATGAGGCCTGGCAATGGTCTATGACGGGCAAGCAGGTGTGTGCTGCCTTCGAAACTTATCTGAATTCGCGGGCTGGGTGCGAACGCGCTCCCGAAGTGGCCGAATAGAACTCAGCTAATTGTGTTCGCAGATGGAACTCGTTAATCGTTGCATGGACTCTTCGGCTCCACGAGCAACGAATGCACTCCGTCGCTTCCCACATTCTTTGCGAAATGCGTTACTGGATCCCGCCAAACTACATCACCAGCTCGATTGTGGCTTTCTGAACTCTTTCCGTCCGGTAGAGTTGATGCGACACTTGCATCGGTGAAGAAATAAACAAACACTCCGCACGGATGCGAATGCATCGGCTCTTGTTCACCTGCTTTAAGGTGATAGTCAATCGCTCGGAGTTTCTTGTTCTCTAAAATAACCTTGTACATGTTTGGGTCTAGTTTCGCTGGATCCAACGTTTTGTTCTCCGCCAGCCCAGGAAATGCAAACGTACTCAGCAAAATACCAATCATCATCCCGGCAATCAGGAACGCTATTTTCGTCATAATTTCTCCATAAGCGCGCGAAAGCGGAAAACCTACCAGTTCGTACACAGTCGATTCACTTCCGCCTCTGAAACCGTTGCACTTGACTGCTAAAAACTTTTAAGGCTGCTTCACCGCGATTGCGGATATTTCGATACGCGCATCATTCACCAACCGGACAACTTGTACGGTGGCCCGAGCAGGTTTTGGATCCGGCATAAATTCGCGGTACACCTTGTTCATCGCGTCGAATTCCTTCAGGTCTGCTAGATAAACCGTCACAGAAACCACATCCTTCAATTCGAAGCCGGCTGCCTTCACGATCTTGGCGAGGTTCTCCAGAGCACCTCGCGTTTCCGTTGCGATTCCTCCAGCCTTCAATTTGCCGTTTTCGTCCTCACCTTCTTGCCCGGCGATGTATAGCGTGTTACCCACAACGACGCCATCACTGTAAGGAAGCCCCGTTTGACCGCCGATTACGCGCTTCTGTTGGCCGTAAGCGGACATGGCGGCCAACAAAAACACCAGAGAAAGTGCAACCTGCCAAACTGTCTGCTTGCTTCTGAATGCTTTCATCGTCTCTCCTAGGACCAATCGATTATCGAAAATGTCTGAAAATTACGAGGCAGTATATCGGACTCAGTTCACTAGCAGACGGTTGCATCGGGACGACCAACTCTATGTAGCTCGCCCGTCCTGTGCTATGCTTCGCGTCCTGTACGACGTCCTTACCATCGGGTGCAGTTTGATTAGGCAAATGATCAAATGAAGCCGCGCAATCAGATCCTTGATGTGTGGAGAGGGGTTGCAATCCTCCTGGTTCTAGGACGCCATTACGATTATTTCCGTTTCTGGCAGAGCATTGGCTGGGCT
>DATAPD010000061.1:0-4558 GCA_036265385.1 Terriglobales bacterium
ATCCAATCGGCGGGCGGCCACCCTCGGTTTAACAGCCTCGAGGGCCGCGATCACTTTATTTTGGATGTCTATGACCGCCCGGATGTTTACCAGTGGCTTTTGCAGCAGAAGCGAAACACTTCGGTCGCCAAGCGAAACCAATGCACCCCAGCCGCGCTCTGGCTGCCGGAGAATCGCCGATTCGAGTTCGACAAAGGGGAGTCAGGCGTTGCAAATTGTTCAATAGGCGCTCATCCTCTTTAAAATCGCCCTATTGCTCGTGTCTCCTAGTCACGTTGCCTTCTTCATCAAACACGCGGATGATCGCCCGGTGCGAGCGAGAGCGAGAGCGGTACTTCGCGTACGCGACCGCGCAGCGGACTGCGTCGGGTCCTCCATACCAAATTGGGCCGTATCGCAGCCGATCGCTGATCAGATCAAAGCCGTCCCGATCCTTGCGGGAGCGGATCTCGTAAACGTCCTGGGCGGCGGCGGGGGACATTTCCATCCGGCTGTTTGCGTCTCCCAAAAGCTTGTCTGATGGGGCCCCGAGCGACCCAACGCTGTTCTGTTCGGTACGCATAGCTTCGACATATTCCAATCATGTGAAGATCAAAAAAAGAAACATCTCCGTTACTTTTCCGGACGCGGGTGCCCAGCTCATTTTCTGAACGATAGGTTGCCTTGGGCACCGTCTGGCTCGCTATACCACAGACAACCGAATAGCAGCCGGGTCAGAGATTAAATCGAAGCCGCGTCGATACCAAGTTCAAGCTTTTGAAGTATGGCCCTCGTACCGAACCCAGCGTCGAGAATTGCGGCATTACAACCCTGAGATTGGGCGAATTCTTGGATTTTTCTCTCTCGTTCTCCCCTCGACATTCTGCTGCTTGGCCAGCAGCGTTCCAGATCACGATCAAAAATAACGCAGAATCCTCGCTCTTTGAGCTGTTGCGCGATGTGTTCAGCAAGCGTTTTCAAGCAGCATTGTGTGCCACTTAAAGGATAATGGCTAATAATTTCATTCGATCATCTCGCAGTCTTAGACGCTTTTCGCTCCAGCGCGCCATTGCTTGATTGGTCATACGTTTGCAAATCCGCTCAATCTCTGCGTTATCAAGCGGCCTGTGTTTTCCTCCACCATATGAACGGTTCACAATAACGCGCGAAGCGTTTACGATTGCCGCAACTGCCTTTCTTTGCATCGCAGCGACAAAATCGCAGCCTGTCACATTTGAATCGCCCTGCGAATTTCGTGACGCTCACGGAAGCGGTGGGATTGCAACCCACAATCGACCTAGTCGTGGCAATCATCCTCGTCAACATTTACAACGCACCGGTCGCAATGGGACCGCCCCACTGGATTCCGGCTCTTTTTATTTTTGCGATTCAGGATCGGAAGGGAGGGTTACGTTAGACCTCGCGTAGATACCCCCAGGTGTGCAGCTTGTCGTGGTCCTCGAACCAGCGCTCGCCGATGTCATCGCGGTAGTACATGTCCGGAATCATGATGTTCCGGATGCGCGAATAGGCCTGTGCCTGGGCTTGGCGCATCGTCTGCCCGAGTCCGCAAACCACCAGCACCACGCCCGAGGTCCCGGCCACGTACCACTGTCCGTTCACCTGCATCACGTCCTCGATGTGCACCTCTTCGGGGATGCCTTTCTTGAAGAGGATGGCCGCATGCTTCGATACGGAGAGGAACGTGGCGTCATCGTCGAACGGGTACGGTGAAACGACGATGCGCACGCCGATCTGGAAGCCGCTCTTCACCTTGAGCTTCGGGTTCACGCCCGCGGCGAGATCTGCGAGGAACTGACCAATGGGCGTAGTCATGCCCTCCTGCTGGATGCTGATGGTCGGATAGCCGAAGCGCGCCGTGAACTCGAGAGGATAGATGCCGTTGCCGTTCACGATGCAGTTGAGATCGATGTAGCCGACGTAGCCTTCGGAGGCGAGCTTCGCTTCCATCTTCTTGAGCGTGGAATTGAACAGCTTGTTGGGGCCGCTCCAGAACATCGCCGTACCCATCTCGCCCGTGGACGGACCGATGTTGCCGGGGAAGAGCTTCTTGTGCTCGAAGTTTACATTGAGCGGATAGATGAACTCCTTTCCGTTGAAGAACGCGCCGACCGCTACCTCCACACCGGTCACGCGCCGCTGCAGTTGAAACTGCCTGATCTCGTCCGGAAAGGATTTCTTGTACGCCTCGAGGACCCGGACCACATCCTGCCCGTCGTCCTCATCACCGACGAACAGGCGACGCTTCACGTTACCGGCCGCCCCCGAAGGCTTGATGACGTAGCGCTCCGGATTTTCCTTCACGTAGGCGATCGCGTCGTCGAAGTTGTCGAAGTCGCGGTAGGGCACGATGTTTATGCCCTCCTTCTTGAGCTCCTCCTGACCGAAGGAGCGATCGTCCTCGAGCCGGTCCGTGTACGGCGTGCCTCCGACTACCACATTGCCCTGCGCGCGCAGCGCCTGAGCCTTCTCGCCTTGGCCGAGCGTGTCGTCGAACACGATGACGTCAGCCCAGGACACCTCGCGCTCCCAGTCGCGCACTTTCGGCACGAAACCGTCGGCGATGTCGCGCTCCTTCTCGTCCTCGATGCAATAGCGCACTTCGTGGCCTTCCTTCGCCACCTGCCAGGCGATGTCACTGATGAGTCCGGTAATCGAAACGAAAAGAAACTTGCGCTTGTCGCCGTTCATTGAGCCCCATCCGGTGCAGCGGCACTATGCATGAGGCGGCGCAGGTTGGCGAGCCGGTTCGGGTACGGCGGCAGGCAGCTGTATCTGAAGCGTTGCCGTAAGCAACATGGCGCAGTTGCGCGACCTGGCGGCGGCTGCTGTCCGTATTTTCGATCTAAAGAACAAAAAAGCTTTGCCTTACGCCTATCATGGGCTGCACCACCTGGTTAGGTCTCAGATAGCGCATCGGCGTGCTCTGATGCGTGATCACTGTACGCCAAGTTGGAATGTCTTGTATCTGCGACCGTCCTCCGCGTTAAAATCGGCTTCTACTCCCGCACGCGCTGCTAACCCAGCAGTGCAGCCCTGCGAGGGGAGGAGCCAGGAATTAAACGGGGACTTAACCTGGCGCGGTGTTTATGAATCAGCACGGCCTCCAGTAACCGCCTCTCCGCAACTAGTGCAGGCTCGCAGTCGCCGCTTTATTACTTCGTTTGTAACGAGGGATGCGGCTGCACGAGCTTCCGTAAAGACAATGGATGATTTCAACCGAAAAGGTCTGGCTGCGCCGTCGGTCTTTGAAATGACGCGCTAGACAGTTTCGGACGCGCGCACATTCGGTTGCGCCGACAGGAGACCGCAAACATCGAAGCGATGTGCTCGGCAAAGATGCCTTCCCCAGTCATACGTGTGTGCCATTGGGGGTTATTTAGTCGGTTCCCTCGCAAATCGCGGATGCGCCCCAGCACCTTCTCTTTGCGGTCCGGAAAGTGTTCCTCGAGCCAGTGTTCAAACAGTGGCGCCACCGACCAAGGCAGGCGGACAATTGTGTACGCGGCAAATTGCGCACCCGCTTTGGCGCAAGCGTCGAGAATCCTCGGAACTTCATGATCGGTGAGCCCAGGAATGATCGGTGCAACCATCACACCAGTTGGAATTCCTGCGCTGCGAAGGTGCCGGATCGCGTCAAGGCGCGCTTGAGGCGAAGACGTTCGCGGCTCAAGCACTCGCTGCAAATTCGAATCCAGCGAAGTTACTGAAACGTTTACCGCCACTGCATTGTGCGCTGCGAGGCCGCGTAAAAGATCGACGTCGCGTGTAACTAGACGGTTCTTCGTGATGATCGCCACTGGGTTGCGAAATTTTGCGAGAACTTCGAGGCAGCCGCGCGTAATGCACAGTTTTCGCTCGATCGGTTGATACGGATCGGTCACGCCGCTCATCACCAGCGTTTGTGGCTTCCACCGCGGTGATTCCAGTTCCGCGCGCAATAACTCTGGCGCATTTGTTTTCACCATGATCTTGCTTTCGAAATCGAGTCCGGCGGAAAAACCGAGATACTCGTGTGTTGGCCGCGCATAACAGTAAATGCAGCCATGCTCGCAGCCTCGATAGGGATTAAGGCTTGTCTCGAAGCCGACATCCGGACTGTTGTTACGAGTGATGACCGATTTGGTTCCGTCGCGAAAATATTGCGTTCCGCACCGCGGTCGATCTTCCGTTCCAAGATCGACGTCGACAACATCGAGATCGTTTTGATCGATATGAAGCTTCTCAAAGCGATTCGCGGGACTCCATGATGCGCCACGTCCACGAATGGCCGCGCGGCTTTGCGGAGTCTCTTGAACAACAGGCCGATAGTTATTTGCCATGGTATAAGTTCACATGAACATATCATGGTGTCGAGCAAATCTTCTCGTTACTTCAACACTCCATCAGTCCGACACTCCATTAGTGAAAGGCTGCGGATTTCACTTGGAGTAGCGGAGTAATGGAGTAATGAATTTGCGATCGCGAATGCGCGCCTGTCTGGAGGGGTGGCAGAGCGGTTGATTGCGCCGGTCTTGAAAACCGGAAGGCCGAAAGGTCTCGTGAGTTCGAATCTCAC
>DATAPD010000062.1:0-7621 GCA_036265385.1 Terriglobales bacterium
CGCGAGCGTGATTCCGGCCAAATGCTCCCACCCCTACCACTGCGACGTTAATTAGCGATTGATTTTTCAGTGTCCTGCTCGATCAAAGAGTGTTGTGGGTGCTGGAGCGCTCGCCTACAGTCCCGCTTCGTGCTCAAGGGATTGTGCCTTCTTCAACATTACAATCTGTCCGGCATGGTATAGCTCATGCTGAACGATGCCGCTGAACATGTAAAAGTAATTGTAGTAAGGCTCTCGTTTCCCCGGCACTTGTTCCTGTAGGCGATCATCAGCAAAGCCAGATACCGCCTCAACCAATTCATCATGAGTCTTCTTCAGGTGATCCATGGCAGTGCGCCATGCGGATTCGCTCTTGTCGAGAATGGGAGGAAAATTTTCTTTGTCGCTCAAGTTGACCGTCTGCCCAGCAGTGCGTCGCCGGACGGCATCATCCCAGGCCGCAATATGCAGCACCAGTTCCCAGATGCTGTGAGCATTCTTCAAAGGATGAGCCGCTGCCATCTCAGCGTTGACTCCGGTCAGGATTTCCTCGATAGAATCGCCATGCCAGGCTTCTCCGTAATAAGAGCGCCTGATCTGGTCTGCTAACCGCGATGTTTGGGACATTGTTGCGTCTGCCTCTCTGTATGGTCGTGCACAACCTCAGTGTGCCACGATGCTGATGCTGGCTGCATCCGCTGCTTCAATAACTGCTGCGCCGTCGAGCAACAGGCACTTCCCCGAGTCGATTGCTAAACACGTTGCGCCGGCTTTGTGCATCACCTCTATCGTTTTTACTCCAACAACAGGAACATCAAAACGCATGTCCTGATCAGGCTTCGCAACTTTGACGACGGTGAGGCAGCGGCTCAGTGTAGATGCGAGCGATTCCAGAGAACTCATGATCCTGCCCGCTCGCTCGATCGTTGCGTCGGTGCCTTCCATCGCCTCAACAGCAACACAGGCGCATTCGGCAACCACTACGGTTTGCCCAATATCGAATTCGCCGAGCCGGCGTGCCACATCACGTCCGTAGGTGATGTTCTTCTCTTCTTGTTCGTCAGGGGCGCGCCTGGTTAGAACTCCATGCTTAGCTAAAAGCGGCTCCAGCAACGATGTTGAGTTCTCCAGCACGATCCCTTCATCGGCAAGCACCTTGGCGACTGCTCCGAGCAAAGCGTCCGTATTGCGTGTTCGCAGCGCAAATAGCAGCTTTGCCAGCCGCCAATCGGGCCGGATGCTGGAAAAGATTTGCTTGTGTTTGACCTGTCCAGCCATAACGGCCCGGTCAACGCCCTCTTTTTTGAAGGTTTCGATCAGTTTTGACAGTTCGCCCAATGACATCCAGTGCACAGATGTTGCCCCATGCGACTCAATCTCCGGAAACGTTTCCTCTTTGATGGCGGCCACGACGACTTCCATTCCTTGCGCCCGGGCAGCATCCAGGACCAGGAAAGGGAAGCGCCCGTTCCCAGCGATGAGCCCGAGTTTTTGTTTTTCAGTACTCACTATCACCGCCCGGTCATGCTGAAGAACAACCGAAGTTGTAGCTGAAAGCTGGGAAGGCTATCTGGTTCCCTACTTAATTACTCCTCTTTCCGACTCCTCTATAAACCGGACCAGCATATCGACGTCTTCGCCGCGATCCGGCTCAGACTTCAGCTTCGCTATGGCTTGCGTTGTATTCAGTTTGGACGCGAGTAGCGTCTTGAAGGCATGATGAATCTTGGCTATGCGGTCTTTGGTATAGCCGCGTCGCTCCAAGCCGATTGCGTTTAAGCCATAGGCGTGCGTGTCTCGCGCCGCAACTGTTTTCGAGAATGGCAGCACATCCTTGGTGATCGTGGTTCCCCCTCCAATATAAGAGTGTGCGCCAATGCGCACAAACTGATGTACCGGGCATAGCGCTCCAACCACCGCCCATTCTTCAACGGTTACATGTCCACCGAGTGTGGCTGCGTTCGCCAAAATCACGTGGTTCCCGATAAAGCAATCGTGTGCGACGTGAGCGTAAGCCATTATGAGCGAGTGATTTCCGATCCGAGTTAATGCTTTGCCCTTCACGGTACCGCGATTAATAGTGACGAATTCGCGGATCGTATTGTGATCTCCAATTTCGAGTCTGGTCGGCTCGCCCCTGTAGGAGAGGTCTTGCGGACCTAAGCCGATCGAGCAAAATGGGAAGAACCGATTAGCAGAACCGATCACCGTCGGACCTTCGATGATCACGTTCGAAACCAGTTCGCAATCGGCTCCAAGCTCCACGTCCGCCCCGATAATGCAATGCGGCCCAATGGAGCACGACGAAGGAATCTTGGCGCCTGCGTCAACAATGGCAGTTGGATGGATCGGCATTCGTTGCAAAACTTGAGTTATGTGAACTCGGCGCCAGCTAACTTGGCGAATCTTCGCTCGACGTCTGCTGCGTACGCGATCGCGGCACAAGTTGACACGTCACCGTAGCTTCCGCCACGCGCTTTTCCCCGACGAAAACTTTGCCCTCCATACGAACTGCAGTGCCGCGCCAGGCTTTGACCTCCACCTCAATTCGCAATTGATCTCCGGGCATAACGGGTCGCCGGAAGCGGGCGCGTTCAATACCGGTGAAGACCATGAGCTTTTCGTCACGATCCTCAACTTCGGTTAGCAGCAAAGCACCACCGGCTTGTGCGATCGCCTCCACAATCAGCACACCCGGCATAATGGGCATGTTAGGAAAATGCCCGGCAAAGAACGGCTCGTTAATCGAAACGTTCTTGATCGCGACGATGCGCTGCCTGCGCTCGAGTTCCACCACTCGATCAATCAGCAGAAAAGGGTAACGATGTGGAAGGATGCGCTGGATATCGTTGATGTCCAGGATCGTCTTAGGCGCTTGCAGAACCTCAGTCGTTGATGATGCGGTATCGGACATGCGGTAACCAGTTGAGGCGAAGATTATACTGTATGATGCGGTGGCAACGCTGCCCGACCTCTTCCGCTGTTCACGAGAGTCGTTGATCCAAACAGCAGTCTGCAATTCCAGCTCAGGCCTTCAATGAAAAAAGCAAAGACTAGAAAGCCAGGCGTCGCTGGCAAGCCCACGCGAGCCAAAACGCAACCGCAACCCCAACCCCAGTCCGCACGCCTGGAACATTTCCAATCGCGACAGTCTCTTATCGTCGAGACGATCCGCCAAATGGTGGAAATGGAATCGCCCAGCGATAACAAAGCAGCTGTGGACAAACTTGGTCGTTGGCTCGCCAGTAAATTCGAAGCGCTAGGTGGACACAGCAAGTTTCACCGGACGCTTGATTTTGGCGATCACCTTCAGGTGGATTTCTCTGGACGCGATCGCCGCAGGCCGGTGCTGCTGCTGGGTCACATCGATACGGTTTACCCGCTCGGGACACTGGACTCTATGCCCTGTCGCATCACTGATGGCCGGCTCTGGGGGCCCGGTGCCCTCGACATGAAGGCGGGAATTGCCTTCATGCTGCACGCGCTCGATGCACTTCGAGACCAGGATGGTACCCTGCCGCGCGCTGTAACCGTGCTGCTTGTCTCTGATGAAGAGGTGGGAAGCGACTCCTCGCGCCGCATCACGGAAGAGACTGCCAAGCGCTCCGATTCGGTCCTCGTTCTGGAGCCCTCATACGGGCTTGAAGGTGCTTTGAAAACGGCGCGCAAAGGGGTCGGCGAGTATCAGCTCAAGGTCACTGGAGTTGCTGCGCACTCAGGGCTGGACTTTGACAAAGGTCAGAGTGCGATACTCGAGTTGGCGCGACAAATCGAGCGGCTATCGAAATTCAGCGATCTTAAACGCGGTCTCACGGTGAACGTAGGTGTGATTCAAGGCGGTACGCGGGTGAACGTCGTTCCCGCGCAGGCAACTGCAACCATCGATGTCCGGGTCGCAAAGATGTCGGATGGTGCCGGCATTGATCGCAAGCTGCGCTCGCTCAAGCCCATCAATCGAAAGTGCAGACTGCAATTGTCCGGGAGCATTGACCGGCCACCCCTCGAGCGTTCCCCAAATGTTGTCACTCTCTTTGGGAAGGCCTCTGAGTTGGCCAAGCAACTGGGGTGGAAACTCACCGAGGCGGCCGTTGGTGGTGGCTCAGATGGCAATCTCACGGCAGCTCTCGGTGTACCTACCTTGGATGGCTTGGGCGGTGTTGGTGAGGGTGCCCACGCCGTTCACGAGTCGATTCTGATTTCCGAATGCGCGCGTCGAACGGCACTCTTAGCGTCATTGATTGAGGCGGTCTAGGCCTGCCGGAAGCTCGAAGCACTGTTTTGACTCCGGTTGCGGCGTAGCCTAGAATCGCGCTAGGGTATTCTGCGCCTCCCATAACGTGGTCGAAGGACGCCAGGCTAAACCCTCAGGAGAGGAAAACCATGATCGGTAAATTGGGTTTGCCTGAAATCTTGATCATTTTGGCTGTCGCGCTGCTGATTTTTGGCCCGAGCAAACTGGCCGACCTCGGTAAGGGGCTGGGCGAAGGCATCAAGAACTTCAAGTCAGCGGTTAAAGATGGCGAGCAGGGTCCCGAAAAGAAGTCCTAGTCGGGGATTCTTTCACTGAACTTCATGCTCGCGCAGCATGCGATAAACCAGCGACACGGGTAACCCCACCACATTCGAGTAGTCGCCCTCAATGCGCGATATCCAACGTGAAGCGATTCCCTGGATGGCATAACCGCCGGCCTTGTCCAGCGGTTCACCGCTTCTCGCGTAAAAGTGGATTTCCTCATCACTCAAAGGTTGCATAGTCACAGTTGTCGCTTCAGAGCGGACGTCCTCAAATCGCTGGTTCGTTCTCGATCTGCCCATCAAGCACACTCCTGTAATCACCTGGTGCAAACGTCCCGACAGCAGCCTCAGCATGCGCTCCGCATCTTTTTCATCTTCCGGTTTGGCCAGCATTTCATTTTCAACAACCACGATTGTGTCAGCGCCAAGCACAAGTGCATCGGGCCGTAAAGTGGTTATCGCGAGCGCTTTCTCGTACGCCAACCGTTTTGCACACCGATCCGGACTTTCTCCGGGTTCAGTCACTTCCGGTACGTTCGTCGGCTGTACGGCGAAGTCAATGTGCGCGCTGCGCAGCAGTTCCTGCCGTCTCGGAGAGGCTGAAGCTAATATGAGCATCTAGAAAAGATCTTATCGGATGCGAATGCTATCGCTCACAAGTCTTTAATCAGCTCGATACGATTCCCGAAAGGATCATGAATGTGACAGCGATGCACACCGGGAATGTCACCGAGCTCGTGAACGGGAATGCCGGCTGCGCGCAGCTTACTAGTCAGCGCATCGTAGTCGCTGCATCTCAGTGCAGGGTGTGCTTTTCTGGCGGCGCGGAAATCCGTTTCGATTCCGAGATGGAGTTGCACCCGACCACTGACAAACCATGCTCCGCCGCGTTTCGCTAACTCTTCTGGTTTCGCCATCTCGGACATGCCCAGAAGCTCACAATAGAATTTCCTCGCGGCCGCTTCTTCTCCAAGAGGCATGGCGAGTTGCACGTGATCAATGGCCCGGAAGGGAACGTCACTCATATCGTTTAGTCTACATTTGGCTCCGCCGCGATCCGCAAGCCGATGACCGAGAGTCTGTCCTCTCGCCTGTTAGAATTGAATTCCACTCATGGATCGCGCTTTCATCCGTAATTTCGCGATTATCGCCCACATCGACCACGGTAAGTCGACCCTGGCAGACCGTCTCCTGGAACTCACAGGCTCCCTCGCTGCCCGCGAAATGCAAGCCCAAGTACTTGATGCCATGGACCTTGAGCGCGAGCGCGGAATCACGATCAAGGCCCATGCGGTCCGAATGATGTACCAAGCTAAGGACGGTCAGACCTATCAACTGAATCTTATCGATACGCCCGGTCACGTTGATTTCTCTTACGAAGTGTCCCGTTCTTTGGCATCCTGCGAAGGAGCTCTCTTGGTCGTGGACGCTTCCCAGGGCGTCGAGGCGCAAACTCTGGCCAACTCTTATCTCGCCATCAATCATGGACTCGAGATCATTCCGGTCATCAACAAGATCGACCTGCAGAGTGCGGACGTTCCGCGTACCAGGGAAATGATCGAGGGCGCTGTTGGCCTCGATGCTTCTGACGCGATTCTGATCAGCGCCAAGACCGGTCAGGGCGTTCCCGACGTTCTCGAAGCCATCGTGAAGCGCGTCCCGCCACCAAAGGGGCATCCGGAACATAAGCTGCAGGCCCTGATCTTCGATTCCTGGTTCGATCCATATCGCGGAGTCGTCGTGCTCACCCGAGTTTTTCATGGCACTCTGCGCAAGAAGCAGAAAATCCGCCTTTGGTCTAACGGACGCGTCTTCGAGGTCGAGACTCTGGGCGTGCTGACGCCCAAGCCCGTCGAAGTCGAAACCCTTGAGGCTGGTGAAGTAGGTTTTCTGTTTGCGAACCTTAAGAATGTTGCCGATACAAAAATTGGCGACACCATTACGGACGACAATGATCCTGCCCTCGAAGCCCTTCCCGGCTTTGAAGAAATCAAGCCTATGGTCTTCGCGGGCCTCTATACCGTTGACGCGCACGAACACACGGCTCTTCGTGAGGCTCTGGAAAAACTACGGCTGAATGATGCTTCTTTCTTCTTCGAGCCCGAAAGCTCGACTGCGCTCGGTTTCGGCTTCCGCTGCGGTTTTCTTGGCCTGCTCCACATGGAGATCATTCAAGAGCGTCTCGAACGCGAATTCAATCTGGAACTAATTACTACCGCTCCCAGCGTCCGATACAAGGTCACAAAAACCGGCGGCGAGCTAATTGAAGTAGACAATCCTTCCCGCTGGCCTGACCAGAGCGAAATTGCCAAAGTAGAAGAGCCGGTGATCCTGGCTACAATTCTCACCAATGAAGAGTACGTCGGCGGAATTCTGAAGCTGGTTGAAGAAAAACGAGGGCGGCAGAAAACGTTTGAGTACGTCAGCTCTTCCCGCGTGATGCTTCACTACGAACTTCCGCTCAACGAAATCGTGCTGGATTTTTACGATCGATTGAAATCTGTTTCCCGCGGCTACGCTTCCCTCGACTATCACCTGGCAGGTTACTGGGAGTCGCCCATGTCGAAATTGGACATTCTGGTCTCCGGAGATCCCGTTGACGCCTTATCGATCATCGTGCACCGGGACTTTGCGTACGAACGTGGCCGTGCACTCGCCACCAAGATGAAGCAACTCATTCCGCGTCAGATGTTCGAGGTCGCCATCCAGGCTGCCATAGGCGCGAAGGTGATCGCCCGGGAGACGGTTCCTGCCATGCGCAAAAACGTCCTCGCCAAGTGCTACGGTGGCGACATCACCCGCAAGCGGAAGTTGCTGGAGAAACAAAAAGAGGGCAAGCGCCGCATGAAACGCATCGGCCGGGTCGACATTCCTCAGGAAGCATTTCTAGCGGTTCTAAAGGTCGGCGAAGACGGGCAGTAGGTTCGACGCAGCGCCGACAACTCTCCTGTTCGTGACTGGTTTTCCAAAGGGCGATCTCGTGAGCCGGCCTGACAAACACCCGTTGGAGGCCCTTGGAAATCTGCAACTTTCACACATTGGAAACCGCGTTTTACCTGCCTAATATCCAGGAATTCTGCTCTTGTTGCTCCTGAAATTCCCTCTCTATCAACCAGATACCGTAATT
>DATAPD010000063.1:0-52060 GCA_036265385.1 Terriglobales bacterium
CTGCGCGGTGAGCACCCATGAGCGGGAATGAAGTTTGCGCGTGATCGAATTTCGAGAGTTCTTTCCAGCTTTTCGTCGTATGGCAAGCCGCACAGCCCAGCTGCTTACCATCCGAGCCCAAAAGTTCCATGCGTTTCTTGAACTGGTCTCGATGTGGATTCTGGTGGCATCTCGTGCAAGAAAGATCATCGAAGTGGTACACGGCATCGGTTTCGATCGATGGTTTCATCTCGGCTGAATTGTTGTGGCATTCAACGCATGGAATCGCGAGGTGTCCCCCCGTCAGCACAAACCGTGTCTCCTTGTGCCGAGCCAGTGAAAATGTCGAGGGCTTGTAACCCTGCAACGTGTGACAGTCTTCGCACTTGTTCCAGTGCGGCGCTGCGGCGAATTGCCCCTGGTGCTCGTCTCGATGACAATCGATACAGCGCTGAAATTTAATCTTGAATTGCGTGTCTTTTCCTTTGGGAATATGACATTGCGCGCATTCAAGAGCCGCATGCTTGCCTTGCAGAGGGTAAAGCGTGGCAGCGTGATTTTGGACTGTAAATTTGGAAGGCTTCCAACCATCTACCGAGTGACAAGCTGCGCACTCTGCACCGCCCGCGCGTTTTGCGAATTGCCCCTGGTGCGGGTCTGGTTTGTGACAGTCCATGCACTTTCCGAACACGATCGGCCTTTTGAAATCACCATTCCAATGACACTGCCCGCAGTTCACCATTTGATGTTTTCCAAGCAGAGGAAATTTCGTTTTGGAATGATCGAAACTACTTCCAAGCTGGCTGGCTAACACTTTTTTCCAGCCGCTTGTGTTGTGGCACGATTGGCAGCTTTGTTGGAATGTTCCCTTGTGTGGATCCGAGTGACAGTCATTGCATTTGGCGAACGGAATTCCAGCAAAGCGCGCTTTTCCCCCGGCATCCGACGTGTGGCACTTCTCGCACTTCACCTGTGCGTGTAGCCCCGTGAGCGGGTAACGAGTTTTCGAATGGTCAAATTTTGACGCTACATTCTTCCAGTCTTGGAAGTTGTGACACTGTGCGCAGTTGGGTCCCAAGCGGCCCTTGTGTGCGTCCTCATGACAGGTGATGCAGTTTGGCGACAACCCCAGGAATGTGCGAGAGAAATCTTTCGTCTTAATTGCCGATCGTTCAGCAGGTGAGATGTGTTGCGCGGTGTGGCACTTCTCACAAGATGGTCCCGCGTGCTTGCCTTCGAGGAGATACCCTGCTTGACGGTGATCAAACTTTGCGGGATCCCACTTGATAAGCGGGAACTCGCGTCCGTTATGTTCCGAGTGGCATCTGGCACAATCCTGACTGGAGCCCGCTTGCTTCATGAAAGAAGCGTGTGCTCCTCGCCGGGCATTGATCCGGGAAGCAATCTCTCCGTGGCAATCAAGACACTTGAAAGCAGCTTCACCGCCTCCGAACTTGTGGCAGGTACTGCATTGAGCGGTACCATCGAGACTCTGGTGTGCTCTCGAAAGAGGCCCTGGTGATATCTGGGCAGCTGCCGCGATGACACCCAATATGGCGACGCAACCTACAACGGCGGCGCTGAAGAGCCGGATCACGACGCCCACTAAGCAATCGTTTCGCCGTTGCACCTGATCGGGCACTCCTGATGCATGCTCCATCGGAGAATTTCCATCCAGTAATCGCTCGGTCCGGAGTTTAGCAACGGCAATTCATCTGCAGTAGTGATCGAAAGTACTCTTCCGGTTCGGCATTCGTTCGTGTCGGGGCGGGATGGGAACGAGACAACTATCAAGCGAGAAGCGAGTTGCAATGAACGCAAATTTACTGACTCGACAAGGGTTAGATCACTGACATCCGGCCAGACGTCGTGGTAGGGTGCCGATCGAGTGGGTTATAGACAGAAAGGCCGTTCAAAAAACTGTCGCCTCAGCAGATGACCGTTCAGGATTTTGTACGGCCATGCATGACTGCATCACGCTTGAGTCGCAAAGGGAACTCTAATGGGGCGCATTCTCGTCGTTGATGACGAACCTAACATGAGGCGAATTTTGGCCTCACACCTTCGACAGGATAAGCATGAAGTGATGGAAGCCAGCGGTGTCGATGCGGCACGGTCGATGCTCTCGGCACACGACTTCGATGTGATTTTTACCGACCAGCGAATGCCGGACGGCGATGGGCTGGAGGTACTCGCGGCCGTCAAGGATATCAATCCCACGGTCTCAGTCGTTTTCCTGACCGCCATCGCCACGATTCAACTGGCGGTCGAGAGCATGCGTCAGGGCGCATTCGACTTTCTTACCAAACCTTTTCAAGCCGGTGTGGTGTGTGCTGCTGCCAATCGTGCCTTCGAACGCACGCGTCTGTTGCGTGAAAACGACTTGCTGAAAGGTACGGTCGTCCGTCTCGAAGGAGCAAACGAACTTTATGGCGACAGCGCCGCAATGCAGGACGTTCGTCAAAAGATAGCCCGCGTGGCCCCCACCAATGCGACTGTATTGGTCACAGGCGAAACCGGAACTGGAAAAGAATTGGTGGCCCGCGCGATTCATCGCAACAGCACGCGTGCGAATCGGCCGTTTGTTGCAGTGAATTGTGCAGCGTTCACCGAAACTCTTCTCGAGAGCGAGTTATTTGGACACGAGAAGGGCGCATTCACAGGTGCGGATCGGATACGGCAGGGGCTATTTGAAGCAGCTCACGAAGGTACGTTGTTTCTAGACGAAGCAGGAGAGATGTCCCCGGCGGCACAAGCCAAGCTTCTACGTGTGCTGACCGATGGCCAGGTTGTGCGCATTGGTTCCGTGAAATCGCGCACCGTCGATGTACGTGTGCTCGTCGCCACCCACAGGGACCTGCAGCAGCGCGTCAAAGAAGGTCTGTTCCGAGACGACCTTTACTATCGTCTGGCGGTCGTTCCCATTTATATCCCGCCGCTTCGCGAACGGCGGGAAGATATCCGCGGTCTCTGTGAACTTTTGAGCCAGCAGGTCGCTGCTGAACTGAAGTTAGCTCCGCGAGCATTGACAGAAGAAGCCATCGAGAACCTGGTTCGGTATGACTTTCCGGGGAATGTCCGCGAGATGCGCAACTTAATCGAACGCGCCTATATTCTCTCGGGTCGCGAAGAAATCGGAGCTGAGCATTTTCCCGTTTCACAGGGAAACGACGGTCACGGTGCCTCTGTCACGACGATGACTCAAGCATTTGTCCAGCCCATGGCCGAAATTGTGCAGACACACTTTGATTTAACTGCGTTGCTGGAAAGCACGGAGAAGGACCTGATTCTTCGAATGCTGACCAGAACTGGCGGGGCACAAGCCGAAGCCGCGCGGCGCATGGGATTATCACGCAGCGCGTTGGCATACAAGCTGAACAAATATGGAATCAAGGTAACGTCCGACTCCTGATTCCCAAGATTGGCATGTAGATGGCAACTGGAGATAGAGAATGGCGTGGCGTGTGGGCTACCGTAGCGCTTGCCTGCATGCTGTCTATCGTGGTCGCTCTTCTGACCCTGCTTCCCTTTGTTCGTGAGGCTCAAGTCCGGTTGACCGATACGTTGTTCTGGATTGCACCGTCGCCTTCCACCCGTGCTCCCATTGTCATTGTCACGATTGATGAGCAAAGTCTGGAACGCTACGGGCGGTGGCCATGGTCGCGTACTCGAGTCGCGGAACTATTGGATAACATCAGCTCGGCAAGTCCGAACGTGGTGGGCTTGGACATATTGTTGTCCGAGCCTCAATCGATCGCATCCGACGAAGCTTTCAGGTCTGCGCTTCTGCACAATAAAAAGACGGTTCTGGTCGACAAAATCGGAATTCTGCCTTCAGGCCCGCAATGGATCGAGCCACTTCCGCAGTTTGCAGACAGTGCTATTGCGATCGGCCACACGCATGCCGTTCTCGATGTGGATGGAATCTGCCGTCGATTCCAACCCGTCGAGTTGTCGCCGAGTGGTGAACGTTACGCATTTGCCATCGAAGTTGCCAAGCATGTTGAGCCAGCGTCTGCAGCGCGTTTTATGGAGCTTTACCAGCCAGCGGTTCAGCAAAAGAGCTCGAATGTCTTGAAACTACAGCCCGCAATGGTGCGCATCCCTTTCCGTTCGGACGCCTTCGAAATGGTTCGAGCCTCCGACGTATTGGAAAAACGCGGGCTCGAAAGGACGAAGAACCACGCCGTGCTAGTTGGGTTTGGCCCCACCGATATCGGAGATCGAGTTGTTACGCCTCTTTCCACCGAGTTGCCGGTGCCGGGTGTCCAAGTTCATGCGCAGATTCTGGACGCCATCCTCACAGGTCGATACCTGCGTGAGAGTCCCTGGTGGTTCTCCGCTATTTTGCTGCTTGCAGCTTGCGCAGGAATCGTACTCACTTCTCGACGTTGGCGTGGGCTCGCTTCTCTGATCACACTCCCGACAATGATGGCTATGGTGTACATCGTCGGTCTGACAATTTTCGTTTTCTTTTCGGTAATCCTGCCAATCGGCCCAATCATGCTGGGAGTCGTGCTTGGTCCAATACTGGTTTCCACCGTTGATCTTGCTCTTGTCGAACGAAGCGTGGGGCGACAACTCGATAGCCTTCAATCCCTGCTCGGAAAAACTAATTCGCCTGACGATCCGGATTCGAAAACACTGGATCTCACCCTCCGGATCAACGCCTTAGGAGAGCTGCAGACAAGACTTGGCTCGAGATATGAACTTTATGAGGCTTTGCTCGAAGCCACCCAGGATGCGATCGCCATCTTCGACGACTCCGGCGACCTTCTGTTGACGAATAAAGCTTTCGCCATGATCTTGGGGGTCCGTCCTGGTAATCGGCTAACTTTATCTGCCCTGCGTTCGCAACTCGTCGATAACCCCGAAGTGCCTGCTTCTTCCAAGGAGTCACAAAAAGAGCAAGAAGTTTTCGTCGGACATGACCTATACCTGATGCGCACTGGGCCACTGCCATATACGTCCTTGTCACCGCGCGGCGGCACCATTGTGACCCTCAGCAGTTTGCGGAATCGCGTCGAAAGAGACCGTGCTCGATCGGAGGCGTTGGGCTTTATCACCCACGAACTAAGAACACCATTAGCGGCTATCCAAGGTTTTGCGGAACTCATTATGCACGATCCTGTCGCGTCCACAGCAGAAGGGGCCCCTGAAACAATCTATCGAGAGAGTCAGCGCCTCCTGGCTTTGATCGGCAGTTATCTCGACGTTCTCCGACTCGACGCGGGAGCGAAGCCTATCGCATCCCACGTCATCGATCTTGAAGGCTGGTGGAACAGGTCCTCGCCATATTGAAACCCATGGCAGGATCGGCTGGGATGGCTCTGGTTGCATACGTACCAGAGCCGATTACTTTTGTCGGCGACGCGCCACTGATCAGCGGAGCAGTGCTGAACCTCGTGAGCAATGCGATCAAGTACGGCCGTCCGCAGACAGAAGTTCGCATAACTTGTTCGCAAGCGGAAAACCATGTCGTGATTTCCGTTCAGAATGAAGGCATGTCAGTGTCATCGGCTGAAATTCCTCGCCTATTCGACGCATACTACCGCGCGCCCAGCGTCGAATCAGGACAAAACGGTTGGGGGCTGGGTTTGGCCTTCGTAAAAAGAATCGCAGAGAAGCATGGAGGCTGGGTCAGAGCAGAGAGTCAAGATCGCGTGATGATCTTTCAGATCCATCTGCCGAACTCTGCAGGCACGATTGAGGTGGGAGAGCAGCATGAAAAGGTTCGGATCCATTAGCTCTGCAACGATTTTATTCTTATTGATCGCAGTCGCTGGAGGACAGACGCCCGAGACGATTGTTCTCACGCTTGGTTCGGCGAAAGTGGCGGAGTCGAAAGGAAAGGTCACTCTGCAATCCCCGAAGGGAGAACCGATCGAAGTCAAGAGCGGAATCGAGCTCGAGCCGGAAACCTCCATCGAAACTGGAAACGGGAGTCTTCTTCTTGATCTCTCGGATGGCTCGCAAGTACTGGTGAAATCAAAGACTCGGGTGGTGCTCAAGAGCCCTGAGACTGGGCCCCGCTACTACTTCGAGCTTCTGGTCGGGAAAGTATTGACCAAGATTCAGAAACGTCTTAGCAACACTCCCTCTTTCCGGATGGGTACACCTACCGCGGTGATCACCGTGCGAGGCACACGCTTTGAAGTCGAGGTAAATAAAGAGAACAGAACATTCGTTGAGGTGTATGAAGGCGTTGTAGAGGTACTGGGGATGCGCTCAGGCACGGCACCCGTTCTGATACGTCCAGGATATTCAACTTGGATCCGACGCGGTCAAGAGCCGGAACAACCTCGAAATTGGCGTAATGATTCCTCGCGCGAAGATGATGATCGAGGCGGTTTTGGACGTACCCCTGCTGAGCGCGACGATCGATCCAATAG
This sequence comes from Terriglobales bacterium, assembly GCA_036265385.1. Lineage (GTDB taxonomy): Bacteria > Acidobacteriota > Terriglobia > Terriglobales > Acidobacteriaceae > DATAPD01. The sequence continues at coordinate 6,372 of DATAPD010000063.1, forward strand.
TCCTGGCTCTGACAGTACCCGCACGGATTCAGAAGGAGATCGGGAGCCACACCCCTAGGTCCCGCTTTTGCCGCGGGGACAAATTGCCTAGTCTCAGGTGACGACAGATGCCACGGAGCTCTATGGTTTGCACGGCTTGAACTTCAGACTAAGGCGGGTGCCCAGCATCGAGAAATGCCAGAACTCTTCCGAACGCTTGCAGTTCTTCTTACGCTTAACGTGTGCCCCGCCGGCAATACCCGCCATCGAGTCAAGGTGTGGCCTAAACTTCTGAAGAAGGCAGCCATCCATGCTGGTTAGAAGGCAACATTCCCGGTGCCTCAAACGTCCAAAAGGATGAAGCGGGCAGCTGTAAAAACAACGCCCTTAAGCTGAGAGGAAATATGACTTACACCATGAGGCTTTCATTCATGGCATGCATTAGCGCCGCGTTGATATGCCTGGCTGCAAGTGCGCAAACCGCGCAATCCACACAGAGCATGCAACCAGGAGCTTTGAACGAAAAGAGTGTCGATCGCATCGTTCGGGAAGTTCATCACGAACTCGTCATGCTGCCGTTCTACGGCGTCTTCGATAACCTCAGTTACTCCGTTGCGCCCGATGGTACGGTCACTCTGATGGGGCAGGTCTCTCGTCCGACGCTGAAGTCGGACGCTGAGAACGTTGTGAAGAAGATCGAGGGCGTTAATAGAGTCACAAACAATATTGAGGTACTACCGACGTCGCCGATGGACGACCGCATTCGACTTGCGGTTTATAGAGCGATCTTCGGAAATGAAGCCCTCAACCAATATCAGATGAGGGCTGTTCCCCCGATTCACATCATCGTCAACAACGGAAAAGTCACGCTCGAAGGAGTTGTTGCGCGAGCCATGGATAAACAGATCGCAGGTGTACAGGCAAACTCGGTGCCTGGAGTCTTCGCAGTGACAAATAATCTCAAGGTTGAAGAAGACGAGAAAAAGTGAAAGTACCACGCCCAGCCGTTCAATGCGGCCGGGCCATTCCTTTTTCTAAGTTCTCTGTTGTTTGATCAATTGCGGCAGCCACATTCTGCATCACCTTCCCCAGTATGGGCACTTGCCCTTCTGCAGCTGTCCAGTTCTTCTCATCCATGTACTCTCGTACTGCCGCCAGCGGCTTGGCACCATAGCCAGTGTATGCGCCTGGCGCATAAATGGCATGCTTGAACCATGGACGACGAGGAAGTCCTGGCTGCGTCAAGAATGTCCGCTGAATTTTCATCAGGCTCAGATTGATGGCTTCGAGTTCTGTCTGATTTATCGGCAATCCTGAATCGCGAGCTTTGGTGAGTGCGGCTTGGTACCGCTCAGCGCTTCTCTTGATTGCCTCCACGCCATTCTTAAGCGGCGCAAAATTGATGAAGGGTGGAACCGGTTCGACCGATGGCGCGACCGATTTCTTCTTCGGGTCTGCAGTGGCGGAGAAAAGACCTTCCCGTATCTCCTGGTTCCGCTCCGAGATTTCGTCTTGTTTGTCTTTTAGAAACTTCTCCAGATCGGAAACGTATTTGGCCAGATTGTCTGCTAAGCCCGTGTATTCATACGGGATCAGATCCGCATCCGCCAATCGCATGACAATCGTGCCACCGGTCTGGGCCATCACCCGACCATACGTGAACTCTGGATCAACGAAATGTGTGTACCAGTAAAAATCGTCATAAATGGAATGGTACGCATCAGCATCCGCTTCGCCTTCGTAACCAACGTCGAGGGCTGAGACGCCTGCAAAATCAAGGAAAGGTGTGTAATCCGAACCATCTCCCAAGGTTCCAATTCGAAGGTCCGCCCTCTTGCGAACTTGGTCTCGCTCATCCTGCGACTTCGTATTGGCAATACGCCTGAGACGTGCGCGCTGTCCAACAGAAATGTTTGATTCCGGATCGGGTATCTCCCGCGCAATGTCATTAACGAAATGCTCGAGATCGTGCGAGCCGGCTGCATCGAAATACCCCCGTTCATTGCTGTCCGAGTTGAGGTACGCAACGCCATGCTGTTGAAGTTCTTCGCGATGAGTTTCAACCCACTCCGTCGAGCCGAGCAGCCCTGGTTCCTCCCCGTCCCATGCGCAATAGATAATAGTGCGCTTCGGATTCCAACCTTGCCTATGCAGTTCGCCGAGCATGCGGGCTTCTTCGAGCACTGTGACCATTCCGGAAATCGGATCGTCTGCTCCGTTCACCCAAGCGTCATGATGATTGCCACGCAGTACCCACTGGTCCGGTGAAGTGGAACCTCTCATGGTCGCGATCACATCGTAGACAGGCTTGGTATCCCAGTTGGAAGCAACTTTGAGATGGACTTGAGCGGGGCCGGGCCCCACGTGATAAGTGATTGAAAGCGCACCGCGCCATTGCTCCGGGGCTACGGGTCCTTTCAGGGCGCTGAGTAGCGGCAGCGCGTCGGCATATGAAATAGGAAGAACTGGAATCTTGGTGATTGTGCTTGCTTCACGAATTGCGAGGCGTTTCGCTTCTGTTGTCGCTCCGACGCCCGGAGTTAGTGGGTCGCCAGGATGGTCGGTATCCATAACGCTTCCACGCTGAACGCCGTCTTTGGGACGATAACCGCCAGTCGGATAATCATCGCCTTGGAAATAGCCATCGTCCGCGGGATCGGAGTAGATAATGCAACCCACCGCTCCCCGTTCGCCAGCCACTTTCGGCTTAATCCCACGCCATGCTCGGCCATAACGAGCGATTACGATCGCTCCTTTGACAGAAATTCCCAACCGATCGAGGTCTTCATAATCTTCACGGCGACCATAGTTCACATACACAAGAGGCGCGGTTACGTCGCCGTCGATCGAGTACGCGTTATAGGTAGGTAATTGCTCGGAAGTTTGGTTCGAAGTTGGGTCGATTGCCAGAACGGGCTCCTGCATCTTCGCGCGGAATTTGATAGGAGCGATGAGCTCGATCAATCTCTCTTTCGGAGTGGGGAAGAGTACCTGGAAAGTTTCGATGTGAGCATCGAATCCGAACTCTTTGAAGCGCGAAAGTATCCATTCTGCGTTTTCCTTGTCGTAAGGCGATCCCACGTGATGGGGGCGTGCACTCAATCGACGCATGCTTTCTCGCAGATTGTCCTGCAAGATGCCTTCGCGAAATTTGTTTTCCCACTCCCGCTCATTTTTCGAGGACACCGCTGTGTATCCATAGAACCCCCCGGATGGTTGGGCAGCGGGAATAGGCGCTTGAGCCCATGACGGTTGAATCAGAGCAAGGATCAGAACAGCGCAAACGCTCGCGCGGATTAGTTTCAAGTGGGGGCCTCCCAACGGCTGTTTGCAAAGCAGGCGATTATACCGGGTTCAGGGACATTGCCCTTTGCGATCAAGGCCGCGTTGCATCTAGTTGCAACCGGAGTGCAACAAAATCTGCGTTGTACATCTTGACGGGTATTGATTCAGAGTAGGAGCATAGAAGAGTTAATTATACATGCAATTGAGTTGCATCTAGCTTCTATTAGGAACATCATGACTCATTATTCGTTGCATATGCGATCGATCCTACGTGGCAGAACTCAGGCACATTGGGCTGTGCTTGGCGTCCTGATTTTGTTGTTTGTTGCCATATCTCTTGTCTCGGCTCAACAGGTCACGCCTTATTCCAAAGCTGGAAGCGAATCGGCCAGTGAAGCCGAGTCGGTAAAACAATTGAGAGAAGACGTGCAAGCTCTGCGTGCTGAGGTCGAACGTCTTCGGGCTCTCGTCGCGCAAGGACAAGTTGTTCCGTCGCACTCAACCCCTGGGAACAATGAGCAGACATTGGGCTCCGAGAAATCGGGGCAGAGCGATCTGACGGAGGAATCTAAATCCGAACCACAATCCCTAGAGGCACCTTCAGATACAAGGGCTGCCAAATATGTTGATTGGAGAGGAGGAAAGAGCAAGATAAGCCTCTTCGATGATCGCGTGCGTCTGAGCGGCTACGGGTCTGTACGTTTCGAAACTAATGATATTTCGAGCGGGAACGCGATACCAAGCGGTTCAGGTGCGGGTTTTACGTTTCGTCGTTTCGTTCTTGCGACTGACGCCAAGCCTGCGCCGAGAATCCGAATTTATAGCGAAATCGAATACGAGCGATTGCACGAACTTGAGTCCGAAAAGCAAACGGAGCGCGCAATTGGTAGCAGCGCATTCAAGCAAACTATAGAAGGCAACGCAGGCGGCGAAATTTCAGTCGAGCAGGCGTGGGGTCAATTTAACTTTGCAGAGAACCACGGCATTCGGAGCGGCGTCGTACTCGTGCCAGTCGGACGATATAACTTGCTACATGATGATGACTATTGGGATATCCCGCGCAGGACTTTAACTGATCGCGATGCTTCTGTTTTGCCTGTAAAAGCCGCTTGGCGCGATTTGGGCGCTGGGCTGGTTGGTAGCTTTAATGTAGGGGATTCAGGGCGCATCGATTACCAGGGCTATGTGCTCAACGGTGCAGCCTTGGACTTCAATATCGAACACGAACTGGTAACTGAATCGGGCTCTCCCGGTTCTGCGGAACTCGTCGCGAATAGCGAGATGCAGCTGAGTAGTGGCTTCTTCGATGGAAGTAAATCGGCTACTGCGTTTGCGTGGCGTACCGCTTATAGCCCCAACCTACACGGGGAGTTTGCGTTTTCGGGCTATCATGGAAAGTACGCGCCTTCTTTTGTCAGTTTTCGTGAGGCACTCACGACCTTTGCCTACGACCACAAATGGCGGTGGCGCGGATTCGAGACTGAAGGAGAAGCCGTCTACACTAGCCTCGGAAATTTGAATGACGTTGTTTTAGGGTTTGGTCAAGCAGTCTTTAACTCAGAAAGCAGTACAAATCCGTCTTCATCTGCCGGCGGCTTAACAACCACAACTGTGGAAATGGAGTTGGCCAACTTATCGCGCAGGCGTTATGGTTTCTGGTCGGATTTCAAGTATCACGCACGGCCGGGTTGGTTAAAGCGCTCTTTCCTTGGTCGAAGTTTTGAGGATCCACAATTAATTCCCATCGTTCGTTATGAACGCGTTTGGCTTAACGGCGTAACAGATAATGTGGAGATTTCCAGTGCTGAAGACGGGCTGAACATCTCCTTCACGCAGGAAGATCTTGAGCAAGACCGCATTACTGCTGGAGTTAGCTTTCGTCCAATCCAGCAGTTTGCGATCCAGGCGGCTTACGAACGCAATCGTAGAATTCAGGGCTCCAAGCTGGTTTTTCCCAAAGTTGACCAAGGGGCGACCAATGGATTGATTCTAGGGATGTCGTTCGCTTTCTGAAAGAGAGGAGACTTGAGTATACGTAGCAAGCAAGCGCTTGGACGAAATTCTGCGGTCAGAGAAGACATGGATACAGCTAACGGGGAAGCACTTTACCCTCCGCTGCAGAAGACCGCTATCCCTGAAAAGAAATCAGGACCTGAATTACTGCAGGAAGCCAAGCGAGGATATCGGCTGACGCTCGTGCGTGTACTGCGCCGGATGCATTCGCTCATTGGTATCGTATCCACCTTGAACATTCTCCTTCTGATCACGACTGGGTTCATGATTCAACATCGGGAAGAGCTGAAACTTGAGAATCGAAGCGTGGCCCGGAAGTTTCTTCCAAACTCCTATCGTCCGATGGACGGTGAGGATGGTGTTCGAGGCGACATCGTCGTTACGGATTTGCATTCGGGGCGCCTGCTCGGAAAACGCGGTACGTTGATTCTCGATTCCTTGACGGTTGCTTGGCTTCTGCTTGTGATCACAGGAGTGCTTATGTTTGCGATGCGACGCGTGAATGGCAAAAATGGGGCGGCAGTTTGATGCGACGTCGAGGGAACTCACAAAAGCTGTCACATCTGGTATGTCTTGGAATTCTGCTTTTTATTTTTGCGACAGCAGTTTCTGCTGAAGTCTTCATGTCGGAAGCAGAGGCGCTGAAGATCGCAGTGCCTGAAGCAGTTTCCTTCAAGTCCGAGGAGAAGCAGTTGACGCCACCGCAGCGGGAAAGCTTGCAGCGCAACAGTGGCCTGAATTTTCGAGAGCCAAATTACAGAACATCTGTAGGCATCAGCAAGAACGGCGATGTTACCGGGTATGCATTCTTAATGAATGAGATTGGTAAAGAGGAATTCATCACCTTTCTAGTGGGTGTAACTCCCAAAGGAGAAGCCGGAGAGGTTGTGATCCTGGAATATCGAGAGTCTCGCGGCGGGGAAGTCAAAGAAAAAAGATTCTTGCGTCAGTTCCGGAACAAAAAAAGCTCTGATCCGATTCAGGTCGACCGGGATATCGTGAATTACACAGGCGCTACGCTGTCATCGAAGGCTGTCGCTAGAGGGGTAAAGAAAGCGTTGTTGCTGGCCGACCTCTTTTACCTGCACAAGTCATAATGCGATTTCTCGCTATCTGCACATTTGCTATTTGCTTGGCGAGCTCTGCCAATACTGAAATTTCTACCAACTCCAACAAACCCATCCGTGAAGCCCGATACTTGATGGGGACCGTATGTGAAATCACGGTCTATCCGCTGCGCGGCCAGACTAGTGGGCGCGAAGCAATCGCAGCTGCATTTGCGGAACTGCGGCGAGTCGATTACCTCCTTTCGAATTGGAAACTGGATTCCGAACTCATGCGGGCGAATGCGACGGCAAGTGCAGTCGGTGAGCCCAGGCCGCGAGCCACGCTGTCGGATGAACTGTTTGATCGTGTAGAACTCGCTCTCCACTTAGCCGATCTAACAAAGGGATTGTTTGATCCCACTGTGGCGCCTTTGGTGCGCGCGTGGGGATTTCTTCCCAATTGTGCTCAATCGCCCTGCGAGGCGAACGTCTCGCGGGACCGCGCTGTCGCGGAAGCGCGACGGAAAGTTGGCTGGCCTAATGTCCATCTTTATCCCAGGACCCGTGAGTTGGAATTTAGTGTCTCGGGTATGGAACTGGACATGGGAGGAGTCGCAAAGGGGTATGCCGCAGAACGAGCGGCCCAGATTCTGAAAGACCATGGTATTGCTGCTGCAATGGTGAATCTGGGGAGTAGTAGTCTGAAATCGATCGGTATGCCACCTGTGTTTTCTGGTTGCCCCGAAGTCGAGGGCGATCGGTGCGCCTTTTGGCCTGTTCAGATCTCCGATCCGCGAGATCGCCATCTGCGCGCGGCGACTGTGTTCCTGCGTGCGGGCTACGGCGTGGCCACTTCTGGCACGTACGAGAAAAAACTTGGAAAACGAGCGAAAAACGGGTCACACCTGATCGACCCAGCTACGGGGCAGGCTGTCAAAGGTCAAATTAGCGTTACTGTCATTGCGCCTGATGCTGAGGTCGCGGATGCCTTGGCCAAGCCATTCATTATCCAGCCAACGAAGACAGAGAAGTATGGACAGAAGCTGGTACAGACTTATCCATACCTTGGAGTGTTAACGCTGGCCGCAGAAAGAGGGAAATTGCTAACGAAGAGTTTTGGACTCAAACACGTTCAAAACTTCACGGCGGCTACCCCGACGTATTTGTCCGCTCCTCCATAGTAGGCAAGGTATTGCCCCTTCCATGAAACAAGGCCTTCGACAAAAACCACATTAGGAACTTGCCCATTCTCTTCCCAATCGCGCTCGGGCGAAAACAATGGAACTTCAGTTCGAGAAATGAGGCGAGAGGGATCTTTTCGATCAAATACGGCTATTCCGGTTCGGTAAACGAGACGATCGTCCGCCCCGTTATAAACAAGCACGATGTGATCCTTTGTGAGAACCGGGGGAGGGCCTGGTTCAGCGACACGCGAATCAAAAAATCCTTCGCGAACTGGCAGTACTGGTTTCGATGTCGCTTCAGTCCAGTGGAGCAGATCCGTCGAATATGCCAATCCCGTTTGATCTGTTTTATCTGCACCCGTTCCAAGGAAATACATCCAGTACTTGCCATTGATTGTTTTAGGAACAATCGCTCCTGACTTTGTCCAGCCCACATTCCAATTGCCCTTATAGGCGGGGAGCAGAACACCTTTACGCTCCCAATGGATCAGATCGCGTGACGTAGCAAGACAGAGTTGTGCATCGCGCTTGTTATAAGCCGTGTACGTTAAGTAATAGAGTTCCCCAATTTTTACGAGACGAGGGTCTTCGACGCCCCCGCCTTTTTCGTACGAAGTCTCTGGAACGAAAGCAGGGCTTTCTTTTCGAGTGAAGTGGATGCCATCAGTGCTCTCTGCATATCCAAGCCGAGACGTGCCGTTGGCATCCTGTGCGCGATAGAGCATCGCAATTTCGCGACCGTGTGCCACAACCGCGGGATTGAAAGTACCTGCCGACTCCCACCCCGTCCCTCTCGGGGCAATTATGGGTTGGTCGGAAAGGCGCCGCCAGTTTGTGAAGTAGCTTGTTTTAACGAAATCAGTCGCGATGGCGGCAGTTATCGCAACGATACAAAACAGAAACCCAAAAAGGACAGAATCGGTCTTACGCGAGGGCACACTCCGCATGACTACCGAAGTATACCTATCACGTCACGCTGTTGTGCCGACGTCCCAGCGTGCGATCACCTGTTGCTCGGAGGCACTTTAGGCCGCGTGCGCCGCAACCGTTCCGGCTGCGAGAGGCGCAATGTCCGGTTTAACTAATCGAAGATAATCTTCGAGTCGCATTTTTATCAGTTCACGGTGCGTGCCCGCATTGAATGCTATCTCTTCATCCCACGTCAGATCTTGATCGAAATAAACGGGGACATCATAAAGATTACCGAAGGGTGGCATTGCGCCCGTTTCGCAATCCGCGAACGCATTCTGGAAGTCAGTTTCCGATGCGAGTTCAACCTGTCGAGATCCGGTCATCTCTTTCAGCCGGCGTAGATCTACCAAGCGCGATGCAGAAATAACAACCATAGCCAGACAACCATCGACCTTCACAATTACAGTTTTGGCGATTTCTTGGCCGCTGATGTGGCTCGCATGTGCGACACCTTGTGCCGTATAAGCAAGTGAGTGCGAGATGACTACGTACCGAATTTCTTTCTGATCGAGGTACTGCCGGAGACTGTTCAAAGGCACGATGACCTCCTTCGGGCACTTCCTCAATGCTGGTCATCCGCGAGGCGGGATTTCCGCGGCGAAGGGCCAGTTGCGGATCGGCCCTGCTGGCTCCATTTTGATCCCTTTCAATGGACATGGGAGCAAGAATTTTTTGATTTTCGACCGCCTCCCAAAATGGATTTTCCACAGGCTATCCTTAGTAGTACACCACTCTTTTTGTGCAAGGCTCTGCACAGTCTGCTAGGATGCCCCCATCAACTCAACATTTAGCGGCAGTTGGGGGCTTAACTCTGGCACCTAATTTGCCAAACATTAGTGCAGTAGCTCTGCTGCTTCCCCAGGCAGCCCTTTACTGGGAGGGACAGGTAGGGTGAACGATCAGTCTGGGCGTCGCGTACGCCTGGGTCGGCGCACTCGTCATCGCCGACACAGAATGTTACGTCGCCTCGCCATCTTTTTTGTCTGTAGTGGTTTCCTAGCGCTGCTTATCTGGCGTTATCTCCCAGCTCATTCCTTTTCCAACTCCTATCAGGCACAGTTAGCCTCAAGCTGGGAAAAGCAGAGTCCACATGACAGCTTGGCGTTGCTCGCTGGACAGCCGCGGCCCAAACGCCATTGGGTCGCGCGAAACCGTCTGTTTTACCCATATTCGGTTGTACCGGGGGGAGTGAAAGATCCTGATGATCTGCGCGTTGCTATGACGGATCGCGCTGTAGCCCGCCATTTTTCCGGATTCAACTGGGAACGTGCACGAATTGTTACGTTGAATCAGCCGCGAATGGTGTATTTGTCATATCGCTTAGGCGATCGAATCTTTTGGACGAAGAAGCGTGTTGCCCTCGGTCGAGGCGAGAAGCTGATTACGGATGGAAAGATCAGTGCCCGAACCAGATGTGGAAACCGCGTTGAAGCAGCAGCTCAGCCTGAAGTATCCGACGAAGAACCTACCGAAGAACAGTTTGAAGATCCGTTCATGGCGGATGGCTCCGCCATTCACATGCCCATCCCCGCAAATTTCGAATCCGCTCTGCGAGCTCCTGAGGGACCAGCGCTGATCGCACAAGGGCCTCCGCCTTTGGCTCCATTGCCGGGTGGAATACTGTTCCCGATCGGGCCACCCGTCGATGTTTGCGGTTTGAGGGACAAAGAGAACGATGGCGATGCGGACGATAAAAAATGCCGACCAAAGCCACCCCCGCCCGCAATTCCTGAACCGGGAACTTGGATTTTATTGTCGTCCGGTGCAATGGGTATTTTCTGGCGTTATCGAAATCGCCTTCGCAACGCATGAGCAACCCGTACACGTTGCTGTTAGTGCGCCTTCTCCTTTACTCTTCAGTCTTCTCTGAATGAGAGGACTATTCGTGCCGATTATTGCGACAGCTGCTTTTTTCTTATCCCTCTTGAATCCTAACTTTTTATTGGGCCAGGCTATCGGGCTGGAAGTGGACCTGACAGAAGCTCCGAAAAACATCTTTCATTCGAAGATGACCATTCCTGCCAAGCCCGGAGTGATCACACTCGTATATCCGAAATGGATTCCAGGCAATCACCGCCCGAGCGGTCCAATCGCCAATTTCACAGGTCTAAGAGTGGAAGCCGATGGCAAAACGATTCCATGGCGACGCGACGATGTGGATATGTATGCCTTTCACATCGATGTTCCTTCTGGTGTCTCCCAAGTTACGATTTGGTCCGACACGATTACGACTGATGGCAGTGCAGGAGCATCAGGAGCATCCGCATCGAGCAAGCTGCTCGATTTGAATTGGAACCAGGTACTGATCTACCCCGCGGGAATGGCGTCGGACGATGTGCAATTCAAACCCACTGTCAGGCTACCGCCCGGCTGGAAGTTTGGTACCGCGCTCGCACAAGCTCAGCAGCAAAACAATCAGGTTGCGTTTCAAGAGGTATCCCTGACTACGCTTGTAGACTCGCCGCTGATCGCGGGAGAACATTTTCGTGAGATCTTGCTGCAACAGCCCGGTCACGGTGCATTGCATTTTCTGGATCTAGTCGGCGAAACCGAACGTGCCATCGATGCTTCAGACGCGGATGTGGCGGCCTATCGGAAACTTATCGATGAGGCCTCGGCTCTCTTTGGAGCACAACACTTCCGGCAATATCATTTCCTCCTCACGCTTAGCGATGAAGTCGGACACCATGGAGTGGAACATCACGAATCTAGCGATAACAGCGTGGGAGAAAGGATGTTTAGCGATTCGAACCTGCACCTGCTAGAGGCCGGTCTCCTGCCACATGAATATGTGCATTCGTGGAATGGCAAATACCGTCGACCTGCTGGACTAGCAACGCGCAACTATCAGGACCCCATGCGTGGCGATCTGTTATGGGTTTACGAGGGACTGACAGAATACTTGGGTGATGTATTGGCAGCACGAAGCAAGCTATTTTCTCAAGAACAATATCGTGAAGCCCTCGCCTCAACTGCCGCCTCGCTTGACTATCGTCGGGGGCGAACCTGGCGTTCTCTGGGCGATACAGCGCGTTCTGTGCAGATTCTCAGATTGATGGGCCCACACTGGGAGAGTTGGCGACGCTCACTTGATTATTATCCAGAAGGTGAGTTGGTGTGGCTCGAAGTGGACTCGATGATACGCCAGCTAACCAACGGACGAAAATCACTCGATGACTTCTGCAAAGAATTCCATGGTGGCGAGAGTGGTGTGCCGAAAGTGTTTCCATACACTTTGGACGATGTAGTCAAAACCTTGAACTCTGTTGCGCCCAACGATTGGGCAACCCTGCTTCAGGCTTTAGTGGAGAAAACAAGCACGCACGCCCCACTCGGTGGAATCGAACGAGGTGGGTGGAAGCTCGTTTATAACGTGATCCCGAATGAATTCATGGCGGCAAGCGAAAAGTTAAGCGGCGGGGTAGATCTTTCATATTCTTTAGGTTTGTCGCTCACGAAAGCGGGCGAGGTTGAAGATGTGATTCCGGATTCCGCGGCAGCACGGGCAGGCATAGCTCCTCGAATGAAGATTCTTGCGGTCAATGAGCGCCGTTACAATCGTGAAGAAATCTTAAATGCGATTCGAGAAGCAGCGAAGAATCATCGTCCGATGGGGTTGCTGATTGAAAATGCTGATTTCGTGAAATCATATTCGATCAACTATGTCGATGGTTTGAAGTATCCGCACTTGGAGCGAATCGAAGGTCAAGCAGACATTCTTACAGAAATCATTCGCGCCCGAACGCCGTAAGAGGTAATACACACATCATGATTGAAGTGAACTGCGAAGCCCTCCTTTTCGATTTGGATGGCGTGCTGATCGACTCCACTCCGGCCGTCGAACGAGTCTGGAGCCAATGGGCCATCGAGCACGGCTTGGATCCAAAGGCCACGGTTGCCCGAGCGCACGGGAGGCCGAGCCTCTCGACGGTGCGTGAACTCCTCCCTGATGCTAACCATGAAATGGAAAACCGCGAGGTGGAGCGTCGTGAGATCGAAGACATCACCGGAGTTATCACTCTGCCCGGCGCTGCTCAATTGTTGAACTCACTGCCTGAGAACAGGTGGACAATTGCCACCTCTTGTACCAGGGCTCTAGCCTTGGTGCGGCTTCGAGCAGCTGGGTTGCCGATTCCGAGCGCCCTTGTGACGGCGACTGACGTAAACAAAGGTAAACCGAATCCTGAACCTTATGCCAAAGCTGCTGCCAAACTGGGGTTCGACCCACAGAAGTGTGTCGTCGTTGAAGATGCTCCGGCAGGAGTTCGTGCCGGCCGCGAAGCTGGTGCACGTGTTATTGGCCTGCCAGCCATTGTCTCTCGCGATGAGTTGCTTGCCGCAGGCGCTACTTGGATCGTTTCAGACTGTACAAAAATCTCTGTTCAAAAAAGCAATTTCGGGCTGGTGCTCGTTCTCACTAATTAAGCTGCCTTTGTCTCGGTAGATTAAGGCGTTGATCCCTGTTGGTTTCCAGTAGCCGCGACGAGCTTCTCAATTGGCGAAACGACCATGAGCATTAAGTCTGCATTGGCTTTTCGGGAGTTGTTGATAAGCCCCGCCTGGCTGGATGCCCATCCCTGGGCAGGCCTGGATCCATTCTGCAAATAGTCCAAAGCCTGAAGCCCTACGGCAGCCAAAGCTGAGAGGTTCTGCGAAATCGGGCGCAGCTCTTTCATCAGATAAGACTTTTCCAGCGTCGGCTCGAGCTGAGGATCCAAACTCTTCCACTGTTCCAACTGGGACCGAATCTGTGAAGCTGCACGAAAGTCAGAAAACCTGCCTTTGATGTACTCATCAACCAAGAGCGAGAATTCACGCGCTTCTTCGCTTTCCGGCTCGACGGCATCGACCATTCGGTTCAACGGCGTTGATGCATTCACAAGGGCTGGCGCCGTGTCCATACGTGTGTAGTCTTTCACCGGTTCGACAACTTCCCCTAGGGCTCTGAGTTCTGCAACGTCATCTGTTCCGCTCATGCGTTTCAGGGAGGCTGAATAGTTGGAAACATGAGTCAGCCCGAGGTATTCCAATTGTCGACCGAGATCATTCATACGCGAATACATGGAAGGGACATCAGTGACATTCTGTGGAGACCAAAAGCGCTCAGCGACAACGCCGGCGCGGGGCCAAATCCGCGAATCAATGTTTTCGGGGGTGATGAACTCCGCCCACATGCAAGCTTCTCCGCCCAGTATTCGCTTTTTTTCTTCTTCAGTAAGGTTTGCCGCATCGTCGGACATCGGCTCAATTGCGTAGTGACGTGCCGCTGTCCACATCAAATCGAGGTAATAGCCGTACGAAAGAATGCCTCGATAACCATCTTTTGCTGCTGCAGCAAGCGATTTCTGCCCACGCCATGATTGAACAACCACCGATTTCGGCAGCTCCGGGTGAAGCACTTCGTCCCACCCCACCATAATCTTCCCGTGTTTCTCCACGATCTTTTGCAGACGTGCATTGAAGTATGACTGAAGATCGGCATTGTTCTTGATCGTGTGGGTACGCATGTATTCCTGAATTTTCGGATTTGCGTCCCATTGTTTTCCGTCAACTTCATCACCCCCAATATGGAAATAGGCATCAGGAAAGAGACCTGCCATTTCGCCGATGAAGGTGTCTAGAAACTTGTAGGTTCGTTCTTGTGTGGGATCAAGAATCGGATCCTGGCTGTAGTCCGTTCGTTCGACCCTATACGGACCCGGCCCGCTTGCGATCTCTGGATATCCGACTACCCACGAGCGACTGTGCCCTGGTATGTCGAATTCCGGAACGACCCGGATTCCACGGTCATGTGCGTACTCGAGAAAGTCTTTAATTTCTGCTTGCGTATAGAACAAGCCTTCTGAGCCCATTTCCTGAAGTTTGGGCAAGCGTTTGCTCTCGACACGAAATCCCTCGTTATCCGACAAGTGCCAATGCAATACGTTCATCTTTACTGCTTCCATGCCGTCGAGGTTGCGCTTCATGACATCCAGAGGAATGAAATGGCGGCTGACATCAATCAGGAGACCGCGCCACGGAAAGCGAGGCTGATCGTTAATGCTCATGGCAGGTAGAAAAAAGCCATCCGGGCCAACTTCGATCAGTTGTAGAAATGTTTGAAGGCCATGCAGCGCTCCCAGAGGGGTTGAGGCATTGAGGACTGCGTGTTCCGAGGTGATTTCGAGTTTGTAGGATTCATCGTCTTCAAGGCGCTGCACAGGCGAACTGCCATGTTCGACTTTGACCAGCAGAGTTGCCTTTGCTGAATCTTTCGAGTCCGGGTGAAGGGGTATTCCGGTTCGCAGTCGGAGCTGATTGAGAAAACGTTGTCGCGCATGATCGAGCCTGGGTTCGTGGTATCCGGTTAGCGCAAACGTAAACTGTTGGTTCACGACGAGTCTGCCATCTCGGGCGACTACACTGGACGGCAGCGGCATCAGGTGTGAGGTTGGAACGCGCTGAGCCAATGAGAATGCGGAGAGAACGGAGCAAAGAAAAAGTGACAGGATTAAACGTTTCATGATTTTCACCGAGTCTGAATGCGAGAGAGCAGGGTAGTCAACTCGTTTCAGCGGGTCAACCCTATAAGAGCTTGGCCGAGCGATATACCGCCATCGTTCGGCGGCACCACACGATGCGTGAGGACATCAAAATTTTTTCCTTCTAAGCCCCTTTTGCAAAGATCGAGCAGAAGAGCGTTCTGAAATACACCACCTGTGAGTGCGACTACCGAAATTCCCAGTTGCTCTCTAATTCGCGAACAAACATCCACGATGCCATCAGCGACAGCGTGATGGAAGCGGGCCGATATATCACCAATCGGACTGCCACTTCTAAAATCAGCGACTAAGGAATGAATGAGGTTCGTAGGGTCAAGGAGTGTAGGATTAGCGCCGACCAGATCAATACGATAAGCTTCGCCCGATACTGCTTCAGGCCCACCAGGCCTAGCTGCCATTTCAAGTTCGACTGCGGCCTGCCCTTCATACGTTGAATGGTGACAAATTCCTAGCAGGGATGCAACGGCGTCGAATAATCGTCCCATGCTGCTGGTATCCACGCAGTTGACCCTTGCGTCGAGTTGGCGGGAAAGAACGGAACGCTCCCGCTCATCGACGGCTCTGACGCACGGTAGATCCTCTGACCAATCCAGACCAGCCATTAAAAGGTGAACCAATGCCATGCGGTAGGGTTTTTTGATTGCCGCATCGCCGCCCGGCAATGGAACATACTTCAAATGAGCGACGCGCTGGAACGAGGAATAATCGGCGGCGAAAATCTCTCCGCCCCAAATGGCACCATCTGTCCCGTAACCCGTCCCGTCGAAACTGATACCGATCACCTTATCATCGGAAAGGCCATGCTCAGCCATCAGGGAAGCCACGTGGGCATGGTGGTGCTGCACTTGCAGGAGTGGGACATTATTCGTTTTCGCAAAATCTTGTGCCCAACGAGTGGAGAGATACCCGGGATGCAAATCACAAACGACGCGGCTTGGATCGCAACGAAAAATCGAGCGGAAATGGGCCAGCCCTCTCTCGAGTGCGCCCAGAGTCTCCAGATTTTCCATATCTCCGATGTGCGGACTTAGGTAGGCATATTCACCTTTTGTCAGGCAGAAAGTGGATTTCAACTCGGCTCCGACGGCGAGAATTGACTCGACCTCGCGTCCAAGCTGGACGGGCAGTGGTGCATATCCTCGAGCTCTTCGGATCGGAAGCTCGGTTCCGTCACCGATTCGAACAACGGAATCGTCGCATACGACATGAATGTCTCGATTGTGAAACAAGAATGAATCAGCTAGAGACCCAAGTCGCGCTTTTGCTTCGTCGTTGTCCCTGCAGATTGGTTCGTCGCTCAAATTGCCAGAGGTCATGACAAGGGGGAAGTCGGCAATTAGCAGGTGATGCAAAGGAGAGTAGGGCAGCATGAATCCGACTAATGCGGTTCCGGGGGCAACGGCCGGGGATAGAACTGTGTGCTCTTTGCGCCTCAACAGTGTGATTGGCCTTTGCCGCTGCATCAGTTGATCAGCTTCTTCTGAGTTCACCTCGGCGAACTGCCGGATCTGCTCGAGATTCTTGGCCATCAAACCAAATGGCTTGTCTCCTCGGTTCTTTCGACGCCGCAGTTCCGCGACGGCTTCGGTGTTGGTTGCGTCGCACGCCAAGTGGAATCCGCCGATGCCTTTGATTGCCACAATCTTTCCTGAGGCCAACTGCTCTTGTGCCGCACGAATGCCTTCTGGGCCCTCATGCTGGCCCGGGTGCAACCACACCTTCGGACCGCACACGGGACATGCATTGGGTTGGGCGTGAAACCGACGATTCAGGGGATCGTGATACTCGGCATTGCAGGCCGAACACATTGGAAAATTGGCCATCGTCGTGAATGGCCGGTCGTATGGAATGTCTTTGATAATCGTGTAACGCGGGCCGCAATTAGTGCAGTTGATGAACGGATAACGATATCGCCTGTCTGCCGGATCGAAGAGCTCGCGCAAGCAATCGTCGCAAGTCGCTACATCAGGAGAAATCGATGTGGTGCGGCCGATGAGAGATTCGCTTTCATGAATCACGAATTTCAGATCGCCAGTGGGAATAGCGGTATCGATGGTTATGGCATCCAGACGTGCGAGGGGAGGCGGTTGTGACTTCAAATCGTGCTCAAAGGCATTAAGAGCCTGCCGCGATCCTTCAATTTCTATATGCACGCCATCGGACTGATTCGAGACGAAGCCTTTCAGTTGATGCCGTACAGCCAGCCCATAAACGAAGGGACGAAATCCGACTCCTTGAACAACACCTTGGACATGGATGCGTCGACGTTCTGAATCACTCATCGCATTGTCCTTTTGGACGAGCTATAAGGAGACGCGGGAAGTCACGGTTGTGAACGTTCATCTTTGGTCACGGCCGAAGATTCCGAGGTCCGTTCATTGACCCACTCCCAGCCGAAGCGTCCCTTGATACACAAATTTCCATGCGTAACGAACTGCTCTTGAGGAGAGGTAACTTTGACGATCTTGCCATCCTGCACGTGCACAGTAAGTGTGCAGCCGACGCCGCAATATGAACATATCGTATTCGTCTGTGATTGGCGCGACTCATCCCATGTGCCGACAGCACGCATCTCGTATTCACTACGAGCCATCAGCGCACCCGTCGGGCAAACTCCTATGCAATTTCCGCAATAGACGCAAGCGGAATCAGGCAGTGAGATGTTGTATTCGGTAGATATCCGCGCGTCAAACCCCCGCCCTGCAACTGCGATTGCAAAGGTATTCTGTGCCTCGCTTCCGCACGCTTGTACGCATTTGTAACAAAGAATGCACTTTCCGTAATCGCGTATGTATAAGTCGTTGTCGATTTTGACGGCTGATTCTACGGTCGCGGCTTGGTCGAGCGGCGGGGCATGGTTCCCTGGATGTGTCAGATCGCGATCGTAAGTAGGTGATGCTGACGAGGGTCCAAAGCGTTCCGGCTGTGCACCATATCTGCGACAATAGTCTTGGATTTGTGGCGACGTTGAGACATCCACAGAGGACGCTAGAAACTCAAGCACAAGTCGCCTGGCTAGACGTACCCGTTCTGAATCGGTCTTTATGTCCATGTTGGGCTCGACCGTGCGAGAGCATGCGGGGACAAGGACACGGGAGCCAACCAATTCAACGACACAGATTCGGCAGACGTTTACGGGCGTTAACGTTTCGAGGAAACAGAGAGTGGGAACGTCGATGCCCAGGCCTCGTGCAACCTGCAGGATTGTCGCACCTTCCGAAACGGTGATCTGTTTACCGTCGATCGTGATTTGAAATGTTCGCGATCTGGAAACGGATGGCAGAATGGGCAAAGGCCCGCGCGGAACAGGGATCTTCAGTTCTGGAGCATCCGCACTCATGCTTTGTCCTCGAATAAACTAAACCGTTGGACTGCAGATTCAATCGCACTTGAGGCTGTTTGCCCTAGTCCGCAGATTGATGCATCCCTCATCGCCTGGCCGACTTCCTTGAGAAGAACTAACTCGGTTTGCCGGTCACCAATTGGGCGTCCGCTTGAGAGTCGATGCAAAAGCTCTTCCTGTCGCACAGTCCCAACGCGACACGGCACACATTGTCCGCACGACTCGTCCCGGAAAAACGACGCGATACGAAGCAAGATCGCTGGCAGGTCTACGGTATCATCGAAAGCCATGACCACAGCTGAACCAAGCGAAGTGCCTGCGGCGCGGCATCCCTCGAATGTCAACGGAATGTCGAGATTCCGCGGATCGATAAACGCCCCAGCCGCCCCACCAATCAGTAAGGCCTGAAGTTTGCCACTTCCACCGATTCCACCGGCCATCTCTAAAAGTTCCTGAAGCGTCGTTCCAAAAGGTGCCTCGTAAACTCCAGGCCGCACTATATGGCCCGAAAGACAGTAAACCTTTGTTCCGGTGGATTGAGGAGTGCCGATCTTAGCGAACGCAGCGCCTCCTTCCAGGACGATGCTTGGAACGTTCAGGAGAGTTTCGACGTTGTTTATTACGGTTGGACGACCGAATAATCCCACTTCCGTGGGGAAGGGAGGCTTATTGCGCGGTTCGCCACGATATCCTTCAATGGAATTGAGCAACGCCGTTTCTTCACCACAGATGTACGCACCCGCGCCGATACGAATTTCGATGTCAAACTGCAACTCTTGTCCGAGGATGTGTGAGCCAAGTAGTCCCCGGGAACGACAGGTATCTATGGCATGCTGTAACAGGCGTGCTGCCGATGAATATTCACTCCGAATATAGATGTAGCTGCTCTCACACCCAGTGGCGATCCCGGCAATGATCATCGATTCAATCAGAGCGTAAGGATCACCTTCCATCAGAACTCGATCTTTGAAAGTGCCTGGCTCCGATTCGTCAGCATTACAGATAAGGTAACGAGGTTTTTGAGATGTTAGGACCGATTTCCATTTCTGCCCGGTCGAAAACGCAGCCCCTCCTCTTCCCACCAGCCGAGACTCGATGATTTCATCTATCACCTTTTCCGGACCCATTTCGATTGCGGATCGGAGAGCAGCAAAGCCTCCATTTGCCGCGTAGCCATCAAGGCTATCTGGATCGACTCGTCCAATGCGGCGCAGAAGCTTAAGCCCTGGTTGTCCAGCCTGAGGAACGGAATCGACCAGCCTCGGAGGGTTGCCACAATTTCCTTCTAAGGCTGAAACAACTTTCGATACGTCCGCTGAGCTGACGATGTGGTCAATCGGGTTTGCGCCTGCTTTACGGACGAGCACCGCTGGCGCCTGTTCACAAAAGCCGAGGCAAGGACTTCTGTGCAAAGTTACTTCTGGTTTCGCGGGCCCCGCGGTTCCCACATCTTGAAGTAGGGTATCGGCATTGCGAATTTTGCACGCGATGTCATCACAGATGTGGGCTGTAGAAGTCGGCTGAGGACGCGTCGAGAGCAATGAATAGAAATTCGCGACGCCGAATGCGTCTGCCGGCGGCACGTGCAGATGTTGGCTTGCGTAATTTAAGGCACCCTCGCTGATCCAGCCCACGCGGTTTTGAATGGCCTGCAGCAGTGGCAACAGATGGGTGCGGCGCGGTCGCGTGTCGGTCAGCGAGATCTTTGCTACCGCCGCGTCAATCACGATCTTCTCTTCTGTTGTTGGCTTTGCCGAAGTGAAGTGGAGGTCCATGCGGTCCTAGGGAGGGCTCCCGATTGGCTGGTGGTCAGCGACCTTCTCAATCCGAATGGCGGTCGCCTTGAATTCTGATGTTCCTGATTTGGGATCTGCGGTGTCGATCGTGAGTGCGTTAGTAGCTACCTGCTCCGGGAAATGCAACGTCAGAAATGCGAGACCGCGGCGCAGGCCAGAATCAACATGAACCGGCACCATCACTGCACCTCGCCGAGAAACCACTTTAACGCATTCGTTCTCGCTCAAGTTGTAGGCAGCAGCATCTTCCGGAGAAATATCGAGGGTCTCGGCCCGGCGCAGTGGAGATGCATACCGACTCGACTGCACGCCGGTGTTGTAGGAATCCAAGCGGCGACCTGTCGTCAGGCGAATTGGAAAATCGTCATCAAGTTTGTCGACCGGATCTAATTGCTCTACACAGCTGAAAGGCGCACGAGGGCCAATGACAGGACGCGCCCACAATCGGCAATGCAAAAACTGTTCGCCGGGATGCGCTTCATCGTAACAGGGCCACTGCAAACCCTCTGAACCTTCCAGGCGAGCGTAAGCCATTCCAGCATGAATCGGGCTCAAACTGCGCAGCTCATCCCATACTTGCTCGGCGGTTGGATTACCCATGTCATAGCCGATACGCCGTCCTAAATCGCAGAGGATCTGGATGTCATCGCGGGAGTCACCTGCGGGAGCAAAAGCGCGGCGCACTCGTTGCACGCGCCGTTCACTACTTGTGACGGTGCCCTCCGTTTCGCACCATCCGGCAGCTGCCGGAAAAACTACGTCCGCAAGTTGCGCAGTTTTCGTCAAAAACATGTCTTGAACGACTAGTGTCTCCAGCTGTTGAAGAAGTCTTATCGTACGATCCTGATCCGCTTCGGACTGCGCTGGATTCTCTCCAATGACATAGAGTGCCTTCAGTTCTCCGCGTTCCATTGCGTCGAACATGCCAGTCAAATGCCATCCACGCTGCGCAGGGATACACACACCCCAACTGCTTTCAAATTTCGAGCGCAATTCGTCGTTTTCGATATGTTGAAACCCCGGCAGTCGATCCGGCAGAGCACCCATATCCCCGCCACCCTGCACGTTATTCTGACCACGCAGGGGGTTGAGCCCACTTCCGTATCTTCCTACGTGGCCAGTAAGAAGCCCCAGATTAATCAGCGCGAGAACATTGTCGACGCCAGTCACATGCTCGGTGACACCAAGTGTCCAGCAGATCTGCGCATTTCGGGCGTTTGCATATGCACTCGCCATCTCACGGATAAGCGCTGCAGAGATCCCGCAGGTTGCCTCCGCATAATCCAAGGTGTAGCGATCAACATGATCGCGGAAATCCGCGAAGCCGCTCGTCGCTTGTTCAATGAATTCTCGATTTTCAAGACCTTGCGATAAAATTTCGCGAGCCACAGCATTCGCGAGAGCTATATCGGTACCTACGTGCAGGCCTATCCAGTGACCCCAAGCTGCAGAACTCGTACGTCTTGGATCGATGACGAAAAGCTGCGCACCTCTTCGAATGCCTTTCAGTATGTGGTGAAAGAAAATGGGATGTGTCTCTCTCGCGTTTGATCCCCAAAGAACAATTGTGTCCGCATCCTCTGTCTCGCGATAGGAACTTGTGCCGCCACCCATTCCGAAAACCGTCGCCAGACCGGCGACGCTTGGGGCGTGTCAAGTGCGGTTGCAACTATCGACGTTATTGCTGCTCATTACCGCGCGGGCGAACTTTTGCGCCATGAAGTTCATCTCGTTCGTGGTTTTCGAGCAGCTAAAAAGTCCAAAGCTCCTTCCACCATAAGCGGATTTCGCGTGGCGAAACCCATCTGCGGCACGATCGAGCGCTTCGTCCCACGAGGCAAGGCGCAACGTTCCGTTCTCGCGCACGAGAGGTTTGGTGAGCCGGGACATTGTGCTGTTCATATAAAGGAGGTCCGATTTCAGCCCTGTCAGGATTTTAGCAGGCGCAATGCGAACCAGAGGGAAGCAGAGGAATTGTGTCATCAACCCCATCGTTCGTTATTATGACCATCGGATCCATCATGTTCGCCCACAGGACTCACTGGAAACTCGAACAGAATGCGTTCAGCAAAGCGATTCAGGACGCGCGTGCCGCAGGTGTAGCCCTGCTCGATCTAACAGTTTCTAATCCGACAGAGGTCGGCCTCGCTTACGACACGGACATTCTCATGTCAGCCTTCACCTCGGCAGACATGCTCGCCTACGATCCGCAAAGCAAGGGCATGCTGAGCGCGCGAAAAGCAGTCGCGAACTATTATCGTGACCATGACTTGTATGATCTGGATCCCGAACACATACTCCTGACAACGAGCACCAGCGAAGCCTATTCTTTCCTGTTTCGGCTCCTGTGCAACGCCGATGACGAAATCTTGGTTCCGAAACCCAGCTATCCACTTTTCGAGTACCTCGCCGACCTGCAGGACGTTCGACTCTGTTCTTATCCACTCCTCTACGATCATGGATGGGAAATCGACTTTCCTTCTTTGTACAAAGCAGTATCACATCGAACTAAAGCCGTGGTGGTCGTGCACCCTAATAACCCGACAGGGTCATACGTTAAGGGTGCCGGCTTTTCTTCACTCAATGACTTTTGTCGGGAGTACGAACTCGCGATCATCTCGGATGAAGTGTTTTTGGATTATGCTCTCGACGGAGCACCCCGCGGCACGTTCGCAACGAACAAAGACGCACTTTCGTTCACACTGAGTGGAGTCTCCAAGATCTCCGGCCTTCCACAGATGAAATTCGCCTGGCTTGTGGCGAACGGCCCCGATCGCATCCTGGATGAAGCAATGTCGCGACTCGATGTCATCGCGGACACTTACCTTTCGATGAACACTCCTATTCAGCTTGCTGCACCGGTACTTCTTCAGGAACGGAAGCGTATCCAACCGCTATTACTGGATCGGCTTCGAGAAAATCTGCAAGCGCTAGATCGTGCTCTCGCACATCAGAAACTGTGTCACCGACTTGAGGTGGAGGGCGGTTGGTATGCCGTGCTGCGAGTTCCAGTCACGCAAACGGACGAGGAGTTAGCGATTGACCTGATTCGCAAGATTGAAGTGCTCGTGCATCCTGGACACTTCTTCGATTTTGCTAGAGACGGGTACCTTGTCTTGAGTCTCATTACGCCAAACGACATCTTTCAAGCAGGAGTGGATCGTTTGCTTGGCATGCTTGGCTCGTGAGTGACGTTTCTCTTACGGCTTCACAAGGAATGGATTAGATTCGCGCTCTGAGCCGATTGTAGTCAAAGGCCCGTGACCCGGTACGACTACCGTCTCATCTGGCAGTGCGAGCAGTTTTTCGTGCAAGGAGTTGATGATCTTTTCAAACGAACCTCCAGGAAGGTCCGTGCGCCCGATACTGCCTGCGAACAACGTGTCCCCGGCAATCAGTTTTTGTTCGGACGGGAAATACAGAGAGATGCTTCCTTCCGTGTGTCCGGGAGTGTGCAGGACAACTGCTTCAAGAGATCCGGCCCGCACCTTATCATCTTGTCTGACAGAGTGATCAATTTGCACCTCTCCTGGTGCTGGCATGCCAATCCAACTCGCCTGTACGTCGAGCATCCTCAACAGTGCCTGGTCCTTCTCATTGAGAATGATGGGAGCACCTGTACGGGCTCGCAATTTCATTGCTCCTCCCACATGGTCAATATGCGCATGCGTGATGATGATTTGTTTTACCTTCAGACCATGCTTTTCCACCAACTTCAACACATCTTCGATGTCATCGCCCGGATCGATAACGAGTGCTTCATGAGATTGTTCATCTCCTACAACTGAGCAATTGCATTGAAGGGGGCCGACGGGGAGAATCTCGTGAATCATGCGGTCATTCTATGGGAAGAAGGCCCGCGAATTCGCCTGCAAACAGAACAGCCTTCCACAGGGAAGGCTGTGTCTCAAAGCGGTCTATTGCTATTTCTGATTGGGGTTTTGCGGTGCCGGTTGAGTGGGCGTAGTTGGAGCTGGCGTGCTTGGCGCTGGTTGCGAAGTTGTCTGCCCAGGTTTACTCCCCGAGAGAACAGATCCTGGCGCCGTGGAACGACGCGAAGCGAAAACCGATAAGGTGATTGATGTAAGCATGAACAATACAGCGGACCAGGTTGTAGCGCGCGACAGTGCTGTAGCAGCGCCTCGCGGACCGAATGCTGTCTGGCTCCCCATTCCACCAAAGGCGGCAGCGATGTCGCCGCTCTTACCACTCTGCAGCAACACAACGATGATCAGGAAAAAGCAAACAATGATGTGAACAGCAGTTGCCAGGTAGATTAACCAAGTCATTTTTAGGAATGCAGAATTGCCCTAGGGCCGATTCTTTCGCCTCTCTATTGAATTAACACTGATTCGGAGATCCTGGTGCGGAAGGGGGGATTTGAACCCCCACGCCTTTCGGCGCCACCCCCTCAAGATGGTGTGTCTGCCAGTTCCACCACTTCCGCAATAACTATCACGCGCGCAGCATCTTAGGGAGCCGATCACTGCACTGGATAAGTAATGGTATCGTGTCCGCCCGACTCCTGCAACGTCGCTGCTCAATGACGCCGTGGACGCCATGGTCCTTCAGTATCGAATAATTGCAGCGAACGACTTCGGATCGAGTGAGGCGCCCCCGACGAGTGCCCCATCGATTTCTTCTTCCGACATAAGTGCCTTTGCATTGTCCGGTTTCACCGACCCGCCGTACAGAATTCGTAGGCCTGCAGCGAAATCATCGCCAAAAGCCTTGGCAGCTTCCGCTCGAATGATCGCGTGTGCATCCGATGCCAACTGCGGAGTCGCGGTCTTACCAGTGCCGATAGCCCAAACTGGTTCGTATGCGACTACTAGCTTGCCGGCCTTCTTTCCGGAGATAGCGTGAAATGCTCTAAGACACTCTCGCCGCAGTACATCGTCCGTCAAGTTTGCTTCACGCTCTTCCAGTACCTCGCCAACGCAAACAATAGGCGTCAAACCAGCTTCTAACGCAACTTTCAATTTCATATTGACCGTATCGTCTGTTTCGCCAAAATACTGCCTGCGCTCGGAGTGTCCGATGATCACGTGAGTTGCCCCGACTGCGAGCAGCATCCCGGCTGAAACTTCTCCCGTGAATGCACCTTCTTTCTCCCAATAAAAATTCTGCGCTCCAATGGCTACGTTGCTTCCCCGAACGGATTCAACCGCCGATGGCAGATCGACGAAAGGCGGACACACCGCAATTTCGTCACGCGTGTGATCTTTCACGAGCGCAAGAAAATCGCGGAAAAACTGCTGTGTCTGGTCGGGAGTCTTGTACATCTTCCAATTAGCGGCGATCAGCTTTTTTCTCATGAGAGAACCTTATGTATGTCCACTGGATGAATTTTGTCGAATTTTATGAGTTTCTCGACTGCTCTGACGTAAGCCTTCAATGTGTAAGTATCAAACAGCACAAAGCGAACATGATTGACGTTCTGCGAAGAATTTAGATATTGAACAGCTGTTTCAATTGCAATCGGAGCAGCTTCGTCGATGGGATATCCAAATGCGCCAGTCGAGATTGAAGGAAAAGCGATCGATCGAACGTCGTGTTCATCTGCGATTCGTATCGATTCCTCATAGCAGCTTTTGAGGATTTTGGGTTCTCCCCGGCCGCCACCACGATAGATCGGCCCAACGGTATGAATTACATATTTCGCAGGTAAGCGCCCCGCAGTTGTGATAACAGCTTTTCCGTGTTCCAACATTCCGATTTCAGCGACGATTCGTTTGCACTCTGCAAGAATCGACGGTCCGCCTGTTCGGTGAATGGCTCCATCCACCCCGCCGCCCCCTAGCAGAGACGAATTTGCCGCATTGACGATCGCGTCAATTTCGACTTTTGTGATGTCAGCTGGCCCGTGCAACTCGAACGATTTGCCCTTTCCCAGCTGAAGGCGAACTGCGTAATCTGTCACGGGAAAACTCTCGATTCAGTGCTTTTCCGTTAACACTTCCACTCCCGGCAACTTCTTGCCCTCCAAAAACTCAAGTGAGGCACCCCCGCCGGTGGAGATGTGTGTGATCTTTTCGGCGACTCCCGCTGCATGCACGGCCGCTACTGTGTCTCCGCCACCAACGATTGAGATTGCCCCGGCGTTTTCAGCCACTGCCTGTGCAACTTTAAATGTTCCCCTAGCGAATGGCTGCACTTCAAAAACTCCCATCGGACCGTTCCATACGATTGTGCGAGCTCGCGAAATTTCCTCTGTGAATGTTTCAATTGTTTTTGGCCCGATATCGAGCGCCATCATATTGGCCGGAATCGGCTCGCCAAGATTAACGATCTTCGTCAAGGCATTAGCATCAATTCGATCCGCGATCACATGATCGGTGGGTAAAAGGAACTTTATCTTGTTCGCTTTGGCCTCGTGCAGCAGTTGGCCCGCAAGGTCGAGTTTGTCCTCTTCGACCAGCGATTTACCCACGTGTTCTCCCTGGGCCTTAAGAAATGTGTATGCCATTCCACCACCGATGATGAGCGCGTTGACTTTGCTCATCAGATTGCGGATCACATTGATTTTGTCGCTGACTTTCGCGCCACCAAGAATGGCCACAAAGGGCTGCTCAGGATGCTCGAGTGCTTTGCCTAGATACGCCAGTTCTTTCTCCATCAGGAGGCCGGCCGCAGATTTTTTCACGAACTTCGTGATGCCAGCAGTAGAAGCATGGGCTCGGTGGGCCGAGCCGAACGCGTCATTCACATAGAACTCGGCCAAGCTTGCCAACTGCCGCGCGAACTGCTCGTTATTTGCTTCTTCCTCTGCGTGAAACCGCAAGTTTTCCAAAAGCAAAGTTTGGCCCTTTTCAAGTTTTGTGGCCATTTCTTCTGCTTCCGGCCCGACACAGTCTGGGCAGAACCCCACGTTCTCGCTTGCCGCCAGTTGTTTGTCCAGCAGCATCCTGAGGCGCTCCGCTGCGGGTTTGAGGCTCATCTTAGGATTCGGTTTTCCCTTGGGACGGCCGAGGTGAGAAGCAAGTATCAGACGCGCCCCATGTCGCAGCGCGTACTCGATCGTAGGTAATGTCTCGCGTATCCGCGTGTCATCCATCACACGTCCATCTTCCAGAGGAACATTGAAATCGACTCGCATGAAGACGTGCTTGTCGTTGAGTGGAAGATCCTTAATGGAAAGCTTTGTCATAAGAACTCCAGAGTGGAGTAGGAAATGTGTGGCGGAGATCGTTTTCTCCGCCACTAGCTTTTTAGAATTCTGGTTAGAGGCCTTTATTGCCGAGGTAGTTGATCAAATCACGGACCCGACAAGAATATCCCCATTCATTGTCGTACCAGGAGATCACTTTGACACAGTTCCCACCAACAACCAGTGTCATCGGCGCATCCACAATTGAGGAGCGGGCATCGCCTCGGTAATCGATGGACACAAGTTCGCTCTCTTCATACCCAAGGTAGCCTTTTAATGGTCCCGATTCCGATGCTTTTTTTAGAGCGGCGTTCACTTCGTCTTTCGTGGTTTTCTTTTCGACGAAAACAACCAGGTCCACTACTGATACGTTCGGGGTAGGCACCCTCATTGCGAAGCCGTCCAGTTTTCCTGCCATCTCGGGGATAACGAGTTTCAGTGCTTTCGCCGCACCAGTTGACGTCGGGATCATCGAAACAGCTGCTGCACGAGCTCGCCGAAGGTCTTTATGTGGAAAATCGAGAATTACCTGGTCGTTAGTGTAGGAGTGAATCGTCGTCATGGTGCCGCTTTGGATGTTGAAGTTGTCGTGAACCACCTTTGTGATGGGCGCCAGGCAATTCGTGGTGCAGGAAGCGTTCGAGATGATGTGGTGCTTGGAGGGATCGTACTTGTCGTGATTAACTCCCATCACCAAAGTCACATCTTCGTTCTTTGCCGGAGCCGAAATGATGACCTTTTTCACGGAACCGCGCAGATGTTTCTTTGCTTCGTTCGCATCTGTGAATCTTCCTGTCGATTCAATGACAACTTGTGCACCGACAGAATCCCATGGAAGTGCTGCCGGATCTTTTTCTTTGAAAACTTTAATTGACTTCCCATCAATTGAAATGCTGTCTCCCGCGGCAGAAATCTTGTGAGGCAAGTTTCCGAGAATCGAATCGTACTTAAGCAAGTGCGCTAATGTTTTTGGATCCGTGAGATCGTTTACTGCGACAAATTCCAAATTTTTATCATCGAGGGCTGTTCGTAGAACGTTGCGTCCAATCCGCCCGAATCCATTGATACCGACTTTAATTGCCATTTCGCCTCCGCAAATACTTTTATCAATGCGTTAGATACACGAACTTTCTTGAACAGAATTCATGGTAACAGGCTGAACTCGTGGGCGTAAAATCTCTGTGAGACCAGTCGCCGAGGACGTTTTTCGAAGTACTTAAACAAACTCCACTTCTAAATAAACATTATTCTTTCTCCAAAGAAAAGGGACGCGCGCGAGCCAGTATTTTGCTCGAATCGCTCGGCGACCCACAGGCGCGTCCGACGCCTGAAGTATTTTGACGACAGCATCGAATGCTGCGCCAGTGACTTTCCCGCGGATGGTGCATGGGGCAACCTTGGCTCGCGGATTATTGCGAAGACGTTTACATTTTCCGCTGTCCAAGCGAGTCATCACGTAAAGCTTGTTGTTAAATTCAGCGAACCAGACTGGAGTCGCCACGGGTACGCCGTTCTTTCGAAAAGTTGTCAGGCTCACGTACTTCTGACCATGAATTTCTGCTGGAATGGTACGCATACATGGATTTTAGACGTGGCGAACAGTTCTAAACCCCTCGCGATCAATTATCTGCTGGACTGTTAATAACCAAATGCACGCACGTTGTCCGCAGGTATCTCCTTGTGTTACAAGGCTTGCATGCGGAAATGGATGCGCGATCGTCTAAAGCGCCGCAAGAAGAATGAGCAGACGTCTGCAGGCGAACCTGCACAAGCGCCTTTGCAGCCCGCGTACTTCGAAGGGCCAGAGGAGCCGCAAGAGCAGCAGGCTCCGGCAACAGAATCCCAGCCAGCCATCGAAGCAAGCCCTGGTGTGGCTGAAACGAGTGCGAGCGAAGATCAAAGTGCTTCTCCTGCTTCGCCCCAACCCGGAAAACGGCGTCGTAGAAGAGGTCGTGGTGGACGAGGTCGCCCCCGCGGCAAGGAGCCGAAAGCAGAGGCAAAGCAGGCGACTCCCGAACCTCCGCCAACTGAGAACGAGCAGCCACAACCCAAGGCGGTGCCGGCGGTGGCGCGTCCTCCAAAAGGACAGGTCATTCTCGCCATTGGTTTACCGGGATCAGGGAAGAGTTCCTGGTTCAAGCGCCACAACATCACACCGCTCTCGAGCGACACCCTTCGTGCCCTATTGTTCGATGATCCGCATGAGCAGAGATTCCAAGATCTCGTGTTCTCGAATTTGCGATCGATGCTCAAGGCTCGTTTGATCGCGCGGCGGCCGATGAACTATGTCGATGCCACAAACCTTACTCCGCAAGAGCGACATAGCTGGATCAAGTTGGCCAAGGATTATGGCTACGAAGTTCACGCCGTATTCTTTGATGTTCCCCTTGAGGTCTGTCTTGAGCGAAATCAAAAAAGAAGGCGCACAGTTGAAGACGAGGCTATGCGTCGAATGTGGGGCAAACTTCGGCCCCCCACGTTTGAAGAAGGTTTTGCAAAAATCACCGTCGTACGTGTGAAGAAAAAAGAAAGCGAAGTAACGAGCTAAGTCGCAAACGCGTTTTCAAAATCAACTCCGCCCGGATCTGGGCGGAGTTGTCATTTGACATTGAAGTTTTATCTAGCGGTGGCCCATATGAGGCCCAGACCCGCGACTTGGTGATCCGCCGGAGCGTCCACCACCGGCGCTTGCCCCACCGCCGCCAGATGGGGCACTACGGCCCACCGATCCTCCTCCGCCTCCATAGGATCCAGATGGTCCCGAACTCCGTGAACCGCCTCCGCCACCATATGAGCCAGAAGGGCCCATGGAACGAGGTCCCTCATTTCGAGGTGATTCGTACCGTGGACCTTCGCTTCGTGGTTGTGCTGAGCGTTGATCACCGTAGTTGCGTCCTTCCGAATATCCTCGTCCACCTTCACTGCCGGCTGCGGAGCTTCGAACAGCTCCCCGGTCGGATGACGCAGGCAGTACGGGTCCCGTCGGACGAGGAACGGCATGCCGCTCTGTGCTTCCACTTCCCGAGTCAACATGGTTGGAGCGACCCCCTTGTGAGCCAGTAGAGGTCACCAGTCGGTCTCCGCCACCATCATGTTGCACAGTGATCCCGGGTCCATTTTCGGAAGTGCGGCGAATTTCCGGATTGCTCGGAGGACGCGGCACATTGCGTCCACCCTGTGCGCCATTCCGCTGCGTAACCCCGCTGCTTGGAGGATGTGGCACCGAGGATCGAATTTCTGGTGAGCCACCTTCGCGGTTATTACTAAATTGTGTCATCCCCGGATTGCCTCGTGCCGGTGTAGTCCCGGCAATTGGTGGCCTCGGTACTCGCCTGGCCACTGGGCTAGACGCCGAAGCGTCTTGCGAAGCTGTTGTCGGAGGCAAGCTGTGAGATGCAGGTTCATTACTTCGAGACGGCATCGATCGATTACCTTCGCCTGAAAGTCCGGACTCTCTATTTGGTCCTGTAGGTGGTGCGAGCCGAGTCATCACGCCTCGGTTCGCAATTTCAGAACGAGGTGTTGGTGCTATTCGTCCTGTTTGCTCACCCCCAAAATTATTGCGGTTGGGCGTTACGTCACGAACGCCTCCCATTGGCGCACCTGCAATCTGCGTTCGTGTAACGGGAACGTTTGTCCTGGCGACCGGCATACCGCGCTCGAGTGTTCCTCTGGGCACCGCAGTGATACCACCCGGAGCTCGCATGTTCGCAAATTGCGTATTCGGGTGACCAAAACGGTTCGGAGGACTCGTGTAATAAACATTCGTGATATGCGTAATATTCGTGATGTGCGTATTCGTCACGTTCACATTGCGAAAATATCCGCGGCTCACTCCATACCATGGGTAGTAAGGCTCACCCCATCCAAGTGGACACCATCCGTATCCACCGCCAGGACCGAAACCGAAGCTGACGCCCCATCCCGGGCCGCCGAACCACGTTACAAGTGCTGGGGCATACACCGGCCTGTAATAAATCGGACCGGGTGCCCATCCCCACCGGTTGCGGTAGTAAACCCACCGACCATAATGAAATGGCGCAAAGCCCCAGGGAGAGTCATCAACCCAGGTCCAGCCCCACGGCCAAACATAGACCCAATGACCGTAGCGATAGGGTGCCCAGCCCGCATAAACCGTACGGGGATACCAAACGTTTCCATAGCTGGGGGCTGTTTCCCAATATCCGTAATCGTCGAGATCTTCGTAGCCAATTACCCCCGAACCGACATACCGCGCTGAAACCGAGCGGTCTTCGCGGCGAAAGCGCACGCGACACCAATCGTCGAAACCGTCGAAGCTGCTGGCATCTGCAATTTGATGCGCGAGGGTGGTCCCGTTAGAGAATCGTGCCTGCTCGCCAGCGCGCACATGGACCGACGGGCCATCCCCGGTGGCGTCTCCTTCACCTTTACGTACCGTGACGACGGTGGCATCGCCATCCGAATTGACATCGAAGCGGTACTCGCCCGCCTTTTGAATTGTGAACGCGAGATTTGGTGTATCGACCTCGTAGGTTTCGCCGCTATACAGCTTGCGAACGCGAAGGTTAACGATACCCTGGTGCACCTGGATCTGAATAATGTTGTCGCTAACGTTCGAGAGAGTGACACTGGTCTCGTCATTCATCCGCAGCACGCCGCCACCGACATTCAGCTCCGCGCGTGAAGATTTATCCGTCCAAACATTGTCCGAGGTGGTGAGCGGGCGATTGACGGACCCGGCTACCCAGTCTTCGGTGCCACGCGGCTGGATGGAGACAGACCCCGTCATGTACTGCAGGCGGGCCACTCTGCCCGGCGGATCGCTATCCGCCCACGCTAGGCTAGTTACTAAACTTGCGACAAAGAGAACTCCGAGAACTGCGCGCCTGAGATTTTTCATGGCTCTCTCCTTCCAGGAGACTGCCGCTCCGTACCTCAAGGCACTCACGTCCGAGGGATGGCGCGAATGACCTAACTTCTTCCTTCGCTAATGCTAACCCTAACCGGGATTGTAAGTTGCTGTCCTCCCTTTGGACCCTAAAGTAACCGTTTAAGGTGACTTCCAATGCTAAGTTGTTGAGAATACGATTCGTTTTTGTCTTTCACTCCCCGGCAAAAGAAGAAATATTGAGCTTGAGTGTGGCAAAAGCTCGAAGTTGACGTAACCTGCCGAGAAGCCATGTTTCGAATTTTCCGAGTACTCTTGTTCTTGCCACTAATTATCTTCTTGCCAAGCTGTGGTGGATCCGGTTCCCCTACGCCGCCGCCACCGGGTCCCGTCGCCATCGCGCTCTCTACGGTAGTGTCGGGTCTCTCAAGTCCGCTCGACTTAGAGACTCCGGACGATAGCAGCGGCCGTTCGTTCGTCGTAGAACAAGGCGGGACGATCCGGATCATCAAATCAGGCTCTCTCGTATCCGCCCCTTTCCTCGATATCTCAACGAAAGTTGTTTTCAATGGGGAAATGGGCTTATTAGGCATTGCGTTTCATCCAAATTTTGCAGCGGACCCACGGTTCTACGTGAATTATGTGCGCGATGTGTCGGGGCAAAAGCAAACTGTGATCTCGGAGTACCAAGTTCAGGCCGGTAACTCCGATCTGGCCGATCCCGCCAGCGAACGAATTTTGCTTACTGTGAACCAGCCTTTCGGAAATCACAAAGGCGGACAACTTGCTTTTGGCCCTGATGGGTTTCTCTACATCGGACTTGGGGATGGGGGAGGCGAAGGCGATCCACTTGGGAACGGTCAAAAATTGAATACGCTGCTAGGAAAAATGCTTCGCATCGATGTCGATCACACCGACAGCGGTCGTCAGTATGCAATCCCATCGGACAATCCCTTCGTGGGAAGCGGAGGCTTACCAGAGATTTGGGCCTATGGATTTCGTAATCCGTGGCGTTTTTCTTTTGATCGTTCAAGCAACCGACTCTTCGTCGGAGATGTTGGCCAAGATAATTATGAAGAAGTGGACATTGGGCAAAAGGGCGCCAACTTCGGCTGGAACATCATGGAGGGTGCCCACTGTTTCAATCCTCCGATTGGTTGCGACATGACAGGCTTGATCCTACCTATTATCGAATACGCGCATCCAGAAGGCGAAACAGTGATCGGCGGATTCGTTTATCGCGGCTCGGCGCTCCCGGCGCTGGCTGGGTCTTATGTTTTTGGAGACTTCACTGGGGGACAGATCTGGAGCGCAGCCGAGAGTTCCGGAACCTGGAACCGGACAATTCTTCTCTCTACGTCTCGTTCCATTAGCTCATTCGGGGAAGATGCGGCAGGTGAGCTGTACCTCGTGGATTACAGCGGATCAGTTCTAAAAATTGTTCCGCAGTAATGTTTTCCCCGCAGCTTTTCGTGTCTCACCCCTTCAGATAGGGCAAGAGTTCCTTGAACGCGGGTCCCGATGACGATCGCAACAACTCATACATCATCATTTCCGTTGACGATATAACTGCCCCTGCATCGCGCATCCGATCCAGGCCGATTTTCCAATTCCACTCTCTCCGAGAACTGACTGCGTCGGATGCCACGTGCACAAGATATCCCTGTCTTAACGCCGCAAGCGCGGTTTGCATTACGCAAATGTGCGATTCCATTCCGCAGAGCAAGAGCGTCGTTCTGTTAACCGGCATTCGCTTGAGCGCGGAGCAGAACGCGTCGCTGCCGAAACAAGAAAAGATACTTTTGTCGATGGCAGGAGAATCGGATAGTAGGGAAGCGATATCAGGAACTGTAGGCCCAAGTCCTTTGACGTACTGCGTCGTGGCAAATACAGGAATCTTCAAAATGATCGCTAGCCGCAGAAGAAGTTGGGAGTTTTTCACCAAACGTTCTTTTTCGAAAATTGGAGGCAGCAATTTCTCCTGGATATCGATCGCGATCAGTGCGCATTGATCTGGCTCGAGCATGCCTCTTGCAATTTCGGAGAAAGGTGTTTGGGACGGATGAGTATCAAAAGTCGATGCCATGTCTGACTCCCCGCAGCCGTGATGGCTAGTATTTTACCGTTTCACCCATAAGGGGATGCACATCACGGGCGTATCTTCATGGGGGCTTGGTTTCAACTTCGTGGCTGGCATAAAGTTCGGCCCTGTTGCGTTCTCGATCATCGAGGCATCCTTAGCGAGAAGACGTTCCGAAACAGCCCTTCCGCCTTGCTGCGGTTCCCACATTTCAATTTTGCGCTGTGGAACTTATGGGCTGCACTTCCAAAAGCAGATTTTTCTCGAAAGTAACGCCCAGCCCTGCTGTCGGCCCAGCAACGGTACCCAAGCTCTTTCCGCTAACGTAGTCCACGACGCTGTATTTCCGATTTTCTAGGCCACGCAGCTGGACTTTGCCTTTCCAGTGCGGTGCGAAAAATGCATAGTACATCGTCTGATTTTTGCGGATCGCATGCCCCTCGGGTTTATCAAATCCGATGTCGTAGAGTTGGCCGAGATATTGGCCCTTGGAGAGCATCTTTTGCTGATAGATTTGCAGCCATTTCTTGAATTCCCTCTCCCGGCCGGGGGTCAGATCAGACTTGCTTCTCTTGTCGACCAGCGAAGGAAGGACAAACTGGGTTCCCACGACACCACCAACTCCAATCGTTGATGCAAAATCATTTCCTCCGTCGCTCAACTCGACATGGTCGCCAAAAAACGGGATCGTGTCTCCCATCAGGGCCTTCAAGGTCTTTGCCTTGGAACGAACCTGGTAAGAACTCGTGGGGTCTGAAGCAACAGACATGTTGAAATGCGGCATAGTGAAGAACGAATACGCCGTGCCGCAGGGACAAAACTCCACCAGCGATCCGGGCTTAACCGATTGCGCAGTTTCGTAGATGGCGCGAAACAACTCCGGCAGCGCCTCTACGGATTCCTCAGGTTGCGCGTGGTGGTGCGCCGGGTTGTAACAGGCGGGAACTCCGTTCATATGCTGACCATCAAGTTTCAAACCGTCAAATCCCCAATCAACGAGAATTTTGCGGACAAGCGCTTTGTGGTACTCCACGATGCGTTGATCTGCCGGGCACAAATAATTGGAGTTCCACCACGAGACTTTTCGCGGAGAGCCATCGCGATTGAGTAGCTGGTAATCAGGATGTTCTCGCAACAAATCTGAATCAGGGACGGCGCTAAGCGGCGACCACCAAAGCTGCGCACGAAATCCTTCCTGATGGATGCGTTCTACGAGTGCCCTCATGTCCGCATCACCGTGCGGAAATTTGTGAGGATCT
Organism: Terriglobales bacterium; assembly: GCA_036265385.1. Taxonomy (GTDB): domain Bacteria; phylum Acidobacteriota; class Terriglobia; order Terriglobales; family Acidobacteriaceae; genus DATAPD01. The sequence continues at coordinate 41,891 of DATAPD010000063.1, forward strand.
GGTACCCAATCACCGATGTCGTTTTGCCAGCCATCGTCTAGTGTGACCCAAACAAATCCTAAGCGTTTCACCGTCGGCAAGGTGTCGTAAAGCTGCTGTGGCTTCATCGATCTGCCATATCCCCACGCACACCAGATTGCTCCGTAAGCGCTGTCCGGGACCTTGGCGTCCTGAAAGCCTTGCTTCATCATGAAACGTTTGTATTCGATGAGAGTGTGGAAATAGTCTTTCTTATGAACTGCCACGAAAGTGCGTAGCGTGTGAAAACTCTCTCCTGCTTTCAGTGGAATGGTTTTCTTGAAACGTACAGCGAGTTTGGCATGGGTACTGTCCGGCATGGATACGGGCAGCGATACAAGCCTCGGCCTTGGATCAACGTGGCCAACTGCAATCCCGATATCCCGACGCCATACATCAACGATCGGAGTGCCTCCGCCGTAGTCGCTGTCATTCATACCGAGATAGTTTTCCTGATGAAAATTGGTTTGCAGTGGCACGACCCAGTTTGGACGCTTTTCATAGGATCCGCTCTGGTAAGACCAAAAGGCCGGTAAGCTAGCATTGCGCTGAGAATCGACTGTATATGCATTATTGGCCCACCCATCGATGCGGAGTTCGTTTGTTCCCGCGTTTGTGTACTCAACATCGAAGAATGCCATCGTCGGAAAGTCATCATAGGCAGTGACGGTGACTGCCTTCTTGAGGTTTCCCATCTTTCCTACGACGATCAGCCGTTGTCCAGTCCCGTAACTATCGGTAATGTGCTCGTGTCGCTGCGAGATCAAGGGAAATGACACGAACGTCTCGTCTACTATGGTCACAGTTTCCGACGCGGAGAAAGAGTTCAAAACCGTTTCTTTCCCATCGAACCGCGCGACGAGCCTGCTTCGCAATTGTTCGTCGAATTCAATGCGTAGATTCGCGCCTTCGATTTGCGGCCGCTCGTCCGCAAGCCCCGTATTCAGATCGACTAGCTGTAGGGCAAGCACGGTTGTGAGAAGCAGCAGATATCGTGCTACCGTTCGGCACGGAAAGAACCTGTCACGCTTGCCTTGTGAAATCGCTCGCTCGATCGAAGACATACCTTCCTTTTCGTCTCGTTTTTGTGGAATAGTCGCATTTCTAAGCATTGCATGCCAACTTGCACACGATTCGAATGGTTCCGAATTCAGCGGACAATAATTTCCGTGATGCTAGGCCACATGCTTTCACTGGAAAAGTTTTTCCGTTCCGAATGCATCATGCAAGCGGTTTCAACCTGGCGTAGTGCGAACTCAAAGCTGGAAACTTCCAGTGAAGCCAAGGCGGACGCTGGCGTTGACTGTACAACCACCGGCTGCTATTTTCATTGAAAGGTTCCGAGCCGCACGCACTTTGCCTATACGTTGTTAGGAGATAGGCAATGAGATTCCCGAAACGTGCGGATGGAGCGGGCTTTGCCCCCTCGTTCAACGGCAGGACAGCTGACTCTGGATCAGCATATCGGGGTTCGAATCCCTGGGGGGCAGCCAACCTTGCATTTCTTCAGGTGTTTCCGTCAAAACTCCGTGCAATGAATCAGTTGCAGAGTTCGAAATTTCTCCTTTTTGAGAGAACAAAGAATCGCCAGAAATGAGCAAACTTCGAACTTGCTCCCGTTCCACTGGCGTGCAGAGCTCCCAGAGCTTGCCCACATTGGCGCTGTAGAGCATCTCCGCGAACTTGAGCCATTCATCTTTCTGACCGTTATCCTCGGCAAGCATGGACAGTTCTGCCTGTAGTTCCCGCATCTGTGTCCCGGCTTTCTTAGCCTGTTGTTCGTAAGCCTCCTGCAGTTCTTCGTCCGCCGTATTGACGGCGCGTTCTACAGCCTTCCGTTTAAGTTGCTCTAATGCTGCGATGCGCCGCTGCAACTCTCGCTGCCGCTCTTGAGTGGAAACGGTCTGCCGACTGTAGAAGTCTGCAGCACGTTCTAACCACCATTCCTTCATTACGTCGCTGAAAGGCGCTAAGACCTGAGCCCTGATTTGTTCTTCAATCACTGCCGCGCGGAAATAGACTTTGCACTTGGGGCACAAGTAATAGACGTGCTTCCCGCCCTTCTTTAAGTCGACGGTGAGCTTGGTACCACACTCATGACGGGCACGGAAAGGATGATCGGCGCGAGGCTTGCGCTTGCCGCCGTGGGTCTTGTTGCCGTCTAGCTTATCCTGCAAGCGGTAATAGAACGCTTGTGAATAAAGCGGCTCATGCAGTCCGGGCGACGGTTCTGTGTACTCCTTCCGTCCATCTGGCAGTTCAACTTGGTAGCGCACCATTCCGGCGTAGAACGGATCGCGCAAGTAGTCACAGATTTTGTTGTAGGAATACGGCTTGCCCTTCAAGTCTCGTAATCCTTCGGCTGTTACCTGTTTGAGCGCATCTGTGATGCTGAAATCAGCGTGAACAATTAGCTCTGCTAGGCGCCTGAAATGCCCAGCGCGTTCTTCGTCCGGTGCGACGTTTGCCCCCGTCTTTCCGCCACGACTGAAATAAAACTGCTTAGGTTTCCACGGCCACCGACCATTCTTCACTGCGTTCTTCGTGCTCTTCTTGGCGTCTCGCGATTTACGCTTGCTGAACGCCCATGAGTCTTGGAACATCTGCGCTAGTTTTATTTGGTCTTCTTCGATGGTGAAGTCGAGACCGGGCGCATTCCCGTAGACGGGCACGATGCCCAGACGCGGAAACAACTCAAAGGCGACGTGTAGAGCCTGCACGATATCGCGTGACATGCGCGAATCGCTAGCAAAGTAAACATGCTTGATTTCGTGCTTGTGCTCTTTCGCGTACTTGAGCATGGCTTGGAATCCGGGTCGCTGATCCGCGTCAATGTGACCTGAACGCCCGATATCTGAGAAAGGTTGCACCAGAATTGGCGCGCCCTTGATCTTCTCTAGCTCTCTCAGGACGGAATCTTGATTTTCTAGGTTGAACTGATCCGCCTGTTTCAGCGTACTTACTCGGATGTATGCCAGAGCCCCTGTTTTCATCTCTGCCGCCCCCTAATTCACCCTCTGCGCTGGTTGCTGTCGCTGCCACACTGCCCACAGCACCTGCGCGAGTTCGTCTAACCTTCTGTCGCACTCTTCTAAGATTGCAACTTGCTCTTCAGGCGAGACGATAATCTCGCCGTTTTTTCCGGTCTGCCATTCTGCCGTTTCCATAATTGCGTTTCCTCTCCCGGACTGCACACTGTGCAGACGAACTCCTACACTAGAAAAATGTGTGAGGTACCGCCGCCTGGTCCTCGATATAAATTCCGCCGTACCATCATCTTGTGTTGACTCATATACTTACAGGGAGCTTCGCGCACTTGCTTAAGTTGTACCAAGCTCGGCTTGTAACTAGCTTTAACTGCATCGCCGAAAGGCGAAAGGTTTGTAAAGAAGGCGAAAGACCACCTCCAGACATCCCCCAAAGCGTCCTAGAGCTTTCTAGCGCTCTGGTTACTGTCCCAGAAGTCTGTCTGTTTTGGTGTCCGTAAGTGGTTTGTTTCCCGTACCGAATTTTCCTGTTTTGAGTGTCCCACATGCTAAAGGTTCTGGGACATGTCCAGATTTTTATTTGCTCTGTTTTCAAGTATTGTGCATGTGGGTCAGCCTGCTTGCCTGTCTGCCCGTGATAAAACGGGCGCATTATGAAACCCAAACGAGTTGCCTTATACATGAGAGTTTCTACTGGGCACCAGAACGTAGCGCTCCAGCGGGACGGCCTTCTGACGTTGTGCCAGCGGCATTCTGATTGGACAGTGAGCGAATACGTTGACAACGCAATTTCAGGCAAGAAAAACAAGCGTCCGGCACTCGACAAGCTTATGGATGATTGCCAACGCGGCAAAATTGACATCGTCGTCGTTTGGAAGTTCGATAGGTTCGCTCGGTCGCTACAGCACTTGCTAGAGGCTCTGGACAAGTTCCAAAAATGGGGTGTTGAATTCATGTCGATTGACGACAATATTGACACTCGTACTGCAGCGGGAAAGATGACTTTCCAAATCTTGGGCGCGGTCGCTGAGTTTGAGCACTCACTCATTATCGAACGTGTTCGCGCGGGACAGGCAGCCGCTAAACGAGCTGGCCAGCACATTGGGCGCAGTTCCAGCGTTACACCAGTGCAGCGAACCACTGTCGAAGCTCTGCGTGCGGCAGGTAACTCCGTGCGCGAGATTGCCACTAAGAGCGGTTTGTCTAAGAGCACCATAGGGCGTCTTATCTCCGAGACTGCATAGTGTGCAGACCGCATCGAAGCAACGGGGAACGGGCTCCAGACCCGTCCCCCACTTGCTTTGGTGACCCTGACGTCACCTGTTGCTTTCCGAGCTGTCCGGCGCAATGCCATTCAGTCCTCGGAATCCTGTTTCTTCGTACGTCGCGCAGAATGCCGCTTGCGTGCGTTTCCGCGCTCTGTGGATGCGAAGTGTTGTTGTGCCCAAGCTGAGTATCCACTTCGCAGTCCGACCGCGCTGGGCGCGTTTCCATCGAGTTCTGGCGCAGAAAGACCGAGCCAAAACATCGCACGCAGTGACGCGTCGTCTGTCAAATCAGCGGTACCTAGCAGCGTTTCGCAGCATTGGAGCCATGACGGGAAGGACAATGAGCGCCACGAGCCATCCGGCATTTCAAACGACACAATGCAGCCTTCGAAGCTGCAACGTTTTCGGAAGTCATCGAGCACCCGCAAGCGTCGCGCCCTGTTGGACTCATTTCGTGGTTCGTCGGACATTTTCAGCGAACCTCCGTGCCCGATCCTCCGCTAGCTTTTCTCGCTGCCGATCAAGCTGGGCAGGAGTCTGCGATAGGCTGGGCCGTTTCGGCATCGCTGGGAGCTTTACTTCCTTGACTTGTGCCTTCATTGCCCCACCTCCACACGATGACGGCTAATAATCTGCTGATATTTTTCCAGTCCAATCTCTCGGAGGAGCTCTGACTTCGAACGCGAAGTCATCTTTTCGAGGTCTTCACTTGTCAGATCTGCTGCGCGGAACTAAGCGCGAGACCGACCAGGCGAACTCAAATTACATCAAGCTTCACGGCCTTCGTGCGTTCGAATCGCTGCCACTACATCGCCCAATGCGAATTGACCCGGAAGTAATCATCTTTGGAAGTCACTTCGTTCGAACGTTCCTCAAAGCCGGTCTGCCCAAAGCAATTGCCGATCTATTCCCAGATACACTCGATGACTCGCAGATTGGCGAGATTCCGAGGGGGTGGCATGTTGGGCGGGTTGAGGACATTGCCGAAATAAATGCGCTTATGCTCTCACGTACTGATCTTTTGCCTGTAATTGATTACATCGAGATTAGCGAAGTAATGCAGGGAAACATTGCAACGGTTACGCGATACAAAAGGGGCACTGAGCCTAGCAGAGCAAGGCGGCGTCTGAGGCACGGCGACACGGTGCTTTCAACTGTTCGGCCAAACCGAGGTGCGTATTTTCTAGCACTGAACCCTCCGGAGACCCTAATCGCCTCTACAGGGTTTGCAGTTCTCTCGCCCAAGAGTGGCAATTGGGCCTTCTTATATTCATTGGCTAACCGCCGGGAAGTTGGCGACCATCTTGGCCGCTTAGCCGATGGTGGTGCGTATCCAGCAATCAGGCCGGAAATTATCAGCAACATTGCGGTCGCCCTTCCGCCGAGTACGGAGCTAATTCTTCGGTTCGAGCATCTAGTCAGGCCTTTTTACGAGAAGGCTGCAAAAAATCGAGACGAGTCGAAAACGCTTACACAGGTTCGTGATGCGTTACTCCCGAAATTGATCTCCAGTGAATTGCGTGTACCGGAGGCAGAACGAATATTGCGAAGGCACATGTAAATGGAACCTTTCGATGTCGTCGTTCCCCAGTTCCGCCATGCCAAGGAACGTTGGCCCGAAGCGCCAACACTCGCCACACATTACGATGCTGTGGTCAAGAGCTATGAGAGTAGTGCCTACGGCATTATCGGCAGCGTGAAATCATTTATCGAATGTGTCTGCTTAACGATTCTTGGCGAATTCGGGAAGGCTTCACCATCGGATGCAAGTACTACGTTGCTTCTAGGTGAAGCTCTAAGGGCACTTGGACTTGATAGTGGACGGGGAGCCAGCAAGCTGGGCAAGCTACTTTCTGCGCATAACAAAATGGCCGATGCCCTGAACGAGATGCGCAACGAACACGATCCAGTAGCGCATGGCAAAGACGGATTTCTTGACGCTCTTACCACCAACGAATGCCGAGCTTTTCTGGTGACAGCCGACACCATTCTTACTCTTATTTTGGCCGCATACGAGGGAACTGAACCTGACCTGAGGTTCACCAGAGAGCCGTATGAGCGGTTCGTGAGATTTCACGACCGGGTGGATCAGGCTACCTCGATTGAGGCTGATGTAGACAGCGACGGTGAAGTTGAAACCTTGGTTGTACGGCTTCGCACGCAAACGTTGCCAGATGGATTCGAGATCAGGTTAGAACCATCCAAGCTGTTATGCCGTTGATCGTGAAATGTATGTTCAATTGCTCGCGTCAGCATTGGGAGGACAACCTGTTCCCCCGGTATCGGCCCCAACTACTCCGGTCGAAGGCATTCCCCTACGGGCCGCTACGCCGATTGCTGCTACAGCAGAAGTAGTTCCTACTTACGAAGGTGCTCTTTCGAGCCTGAAGACGCCCCTTCAGGCGTATTTGCAGACACTAGGCGGACTTGAGGCAGCAGCCGCTACAACGGGAACTAAATTGCGTGATTCCATCTTGGCGACGGCGGAGCAACGCATGGGACTGGACTGGACATCACGTGAGCCATTGCAGGCAGCCATGAAGGTCGCGCTGAAGCGAACATTAATCAAGCTCGGAATCGAAACTTCCCGTGCTGAACAAACGGCAGAAAAACTCGTGGCATGGCTGAAGATAAACGCCGAAGTACCGGAGACGACGCCTGCCGCATGAGCAATTTCAGCGAATCCGTTGTTGAAGAGGCTGCGCTTCAATGGTTCGAAGCGCTGGGATACACAATCCTGCATGGGCCGGAGATCGCAGTAGGAGAAACTGCGGCTGAGCGCATCGATCCCGATTATCGTGACGTAGTCCTGGCGTCTAGGCTCAAGAAGGCTTTGCGGCGCCTAAATCCGACATTGCAACCTGAAGCTATCGAGGATGCATATCGCCGTCTAGTGCGTCGCGACGAACCTTCCCTTTTTACTCTCAACCACTCGTTTCATCAAAAGCTGGTCGATGGTGTGACTGTCGAATATACCCGGCCTGATGGCTCCATAGGGGGAGCATTAGTGCGTCTGTTCGATTTTGATGACCCAGAGAACAACGACTGGATGGCGGTGAACCAGTTCACTGTCGTGGAAGGGCAACACACTCGCAGGCCCGACATCCTCATCTTCATCAATGGCCTGCCGCTTGCTGTGATGGAGTTGAAGGATGCTACGGATGAAAACGCAACCATATGGTCAGCGTTTCAGCAGATTCAAACGTATAAGGTCCAAATCCCCTCGCTTTTTAAATACAACGAAATCCTCATCATCTCAGACGGTTTGGAGACACGAGTTGGGTCGCTAACCTCGGATACGGAGCGATTCATGCCATGGCGTACGATTGATGGCGAGGAACTCGCTCCGTCCTCGTTGCCGCAACTTCAGGTTGTTATCGAGGGACTATTTGAGAAGCGGCGACTGCTTGATTTTCTGCGATACTTCGTCGTCTTCGAAGACGAGGGTGGCGGAGTCCTCATTAAGAAAATCGCCGGGTATCACCAATTCCATGCTGTGAGCAATGCACTGAGGGAAACGCTCGCCGCCTCCGCTGAAACTGGAGACCGCAGAGTCGGTGTTGTCTGGCACACACAGGGCAGCGGCAAGAGTCTCACGATGGCTTTTTATGCCGGGCGGCTGGTGCTCGAACCAAAGCTGCAAAATCCCACGATCGTCGTAATCACAGACCGCAACGACTTGGACGATCAACTCTATGGCACGTTCTCTCGTTGCCACGAGTTGCTGCGGCAAGCACCTGAGAAGGCAACGGACAGGGAAGACCTGAGGGCACGGTTGGGCGTCTCGTCAGGTCACATCGTGTTTACCACAATCCAGAAGTTCATGCCCCCTGCGGGAAGTGATGACCCAAGCCTTTCTGATCGACGGAATATCATCGTGATCGCCGACGAGGCACATCGCAGCCAGTACGATTTCATAGACGGTTTCGCACGGCACATGAGGGATGCGTTGCCTCATGCCTCGTTCATCGGCTTTACAGGCACACCCATCGAGAAGGCAGATGCGAATACTCGTTCGGTGTTCGGCAATTACATCAGCATCTATGACATTCAGCGGGCCGTTGAAGATAGGGCCACCGTTCCGATCTATTACGAGAGCCGTCTGGCAAAACTCGACCTGCCGCCGTCAGAAAAGCCCAAGGTAGACACTGATTTTGAGGAGGCCACCGAAGGGGAAGAGATCGAGCGCAAGGAAAAGCTCAGAACGAAGTGGGCAGCCATGGAAGCCATCGTTGGTACCCAGAAGCGGCTCGGAACAGTAGCGAAAGACCTAGTGAAGCATTTCGAGGATCGGCTTGATGCGATGGACGGCAAAGCGATGATCGTTTGTATGAGCCGCCGGATCTGTGTTGACCTGTACAACGAGATCGTTAAGCTCCGCCCGACCTGGCACAACGAGAACGACGACGGTGGGGTGCTGAAAATCGTAATGACAGGCTCAGCGACAGACGGGCCAGAGTGGCAGCAGCATATCAGGGACAAGCGGCGGCGGGAGGCCCTTGGTAAGCGCTTCAAGGATGCCAAAGACGCCTTCAAGATCGCGATCGTTCGGGACATGTGGCTGACCGGATTCGATGTGCCTTCGTTGCACACAATGTACGTGGACAAGCCGATGAGAGGCCACGGGCTGATGCAAGCAATCGCGCGTGTGAATCGCGTATTCAAGGACAAGCCCGGTGGCTTGGTTGTCGATTATCTCGGCATCGCTCACGAATTGAAGCTTGCGCTGGCCACCTACACGGAAAGCGGCGGCAAGGGGCAGACCGCATTACCGCAGGAAGAAGCTGTGGCGGTCATGATCGAGAAATACGAAATCTGCCGAGGCCTGTTCCATAGGTTCGATTGGTCACTCTGGATGACCGGAACTCCTGCGCAAAAGCTTAGCGTTCTTCCCAATGCTCAGGAGCACGTCCTTAAGCAGGAGGATGGCAAGAACAGGCTGCTGAAGGCGGTTACCGATCTATCAAAAGGGTTCGCCTTGGCGGTTCCCCACGATGAGGCACTTAAGATTCGTGATGATGTGGGTTTTTTCCAAGCAGTCCGGACTGTCTTGGCGAAGACTGCTGCGCAGCAGCATCGCCCCGAGCAAGAACTCGACAATGCCATTCGGCAGATCGTATCTAGAGCCGTTTCGTCTGGCGAAGTGGTAGACATCTTCGCCGCTGCTGGGCTGAAAAAGCCGGACATCTCGATCCTCTCGGAAGAATTCCTCACGGAGGTCAGCAACATCCCTCAAAAGAATCTTGCCGTCGAATTACTGCGCAAGCTGCTCACCGATGAGATCAAGACACGCTCCCGGCGCAACGTAGTGAAGTCGCGCCTGTTCTCCACGCTGCTGGAGACTTCGATCCGCAAGTACCAAAACCGTGCGATCCAAGCAGCGCAGGTGATCGAGGAATTGATCGGGCTTGCCAAGCAGATGCGTGAAGAGTCATCGAAAGGCGAGGAATTGGGGCTCAGCGAAGACGAGTTAGCGTTCTACGACGCCCTCGAAGTCAATGACAGCGCCGTGAAGGTGCTTGGTGAGCCGACCCTGAAGACCATCGCCCGTGAGTTGGTGAACACCGTGCGGCGGAATACGACCATTGACTGGACGGTGCGGGAGAACATTCGGGCGAATCTGCGTGTGCTGGTGAAGCGTATTCTGCGCAAATATGGCTACCCACCTGACAAGCAAGAGAAGGCGACTCTGACAGTGCTAGAACAGGCCGAAGCTCTATCAGCAGCGTGGGCGGTTGCTTAATGAGTGCTAACGCCTGTTAACAACAGTTACCCGAATCGGACGGCACTCGATGGCTCACTCGTTCCGTTGCCGTCATACGCTTACGTCGCACCTTATCCTCGCAAAATTAATGGGCCCGCCAGTTTCTCCGCTGACGGGCCCTTATAAACAGCTC
>DATAPD010000064.1:0-3836 GCA_036265385.1 Terriglobales bacterium
TTTTCCTTGGCGCGCGCACAGTAAGCTTGCACAGTTTTCAAACTTAAATGCAAATCCTCGGCAATCTGCGCGGTGGTGCGTCCCTGGCCAAGGAGCCGGAATATTTCCAGTTCGCGATCACTTAAACGTTCCACCGGAGAAATCTCGGCTCCTTTAGACGACGAGCTAAACCGGCGAGCCATGCTGTTAACGACTCTTTCACTGACATAGACGCTGCCTTCCAGCACTCGGCGAATAGATGCCAGGACGCTTTTTGTGCTCTCTCGCTTCATGACGTAACCACGTGCGCCAGCATGCAATGCGCGTTCAGCGTAAAGGGCCTCATCATGCATCGAAAGCACGATCAAGGCGACAAGCGGGAATTGGCTCTCCAGATGCTTGACCAATTCCAATCCAGATTCATTCTTCAGTGAAATGTCGACAAGAGCGACATCGGGTCGCGTCTTTGCGATGCCCGTCATGGCTCCAGCGGAATCCTCCGCTTCGCCGCAGACGACCAGGTCGCGTTGGCCGTTAATGAGATTGGCCAATCCTTCACGAACTAGTGGATGATCGTCGATAAGAAAAACACGGCTTTTGCGTGGCTCACCTGTCGTGGAAGTTGGGTTCATTAGAAATTACTACTCTCGATCAGTTCCGTCTTGCAGGTTCAATTTGCACATTACGATTGTACCCCGCTGGCCATTCCGTCGAACATCGAGACTCGCGCCGGCGAGGGATGCCCCATGCCGCATCAATTGCAGGCCGAGTCCCTCAGAGCGGGGTAATCTATCGGGAAATCCGATTCCATCATCGCTAATCGCGAGGGAAAGTTCGGCGGGGCTCATCGCGAGCCGTATGGTAATTCGCTGCGCAGCAGCATGCTTGATCGAGTTCGCTACCGCTTCCTGTGCGATCCGATACAGCTGAGTCGCAATTGCGGAGTCGTGGATTGGTAGGCACTCTTCTGCTTGGAAGACACAGGCGACCCCAAAGCGCTCGGTTATGTTCTCCGCGAGCCCTTGAAGGGCGACCGTCAGGCCGTCTGCATCCAGTTCCGGCGAGAAGAACCCGCGCGCCAGATTACGGGTCAGGTCAATTCCTTGTTCCACGTAACGAACTAGCTTTTCTGCCTCCGCTGTTTCCGACGCCGATCTGAGCGCCAGCTTTTCCTTTAACACTTGAGCGGCGAGTGCGGTGCCAGTTAGATGTTGACCTAGACTATCATGTAGTTCCTGGCCCAACCGGTGCCGCTCGCGATCCGCCACTTGCGCAATTTCGCGGTCCAAGCGTTGTCGCTCAGCCATCTCGCGCTGTAACGCCGCCGTCCGTTCCTGGACGCGTCGATCCAACTCCCCTACCAGTGTGCGCAGCTTAGACAGGACTCCAGCAAACAGCGCATACGAGGCAAAAGCCATCCCTGCATTCCAGAAACCGAGCGTAGGGATTCCTGCCGCAACGTCCGACAACATCGAGGCCGCGACACTGACGACCGCGATTCCTAAGCCGATGCGCAGGCATCCAAACCACGTGGCTAAGGAAATCGGCACAAGGTAGAACAGAAGTAGTGCCCGTTCATAGCCAGTTAGATAGTCAATATACCCTATAATCGCCACAACACACAGGCATGTTGCGACGAGTGCCGTCTGGGAAACTCGAAAGAGAGGAGTACGGCGGAGATCGGCTACGATCTTATCGAAGTTGGTTCGGTCCAGAACTGTCTCGATCGGCATTCTCATGTAGTTCTATGACACCGGCAGAGAAGTGAAAAATACAACGGAAGTCCCAAGCTTGAGCCTACTACAAGCTACTAAGTCTTCCAATCAATATCATTAGGCTGATTACTATTCGTCAGCGAGACTGCCGGGTCGTCCATTTGCTTTGAATGAGTCTCTTTGATCTTTTTACGTCGTTGAAAAGCTTTTGGTAGTGCTCGGAAAAGGTAGCGAAACCAATTGGAATGCCTGCGGCTAGCGCGAAGACGCTGAATAATGGCGCTCTTCTTCTTCACCTCGGTTGCAAGTCTCGCCGCCCGCGCGGTGATTCGTTGATTTTCCTTCGGCAGATTCGCCATAAACTGGACCCGTTCATCAAAGGCACTCTCTATTTCTTCGATTGCGGCAGCCGAAGCCTCAAGCGGTTGTGAGCCCTCTTCGACTTCGCGGCAAAGCCGCCTTACCTGCTCTATAAGGCTCGGGTCGACTTCACGGTCATCAATTTCGAAGTCAGGGGGAACATTCGAACTGTTGATCCGTTGCGCGAGTGGCTCCAGACATTCAGGCGCGAAGGGTTCACTGAGAAAATGGAAAACGGACCGTAATGTTGCTTCTGGCGCACCTACCAGGTCGGAATGCCGTATTCGAAAGACAACGTTCGGCCCATAGGCTCGTTCAGCCAGGAGACAGCGGCTTACAGTTCTTAGCCAATAACTGTATGCCTCGTGGACATTAGCCACCAGGCTTTGTCCGCTAACATGATGGAAGTGCAGCATTGATCGAACCACCGAAGTCACATCCCGGAAGATGTGGATGAATAGCGCCTCCGGAAAGAGCTTGCGCAAGCCGCAAATATGAAGGGAATACTCCGGCGTTCCGTCGACGCAACGTCCTTTGGGTTCGGATGCTGTGCTTGTGCCTTTGAACCAGGGCAAGTCTTTGCGATGACGCATGATCAAGTCGTTGATGCTCTGACCGAACAAGGCGAACAATTCGTCCTCCCGAATATCCATGGCGCTCAACATCGAGCGCTCACCGCGCGCAGCACCGATCTGATACGCAATGGCAATATTGATGGCGAAGTCTCCCATCCAGCTTGATTCTGGGACCGGAAAAATATTCGGGTGCTGACCAAGACACCACGTTAGAATGCTGGTTCCAGAGCGTGGCGATCCCACTACGAAAATTGGCCTGCTTGTTACCTTCTGCATTTCGCCCGATTGAGTCATTTTACCCGGGGTCTGCGGCGCATCCAGAAGCTACCTCCACGCAAGGATGGCAGAGTTGGAAAAGTAGCTTTCAGATATTCCTGGTGATAGTAATTGAGGTAGTTGTTAGCCATCAGCACTTCGAACTCAGAATTAAACATCAGGAATCCCTGTAGCAGGTATTGCTCAGTTCAAAACCGAAACTGCTCCATCACCCAATCGCGTCGGTAATTAAAGGGCAGAAAGACATCGTGGATGTGCACAATGACTCCTGGCTTGAGACGCGGCACTACTTGTAAAAACGGATAATTGACATCTCCTCCAATTTTCACGCCGTGAGAACTGTCGATAAACAAAATGTCGCCGGGATCGAGCCACGATGAATATGAGCAGCTCCCAACGGAACGTTTGTTTCCCACGAGATCACAACGCAGCCCTTGCCCAAAGGGGAGCGGAGTCGGGTCCGCGCTCATTTTCCCAGTGATGTCTCCAGTTCGCTCCGCGTTGCTCACTTTTTCGAACCAAAGTTAGCTTCTCGCTGCTATCGCAATTTCTCCCTGCGCTACGGTTATCGATTGGTCCAAGTTTCTCAGATGATCGTCGCCAAACAAGAACTCTAGCTTGCTGCGCGCTGCGTCTGCGGAATAGAGGGCGCGCGATTTTCTAATGCCGTTTTCTGAGAGCCGCTTCCAAAGTTCTTCTGATTCGTAGAGCTCAATTAATCTGCGCGCAAAATCCTCCGGCTCGTCGGCTACCAGAATGTCTTCTCCGTTGGCAAGTTCCATTCCTTCCACGGCGAGCGAGGTCGCGACCACTGGCACGCCAAAAGCCATGCTTTGGTTGATCTTCCCTTTCACGCCAGCCCCAAATCGCAATGGTGCAACAGATAGTTTTACGCTATCGAAAAACGGACGCACATCCCTCTGCAGGCCCG
>DATAPD010000065.1:0-28478 GCA_036265385.1 Terriglobales bacterium
TGGTGGAGCTAGTCGGGCTCGAACCGACGACCTCCTCGTTGCGAACGAGGCGCTCTCCCAGCTGAGCTATAGCCCCACGTTGATAGGTCGAAATAATTGATTTTAGCAGTCTGGCTCGACTCGCGTCATCTGGCAAAAGACGTTCACCTTCGCTTGAACTGCTCGTCAATTTCAACCTGATAGCCTGCTACAACACGATTCGTTTCGTTAGCCATGCCCACGACCGACATCAATTCTTTGAACATTTCGTCAGTCATACCTTTCTTTTTAGCCGACGCAGTGTGCGAAGCGATGCAGTATTCACACTGATTCGTAGTACTCACGGCGACGTAGATCAGTTCTTTTACCAGCGGATCGAGAGCGCCGGGCGCCATTATTTGCTTGATGTCTTCCCACGTTCGTTTCAAAGCCACAGGATCGTGCGCTAGTGCTTTCCAGAAATTGTTAATCCAGTCAGTCTTTCGCGTTGTCATAATGTCGTCGTACACCGCTTTAACTTCTGGGCTCGCATCTTTGTATTCGATCAATCCAAGAACCGACATGAATTTCCCCCGCTGAAAGTTTCGGCAGATATCACTTCAGTCATTCTGTCTGAAAAGATATCAGCTTGATCCTTGCAAATCACAGTTATCTGGCCGCATCCCGCGCGCGGGGCGTCCCGGTATAATCGACAATGTGAGTGATCAAGTCCGACAGCTCGCTTCAGCTGACTTCCCAACGCGCTGGGGATCCTTCCGGATTCACGGGTTTGTGGGCGAATTCAATGAGAATGGATCTCTGCGCAAGGAAGAAGCAGTAGCTCTTGTCATGGGGGACGTCACATCGACTCCTCCTCTTGTGCGTATCCACTCTCAGTGCCTGACCGGCGATGTGTTCGGCTCTCTTCGGTGTGATTGCCGTCAACAGTTGGAGATGGCCCTTTCGATGATCTCCGGCGAGGGTGCTGGGATTCTGATCTACGAGCAACAAGAGGGTCGGGGCATTGGGCTAATGGCAAAATTACAGGCGTATGCTTTGCAAGACGCCGGCCTGGACACCGTAGAAGCCAACGAACGACTCGGATTCAAGGCTGATCATCGCGAATTTCTGCTTCCTGCGCGGATGCTAAAGGCATTGGGCGTGCGTCAGGTCCGCCTTCTTTCGAATAATCCCGATAAAGTCGCCGCACTGGAACGCGCCGGAATCACCGTAGTTGAGCGAGTGCCTTGCGAAGTAGCCCCTAGCCCGCACGCTGAGGATTACCTCAAGACCAAGAAAGAGAAACTTGGCCATTTGTTTGGCTCCCGCTCCTAACTGTTTGCATGTTCGCACGCATTCCTGTGCGATGATTCAGACCCGAGCACCGCTTTGCCCCAACGAAACCAAACGCTGCTACTGCTGGTTGTAGGCTTGCTGAGTGCCGGCATGACATGGCACTACCTGAACTTCTTCTTGCCGACAGTTACAGCACGACAACACATACCATCCGGCATCCAACAGCGGCCCTATTTCGGCATAGATCTCTATCCCTACTGGCTCGGAACTCGCGAACTTTTGGCTTCTCACCGTTCGCCTTACAGCGATGAAGTTGCTCGTCGCACCCAAACAGAACTCTTCGGACGCCCAATTGATCCGGCCTTACGCGGAGATCCAAAAGACCAGCATCGATTCTCCTACCCAGTCTTTGTGATTTTTTTTATGGCGCCGCTAGCGATGCTTCCATTTCATGTCGTGCGAATGATTGGGCTTATCATTTGGCTCGGTTTCGCAATCATAGGTTTTTTGCTTTGGACAAGGTTGTTCGCACCACAGCTATCAAAGGTTTGGACGATCGCGGGCTTACTTCTGTCGTTAACTACTTACGGCACATTAGAAGCGATTTTCGCGGAACAAGCGTCTGTTCTTGTTGCCGCCCTGCTTGCCGGCATGTTCTTCAGTCTTAAGAAGAATCATTTGAAAGTTGCGGGAATTCTGTTCGCACTCGCAACTTTGAAACCGCAACTCGTCTTGCTATTGGCGTTTGGGCTCGTTTGTTGGACGCTCGGCGATTGGAGAAATCGCAACCTCTTCCTGAGATCTGCACTGATAAGCTTTGGAGTTTTACTGATCGCTTCGGAGGTCGTTCTTCCTGGCTGGATCATCCAGTGGTGGCACACGGTGCATGCATATCGCGGATACACGCTCCCACCATTAGCTGAATATCTCCTGGGACCAGCGATCGGACGCATAATCTCAGTTTTTCTTGTGCTCGGCGCCAGCTTGATCTCTTTGCGCTTTCGACGTGCAGAGGTTGGATCGAGTGAATTCTTGCTTACGTTTTCGCTAATACTGTGTGTGACGTTGATCGTGTTTCCCAGTGCTGATGCGGTTTACGATCACGTGCTGCTAATCCCAGTAGCCCTACTGATTCTTCAATCGCCCAGAGAACTATTTCCTGCCAAACTGATAATCCGTATTGTCGGAACAACTGGCTATGCAGCTATTGCATGGCCTTGGATTGCAGCGACGCTTGTAGTTCTTTTCGGTTCCGTCAGTCGGCTTGATCTGCATACTCCGTTTTACGGTTTGTTGCCGATACGCACGGCGGCGTCTGTGCCGTTCATATTGCTTGCCTTGATTATCTTGCGGCTTAGACGCACCGGAGTTGACTATTTCCAACGAACGCCTAATGCATCCGCCACGTCTTGACGGTTTCCGACCGGCAAGTGCTTCAGTGAGCTTTTTGCGAGAGCTTTGTAAACCGCCAGCGCTTCGGGAAGGCTCTTCAGTGCCGATAGGTGCTTGCGGATTGTTTCAACATCTCCGCGAACGAGCGGGCCAGTAAACGCTTTTTGAGGACCAACCTGAATGTAATTCCGTAGGGTTTGTACCAAAATCGGACGCATCCTTCGACGTGCTGCCGCAGTGGAGACGCCCGCTTGTGAAGCAACCTGTTCCGCGGTTGCGACCAGCGCAATTAATAAAGGTGATGCGAATGCGCCCCAGGTGTGGTAGGCCGCCTTTGCTTTCGCTTCGATGAGAACGCCTCGACCGCCAATGTCATGTACCATCGTCTGGGCAATCCGGACGGCCCGGCGATCTCCTTCGAGCGCAAAAGATACATCTTTCAACTTAGTCGCAGAACCGGAAACAAACGTCATCAAGGGATGGACCGCTGCCACCGATGCCCCGAGTGTTCGCAAAGACTTGAGTTCGCTAGCCGGTAAAGCCCCACTCGAGTGAAAAACCACTCTTCCCTTCCACTCTCCATCTTGCGATAGAAGTTGAGCTACTCTGGCGATCTCGGAATCCGGAACACAAATCCAAACAACGTGGGCGCTCAAGTTTGACCCAATTTCAATTGCTCTTGCCCGTACTCGTCTCGCCAGAGATCGAGCTTGGCGTATCGACTGGGTTCTTGAACGACACACAATCTCAGCGACAACATATCCAGCGTCCTTAAGTTCCCGGGCAATCACTGCCCCCAGCCGGCCAGGACCGACTATCGCCACATCAGGTTTGCGCTTCATCGCGTCGAAGAATACCAGTTTAAGTCAATGCCTGAAGTACGCCTCCGCTATTAATATTGTGCTCATGCCTAAGGTTTCTCGGAAAAAAAAGAAAGCACGTGTTTTATCCTCGAAAATTGCATATCGCGGTCCTGTGTTCTCGGTTACCACCGATTATGTCCTAGAACCAGGCGGGGTGCGGGCTCGGCGGGACGTCATCCACCACAGTGGTTCCGTTGTTGTGATGCCGGTCGATGATTCCGGCCGAGAGCCGCACGTGCTTCTGGTTCGTCAATATCGCCACGCCGCGAATGACTATCTTTGGGAACTGCCCGCTGGGCGGATTGACGAAGGGGAGCACGAGTTGGCTGCGGCCAAACGTGAATTGATTGAGGAGACTGGTTATCAGGCGTCGAAGTGGAAGCGCGTTTTGAACTTTTACGCGAGTCCCGGATTTCTCGGCGAAACCATGTCAATCTATATGGCTACCGGACTGAAAAAAGGTATCGCTCAGCCGGAAGAGGACGAACATATCACCGTGAGACTGTTTCCTCTTTCCCAACTGGTCGGCAACTTATTGAAGGGCAAAATCCAAGATGGAAAGACCATTTCGGGAATTTTGTGGCTAACCGCGAGCAGATCTGGCCTCCCCAAATGAGCCTCGTTCTGACAATGTGATCTACGTCACAGACAGTGTCCCCCCATTTCCCCTCAGAATTCCCCATGGGCTACGTATGCGTGCGCCCATTTGTAGCTGAAAGCAAGAGGGGGAACTGTGGAACGTCTGAAAGGTACGGTTAAGTGGTTCAATAACGCAAAGGGCTATGGGTTCATTGGACGAGAGAATGGACCTGACGTGTTCGTCCACTACAGCGCAATCACTGCAGAAGGCTACAAGAGCCTGCAGGAGGGCGATCAGGTGGAGTTCGAGATTTCTCAAGGACAGAAAGGGCCACAAGCCGCAAACGTTGCGCGGGTAGCATAGAAGGAGCAAGGTTTTTGTTTCGGATTTTCAATTAAAGTTGCAGCCTCACATTCGGCGACTCTGCACCGGGGATCGCACCATGCCTCTGGCATGAACGACGCACCTGCCGGACAGGGTTTTTTGTCATTTCCCCCTTTCCTGTAAATCTCCACGTCTCAGCGTTTCTTGCGTCCCATTCAAATTCGCGACCTCAGCCTTCGGTTTGCTCCAGCGCTAGTTGAGGCACTACCATAAATGCATGCCCGTTGACACAGAAGCTGTACCCGCGACTCGAATTCGCGCTCCGCGTGGTTCCTCTTTGTCATGCAAAGGATGGCAGCAAGAGGCTGCCATGCGCATGCTGATGAACAATCTCGACGAAGAAGTAGCTGAAAGGCCGCAGGATCTCGTCGTTTATGGCGGTACTGGCAAAGCCGCGCGAAATTGGGAGTGCTACCACGCCATCGTTCAAACACTTAAGTCTCTCGATGGTGATGAAACCATGCTCGTTCAGTCCGGCAAGCCCGTAGGCGTTTTCAAAACTCACGAATATGCCCCAAGGGTGCTGATTGCTAACTCGAACCTTGTTGGCCACTGGTCGAACTGGGAGAAGTTCAACGAGCTCGAACGCGCCGGTTTGATGATGTATGGCCAAATGACAGCGGGTTCTTGGATCTACATCGGGTCGCAGGGCATCGTGCAAGGAACATTTGAAACATTCGCAGCTGCGGGTGAAAAGCACTTTGGGGGAGATCTCTCAGGCAAATTAATTGTTTCAGGCGGGATGGGTGGAATGGGTGGAGCTCAACCACTCGCTGCAACGATGAATGGCGCTGCATTTCTCGGGATTGATGTTGATCCGGAGCGAATTAAGAAACGTCTCAAGACCGGCTATTGCGATTTCATGGTGACGACGCTCGACGAGGCGCTTCGAATCTTAAAAAACGCTGTCCGGAAGAAAGAGAACGTTTCTGTTGGACTCGTTGGGAACTGCGCTGACATCATTCCCGAGCTCGCAGAACGTGGAGTCGTACCGGACATCCTAACTGACCAGACTTCTGCTCACGACCCACTAAACGGTTATGTGCCAAATGGAATGTCTTTCGACCATGCGCTCGCACTGCGGAAAAGTGATCCACACGCATATCAGGAGAAATCACTGGATGCTATGGCTCGCCATGTCGAGGGTATGCTGCGCCTGCAAAAAATGGGTTCCGTGACTTTCGATTACGGCAATAACATACGAACCTTCGCCTTCCAGCGCGGCGTTAAAAACGCGTATGACTTCCCCGGCTTTGTGCCGGCGTACATTCGGCCTCTATTTTGTGAAGGACGTGGGCCTTTTCGATGGGTAGCTTTGTCGGGCGAGCCGTCAGATATAGCTGTGACGGATGACCTCATTCTTGAACTTTTTCCTGAGAATCGCAATTTGCGCCGCTGGATCGACTTAGCGCGCAAACGCATCAAGTTTCAAGGTCTCCCTGCTCGTATTTGCTGGCTTGGATATGGAGAGCGGGCCCAATTTGGTCTTGCAATCAACGAGTTGGTAAAAAGCGGAAAGATCCAAGCTCCGATCGTCATTGGCCGCGATCATCTCGACTGTGGTTCTGTCGCTTCACCCTTCCGCGAAACGGAAAGCATGAAAGATGGCAGTGATGCCGTTGCAGACTGGCCCATCTTGAATGCTCTTATCAACACTGCCGCCGGCGCTTCTTGGGTCTCAGTTCATAATGGCGGCGGTGTCGGTATCGGCTATTCTTTGCACGCTGGACAAGTCACGGTCGCCGACGGCAGCGACATGATGGCAAAGCGCATTGAGCGTGTCTTGACAACAGATCCCGGCATGGGCGTTATACGGCACGTTGATTCTGGGTATGACGAAGCAAAGCAATTTGCGAATGAGCGAAGCGTAAAAATCCCGCTAGAAAAGTAAGTCGAATGCCCGAAGCATCGCCTTTACTTCTCATTAACATCGGCCAACTGGTAACGCTGCGCTCGAAGACTCGCGGCCCTCGTCGCGGCGATTCCTTGTCCGATCTCGGATTGCTTGAGGACGCCGCAGTTCTAATAGTCGGCGGAAAAATTGTTTTTGTGGGCTCCTCCAAGGATGCTCTTCATGATCCATGGCTCAAGAAGAATCGCAAGAAAATCACTGAGATCGATTGCGGCGGACAAGTCGTTCTGCCTGGCTTTGTCGACTCCCATACGCACCCCGTATTCGTGAACCCGCGACTGGTGGATTTCGAGCAGCGCATCGCGGGCTCGACATACGAAGAGATTGCAGCAGCGGGAGGTGGTATCCGATCCAGCATCGACGGTGTTCGAAGAGCCTCCAAATCCGCGCTCACACAAAAAGTGCTGGACGCACTTCTCGAAATGGCTGAGTACGGTACGACTACCGTCGAAGCCAAATCCGGTTATGGCCTTAGCGTCGAGTCTGAACTTAAATCCTTAGAATCGATCAAAACAGCGGCCGCGCAGTGGCCCGGGACAGTCATCTCAACTCTTTTAGGTGCGCATGTTGTCCCAAGCGACTACAAGGATCGCCGCGAGGACTATATCGAGAAGATTTGCGATCAGATGATTCCCCAGGCCGCTCAAAAGAATCTTGCGCGGTTTGTTGATGTCTTTTGTGACAACGGCGCGTTCACTTCTGGGGAATCCAAGAAAATTTTCGCCGTGGCCCAGGCACATGGCCTTGACGTTCGAGCTCACATGGGCCAACTCAGCGAAACCAGGCTGACTCCTTTCCTCGAGTACAACCCTGCCTCGCTGGATCACATGGATTATGTAAACGACGACGATATCGGGCATCTTGCGAAGAGCAACACTGTCGCCACCTTCGTTCCAGGCGCAAATTACTTTTTAGGCTTGAAAACCTACCCACCTGCACGCAAGTTGATCGATGCGGGAGTTGCTGTTGCTCTCGCCACCGATTACAACCCGGGCACATCCCCAACCTTGAGTATGCCGTTCGCCCTCTCTCTCGCTTGCACGCACATGAAAATGTCTCCAGCGGAGGCGATTGCCGCCGCCACAATCAACGGCGCTTACAGCCTTCGCGTTGCAGATCGCAAAGGATCTATTGAGCCAGGTAAGGATGCTGATCTCGCAGTTTTTGATGTAAGAGATTACCGTGAGATTGCCTATTGGGTCGCAGCCAGGAAATGCGTTTGCACAATACTCAACGGTTATCTGCAAATGCCATCCTCCTAATCTCAGAGCAGTTCGATCTACAGGATTGACCTTAGAGATCATCGTTTCTTTCAGCCCTTAAACAGCGGACTTCCTGCCCATTCGATAAAATTCAAGAGCGTGAGAAAGCCAAGTGAAAGACGGCGGAGTGATGAAAACAACGTCACCTCGCCAGCTCGCCTAAAAAGCTGGACTGAGATAGCTAATTTCCTAGGACAACCGGTCGCAGTGGCGAAACGTTGGGCCAAGTCTGGCATGCCTGTCACACGCGAAGGTCGGTTCGTAACCGCGTCAGCAGACGAATTGAGTCAATACTTAGGACGCGAGGCAGGTTTAGATCTTCCCGTTCACATCGCCACGGGAGAGTCAGATCTCTCTGCTGAATTGAAACATGCACTTTCCCACGCCCGAACGGCTCAGGCCCGCAACAAGAAACACTAGTCTTATGGATACTCAAATTGAACCAGTGAATGGGGCATTCATTTATGAACGACGTTGAAAAACCTGACTTGAAAAGTGGCGTCTCTTCTCTCAGCCTTCCGGAGGATGGAAAACTCTTGGGTGTGGTAGACGGAGAAGATGTAGTTGTTGTGCGACGAGGGACCGATTTCTTCGCAGTAAGCGCCCATTGTACGCACTATGGTGGACCACTCGCCGAAGGATTACTGATAGAAGACACTGTGCGTTGTCCCTGGCATCATGCGTGCTTTGACTTGCGTACCGGTGAAGCACTTCGTGCGCCGGCGTTGGATCCAATCTCTTGTTGGAAGGTTGAAAAACACGGCGACAAGATTTTCGTGCGTGAAAAACTTAAACCCTCGGCTCCCAAGAAAGTAGTGAATGCCCCAAGTTCCGTGGTCATTGCAGGTGGTGGCGCAGCTGGTCTCGCAGCGGCCGACATGTTGCGCAGAGAAGGTTATGAAGGTCCCCTCACGATCATCAGTGCTGACGACGCTCCTCCCGTTGACCGTCCCAACCTCTCGAAAGACTACCTTGCCGGAACGGCTCAAGAGGATTGGGTTCCTCTGCGGTCCTCCGACTTCTATCGCGATCGCAAGATCGAACTCCTCCTAAGTTCGCGCATCTCCTCCCTCGATACGAAAAGAAAGATCGTGGTGCTCGAGAATGGCAAACAGATCCAGTTTGACGCACTCCTTTTGGCGACTGGAGCCGAACCGATCCACCTCCCAATCGAAGGCGCAACCGATTCACAGGTTCAATATCTCCGCACCTTCGCAGACAGCAAGGCCATCATTGCAAGGGCGGTCTCCGCGAAACGTGTTGTCGTTGTCGGAGCCAGCTTTATCGGTTTGGAAGTTGCTGCTTCGCTGCGGGCGCGTGGGATCACCATAGATGTGGTGGCTCCCGAAAACCAGCCGCTCGAGAAAATTATGGGACCCGAGATCGGTCGCTTCATCCGTAAGCTTCACGAGGATCACGGCGTCACATTCCATCTTGGTCAAACCGTCAAACGCATGGATGGCCGTAAAGTTATCTTGAGTGGTGGACAAAGATTGGAAGCCGACTTTTTGGTTTTGGGTGTTGGCGTCCGTCCGACAATTGCCCTGGCCGAACAAGCAGGGCTTGCGGGGGACCGTGGCATCGCCGTAAACGAGTATCTCGAAACCAGTGCCCCGGGAATCTTTGCTGCTGGAGATATTGCCCGCTGGCCTGATCCGCACAGTGGCGAACGCATTCGCGTCGAGCATTGGGTCGTAGCAGAACGTCAGGGCCAAGTAGCAGCCAGAAACATTTTAGGGCGCCGTGAAAAATTTGACGCAGTGCCATTCTTCTGGAGCCAGCACTACGACGTAGCCATCAACTATGTGGGTCACGCCGAGAAGTGGGATAGGATCGAAATCGACGGTGACCTCAACGCACGGGATTGTGCCGCCACTTTTAAGCGCGATGGGCGAACTCTTGCTGTAGTAACGATCTCGCGCGATCTGCAAAGTCTCCAGGCGGAGGCTGATATGGAAGCTCTACAAGCAACTCAAAATCAGAAGATTGCTTAACCTATAATCTGAACCTCAAGTTGCGGAACCGATCATGTCGATCCGACCAGTGAAGCGTCTTATCACCTCCAAACCCACCTTGGAAGGTGCAGGCGTGCATTTACGCCGTGCATTTGGTTTTGGAAACACGAAAGACTTCGATCCCTTTCTCCTCCTCGATGATTTTCGAAATGATGTTCCAGAGGATTACCTCGCTGGATTTCCCTGGCACCCGCACCGCGGGATCGAGACGATCACTTACGTTCTCGCGGGTACTGTCGAACATGGTGACAGCATTGGTAATCGGGGCGCAATCGGCGCGGGAGATGTGCAGTGGATGACCGCTGGCAGCGGCATCATCCATCAAGAGATGCCGAAAGGTGATCAGGCAGGACGCATGCACGGCTTCCAGCTATGGGGGAATCTACCGTCGAGCCTCAAGATGACTAGCCCCCGCTATCAGGAAGTTAAATCCCCAGACATCCCTGAGATCACTGACGACGATGGCACCCATGTTCGGGTCGTGTCGGGTACCTTCTGGGGCAAGCACGGTCCGGTCGATGGCGTTGCAGCGGACCCGATCTATCTTGATATCTCGATCGCTGGCGGTAAACGAAAAAGCCTGCCTGTTGAGACCACTCGTCATGCTTTTGCATACGTGTTTGGTGGCGCTGGAAAATTTTGCAACGCTTCAGCGCCGCTCGCGGTCCCCACTGAAACAGTTAAGTGGCTCGACACCGCCCCGCCCATCGAAGCCGATAATCGATCCCTCGTGTTGTTTGATCGCGGCGATGAAGTAACCGTGCAAGCTGGGGAGGACGGAATCCGCTTCCTGCTCGTTTCCGGTAAACCTCTCGAAGAGCCGGTGGCTTGGTATGGCCCCATTGTGATGAACACGCAAGAACAACTCAGACAGGCCTTCAACGAGCTACGGGAGGGAACGTTTCTCGAGGAAAAAGGTGCACAACGTTAGCCGTTCAAGACTTGATCCAACAACTGCTCCACAGCTCGCTTTGCTTCAAGAATTGAATAACGATGATCCATTGCGCCTGCAAGGTCCGTGTTGGCAAAGGCAATCCGCCCGAATGGCGCGCGGCGCAAAATTTCGCGTGGCGCAGGCTGGCCATTGCGGCCGAAGAAAAATCCAGGCTGTGGATTTAGGTATGCGTGCCCCCAGCGATTGAGAACAATGCCCGCAATGTCCCG
The DNA here is from genome assembly GCA_036265385.1 of Terriglobales bacterium. GTDB lineage: Bacteria > Acidobacteriota > Terriglobia > Terriglobales > Acidobacteriaceae > DATAPD01. The sequence goes on from DATAPD010000065.1 coordinate 10,827, forward strand.
CTGAGCGTCGAACCCTGCGCCCGCGAACATCGCATCGAACTGCTCTCGGATTTGTCTCTCATATTCTCTGAACGACGTGCCGATCATCTCGCGGCGACCGCGATGTCCCTGTTCTTCTGTAGACAGTCCCGGATACGAGTACAGAACTTTTAGACTGAGTACAAGGGGCGAATCCGGTCCAATCGTCGGCTCTTCAATGCCAGTCAATGCTAGCTTGCAGACCTCGATGTAATTTCCAATGCCTTCAAACCATCGACACCCTGTCAATCCCATCTTGTATAGAAAACGCCAGTTCTTAACTGCGACGTTGGCCATCATGCAGGGCGAGCGATAGAACTGCGCATAAGCTTGACGGTGAGTGTCAGGGAGATCTTTGATGATGTGTTTTGCGGTCCAGCACCCACCCGCGACGACCACCGACCGCGCCTTGAGTTTGTACACTTTCCCGGATGCCAGATATGCCACGGTGGCAGTTTTAGCCTTGCTTACTTCGCCATCATGTGCAACATGTATCGCAGTGGCCAAGAGGCGAATTCGTGCTGGTTCGCCCTCGCGATCAAGCCTTTCGAACTTCGTCTGGTTCCGGCAAACATCTTCTACACTGCCCGAGCCATCGATCGCCGCTGGAATAAGGCTCTTCAGCATAAGGCGCGCAATGGTCGCGTTGCCGCCAGGGAACATCTGATCCGAACCACCCTCTTCAGCTGGCAATGGATGCAACATCTCGAATGCATAGTCCGAATATGCGGACAGCGCGTCAGGGCCAAGACCCGCACCTCCTCCTTCGACTGGAGAAAGAAAAGTGCGGATGGTATCGCGACTGAGTCCGAATCGCTCGATGTAATGCTGTTCCAGCGAGATTGAGTCGAGATAAAGCGAGGTTGCGTCGCCATCGACCTTCGGGCGTTCGAATTTCGTTTTTTCAATCGGTTTGCCCTGTAACCAGCGCAACCATTCCGTTCGAGTTGCGCTGGACAATGGAGAGCCATCTAAGTTCTTTCCAACTGGATCGACCAGCCACAGCCCGCCTTTCTGTCCGAATTTCGCACCAAACCAGAAGCCATAATGCCCGTTCTGTAATCCGATCGCTTCATAGGGAGTTTTAGAAAGTGGAAACTCAGGATCGGAGCCGCCCCATCGCTGGTACTTGAGATTAGGAGTTTTAAGTCCGATGGAATTGTAGAAGCGAGCTAGAAAGCTGTGGGGATACTGAATCTGATAAATCGCGGAACCTTGGTGGGTGATGAGCCGCTTGCCATCAACAATGAATTCATTCTGTTTTGCCTCACCCCCAAAAATCGGATGATTCTCGAGAATCAGACATGTTTTTCCTGGACCAGCATTACGTTGGAAAAACAAAGCGGCTGCCAACCCGCTGATGCCACCTCCGATGATGACGCAATCGTATGTTTCGCCGATATCGATCGCCTCCTTTGGAAGCGGATCATAGAGAGAATCCCGAATGGCGTGTCCTGAATTGAGAACGGCCCAGGTATTGCCGTTAGAATTGCTGTATTCCCCTACGCCACCGTAGCCAGTGAAGTTGTCCGGCTGCGCCAGCAATTCGGAGGGTGAAACGCCGGATAAAAGCAAAGATCCCGACGCCAGTAACGTTGAGCCGAGAAAATCACGACGGGTTATCTGATTTTCCATCCCAAGCGATCGATCGCCAGGACGAGTGCATATCGTTTTGTCGTTGCTAAAAATCTCGCTGTCCTCGATTTTTTTACGTGAGTGTACATCAATTTGATAATCGGCTGGCACTGGTCGAGATCCATAGACCCACACTCAGCCGGTTTAGGGTTTTACAACCTGAAGTCTTCGTCGGCTCACTGTCTGAGTTCCACTCTTTTCGCCCAGCTCTTTCGCAGTGGCTTTAAGCAGAAATGATCCAGTAGCCGTCGGTACTTCGTAATTAACGTAGTACGTCTGCTGCCCAAGTCCGGCGAGTGAAAACTTTAAGCTCTTTCGTCCGATTTCCTCACCTCTTGTATCTTCTAGCGAAATCATAAGGTCTCCCGCGGTCGGTCGCGGTTCGTCATTGATCATCATCACCGCAATTGTGGCCGTACTCCCAGCACGCAATTCCGGCTGCCAAAAACTTAAGTAAACACCAAGCGGCGCAAAGGCATTACTCATGTAGTCGGCGAATTCAGGATGCAGTTGCAGCTTTTCAACGTCGATGAAATGGTCCGACGTGTAACCCTCAGGGTCGCTGCTTGTCAGATATACGAAATGAAGGACGCCAGCATATTGCCGATACGCTCTCCAGTACTCAGTCAGCCCAGCGAGTAAGTATGCGTTCAGCCCTAATCGGTCCTTAGCAGTGGCGCTTTCTCCAAGCAATCTCGGGTAAAGTTTTTTGGTTAATTCCGTGACCTTTCCATCGCGGTTCACCCAGAGCCATCCATATTCATTCAAAATGAGTGCATGACCAGTGAGTGCGCCAGGTGTAAGACCACCAGGACTCTCGAGAGTCTCCAAATCGAATGCGGGGCCGCCGCTGGCCATGGATTGAAATTCGTAGGGATGATCTTCCACTGGATCATCAGTACCCGCAGGAGGGTTATAGCTGTTCTCCCATGGCCTGCCCGATAAATCGAGCTTGCGAACTGCCGGAATGATCTCGTCACCAAAGGTCGAGTCCCATGTCTCGTTGTTGGCATCCCAAATCACAACGCTCGGATGGTTCCAGTTGTCGCGCATCCATTCCGAATACTCTCGCTTCAGTTCCTCGGTATCGAAGTGAATCTGGTTTTCAGCTCCGTGCCAATCGTGACCAGTCCAGACAAAGTATTCGTTTTGAATCAGTAATCCGGCTTCATCAGCGATTTCAAGCCAACGATCGGGCACTGGTCCAATGCAGAATCGAAATGCGTTCCAATGCATTTGTTTAGGAATCGTGACCAGAAGTTTGCGCACCCATTCATCATTCCACGGCAAGCTGCCAGAATGAGGATCTTCGAAAAAGCGGTGGAGCGTGATGTTTGAGCCTCTCAAGAAGTAAACGTGGCCATTTAGGTAAGCTCGTTTTGTGGCGGTATCAAATCGAAATTCGCGCATTCCAAATCGCGTTTCTGCGCTGTCGCCACCGCCATCTGTATCGAGTGCGTAAAGATTGGGGGCTTCCGGCGACCAGAGTTTCGGATTTGGGATGTGAATGGTTTGAGTAACGAGCTTTCGTTCTCCTGGAGCCAACCTCATGCGCAACACAGGCGCCTTGGCGGCCACAGCTGTGGCTTTCCAACGACGAACTGTCTGATTTAAACGAAATACAGCTGTCGTGCTTCGCGGGTTCCGCAACTCCGTTTGTACGACGATGCTGCTATCCGCAAGGCGAGGCGCTACCTGAACTGTTTCTATTATGGGAGCATCACTCAGTTGGAGCGAAACGCTGTCGTAGATTCCTGGCGTCCAACGATTCTTCTCAAAATCAGTACCTGCCGAAATGTTCGGCGGCAACACCCCGGGATGGGCGCCTACACGAATGACTAGATCGTTCTTCCCTCCCCAATGGATTGCCTTCGTAACATCCAGGATTGCTGCTGAAAAACATGGGAAGTGTTCTCCGATTTTTTGTCCGTTGAGCCAGATGGCCGCCCCGAACTGTGCTTTGTTAATACGAAGTATCGCAAAGCTACGCCTTTCACTGGTCTTGAATGTTCGGTGGTACCAAAACCAGTTGCGATCTTGATGAGGAACTCCCGCGTTTTGAACCAGCGCCGTTGAAGGCAATTTCCCTTGACTGACACGATTCTGAATCACCTGCCGACTATCGAAGAGATCAACATCCGCGAAGGCCGGAATTGATGAATGCACAAGACCTGGAACGCTGACTTTGTGATCGAAACGAACGGGTACCGGATCTGCGTCTTTCGAATCAGTGATTTCCCAAGTGCCGTCAAGAACAAGGACTGTGCGGCGCTCACAGTACCCTGTGCAAGTGAATAAGAAGACGAGGCCTGCAATCGATTTAGCTTTCGACCACTTCAAAGCGGTACTCCGCCGTTAAGCAAAGAGAATAGATGTCGGAGTGAACAACATGGAATAACTACTGTCATCGAAGATTCCAGTGCCCGTGTTTCCTGCGTTCTCCTGTTTCGCCGTGTTCAACACAGAGACCATACCGTAATCGTTTGTAAGAAATTTTTGAGAAATTAACACTTCAGCTTAAAACGAGGACCCGACACGAGCCGGCCCGCAATATGATGGTACAACCTGGCAGTTTCAGTATCACTCAGACAACAGTTTTTTGAATGCGACATCTTAAGAAAACGAGGTGCTTCCTATGAGCGCGGCCAACACGATCTCTGAAATTTCGCATGCTCCTCTAACCCAAGCCGAGCTCTCGAAAATGGACGCCTACTGGCGTGCCGCGAATTATCTGTCTGTCGGTCAGATTTACCTCTACGCTAATCCCCTTCTGCGCGAACCCTTGAAGTTGGAGCACGTAAAGCCGCGACTGCTCGGGCATTTCGGAACAACGCCGGGGCTGAATTTCCTCTACGTGCATTTCAATCGCATCATCAAAAAGAATGATCTCAATGCCATTTACATTTGCGGTCCTGGCCACGGCGGCCCTGGGATGGTGGCGAATGCATATCTCGAAGGAACTTATACCGAGCTCTACCCGAACATCCAGCGCAACGAAGCAGGTATGTGTCGGCTGTTTAAGCAGTTCTCCTTCCCCGGCGGAATTCCAAGCCATGATGCTCCAGAAACCCCTGGATCGATTCACGAAGGTGGTGAGCTCGGCTATTCGCTGAGCCACGCCTGTGGGGCAGCGTTCGACAATCCCGATCTCCTGGTTTGCTGTGTAGTCGGCGACGGAGAGGCCGAAACCGGTCCTCTTGCAACAGGATGGCACATTAACAAGTTCATCAATCCTCGGCGCGACGGCGTGGTTTTACCGATCCTGCATTTGAATGGCTACAAAATAGCGAATCCGACGATTCTCGGGCGCATGTCCGATGATGAACTGACGAAGTTGTTTTCGGGATACGGCTGGCGACCCTACTTCGTTTCCGGACACGATCCCGAACCGATGCACCAATGGATGGCAGCGACACTAGATCGTGTTATCGAAGAGATTCGCTCGATCCAAGAAGAGGCACGCAAAGGCAAGAAACTAAGGCTACCGGAATGGCCCATGATCGTCTTGCGTTCGCCGAAGGGCTGGACTGGGCCGAAGTTTGTGGACGGAAAACCCGTGGAAGGCACATGGCGCGCTCATCAGGTACCCGTCGCTGACCTGCAGCAGAAACCCGAACACCTCAAGATTTTGGAAGACTGGATGCGCAGTTATCGCCCAGAGGAGTTGTTTGACAGAGATGGAACTCTGATTCCGGAGCTTGTGGATTTGCCTCCCAAAGCCGATCGCAGAATGAGTGCGAACCCGCATGCTAATGGTGGGCGCTTGTTGCGGGATCTGATCATGCCCGATTTCCGCAACTATGCTGTCAAAGTGCCAAAACCTGGAGTGGCCGAAGCGGAATCCACCCGAGTTCTCGGCGGCTTTCTTCGTGACGTCATGAAACTGAATCTTGCATCCCAGAATTTCCGGGTTTTCGGTCCGGATGAGACTGCTTCAAACAGATTGGAAATGATCTATGAAGCCACAAATAAGCAGTGGTTAGAGCCAATCCTTGACATAGATGAACACCTTGCGCCCGACGGTCGAGTGCTCGAAATCCTTAGCGAGCACACGTGTCAGGGATGGCTTGAAGGTTATCTTCTAACAGGTCGCCACGGATTTTTTTCCTGCTACGAGGCATTCATTCATATCGTGGACTCGATGTTCAATCAACATGCCAAGTGGCTGAAGGTTACGCGCGACATTGAATGGAGACGTCCAATTGCGTCTTTGAATTACCTTTTGACATCCCACGTTTGGCGACAGGACCATAACGGCTTCACCCATCAGGATCCAGGGTTCATCGACCATGTTGTCAATAAAAAAGCTGACGTGGTCCGCGTTTACTTGCCTCCCGATGCGAATTGTCTGCTCTCGGTCGCGGATCATTGTCTTCGCAGTCGAAATTACGTCAATGTAATCGTTGCTGGGAAACAACCAGAGCTTCAATGGCTTGATATGGAATCAGCCATTGAACACTGCACGAACGGCATTGGCATCTGGGAATGGGCCAGCAACGATGAGAACTCTGAGCCCGATGTTGTGATGGCCTGTGCCGGCGACGTTCCAACCCTGGAGACGCTGGCCGCCGTCGATCTGTTGCGACAACATTTCCCGGATCTTAAAATTCGCGTCGTCAACGTAGTCGACCTGATGACAATCCAACCCTTTTCCGAGCATCCGCATGGGTTGTCCGATGCGGATTTCGATTCCCTTTTCACGACCGACAAGCCGGTGATCTTTGCCTACCATGGTTATCCATGGCTCATTCACCGACTTACGTATCGCCGACATAACCACGACAACATCCACGTGCGTGGCTATAAAGAGGAAGGAACAACAACCACACCGTTCGACATGACGGTTCTGAATGATCTGGATCGCTATCACTTAGCTGCTGACGTGGTAGACCGAGTCCCAAAACTCCAGCGTATCGGCGGCCACTTCAAACAGTTCATCCGCAACAAGCTCGTACAACACAAGCAGTACATTCGCGAGCATGGAATAGATATGCCAGAAATTCTGAATTGGAAATGGCCCGCCTCATGAGGGTGCTAGTTCTGAACGCGGGCTCCAGCAGTCAGAAGATTGCACTTTTCGAGCTTTCGTCCACATCAGCCCATCATCCAGTTCAGCCACTCTGGCAAGGTAAGCTGGATTGGCATGGTACTCGAGAAAAGCTAATGATTCGCAATCTTCAAGGAAAGGAGATTCGCGAAGAGAAAGATGTTGCGACTGATCAACGACACTCGTCGTTGGAAACCCTGCTCAGCAATCTGTGCAGCGGTCCAGCCGCCGAGGTCTCAAAAGATCGAATTGATGTCTTGGGTCATCGAATCGTACATGGCGGGCCGAAGCTGACCGATCCGGCCTTGATTGATGCCGACGTAAAAGCCACAATCTCGAGCGTCGCTGAAATTGCGCCACTCCACAACGTCGCAGGACTCAAAGGGATCCAAACGGCAGAAACACTCTTTCCTGGTAAACCTCAGATCGCAGTCTTCGATACTGGCTTCCACAAAACTCTTCCTCAGTACGCGTACGTTTACCCCGGACCTTTTGAATGGGTGAAAAGAGGCATTCGCCGCTACGGGTTTCACGGCATTAATCATCAATACTGCGCAATGCGTGCGGCAGACATGCTCGGACGAGACGTGGCTTCGCTGAATATCGTAAGTTGCCATCTGGGAAATGGATGCTCTTTAGCGGCCATTCACGGAGGAAAGAGCGTGAATACATCCATGGGTTTCACGCCGCTAGATGGTGTGATGATGGGAACCCGCGGAGGAGCTATCGATCCCGGAATTCTGATTCATCTCCTACGCACAGATCACATCGGTCCGAACGAACTCGACGATCTGTTGAACCACCAATCTGGCCTCCTGGGCGTGTCCGGTCTCTCAAGTGATATGCGAGACATCCTGAAAGCCGCCTCCCATGGCAAGGAACGCGCCATGCTCGCGTTCGATATCTTCGTTCACCGTGTAGCAACAGAGACCGCCGCGATGGCAGCATCAATGTGTGGGATGGATGTCATCGTGTTCACGGCAGGAATCGGCGAGAACTCTCCTGAAGTGCGTCAAGCGGTGTGCTCGAAACTGGAGTTTCTCGGCATTCAACTTGACCCAGAAAAGAATACCTCTATGAGCCCTGATGCTGATTTAGCATCTAGAAGTTCCCGTGTGCGCATTCTTGCGATTGAGGCTCAAGAGGACTGGGCTGTGGCTCGCGAATGCGCACGCATGCTCGCCCAATAATTTGCTGGATCACTGGCGTTCGAAATCCTCAGATCATAAAACCGAGTACGATCGCAATTGCCACAATCATGCCGCTGTCAGATCACTTAGAGACACGCCATCGATCTCACCATGCGATACCAAAACCGGAAGAGCCTGAAGAGAATGAAAAGAGCCAGCCGGGATCACATGGGCTGGCTCTGTGTGCGCGAAATGAGACGGAGTACCAAATCGCGCGACCTTCGAATCACACGGGCATGATCCGCCGAACTCATCTAGACGGCGGCTCGCCCAGACCGCCCCGCCTCTCTACTTACACAGGTAAATGGTCGGCTTTCCAACCTCAAGCGTAAACAAACGCCAACTCTGGACTTTTCCCATACGCAAATGGCCACGATTTGCATGACGTATCCAGAGTTCCCCAAGAAACATTAGGGAGAGCAAGTTCATCTATGAACTCGTCACAATAACACAATGAACTCGCGGAGATATCAATGGGAACAAGACGACGTACACAACGGTTTGAAGACGTAGCTGACAACAACTTGCAGGAAGTGTCTGAATACATCAATGACATCGGTCAGAAGATTGAGTCCGGATTGAGCCGAGCCAATCGTACTGTTCGCGATGGGCTACAAAGGATGGATGTCGACGAAACTACAATCCCGGACGCTTTCCAGGATATGCCAAAATTCATTTCTCCACGGGTACATTCCTGGCTTGATCTTGCCGTGACGGGCTACTTCCTGGGCGTTGGAATCTGGTGCGCTGCGAAGGGAAAGTCCGGGGCTTCAACTGCTGCATTTGTAAATGCCGGCATGGTTGCCGGCGTCTCATTGCTCACAGACTATGAGGGAACTGGAAAGAAACCAATCAACTTTAAATTGCACGGTACGATGGATGCGGTACAAGCCGCGACTGCTGCGTTGGGTCCGGTGCTGCATGGTTTCACCGACGAACCCGAAGCTGTCTTGTTCTATGGACAGGCCGCGAATGAATTAGCAGTGATTGCTTCGACTGATTGGGACGCAGGCATGCCTCGAAAGCGCAGTAAGAAGGCGGCATAGGCGATCTGTGTACTTATCTTTGACCGGACCTTTTCTTGGCGCTCGCTCTCCTCCTCCACTGAATGAGTGGTGACTCCCTGTGCTGGTCTTTGACATAGTATGTCTTGAGCCTGCCCAATGAGTTCGATTGCAGTCAAACTGCATCTCTTAGGGAGAGCTGACCGAGACGTTATCGAAGGAGGCGGTTGAGAGAGCGGTGTTGTTGCCGCTGTTCACAGCCAGCCCGATGTAGGTGTTCGGTGCCATGTTGACGGTGCCCGAGCCGACCTGGATCCAATTCGCTCCATCCGGTGAAGCGTAGCTGTTAAACGTATTCCCGCTTCGCGTTAGCTTCACCCAGTAAGGCAGAGTCGCTGTCACATGCCCCGGTTCCGTAGTGCTCCCGCCCGTCGTTGTCCGAAGATCGAAATAAATCGCACCATAGTTTCGCCAGTCTGCCGTCTTGGCGTTCGTGGAACTGGCATTCAATGTCTCGCGAATCATGACTCCAGCGGTTACAAATCCCGAGCCCCCCAACAAACTCACGACTCGCGCCGTGATCGTCCCGTCGCCTGACAAAGGTTGATAGACGAAATGAAACGCATCGCTTGTGCCATAGATCTGCGCTCCCGCTCCATTCACCGTGAATGTCCCATTCGAATAACCCACGTTTCCGGCAACACCCACTAACCCTACATCCTGGTCCCACCATCCCGTCGGTAACGCTTGCACGCTCACCGTGAAAGCGATCGGATTGCTGTCGTTCATCGTCGGTGCGACTGAGACCACCAGCGACCCCGAGGTGGCACCCGTTGGCACTGTCGCGCTGATTGAGTTTGCACTCCAGGTGTTCACCGTCATAGGCGCGTTATTCAGCATCACCAGGCTGCCGCCTTGCGTCGCCCCAAAGCCCGTCCCCGTGATCACTACCAGACTACCGATTGATCCGCTCGTAGCTGAAACACCGGTAATCGTCGGTGCCGGCGCCGATGCTGTGTTGAGCGATACGTTGTCGAAGACCGCAGTGGCCACTGCCGTGTTGTTCCCACTGTTCACCGCCAATCCCACAAACACGTTCTGCGCCATGCTGATCGTCTGACTGCCCAACTGCTGCCAGTTCACGCCATCTAACGAAACATAACTCGTGAACAAGCTCCCGCTCCGGCTCATCCGCACCCAGTAGGGCATCGTCACGTTTACGTGAGCGGGCTCCGTCGTGCTCCCTCCCGTCGTCGCACGCACATCGAAATAAATCCCGCCGAATCCTCGCCAGTCTGCCGTCTTGGCATTCGTCGAAGTGGCGTTCAACGTCTCCCGCATCATCACTCCAGCGGTCACATAGTTCGATCCACCCAGCAGACTCACGACTCGCGCTGTGATCGTGCCGTCGCCCGACAAGGGTTGATACACGAAGTGAAACGCATCGCTTGTCCCATAAATCTGCGCTCCCGCTCCACTCACCGTGAACGTGTTGGCCCCATAGCTGGCACTTCCCACTACGCCCGTTGCACCTATATCCGTGTCGGTCCACACCGTAGGCAGCGTCGGAATCAGGCGGACGGTAAGCGAGATCGACGTCGTGTGCGTCAGACTTCCCGAAACACCCGTGACCGTCACCGGCACGGTACCTATAATGGCTGCGGCACTAGCCGTCAGCGTCAACGTGCTCGCCCCGGTTGTGGGATTCGGACTGAACGATGCTGTCACCCCGCTGGGCAATCCCGATGTCGACAGGCTCACGCTTCCGTTGAATCCATTCTGCGGTGTGACTGTAATCGTGCTGGTTCCACTCGTCCCTTGCGTGATCGTCAAACTAGCTGGCGATGACGAAAGCGTGAAGTCCGGTGTGGGAATCGGATTTACGGTAAGCGAAACGGCGGTGCTGTTTCTCACATTGCCTGAGACTCCGCTGATCGTCACACTCGTTGTGCCAGTGCTGGCTGTGCTGCTGGCCGTCAGCGTCAACGTGCTCGCTCCAGTCGTGGGATTCGGACTGAACGATGCTGTCACCCCGCTGGGTAATCCCGATGTCGACAGGCTCACGCTTCCGTTGAATCCGTTCTGCGCTGTGACTGTAATCGTGCTCGCCCCACTCGTCCCTTGCGTCACCGTCAAACTCCCGGGTGATGAGGACAAAGTAAAGTACAGCGCTGGCGTTGAGCCTGGCCAGCTATTCACTAAGTTCGTTGCGTTGATCGTCCCCAGGCCAGTCGCAAAATCCCATCCAGGTGTAGTCCCGTAAGCAGGAGCAAATGAACTGGTTGAAGTTGAGAGCACGCCCATCGCTCCGCCACCCAAGAGGCAATCAGGGCCGGTGCAGTTCACATCCATGTCGCCCAGCGTCACATCGTAGAACACGCAGGAATTGGAAGCTGCGTTTCCATTGCTCGAATTACACGAGTTGTCTCCGCTCGATCCATATTGTGAAGCTGCGAGCTGATAGTAGATAGGGTTGGGATTACCCTGACGAGAAGCGGTTGCCTGGTTCACAAGTGCATGGATCCCTGCGAGGATTGGTGCCGCGAATGATGTTCCCCCAGCGCCAGACCAATTGTCAGGAGATCCAGAGCACGCAGCTCCGCCGTTTGCGACATCAGACCAGCAGAAAACATAGAAATGGCCCCAGAGGCCATCCGCAGCGAACAGAGATAGATCCGGCGTGTCGCGCACACCATCGCCAGGATTGCCTAGAACACTCTGCCAAGAGGGCTTCGTCCATCCCTGGCATGTTCCGCCTACGATATTGCCGGTGGAAGGTGAGCCAGTAGCGCAGCGGCTAGGGGCACCGCCGCCTGCGACGGTCGTTTGCAGCAAAGATCCTAAGAACGGGTCGTTGCATAGGCTATTCGGGCCATAGGTTATCGAATGGCCCAAGTATTGAGATACGAGAGATCCAGCGCATGAGTTATTCCACGGAATCTCGGGAATATACGAAAGCGCCGAGCCAAAGGTGGGGGTGTTGGTTTGATTCCAGTACGTTCCGTTCGTCCCGGAGAAAGTGTCACTGAAATCTGTGCCGCCGACAGCTACATTGTATGGAGTCGAGGCGAAAGCGTTGGCGACGATTCCATGCGTCGCCTTCGATGCGCTGTTATCGCAACCTGCAGCGCCGCTATCACCAGCCGCAACGAACACTGACACGCCTTCGGATACCGCTTGTTGATACACCGAATTGTAGGCGGCATTATTGGCCGCGCCATTCATTGTTTCGCACTCCCCATAACTTATGCTCACGATGGCGGGCGGCGCAGGAGAATTGATTAAGTTCTGGAGGGCGATGAGTCCGCCGAAAGTGGTGGTTGTATCAGCGCAGGAAACAAGTTGGATCCCAGCGCTCGGTGCGGCCGCACTTGCCCATTCTGCGTCCAAGATCGCTTCAGCATCATTTGGAGCAACTACGCCGGGAGCATTGCAGTTATTTCTTCCGATGGCGGGTGCGGGATGAACCGTTGTGAAACTGGACTGGTAACTGGAAAGGCCGAGCGTGGAACGGAATGTCGACCAATCTGCAGTGCTGAAAACGTCAGTGTTTTCGATCAGTGCGATCGTTTGTCCCTGTCCGGAATAGCCTCCACTGAAAAGGGGATTAAGGTTGTAAATCGTAGCCAGGTCCGCCGGCGTGACTGCAAAGTTAGAGCCTCCAAGTCCACTGGGGAAGGTGAAGTCGGTCTTCGGTTTGCGGATGCTGTGCATCGAATGAGGGTTGAAGTCATGCAGCGATACGATGCCGGAAACAATTGGAGCCAGTGCCGCAGGTATTTGAGGATCCGCCGTGTTGGCAATGTGCGTCTTGCCCTTGATAATGAACTTGTGAATTTCCGTCTGGAAAGTACTGCGAACTTGCGCTGCCGTTCCTGAGAAATCAATCACCATGCCGCTGGGATAAATGATGTTTACTCGAAAACCATGCGATTCGAGCCATTGGACGATCGTGTTGAGGTCTTTCTCAGCGGGACCAAATCGTTCGCCGAACTCCAGCGCAGTTATCCAACGGTGATAGTTCGATGAAGCGGGATTTTGGAGGTCCTCAACGAACTGAGCTAGTGCACTCTCCCGCTCTGAGGGTCGGCGCAACTGCAGAAGCATGTGTTCGATCCGAAATTCTTCTGCGACCCGCCCTCGATCGCTTTTGGCTTGAACTTCGGGACGTGTGTTGCCAAAAAGAATCACCCGGCGACTTTCGTCAATACTCTCCGCGATTAACGCAGATGCCGTCGGGTCCAAGTTGAAAGTCTGCGCGAGGGAAGTAGGTGAACTCGAGACGAATAGAAGGACGTTGAGTCCGAACCACGCAAACCACAGTTTGACGAGACGACCCTTCACATGGAAATGGCTGGGAAAGCGATGAACATCATGAAACGGAAGTATCGGCAGAGTGGACATGGGCGCACCCTCCGTCTAAACAGGAGTTTCTTCAGTCCGCTTTCAAACTTGCGCTGTCTATCGATCAACCACAGTGGGAGAGGTTCTGGTTAGGCACTCAAGCCTGATCGCCGATGGCAATGGGCCGCAAAGCTCCAGATAGGATCGCAAGGATAGCACACATTTTGTTACTCTGAGCGGCGTTCCAATCCATTGAACTGTTGCAGTCTCTGGGGTTGAAATCATTGATTAATCGCGTGCTCCGGCGCAGACACGCAAGAGCCGAAACGGCCCTAAATCTTGGGGGTTATACGCCAGCGCCACCCAAACACAGTGATTTACGCAACTGTTTACTTCCTTGTGCCTCGGAGACTGGGTCACAAATAATCACCAGACTGGACTGCCTTTGCCATCCCGCAGGACGAATGTGTCGCTGCCCTTCACAATCTCGCGGGCAAGAATAACGTCCAATTCGCCCTGTCTGACTTTGGAGCCAGTTAGGCCAAGTTCATCGCCTTTGTTGAAGTTCATGCCCATGGTCTCTAGAAAAGATTCCGGACACACGTAAATGTCGGCAGTATCCGCTGCAGTCTTCACCAAGAGGTGCACGATTCCTTTCTCTCTGCCTTTAGGTGGGAGTTTGATTTCCTCAATGGTCCCTTTCATCTTCGTCTCCGCTTGTAAGTTATATTTGGGCGCAGTTGTCTCCTGAGCTTTTTGTGAGATAAGCGGAAGCGAAGAGAATGCTAGAACCAGCAGAAGAGTTGATTGCCAGAAAATACGTGACGAAGATACTTCCACCGGAAAGCGCATGGCTCCCTCCTTGGTGTGGCGAATCAGGATTAAGCCATATATAAGAGGACGACTCTTATCTTACTCCGCAAGTCAAGCCCGCTGTTTACTGCAATCGGGTTGCGATGAGCAGACATCATCGCACTTTCAGACCGTACTTCTGCGTCATTGGCGGGACAACGCCGTTCATGCGCAAATATTCGACAAGCTGTCCGTAGTGATCGGTGATGTACCAGAGCGCAACCACGGAAATCCCCAGCTTCGTGTCGGTTCCGGCATACCGACCCTCGACGCGATCAATCGCGTTCTTTTCATTCAGCGTAGCGATCACGCGATCGCCATAGTCGAACGAGTCCTTTAAGTACTTAATCAGCTCCGCTTTCGTGCGAGTGGAAGCAAGTCCGCCCTTTTCGCAGTCAGCGGATGGCTCCTTGCCTTCGAATTCATTGAAGAAGGCGAATTGAGCACAGGCAACATGCTTTATCTGCTCGCCGAAGCTGCGTACTCCGTCGAACTTTCCATTCGTAGGGATAAATCCATATTTGTCTTCGGGCACGGCCTCAGCCAGGCCGACGAAACTGGCTTCGACGAAGCGCAACGGCCCCGCTACGCTTTCGCTAACGGTCTTTGGAGCTTGTTCCTCTTCCGTTGTGGCATGTTTGGCGGCCGATTCTTGATGGTCCTGGCAATTTGCGGAATAAGTTAGAGTGGCACCGAACAGAACAAGGAGAATGACCGGCATTCTGTCATGGACAATTCCGGCCACTGCATTTGGCATCGTTGTCAGTATGGAACAGGTCTTGATCCAATTGCCCTGAGAATCTTTCCAGCCATCCCAGAGTCCTGCGAAGGCGAACAACTCGCCATCTCGTTTAAAGAAGAGCCCTCCAAAAAAATGCCCGTTTCGCATCCACAGCGGTTAAGCGCAATCATTTAAAGTAGTTTTTCATGAAACCAGTATTGGCGATAGCCATCGTAGCTTCATTGCTGGCCGCCATCGCCTCCGGCCAAGAGCAGGGCGGGATCAGAGATCACAAAAAGATGGTTGAGCAGGTAATCAGGAAATTGGACAACGAACGCATACAAGCACAGATCCACGCAGATGCGGCAGCGCTTGAACGGATCTATGCCGATGATTTCATCGGCGTAGGGCCTAGTGGCATTGTGCGAACTAAGCCGCAGGTGATTTCAGATTTCACATCAGGTGATTTGAAGTTTCAATCTATAACGACCGATGAAGTTCGAGTGCGCGTCTATGGAAATACGGCGGTAGAATCTGGCCGCTCAACAATGAATGGGCAAGATAAAGGCAAGGCAGTTCCCCACGACACTCGCTTTACCAGAGTGTGGGTAAAACAGGAAGGACGCTGGCGGTTGGTAGCCAATCATTACTCGTCCTATATATCGCATCAGTGATCATTTTGCTCACTAGCCGACTCTCAGCTAAGTAATACCGTCAGAATGCTGATCCATTCCCCATGAGCGACTCCCGGGAAACCGGTTTCCCAGCCCGGTTGTACTAATAGGCTGCATTGCCCTGATCGCCTTCGTTGCGGTGCAGATATGCGTGCACCCACGATCCGTCGACTCCATCCTCTTGCTGAGCGGATTCGTGCGCACGAGTCCAATCGCACTTCGCGTCCCACCACAATCCGGCGAGCGCGAAGCTAAGACACGCAGGCTGTTCGGCGGCGGTCAATGATTGGCGAAATTCCTCTAAGGTCATGATGCAATTGAGTTACTATTTCTCACCTTAAACCGGTTTGTTTTGGCTGTGGCTCGCAAAGCGGCAGCCCAGCTTTGCAATTCTTCTGCAGAAAGGAAATTCAAGATTCGATCTCCGTTGATCCCTGCTTTGATTGCTGCTGCCAAAGAGAAGTCCATAAACCGCATCTGCTGCGGATCGTGCGAATCAGTTCCTAGCGAGATTCTGCATCCAGATGCCTTAGCAACTTGCAGCAATTCAATACTCAGGTCTTGTCGATCTGGGTAGCCATCAATCTCAACAGCCTTGTCGAGTTCTGCCGCAGTTTCAAAAACTCGTTTCCAATCGGCCTCAAGACCTTCACGAAAGTTGTAGATGCGCCCCTTTGGGTGACCAAGGATTTGAATGTCTGGATTTTGGAGTGCAGCCACATAACGATCGGTTTGATCCTCTTTTTTGCGCAGGCTGGAATGGAAGCATCCCAGCACCAGATCGAGACGCTTCAAAGATTGTTGATCCATATCACCCTCACCTAGAGGGTTGAGATTCAATTCGACAGATCGGAGCACAACAAATCGACCACCTTCACTGCGGAGCAGAGCGTTGACACTCTCGATCTCATCGGATTGCTGCTGCAACTGCTGCTCGTCAATTCCGCCTGCGATCTTCAAGCCTTTAGAATGGTCAGTGATAGCAATGTATTCGTAGCCACGAGCTTGTGCTGATCTTGCCATTTCGAGGATTGATCCAGAACCGTCACTCCACAAGGTGTGCATCTGGAGGTCGCCTCGGATACTCCTCGCCCATGCAGAGTCGTTCGAAAGTATCCCTTTGGCTTGCGGGAGTGTTAAGAATGACCTTCTTATAGCTGGAGGATTGTGCAGCGATGGTGGGCGCTCTATCCACTCCGTAATGATCCTGCTTAGGGACGGACCGACTCCCGCCAGTTCCGTGAGAGGTCTGTTTTGCTCGACGAGCTGTGTTGCTTCTTCTGGCCAGAGAAACGCCTTTCTTGAGGCTCGGCGAAGAGCCTTTTGGAGAAGCATTTTTGCACTCTCCGCTTTTAAGGCCAAGAGCTCTGCGATTATTGCGTTCGAAATATTCGGCTCACCCAACCGATGCCCTCACAATCCGAAGCTCTAGAATTAAACTTTATCGAATTGTTTAACTAATCTGGATGGACGGTCTTCGAGCATAACGAGCAACGTGAACGCCACTTGCCTGTAAGGTAGATCAGGGATCATAGTTTTCACGCCGCTTCGCCGGATGGTGGCTTAGCCTTTATGGTCTCCGGCTTTCCGTGTCCTGATCGGTGAATCTCCTGATCCAGGCCGGGGCGCTTCAACTTGTCCACCGGGCTTAATTGCACGGCTCTTCCCGATTTCGCGGATTCGTAAACCGCCTCGATGATTCTGACATCCGCTAATCCCTCAACTCCCGATGGTTCGGGTTCTTTGTCCTGTTGAATACACTCGGAGAAATAAATCAGCTCAGCCGCGAATTGATCACGCTTCGGGATTCTCCGTGTTCGCATCTTTCCATCAATGATGGTTTGATACCGTATCCCGCTCGAGTATTCGTATGCTGGCTCAGCACTCA
Source organism: Terriglobales bacterium (assembly GCA_036265385.1). Lineage (GTDB taxonomy): Bacteria > Acidobacteriota > Terriglobia > Terriglobales > Acidobacteriaceae > DATAPD01. The sequence goes on from DATAPD010000065.1 coordinate 28,200, forward strand.
GCATCCCTTTCGTTCCTACCAACGTATAGCGGCTCACATCAGCAGATCCGAACGAACACGTGAAGTTTGCAAGCCTTTCGCCCGGGAATCTCATTGTCACCGATGTCATCTCCTCTGCATTACTGAACCGCCCCTCGCCATTATTCGCGCTGAAGGCCATCACTTCGGTCGGCTCATCGCGAAACAGATACCTGGACGCATTAATGCAGTACACACCCATGTCGTACACCGGTCCGCCGCCACGCTCTACCGGCTCCGTTACTCGAATATTGTCCGCGA
>DATAPD010000066.1:0-2976 GCA_036265385.1 Terriglobales bacterium
ACTGTTCGCCGCAAAATAAATGGGACCAAGGCCAAGCGGAAGACCAGTGCCCGGCTGGAACGCATCCCCGGGAAGGTTGTAGAGCGCAGGCTGCGAGAATTCCAGCTTCCAGCCGATCTTGCCGAGTTGTTGCGACAACCCCAGGTTCAGGACTGTGCTGCCAAATGCATAACGTGTGCGAGTGTCCCCTAAGAACCAGTTCCAGCCCTGGCCGCGGCCACGCAATTCGCCGCTAATTGTTAACGAACCAATCTGTAGTGGTTTGAAGAGGTCCGCAGGCTGAGCGGAATCTACATGGGCCTGCTGAGAATAGGCGCTCACACATGGCAGCACTACGCTTGCGGCTACGAGAAGAACGCGCGCGGCAGAGGCAATACCCCGACCTACGCGGCACAGAAACTTACTTGTGTCGATGAGCACGCCCATGCCCCGATCGATTACTGAGAGTCACTCGATTACAGATTCCAGATTCTACTCCGGGGTTTCACAACCTCAGCTCTGAATGTTGGACAAGGCACAGCTGACCGCAAGTGGGAGCAAGATGGCCTGAACGAATCGGCCTTGGTGAAATCCAGATCTAGCCGGCTGACGGGAACCGCCACTTAATGAGCTTCGGTTTTTTGCAACCTCTCATTTGCCTTGGCGGTGATCTGATTGCGTACGTCCCACAATTCTTTATAGAAGAGGTGCTCCATACGTTGGTGCAGAACCTCGACGGGCGTCCCCATCGTGCCCACCACACCGCCTCCGATGATCCTCTGCGCAAGCTTCAGGTGGTGGAATCGGAACAAGTGCATCTTTTCGTCGAAGTCCAGCAAACGCTCCGCGACATCGTGCAAGCCGAAGAACTCTTCGTGTCGCCTGTAGAGATCGTCGACCGATAAGCCGGCATTATGTAACTGTTGGTAAAGCGCCTGCCCGAGTCGCGGCCCTATATGGAGCAGCGCCAGAAATCCTGGTGAATCCAGCCCGCTTCCGTGACCCAGTCCAGCGCGAATGACGTGATAGTCGTACGGAGTAATGGTCTCCAGCACGTGCAGCATGTGCACGGGATAATCCAGCTCCATGTTAGCCCGACGAATGAGCCGTCCAGCATTCGCCAAATCGCCCTGTTCGATATGTGTCAACGCCCGCTCCAGTTCGAATGCAGCACCTTTCATCAGAAGTTCCGAACTCTGATGCACCACCTGGAACGTCATCTCATCCTTATGCAGAAGTTCTTCCGGACGCTTCTGAAGAACGAGTAGCTCATCCGTGCGCAGGTAGCGCTCGTAATCCGAAGCTCCCTTGCCGGGCAAAATAGGTTTGCGAAAATCTTCGGAGTTGGTCATGGAGTGCGCCATCCTTTCCGTCGCATGCGGCAAAACCGGCTAATGCTGCACCGCTGACCACTGCGGGTCTTCCTCGGGAGCGACAATCTGCCCATCCCTCATATGAATGATGCGGTCGCCGTAACTGGCAGCTTCCGGATTGTGCGTGATCATCATCACCGTTTGCCCCAGATCTTGGTTGGACTGGCGAAGCATAGAAAGGACGATCTTAGAATTTTGCGAGTCTAGATTACCGGTTGGCTCGTCCGCGAGCACGATCGCCGGCTTGTTGACAAGCGCCCGCGCAAGCGCCACTCGCTGCTGTTCGCCACCCGATAACTCCGAGGGACGATGCTGCAGCCGTTTCGTGAGTCCCAGCAGGTCGGTGATTCTCTCCAGATAGGCCGCGTCGTTCTTGCCTTTTCGGCCGGCGATGTCTTCCGCGATCAGAATGTTGGAGCGCGCATCCAGCGTGGGCAGCAGGTTGAATTTCTGAAACACAAAGCCAATCTTGCGCTTGCGCATCGAGGTTCGCTCGGCGTCCGACAATCGTGAGAAATCGTCTCCATCAATAACGATGCGGCCCGAGTCAGCGCGGGTCAGCCCTCCCAGCAAGTAGAAAAGGGTTGATTTGCCACTGCCGGATGGGCCAACAATGCTGACGAACTCGCCGCGCTCTACGGCGAATGAAACCCCACGCAGTGCTTGGACTTCGATCTTGCCTACGCGATAGGTCTTGCGCAGGTTTTCCGCTTCAATGAACGAGCTCATCGCAGACATCGATATTACACGAAGCGAATGAGACCCGTTGCCGGCGCTCAGGCGACCTGGCGTTTCGCCGGAAGCCCCGCTGTCGTACGCTTGGGACCCCGTTTGCGGATTAACAAATGGCGAATGCTTTCCAGCAACTCTGCCGGAGCATACATTCCTTTTGGCAGGAAGACATCGGCCTGGGTGTCGCGATCGTAAATGCGAACCTTGCCGGAAAGCAGAATGGCGGGCGTTTGTGGCGAGATTGCCTTGATCTGTTCGATGAGCTTCGTTCCGTCGCATCCCGGCATGATCAGGTCCGTCAGCACCAGGTCGATCCCACCCTTGTGGAAGCGTTCCAGCGCATCCTCGCCGCGAGTGCACGCGATCACACGGTAGCCCCGAGTCTCGAGAAGAACTTTACGGATGGAAAGAGATTGTTCATTGTCATCGACACAGAGGATTGTTCTTTTCGGTTTCATCCGTTTCTCGGGGCGCGATAGAACCTCACCGAAGCCGGGGATGTTCGACCGCTGTTCTGGGATTTTTTAAACTGAAGAATTCAGAGCGAGAGGAATGCTAAAGCTTGATCCGGGTCCTGTAAAGTGACACCGATGCCAATGGGAAGATGTGACTATTGAAATTCCTTCAGGAGTGTGCCTGCGTCGTTTTTTCAGGTGCAAAACTGTTGTCCTCATCACAAGAAAACTTCTGCGCGCATAATTTCCACCACATTTCCTCCGACCCGCACGTTAATCACCCGGTTATCCTTCTTCCCCGCGCGCACGAAGATGTGACTGGGACGTTGCATCTCCACTCCTTGCTCGATCAACACTCGCTCATCAGGTTGTGCAACTCCATGCGCAGTCATCCACGCGGCAGCGCACCCGGCGGCTGACCCGGTCGCTGGATCTTC
>DATAPD010000067.1:0-259709 GCA_036265385.1 Terriglobales bacterium
GTTGTTAAACATGTTTCTCTAATTATCAATCGGCATTTAGAAGACCCGCGAAGCTGGATTGCTCATTGGCCTTCCGGAGAAAAGCGGCGCCTGCAGCAAGAGGGCATATTACGTATTGTCCCTAACAAAGGCTATTTCGTAAGCCATAACACGATAGATGACCTGAATGAAATGTATGAGTACCGGACGGAGCTCGAGGGTTTTTGTGCAGAGCTCGCCGCGCGGCGATGGACGGATCAGCCTTTCTGGAAAAGCTCAGTAAACTAGCCCATACGAAGTACAAGACATCAAGCAGAGAGAGCTATGAGCATTTCATCGAAGCGGATACGGAATTCCACGTCGGGATTGCAGCCTTGGGTCACAATCGATTAGTTGCGGGCGCAGTCTCAGAGGTCCGCTCCCAAATGGAACGCATCATGTTTGCGGCGATCGATATTGGTTATTATGGGGAATTTCCGACGATTGAGCATGAGGAAATCGTGGATGCTATTCGCCGTCGAGATGGGTCCACGGCTCGCCAGCTGATGTAATCACATCGAAGCTGGACTGCCCCTCAGCCTTCGGAGAAAAGCGCACCAAATAAGCCGTGCGCGTCGAGAACGGTCCATTCTCTTCAGTCCGACTTAGTTGGCAAATTCGAAGAAACGCGGCAAATTTCTAGGATTTCCCTTGTTGCGGAGGCGAGATTCTCTGCAATCCAGACTGTGTGGCGGAGGGAGAGGGATTCGAACCCCCGGTACGGTTTCCCGTACAGCGGTTTTCAAGACCGCCTGTTTCAACCACTCACACATCCCTCCGCGGGACTTCTCCTATCTTAAAGGCTGGTGGAATGCTTGTCATGACGCGGCGGTAATCGTTCTTGCTTTCTTACCAGCGTCGATCGAGCGCTCCTACCTTCTTAGCACCCCAAGCAGATTGCTGTAGTCATCGGTCCAAGGCGGATTTCGAGGCACTCCAGCCTTGCTCGATGAAACCTCCTCTGGCTTAATCAGAGAATCGATAAACGATGCATTTGTCGACAGCAACACCCAATCACTGAACATCGTCGTGACGTTATCGCCCGATGTGTGCAGAAGTGCATACTTCAAGTGGTAGCGCGATGCGATCGGAGTAAGCGCCCGAGTCAGATCAAGGTATGTATTCGTTATGTGCACAGCCAAGACTCCATCCGGTTTGAGCTCCTTCAAATAAATCGCGAAGGCTTCTTCTGTCAGAAGGTGAACCGGAACCGCGTCTCCGCTGAACGCATCGATAGCGAGCAAATCAAAATGTTGTGGTTGCTGGCTCTCAATCTCGTGTTCCATCGAGATCCGTGCATCTCCGGGAATCACTTCCCATCGCGCACGACAATCTTTTAAAAAAGTGAAATAACGGTCATCATTGGCGATCCCGATGACTTGCGGGTTGATTTCGTAAAAGCGCATGTAGTCACCTTCTCGCCCGTACGCTGCCAGGGTACCGGCGCCGAGTCCTACCACGCCGATGGAGAGCTTGGCGGGGATTTGTTGGGCCTCTGCCGGATGAAGTCCCAACAAGGCACGTCCAACCCCGCTGGTTTTTCCGAAATATGCCGTCGGAATGTCGCGTCTGGCGGCAGCTCGGTATTGAAACCCATGCGCGATTCGACCATGATGCAATGAATATGCGTGAGAATCAGTGCCGCTTAAACCAAGTTCTCGCACGGTGAGAACGCCGTAGAAGTTGCGCGCAGACCACGTCGTACCACGTTGCTTCGACGCGACCAGGAACATCAGCAAAGCTCCCAGCACAACGATGGAAGCTGCGCCAAATATTGGCACTGCCCGCTGCCGTGCATTGCTGTGACCTCGTTCACCCCAGCGCAGCATCACGTAAACGCCAATCAGGAGCGGTATAACTGGAAAAAGATTTGCTAATCCGGATGTGCCGTCCGTGGCGAGCATCGTCACGCCCGGCAACATAGCTGTGACAAGGGCTACTGCGAGCAGTCCCATCCGCTCCGAATAAATCCAGGAACTTCGATCCCTGATCAGCACAACGATCAGGAGTAATGCAGACGCCCACAACGCCAGCGGATATTCCCAAAATCCAGTGAAGACCACGGGGGCGATCGCTGCAACGAAGATCCCGCCTGCACATCCGCCTAGCGCAACCATCAAGTAAAAAGATGTCAGATATTTTGAAGGTGGTTTGCTCCGCGCCAATTCGCCGTGGCAAACCATGCAACACACGAACAACGTCAGCAGGTACACGGTGACTTGCAGTGCCAAACTCTTCAGTCCCCACCCGTTCAAAACCAGGCATATTAAGAAAAGGGAGAGGGCAAATGCCGGATGAAAAACTGCTCGCGAATACCATTTCGCCTGATCGAAGCTGATGATGAACGACAGGAGATATAAGCTCAGTGGAAGAATCCACAAAAAAGGAACAACCGCTACGTCCTGGCAGATCTGATTCGTCGTCGCCAAAAACATTACCGATGCACACAATGCCAACGCTAACCAAAGTAGATGATCGGCAATACTGGGCGGACGTTGAACTTGTACTTCAGCTCCATCGAGTCGTGTTTCCAGACCTGGAGCGTTGATTGATCCTCCGCTTTGTTTGAGGTTCCAAGCTCGTCCGGAACAGAGAATGACGAAAGCCAAGAACCCTATACTCCAGAGCCAAGCCTGAGTTCGTAGCGTCAAATGAGGCTCGATTAAGAATGGATACGCTACCAGCGATAAGAGTGAGCCGAAATTGGAGAGCGCATAGAGGCGGTACGGCGTCTCGCCGGGATTCGTTCTCGTAAACCAGCTCTGAAGAAGCGGTCCCGTGGATGAGAGCACCAGATAAGGCAGCGCCACCGCTACCGAGAGCAAAACAACCAGATGTCCCGCCGGGCTGCTGCTTCCCTGGGGGCGCCAACTTAGGTCTGGCAGTAGAGGAACTCGGAAAGCGATAGCGGTCGCACAAAGACTAAACAGGGACATAAGCAAGAGAACAGAATGGAATATGGCCTGCTTACGTGGGCTGGTGCTCGTCAGGAGGTGTGCGTAGGTATACCCCGCAAGCAATAGGGTCTGAAAAAAACACATGCACGTTGTCCATGTGGCCGGCGTTCCCCCGAACCATGGCAAGAAAAATTTCCCGAGGATCAGCTGAATTTCGAAAAGCAGAAACGCGCTCAGAAAAATGACAACACCGTATGCCAATGATCCGCGATTGCGATCAGACTCCGAAGAATTAGCCATCTGGAAAGTTCAGATTGTTTGTTCGCGATTATAGCGAAGGGATGCTGTTCGAATTTTTCTGGAGGTAATGAGGAGGTTAGATATCGGGAACCTGGTGGAGGATTCTTAGGTTTCGCGCCGGCAGCGCGACTGCACTACCGGCGCACCGTATCTACGACGAAGCGTCGGAACCGTGCTGCTTGACCATCTTGTTGTAAACACCCATCAGGAGAAATGGTGCCGGCCATTGACCGACCCACAATGCCCATTTGTCATTGCCTGTGGTTTTCAAGATCGCCGATGCTGCCATTGATCCCAAGGCGAGTGCTAGGTAGAAGCTCGAAGGCAGACGTGATGTCTGACGTTCGATTGCTCCTGTCACTCGATCTTCCTCCACCTGCCCTGAATAAACTTTGGTATCTGCCATTGCCATATGCAAGAAGCTCCTCGAATAGAAGTCGAAATGTAAGATGACGTGCAAGCAGTGGAGGTGGGATGAAGCGCAGCCGAAATCGCGAGTTGCTGCTCAAAAGAAGGCCGTCTTTTTGGGACGGCCTAAAAGCGACATGTTCGACTTGCTTCAGGGTAAAAAATATCGGCTTCGTTTCACTTACTATCAACCAACCTAGCTGGCGCGTCGCTTGCGATCGAATTCGGATTCGTCTCGACGGTCCTCTTCTTTGGCACGTTCAATGGATGCATCCAGCCCTTGTTTACGACGGTCCCGAAGCCGAGCTTCAAAGTTTAACCAACGTGCGCCGATACCAGTGGCAGTGTTATCGATCTCGACTACGTCAGCTCCCGGAGGAACGATGCGGGTCGAAAGGTCGCGTGCGCTTTCGTTGATCCTCTCTGTCTCGCGCACAGCTCCGGTGCCCTGCTCAGCTTGGGATCTGTCCCAGTTCAGGCGACCGGTTGACCCGGTTTCCGTGGTCATCTGCTGTGTGGTTGGGGTTATGTTGTGATCGGTTTCCTTCCGGTGCATTACCGGTCCCGTTTCCCACTGCGACCGGTAACGGTTTTCGTAATCGTTCCACCGATCATCAGATTCGACATCCCTACTGTCATATGCCGGGAAAGACTCGATCTGCTGCTTCGTGAGGTCGACACGATACTCATCAGGGTCCTCCGTCGATGGACGTATTTCCCTGGCTGGAACAACGAATTTCTTGCTGGATAACCATCCTCCTGTATCAACAACCGCGTAAGCGACCGAGCCGGATCTCTCGTCATAAATCACATCATCGATTTTTCCGAGCTTCTCATGATCTTTGCCGTACACATGAGAGCCGCGGATATCATGGGCAGCATCGCCCTGGTCCGTGAAGCTGTACGTTCCCAGTGTGGTGTACTTCGCCATGCTTGCTCCTTCGGAAGTGAAATTGAGAACAAGGCTAGGATGCGAAATTTGAAGCGAGTGTTTTTTGCTCTACCCTCAAAGCCTTTGCTTGTTCAGGGAGAGGTTTGCTGACTTTCTTCAGATCTGACTACCGATCGCCTCGACCAGGGGTGCTAACAACGCGAGTCATACAGGAATTGCTGTATTTAGCAGTTCATCGTGAACAGCCTATTCTGTCTCAAGCACATGCGGGCTTCCTGACTCGGCTGCCGCGAGTACCTCTCACCCCCCGTAAGGTGAAGTGCCTGACCGATGGAAACATTGCAGATTCTGATTGTGGATGACCATGAAGCTGTGAGACGCGGAGTTCGCTTCATCGTGTCCTCCCGTCCTGAGTACTCGGTCTGCGCGGAAGCAGCTGATGGTCTGGAAGCTGTCGACAAGGCCAAAGGTCTGCGTCCAGACGTGATTTTGATGGATATTTCCATGCCTCGCATGGATGGTGTGGAAGCGACTCGCATCATTCGCCAACAAGTGCCCGAATCCAACATCATTCTTGTAAGTCAGAACGATCCAACCCTCTTGCGAGCTCACGCTGCCGAAGTCGGAGCGCACGGATTTGTATCCAAGAGCAATCTCGGCAAAGACCTGCTTGCGACAATTGGAAACGTTGTGAAGGCCCGGAACGAAGCTAACGGAGAAACGGGCCGCGATGCCCGGAAGCAGAATGGCTGGATTTTTGGCGGAGGAACCCTCAGCCGACTGATCGCTCAAGCGGATTGGAGCAAGACTCCGCTGGGACCGATCCAACATTGGCCTCAAAACCTAAAAACGGCTGTCAATCTGATGCTTAACTCGCAGCACCCCATGTGGATTGGATGGGGCCCTGAAATGACGTTCCTCTATAACGATGCCTACATCTCGGTATTGAGCTTGGCAAAGCATCCGCAAGCGCTGGGACGTCCCGCCCGCGAAGTGTGGGCAGAGATTTGGGATGTATGCGGTCCACTCGCGGATAAAGTTTTTCAGAAAGGTGAACCGACTTTCCTCGACGATGTTCGTTTGTTTATGAGCCGCGGCGATTACGTTGAGGAGACATATTATTCCTTTTCGTACAGCCCGATCTACGATGACCGCGGAAACGTCGCAGGTCTTTTTTGTCCGAGCGCGGAAACGACGGCGAAATTGCTCCATGCACGCCGCCTCCATACGCTTTCGGAGTTGTCTAGTAAGGCGCTGATGGAGCGGACAATCGACGCTGCTTGTCAGACTTGCGCACAAACAATTTCACAAAATCCGGACGACATTCCCTTCGCGCTGCTCTATCTGCTAAGTGCCGACAGGAGCATCGCTACCCTTGAAGGGTCGAGCCAAATCGCAAGTGGACTTGTGGGAGTCAGCCCAAGGGAGATTCCTTTGGGCCCGGGAACTTATCCCTACCAGCCATGGCCGATTCGTGAAGTTCTCAACACCTCCCAGTCTCAGGTCGTTTCGATCCGCGATATCGACTCACTCCCGCTTGGACCTGCGGGTCAGCGTATTTCCAGGGCGCTCGTACTGCCGGTTACGTCTTTACGCCAAGATCGTCCCGTTGGAATCCTGGTAGTAGGCATCAATCCGACTCGAAAATTGGATCCCGAATATCGGACGTTTTTCTCCCTAGTTGCCGACCAGGTCGCAACCGCGGTTCAAAACGCACGAGCAGTGGAAGAGGAAAAGCAACGCGCCGATGCACTCGCCAAACTCGATCGCGCGAAAACAGTTTTCTTCAGCAATGTAAGTCACGAATTTCGGACTCCCCTGACGCTGATGCTAGGGCCCATCGAAGACATGCTCCGTGTTTCGAGCCTTTCTCCGGATGTTCGTGATCGCTTGGACGTCGCTCACCGCAATTCGTTACGGCTTCTGAAACTCGTGAACACGTTGCTCGATTTCACGCGTCTGGAAGCGGGTCGCATGCAGGCCAGCTATGAACTCACGGACTTGTCTCGCTTGACAGCCGAATTGGCAAGCATGTTTCAGTCTGTCATAGAACGCTCCGGTTTACGGCTGGTTGTTGACTGCCCGCCTCTGAAAAGTCCGCTCTACGTTGACCGGATGATGTGGGACAAGATCGTCCAAAACCTGTTATCGAACGCGTTTAAGTTCACCTTCGACGGTGAAATTCACGTTTCATTGCGAGAGGTTGGTGATCTAGTTGAGTTCACAGTGCGCGATACAGGTACGGGGATACCTGCGGAGGAAATTCCGCACCTGTTCGAGAGATTTCATCGAGTTGAGGGAGCTAAAGGGCGCACGTTTGAGGGAAGCGGAATCGGTTTAGCACTGGTTCAGGAGTTGACGTGGCTTCATGGCGGCACGGTTCGAGCGGAGAGCGAACTCGGAAAGGGTAGTACCTTCACCGTTTCGTTCCCAGTCGGTAAAGATCATCTGCCGCTCAATCTCATCGGATCATCAAAGCCTTCCGGTATCAGCGCGCCTGCGACTACCTATTTAGAAGAAGCTCTCCATTGGCTACCTGGCAGTGACAAAGAAGCGGAACATCAATCAGTACTCCAAGCATCATCGACATCCTCAGTGCGTAACCGCATTCTATTGGCGGACGACAATTCGGACATGCGCGAATACGTGCGTAAGCTCTTGGCCAGCACGTATGACGTTGAGGAGGTCAGCGACGGCGCTGCTGCTTTGGAACTTGCGCGCCAGCATCCTCCAGACTTGATCTTGACCGATGTCATGATGCCGAAGCTTGATGGCTTCGGGCTTTTGCGCGAGCTTCGCTCCGATCCGGTTCTGGAAAATGTCCCTGTCATCATGTTGTCCGGCCGTGCCGGTGAGGAATCGAGAGTCGAGGGATTGGAATTAGGTGCTGACGACTACCTCGTCAAGCCGTTCTCGGCGCGTGAGCTGTTGGCGCGCGTTGGAACTCATCTTGCAATGGCGCAAGCGAGGAGTGATGCCGCTTCGAATGAGCGGAACTTGCGTGCGGAAGCAGATGTGGAGCGTGGACGCTTTCGAGAACTTCTCATGCAAGCGCCAGCCGCGATTTGTCTGATGACCGGGCCTGAACTCCGATACAGCTTCGTCAATCAGGGCTATCTGCGGATGACCGGCCGTGAGCATCCCGGAGATTTCATCGGCAAGACCCTCAACGAAGCACTGCCCGAACTGGCCACGCAAGGATTCAGTGACATCCTCGAAGAAGTTTTTCGAACCGGTGTTCCGTACGAAGGATTGGAGAGGAAAGTCACTCTCACCAACAACACTGAAGGTGGGCCGATCGATCGCTACGTCAATTTCGTTTATCAGCCGATGCGCGGACCAAACCATCAGGTAGATGGCATCCTTGTCCATGCCGTCGATGTTTCCGAGCAGGTTTCGGCTCGCAAGCACGTGGAATATCGCGAACAGCACTTCCGAGACATGATCGATGCTCTCCCGGCCGCTATTTACACAACCGATGCCGACGGTCACATCACCCACTTCAATCATGCTGCTGTAGAGTTTGCCGGATGCATGCCTGATCTGATCAGAGATCGCTGGTGCATTACGCCGAGATTGTTTTCCGCGGAAGGCACGCCGGTAGCGCGTGATGAATGTCCAATGGCGCTCACTTTACGAACGGGTGTGCCACCCCCACGTCTCGAGTTCATTGCCGAGCGACCCGACGGCTCGCGTGCATGGTTTGTTCCATACCCAACACCTTTCCGCGATGAGCATGGCCGCATTGTGGGTGGCATCAACATGCTCGTTGACGTTACTGACCGTAAACGTTCAGAGGAGATCTTGAGTCAAAGCGAAGAACGATTTCGAAAGCTTTCTGAATCACTGGACGGGGAAGTACGCGCGAGGACTGCCGAACTGGAAGAACGAAACATCGATGTCATTCGGCAATCAGAACAACTCCGAGATCTTTCCCGCCGACTCCTCCGAGCTCAGGATGAAGAGCGCCGCCGGATTGCGCGCGAATTGCACGACAGCGCAGGCCAGACGCTATCTGTGCTTGCCATGAACTTGACACAGTTTGTTCAGGCTACCGATGACGGGGCTCCAAAACTGAACGAATTGGCAGGTTTGATTCAAAAGCAGGTCCAACAGCTTAACCAGGAAATTCGCACTGCTTCCTATCTGCTGCATCCACCCTTGCTGGACGAAGCAGGGATCACCGCGGCTCTCGGTTGGTACATCGACGGTCTGCGGCTCCGCAGCGGTCTCGACATAGACCTGATGATTCAGCCTGATTTCGGCAGGGTGGAGCGCGACCTGGAACTTGTTATATTCCGCATTGTCCAGGAATGTTTAACGAACATTCACCGTCATTCAGGAAGCAAGACTGCCTCCATTCAGATCACTCGCGATGCTGAAGCCGTGTACGTCGAAGTAGAGGATTCCGGCAAAGGCATCTCATCGGAAAGGATGTCCGAGATCCAAACTCGTGGTGCGGGTGTCGGATTGCGAGGCCTTCATGAACGCGTACGTCAGTTTCAAGGCGATCTGAAGATTGAATCAGCCGGTGAAGGCACGAAAGTGACTGCTAGAGTGCCGGTTGCCTCTGAATCCGCGACGGATACGGATCCCGAGCCATTGAAAGCGGCCGTCTGAAATCTTTCTCCTTGAAACAAACGCCGCCCGGCAAATTAATAGGTGAATGCCGGTTCAATGAGGAGCATGGCCAACATTCTCCGATCGGAGTGCCTTGCAACGCTTGGTTCCCTTGTACTTACGGAACCTAATCCCGATTCCACTTCACGATATACTTCGTAAAACTCTGGCCAATTTGACTAGGAGAGACGAATCCATGTTTTCGTTGCTGCGGCAGTGCATTCGAGTGTCGACCGCCTGTGTGCTGATCACGGTCTTCGGCGTGCCCATGAACCTTATGGCACAAGCGCACGTGGTTTCCCCGAGGGATTTACAACAGGCCACCGTGGCTGCCACGCAAGCCCGGCAGCAAAATCTTGAGGCGGTGACAAACTTCTTGTCATCCGCGCCCGCAGAGAAGGCAATGCGTTCGGCTCACATGCAGCCCGAACAGGTGCGGCAAGGAGTCGCCAGCTTAAGCGATGCAGAGCTTGCGCAGCTCGCCGCGCGCGCTCAGACCGCACAAGCGAATCTTGCAGCAGGAACTTTGAGTGATCGGGACCTGCTGCTTATCGTGCTCGGCATCGCCGCGCTGGTTCTTATTATCGTAGCCGTCCGCTAGGACTACACCGTGCGCTGTTCTACAGTAAAGAGCGTTTTCGGGATTCTTGTCTTCAGCCTGTTGGTTCACGCATCGGGAATGCCAGGTGTGTGGCTTGATGTTCCTTTTGTTAAACAGGAGAAAAACGGATGTGGCGCTGCCAGCATTGCGATGGTGATGCAGTACTGGCAGCGTCAACAATCAGGCGCGCCCGTCATTCCGGACGCGTCGGAGATCCAGAAGACGCTTTACTCGGCCGAAGCAAAAGGGATCCTTGCATCCGAGATGGAACATTACCTCAAGGAGCACGGCTTCCGCGTCTTCGTCTTCACTGGCCGATTGGACGATCTTCAGCAACACATCGCAAAGGGTCGGCCGCTGATTGTTGCGCTCAAACCGAGTACGGGCTCCCGTGCCCTCCACTACGTTGTTATCGCGGGCTTCGATTCTGGAGCAGGTATTGTTCTCAAGAACGATCCCGCGGAACGCAAGCTACTCCGGCAATCGTTCAAGGATTTCGAACACGAATGGCAGGCGACCGGGAACTGGACACTGCTCGCCGTTCCCCTCGAAACTCCGACAGTCGCAACATATCCTGCCGCGTCGCATTAATCTTCTATCTTCTTCTTCCCGTGTTCTGTCTGTCACAGACGCGAACTCCGCCAGATTTCGATAAGCTCAAATCCCTCTTCGCCGAACAAAAATGGCGTGAAGTAGCCTCGCTCGCCACGCAAAATCCTGGGCGAAATCCGGAGCTGTACTTTTATGCGGGTGTTGCTTTTGCTCAGCTGGCCGAATTCGAACAAGCACGATCACAATTGCTGCAGGGCAGGAATGCGCTTCCAGGCGATCCGCGCTTTCCGACGGAGCTTGCGGGAGTTGAATTTAAGCAGAAAAAATATTCCGCGGCGGCCGCCTGGCTGCGACGCGCTGCGCGTTTGAATCCTCATGATGAATACGTGAACAATTTTCTTGCGACCGTCTATTTTGTTGGTGGCAACCTGGAGGCTGCTCTCAAGTATTGGAATCGCGTGAACCGCCCCCTTGTGGCTTCTGTTGACATACCGAAAGCTCTCCACACGAATCCTGTTCTTCTCGATCGTGCTTTGGCATTTTCGCCCGCCGTTCGGCTTACCCTGGCGGATTTCCTCACGAGCGAGGCTCGCTTGGAAGGGTTCGGGGTATTTGCGCGTGAACGCTTGCGATTGGCCGCCGCTCAAAACGAAACGTTCGATATTTCGCTAGACGCTCAAGAGCGTAATGGTTTCGGCGCCGACAAATGGCAGGCGCTTCTCTCAACATTTCGGGGTGTCTTCTACCAGACTGCGTACCCTGAGTACTTCAATTTTCACCGTGCAGCAGTGAACTTCACGTCACTACTTCGCTGGGACTCAGAAAAAAGAAGAGCTTCTGCATCAATTTCGGGGCCACTCCGAGGCAATCCCAAGCGCCGTTTTAATTTCAATCTGGATCTTCGTAACGAGAACTGGGATATCCGCCGTTCTTTTAGCGGCCCAGCTCCAGTACTTGCCTCATTGAACTTACGCAAAATTGCCGCTGGGGCGAATCTCACGTCCTTCAGCAGTGGTCGTCTCACATGGTCAACCGGGTTGGAAGGTTCCTATCGTGATTACCGCAATGTGTTAGCCGGCTCGGCTCTGACGTCGGATCTTCTTCTCGAAGGCGCACAGATCAAAGCAACGGCCAATTTTCGATACGATCTTCTGCGCATACCGGAACGAAGATGGACATCGACAGTCTTGGGTAACTCCCAGGTTTCCCGGATCTGGTCGGATCCGACTGCGCTGTTCGGCAAGTTCGACGCGGCAATCGACAATAGCTGGTTTCCGCAATTCGAAGAAGACGATTACGAATTCCGGGAAAAGCTCTCTGCTGGGACGATCACCGGCAGCTTTCCTTTTGATGAACTTTATTCCCTGGGACTTGAGCGGGACAACGATCTTTGGCTTCGCGCGCACATCGGTACTCGCGATGGTCGAAAGGGAAGTGCTCCCTTGGGACGCACATACTTCCTCTCGAACGCTGAGATCAACAAAACCCTGTACAGCAACGGTATCCTCTCATTACGTCTGGCGCCATTCCTCGATTCCGGTAAGATTACGGGTCCCGCCAGCCTTGGCTCGAACAAGTGGCTATGGGACACAGGTGCGCAAGTGAAGCTGCGGGTTCTTTCTGTGGGTTTCACTTTCATTTATGGCAAGGACCTGCGCACCGGCAACAATGCTTTCTACTTAACGGCCACACGATAGACGTGAGTGGCAGGGACCCTGGATCACATGTGGAAGCAGAAACTCATTGCATTTTTTCCCGAGGCGGCCTACGGCCCCGCCCTTAATTCCGTCGGGATCGCGCAAGCCTGCGAACGCCTTGGACACAAAGCTGTCTTCCTCACGGCAGCGGATATGGCTGGCGTCTATTCCGGGTATGGTTTTCAGGAGTTCATCGTCAAGATGGCTCCGCCCATGGCCGCCGACGAGGCGGCTCAATATTGGCAGAACTTCATCAACGGACATATCCCTAATTTCAACAAATCCCCTTATGACCAGATTGACAACTACGTCCGTGATTGTTGGGATGCGATTGTGGATACGGCAATATGGGCGCAGAAGGACCTGCCCAGCGTTCTGAATGAAGTTCAGCCCGATCTGGTTTGCGTTGATAACGTCATTCTCTTTCCGGCAATAAAACAGTTCGGGAAACCATGGGTGCGGATCATTTCATGCAGTGAGAACGAAATTCCTGATCCGGATATTCCGCCGCATCTCTCGGGGTGCGGTCAAAGCGATAAAGCCTGTTTCGAAAAGTTCGAAAGCAAATTCTGCGAAGTGATCCGGCCGATTCACGAGCGCTTCAATGCTTTTCTTGCTGAGAATCATGAAAGCGCTTATCCGCTCGGGCAGTTTTTCGAAGCGTCCCCTTATCTCAATCTCCTGCTATATCCGGAGTCGGTCAAATTTCGGCGTCGCTCCCCGCTGGACCTCAAGCGGTTTCAGTATCTGGAGGGGTGTGTACGTCGCGAGCAGCCTTACGACATCCCGACGTTTCAGAAGAACTCCATTGCTCCTCTTCTTTATGTAAGCTTTGGATCACTGGGCTCCGGCGATACGGCAACGATAGAACGTCTGATCAACGCTCTTGGCCAGATGCCGGTCCGAGCTCTCGTCAATGTTGGCGGATACCGTGACGCTTACCGGAATGTGCCAACAAACATCATTCTGGATAAGTGGTTCCCACAACCTTCCGTCATTCCGCAAGTGGATGCCGTCATTCATCATGGAGGAAACAACAGCTTCACCGAATGTCTCTATTTCGGAAAGCCGTCGATCATCATGCCTTATGTATGGGACGGCCACGACAATGCAACCCGGGTTGATGAAACGGGTCACGGTATCAAGATGCATCGTGCCGAATGGACGAATAAAGAGCTCGCACAGAATGTGCACTTTATCTTGCACGATCAGGCAATGCAGCAACGCCTGCATACCACCTCGGCACACATGCGCCGACAGCCAGGCCCCGAGAAAGCTGCGAAACTTTTAGATGACTTGCTTCGTTAAAGATATTTTCTGACTACTAGCTACTGACTACGGACTACTATGCTCTTCAACCTGACTTCCTCCGCCCCTCATATCTGGCCGGTTTCGCAATGGGATCATCAAGCTTCGCAAAGTGGAGGTCCGCACGCTTCTTCGGCACTAACGCAGGATCTTGTTCTTTACATTCAATCCAGCCCGATGTTCCAGATCGGTATACAAAAATGGAAGCCCGGCAGCTTTCAACAGTATTTTCCATTTGATCAGCTTCGTTATTTTTTTGCTGGTCGCGGAACATTTCGTTCAAACACAGGTGAATTGATCGAAGTGGGACCTGGAACTGCCGTCCACTTCAAAACAGGATGGAGTGGAACTCTCGACGTCGCACACCCACTGCACGCAACTTACGTCAGTTGCGAAGGTGGAGTATCGGATACAACTCCAGTGCTCCGCGATGTATTGAAGGCCGGGCCCCTCAAAGAATGGGGACCAGTGTCCAAACCTTTGGAAGGTGTCTCGCAAACGGCTGGAATTCTTTTGAGCCGTGAGCCCGATCGGCGCGCCGAAAGCGGCATTTGGACCTGCACGCCCGGGCTGTGGCGATGCGAGCTCAAAAGCGACGAGTTCTGTCACTTTCTCGCCGGTTCTTCGACCTATACGCATGACAATGGCGAAATTATCGAGGTCCGTCCCGACACCCTGGCGTGTTTCCCTAAAGGCTGGAAGGGACAATGCCGTGTGCACGAGACGGTGCGCAAGGTCTACATCATCCGCTGACCACTAGTGATCCATTCGCGAGCCTGAAGACGCTTGCGTAATTTCGCCGCATGCGATCCGGTCCCCCGCATTTCCCGCCGGATCTGTCTTCATGTCGTCCGCTTTCGCATGAATCACTAACGCTGTGCCGCCATTTGTAAACAGCGAGTGGGGACCTTCGGTCAATGTGACGTCTTTACTCATCAAAGAGACCTTCGCCTTGCCCTCAGGCTTAACTGTGAAGTTCGGCAAGTCTCCGGCATGGTGTCCCTCTGGATTCTGCAGTCCGTGCTTCTTGCTTTCGGGGTTAAAGTGCGGCCCTGCCGATTTGAAATCCGGAGCCTCGCATTTTGCGTTCTGATGAAAATGCGCCACATGTTCTCCAGGCGGCAATCCGGTCAAGTCTAGCTTGATCGCGACTCCATCCTTTTTGCTCGATAAAGTTGCGGTGCCGACGCTTTGCCCCTTTGCGTCTTTCAGTTCAACCACCTTCTTTTCAGCGGCGAATGCCATTACGGCAAATGCCAGAACGAACCCGAGTGTGAGGATCTGTTTCATAGGACGAAGATTATAGCCCTCGAAACAGATCTGCGGCCCGTCCTCAGTTTTGGGGATTCAGAGTTGAGCGACTGCTCGTTGCAGCGCAGCAGCGACTTCCTCTGGCGTACTTTCGGTAGAAAATTCGATGGGTGATCCGATCCTTACTTGAATCTGGCCGGGCCGCGCGAACTTTCGTCCTGCTTTTTTAACTTCGTATAAACCATCGATTCGCATTGGGACGACAGGTATTCCGAGATTGTTGGTCAACAGCCCAATACCACTTCGAAATGGATTCAGCTTGCCATCCGTCGTGTGGCGGCCTTCCGGGAAAATAAGAATGCTGTAACCCTTGTCGACTGCTTCCCCGGCATACGCAAAACTCCGACGGTATCCAGCCTCACGGGGAAGTGGGAAAAGGTTTAGCAAGCTAACGCCCAGGAACCATTCGACTCGGCTGAACAATCTGCGCCACCATGCTGCGTTCGCTTCTGGTGTGCGGAGAAGTTCGAGTGCTTCTCCGCCAGTAGCTGTAGCAAGTTGATGCCGCAGTCGAGCTGGCAGGGCAGCCTGGATAAAACCAACATCCACGTCATCAATGTGATTGGAAACCACCAGCACCGGTCCGCGAACATTTTTAAGATTGTTCCGCCCAAGAATCTTCGGCCAACCCAGGAGCACGATGGCAGGCCGCACCAGTACGTAAAAGGCCACGGCGCGGATCCAGGCTACCGGCCACGCGAGGGTCCACCCTGGATAGTGATATCGGCGGCCTTGCGTTGGCTGTCCCTGCAACAGGTCTGCGATTTCTCCGGCAGAGTCTGCCTGCGCAAATCGAGCTTCGCTTAAATCAACCTGGTAGCGTTCTTCAAGCGCGCTGAGCAACTCAACCCGTTCCAGAGAACTGAGTTTTAAGTCTTCATCCAATTTCACATTCCGGGCCAACTCAGCAGGTGTGCGACCCGCAATTTTCCCAATCAGTTGTGCAATCGCTTCTGTGCTCCGGTCGCCGTTCGCTCGGGACTGAATTTTTGCTTCGCTGATCTCGCGGATCAACTGTCGCTTCGGCTTTTGCGTTGATGTTCTGGGAAAATCCGGCTCTGGCCAGACCTGCCATACTCGAATGCGTTGGTACTCCGCCAGCTTGCTATTCGCCCGATCAATCGCCGCGCTCAGTTGATCTCTGTCCGCTCTTGAAATCAGCACAGCGCAAGGTTCTTCATTGCCGTTCGTCGTCACTGGCACAACTACGCAATCTTTCACTTCAGGCTGCGTGCGCAAGGCTGCTTCCAAATCTTCCGGATAGATATTCATTCCGGCCGATGTGACGATCGTCTCTTTCTTCCGCCCTTTGAAGTAAAGATTCCCCTCGGGATCCAGGGCGCCCATGTCTCCCGTTCGATACCAGCCTTGTTCTCCTTCAATTGGCTGGAGCGAACCCTCAGCCCAGCGTGCGTTGGCAACCCCTCCGCCGCGCACGAGAATCTCGCCGTCGTCGGCAAGCTTCACCTCGCGTCCAGGCAGAATCTTGCCGATAGAACCCTTTCCCACGCGAAAGGGGTGATTGACGCTCACGAGCGAAGTTGTCTCCGTCAAGCCGTAGCCTTGGATCACAGCGAAGCCAAGTCTTCGCCAGAACTCTTCCGTCTCTCGGTCCAGTGCCGCTCCGCCGCAGATGCAGGCCCAAAACTTCAGCCCGAATCTCCAATGCACTCTCCGGAACATCCACCAGCGACGGAAATAATGTTTGTCGGCAGCTTGAATCAGCTTTTCCTCAAATCCCGCCTGCTGGTCCCATTCTGCTTTGATTTTGTCCCGCAAGGACTGCAGCATCCTCGGAACCGCGACGAGAACGGAAACGCGCTCCCGCCGGATCGTTTCGATCACTTCGGCCGGGCTGAGGACGTTCTGAAAAATCACGGTCCCGGACATGATGGGTGGCAGATACAGCGCCAGGAACTGCCCGAACACGTGGCTCAGTGGTAGCAGGTTCAGAAAACGGATCGGATGCACCCACCGTTCGTATTTCAGGTACTTGCGGATCTCTTCTTCCAACGGTCCGATATTAGCGAGCACATTGCCATGGGTGATCACTACACCCTTCGGTTCGGCAGTGGTGCCGGACGTGAAAACAATTTGCAGAATGTCGGAATGGTTGAGTTCGGGACTGCGAAATGATGATGCCGCTTTCAGCCCCTTCCCGAGCTCTCCAACAATGAATGGAGATTGCTCACGTAGATCTCCTGCATGTTGCCGCGAACAGAACACAGCTTTTGCCTGGACCTGAGCCGCAACTCGACGCGCAAAATCTGAGGACGCAGCATCGTCCATGGGCACCACAACCACTCCCGCCAAGACGCATGCGATAAAGGCCACCACCCACTCCGCGCTGTTCTCCGCCCACAAAAGAGCGCGATCGCCCTTGCTCAGGCCTCGCTGCTCTAATTCATGGCCGAGCCCTGACGCACGCTCGTAGACCTCGGCATAACTCCAACGCTCGGCCCGATAGCCGCGCCGATTCACGAAGGCACACTCCGAGCCGTTTTGCCCGAAGTTTTCGAAGAAAGAGGCCAGTGACCTGTGTTCCATGCAGCTAGGGCAAAACCTCGATAAAAGCTGTGGGTTGCCCTCTATGGAAGTTTAGTAGCAAAATGCTTCACTCGCGAGGACGAGCGTTTTCTTCCGGTATGCATCGTTTGTGGTTTCAAATCTTACCGCTGGTGTTGTTGCTGTCCGGTTGCCATACGGCTCCGCCCAGCGAGTCGCAAAAAGCCACGCTTGCTGTAAGCGGCTCTGCCGCATCTTCTCAAGCCAAGCGAAATCTCGATCTGGATGAAGCGGCGGGCGGGCACGTTCTCCGCAAGCACGTTGGACGTTCTGACGACGAATTGAGAGAACGACTCCGCCATGATCGTTACATCAGCGCAGCTTCCAGCTACACCGATCGGGACACCGCGGAGCGCGCGATTGCAGCCGCTATTTCACAGCAGCAAACGAAAATCGAGCGGTGGCTGGCCCGTTCTGGAGGGCATGCAAACCTGGTTCTGGATTACGACTCCGATCAGCCGATTGGGCGCTCTCTGGACCGCGGCGATGATCGTCCGAGACCCTGTTCTCATGCCGTCGTTGTCTTGAAATGGATTGCTCCTTCTGATTATTACGTTCTCACTTCTTACCCGGAGTGCCGCAAATGAGCCAGAAAGATCCGGCGAAAATCTCTGCCGCGAATTTCCAAAATCTCCACAGATTTCTGCGCGGCTACTTCCACCAGGATTTAACCGACGAATACGGTACGCCACAAGAAGCTGCGGAAACATTTTGCGAGGACGCGGACACGGAGGAGCGTCTCGCTGTGGCCCGAGAGTGGGCACATTTCATGGAATCAACGCATGGCCGATCCGTCACGGAGGTCAATCATCTTCTAGCCGACAAGTTGGGGGCTGGCGTCCGACTCTCGGAGGAGGACCTGGAACAGGTCAATGAAACCTTCTTACGCTACCTCAAGCCCAAGACACGCAATCACCACGAAGACGAACAAGATGATTGATATAGGAGTGCTATGCAGGCACTTAACATTCAGATCAGGCCTTGTTTCACCCGCCTGAGAAAATCCTCACCCTCTTTTTTTGCTTCTTCAATCATTTTGCTGTTGGATCGGTACTCCAGTTCGATCTCCTGAAGTGTCACTTCCACGGCATCCTTTGGTTTGAAGCCGCGCATTACGAGCTTGCGGGCGCGTTCGGTCACGTTCGGTCCGTCGTATCTCTTGATCCGCGCGGCGAAACCATTGCAATCATGTTTCTGAAAATTGTGGGAGGCCAACCGATCGTAAGCATCCTTGGCTTCAGGATCGTTCAATAACTCTGGAACTGCGAAAAGCCACTCGCATTCCGAACAGCCCCAGCCACGGGTTTGATCGTTTGCGATCCAGGTGAGCCAGCGGGCCATGTCAAAGTGACCACATATGACAGTTGAAACGTAGTGGAAGGAGTACCACTCTGGAGGCTACCATTTCCCAGGCCGCCTGCAATGTGCCTTTCGCGTTTCTCCTTCAGGAAGGACGCAAGCCCGGATCGCCGTAGTTCAGCCAGTTCCTACGGTAACCCTGAAGTACACTCACTTTTGGTAACCCTTAGTAACCATCCAACTTCAGGTAACCGGATTACAATTGCGCTTACCGTAACCAATTCCCCCGAAGTTCGGTTGCGGCCTATGTGCCGGACGATTCTGGTCCGATCGACCCGACGGCATTCGCTCCCAGGAGAGTGGTTGCTGCGGGAACAAAAGCTGGAGTCCGCAATTCTATGGCGTTCGGTTTCGGGTTCAACAAGCAAAAAGTTCTCAGCGCCGCGGAGAAGTTCGTCCAGCAGGGCAAGCTGCAGAACGCCATCGCCGAGTACGAAAAGATCCTTAAGAACGATTCCAAGGACCTGACCGTCACGAATACGGTTGGCGATCTGTACGCCCGTCTGGGCGATACCGATAAGGCTGTTGGTTGCTTCAAAAATGTGGGCGATGCCTATGCCGCGCAGGGTTTCACGGTGAAAGGCATCGCGATGTACAAAAAGATTACCAAGCTCAAGCCCAGCTTGGATGGTGTGTTGAAGCTTGCTGAGCTTTACACCCAGCAGGGCCTCTTTAACGACGCCCGCGCCCAATATCTGCAAGTTGCCGAAGAATTCATGCGCGCCGGCGAACTTGAGCAAGCCGTGCGTATTTTTCAGAAGATCCTCGAGATGGATCCGGAAAACGTGCCCATGCGGGTTCGTTTAGCCGAGGTTTATATACGACTTGGAAAAAAGAACGAAGCGTGGGAAATCTTCTCCGCTGCCGCAGAAAGTTTGCGCGCACGCGGTTCTCTCGCGGCGGCCGAGGACATTCTTCAACGGATGCTTGCGCTTGATCCAGGCAACAGTTATGTCCTCCTCCTTCGAGCCCGTACTGCGCTCGAAGCGGACGATGCCAAGTCAGCCATCCAGTATTTCGAAAAAGTCGGCGACCTGGACACGCATCCCGATGGAATGCGGGATCTATTGAAGGCCTATTTGAGCGTTGGCAAGCTCAATGACGCGGCCCCATTGGCAGATAAGCTTCTTACCGTGCATAACGAGATGGACGGCATCCTCGCGATGGCAGATGCCTACATGCACAACGGTGGCTACCAGCAGGCCTTGAACATGATCCAGGAGCATGCGGATCGCATGCTGGCCACCGATTCGAATAAGGTTCTCACGCATCTTCACACCCTGATCAGCCACGTTCGCGAAAATACGGCGGCGCTTGAGACGCTCATCGAGTTGTTCAACAAGGCTGGCGATACGTCGCACATCAGCGAAGTGAAAGAGCTGCTGGCCCACGCCTCGGTGCAGTCGGGGGATTTATCAAAAGCGGCGGAACTCTATCAATCCTTAGCCGTACTAGAGCCGCAGAATCCCATGCACATGAAGAATTACGAGCAAGTGCTCGAGCGCATGGGAGGAACGACGGGTGCTCGCCTGATCACGGCGGAAGAAGGCGCCGTAATGGTCGATGAGCTCGAGGCCACCGCCCCGCTCGTCGAACAGCATTATGGGGATGCTGACTCGGTCGCAATCCGAGCCGCGCTCACTGATGCCGACCTGTTCCTGTCATACAACATGCCGGCGAAAGCAGTCGTTCCGTTGCTCTCAGTGCTGTCGCGCGCGCCGCATGATGTTCGACTTAATCAGCGGCTTGCGGCTTTGCACACGCGTGCGGAACGTTTCCAGGATGCCGCTGCCTGTTGCAGAGTGTTAGAGAGCGTTTATTCGGAAGCGGGCCACCCGGACGAAGCCATCCGCTACGGAGAGCTTGCGACTCGTTACGAGGAACGCGCCTCCGCGGTTCCTCACACAGAGCTGGAAGAAGCCGAGATGGCTCAGGCCGCTCCTTGGCCCATGCGATCGGAAGCTGCGATTGCGGAACCGGAGTTCGCCGTTGCCAACGAGGTTCCCGAGACTCACGAAATTGATATTCATTCAACGGAAGCGGTAGCCGAACAGGATCTCTCTTCGCAATGGGAAGAAGAGTTGAGTGTCGAAAGCGGTTCGGCGGAACTCATCGGAACCTCCTCCAAGGAAATCGAGGCAAATGCGGTCGACCATGCCGCCCTCGCACAAGCACTGGCCGGAGCTGTGGAGGAAACACGGTTTTATGTCGAGCACGCGATGCTCGATCAGGCTCGAGCTGCCTTGAAGAAGGTCGAAGCTCTGACCAGTGACTCAACCATTATTGACGGTTTGCGGAGCCAGATCGAAGCCGCCGCCGTTGCACCAGCGGCCGTAGAAGATGAAGTGGAAGTTTCCTCCGATTCCGTTGACGCCGAAGAGATCCCGACATTCGAGATTTCCGATAGTTCATCCCCGGAGAACGAGACCATTGGAGGCCTGGTTGCCGACCTGGAATCTTCTCTGGGTAGCGGTTTCCTCCCAGAAATGAGCCCTGTCGAAGCAGAGCCTGAGCCAGTCATGCAGGCTTTGGAAACATCGCACCAGGATCATGGGGACGCAACCGAGTTAGGTTCAATGGTGTCCGATCTTGAAGCGGCACTCGGCGACGGTTTCATGGAGGAAAGCCTCGAGCCACCAGTCACGTCCGCACCTTCGCCCGAGACTCGCGCGTGGCCAGCTGCGAAATCGATTCCTGTTCCAAATCACGGACTGGAACCCACGTTCCAGGCGCCAATCACTGCAGCACCTGTAATCGCTGCTGCGGCGGCGGTTGCTCCTGTATCTGCCGGTGCCGCAGCGGCCGCCCAGCCCGCCCTTGCTCCTGGTAGTGGTCTTAGCTATCGTCCGTCGAAAATCCGTCCCCTCGCGTCCGACCCTGCCCCGGCGCAGGCTGTCGCCAGTGTCGATCTCGGGGAGATGTTCGGCGAACTGAAGCAGGAACTCGAGGAAGACGTCGCCAGCACTGACGAAGATCCAGAAACTCACTACAACCTTGGCGTTGCCTTCAGGGAGATGGGCTTGCTCGACGAGGCCATCGGAGAGTTGCAGAAGGTTTGCCAGGCGATCGAACGCGGACTGCCAGTTCCGCACATTATGCAGACTTACACCTGGCTGGCGCAGTGCTTCCTGGACAAAGGTGTTCCGGAGGCTGCCATCCGATGGTACGAAAGCGCCCTGAAATTGAAGGATCTCGATCAGGAAACGCGCACGGCCCTGCACTACGAATTAGCGTCGGCTTTCGAACTGGCAAACGATAAACCTGCTGCCCTCAAGCACTTCATGGAGGTTTACGGCAGCAACATCGATTATCGGGACGTTGCTGAGCGCATCAAAGCCCTGAAGTCGTAGAATGCAGGGATGGGTTTTATAACTGCACCAGGGGCGTGCCTTCGAGATCATCGGCCGCCTAGGCTTGCCAAGCATGGGAGCGCGGCTTGATCTCGGAACCGAAACTGCCTGTTGAACAATTCGCCGGCCCGGAACGGTTGGAGATTCACCCAAACCCTCCCATCTCGCCCGACACCGCGGGCTCCCCGAATGGCCATATGCAACTGTGGTTGCGGCGGATCTGGGTGCTCCTTTTTGTGTTTGTGTGTGCTACAACGGGCGTTCTGCTCTTAATTCTCCCTTGGCGCCCTGAGTGGACTGACAACTCTCTGCTCTTCACTTTTCCAGCGCTTCGGGCCGTGATGGCCAGCGGCTTCGTTCGCGGCGTCTGCACAGGTCTGGGCGTTCTCGACATTTGGATCGGGTTTTCCGAAGCAATCCATTACCACGAAGACAAGCATGAGTAAGGCCTCCGACGCGCCAGGCATATCTTGGCCCGCCGTCAAGGACAACATCGCATCATGACTGATGGAAAAATCAAGCCAGCCCCCCTCGCTTATCAAAATGAGCCGTTTCTAAACAGCCCGGATGGCCGCATCTTGCGCCTCCTGGCCGAGTATGCGGAGCCGCTCTCCCGTTTCCGCCGCGAGCAGATTCAGGACACCGTCGTTTTCTTCGGCTCGGCCCGTTTTCATAGCCGCTCCGCCGCTGAAAAAAATCTGCTGGCCGTCGAGCACAGCGGCGCGAGCATGCCTCCAGAAGAACGGGAACTTGCGCTCAAGCGGGCCCGCGCTGGTCTTGATATGTCCCGCTACTACGAGGATGCACGTCGCCTGGCATATCTCCTTACCGAATGGTCAGCCCAGATACCCGCTCGTCGTCGCCGATTCGTTGTGACGACTGGGGGAGGCCCCGGCATCATGGAAGCTGCCAATCTCGGGGCGAAGGAAGCGGGTGGCAAGACGATCGGGTTGAACATCAATCTGCCTTTCGAGCAGTTTCCGAATCCCTACATTACCCCTGCGCTGAACTTTGAATTTCATTACTTCTTCATGCGCAAGTTCTGGTTTGCTTACCTGGCGAAGGCTTTGGTGATTTTTCCGGGCGGGTTCGGCACGATGGATGAACTCTTTGAAATCCTCACGCTTGCGCAAACCGAGAAGCTAGCTAAAAAAATTCTGGTCGTCATCTATGGCAGCGAGTACTGGAAGAAAATCGTGAACTTCCAGGCCATGGCAGATATGGGTGTGATTTCCTCGCCGGATCTAGATCTGGTCAAAACTGCCGATTCTCCTGAGGAAGGGTTCGAGTACCTGCGCGATGGCTTGACCAAATTCCACCTCGGGCCCCAACCCAAACCCGTCGGTGAAGTTGTCCCAGAGATCGCGAAAACTCGTCCTTAGCGAAGACTTCCAGGCGACCCCTGCAGGATGCTTCTCTACTACATTACCGACCGGCTGCAGCTGTCCTCCCATACCTCGGATGTACGAAGCGCCCTATTGGAGAAGATTAAGGAAGCGGCAAATGCCGAGGTCGATTACATCCAGCTGCGTGAAAAAGATCTTTCGACCCGAGAACTCGAACGACTTGCTTCCGACGCTGTTCGAATCATTAGAGACGCGAACGCTCGTTCCACCCGCAGATCCTCGACTCGTTTGATCATAAACTCCCGCGTAGACGTCGCGCTCTCGACTTCAGCCGATGGCGCTCACCTGCGCTCTGATGACATCTCCATTGCCAATGCGCGCTCGATCGCTTCCGCGGCTGGTTCGCCTTCGTTTTTGATTGCGCGCTCTTGTCACACGCTGAACGACGTTCGCGACGCGCAACAAAATAACGCTGATTTCATTGTCTTCGGCCCTATCTTCGAAAAAAACGCCGCCCCACGGAGTGCTCCACTTGGTCTGAATGCTTTGGCGGCAGCCGCCCGCTTTCGAACGCCCCTTCTTGCCCTGGGTGGGATCACTCTGCAGAACGCGTACGACTGTGTACGCGCCGGAGCCGCCGGGATCGCTGCAATCCGCCTGTTCCAGGAGAACCCGATATCCGAAGTCGTATCCTCTTTACGCGGCTAAATCGTACAAATTTACGCCGCTAAAATCGTACAACCTCTGCTTGTCACATACAGGGCTTGCGCCGTGCTGTATTCTTGATGTCTTACTCCCCTATGGCTTTGCACGCCAGTTTCGCCTCTCTCTCGCAGCCTCTGCTCGTGCGGATTCCCGATGGATGGTTCCTCATGGGTTGTGACACTGGCCTCGATAATGAAGGTCCAGTGCGTCGCGTCTGGGTCGACAGTTTTCTGCTCGCTGCAACGCAGGTTACGAACGCTGAATACGCTCTATTTTTGAAAGATCTTGATCGCGAGCCGCCGTCTACCTGGACAGAAGACTCGTTTTCCCACCCATCTCAGCCGGTCGTTTCCGTTTCGTGGTTCGATGCGACTGCGTACTGCAGTTGGCTGAGCGACCTGACAGGTCGCAGGTATCGCTTACCAAGCGAAGCCGAATGGGAGCGTGCTGCGCGTGGCGGTCTGGATTCAAAGCTCTATCCTTGGGGGAATGAGCCGCCGCTTTCGCGGCCGGACTATGCCCAGCGCTGGATCAACGGTCCACAACCTGTCGCTCAGCAAAGTCCGAACGGATTTGGGCTTTACGACATTTGCGAGAACGTGCACGAGTGGTGTAGCGACTGGTATTCGCCGTCTTACTTCGCCAGTGCGCCAGAGAGAAATCCCCGCGGTCCTGAAACTGGTGAGCGTCGATCCTCCCGTGGTGGTTCCTGGCGGCACCACATCAAAATTTCCCGCTGCGCTGCCCGCTCCAGCATCCCTCCTGATTTTCGCTACGCCGATTACGGATTCCGCATCGCCTGCGATCTCTAGGAGCATCCATGTTTCAGCCCGGCCTTCTTGCGAAGAAGCGCATTCTTATCACTGGCGGAGGCACCGGCCTCGGCAAAGGTATGGCCCGCCGGTTCCTCGAACTTGGAGCCTCGATTTACATCTGCGGTCGCCGAGTGGAGGTCTTAGCTGCCACCGAGTCCGAGCTCAAAGCGTTAGGCCAGATCCGTGCTCTCCCTTGCGATGTTCGCAATCCCGAATCCGTCGAGACGCTAATCAACTCCATTTGGAAAGATGGGCCGCTCGACGCGCTAGTCAATAATGCAGCGGGCAACTTCCTGGCTCGCACCGAAGACTTATCTCTTCGCGCTTTCGAGGCTGTTCTCGGCATTGTGCTCATGGGCACCATCCACTGCACGCTGTCGTGCGGACGTCGCTGGCTTGCAGCAAAACATGCGGGTACGGTTTTGAACATTTCCGCCACCTATGCCCCGACCGGCTCCGCCTACGTCGTACCCTCGGCCACCGCGAAAGCTGGCATGGAAGCCTTCCTTCGCAGCCTTGCCGTCGAGTGGGGGAATCGCGGTATCCGGATGAACGCCATCGCGCCGGGCCCAGTACCGACTGAGGGTGCTTTCTCTCGCTTGCTCCCACGTCCTGAACTCGAAGATATCGCTAAACAACGCATTCCTTCTGGACGTTTCGGAACGGTCGAGGAACTTGCGAATCTTGCGGCGTTCCTCATGTCGGATTACTCCGGCTACATCAACGGAGAAGTAATCCGCATGGATGGCGGCGAACTCATCCAGGGTGCTGGAGAATTCACTGCCCTTGGCCGTCTCCTGCGAAACGAAGAGTGGGCCGCCTTCAAGCCGAAGAAGTCTTCCTGAGTTTGCACCTATGATTGCGTGAGCCGTTAGCCATCAGCGGTGTTTGGTTTAAAATTTCCTTGCTACCTGCACTTGAGTTTAAAGGTCTTTGAACCCATGAAACTGCTGCGCCCTGTCCTCCTCGCCCTCGTCATTGCCGGAGGCTTCTTCTACTTCACCACCTATCGAACGCCTCACGGATTCAAAACTGCCAACTGGATCGCCCATCCTGCCAAGGTCGAGATCACCGAAGCCGCATCGAACGATCTGCTTGATGCCGAAGAGCAGAACAACATTACGGTCTACCAAAGGAACCTGCCCGCCGTCGTCAACATCACCTCGCGGGCCGTCACCTTCGATTTCTTCTACGGACTCGTTCCCCAGGAAGGCCAAGGCACCGGATTCATCATCGATAAAGACGGACACATCCTCACCAACTACCACGTGGTTGCTGAGGCACGACAGGTCGAAGTGACGCTTTCGAATCGCAAGAAGTATCGAGCCACCATCGTGGGCACCGATCGCCCTCACGACCTCGCCATCATCCAGATCAAGGCGCCGAACCTCACTCCTGTCACGTTAGGCGACTCGCGCAATCTTCGCGTCGGACAGAAGGTCTATGCCATCGGCAATCCCTTTGGACTTTCCGGAACCATGACACGCGGCATCGTCAGCTCCATTCGTCCTGTTCAGGAACCTGACGGAATGCGCATTGACGAAGCCATCCAAACCGACGCAGCAATCAATCCCGGGAACTCGGGTGGCCCGCTCTTGAACTGGCACGGGGAAGTCATCGGTATCAACACGATGATCGCGTCGAGTGTCGGTCAGAGTGCCGGAATCGGTTTCGCCATCCCGATCAACACCGCCAAAGCTGTTTTGAATGACCTTGTCACACTAGGACGCGTCCGCCGTCCCGCCCTCGGTGTGAAAACGATTCCCATAGGTCCGGAATACGCTGAACAGATGGGAGTCGCCGTCGATTACGGTTTGCTGATCATCCAGGCTGTTCCTGGTGGGGCCGCCGACCGCGCGGGCCTGCGTGGAGGAAGTGAGCGTGCCTATCTCGGAAATATGCCGATCACACTCGGAGGCGATGTCATCGTCGCTGTCGATGGCGAGAAGGTCGAGTCCCAGCAGGATCTCGCGCAAATGATGAATAATCACCGCGCCGGAGATTCGGTCCGCGTCACCGTCTATCGTGGCAAAAAGAAGATGGATGTCCAGGTCACCCTGGGTGAGCTCCGCGAGCAGGTGTGAAGGGCGACTGCCAATTGTTCACGATCGCGATGCTGTATCCTGACTGCGGACCACTGACTACTGACCGCTGCCGACAGGCTACCGACTACTAATGCGCAAGCTCTTGATTTCGTGGGTCTTGATCGCCGTTTGTGCGGCTGCACCGCTCAGCCCTACGCACGCCCCACATGGCATGGTGGTAAGCGTCCACGAACTTGCCTCTCGCGCCGGAGTTGATGCCATGCAGTCGGGTGGCAACGCAATCGATGCTGCCGTAGCTACCGCCTTTGTGCTAGCCGTCGTTCATCCGCAAGCCGGCAACCTCGGTGGGGGCGGTTTCATGCTGATTCGGTCCGCCGATGGCACTGCGCACTTCGTCGACTTCCGCGAAAAAGCTCCTGCGGCTGCTACTAAGAACATGTACCTCGACAAGCAGGGCAACGTGATCGAGAACATGAGCCTCGTCGGATACAAAGCAGCCGGCGTGCCCGGGTCCGTGGCAGGCCTTACCTATGCGCAGAAAAGATACGGCAAGCTTCCCCTTGCCCGCGTGATGGCGCCAGCTATCAAACTGGCTCAGGAGGGCTTCACTCTCGCATGGGAAGACGCGGATGATCTCAAAGACGCGGACCTGACGCGTTTCCCTGAATCGCGCCGCATTTTTCAAAATAACGGAAAGCTCTTCAAGTCCGGTGATGTGCTCAAGCAGCCTGAACTGGCGCGCACCCTGGAACGAATTGCTAAAAATCCGGACGACTTTTACCATGGCGATCTCGCCCGTGAAATTGCTGCTGCCGTTCAGAAGGGCGGCGGACTGATCACTGCCGAGGACCTCGCCAAGTACGAAGTTAAGGAACGCGAGCCTATCCGGGGCACCTATCGCGGATATGAAATCATCAGCGCTCCGCCTCCATCCTCCGGCGGAATCGTGTTGGTCGAAACGCTCAATATGCTGGAAGGATTCGACCTTAAAAAGACCGGAAACCGCTCGGCCGAATCGATTCACCTGATTTCCGAGGCCTATCGTCGCTCATTCTTTGACCGCGCCGAGTTCCTGGGTGATCCGGATTTCGCCAAGTTGCCTGTCGCTACCCTCATCGACAAGCGCTACGCAAACGCTTGGAGTGAGTCGATAACTGAAACCCGCGCGAGCTCGAGCAAAGATCTCAAGAGGCCGGAATTCAACAATCTTGACCGCGATGCTGCTCTGCGTGTTTCTCACGCCTACGCCGAACCGCAGAACACCACTCATTATTCTGTCGTCGATCCCGACGGCACAGCGGTGGCAGTAACTACCACACTCAACGACTCCTTCGGGTCAAAAGTGACTCTCGACGGTCTCGGTTTCTTGCTCAACGATGAAATGGACGATTTCGCTTCCAAGCAGGGTGTGCCGAATACCTACGGGTTGATCCAAGGTCCCGCCAACGCCATTGCGGCGGGTAAGCGGCCATTGTCCGCCATGACGCCCACGATCGTTCTTAAAGACGGTAAGTTGTATCTGGTGGTCGGTGCTGAGGGCGGTCCGACGATCATCACAAACGTTGCCGCCACAATTATTTCTGTCATTGATAATGGCTTGAATATTCAGGAGGCGGTGAATGCTCCCCGTTTCCATCATCAATGGATGCCGGATCAGATCGATCTGGAAGATCGCATCTCACCGGATACCGTGCGTCTGCTTCGTTCCAAGGGACACGAGATTCGGCTACTTCATTTTTGGGGCGATGCCGAGTGCATCATGATCGATCCGCAAACCGGAGAACGCCTGGGTGCCAGCGATGGCCGCGGTAATGGGAAGGCAGTAGGATTTTGATTGCGATTTGCCCAATTCGAAACGATTCTCACCCCAGCGTCATCCCGGATCGTCGTGTTTCTCATGCTAGAGGTGGCGCCAACGTTGCGAAGTTGAGACGAACTTTGAGAGTTTCGGCCCTATTACCAGCGTCATCCCGAAGACTCGCGTTTTTGCCAGCGAGTCGAGGGATCTAGCGCGCAGCTCTCAAGAACTCGTTAAGATAAAAGAACCTATGACTGCACCTGTAAGGAGCCATTCGCGTTCATGCTAAGAGCCGTCTCCACTCTCCTCTATGTGAAAGAACGCCTTCACCCTGGTCTGCTCGACGGCTTTGCGCGTGCTGGAGCCCAGGCAGTCGAAATCTTCGCCGCTCGGCAACATCTTGATTACGCAAATCGCAAACAGCATGTCCGCGAGACAGCTGAGTGGTTCCGTTCAACCGGTATCCCCTTGAACTCCGTCCACGCCCCCATGTATGCCGATTATGATTTCGGACGCACAGGAGCCGAGCCGATCAACATCGCCTCCACGGACCGCTCTACACGCATCGAAGCGATGGATGAAATCAAGCGCGCCCTCGAGATCGCCGAGCAGATTCCTTTTCGTTTTCTGGTACAACACATCGGGCTGAGCGGCGAGTCTTTCGACGACCGCAAATTTGATGCCGCCATGACTTCTGTCGAACACTTGCGTGCTTTCGCGAAGCCTCTCGGAGTTCGAATCTTGCTTGAAAATATTCCGAACGAACTCTCGTCTCCTGACAAGCTCGTCGAAATGATCAAAGGCGCTCATTTTGATGATGTAGGTGTTTGCTTCGACATCGGACATGCTCACTTGATGAGCAGCGTCTGGGAAGCCTTCGAAATCTTGCGCCCACATATCCAATCGACACATTTGCACGACAACAATAAAGACCGGGATTCGCATCTTTGGCCGGGCGCGGGCAACATCAATTGGAACGAAGCGATGGAACTTCTTCGCTCGGCCCCGCAAACACCGCCGATTTTGCTGGAAATCGAGGCTGACGATAAGATCAATCCGCTTGACAAGCTCGGGCCGAGCTTCGATAAGTTGGACGCTTCGTGAGTTACGCTGGCGTGGGGCTTCGGATCCAAATCCAAAATCGGCGATTGGAAATCGCCAATCAAAAAAAATCAAGAATCCCAATCAAGAAATGAACCCAGTCACTATCTCTGAAATCGGTAAATTTGACGGCCAATCAGTCACCATTCGCGGCTGGCTGTACAACCTTCGCGAGAGCGGCAAACTGCTCTTTCCCATATTTCGCGATGGCAGCGGACAGATACAAGGAGTCGTGCCTAAAAACGCCGTTTCCCCTGAGACATTCGACGCGCTGAAGAATTTGACACAGGAATCCAGCGTCATCGTCGAAGGCAAGGTCCGCGCCGACAAGCGCGCTCCAGGCGGATACGAACTTGACGTCTCGAATGTCCAGGTTGTCCAGCGGGTTTCCGAGTCTGAGCCATATCCGATCACGCCCAAAGAGCATGGCACGGATTTCCTGATGGACCACCGCCATCTCTGGATCCGTTCTCCCCGTCAGGCTTCAATTCTTCGTATCCGGGCTGAAATCATTAAAGCGGCCCGCGATTTTTTCGACGATCGCGGATTCACTCTCACCGATCCGCCCATCATCACTCCTGCCGCATGCGAGGGCACAACCACACTTTTCCCCGTCGATTATTTCGAAGATCAGGCGTATCTGACGCAATCGGGCCAGCTCTACATCGAAGCGACGGCCATGGCGCTCGGCAAGGTCTATTCCTTCGGCCCAACGTTCCGCGCAGAGAAATCAAAAACGCGACGGCATCTCACCGAATTCTGGATGGTCGAGCCTGAGGTTGCTTACGCAACGCTCGACGATGTCATGGAACTCGCGGAAGGTCTGCTGTCTTTCCTTGTCAAACGTTGTCTCGAGAAGCGCCGTACAGATCTCCAAACCATCGGACGCGACATCGCCAAGCTCGAACAGATCGCCCCGCCGTTTCCCCGTATCACCTACGACGAAGCCGTGCAGAAGCTTCAGGATGGCTTTGCTGAGGGGAAACTGGAAAACAAATTCGAGTGGGGAGGGGATCTCGGATCCCCCGATGAAACCTACTTGTCAGCTCTCTACGACAAGCCGCTCATGGTGCATCGATATCCCGCCAAAGTGAAGGCCTTCTACATGGAGCCTGATCCTCAGCGCCCTGATCTTGCTCTTTGCGTTGATGTCCTAGCGCCTGAGGGTTATGGCGAGATCATCGGCGGCTCGCAGCGCATGGCTTCGGGAGAACTACTGCTCCAACGCATCCATGAGCATGGATTGCCGGAATCCGCATTCAAGTGGTATCTGGATCTGCGTAAATATGGCAGCGTGCCCCACGGCGGATTTGGTATGGGTATCGAACGTGCGGTAGCCTGGATTTGCGGCCTCGAACACGTTCGTGAAACCATCCCGTTCCCCCGAATGTTGTATCGTCTGTACCCGTGATATTGCCGGTTGGAGAATGCCACGTCTCTAATTGCTAACGGCTAATTGCTAATTACTAACTTTTAACTATGGCCCAAACATCTGGTTTCAGCAGCATCACGCCGCGCAAGATTCGTGTCATCGGAGTTCCACTGGACCTCGGTCAGTCGCGCCGTGGCGTTGACATGGGCCCTTCCGCTGTTCGCGTCGCCGGGCTCGAAGCACGCCTTGAGGCCATCGGACATCAAGTCGAAGATGGTGGCAACGTCGCCGTAGCCATGCCCGAGCAGAAAAAGGAAGGCGCCGCAAACGCGAAATATTTGAAAGAGATTACCGCCACCTGCACCAAGAGCGCGGAACTTGTCTTTAAAACTCTCGAAGCCGGTAAAGTTCCTGTTGTTCTCGGCGGAGATCACTCGGTTGCCGCCGGGACCGTCGCCGGGGTCGCCGAATTTTATAGACGTCAAAATCAAAAGATCGGTCTCATCTGGATCGACGCTCACAGCGATATCAACACTCCGGAAACTTCGCCTAGCGGCAACGTCCACGGCATGCCACTCGCCGCCATCATGGGTCTTGGCCCTTCGGAACTCGGCCACATCTACGAATTCTCACCAAAAGTTCAACCTGAAAATTGCGTACTCGTCGGTATTCGTGACGTCGATTCCCACGAAAAAGAAAACATCCGGAAATCCGGAGTCGAAGTCTTCACCATGCGCGACATCGACGAGCGAGGCATGCGTGCAGTCATGGAAGAAGCTTTGCGTATGGCCGGACGTGGAACGGCCGGTTACCACGTTTCTCTCGACATGGATTGGATCGACCCAGAAGATGCTCCCGGCGTTGGAACGCCAGTTTGGGGCGGTGCGACTTATCGCGAAGGGCATCTCGCCATGGAAATCATTTCCGATCACGGTCGCATGCTGAGCTTCGAGATCGTCGAAGTGAATCCAGTTATCGACGAACGCAACCAAACCGCAGACCTCGCGGTGGAGCTGACACTCTCGGCCTTCGGCAAGAAGATCCTATAGACGTTCGAGCTATGCGCCAGCAGCGTCTCGCACGACGCCACACCCAAAGTCTCTTGGACCCTTCCAGATGCCCTTTTTCGTATCGTCATTCCGAACCGTCCGGAGCTGTAAGCGAGGACGAGTGAGGAATCTGAAATTGTCTTTCGTTTCAAAGAACTTGAGCAAAGTACAGTACATTGTCCTTCCGGAACCATGCCTGAGATTGACGCGCTCTCCTCGAACCGTCCACACTGAAAGGTCATGAAGAAACTCCGTGTGGGCGTGCTCTTTGGCGGACGAAGCGGCGAACATGAAGTCTCGCTGCTCTCGGCCGCTTCCGTTGTTAAGGCTATTAATAAAGATAAGTTCGATGTCGTCCCGATCGGCATCACGAAGGACGGGAAATGGTTGACCGCGGATCACGCGGAACGTCTGCTTTCCGGTCAACCTGTGGAAGAACGCCATCTGCGCGCGGGCGATCCCGAAGCTACTCCCGGTGCCGCTGTGCTCGCCAAAGGCGAAGCTGTTGTCGTTCCGCCTGAGCCTGTTCATCAACAGGGCGGCGCACTCGCGCCGTTTGAAACCGAGAGCCATTCATTGCGGCGCGCAGCTGATCGCGCCATCAACGTCGATGTCATTTTCCCCGTTCTGCACGGAACCTTCGGCGAAGATGGCACGATTCAAGGTCTGTTCGAACTCGCGGATCTTCCTTACGTGGGTGCTGGCGTCCTCGGCTCTTCTGCGGGAATGGACAAGGACGTCATGAAGTCATTGTTCCGCGCAGCAGGACTACCGATTGTGAAGCACGTAACGATCCTGCGAGGCGACTGGGAAGCGAATCCCAAGAAAGCGGAAAAGCTCGTCGCGAGCAAACTAAAATTTCCAGTGTTTGTGAAACCAGCCAACCTCGGTTCTTCCGTCGGAATTTCCAAGGCGCGTAACCCGAAAGAGCTCGGTCCAGCGATTTACGAAGCCGCAAAGTTCGATCGCAAGATCGTCATCGAGCAGGGAGTTGGTGGAAGCAAACACAAGGCTCGCGAGATTGAGTGCTCTGTGCTTGGCAACGATCACCCTTCGGCATCGGTTCCCGGTGAAATCGTTCCGGGCAAAGAGTTTTACGATTATTCGGCGAAGTATCTCGACGAAGGTTCTCAACTCATCATTCCGGCCAAACTCACGAAAACCGAGACGAAGAAGATTCAAGAGCTCGCCATCAAAGCCTTTCAAGCAGTGGACTGCGCGGGCCTTGCTCGTGTCGATTTTCTGATGGATCCGAAAACGCGCAAAATTTACTTGAACGAAATTAATACAATGCCTGGTTTCACATCGATCAGCATGTATCCGAAGTTGTGGGCTGCAACAGGTCTCCAATATTCCGATCTGATCGATCGTCTTATTCAACTCGGGCTTGAACGTCACGCCGAGAAAAAGAAAAACCAATACAGCCGCTAAGCAAACGGGAAATCTACGTCTTGCTCACTGGCTTGCTGCGCATCAGTCCGACTGTTTCTAGTTGTGCTGGCTTACACACAACCGGAGGAAGCCCGCGCGCGATCAGTTCGGTGTCTGCAACGACAAGTTTCCCGATCTGGCGAATCGCCGACTCGAGTGCTCCAGCCTGGTGAGCGCACAGAATAATGTTGTCGGTGCTGCGCGCGCGATGCTTCGCGCCAAGCGGTTCTTCCGGGAATACATCGGTTGCGACGCGAATGTGTCCTTTCGCTGAAAAGTCAAGCATCGCATCGAAGTCAACCACGGCAGCACGACTTACGAGAACGAGAGCAGTTCCTGGCTGCATTGCGGCGAACTGTGCAGATCCGAGAAAGCCCTGGTTCTCGGAAGTAACTCCGGCAACGACGAAGATCACGCGCGAACTCCGAAGGACTTCATCGAGTGATGCAGACTCGCAGCCGAGCGACTGAATGTATTCGCCTGGAAGCCAAGGATCGTAAGCGCGTATTCGGCAGCC
Organism: Terriglobales bacterium; assembly: GCA_036265385.1. GTDB lineage: Bacteria > Acidobacteriota > Terriglobia > Terriglobales > Acidobacteriaceae > DATAPD01. The sequence continues at coordinate 34,058 of DATAPD010000067.1, forward strand.
AAATGGCCGAAGTAATGGCAGCAGCGCGCGTCCTAAATCACCCATTCCGATGAATCCGACATCCTGTCGATAGAGGGCGAATGCATCGCGGTTCGCTTCAAGCCCGTAAACTTCGGTTCCGTTGCGGAAGCGTCGATCGGATCTGGTAATGCCTCGTCCAAGATCGATTGCCATTCCAAGCGCGGCTTCTGCGACTGGTTCGGCGAACACTGGACTGATGGTCAGTACGCGAATGCTGTGCGCGAAACAATATCCATAATCAACATTCGGGAGGAAGTTTCCTTCAACATTGATGATTGCGCGCAAAGAGGAAGCGCGTCGCAATCGCGATTCGGGGAGATCGATCTGTCCAATGATGATGTGCGCGGATGCAGCTTGTGCGTCGAACTCAGCATCGCTGAGTTGTGCTTTTTCGTAAATGATCAAATCGCCAAGCGCGCGCAAACGCGCAAGATCGGAGGAATCAAAAATGTCGTGAACCAGGCGAGGCGCGGGCGCAAGAAAAATGCGGACTGACATAGGTCAGCATTGTAACTGCGTCGTTGCTAGTCCGCTGTGATGGCTTACGCAGATTTCCGTGACGCCAACAAGTTTTCGCAATTGTCGGAGCGGTGGTCGTCGTCCACGCCGCAGTCGAATCCATGAGCACGCAAAAGCGTCAGCAAATCCTTGGTGGAGTATCCAAAACGTTGGAAGTGATTCTCCCAGGACTCGAAGTAAACAGCATCCGTCCGCTCGAGAACTCGATCCGCTCCGCGCAGCGCGAACAACTCGAAACCTTCCACGTCAATCTTGAGCAGGCGAATGCGTGAAGCTGGAGGCAGCAGTCCAATAATCATCGAATCGAGTGTCGCGAGCGGTACCTCGATCCCTGATGAAGCGATGCTGTTCTGGTCATCGCTGCGGCGGTTGCTGAACTTCACGGTGCCGACATGATCTCCGACGGCAGCGTGAAGAACGGTCACATTACTTGCGCTATTCAGACGAACGTTCCCCCGCAAATATCGCACTGTTCGCGGATGCGCTTCAATCGCGAACACTCGGCCTGATGGGCCTACCAAACGGGAAGCGGCCAACGTCAGGGTGCCGATATTGGCGCCCACGTCAACGAACGTGTCGCCGGTTCCAAGCTGCTCTCCAAGAAGTTGCTCATCCTTCGCGTAGAACTGCGGGTTGCACCACATGGTGGCGGAGACGGCTGTGGGGTAGAACCGCAGCTTATATCCGCAGGCCGTTTGCATGGTGAAAAGGGAAGAGAGGCGCGTTGCCCAAAGCGCACGCGACGCTAAAAAACGAAGTGTGGGCACGTTAACAGCCATGCGAGAGTTGGATGTCGAGGGGCAAGAGAGAGTTGGGTAACAGAACTTCGGTTCCTAGTTCCCAGTCCGTAGGGCCTGCCGCGAAGAAAAAACCATTCTTACCGAGAGTCGCTCCGCTCGTGCAACAAGTAGAGAACGACCGCGACGGTGCTCCCGACAAGAATTGCGCCAGCAAGAAAATACTTCGCAATGGGAATGCTGATCACACCGAGTACAACGATCCCAATGGCGACGATGAATCCAGCGACCTCCGAATCCACCCTCATGAAGCGGAACGGTCCGGGATGTCTCGCGCTTTCATGACTCTTCATAGATTCATTGTCCTCCCTTTCAAATCGTCTTGCCAGCCTCAAACAAACCGCGAATTACGGCGTTCCGCCTATTGACATAATGTCTATCGGATTACTAGACTATCCCCTGTGACCCGAGACCGCGGAGAGTTTCTCAGCTTCATGATCCGGACCAATGGCGAGATTGTTCCGACGATGCCCGACGACGAGGAATTCTCCGCGCAGCAGATTCGCGACTACGTGGCCGGTACGCCAGAAGTGGTCGGCGAAACACAGGACGGCTTCATCGTGCTTCAAAGCGCAGAAGCCAAAGAGCGCGGCCTGCCCGTCAATGAATTTGCAAGCGGCATGTGTTCAAATTTTCCCGAGCCAACCCAAGTCCTGCTGGGAAGAGTGCTGCTCGCTCATCCTGATCACGTGGCCACATACTGGCGGCCGCGATAAAGCCGACGCACCATGTCACCACGATCCATTCTCAAGCGTTGGCCTGAAGCTCTCGTGGCAATTTCCATCATCGGGTTGCTGGTTGAGTGGTGGTACGCACACAAGTAGCCGTTCAACACTCAGCGCTGTCGGTTGCTTCTCCTCAATCAATTCGCCTCACACTGGTTGAGGTTCGTCGAAAGGAACCTCGGGCAGACCCAGGCGTTCGAGGAGGACCTTAGCGAGCGATTCGCCGCTGTTGTCCACTTCTTCCTCCGTCGATTCTTCTCGCCTTTTCTGTTCGCGCAGCACTTTCTCAACGTCTTCGTATGGAGAGTCCTCCTTTGAAGACCATGCGGTTCCACCGATAGGGACGTTGGGGCCTTCGGTATCAATGATCACGGTGGTCGGCAACTTGGGTTCGAAGGCCGCTCGCTTGAGGTTGGCGGAGGCGGTCTGCAATGCGTAGAGAACGAGTCCAGCAGTGCGGCTGTCGATTTTCCCGTTCAGCAGCCAGTACGTGACACGTTGCAAAGCGACCTGGATGGATTCCGCATCCTCGAGGAGGGGGAGGGTGAGAGGCGCATGGTTCTCGTAAGCTCCGAACTGATAAGTGGGTAAGGCGGTCGCCTGCAGATGGAAGTAGCATTGAGTCTGACCCTTAAGAGCGGGCGAACCACATTGAACGCCGTTGGTTTTGATATGAACGCATCGCTTGATATGAGGCGGATATAGCATAAGTGAAACTCCTGTATGAAAGTGGTGCTTGCCGGAATCGTTCCTGTTTCCGGATATGTACTCAATGTTTACGGGGATTACCCTCCCCCCTATATGCGATCTTTGGGAATCAATGACTTACAGAAAATTTCCCGCCAGATCTTTGGATTAAAAGGAGTTATACGGAAAATATTCCGGAATAAGGAGTTAGTGCGCTGCGAGCTTCGCGCTATGAAAGAAATCAGCTACGCGCCACGCGCTGCGAGCTTCGCGCTAGAGCTACGCTTCGAGCTGCGCGCAACGAGCGAGATCAGCTTCGCGAACTTCGCTCTCCCAGGTGAGCGTCAAAAGACGAAGCAAGCCTGGGGCACCGCGCAGTGCTCGAGCGTTAGTGCCAATAGACGCGCTTACCTGAGACACTGTCGCGCGGTGAGAACCCTTCCCGTCGTACAACCCCAATTAGTAAGGCTGTTGCGAAGTACCCACTTTCTTTTGACGAGCGGTGGACTCGTCGAGTACGCAGACGAGAACCGCCCCCTGACCTAGTCAAATTGTTTCATGGATGGTGAATGGTGTCAGTGACAGGTTGTGAGTCATGTGTGTGACGGTTGAACGAATTTTCTTACTCGGAAGTGCCGGTTGTTGAAGCGGCTTGTTGTCGCGGTGGCGAAATGGAAGTCGATTTACGCGAGGTTCGGCCACCCTCAGCAGAGGTCCATGAGTGTAATTGCCTGATTACATCAACCACCTAGACCTGCGTCGCCTCAGTCCGCTAAGCTTGCTGTCATTCCTTTGAAGTTGGTGTAAGTAGCCGTATGATCGGGTTCAACGCCAGTGTGCATACAGCGTAAGCGCATTAGATGGAAGTCGGTTCAGGCGACGCACAGGAGGCTAAACCGGATGTACAGCCTTCGCCGCTTTCGAAGTCGAAAAGGAAATTCCGGTCTGAACCTGTGGCACCACGGGATCCTGCTTTGCGCTTTTCCATTATTTATATTGGCCCAGACGCAACCCAAACCTGCTGCTTCCACCCCGGACTACTCGCAGGAAGCGTTCATCATTGAGCAAATCACCCGTAAAGTAGCCTTCGAAAACGACGGGACTGCGACTACGGAAGCTACGTCGCGGGTCCGGATCCAGTCCGACGCCGGCGTGCAGCGATGGGGATTGCTGAGCTTCTCCTACTGCAGCTCCGTAGAGGAAGTCAGCATCGACTACGTCCGCGCACGGAAGCCTGATGGCACGACAATCCCAACACCGCTGGAAGATACTCAAGATATACCTTCACAGGTAACTCGCGAGGCGCCTTTCTACAGCGATCTGCGTGAAAAACAGGTGGCCGTCAAAGGCCTCAGTGTTGGCGACATGCTTGAGTACCAGGTTCACTGGCAGCTCACAAAGCCGTTGGCGCCAAGCCAATTCTGGACTGCCTATTCATTCACCCATGACAGCATTGTTCGCGAGGAGCGCCTCGAGATCAGCGTACCGCGGGAGCGCCCGGCTAAGTTTAGAAGTCCCACCATTAAGCCCGCCATCAGCGAGGAGGGCACGCGGCGCGTGTACCTATGGGCCACGTCCAACCTCCAACTTGAGCTCGAAGAGAATAAGGGCAAGAATAACGCTCGCAAGACAATTTTAGGCCAGTTCCCCCCGCCCGACGTGATCCTAAGCAGCTTCCAAAGCTGGGACGAAGTTGGGCAGTGGTATGACGGTCTGCAGAAGGATCGCCTAAGGCCGACTCCCGAGATTGTCGCCAAGGCCGCAGAACTCACAAAGGATGCCCGCGACGAAGAAGCGAAGATACGTGCCCTTTACAACTACGTCAGCACGCAGTTTCGTTACATCGGGATCGCCTTCGGCATCGGCCGGTACCAGCCCCGTTCCGCGGCCGAGGTCCTGGCAAACAAGTACGGAGATTGCAAAGACAAACACACTCTGCTGGCTTCGTTGCTCCAGGCCGCAGGAATTAGTGCATACCCAGCACTGATCAACACCACACGCGCCATGGACCAGGACGTGCCCTCACCGGCGCAGTTCGATCATCTAATCAGTGTCGTGCCACACGGAAAGGGATTTTTTTGGCTCGACACCACCACTGAGGTGGCTCCCCTTGGCTACTTGATGACGCCACTGCGCGACAAGCAGGCGTTGGTGATTCCTTCTGATCGGCAGGCAGTGTTCGCCACCACACCACGAGACCCGCCGTTCGATTCCGTCACAACCTTCAAGATTGAGGCAAAGCTCAGCGATTCAGGCACGTTGGATGGAAGGGTCGATCGCAGTGATCGCGGCGATGTGGAGGTACTCTTGCGCTCAAAGTTTCGTCGTACAGCGCGCTCCCAGTGGAAAAACCTAGTTCAAGGGGTTTCGTACTCTTCTGGTTTCGGCGGCACAGTCACCGATGTTGACGTCAGCGTACCTGAAGCCACTGATGCGCCATTTCGCCTATCGTATTCTTACAACCGCGCCGCTTACGGTGGCGATTGGGAAAACCGCCGCATCACTGTTCCGTTGCCAAGCATCCTCCTGCCTACAATTGAAAACGACGGAGATAAATCCTCTGATCCAATCTGGCTGGGCTCGCCGCAGGAAATGGAGTTTGAATCCAGACTCGAGTTACCCGATGGATACAAACCTGAGCTGCCCCAAAATATCGACATCACGCGGGACTTTGCGGAATATCACGCATCGTACGACTTTGACCAGGGTCTAATGATCGCCCGACGGCGGCTGCTGCTAAAAGCACGAGAGATACCCGTTGGCAGGTATGAAGAATACAAATTGTTTCAGAAAGCAGTAGAAGACGATCGTAACCGCTATTTCGGATTGACGTCTGGGTCGCCATCAGCCCGAACAAATGCTCCCACAACGGACAGAGGAGTGTCGTTTTGGGAGGCGGTTTCCAACCTACCCGACAGCCGCAACCCAGAAGCAGTACAGGCCGAAGCAGACGCGGGCGAAGCATACCATAAGAATAGTGTTCAGGCGGCCATCTATGCAGCGAGGAGTGCTGTAGCTACTGACCCCAAGTTCGTCCGCGCCTGGATTTTTCTGGCGGGTGTTCTAGTTGACTCGGGGCAAATTGAACGGGCGATTGAGGCCTATCACAAGGCGATTGAAGCCGATCTTCACCAGCCACTCTCTTATGAGGGATTGGCGATTTTGCTGATGTCCGAAGGCCGCTACGAGGAAGCAGTTGAAGTGTGCGAGGACTTACTCAAGATCGAACCTGAGAGCGCTACTGCACTGCTCAACTTAGGCTCAGCTGAAATGAAGTTGGGACGCGCTGCAGAAGCCGCTTCAAACCTCGAGTCAGCGTTGAGGGTTCTTCCCGCGAGCGTCTCCCTCCAGATTCAATTGGGCGAAGCATATTCGCGCTCAGGAAAGTCTGATAAGGCATTTGCCGCTTTCTCGAAGGCGTTGGAAATTCAGCCCGGAGCACGCACAGAGAGTTCCATCGCATACACGCTGGCAGAGGCGCACACTGATCTCAAGGATGCATTGCAGTGGGCCGAAAGTGCCGTGCGTCGCGAATGCCAAGCCTCCACCCAGGTAACGCTATCTCATCTCATACCAGAGGATCTAGTACCCACCCAGAACCTTGCAGCCTATTGGGACACTCTCGGGTGGGTTCACTTTCAGCTTGGCAACCTTGATCAGGCAGAAAGGTACCTCGGCGCAGCTTGGACATTGTCCCAGCATGCAATCGTCGGCAATCACCTTGGCCAAGTCTACGAGAGGAAACAAAAGAAGCAGGAAGCAATTAAGAGCTATGCCACGGCTGTCGCCGCGAATGATCGCATGAAAGAGCCGCGCGAGCGGCTGATCGCGTTGCTCGGTAATAGCGCCGCGGTAACAACTGCCGTCAACAATGCTCGCTCCGAACTCAGCCAAATGCGGAGTACGCATCTTACCCAGATCGTGTCCGGAAGCGCCAGCTCAGACTTTTTCGTGCTCTTCTCCCAAAGGGCAAAAGTCGAAGAGGTCAAGTTTGTCAGCGGTTCCGAGGAACTTAGATCGGCGGGGCAAGTCCTGCGCTCAGCCAAGTTCAATGTGCTTTTTCCCGACGACGAACCCACCCGACTTGTACGTCGTGGTGTACTGGCATGTTCCGCTATCAGCGGGTGTGAGTTTGTCCTGATGACGCCTAACACGGTTCGCTCCGTGGACTGACTCGTAGTCAGGCAGAGAGGCACGAGAGCATCAGCAATCTGCTGAGTAGACACAATCTTTCCGCCAGACCATCTTCTTGCAGCGACCGTCTTAGCTGAGAACAGCCCAAGCTCCCGAGGATTGTCATGAGCAGAATGAATATTAAGCGGACATCAATGGGCTTTTCGCTCAGGAGAACGGCTTTGCGGATTTTTCCTGCGTGCTTCTTCACTGGTTGTCGATAGAAATCGCCATTACGCTCAGAACCCATACCCGCAAGGGTCAATGAGTGCTAATGCTTGCTCTCGCCAACTCTGGAAGGCAGTCGCCGTTCGGCGTACAGTCGCTACATGAAAACCGCATACCACACAATAGCGCGATGCATCCTGCTAATTGCAGCCCTTTGTTTCTTTGTGCCCGCAGGTGCTCAGAGCGTGAAAGTTCAGGGACAAGTGGTGGACGTAACGGGAGCACCTGTGCCGAACGCTCGTGTTCTGCTGATTGACTTGACGACGCTTGAAATTCAGCGCACTTCATCCGACGGTAAAGGCGCGTTCGAGTTTAACGGCCTGACCCGACGACCGTATGAAGTCAAAGCCGCTTCTACGGGTTTTGTGACCGGGTCGGCGGAAATTCTTGCATTGGTAGACAGTGCCGGATTTAGGGACCCGAATCCCCCATCATCGTTTACCTTGACCGTCAAAATCACCTTAAAAGTAGGGTCGCGAAGTTAATCGTGCCAAAGCGGCTTCGCCTCCATTGGACGCTTTCTCTGATGATTGGCGATAAATCGCCATTACGCTCATTGAGAGCGATTTTGGTGAACCACGGCGCAAGCTCGTGAGAAAACCTAGCAACACTTGATACAGTTCACCCGCTAAAATACCGATCGTCAAGGTGATTGCGGTTGACGTTCCGATGAATCGCAAAGAATTTTCGACCTTTGTTTCGTCAGCGCTGGAAGAAGCCATCGAGTTTGCTGAAGAGAAGGCCGGCCAGAAACTGCCTCGAATGCTCGCATTCCAGTGGCTGTTTCACTCAAATCAACTAATCACCGATAACATTGTTGAAGAGATCGTCACACATGTTTTCATCGACGAAGAGCATATTCACCCTTCTGTTCATCTAGGGGTCGCCGATCTTCTTGAGGACGGTTCGCTACTCATCGTCGGAAAGGTGGATGGCTCTTCTCCGCGTCCTTTCGGGCCAAACCAGACCGGGCGTCAAGGACCGTTCACTCCAATGGTTGGAATATCTTTTCTGAACAAGATGGTTGGGGTAAAAGACGGGTTCTCACCCGAGAAGCCATTCTCATACATAACTCCAGACATGAACAAGGCCCGATCGCCTTGGCACGTGAAACCGCCCATTCCAAAGTTTCCAGACAGACTCCGGGAGGACCTCAAGGCGATCACCCCGAGCGAGGATGGAGATCTCACTTACTGGCCCTGTGCAGCACGCATGAAGGATGGAACCGCTCTCGTCTGCGTTTATGTCGTACCCGAGGGGCCGTATCTTAAGCACTGGGGTATCTGCCCCCAGCAAGATCGTGGAAAAAGTCACATTTCAATTGCAGATGTAGATGCTCTGGCCGACAGTCCGAGACGTTTGCCTGCGCTGTTTGCGAATAAGTTGTACGAGAGCGGTGAATCTGGAATGGGATACACGATCTTCACAGTTGTATTTGCAGATGGTTCCCGCCAAGCCTATGGGGGTGGCAGCGCGGTCGATTTCATACGCTATCCAGAGGGCAAAGGTCCTAGTGACGTGGCGGGTGTCTTACCCCATGAGGGCCGAAACGCTGAGCTGATAACTCGTCCTGATTATTACTGGTGTCTCTTCTCCGAATAATGGCTTCGTGACTGTTGCAAAATCGCCCTACACTCAAACTCACGGAGCGGATGAGTGATAACGCCTGATTACGACAGTTGACATTCCGCATTGCAAGATCGGCAATCGATATACATCGCCTAGTGATCAAGGTCACTGACCTTTTTGATCCTTGTGTGCTGGCATTAACCCATTCGCCTCACGAAGAGCAGACCAAACCTGACGCAACACCCTGGGGCCCAAGACCAACCTTCAGAGGAGGGTTGTCATGCGTTCCAATTTTTCGAAGCGCTCTTTTTTCATCCTTTTGTGCTGCTTGCTAACATCAACTTCACTTGTAGCTAGCGGTTTTCCAAACCTCCGTCGATTCCCCATCGGTAAGTCGAACGGTCCAACGGCGACTGGAGACTTCAATGGAGATGGCAAGCTCGATCTCGTCCGGTTAACCCCGTGCAGTCCCCCGCCTTGCCCGACTTCGATAATTGCGGTGACTCTTGGTATGGGAGATGGAGGTTTCCGGGCCCCCACCATCTCCATCGCCGATGCCTTTTTTGCGGACGTGCCGGTAGTCGGAGACTTTAATGGTGATAAGAAATCCGACCTCGCATTCATAAGTTGGGATCCGCATGCCCTGGCGGTTTTGCCTGGGAACGGAGATGGAACTTTCGGTGAAGCCGCGCTTTATCCGCTATCGATTGATACACATGCTTTGCTAAGCGGTGATGTCAATGGAGATGGCAAATTAGACATGCTTGTCTCGAACGAAATACCCGGTGTTTTCTTGGGCAATGGTGACGGTACTTTTAGCACACTCCCGAATGCCGCCGGAGTTGGTGGTTGTGCACTCGCGGACGTGAATCACGACGGTAAGTTGGATGTGATCGGGTCTACCATTCAGCTCGGCAATGGTGACGGCACATTCCAAGCGGCGCAACCTATAAACGGCTGGCGCGGTTCGGCTTGCCCTGTGGTCGCAGACCTGAACGGAGATGGACATCTCGACATCGCAGCGATCGCACAAACTTACTACACCCGACGTGGTGTTGATTTCTATTTCGGTAACGGTGATGGAAGTTTTCAGCCTCGAGTTTTCAAGTGGCTACTTGCGGAGCCGTTGGAGCTTATGACGGGAGATTTCAACGGGGATGGTAAATCGGACTTGCTGGCAACCAGGAGATCTGAAATTAACATTTTTTTGAATGTGCGAAATGCCAACTTCCACCCTGCCGTGGGATATTTGTCGGCTGGCGAGGTTACTCTCGGCGACTTCAATGGAGATGGCAGAACGGATATCGTCTTTTTGCGTTCCAGTCGATTCAACGACAACGATGGTATCGCGATTCCGGTAATGGCGGGATCCGGAGGCACTCTTCCTCTTCCTCGCAGCTATTGGATGCCCCGCGGCGCACAATCCATCAGGACAGGTGATGTGAATGGAGATGGCAAGCTCGATTTGATAATGCTGAGTGCAGCAGGTGGGCCATTTGGACAACTACATCGCCTCTTAGGAAATGGCGATGGAACATTCAAGCTGCAGCCGATCGTGGTTTCAGCCAGGTGGAACCACTGTATGGCAGTTGCGGATCTCAATGGCGATAGAAAACTTGATGTTGTATTGACCGGCGGCGCGAACCTGAAAGTTCGGCTTGGCTTCGGCGATGGGACATTCCAAACACCTTTCAGATATGCATTGGATGGGGCTTCGTGCCCCGTGATTGCAGACTTCAATGGGGACCTTGTACCCGATGTCGCTATCGGGTCGTATTCCGCCTGGTTCCAACCTGGTGTCATTCTTCTCGGTAATGGCGACGGTACGTTGCGTACCGGTGCGGCAATTGCTGGACTCGATGAGCTGGTTGCGGGTGATTTCAACAATGATGGAAAGCAGGATTTAGCAGCAGCCGCGAGAGGTGCGGTGGGCATTATGTTGGGCAACGGTGATGGGACCTTCCAGCCAATTTCCGCGATGAGAGATGGACAGGTCGGGCACCTGCTGGCGGGCGACTTCAACTCCGATGGAAAGCTCGATCTTATTGGCATTGGCATGACGGCATCCGGAGCGACGATAGCCAGCATGTATTTGGGTTCTGGCGTAGGAACCCTCTCAGCGGCCAAGAACATCTGGGTTATCGGCGGAGGTGGGACCGATACTTCTCTCTCCATTGCCGGCATGGTAACTGCCGATTTCAATCGCGATGGCAAACTGGATCTCGCTGTAAGCTGGCAATCTTTTCCAAGCTGCTGTGATAACGACATCGCAATTCTGTTCGGGGATGGTGCTGGGGGATTTCATTCGCGGACGCTCTCTTTAGCAAGCTGGGGATCGCTCGCGGCCGGCGATTTTGATGGTAATGGCACTGAGGACATCGCTAGTGGAAACCCAACCCTCGCAATTTTGTTGAACAAGCCATAATCTTTCGGATCCTCTTATTAGGGAGTTCCAGGATGTCTGAAGAGCCGATCTCGCGTTACGCACTCACCACATTGGCCAAAACCCAGTAACCTAATATTGCTTTTAAGTTCACTGAGTTGTCCAACCTAACTCCCCATCGGGTCAAAGAGTGCTAACGCCTGTTTTCGTCAATTATGATGGCGGGTGGTATGGCTATCTCCATAAGCATCTCTGGCCTAGTCTTGGGCGGCACGGCATGGAAACCGGTGGCTGGCCAATTGGTGGCTTCGGGAGTACTCCTGCTGAGCGGTCATCAAGACGTGGGGTTGCTTGCTCGTATCGCCGCGACCTTCTCGTGCTTTATGGCTTTGGCCTTCGCCATCTCAGCTCTGATTACGGCTCTCGTTGCGAACTTGCGGGATGGCGTTGTGATCTGCACTGCGGCTCTTTGCCTTGAAACTTGGTTGATTCTGCGCTGGTGGACTCGAAGGACTTCGGCGCAGCACAGAATATGAACGGACGCTGAGGCGGTGGATTCCAAGGTCAGCGAGTGTAATCGCCTGTTAAGATCAACTCCCCAATCGGGTGCTTGGGAAAGCAAATTCGGAACTGGGGGTGCGCAATGAAGACGCCTGGGTTGTTTGATTTAACGGGTCGGGTTGCTGTCGTAACCGGCGGTAATGGCGGAATTGGGCGTGGCATCGCTCTCGGGCTGGCCGAAGCCGGCGCTGCCGTCGCAGTGCTTGGACGTAACGCCGAAAAAAACCAGCGCGTGCTTTCTGAGTTGAGAAGGATCGGCGACAAAGCGATGTCTGTGACTGTTGATGTGACCGACCGCGACGGGCTGGAACCTGCGTTTAACAGGATCGAGAGCGAACTCGGCAGCGTGGGTATCCTGGTCAACAATGCCGGCAATGTCTCGCTGAGCGGCGGTGTGTTGCAGGAAAAACCTGAGGACTGGGACAACGTTATCGAGACTCAACTCAATGCGGTTTTCCTTCTTTCGAAGCTGGCGGCCAAATCGATGGTCAAGAACAAAAGCGGGAAGATTATCAATATCGGCAGTATGTACTCGTTCTTCGGATCTGGACTTGTTCCCTCTTACAGCGCAGCAAAGGGGGCGATCGTTCAACTGACCAAGTCAATGGCCATTGAACTCGCTCCGCACAATATCCAGGTCAATGCGATTGCGCCCGGGTGGATTGAGACGGACATGACTGCGCCTGTGCGGTCCATGCCCATGAACGAGGAAATTATTGGACGGACTCCTGCCGGTCGGTGGGGTCAACCGGAAGAAGTGGCTGGAACGGCTGTGTACCTGGCATCGCGGGCTTCGGACTTCGTTACCGGTACGACGATTCGGGTCGATGGCGGTTATGCGATCCGATGACACTGCCAGGCTTTAGCCAAGCCCGGGCTGCGCTCTGGGGGTTGAGCTAAATGGCAAATCTTATGGAGTGTCCGGCGAGAAGATTGTCGTTGCACTCATGGACCGGCCGAACCCGACACCCTGGGATCAATGAGTGATAACGCCTGTTTTCGTCAGTTGACGAACTGCTTCGGTCTGGGCCGACCAGCGAACTGCGAGGGACACGATCGCGCTTCAACCGCACGATTGTGCTGCCCAACTGCAATGGAACTATTGGACAGTGATGACTGCCGTTCCATTCTTAATAATAATCGGATCAAATGTAGTGGACCACTGAGCAACAACGTGGAAGGTCCCTGAGGCACTGGGAGCATGGTACGTCACTGGCGTGTGTGGAGAAGCATCTGCTCCCTGAATCGTACCGTCTGGGCATGGTCCAGCAGGAGGCGTGGTGCCCAACCAGTTGCACTGCGCGCCGCTGGCACCATTTGTCTGTAGCTCGGTGATAGTCCAAGTCAGCGGCTGAGTGCCGGAAACACCTGTAACCGTAGCTTGCAATGTCACTTGGCCACTTATAGGAACTGAGGCTGTCGCAGGTGAAACGGTTACCGTTACGTTGTTGAAATTGGTCCCGCTGCCACCACCACAGCCAGCGACAATCAGCAATAGGAGTGGCGCGACGAGCAACGGAGCGCGGCAATTCATACAGAGCCTCAAAAACTGCGTGGATGCTATACCCATCTCTCTGCGTATACAAGGCAGAAAGGGCGGGATCCCTTGACGAAGCACCGTCCGTCTTCGGCCCCTCCCTAGATCATGACCAGCGGCGAGAAATGGCGGTCCGTGTTGTGATTGGCGATAAATCGGCATTACGCTCATTGGCATGGATGTGGCGAAAACTCGGACTAAAGGATCTGACGCATATCGGTGCTCGAATCGTCCAAATCAGCTATCCTTAATGGTATGGATCACCTCGACGTTCTTCAGGAAAAGGTCACACGTCTCAGAGCGGAAATCGCTCATATTGTAGAGTTGAATCAAGCGTACCGACAGCGCCGCCTGAATGAACAACAGGCGCAGGTCGCTCACGGCCAGAGGCACGAACGGCTGCAAGCAATCCAGCAGGAACTTGCCCAACTCGCTCTCCTTGGCCGGAAGGTTCAATCAATTGAAGAGAGGAAGGAGAAGCATTTTTCTCGAATGCATCTCGTCAAGAAGGTTTCCTAGCCAAATCGAACCTTTTGCTCGCAAGGTCACTCTGACGTTCTTCTTTGGTGCGAGTCCCCTATTCCTCGTGCGCCGGTCGCATTCAAAAGAGCCAACGAGTGAAATTTCCTGTTAACGTCCATCGAGATTTTCTAAGCGCGTGCGACGTCCTGCATTGATCGTTGCCACCCAGAAGATCATCCACGCTGCGGCAAATAGCTCAACTCGGTGCTTGGCCCAAAACAATCGATCAGCGCGGTAACTCATGTGGTTATTGCCGATTCGGTGGCCTTCCACGAACCAGTTCCATAGCTCTCCGACCATCGTGCTTCCCGCCGCGAGCGCTAGGGACACGAAGAGTGCCATTGTTATTCCGGGCGTGAAACCATCCCGGGGTGGGTAGCGGCCCCAAATCAGACGGGCAACCATCATGGTGGCTAAGCTGTATAGCAGTGCGAAGGGAAGAACCTCGATCAAATCGATGTACGCACGGTTCCGGCCGAGCGAACCAGAAACTTGCTCGACCGAAACACCATGTTGCTTTCCGATTGACTCAAACAATGTCTCGATGCAGCGATCCCGTTCCGCTTCGTAGTTCTGGCTCGGGTTCGGGCTTCGCGGACCAAAGTGAACATCTGCATAGCGGATCGCAAGGTCTTCTGCAAACTCCGCGTCTGCACTGAGATGGCGAGCGCTAACAGGTTTATTGGGGATTTCTCCCGGCCATCTACAGTCAGAATTACGTCCATTGCGCCGGACACATCCCCCGGCGCTCAGAACGAATATCACCACAACCGCAAGGCGGTGGGCAGTTCTCATCCCCGAACCTTACCACGGTAACAGTTGTAACATCGCCATTACACCAACTACGAACGACTACTCGGTACTCAAGGAAATGCGTTCTTGCTTTGGCCCCGGCTTTCCGTACCTCTTTATGACATACGATCCCGCCGCAGCGTGAAACTTCCTAGAAACGGGCAGTGTCACAGTGAGGAGTCGGTCTGCGCTCGGGCCATACATATAAATTGTGCAAGCGCCATCGCCAAAAGCGTTAGCACTCGTTTTGGTTGCAATTGTCTGCACACTTGCGAAGCTCTATCCGAAGGAGACGGGAGCCGCATAAAACTCGTTAGAGTGTCGTTTGAATACGTCCACCAAACGTCAATGAGTGAAATCGCCTGATTTCGAGAGTTGACTTGTTCTACTCCATAGGTCTCCCTATGATCTGGTGTCGTGTCAACTCCCACCTTAAGGACGGAGCGAGTCGTACCCTCGGCAGCAAGGAGATTCGTTCTTGTCATTGTTGCCGCCGTCATTGCTGTGTCTGGGTATTTCGCAGTCAGAACAATAAGGGGATTGATGATGCTCGGATATGTGGATTCTGCGATTGGTCGCGTGAGAGAGGTGTATGCAGCGGAGAGCCAGTTTGCCAAGACGCATCCCGATCTTGGGTATACGTGCGAACTTTCGGGGTTATCTCGTAGCGAGCAAATGTCAAGGCTCTTGGCACAAGGTCAAATTGACAATGGCTACGCGTTCGAGATTGTCGGCTGCCAAGCGGCCGCACCTAAAAAGCCAAATTCGACGTACTCAGTAACGGCACGTTCTCTACACGCGGGGCAACCAGCTTTCTGCTCCGATCAGTCTGGAATCCTGTGGTCTGACGAAGGCGGTTCCGTCGCAAGATGTCTTGCGAAGCACAGTCCTCTCGGTAGTTGACGTAACACCGCCATTACACTCAAAACCCTATTCTTGGAAGAGCCTGCGTGTTGGCCTTAGGTAAACAAGGTACGAACGAGCCGCGCAACTCGCAGGAGCGCGTACGCAAGCGCCGTGTACAGCAAGCAGTTGATTACGACTGACGATGCTGTGATCATGATGCCCGGAATCGTATTGCGCCATCCCACGACGAGCATCACGGATGACGGCCAGATGATGTACATCAGGTCGGTTTTGCCAATGGCCAGAACTCCACCCGCTCCCAACCAGATGAGCGCAAGCACGGCACTCGATACGAACAGCCCAACTATGCCACCGACAATCAGCACTTGCCGAGTAGTCATGGATTGATTGTGCCGCCACTCGTCGCGGAATGCGATGCCACCGCTGGTAACTGTTGTAACATCGCGATTACAGTCATTGACCTTTTGAAACCTACCCCCCACCTAGGGTCAATGAGTGAAACGCCTGTTAACGCCAACCAAAAAGGCGAAACCCTCCCTCCTCAAGATCGGGGCAGAATACAGTGAAAATGGCAAGCAGCCCAAGCACTCGAAAGGTATGCTTTCATTGGAGAGGAACCCGCAATGCAAAATCGCAAACTAGGCAAATCTGGCCCTGAAGTATCTGCCATCGGATTAGGATGCATGGGCCTGAGCTTCGGTTATGGCCCCGCCGTGGAAAAGCAGCAAGGCATTTCAGTGATCCGTGCAGCTGCGGAACGCGGCGTCACCTTTTTCGACACCGCCGAAGTCTATGGCCCATTCGCAAACGAAGAACTTGTGGGTGAAGCGCTTGCGCCATTTCGAGGTAAGGTGGCAATCGCGACGAAGTTTGGCTTCAAGTTGGAGAATGGCAAACAGGCTGGCCTCGACAGCCGCCCTGAGCACATCAAGGAGGTCGCTGACGCTTCGCTCAACCGTCTTAAGGTTGAAAGTATTGATCTTTTTTATCAGCATCGCGTCGATCCTAATGTTCCAATCGAAGATGTTGCCGGAGCTGTAAAGGATCTTATCCAGCAAGGAAAAGTGAAACACTTCGGTCTTTCCGAAGCGGGAGTGCAAGTGATTCGACAGGCGCATAACGTGCAGCCAGTCACCGCCCTTCAAAGCGAATATTCACTCTGGTGGCGAGAGCCGGAAGCGGAAATCCTGCCGACCCTCGAAGAACTCGGTATCGGATTTGTCCTTTCAGTCCACTGGGAAAAGGATTTCTCACTGGCGCAATCAGCCACGACACCCAATTCGATGCTGGCGATTTCCGCAATGTAGTGCCACGTTTCTCGGCCGAGAATCGAAAGGCAAATCAAACCCTAGTCGATGTAGTCAGCCGCTTCGCCCAAAAGAAGCAAGTGACACCTGCTCAGATTTCGCTCGCGTGGGTGCTTGCGCAAAAACCCTGGATTGTTCCCATTCCGGGCACGACCAAAATTCACCGGCTTGAAGAGAACCTCGGCGCAATGGACGTAGAACTTACCCCCGAGGACATCCGCGAAATTGATGTTGTCGCTTCAAAGATTAGTGTGCAAGGGGAACGTTATCCAGAAAGTGCGCAGCGCATGATCAACCGCTAAGATTGCTTTGCGGCAAGATGGCGTAACATCGGCATTACCCTCATTGACTCTCAAAGAAGCGAACAGACGGCCCAAGCTGTGCAAACGCCTGTTAACGACAGTTATCAGGAAAGCGAGATTATTTTTCGAGTTGTGTGGTTTGCGATTCCCAAAAGGTTCCGAAGGTGGCATAGAACAAAGCCAATAAGAGCGCAATGATGGATATCGCAACCCAGCCCGCACCCCAGGTCGGAAAGTGAAGTTGGTCCACTCGCGTGTGGGGCGCATTGATTTTGCCCGCAAGCGAAGCTTGGACGGGGCACGCGGCGAAAACAATCGAATGACGAGGATCTCGGATGAGAGGCAGATCTAAATTGTGCTTTCGCCGGTTTTACCTCGATGGAAAACGGGAGTTGTGTGGCCATTCGAGGCAGCGCTCGTTTGTCCACGCTTGAAGTATGGCGTCAGTTGCTCACGAAGCTGCAGCCGCGCTCGCCTTGATCTCGCTTTCACCGCCGTCAAACTTAGGTCCAAGAGTTCCGCTGTCTCCTCTAACGAAAATCCTTCCATGTCCTGTAATACGAAGACAGCACTGAGGGCTGGGCTCAGCTCTTGCAAGCTCTTTCGCAGAATTTCTCGCAACTCGGTTGCCTTGTATAAGTCTTCTGGATTGGGCGCCCAATCCGCCACGTCCATGGGAAAGTCGTCGACTTCGCCATCGACGCTGTTGTCCGCGAATATCGCTGATGTCAGGCGCTGCTTGCGAAGCTTTAAGAAGGACTCGTTCAAGGCAATCCGAATCAACCATGTAGAGAATTTTGAGTTTTCCCGGAATTGCTCGATGTGTTGAAAGGCTTTCAGAAATGCCTCTTGTACCGCGTCTTCCGCGTCTTCTCGGTTGTGGGTAAGATTTTGAGAGATTCGAAGCAATCTCCGGTCATATCGCTTTACTAATTCCTCGAAAGCATCGGTGTCCCCATTTTTGGTGGCATGCACCAAAGCCAAGTCATCGCACTCTGGCATGCTCACCGCAGCTTGTGTTGTATCTCGACTCACCTGCGTCATCCTTCCCACACTGATCTCTGTCGTAATCAGAAATTGCGCCTGACAAGCCATAATTGTGTCCTCAAACAATTGCATTTTTTCTCATGGAAGAAACTTGTAACCGACTCCATGGACAGTCTGAAAATGGAGTGGATGGGCCGGGTCCAACTCAAGTTTCCGACGTAGCCTCAGGACGTGATTGTCGACTGTGCGGGTCGTAGGATAGTTGGTGTATCCCCAGGCTTCATTCAGCAATTCCTGCCGTGACAAAACTCGCCCAGGATTCGCGACGAAACAGGCAAGCGTTTTGAATTCTTGCCTGGTGAAAGCGACGAGCCCACCCGACGATCGACTCACTTCCATTTTCGTGAAGTTGATGTGCACATCTCCAAAGCTGGCAATCTTGGAGTCGGCCACGCGGCCTGGACCATCAAGCGACTCACGAACACCTAAAACGAGTTCCTTCCAGCTGAAAGGCAATAGGACAGCATTGGTTGGGATCAAAAATGGTGCACTGTCTTGTTGAGAACGATAGAAATCCCGGCTTCCGGCGACAAGCGCTACTCGATAGTCGTCCGCTTCCAACATCTCGCGTAGAGCCGAAGCTGAGGAGTCGGGGAGATGTTCGCCGTGCTCCGCTGGACTTTCAGTCTGTACGGTTTGGATGCCGATGTCGGGGTACTGCTCGTGGTCGACATGCTCGATTGTGTTTGTAGAGGGAAGGCTGAAGGTGCGAAGTTTCGAAGGGCGCTTGTGAGGCATTGTCGTAATCCTTGGCCAGCTGTTCAGGAGCTCAGCATCTTGTGCTTCGCCTCTGGTTTCGGCTTGTGCCATCTCATACGCCAACCCCGCTCGCGTCAATTCACTGCACCTTATTCATTCCTTAAGGATTTATTTCCTGCTAAGTAGCTGATGGGGCGGCAGTTAATGTCATACATGTCCACTCGCGCCGTCCTACTCTGAACATGCTAGACTGCGTCGACCTCCTGCGCGTCCTATGGAGCCGTCGCGGCAAACTCCCGTCGTTCGGTTCGGGACCTACGAACTTGGTCTCCAGTCGGGAGAACTTCGCAAAGCAGGTGTGCGGATCAGGGTGCAGCAGCAACCCCTGAAGTTGCTAGAGATATTGTTAGAGCGCCCGGGCGAAGTTGTTACTCGCGACGAACTGCGCAACCGAATCTGGGCGGATGAAAGCTATGGCGACTTTGATCAAGCCGTCAATGTAGCCATCGCAAAGCTGCGAGCCGCACTCGGTGACTCCGCCGACAATCCCAGGTACGTCGAGACTCTTCCCAAACGCGGGTATCGTTTCATTGCTGAAGTTGCGACGGCCAGCCCCACGCCGGAGCAAACCGATGACTCGCTTCCAAGTGACGAACAGCCGCCTGCCGCGCTGACTGTTGCCAGCGCTGCCGAACCTGCAAGAAGCATGCGCCATGTGTGGAGTTTGCTTGGTCTGGCGTTAGCGGTCGGGATATTAGGGTGGGGTCTTTGGACCTTCCTTCGTAACGGGAAAGCGGCCGAGATCCCGTCCTCTCTCCCGATTCATTCTCTAGCCGTGCTGCCGCTAGAAAATCTGTCCAGCGATTCCCAGGACTACTTCGCTGACGGCATGACGGATGAACTCATCACGGACCTCGCACAACTTAGCGCGCTGCGTGTGATCTCTCGTACCTCAGTAATGCCGTATAAAGGCATCCGCAAACCTTTGTCCCAGATTGCGCGCGAACTGAATGTAAACGCCGTCGTGGAAGGAACCGTTCTGCGCTCCGGCCAACAAGTTCGCATCACGGCGCAGCTGATCCGAGCTTCCGACGACAACCACATATGGGCTCACAGCTATGAAGGGGATGTTCGCGATACATTGGCGCTACAAAAGCGAGTAGCGCGCAACATCGCCGAACAGATTCGGATAAAGATCACTCCGCGGGAGGCGGCCGCGTTGGAGCACGACCCGGACGTGAATCCGGAAGCCTACGACAATTACATCAAGGGCCGATATTTCTGGAATAAGCGCACTGCAAGTGACGAGAAAAAGGCAATCTCTTATTTCAACCAAGCCATTGCGATCGATCCAAATTATTCACTACCTCACTCGGGCTTGGCAGAGATCTATCAAATTACCGATCGCCCGGAGTTAGCCCGGCAAGAAGTTCAGAAGGCACTGTCTCTCGATGACCAATCGGCTGAGGCACACAACTCCCTCGCGAATATGCTCTATCTTTTCGATCGGGATTGGGAAAGCGCGAGCCGCGAGTTTAAGCGGGCGCTGGAACTCGATCAGAATTACGCTCCCGCTCATCATTGGTATTCCATGTTTCTCGTTGTCGAAGGCCGCAAAACTGAAGCTCTCGCGGAAGCCGAAAAGGCATATGAGTTAGATCCCCTGTCTCCGGTGGTGGGCGCGAACCTCGCGAAGATTCTCGAGGAGTCGGGCCAGAACGATAAAGCGATCGATCAGGCCAAGAAAACTCTCGACCTTGAGCCCGATTCTGCAGTTACTCACGCGGTGCTCGGACTTGCATACGAAAACAAGCGTATGTATGAGCAAGCCATTTCCGAATACAAAACGGCCGTGCAGCTCGGGGACTTGCCTTCAGAAACGCGCGGGCTTTTAGGTCACGCTTATGCCGTTTCTGGAAATCGAGCTGAGGCAGACAAGGTGATCGCCGAGCTCAAAAGTTTGTTGGCAACTAATCCTCGCGCGGCCCTCGACATAGCCGTCGTTTTTTCTGGATTGGGCGACAAAGACTCCGCCTTGTCCTGGTTGCAAAAAGCGCGTGGAGACAATGTGCGTGACCTTGCCGGCCTTGGCACAGACTCGCATTTTTCTACGCTTCGTTCCGACCGGCGCTTTCAGGACCTCGTGCGTCAGGTGGGAGCACCTCAGCAATAACCGCGCTGTCTGAAAACGTATTTCCTGCACCGACAGTTCCGAGTTGTAAATCTCTTTTGACAAACATATGACGCAGCCCAAGCGTCTATTTCTTTCACTCTCGATCCAACTTTGCAGACGAAACGAAAACAGGGCTCGAACACGAGAGAGTTTTCGAATCATCATGCCAAGAGGAGAGAAGAGAAATGAAATGCAACGTACTTGCAGTAGTCATGATTCTTGCTATCGGCATCGCCTGTCTTTCGCCACTCGCGAGCGCCGCCGCAAACGATTCCACCAACTTCAACATGGTCCCATCCGCTGGGGCGACAGCATGTCTCAAAAGCGGCGCCCGGGGAAGAGTCTCGATCAGTGACCTCGGGCCGGTCCAGAACATGCACGTTGAAGTCTTCTCGCTGCCCGCGAATACCGAGTTCACGCTGTTCGTGATCAATACTCCGAATGCTCCCTTCACGCCTGCGTGGTATCAAGGAGACCTCACTACCGATGCCCGCGGAAACGGCGCCATTGATGTAACTGGAATTTTCAGCGACGAAACTTTTGTCTTGAACCCCGGTGTACCAGCTGTTCCAGTCGAACTGCATCATCTCGGAATTTGGTTTGCCGATCCGACCGATGCGGGCAATGCCGGATGCCCTAACAACCCGACTCCTTTTGACGGTGACCATGTTGCCGGTATCCAAGTTCTGAACACGAGCAACTTCGCAGACGCAAATGGACCCTTGGGCCGCATCAAGTAACCATCGAACATGAGCTGCACGAGTAGGGGTGCCCGTCGTTTGTCTGGGTACCCCGAGTCTCAACGCATCAGAGACCGCAATCAAGGCAGCCGGAAATCTGCTTCCCCAGTTCAAATGATTACTGGGCGTTTCGGTTATCTCGTATCATGATGCCGAGTCGGTAATTTCAGAGGCTGTCCGCCTCTTAATGGCTCGTGCCCACATAAGCAACCCCAGAGGAGGCATTGCCGTGGTGCTACGGTTCAGTTCCAGCCAAGCCGCGATCGCTGAGCCGTTCTGCATGGAACTCGTGAAGTTTATAAGTGGCGAACTTGGGATTTCCTGCCAGTTCGTGAACGACCTCTCCTGGCAGGAGCGAGAACGGTTGCTGCTGCTAGGCGAGATCCATGTTTGTTGGATTTGTGGCCTTGCTTACGTCCGAGCGAGTGACCGCCAAGACAAGTTGATCGAGCTTTTGGTCGCGCCTGTGAGGCGGGATCCCCGCTATGATGCCAAACCTGTCTACTATTCAGATTTTATCGTGCGTAGCGAGACGAACTTCCACTCTTTTGAGGATCTGCGCGGCCGCACATGGGGCTACAACGAGCGCGGCTCGCATTCAGGGTTCAACATAGTGCGCTATCAACTTGCGATGCGCGGATTAGATCAGAACTACTTCCGCCGTATTGTGGAATCCGGTTCCCATCGCAACTCGCTTCAAATGGTTCTGGAGCGCTCGATTGACACAGCCGCGATCGACAGCTCTGTCCTTGAATTAGAGTTGGCGAAGGATCCCGCAATCATCAGAGAAATCCGAATATTAGAAAGCCTGGGGCCCAGTCCTTCTCCTCCATGGGTTGTTCATAGATCCGTTTCGCCGGATATGCGGAAGACCTTGAGGGACATCCTTCTTGCAATGAACGAACACCCGAAGGGCCGGAAAATTTTGGAGGCGGGTAGAATGCTCCGTTTCGCACCCGTGTCTGATCACGATTACGATCAGATTCGCGAAATGAACCGAATCGCTAACGCTGTACATCTCACAGACCCGAAAATCAGCTCGCCGATGCCCGTGTCCATTACCAAGGCGCTTTGAGTTTGCGTGGTTACGACACCGCTCGATAACGCGACCCAGGGGACGAGAGCAATGAGCGAGCACTAGGTCGAACACACAGACCTGCGCATTGTGTTCAGGCGTTCTTCTTTTTCTTCGAGAAGCTTATTGATTTCCGCGACTAATTCAAGAAGTCGCCGAGGATCTTGCTCATGAACAGCTTGTTCACACAATGTTCTCCAAAGTTCTTCTTTTTCGCCCTGCATTGCATCAAGACCCTCCTCTCCTCGTGCCAGAGGTATTTGGCGGTAGATTGTGGCGCGTTCTCTTGCTTCGATCAAGCGATTTTCGTCCTTCTCAGAAGCGAAAACTGCAATTGCCGTGCCAGAGAGGCCGCTCCCGCAACTACTCAGATTTTCAATGGAATAGCGGAATCGCGGAGATTCAGGTAGGAAGTTTTTTCATCGTCAACTTCAAATCTAGGTCTGTTTGCGATTCATTTTCTCAGCATCATGACGCCAGTTAACGCTTGCCACAAAGCTGTTCGCCCCGTTGATTTAAGGCGTATATCCTAGACCTCTACAACGCATCTCGCCGCTTTAGCGGCTTCCTGCGCTGGCTCGAAAGGAGCACCTGTGCAGGAACGCGCGAAGCGCTTTGATAGTCTTTTTACTCGTTCTTCAGAACTTAACAACGCCTCGGTTTGACTCTCACTGGTATCAGAGGAACTGGCGAAGCGTTCAAGAGCTCTGTGCGTACGCCTGGGCGAGCTTCAACGCCTAAACAAGATCGCCGGAGCAGCAGTGAAGAAGTCATCGCTTTTGCTCAAAAGCTTCTAGCGCACACGTAGTTCCCGGGGGTGTAGTCGTGTTCGAATGTTTTGCCGCGTAATTGGAGAGCTCAGGCTGGATGTGGACGTTTACTGCTAGCATCCTTGCTGCGAGTCGTCTAGGTTTACTTCGTTGTTTATTCCATAGGTGGAATTTTCTTAAGAGCGACTTGAACTTCTACGATCTTCGCTTAGATGAAGTTGCGATCATCCGTGGGCAGGATCCGACAAACGGGAAGCTGCAGGGTTTGGTGCCACCGCTGTACCGTGCGGATGCTCCTTCCCATGTAGCCCCGCGATCTCTTTCCAGGAATCCAGCCTAGGAGCCTGATCCCTCATAGAGAGGGATTGTATCGAAGCTTTTGGAACGATTGTGGTCAGACTGGCGCAACATCCGGTCTTGTTCGCTAGACCGACGACAACTTCCGCTCAATTGCCGGATGTGGTCCCACCTTCAGGGAAGATAAGGCTGCTTTCTAAAGCAAACGCGAATTGGCATAACATCGCCATCGTCGGTAAATTCCCAAAATGCGAAAGATGAGAGGCGGTCACTTCAATTGAAACGCTCCCGGCGGTAAAATCACTACAAATAGACGATAAGAAACAGAGGTTCTATGAAGAATACTGAGCCGAGAAGCAAATCCGTGCTTCCCGTTTTGATAGCCTAAGGCTCACTCCACTCAACCTCCATTGGCGTAGGAAGGAGGTCCATATGAAAAAGCTGGTTACACTGGCTGGAATACTGTTTGTAGTCTTCTGCATTGAGCCTGCCTTCGGGCAGTATTGGCAGACAGTTGCTAAGGTGAAAGTGCCGTTTGAATTTGTCGTGGGCAGCACAACAATGCCTGCTGGAACGTATGCGGTGCAACTCGATTCGGAGGCACAGGCGCTTTGCCTGTTCAATCCGGACAATGGATCGTCAGCGATTGCACTGTTACACAATATCTATCTTTCTACCGACGCCCCGATCGAAACGAAGCTAATGTTTGCTTTCGATGGACAGCGGCATGTGCTCCATCAAGTGGTGGTAGACCGAGACAACCACATCCACGATTTAATTCATGGCACTGAAGTCGCGGAGCTGGCTGCATTCCCGTCCACTTAGATCGTTCTGAATCCTTCAAAAGGCCCTTACTCGATAAGGAATAAGGGCCTCGTTGTCAGGGTGATCGAGGTGACATCGCGATCATAGTCGTCGAACTCGTCAATGGGCGTCTTTGAGATGCCTCATGGTAGGAACGGCTTCTACCCGCGGGTCGGTTTGCGAGATAGTTAGTATTAGGTTTCACGATGAGCGCGAACGCCTCTTGCAACAGTTGCGTTGTTGTATGGGGCGACGTTCGGTTAACATCGCGGAGTACCCGAATGGCCGAGACACGGAACCCTCGAAGTTTGATAAGTCGACTCACGTTTGGGATTATCCCAATTTGCTTAGTTCTGCTCCTCATTGTTGCAGCGGGGGAGATTGGCGCAAACACTGCGACGTTCGTAGCTGTATTTACGGTCTGCGCTGTTGTGCTCTGGTTCGGTCGCGGCTGGATCGGTCAAACTCTCGTAACGAAGTGGACGGGGATTGTCTTCGCAGTTGGTGTTGCGTCTTTGCTGCTGCTGTATGCGCTCGGAGTGGCCGTACCGCTCCTATTGGTCGGCTTCCGCGTCGCGGAGTGGATTTCCGTTCCATTCATGCTTCTATTGTTTGTTGCTGGTCCGTATCTTTTGTACGACCTTTTTTTTCGACAGCCACATCGAGGCCGTTTCGCCCGCGCACGTGAAGACCGATCCTTGAGGAGGAAGCCGTAAGGTCGCCCGAGGAGCGACGCGCCGCCTATGACGGTTGCGAATCATCATTACACTCAATTGAGTGATGTTTGATGTGCCTATTTCCTCTTCAGCAGGCTCTTTCCTAATCGGATTAGCAAGTTCTCAAACTCCTTACATCCGCCGACGATCAAGGTGCAATTGAGTGCCGGTCGCTCTTATTGTGGGTCGTTGTGAGTCGTTGGGGTGCAATTCCGAAATGTCCAAGTCGAAATCGAGGGGCAGAACGGCTCTGAGCGCTTCCGCGATTTTTGTGCCTAGACACGGTGCGTTCTCGTCGAGAACAACGACAAGTACCTGTGCGGGCGGATCGATGTACCCCTTGACATAGACCATGGGCAGATAAGCCTCATTGATCTCAACAATTTTGCTGAGGGCGGCGGCGATGGACTCAGATATCTGTGTCGGAACCGGGTGGGCGGGAGGTCCGATGTAAGCAGCTTGTACCTGCGGGATCTTCATTCTGCCATTTCTCGATGCGGATGTAATTGCGCCCGCCATTGTAATGAATGACTCAGAACCTGCCTTAGAGCGCTACTACAGAAGGTGCTCACACCAACCGTGGATGAACACGCAAGTACATTACCGAAGTCAACGAACTGAAGTACCGGCAGTAAAACGGCGGACGTGATGTTACGCTGCTGGTAAGTCGGGGTTGAGGAAAGACCAGCGACACCCAATGGAGTTGGAGGGTTCATGAAGAAGCAGTTTGCACTGATCGCCTTATTTGCGGCTATGGTGTTGCCGCTGGCTGCCCAAGCGCAGCAAATTCGTCTGTCGTTGAGCGACCAACAGCGCTTCGATAGCTATTACTCTCGCTGGAAGAATTACAAGGCGACCAACAATCAGGGAGAAGTCCGCAGCATGGAAGGCCGGATGCAGGATGTTTATCAGCACTACGGTATACCTGCTGGCACTCCTTACGGCCGCGTGGCGTCCGGAGGGGGCGGGTGGCGTACTCCAACTTCGAGCGGCCCGAGGCAAACGGTTGATATGAGCGGGGCGCGTGATCCCTATCGGCCGCATCCTCGTGAATGGGAAAGAGACCACGCTCGATATGAGCATCGCGAATGGGAACGCGAGCACGAACGAGAGCGGGAGCGAGAAGAAGCTCGCCACGACCAGGGACTGCATCGCGGATGGTCCAAAGATCATGATCATGATCGCGACCACGACCATGACCGCGACCGGCACGAACATCACGAGGGCAAAGACAACAAAGGCCCAGACAACAAACACGCGGACCACGACAATCACGACCACAAGCGATAAAGCTCAATAGCGAGTGAGTGAGAAAGTTTGTTAAGAACAGTTCAATCAGAAAAAAGCCGCCCAAAGTTTGGGCGGCTTGCTGCTGTTTGGGTATACGAGTTCGGTAAGTACCGTGACTCACATCGGTCGGGTCAACGCAAGACAAGTGATCAGCACGGCTAGGTTTTGTAACTTCCCCTCGCTGCCGTAACATGGAAACGAAATGCATTTGAGCAATTACCAGGTACTGTTCTGGTTGCCGATTGGGTTAGCGGTTGTGGTGGTGATCGCACTTGGGTTTCGTATTTATCGTGCGTCGCTGACCTGGCCGACGGCGGACGGAACAATTACCCGTCTTGATATTGAACGGAAGATGGGTGGCACAATCAGGGGCGGCCACTATTTCTGTGCAACCTTCACTTATGAGTTTCTCGACACGAACGGCGATCATCTTTCGGGAACCTGGTACAAGAATTTCTCCACGGAGTCAGAAGCTCGGGACTTCGCTGCGCGCGAATTGCCCCTTGGCAAACCAGTCGTAGTACGTTTCAATCCGAAAAATCCCAAGTTCAACGATCTGGAACTCGACTCCTGGACGTATACCAATGACCGCCCCACCTCGCTGAACATTTAGGTTTTTAAGCTTACGCTGCCGGCTGAAATCGATAAGTTAGGCGAGCGCGAAATCCAACTTGGAAGTAGTGCGCGAGGAGCGGGGCTCTCCCAAGATGTCCAATCTGGATTAAACTTTCCGCTGCTGAGGGGGACACCATGCAGAACGAAGTCAAGCGCAACTTCATTCTTCAGCAAGGATTCGAAGAACCGGGGGCGGAGCAGTGTCCGCGACAGT
This sequence comes from Terriglobales bacterium, assembly GCA_036265385.1. Lineage (GTDB taxonomy): Bacteria > Acidobacteriota > Terriglobia > Terriglobales > Acidobacteriaceae > DATAPD01. The sequence continues at coordinate 61,488 of DATAPD010000067.1, forward strand.
ATTCGGCACTTCAATTTCAGCCTCGAACCGTTTTCGTGTGGATTGTTGTGGGGGTTTTGCTGCAGTCTCCGACGGTCTTCTATTTGCTCTGTGCCGTTTTGTGGTGGAGCGCGCTGCTTCCAAAGTTCAATCCGTTCGACGTTCTCTACAATCTGATTTTTGGGGACCATCAAGGCGGCGCTTCTCACCTAACACCGGCTCCCGCACCTCGTCGCACGGCACAGGCTATGGCTGGCCTGTTCGCTCTGAGTTCTGGGCTTTTTATTGAATTCGGTCACTCGACGTCTGCGTATGTGGTGGAAGGAATTTTTTTGGCTGCCGTGCTGGCACTCATATTGGGAGGCTTCTGCCTAGGATCTTTTGTATTTCACTTGTTGAGCGGTAAAGGATCCTTTGCCTGCCAGACATTGCCTTGGGCGACGCGAGGGCGTTGATGAATGACTCAATCCGAGTTCTACAATGCGGCTGACGATTTACTCCAGCGAAACATCGATGCAGGGAGGGGAGACAAAGTCACCATCGTTGACGACGATGGAGGACACACGCACAATGAACTTGTCGATCGGGTTCATCGTTGCGCAAATGCGCTGCGCGAGTTCGGACTAGGGCCTGGGCAGCGCATTCTGTTGTGCCTTTTCGATTCGATCGATTTCCATACCAGCTTCCTGGGCGCCATCAAGGCGGGAGTTGTTCCCGTACCGCTTAATACTTTGTGGACCTCATCCGACTATGCGCATGTGCTTGTTGATAGTGGCGCGGCTGCAGTAATTGTCTCCGAGGCTCGGTTGCCAGTTCTGCTGGATGCCGCACAGAGTGTCGGGTGGAACGGTCGCGTCATTTTGTCGGCGAGCAGGCGCCAAAACAACCACGCTCTGCTAACTCAATTACTAGGTTCCGCGGCTCCACGAGCGGAAACGTTTCAGTCGCATCCTGACGATGTATGTTTTTGGCTGTATTCATCGGGGTCGACCGGTAAACCGAAGGCGGCCGTGCACCGGCAGACGAGCATGGCGATGACCGCCCGGCTATTTGGACAAGGTGTACTGAGCTTAAATGAGAACGATGTAACTTATTCCGCGGCGAAGCTGTTTTTTGCTTACGGGCTAGGAAATAGTTTGTCGTTTCCGCTATACACAGGCGCTACCGTAGTCTTGCATGGCGGACGCACCTTGCCTCCGGTCGTCAATGCGATTCTCCGCGAAAAACGGCCGACGCTCTTCTGCGGCGTTCCGACTTTGTATTCATCCTTGCTCGCAACAGCCGACCTGCCGAAGGCGGGCGAGCACAATCTCAGGTTGTGCATCTCCGCAGGAGAACCACTGCCGGAACATGTCGGGCAGGCGTGGCAGGAGCGGACAGGAGTAGAGATTGTTGACGCTCCCGGCTCAACAGAAATGCTGCACTGTTTTGTTTCGAATCGGCCGGGCGCTGTACGGTACGGCACGAGCGGACAGCCGGTGCCGGGATACAAGGTGAAGTTGGTGGATGATGGTGGATCCGAAGTTCATGCCGGCGAGATTGGGGAGCTTTGGGTTTCAGGTCCAACATCGTGTGCGTATTACTGGAATCATCCGGAGAAGTCGCAGAGTACGTTCGTGGGAGAGTGGACCCGGACTGGCGATAAGTATCGGCAAGACTCCTTGGGCGATCTCGTGTTTTGCGGCCGAGGCGATGACATGCTGAAGGTTGGAGGAATCTGGGTTTCTCCTTTGGAAGTGGAATCGGTGCTAGTCTCGCACGAAGCCGTACTGGAAGCGGTGGTGGTGGGATCATCGGACGAGAATGGTCTGGTAAAACCCCGCGCGTTCGTTGTTGTTAAAGCAGGAATTCTTCCGAACGACGAGCTCAAGCAGAAGCTGAAAGACTTCGTCAAAGACAAGCTGGCTCCTTATAAATATCCGCGATGGGTGCAGTTCGTACCGGAGTTGCCCAAAACAGCAACCGGGAAGGTACAGCGCTTCCGGCTGCGCCAGCTGGCACGAGACGATTCTTCGGAGAGAGCATGAGCTTTCAAAACCGGTCCGCAAGAACGTTGGTTTTTTGTGGTGTTGCGGCCGGTGCCAATAGCCCTCTGCCAAGGTCAATGAGTGTTAACGCCTGATTACTACAATCACAGGACTCAAGTCCTAAAGCCGACGGCACGCGATGTACAATCGCTCGTTGATTCTCGGCATGAACCCCCCCGGCAGAAATTGGCGAACTGGCTAGGTTTTGTGAGCCTTGTTCTCTCAGTTTTGCCCGTGCTGTACGTGTTTTATGCGGACTCTTTTCCACACAACGCCCTAACCGACGTGATCGTCTACGCGGATTCGGCGGGTCGCTATTTGCAGCGTTGCTTGCCGGGCTAGTCGGTTCTCGCTGGTGGTTGTTGGCTCTTCTCGGTGGCGTATTGGACGTGATCGTTGCTCTAGGGTTTAGTCCCTCACAGGATCGGCCCACAAGATGAGTGTAAGCGCCTGATTTCTAGGCACCTTCCGCGAGTAATGCGGTGTCTATTCGTAACAGAGGACTAGACTTTTTGTATGCGCCGTGCTTGGGCGGTTGAGGCTGCGGTCTTTGCGTCCTTCATTCTGATCATTGCAGTTGTGAATTATCGCAGTACCCATCCGCAAGTGCCCCCAGCACTGGAAGCAAAGAATTGCGCATCGACTGCTGCGCTAGACGAGCTACCCAATGCTCGATTTGTTAGAAAAGGCGGCCGTACTACTAGGTATGTCAGAGTGTGGCGAGAAGGGACGGCGCTGACTGTCGACAAGGTGGCGCAAGGCCGCGACCTCCGTCGCTACGACAGGCTCGAACTAGCCGATCCCGAGCCTCGGGCAGTGGCCGATAGACGCGGCGACTGGATAATCGCCAAGGCACGCAAGTTCCTCTGGGAACATTGGCGGGATCGTAAGCGGGCATACTTGCTTCTAACTCTGAGCAGCGTCGATGCGACGAGCACATCGCATATTTTTGTGGAGAAAGACGAGATCGGCCGTTGGCGCGTTTATTGGAGGATCGTTCGGGATCACAGTGAGATCGACGACTTGCCCACCACTTACGCGGTGCAATGGGTCACTCCTGTTCACGACTGGGATACCCCCGGCACACCGTTAGCTCAAGGCGTGGAGCCTGATCCCTTGCGACACAGACTAGAGTTTCGTGACGTTTGTGGCGATGTGGAAGGTCTGTTCTGGTGAGACGAAAACAGGCTCTCTCATAGCAGATTGATGCCTCGCCTCGCACACTTGGCGAAAAATCGCCATTACACTCATTGACCGCCGCTCAAATGAGTGCTAACGCCTGATTTCGTCAAACGTCTTCGAGTATGCTTTCCATGATGGTGAAAATCGTCCTACCAGAGAAGATTGTTCTACGACTTGTAGATCGACAGGGCCATCCGATTCACGTGAGAAATGTTCTATGCATGGTTCATGTGCAGGCGACCCGCAAGAACAATTTCACGCTTGGGCCTTTCGCAAGCAATGAGCAAGGTCTTGTGACTATCAGCCGATTTGGAAGGTGAAGCAGCAGCCCACTACGGCTCGGGCTTGATGGACTATGACCGAATCGAAAATTGTCTGCCCATCGTAAAGATCTTGATGATGTCTTCGGAGGAAATCGAGAGGGCATTGGAATCGCGCATTAAGGTCTGGACCATGCTTTTGGGCGGAGAACCCCAGCGGTGGGGATCAATTGAGGCAATTCGCACGGCATATCGCACAGCCACCAACGGTTGCATTTCAGTAGAGCCGCTCACTGCTCGATGGGATGGCACCTCCTCCGAGTACGAGTACGCAGCAGTCGCCACGCCGCGATAGCTGGCGAAACACCTGATTTTTACTCGAAACTCGACTCCGGACCAAAATCGTAGTGAGTGTAAACGCCTGATTACGACAGCTATGGGATATCAACGCCGTCTGCGCCGATTTCGGAGTAGTATCCGCGCATAAGGTTCGGAGGTACTCAGATGGGAAGTGCGGCGCAGAATGCAGTGTTCGAGTTGTCTCTGTCCGACGTAACGACGTGGGAAGGCCGTCCTGCCTTAACCCAAGGACGCATTTATGGGGTTTTCCGAAACAAGCAAGCGGAATTTGAGAAGTGCTATGAGCAAATCATCCGCTATATTCGACGGCATTGGCGCAAGAACCCAGCCACGTGGATGGGCGGTTATGTAGGTCCAGCCGCAAGCGAATGGTTTGACCGTGGCGGGTTGCTACTCCCCAACTATATTCCGCCCATCCGCAAGGATTGGATTCAACGTCTGGGCGAACAGCATCCACGTTGATTGCCGAAACATCAACATCACACTCGTTGAGCTGGCGAATCGGCTTCGGTCGGGACAATTGGCGGGATGATCCACAATTCTGGGACTACTTCAGCAGCGCCACAGCGAGTGCAATGAGCGCGAATAGCAGTGCGGCGCTGGAAAGGATATAGGGCCCGAGTCTCGAAGCTAAGGACGAGGGTACTTCCACAACGGCGTTGTTGTCGGGCAGCTTGAGTGTGTCATTTGTGAACAGCGACTGTCGCATCACCTGCCTGGCAGCGAGCACTTCGCGGATGCCGGCCTCGAAGTGATGCTGATGAATCCGTTTCATGGAATCGGGAATGTTTTCAGCTGCGGCCGCAAGTGCGGCCTTGAGCACCGCATTCCGTATATCGCCGCCGCTCACCTCGAAGCGTCGCGCCAGTGCCTGAAAGTCGACGTCCTCGGCGAGCGGCGTGGAATGGTGCAATTGCACGCGCCATATCTGCTCTCGTTCCACCTCTCCGGGCATTTCGAACATGACGTGCGTCCGGATGCGCCGCTCAAATGCGGGGTCGAAGTTTGCCGCAAGATTGGTGGCAAAAATGACGACGCCGCCATACCACTCGAGTTCCTGAAGCAGCACGCTTACGGTCGTGTTCGATTCGCGTTGGGAAACATGATCGATGGATGTCGATCGCCGCATGGCGATGGCGTCGGCTTCATCGAACAGCAGCACCGCTTTTTGATCACGCGCCGCGCGAAAGATGGAAGCAACATTCTTCGGGGTCTCACCCATCCACATCGATTCGAGTTCCGCATATCGGACGAGTAGGAGTCGATGGCCGAGAAAGTGGGCGATCGCTTCAGCGCAGATCGTCTTACCCGTGCCAGGCGGCCCGGCAAAATTGAAGGCGAGAGCGAGCCCTGTGGGATGTCGCTCGCCAAGACCCCATCGATTGAAGATAAGATCGTGCTGTGTAACTTGCGCCAGTGCGAGGTCTAGCGCCTTCCGAGTAGCTGGCGGCAGAATGACGTCATCAAACGTCCGCCGCGGAACGATTGACTCGACCGCGCGGCGGCCGCTCATACCGAAAAGTCTGGCAAACGGGATCGGTGCCACGCTAAACCGTACCGCTCATCGCGCTCCGAAAGCAACAGGTACCGGGGCTTTGATCGGAAAAAGTCAAAGGGTACGATTGCGAGGGGCGAAAGTCGCGAGAAAACACATTAAGATGCCCAACCGGGCTCCTCGTCCGGAGTCAATGAGCGACAACGGCTGTTAACATCAACGTGCGCGCTTACCCCCTATACTTGCTGAGGAGCTATGGCGGAATCACCCGCATATCGTAAGAATAAAGCACGCCGGGCAAAGGGACTGTGTACCGGTTGCGGAAAATCACCTTGTATTTGCAAGGGTACCCGAGAAGTTCGTGCGGCTAACGATCTTGCCCGTGTGGAAGCCGCTATCCAACAAAAGGTCAAATCGGAACTCAAATGGGCAGACGAATACTGCCGAATGCGTGCTCGGGCTTCGTGGAATCCTAAACGCCAAGAGCGATCTGAATACTGGGTTCGGTTAAGAGCACGAGTGGCTGATGCTCTACTCAAAGCACCTCGTTCATAGCATGGTTTTGAGTGAAATCGCCTGATTACAACAATCATAGGTTACGCCTCGGACCGAATGAGGCATTAGACTACCTGTTGTGATTCCTGCTGGATATATGGCAAAAAAGGTGGCGAACAAGCCTGATTGGTTAAAGGCACCGCTAGTTACTGACGTGTATTCCGTTAGCGGGTGCATTTCGGAAGATTTTGCCGACTACATTGAATATTGTAAGCACAATGGCTACCGGCTGTTCGATTCGCCCGAGATTATTTGCGGAGTCGCGCGCAAGAACACGCGATTCCATTAGAGGGAACATCGCTTTTTTATTACGAAGTGCACCGAATGGAGTTCGATGGCAACAACTGGCATCCTTTTCAGCCCGACCCTACGGTCCCCGTGAATGTGATGCCTCCTATAGAAAAAACACTCGAAGGCTTCGATGTAGTCGCGTTCCAGAACTGCTCACCATTATCGTGCAACGGACTGGCACAGGAAGTTCGGACAAACGAACACTGTCTTCTCAGCAGTTTTGATGAGGCTCAAGAGAAGCTCACGCATGGAGCTTTTCACCGAGCAGAGCCGGGACCCTACCGCATCTTTGCAGTCTATTCTGCCCCTTGGGCTTGCGAATCTTAGTTGTCGTATATCGCCATTTCACCCATTGACCGCTAATCATACAATTGTCATAGCGGCGACGCCTGTTTTAGCCAGCATGCCCCGGGTATCCTGAATTGCTTCATCAGCTGCTCCTTTTGCCCGAAAGAACTGCTCTGCCTCTTTCCAATCGATGAAACGCAGTGCTGGCACCATTTGCGAGTTTCCGGTTCGAGGATTGATCTCGATGTTCATTCCGAACTGGCTGATATCGACAACGAGGATGGTATGGTTCAAAGAGTGGAGCAGAAATCTATGTTTCACGTTTCGCACCTTGTTCCCCGAACATCATAGCGGCTGGGCTGCTCAATTGGCGCAACATCGCCAGTACACATTGGCAGGACTGCCGGGGCAGTCTGAGGATAGGTCAATGAATGTCGACGCCTGATTAGGCGCCTTCAATCCGCTTGCGATAGTTGATGTGCGGCACGGAGCCGGAAATGAGAAATGTAATCTTCGCAATCAACATTACCCTCGATGGCTGCTGCGACCACACCAAAGGAATTGCCGATGACGAACTGCTTGAGCACTACACGCAGCTCCTGCGAGAGGCTGACCTGCAGGTCTTTGGACGTAAAACTTATCAATTGATGGTTCCGTATTGGCCGGAAGTTGCAAAAAATCCGAACGAGACAAAAGCATCGATCGAATTCGCCCGGGCGTTTGACGCCATCAACAAAATTGTTTTTTCACGATCATTAAAGAGCGCTGACGATGGAAATACGCGAATCGTTCGTGAGAACCTCCGCGGCGAAATACTCAAACTAAAACAAGAAGGAGGCAAAGATATTTTGGTCGGCGGCGTGGATGTCCCTTCGCAACTGATCGAGCTTGGCCTAGTGGATGAATATCGTTTTGTCGTTCAGCCCATCATTGCGGGAGAAGGAAGACGCTTGTTGGACCGTGTGAGCCTGCGGGAGAAATTGCAATTGAAACTTGTAGAGTCGAAGATCCTGAAATCCGGATGCGTTGCCCTTCGATACTTGAAACAGTGACAGCAAAGGATTTTCCGGACACCTCGTCGATTGTTGTCGAATCGCCACTCATTGAGCAGGGGTACAGCTAACGCGCTCGGCGATTCTTCGCGATTTCCACTAAAAGGCTTATACCTGTGCCTAAGAAAATGACAGCGCAGACTATCGCGGCATACCTAAAGATTAGTGAGTTTCGCTCAGCCTCTGTAATTCCATATCCCGTAGAAAAGCCCACCAGATAGCAAGCTCTGACAAACACTAGACTGCCAAGGAGCGACGTCAAGAGAGCAACAATCTTGAGATGCTTCATATTGCGTTTAGACACCAACATCCTACTCATCCCCTTGGATAATCGGCAAAAAATGGTCGTTACACTCATTTACCCATTGCGACCCGCATCCACCTCTTCTTATGAAGAGAGAGCGGTGCAATAACCAGTTTCTGATTCTGGCTGCTATATTCCGCGATGTAAGAATTCGTCCACCTTTCAACTTCGCTGGCGCTTTGGCTTTCAATTTCGGACTTGTACAACGCTAACGTTGGTTGTGTGAAGATGCTGACATTCCAGTGGTTGTCCCAACCTGGCTGGCAAGTTAAGACGTACTTCGCGAAGGGTTTTAAGAAGGTGCGAGCCTTGTTTGGAGTCGCGATTTCATCCTCAGTAGCGATAACGAATAAGCGCTTGTTCTCGGAGTCCACGCGAACGACGTTGCTGCGGTGCTCACAAGTCGACTGAGCAAACACTGGACAAGTGGCGAAAAGCATCATCACAACTATGCTCTTTACGACGCTGTTGGTCTTCATCATCACTCGTCAAAGTGCAGAACGAGAATTCGGCGCAGTTGCCCTGTACTCATTTTGAGTAGTGGTCTCTTAGCGAAACGTCGCCGATAAGTCATGACACAGAGTACGATCCCTCCAACGAAAGCGGTGCCGTAGGATGCCGCTCCGCCATAAAACGGTAACGTAATGCTGGTGAAGTAGTGAACGTTAGCCAATCGGTTGCCAGGACTCCACTTCGAGCAAGTGTGTACCCAATCGTCCCGAAGAGCACAGCGCTAGCAGCCATGATGGCAAGCAAAGATACAACAGAAGGCAATAGTTCTGAGGCTTGTAATGGTGGGGCTGAACCGGAACGCGCAGCCAAGATCAGCGGCACAGCGAAAAACACCCCCACCCACCAGGTTGCAAGGACTCCCCATCCGATGCCGAGCAGAGTAGGAGATTGGGTATGAAAAATTGGTGGATGGAAGATGGTGAAGTATTCGATACAGATGCGCGCGGTGAACTGGTCGTGAACAATCCCGTAGAGGACGGCTGCGATGACGCAAATGGCAGCTATTTTGAGGGCTTCCATCGAGTGATTGGTATCAATCAGATCTTAACTGTTGTGACATCGCCACGTCACTCAAGCCACCCCAGCTCAACTCGATGAGTGTGATCGCGTGTTAGTAAAAGTCATGCGATAGAATTCCGGCCGTGAGCTTACTCATTGTTGTGGAAGACATTTTTGATCTTCCAGACGGAGCGCTTCATCTAGCTCCGGGGGTGCCGTTTCAGGCGGCTGATAGGGCACACTTGAAACCAGGTGACCAACTTGAACTCCGGAGACCAGATGGAACCGTGATCGCTGCGAAGTTCCACGGCTTCGATTTCCTTGTTCCCAACCAAGGCAAGGTTGGCTTGAGTCTGGGCAAGCCGCTGACCAAGGCCGACGTTCCGATCGGCACTGAGGTCTGGAAGGTCACATAAGAGGGCGTAGTTGGTGTAACGGCCTGCTAACCTCAACGGTCCCATACGCTGAGTTTTCTGATACGTAAAATGGAAAACCCGATGATGGAATAGAGGCCAGCGTTCATCAAGCCAATCAGCAAAAATAGGAATGTTCCTGATAAACCTTCTACATCGCAGTCGATGCACAGAATCAACAAGAGCAAAGGTGGGCAAAGGACGAACGACACCGGTACGATAACTTCATCGAGAGCGGTTCGAGGTTTTGAATAGTCGAACAAGCTGACATAGACATACAACGCCATTCCTATCAGAAATCCACATAAAGCAGATCGAATCGTGATTTTGCTTGTTTCCTGCATGAATCAGTTCGCCGCAATGATAACCGACGCAGAATTAGGCGTTAGAACAAGTTTGCGCCTTTATTCGCCGAAATTGTGGTCAACGAATGTAATTGCCTGGTTACGACAGCGAGTCGCGCTAGAATGCCGGGCAGAGGTATTTCTAGTGGGACTCTTCCATCTCATCGTAGTGTTCTCACTTAACGAGGAAGAGAAGCAGGCCTTCGTGGACGCCGGGATCGAATTTAAGCGGACCACGAAAGTTCCGGGCGGCGAAACCATCACTTTTGAAATCGGAGAGCATGACCCACGCTGGAACAAAATTGAGGCATTATTAAGGTCGCTAGGTGATCACCGCTTCCGAGATGATTCTATGACCGTCGCCACGCTGGAGGAGTATGTAACTAAGTTCGTACTTCCTGGCGCGGAGAAGATGGCGGAGGTACGGGGTAAATGGGAACCGGGTCGAGAGGCAACTTCAAAGTGTTGCCAGCTTGCTCGGGTGGGCAAAACGCTGGAGGCTCTGAGCGTCCTGGACATGGCGATAGGACAGGCTGTCACAGAAAGACGCGGTATGTGGGTAACGTTTCTATGCGACCAAGGTCGTGCATTTGCTCATCATCTTGGAGATCATGGGCGAGAAATTGGATATGCGGAGCAATCCCTGCCGTTTGCTACAGAATATCGCTTCGCTGCGTACAATCTGGCGCAACTTCTCCTCAAGCACGGCCACGGTGGCCGCGCCATGCATCACGCCACGGAAGCTTATCGGTTGAGCATGACTCATGAAACAGAGTCTGACCACGATTTGAGAGCAGCAATATTAAGACAGTGGCCGGACATCTCGAAACCTGCCAAGCTGACGTAACATTTCCATCACACTCATTGATTTGATCAGAAATCACGAATCGAGTCCCGCGGCGCCAGTTAGCTGGGGCATGGACTTGGGAACTTTCGACGCCGCCTTATAATCGTGCGGCTATGAAACCATCTCTTTCGCTGAAGAGGATCGGAATCTGGACGGGGGCTTTCGAACCACAGCCTGCGCGCAAGATCCAAGAGGCCGTCGCGGAACTCGAAGAACTTGGTTACGGCGCAGTGTGGTTCAGCGAAGCATTCGGCCGCGAGACGTTCACACAGTCGGCGGTGTTGCTGGCGGGGAGTAAGCAAATCGTGGTGGCCAGCGGGATCGCTAACATCTATGGACGCGATCCGTTCACGATGGTTTCCGCACAAAAGACGTTGAGTGAAGCCTATCCCGGGCGTTACTTGTTGGGTCTCGGTGTTAGTCATGTCCCACTGGTGGAACAGCTGCGCGGGCACAAGTATGCGAAGCCGATCGAAAACATGCGCGGATACCTTGATGCCATGGACGCGGCTTCTTATGCCAGCGTTGCGCCTGCAGCAACCTGGCGCGTGTTAGCGGCGCTAGGTCCCAAGATGCTGGAGTTGGCTGCGAAACGCAGCGATGGAGCACATTCGTACAACGTCCCGCCCGAACACACTGCCAAGGCCAGAGAGTTGATGGGCGCAGGCAAATTGCTGTGCGTTGAGCAAGCGGCCGTGCTGGAAACCGATGCGTCCAAAGCACGGCAAATCGCGCGCAAGTTTCTCGATGTTTATCTTGGCCTGCCGAATTACACCAACAATTTTCTCCGGCTTGGTTTTACGGAAGAAGATATCAAGGGTGGCGGGAGCGACCGTCTGATTGATGCGATCGTTGCATGGGGCGATCTGAAGTCCGTTCAAAGCCGAGTGCAAGCCCATCTAGATGCGGGCGCGGACCATGTCTGCATCCAGGCGCTGTCCGGGGAGGCGAACGCACTACCGCTGCGGGAGTGGCGCGAATTTGCTGCGTTGATTCGTTAAGTTGGCGAGTAGCGCTGGGCAGAAGATCTGTGGAGGCCGGTGGCAGTGCATGAGTGCATGGGGTCCTTCGACTGCGCTCGGCTTACCCTCGCTTCGCTCAGGAGGACAGTGAGGAGGAAGTTTTAGTTCGCTCAGGATGACAGGTGTGGAGAAAGTTTTAATTTGCTCAGGAGGACAGTGAGAATTTTTTTAGTTCGCTCAGAGGGTGTGCGGAAAACAGTGCTCACCGGGGATAGCGGCGGAAGGCGTTTACGGACAAGACCTCGCTGGTGTGGCTGGGATGTTCTTTCTGAAGCCGCTCCTGGAGAGTCGTTATGTCGCGGTCGCGAGTCGAGGCTTGGGAACCGAACATCTCATAATTGCATGCGCAGCCTGCGACTGGACATTGCACGCGCTCTGATTTGAGAGGGGTCCTCGACTTCCCGAGTTCTCCTTGAAACTTCTGATGGCCGACGACGTCGGTTCGGTAGGCTTTCGGCATCCATCTACATTGCCACATTCGCCGGGAATCGGGAATGGTTCTTCTGTGCGGGGGGTTTATAAGGCGCAACGTCAGTACGCGTGCTGAGAGGCCAATAAAAAAAGCGATCCGCAATGCAGATCGCCTATTCCCAAAACTTGGGGCCTAGAGGGGTCGAACGTTTTCCGCTTGCCAGCCTTTGGGGCCCTTGGTCACGTCGAACTGGACGGCCTGGCCTTCCTGCAGGCTTTTGAACCCACCGGACTGAATGGCTGAGAAATGAACGAAAACGTCTTCGCCCGACTGGCGGCTGATAAAGCCGTAGCCTTTGGCGTCATTGAACCACTTTACTGTTCCTTGTTCCATGTTGTTTGTACTCTTGTTCCTTGATTGTGTATTTACGCTGAAGGGATCGGAGGAAACTGTGCAGATTACAGGCTGTTGAGGCGAGGGCTGCTCACGACCGATTCGGTCTAACGTACAAATAAATACTATCTTGAAAGCACTGCAATAGCAAACGAACGGTGCGGGCCCCATTTTTGCGTGAAGAATCTGAGAACTATGTATTCCATAAGTCGGTGAATATCCGCACGAAGTTCCCACCGACAACTTTCTCTACCGCACGTGGAGAATAGCCACGTTTCAGTAGCTGATCAGCGATGACCTCGATGCGGCGTGGTGTGTTGAGCCCGACCACGTACGTCGGTCGGTCCTCCTCGGGAGCAGCCAGGCCCGACTTCTGCCGCTCTTCTTCAGCTTTGTTGAATTCCGCGAGGCCCTTAGGGCTGGTGTCGAATGGTTGAAGTCCCACATCACTTCCTATGCCTATATGGTCTTCACCAGCTACCTTCAATGCGTGCTCCATGTGAGCCATGTAATCATCCACCGTTGGTTGCTTGGGTGAGGCTGCCAGATAAGGAAGATCGTAGATTCCGACAACGCCTCCCTTGTCGGCGAGCGCGCGCAGTTGCTCGTCAGTTTTGTTCCGCGGATGAGCATGAATGGCAGTGCAGCCTGCGTGCGTCATGATCACGGGCTTCGATGACGTCGCGATCGCGTCGATCGTGCTCTGTGGGTTGGCATGGCTGACGTCAATTGCAATTCCGAGCGCGTTCATCTTGTGCGCTGCTTCCCGGCCAAGCGGTGTCAGACCGCCGCCGTTCGGTTCCATGACGCCTGCAGCAAATGGCGACCGACGGTTGTAAGAGAACTGCATGACGCGGACACCGAGGTTGCGAAAGAGCTCAAAGTTCTCGAGCTTGCCTTCCAGCATGTCCACGCTTTCGAAAGAAAGAATGATGCCTAACTTGCCTTCACGCTTGGCGCGTTCCAGGTCACCGGACACGCGTACTTGCATGAAGCTGGATGGGTGAACCTCAATCATCTGCTGGATGTAGGCAATTTCAGTGATGGAGTCGGTAAGGCCTGAGTTGATACCGCCGAGCGATAGCTTGACGACGTTCACGCCCGAGTTCCGCACCAGGTCAAGATCGGTTTGTGGCAGAGGTAGCCGGCCATCTTCGTAGGGCGGTCCTGAATTGCAGTCCAGAATGAGTGCGCGGGCATAGAGTTGTGCGGCGTCGGGGGAAATCCCATTTGTTGCTTCAGCAAAGAGTGGAGAAGGCATTAGCGTCGAAACAGCCGCGCCTGCCAAAAGACCTGAGAATTGTCGGCGATTCATTGAGTTCTGGGAAGATCGCAGCCATGGTAGCTGAGGTTCACAACCGTGTCACCGAGTTTGCCGTGGCCTAGCAGCTCTGACCATCTTTGATCGGCGACTCTAGGAAGCTGAGCTGGCGTTTTTGTTTTTGGGATATCCGGCGCGTTGGAGTGTCTCGCCGATAACGGACAGACTGCTGGCGTCGTCGATGGTGGCGGGCATTTTGTAGTCGTGGCCATCGGCGATCTTTTGCATCGTGCCGCGGAGTACTTTCCCGGAACGAGTCTTGGGGAGGCCGGGCACAACCAATGCGGTCTTAAAGGCGGCGACCGGTCCGATGCGATCGCGAACCATACTTACGATTTCGCCTACGATTTCATGATGCTCGCGGTCCACGCCTCGTTTGAGAACGAGGAAACCGACTGGGACCTGACCCTTCAGTTCGTCGTAGACGCCGATCACCGCACATTCAGCGACATCCGCATGGGAAGCGAGGACTTCCTCCATCGCGCCGGTCGAGAGGCGGTGCCCGGCGACGTTGATGATGTCGTCGGTGCGCGCCATGACGAAGACGTAACCGTCCTCGTCGATGAAGCCCGCGTCTGCCGTTGAGTAATAACCGGGGAACTGGGAAAGATAAGAAGATACAAAACGGTCGTCAGCGTTCCAGAGGGTCAAGAAGGTTCCGGGAGGCAATGGAAGCTTGATGACCAACGAGCCGATCTCGCGACGTTTCGTTTCGCGGCTCTCGAGATCAAGGACGCGGACATCCATGCCGGGAACCGGCCGGCTGGGTGAACCCGGCTTAACCTCGAGAGGTTCGATGCCAAGGCAATTCGCACAGATGGGCCATCCGGTTTCGGTTTGCCACCAGTTGTCGATGACGGGAACATGCAGATGGTTTTCGGCCCAGAGCAATGTGTCCGGGTCGCATCGTTCGCCAGCCAAAAACAGTGCGCGAAATTGAGACAGGTCGTAGTTCGCAATCAATGCGCCAGTGGGATCCTCTCTCTTGATCGCACGGAAGGCAGTTGGCGCGGTGAACATGGTTTTCACCCGGTGCTGCGAAATGACGCGCCAGAATGCTCCCGCATCAGGTGTGCCGACGGGCTTGCCTTCATAAAGGATGGTCGTGTTGCCATTGAATAGTGGGCCGTAAACGATGTAAGAGTGACCCACAACCCACCCGACATCAGAAGCGGCCCAGTAAACATCGCCGGGATCGACGTTGAAGATGTGCTTCATTGACCACTTGAGGGCGACGAGGTGGCCTCCGTTGTCGCGGACGACACCTTTCGGCTGACCAGTCGTACCGGACGTATAGAGGATGTAGAGGGGATCGGTCGCTGCCACGGGAACGCACTCATGCGGCGTGGCGGAAGTAACGAGTTCGTCCCAATCGTGATCGCGGTTGGGTACGAGGTCTGCTTGCGCCATGGGGCGCTGGAAAATAACACAGGCGTGGGGCTTGTGCCGCGCAAGGCGGAGAGCTTCGTCGAGCAGTGGGTTGTAGGGGATTATTTTTTTGACTTCTACTCCGCAGGATGCGGAGACGACAACTTTCGGCTGGGCATCGTCGATGCGGGTTGCCAGCTCCCTTGCGGCAAATCCTCCGAAGACCACGGAGTGAACGGCGCCGAGGCGGGCACATGCGAGCATGGCGACGGCCGCTTCCGGAATCATCGGCATATAAATGATGACCCGGTCGCCTTTTACAACACCCAAGCGAGCGAGCGCTCCCGCGAAAAGAGCTACCTTGTCGCGCAATTCGCGATAGGTGAATTTCTTGATGGAGTCGGTCACGGGGCTGTCGTAGATGAGGGCTGCCTGGTCGCCGCGGCCCTGGTCGATGTTCAGGTCGAGCGCGTTATAGCAGGTGTTTACCTCGCCGCCGACGAACCAGCGATAAAAGGGTTGACGGCTGGAGTCGAGTACCTTGTCCCAACGTTTGTGCCAGTGAACCGCTTCCGCGACTTCACCCCAAAAACCGGCCGGATCCGAGAGGGACCGATCAAAAGCAGCTTGCAGAGAACCTTTCGACATACCATCCGCCCCGCAGGATTATAGCGCCGAAAATTCAGGGAATGGCAAGAGGAGGAAGTTAAGATGCCTTGGTGGATCAGCGCGAGAGACCGGGCCAGGAATTCGTATCATCCCGTAATGGATTGTTTCTGCAGGACTTGTATTTGCGCGCGGAAAGTGGCTGCTCACCAATCTCTATAACAACACGTCCAACGGAAGTGAACCAAAACGTTGGCGCATTCGTATATTCCAGGAGCGCCAATGTTCGGGCATTGGTGTCTATAAACACTAACGGGGCACCGGCACGTCAACAAACGGGGCGATAGCAAGGTCCACTGAGGGCAAGCTCATGAAAGATGATTCGCGCAACTTGCAGCCGGGCGAGAACTATCTACGCCGCCAGATCCACTTCGGACCGTATCAGGTCGACTTTCATACGCAGGAATTGCGAAAACATGGATTGAAGCTGAAAGTTTCCGGGCAGCCGTTGCAGGTGCTGGACATGTTGCTAGCGCGTCCGGGGGAACTGGTGACGCGAGAGGAATTGCAGAAGCGATTGTGGCCCGGCGACACGTTTGCGGACTTCAATCATGGCCTGAATGCGGCTGTGAATAAGCTGCGGGAGACGCTCAGCGATTCGGCGAGCGATCCGCAGTACATCGAGACTTTGCCGCGGCGAGGGTACAGGTTTATTGGGCAGGTGGAAGAAGCAGCGATCCCGGTGCAGCCTGAGAGATCGGCGGCGGAATCGGGTAAGGTTCGGGCGTTTGAGTCGGGGCGCGTGCCAGTTGCAGTCGAGGTAACGCCACCGATTGCCGAGACGGATGTGGCGCTCGTGAGCGCCGCGCCTCGAAGAGGAAGCTGGGTATTCCGGCTGGGATTGCCTGCGGTCGCGATTTTTGTGGTCTGCGTGGGCGTTTTGTTCGTGCAGTTCGCGAATCGTGGACAGAGGCTCGAGAAACTCGAACACGAACGGATGGAAGCTGAGAATCGAGCGCGTCCGATCGTTGACGCTGGTGGACCGGATGAGCCTGGAAATCCACCTGTCGCACCTGAAATGAGACATCGGGGGCAGAAGCAGATCGCGGATGGCGTGGTGGTGGCTCCCGCCATTTACCGCGAGGCCGGAACGGTAAGCGCGGAACCGACGATGAAAACGATCATTTCTGGAGAAGGCGGGAGTGCAGCGCCGCAGTTTTCTCCGGACGGTAAGCGCATTGCATTCATGTCGAACCGCACTGGTCCGTGGCAGATCTGGGTGAGCGACGTGGATGGAGCGAATGCGCGGCAGGTGAGCTTTACGGATAGCGCGGGAACTCCGCGATGGTCGCCGGACGGGAAAAGCATCGTGTTCGATGCTCCCTCGGATGAAGGCACGAGCATTTATGTGGTGAGCGCGGACGGAAGTGGGCGCGAGAGGAAGTTGACCCAAGGGGCGGTGCCGAGTTTTTCGCGGGATGGAAAGTGGATCTACTTTGGATCGGAACGCAACGATGGCTGGCAAGTATGGAAGATGCCTTCGGAAGGTGGCGATCCCGTGCAATTGACGCAGGGCGGAGGGTTCGCGGCCTTCGAGGGAGTGGATGGGTATCTTTATTATGCGAAGTCGCGGTATCCGAACCCGGAGATTTGTCGCAAGTCTCTGAGTGGCGGGGATGAGTCGTGCTCGTTGCCCCATTTGAGGCCGCGCACGTGGTCGAGCTGGGCGGTGACTCGAGAAGGGATTTTGTTTGTCGAGGACGCGCCTGGTGGAAAGCCGACACTGAGTTTGTACGAGCCGAAGAAGCGCGAGGTGCGCGATCTGTATTCATTGCGGAGTGCGCCATTCTGGATGGGCGCCAGCGCCGACGGAAAGCGGGCCGTGGTGAATGACGCGGCGGAACGCGAGATCTCGATGGTGGATGGCTTGCGGTAGGGATTACCGACCAATGATGGTAGGGCGGGAAAGTTGCGCCTCTTGTGTAGTTTCCTTTCTGTTTGTTGCACCTGAGCAGTTGTTTTGCAGAACGTCTCCTGATTCAAACGAAAATTGAAGTTGGCAAGCTGCACGTGAATCCGTCGCTGCTTAGCGGGAGATAACACGCGAGTGTTGTCACCATAGATTGGTGATTGCAATCACTGACGATTGCGGTTTTCGCGACCACGATACAAGGCGCCGCTTCGCGACGACTGAAGCTTCAGGATTCCATTTCCAGACCAACCCGCTCGACCGACGTAAGTGACGAAGAAAGATTTCCGCCTTATCTCGCTCTCTCGTTTTGGTGATGCGGTTCGTCTCTGGGACTTGGACCGGCCGCGCGCATCGTGTGATCGATGCGGATGCATGGAGGTGCACCACAATGTTGAAACGTTCCCGCAGAATTCGTGCGTTCCTACTCACCATCGTGAGTGTCATGGCTGTGCCGCGAATGTCGCAAGGCCAGCACGATCCGCTGTTCCTGCCAGCTGTGCTTTACGACACGGATGGGGGCAAACCCAGTTCCGTTGTACTAGAAGACGTGAACGGAGACGGCAAATTGGATGCCATCGTAGCCAATCGGTGCACGCTGGAGAGTTACGGCTGTGCGATTAGTTCAAACGATGTGAACAGCAAGATTGGCATCATGCTGGGCAACGGCGACGGTACTTTTCAGCCGGTCGCGGCTTACGATTCCGGTGGATGCAATGAAATCAGGATGGCGGTGGGAGATTTGAATGGCGATCACCACCCCGATCTGGTAGTCGCAAACAATGGCTGCACGAGTTTCCGCTTCAGTGTGATGCTTGGGAATGGAGACGGAACGTTCCAACCGGCCCGTGGAGCAAGCGGAGATGGAGGTTTCGAACTTTGGGCCGTGGAGTTGGTGGACGTAAATAACGATGATGTCCTGGACGTATTGACCGCGGACGCTTGTTCTGCGGGCTGCGAAGCGGGTGAGCCGAGTCGCAGTGCGATCGGGGTCTCGCTGGGGAGGGGTGATGGAACATTCCGCGCGGTCGTGAACTATGCATACCCGGGAAGTGGACCATTTTCGCTCAAAGCAGCGGACGTAAACGGCGATGGCACGTTGGACCTTCTAGCTACGATATGTCGGACGACGAACTCCGATCCTTGCTCCGATTCGAATGGCGAAATCCTTGTGCGACTAGGAAAAGGAGACGGCACCTTCAAGGCTGCGCAGACCTACGAATTGGCCGGCAAAGTCGGCTATTCGATTGCCGTTGCTGACTTAAATCGCGACGGCAAGCAGGACGTTGTGGTAGGCAACGGATCGATCGATTACGTAGCTGGTTCTGGCAGCGGAATTGTGGGAGTTCTATTAGGGAATGGGGACGGCACTTTCCAAGCCGCCGTCAACTTTGCCTCAGGTGGGGACATCAGCCAATTTGCGACGGTTGATGATATCAATCAGGATGGCGCGCCGGACATTGTGATTGCAAATTATCTTCCGCCGGGTGCGCCGGTGGGGTTACTGCTCGGGCAAGGAGACGGCAGCTTCGCTCCCGTTGTGAGTTACTACCTTCCGAATCCGGTCGAAAAGTCAGAGTCGGTTGCGCTGGGAGACCTAAATGGTGATGGGCTACTCGATATCGTGATTGCAGCGACAAGCGTAACGAGTGCGGGGAAAATGGGAGTGATGCTGAATAACACTGGCCCGCATCATGTTTCATCCACTTCGTTGCTTTCGGATCTGAATCCCGTCCAGCCAAATCAGTTAGTGACGTACTCTGCTGGAGTCTCGAGCGAGAGTGGCGAAGTGATTTCGGGAACGTTCATATTCCGCGATGGAGGCACCAAGGTTGCAGAGGTACCGTTGTTAGCTGGCAGTGCGAAATACACCACGGGCTACAAGTGGGGAGAACCGGTACGTGCCCATACGATCTCGGCCTCCTATTCGGGCGACCTGTATCACGCGGGAAGCACGTCTTCCACACTGACGGAGTATGTTGGGGTCTTCCCGGTTGGAAGCAAGATGGCACTGAGCAGTGACGGGTCCCCGGCGTTCGTGGGACAACCCATCACATTTATTGCGCGGGTGCAGGCGACCGAGTCAAAGTATGGCTCGATCCCTGATGGAGGCAGGGTGTCGTTCTTCGATGGCACTGTGGCACTCGGTTCGGTGGTCCTGACAAATCAGCAAGCTTCATTAACTACGTCATCACTGGCGTCAAAGACGCATACGATTCGTGCGACGTACGAAGGAAGCACACTATTCAAGACGAGCACCACAACAGCGTTCCAAGTCGTCCAGAAGTACGCAACAAGTACGGCACGCTGGTCTAATGTGAATCCGGCGAAACAAGGACAACCGGTGACTTTCACTGCGCGGGTAACGGGCAGCGGGTCAAGTCAGCCGAGCGGAGCAGTGGTTTTCATGGATGGAGCCACTCGCATCGGTTCGGCCGTTCTCAGCACAGGAACAGCCAGACTCACCAAATCTACCCTTGCCATTGGTACTCATGTGATCACAGCGCACTATTCAGGGGATGCAATGTACTCAGCGAGCGCGTCGATCCCGCTGACTCAAATTGTGGAGTGAGCCTGGCGTTGTTTGCCGAAGTGAGGTCTTGACAGACCGTTCGGTCGGTCTTATTCTCGTTGGATCAGTTTGCTCTTCGGAGCAGACCTGAATTTCATGCAGAGTGGCTGAGGGACGAGCCCGAGGACGCCACGGCAACCGGATCCGATGATCGCAGGTGCCAACTCTCGCCCGTAACGGGGAACATGAGATTCGGAGTGCACGACGTTTTGCACACCGTTCCTCTTTCCTAGTCCGGAAAGGGGATTTTGCTTTTCAGGGGATTTTTTCCCGGGCTCGTCCTTCAGCTACCGCAAGCAAGTGAGATAGCTGATGAACTACGAATTGCGATGCCGGGAATGCGGTAAGACATGGGGTAACCAGCCTCGGTCGATTTGCGATGACTGTTTCTCTCCTCTAGAAGTTCAATACGATTACGCGGCCATCCAGATTACGCGCGAGCAAATCGCGCAGCGCGCGCCCAACATGTGGCGCTATGCGGAACTGCTGCCGCTTCCTGCGGATTTCCATGCGAAGCTTCCGGTAGGTTTCACGCCGTTGCTGAGCGCCACACAGCTTGGCGAGCGGATTGGCGCGGGACGGCTGTGCATCAAGAATGATGCGGTGTGTCTGCCGACATTGAGCTTCAAGGATCGCGTGGTTGCAGTCGCGCTGGCGCAGGCGCGCAGCTTCGGGTTGGATACGGTCGCGTGTTCGTCGACGGGAAACCTCGCGAACGCAGTTGCGGCGCAAGCGGCGCGTGAAGGGTTCAAGTCATGGATTTTTATTCCAGCCGATCTGGAGCCGGCAAAAGTTTTGGGCACGCAGGTGTTCGGCGCGCAACTGGTGAGAATCGCCGGGAGCTACGACCAGGTGAACCGTCTGTGTTCGCAGATCGCCGATGAGCGGCAATGGGGATTTGTGAATGTGAACCTGCGTCCGTATTACGCGGAGGGATCGAAGACGGTCGGTTATGAAATCGCCGAGCAGTTGGGGTGGAGATTGCCGGACAACATTGTTTGTCCGATGGCGGGCGGATCGCTGATCACGAAGATCAAAAAGGCGTTTGATGAACTGGTGAAGCTTGGCCTAGTTGAAGAGAAGAAGGTGCGCTTCTTCGGTGCGCAAGCGACGGGATGTTCGCCGATTTCTACTGCGGTGAAAACGGGAGCGGCCGAGATTACGCCGCAGAAGCCGTCGACGATTGCGCGGTCGCTGGCGATTGGGAATCCGGCAGACGGACATTACGCAATCAAGGCGATCACGGCTACGGGTGGCTGGTCGGAAGATGTGTCGGATGGCGAGATCGTGGATGCAATCCAGTTGCTTGCGGAAACGGAGGGCATTTTTACCGAGACTGCAGGAGGAGTGACGATTGGTGTGACACGCAAGCTGTATGAACAGGGGCGCATCTCGCCGAATGAAGTGACAGTGGCTTGCATCACGGGTAATGGATTGAAGACGACCGATGCGCTGAGGGGTGCGTATGAAACGCCAGAGCCGATTCCCGCGAAGATCGTGGAGTTCGAAAATTTCTGGCAGAGAACGTTATCGGAGCATCCGGAAATTCAGGAACCGGTGGAGGCATAGTCATGACAATCAGAGTGGATATTCCAACGGCGTTGCGGAGACATACCGGTGGAACCGGGCGCTTCGAGTGCGCGGCTGCAAATTTGAACGAACTGTTTTCGGCGTTGGACGAGAAGTTTCCGGAGTTGAAGCCGCATCTGCGAGATGAAAAAGGAGAGGTGCGACGATTTTTGAACGTGTACGTGAACGAAGAAGATATTCGTTTTCTCGGCGGACAGGGATATGCGTTTCAGGATGGAGATGAGGTGCTGCTTGTGCCGTCGATCGCGGGCGGGGCGGCCTGAGCAGTTTCAGCCGTCCTTACTGGTGGGTGACGATTGCCGCCGCAGACCCGGCGCTGAAGCGCCGGGCTATTTTCGGGTCGTCCGCTGGGACTGTTTGGCGGGAACAAATGTGGTCGGTCTTTGTGCCAGTGCGCGCGAGATCCCCTTCGGCTTCGCTCAGGGCAGGCTCTCGACTCGCTGGAGAGAGCGCGAGTCTTCGAGATGACGCCGGAAGAGGGGCGGACCACTTACAAAGATTTTCAGTCGACCCGCTGGGATCCGCCGCTATGCGGCTTTCGCTACGACGCGCGGACGGATCGTGAGCACCGGGCACTCAGCGAGACGGACAACTTTTTCAGCAACAGAGCCGAACACCAAACGATGCCATCCTCGCGAACCGTGCGTGGCGATGACGATCAAGTCTGCGTTTTCCGTCTTTGCCACTGCGACGATTTCTTCCGCGATGGGACCGTGAGCAATGAGCGGACGCACGTTGACTTTCATCGCTGAGAGCCGGCCGGTGAGAGCGTTCAGTTGACGTTCAGCATCCGAGTGGAGATATTGTTCGTACTCGGGAACCTTGAAAACGTAATTGGGATCAGGCGGGAGCGTCGGGAGAACGGGGATCACGTTCAGGAGCACGAGCTCGGCACCGAACTGCTTGGCCATTTCCGCTGCAGTCTGAACGCTTTCCTCGGCGGGAGCACTGAAATCCGTAGGACAAAGAATTCTTTTGGCGAGCAGCATAAGGCCTCCTCTTAAATAATTGTAGGCCTGTTGAGGCTGCGACGTCAGTGACCTCAAGGAATGGGAACTTTCTGGGAACGAGTTCCATCCATTATGCTAGGAGGAGCGATGACACTCCTGGATGCTCAACCTTTTGATGAGGCGCGTGCGCGCCGACGCCGGATTCTCATTTCGACCTTGGTTGTTGTTGTGCTGGTGCTCGGGTGGGTGGCGTGGATGTTCCGCTACTGGCCAGAAGAACGGATTGTGACGCATTTCTTTGACGCGGTGCAGGACAAACAATACGAGAAGGCGTACGGGATCTGGTTCAACGACGCCGACTGGCAACAACATAAAGACAGGTACGCGGGAAAGTATCCGTATAACGAGTTTTATCGGGACTGGGGGCCGGGCGGCGATTGGGGTTTGATCAAGACGTTCAAAATTTATGCAGCGGGTACGCCTCCCGGTGGAAGCAGCAGCGGCGTGATTGTGGAGGTCGTCGTGAACGATCGCGCGGAGCACGCTCGCATCTGGGTACAGAAGAGCGATAAGACGTTATCGTTTTCGCCGTATTAGTGCGAAGTACTTAGCCGTTAGCACTTAGCCGTTAGCCAAAGGCAAAAAACTAAAGCTAAAAACCCACGCTAAAAGCCAAAGGCAAAAGCCAAAGGCAAGAGCCAAAGGCCAAAAGGTAACGGCCAAGAGCTAAAGGCTAAGGCTAATGGCATCAGCCACCCAGGGCAGCGAGGGCTTCCAAAGTTTTCGTTAGGGATGCTGCATCGCCGGCGGTGAGGCATTTTTTGCTGCGATCGATCTGGCGCATGAGGCCGAAAAGAACTTTTCCGGGTCCGACCTCAATAAAGGTTTCCACTCCCTGAGCAATCAATAAGCGTACCGATTCATCCCATCGAACCGAGCCTGTGACCTGTCGGACGAGTGCGTTCCGGCTCGCGTCAGCAGACGTGACAAGTTTCGCGTCGACATTGCACGCTACAGGAACGTGCGGGGCCTGGAATGCGAGAGCGTTCAGGTCAGCGGAGAGACGGTCCTGGGCGGGCTGCATCAGTGAGCAATGGAAAGGAGCACTCACGGGCAGAGTGACCGCCTTTTTGGCACCGCGTTCGCTGGCGAGTTGGACGGCGCGTTCGACTGCAGTGGCGTGTCCGGAGATGACAATTTGTTCCGGGGAGTTGATGTTGGCGGCCTGACAGACTTCGCCGTGCGCGGCGTCGTGACAAATCTGCTGCACCTTGGCGAGATCCATGCCGAGGATGGCAGCCATGCCGCCAACCCCGACGGGAACTGCTTCCTGCATATACTTTCCGCGATTCCGTACGGTGCGGACGGCGTCGATGAAGCTCAGAGTGCCGGCGGCGACGTGAGCGGAGTATTCGCCGAGGCTATGTCCGGCAACGAAGGCGGGTGCGAGTCCTTTTTCGGCGACAACGCGCCAAGCAGCGATTGAGGCTGTAAGGATCGCGGGCTGCGTGATTTCGGTGAGGCGAAGTTTCTCTTCAGGACCTTCAAAGCAGAGTTGAGAGAGTTTGTAGCCGAGTGCGTCGTCGGCTTCGTCGAAGGTGGAGCGCGCGGCGGGGAAGTTGTCGGCGAGTTCTTTGCCCATGCCGACGGATTGAGAGCCTTGTCCGGGGAAGAGGAATGCGAGTTTGGTGGTCATCGGAAATCAGGATGTACCGTGAAATGTGACAGTGTAGAAGAAAACACCTTCCTCTGTCTTTGGGCGCTTGGGATAAGGCTTGCCATGACCGAAAAGTTATGACACTATCCCCGCCGTATTTTGGCTTGGGCTAAGTTTCCAATGCAAGACATTTGCAGATACGGAGTGCGGCCGAACACGTGTATTAACGTGATGCAGGGCATTTCGCGATCCCATCGTCTTGCCAGGTGTTGCCACAGTTGTGGCAGGTCCAATTGAATCTCTGGACGGAGCTTGCCGATGTTTCTCCGTGAGCCAGGTTTTTGAAGATCACATCCTGTGATCGGCACACAGGGCAGCATACGGCGGTATCAGGAATCTCTACTTGTTCGCTAGCGGGTTCGTCTTTCGGAAAATAGTCACGCATGGCTTCGTTCGCCCAAAAAAAGCCGATGCGCATGATCTGAACACTGACACCTTTTGAGAAGTCTGACGTAACTTCATCCACGCCAGTAGCCTTTTCAGGACCCATGAAAAACGGGATCCCGGCCCGATCGAGTAACCATTGCAACTTGAGTGCATCAGACACGCTCCACACCGAACAAATTTGGACGAGTTCGCGATCTTCGGCGTAGGGGGAATCAGGCGAAGGCTCGGGTCTTGGTGGAGGAGGCGGTGGTTCTTCTTCTTCCGGAGGTATCAGTAATCGCCGCTGAGAGACTTCCGACGCGAGTACCTGCTGAGCGATTTCAGTTAACTTAGAGCTCTGCCTCGCGATGGAGATGAGCTCGCCATCAGTCATTGCGCGATAGTGCGCAGAAAGTCTCAACCACTCAAGGGATGACTCCGGGGCCATGGCGACGGCATGATATACCGCCTGGGAACAAGCCAATAAGTTGACTTAGAAACCTCTGACGCCAGTTAGTCAGGCTATTCGGCAGCAGAGGCCACCCTTGCCGGGTGGATTGCAGCTACGCCCTTTTCAATTGCTTCGTTGATACGCCGGTCGGAGAATTCGGAGGCGACGCGGACGGCGTTTTTGATGGCGTTGGTATTGGAAGATCCGTGAGTGATGAAGCAGACTCCCTTGACGCCGAGTAAAGGCGCGCCACCATATTCGGTGTGATCGAGGCGCTTTTTGAAGTCGGAGAAAGCGTTGCGGGAGAGCATGGCACCGACCTGGCGCGTGATGGTGGCTTTCAAAGTTTCACGCAACACGGAACGCACTAAGTTGGCAACGCCCTCAGAAGTTTTTAGAGCAACGTTGCCGACGAATCCGTCAGCCACGATGACGTCGGTCTTGCCGCTGTAAATGTCGCGCCCTTCGACATTGCCGATGAAGTTGATAGGCAATTGTTTCAGCAGTTCGAACGCAGCGAGCGTCAGGTCGTTGCCTTTGTTTTCTTCCTCACCAATCGAGAGCAGTCCGATGCGGGGACGACGCGTTCCGAACATGCTTCGGAAATAGGTTTCGCCCATCACAGCGAATTGTTCAAGGTTGTGCGGTTTGCAATCGACGTTTGCGCCGACATCGAGGAGAGCAGCGGCAGTTCCAAGAGCCGTGGGAAATACGGCGGCGAGAGCAGGACGATCAACACCAGGGAGCATTCCGAGGATGATGCGTGCGATCACCATGGCGGCACCGGTGTTTCCGGCAGTGACGAAGGCTTGGGCGTGTCCATCGCGGACGAGACGAAGACCGACGCGGATGGAAGAATCGCGCTTGGCACGCATAGCCTGCGCGGCCTTGTCGTCCATGGTGATGACTTCGCTGGCGTGAACGACTTCGATGGGAAGGCGGCGAGATCCCGGATAGCGTTCGAGATCAGCCTTGAGACGGTCCTGTGGACCGACGAGAAGTACGCGAATGCCGAAGTGACGTGCGGCTTGAAGGGCGCCTTCGATTTCCGGCTTGGGCGCCCGATCCGAACCCATCGCGTCCAGGGCTATGGTGCTGGGCATCGAGGGAAGAGTTTAAGCTTTCTCTTCGACAGTGACGACTTCGCGGCCCTTGTAGTAGCCGCACTTGGCGCAGGCGCGATGCGGCATTTTCTTCTCGTGGCAATTCGGGCACTCGGAGAGTGAGTGTTTGGATAAAGCATCGTGAGCGCGGCGCGTCGATGTACGTTTCTTCGAGTGCCGCCGTTTTGGATTAGGCATGATTCCTCGCAAGGCGCGGACTCTTTAGCCGGAGGCAGCGCCGAAAAGATTTTACAATGCAGCTTAGAGCTTCCGATTCCAGTTGCGGGTTTCGAGTTTCAGGTTTCGAGTGTTCGGGAAGAGCACCCAATGGTTTGCTCGAAACGGGAAAATCGCAACTGTCGTCGGTCGTCCCTACGGGACTCGGTTCATTTATTGGTTCAAGTCCCCAGGACTTCCGTCCTGGGCTAACCTGTTTCGCCCTTGCGGGCTTTATTTGTGCTACGAGAACTATCTGGAGCAATGCCGCCTACTCATGTTCTGCAGCAATGCCGCCTACTGAAAGATGAGCTTCGAGAGCTGTCCATCACGCCAGTCCTTACTCTCAAAGCTTCCGGTGCTACTGATCCAGCTTGGTACGAAGATCTTTCAAAGCTTCCCAGCGCGGGTCTGCTACTTCTTGCGCGCAGGAGCACTGCTCATGGTTCAGATTCTTCCCACACACAGCGCACAGTCCCTTGCAATCTTCGCGGCAGAGAGTGCGCAGCGGCACACTTAAGAGGACCTGCTCGCGCAAAACATCTTCAAGCAACAAACCTTCGCCCTGATAGTAGCCGATTTCGGCATCGGTGCCTGAGACGGACTGTTCTTCGTCGCCGCCGTCAGTCCCCTGAGGACGATAGAGCAGGTCGAACTTACGATCGACCGGCTGAACGACCGGTTCGAGACAGCGCGCGCAGACGAGCTCGAGCGTAGTGGCTAAAGCTCCTTGCAAGCGGATGTCTTTGAGAACCTTGTGCTTGCTGTGATGTTCTTCGACCAGGTCGGCGCGGCCATCGCTTTTTAACGGCGTGCGCTGTTGGACGTCCTCGCCGAAGTCAATTATGCCGGGAGTGAACTCCTCGTCAAAGTTGACGGGACGGCGTTCCAACTCGTGGATTTCGATGAACATCGGTACCTCCGCGCCCCTCTAACCGATACCGCGAAGGCCCGCGGAAGTACGCACAGAGGCGTAAATCTCGAGGGAGCAATATTTAAGAATAAAGGGGCTGGGAAGGGGTGTCAAGAAAAGGGGCGGGCAGGGTCCCGCGGCGCGAAGTTGGGCTTAGCCCTTCAAACAGCAGCGATTCTGAAGATCGCACGTGGTTCGTCGCATCTGATACAAGAACTCCCATGCTTACAAACCAACGCCACCTTTTCGACATTCCTGACGATGTTGCGTATCTGAATTGCGCCTATATGTCTCCGCTGATGAAGCCGGCGGTTGAGGCAGGAAGGGCCGGGCTAGAGAGGAAGACGCGTCCGTGGCAGATCAAAGCGGAAGATTTCTTTTCGGAAGCGGATTTGTTGCGCACTTCTGGCGCGAAGTTATTTGGCTGCGAGACGCAGGACCTAGCGATTGTTCCGTCGGCGAGTTATGGCGTGGCGACGGCGGCATTGAATTTGCCCGTTAAGAAGGGGCAGGAAATCCTGGTTCTGGCCGAGCAGTTTCCTTCGAACTATTACCCATGGGATCGAGTGGCGCGGGAAGCTGGAGCGGAGTTGAAGTTTGTCGAGTGGCCAGAGGACGGAAATTGGACGGCGGCGGTGCTTCGAGAACTGCGCGATGGGGTTGCGATCGCGGCATTGCCGAACGTGCAGTGGACGAGCGGCGGACTGCTTGATCTGGCAAAAATTGGAAGTGAATGCCGCAAGGTCGGAGCGGCGCTGGCGCTCGATCTGACGCAGTCGCTTGGGGTGTATCCGTTCGACGTGAAGACGGTGCAGCCCGATTTTGCGGTGGCGGCGACTTATAAATGGTTACTGGGGCCGTATTCGCTGGGATTGTTGTATGTGTCTCCGAAGTGGCAGGGAGGGAAGCCCCTTGAAGAGAATTGGATCCAGCGGTCCAATGCGCGTGATTTTTCGTCGCTAATTGTTTACACCGACGGATATGACGAGGGGGCGCGGCGATTTGATATGGGAGAACGGGCGAATTTTGCGCTGCTTCCGGCGGCGAAACGCGCGATCGAGCAAATATTGGAATGGGGTGTGGCGGAGATATCGGCGGCGTCCGGTGCGCATAATCAATGGTTGGCGGAGCGTGCGCGGGAGTTGGGATTCAGTTGTCTCGAAGAACCGTTGCGTGCGCCGCATTATTTGTGTCTGCGGGCGGAGGGAAGATCGTTGTCCGGGTTGGTGGAAGCGTTCGCCAAGGTGAACGTGTTCGTAAGTGTGCGAGGAAGTTCGATTCGCATTACGCCGCACGTGTACAACACGGCGCGAGACCTCGAGCGATTGGTCGGTGTTTTGAAAGGGCAGGTTCAGCCGTCCCTACGGTACTGAGTGGGGGTGACTGGAGAACCGGCGCTAAAGCGCCGGGCTATTTTCGTGCCGTCCCTGACGGGACTGGTTGTGTTTTGACTGGCTAACCCAGGACTTCCGTCCTGGGCTTTCCTGTTTCGCCCTAACGGGCTGGGGCGATTTGAGGATTGCGGATTCCCTCCTTGCTCCGCTTCGCTCGCGTGTCGGAATGACAAGGGAAACTTAAGAGCTTAGGATAGGCAGCTTCCTCACGCGTTTTTTAGTGGCGGCGAATATTGCGTTGCAAATCGCCGGGGCGAGTGGCGGAATCGATGGCTCGCCGATTCCTGTTGGTGATTCGGTGCTCTGCACGAAATAAGCCTCGACTTTCGGACATTCGTTCATGCGAATCGGCGAGTACTCATCGAAGTTGGCTTGCACGGTCCGGCCTTTGTCGATGGTGATTTGGGCGCGCAGAGCATTCGCCAATCCGTAGACGATCCCGCCCTGGATTTGTTGCTCGAGGATCGCGGGGTTCACAACCTGGCCGCAATCCGTGACTGCGACGACGCGGTGAACTTTCGGTTTGTTGCCTTCCATTGAGATTTCGACGACTTCCGCCATGTAGGTAGAGAAGCATCCGAAGCAGGCGACGCCGCGATGGTGTCCAGCGGGAAGCGGCTGCCCCCATCCAGATTTATGGCGAACCATCTCGAGGACGGCTTTCATCCGAGCTGGATGCCAAGTGGCATCGAAGTATTTGATCTCGGTGTCTTTCGAAAGAATGTGCAGTCGATACTCGAGAGGATCTTTTCCCGCAGCGGCGGCGAGTTCGTCGATGAAACTTTCGCTCGCGAAACCGACTTGAAGAGCGTAGACCGCACGCATCCAGGCAAGCGGAATGGCAGACTCTGTCTGCACATACTCCAGAGAAGCGTTCGCGAATGGATAGACGAGCGGCGCTTCATCTTTCAAGTCAGGATCGACACCACCTTCGATGGGATATCCTTTTTGCGCGCTGATCGATGGTGCGATGATGCGATGCGTGAAGGCGGCGGGATAGCCTTCGCTGTCCAGTGAAGCGGTGAGTTTATGGAAGCTCGATGGACGATAGGGAGAGTTCTTCATATCGTCTTCGCGGGTCCACATGACCTTCACGGGACCATTGATTGCTTTGGAAACGAGCGCTGCTTCGACGGCGTAGTCGTGCTCGAGACGTCGGCCGAATCCTCCACCCATGAGAGTGACGTTCACAATGACTTTCTCGGGCGGGAGGCTGAGCAATTGGGCTACGGTGTCACGACAATCTTGCGGGACCTGTGTAGGCGCCCACATCTCGAGCTTCGAACCCTGAAAGTGAGCGGTGCAGTTCCCGGGCTCCATGGGAGCATGGCACATGAAGGGAAGCTCGTATTCGGCCGTGTGGCGGCGTCCGGCCGCGGAAGTGACATTGCCGGCAGAATAAAGAGACACGCTCTTTCCGTCGGTGGCTTTTTTCAGTCCATCCATTACAGCGGCAGAAGTGAGGTCCTTGTGTGGGCCTTCATCCCAAGTGACTTTCAGAGCGCGGCGACCTTCCATTGCTGCCCAGATGCTATCGGCAACGACGGCGACGGATGAATCGCCGATCTTGCCGACGTAAGTGACACCGGAAACCTGCTTCGCGGCACCGTCATCGAAATTGGCTACCTTGCCCCCGAACACGGGGCAACGTTCGAGAAACGCATACTTCATGCCAGGGAGGCGGAAGTCGATTCCGAATTCCGCGGTGCCATTCGTTTTGGAAGGTGTATCGATACGAGGCAAGCGGGTACCGACAATCTTGTAATCGGCAGGCTTTTTCAGAGGTGCGTCCGTTGGAACTGCAAGCGTAGCTGCCTTTGACGCCAGTTCGCCGTAAGTGGCTTTGCGATTGGTTGGCGTATGGATCACCGCGCCGTTCTCGGCTTTGCACGTATCGCGTCCAACACTCCATTGCAGAGCAGCGGCGGAGATGAGCATCTCCCGGGCGGTTGCTCCAGCCTTGCGCATCGGGTCCCAAGTTGTGCGGACGCTAGCGCTGCCACCGGTGCTCTGGTCTCCGAACAGCGTACTTGCGCCAGCCTGCTCGATGCGAATCGTCTTCCAGTCCGCGTCGAGTTCTTCGGCGAGGATCATGGGGAGGGCGGTGCGGACACCTTGGCCCATTTCCGATCGCGCGACGACGACTGTAATTTTGTTGTCGGGCGTGATTTTCAGATATGCATTCGGGGAGAACGCTTCGCCTACGCCGCTTCTGCGAGCATTCGAGTTGTGCTTCAAATAGAATCCAATCACAAGGCCAGTTCCGCCAACGACACCGGCTGTCAGAAAACCTCTGCGGGAGAGATCGCTCATTGCGCACCTCCTGCATTGGAGGCGCGGACAATTGCTTTCCGAATGCGCTCGTAAGTGCCGCAGCGGCAGAGATTGCCGGACATCATTCCGGTGATTTGGTCTTCTGTAGGCTTAGGAGTCTTCGCGAGCAAGGCAGCGGCCGCCATGATCTGTCCGCTCTGGCAATAGCCGCATTGAGGAACTTCTTCGGCGATCCACGCCTGTTGCAGCGGATGAGGACCGTTTGTTGAAAGGCCTTCAATCGTCGTGATCTGCTTTCCTGCAACTTGCGAGACGGAGGTGATGCAGGAGCGGGTCGCGGCTCCATCGACATGCACCATGCAAGCGCCGCACAATCCGGCACCGCATCCGTACTTAGTGCCGGTTAACTGTAGTGAATCGCGCAAAACCCAAAGCAGCGGTGTGTCCGGTGACACGTTCACTTTCTTATCGCTGCCATTCACACGAAGTGAGAGTTCAGCCATGGCATCCCCGATTGAGGTTTTTGTAGGGAGCAATGGTAATAGAAAAGCGCAGAAAAGCCGAATTGTGTGGAGTGGTGGCTGGCTTCGCTACTTGATCTGCGCGGCCTTCGATTGAGCGAGTGCGGCGGACTCGGTTGCGGGGTTCTCTTTCTGGATCTGCTCGTAAATCCGCTTGGCTTCGAGCGGCTGCTGCTTTTGCATGTATAGATCAGCTAATTCGAATTGGACGGTCACCTTGCTGACTGTGTTGGTGGGCTTGTCGCTGAGTTGCTTATAGATGTCGATGGCCTGCGCTTCTTTTTTGTCTTTGCGGTAGACGGAAGCGAGAGTGAACTTGGCCATAGAAGAGAGATCTTTGTTAAAAACCGAGCTTACTGTTTGGAGGTCTTTTTCAGCTGCGGAGTAGTCACCCAAGTTTGCGGAGGAGACTCCCAGAAGGTAGCGAGCGACATCCGCACTGCGCGTGTGGGAGAACTTATTGACGATTTCCTGATACTGCTTGCGGGCATCTGTATCGCGCTCGGTCGCAGACGCAAAGCTCGGAAAACCGGGTTGCGGAGGCATGTTCGCCGGACGAATGGGCGTTTCTGAAGTACGGATGGCCTGGCTAAGGGCCAAGCTGGCTTTTTCTTCCTGGCCGCTCAGATAGAAGTAGGTTCCGATCACGATAGCGGCGACGACGATAATCGCGATCGCGGCGGTGGTCAAAATGGAGCGGTGCTGAACAGTCCAGTCAGCTTTATCGATGATCGTACGACTGAACTTGTCTTGTTTCAGGGAATGTCGTGTTTCTGCGCGCACGGAATCCTTCTAAGGAAGAACGGTGGGTTGGTGATTCATCAGTTTAGCAGGGTAAAAAAGAGAGCGTCAAAGCGGCGGTAGAAGAAAACCGCCACGGGTGAGTGGCGGTTTGGATTGTTGTCCGTCGAAATCGATTAGCGCGTAGCCGTCTCGAGCTCTCCTTTTTCCAGTTTCTCCTGGCATTCGATGCAGTGGCGGGTCCAAGGAACGGCTTCCAATCGCTTGGTGTTGATCTCTTTACCGCACGACACGCATTCCCCGAATGTACCTTCACGGATGCGGCTTAGAGCGGCTTCCACCATCTGGAGAAGCTGGCGGTCATTATTGCTCTGTGAAAAGAGGAATTCTTTGGTGTAGGAACTGGCTGCGCGATCGGCGATATCCTGCGCGGAATCTTCATCGGCGGTCCTACCATCCTGTTCGTTCCGCACAACTGTTCTGCGGAGCTCCTGTTGGCGCGTTTCGAGTCGTTTTTTGAAAGCTTCCAGTTTCTTCTTATCCATGTAAGTCTGACCTGGTTGAGGCGAAGCCTCCCAGAACCTCTCCTATACTATTAGGCAAACAAAAATGATATGCGCTCAATTTGAGACGCGTCAACTGCTCCTCGGGTTGCGCTTTCCGGATGCAAAGCTATCTTGGTAGGACGTCCGGCATGTTGGCGAGACCGTAAGCGAGCACGGCCATGGCAGCGGCATTTTCACGAAGCTCGCGAGGGTCCACTTTGTCGAGCGTGTCCGCGGCGCTGTGATGATAGTTGAAGTAGGTTAGACCCTCCTGCATGACGCCGAATGCAGGGACGCCAGCCTTGGACATTTCGGTGATGTCAGCACCGGGACTGTACGGTGTTGGATGGATCAAGTTTGCGCCGAAACTGCGCAAGACTTCCTGAATGGGTTCAAGCATCGGCAAAGCGGCTTCGCTCACTCGCGAGTTGAATCCAAGAGGGTGCTCTGCACCAAGGTCGCTCTCGATGGCACCGACAAAATTCGGAAATTCGGACTGATGAGCCTGGCCGTAAGCAGTGTGTCCGCGACCGCCATTCTCCT
This sequence comes from Terriglobales bacterium, assembly GCA_036265385.1. Classification (GTDB taxonomy): domain Bacteria; phylum Acidobacteriota; class Terriglobia; order Terriglobales; family Acidobacteriaceae; genus DATAPD01. The sequence goes on from DATAPD010000067.1 coordinate 94,883, forward strand.
CGTCCATCCAAGCAATAACACGTAGCGTGCGCTTCGGAGCGAGGTTGAGCTTCTTAAGCAACTCAGCAGCTTCCATCGCGACGACAACGCCAGCAGCGTCATCGATTGCTCCGGTGCCGGGATCCCATGAATCGAGATGGCCGGAGACGACTACGATTTGTTCTGGATGTTCTGAGCCTCTGAAATCCGCGATGACGTTGTGACTGAGGACATCCGGGAGGCGTTCGGAAACTAGGGTGAGGTGCATGCGCACGCGGCCTTGCACGGCAAGATGGGCGATGAGAGAAGCGTCCTCGGCAGTGACGGCACCGGCCGGAATGCCAGCATCTTCGCTGTATCCGGTGTGAGGGAGACGGAAGTCTGCGCCACCGACCGAACGAATTAAGGAAGCGACGGCGCCGAGACGTGCAGCGTTTTTAGCGCCATCAACTCGGTAGATGACGGCCTCTCCATAAGCTTCCAGAGAGTTGCCAGCTGCAGCTTTCCGTTTATCGAAAGGGACGTCAAACAAAACAATTTTCCCGGAGACCTGCTGGCGGCTAAATTTGAAGAGAGCGTCGAAACTATTCACGACCAGGACGTCGGCGGTGATGCCACTGGCGCCTGTTGAAGTGCTTCCCCCGAGCGCAGTCAGAACAATCTTGTGCTTTGTGCCTGGAGCGCCTCCCGGGAATTCAACGAGTTCTGCTGTTTCCAGGCCACGCTCCCAGTGAGGAACGGCAACGTCTTCGAGGTGAACGTCCAAATCTAGTTTTCGTAGTTCATCCGCCACATAGTTGACAGCCGCTTCTGCCTGCAGAGATCCGGTGGGGCGGGCTCCGATGTTTTCGGTCAGGTGAGCAAGTCGCTGATATGCGTAGTCATCAGAGAGGGCGGCATCACGGACACTGATTAATTCCTGTGTTAGTTGTGGTGGAAAGGGGCGTGTGACGGGTTGTTTTTTGTTGAACTGCGCGTTCGAGGATGCGGAAAAAATCAGGAGAGCGAATATCCAGGTGGGCAGCAAACGGCCCTTCAGGCACGGTTTCATCGGATGCCAGTGTATCTGAGGCAGCGAGTTCACGTGTCCGTGAGAGTTTTCAGAACAAAAAAGTGGCCCCATTTCGGGGCCACGATTTTCAAAGAGGCTGAATGGAAGGATGTCAGGGAAGACGCTTGATGGCACCGTCCCGGCAACGGAAACGGTAAGTCGAGAGAAGTCTAGATTTTTGGAAGAGAGTGAAGCTCATCACTGTGGCTGCGGCCTCTTTACTGACGAGTGAAAGTGCATTTGCGGAGCCAAAGGGCGTTGTCACAAACGAGTGTGATCAAGCGCACACTGAACCTCTTGCACTTACGGCGTTTAGGTGCCATTCCAGCGGAAGGCGGCGTAGAAATCACAGGCTGCCAATCAAGGGGGTTAACTGCAGAATCGTGCACATTCGGTGCATGTGGCTACTTTTCAGAGGGGAATAAGTAGGCCTCCCTAATCAGGAGGCCCAACGGGAAGAGTAGTTACTAACTATTACCGGCGACGGTGCGTAGTTTACCGGGCATGAAATGATAAGGAGGCCACGGTCCGCTAATCACCAGTTCACAATTTTTTAGCTGCTTTGCAGCGGTGGTGTAGCGGTTTTGATACTTCTCGATGGACTTGGAATCAATGAGATGGGCAATATCGAGAAGCATGCCGTCAGCGTCAACCTTTTTGCAGCTCACTTCTTCTTCGAGCGGATTAAAAAGTTTATGGACCTGAACCGAGAGAGCTCGGGCCTTAGTTTGCCGCTCCCGCTCGCGGGAAGCTTTGACGCGCAGCTTGGCGAGGTATTCGCCGCCAACGGTGTTGGGTAACTCAATATCCGTCATGGCTTCGCGGAGGGAGCCGTCACGAACGACGAGTTTAAGTCGCATTTCGGCTTTTCCGCGGAGTTTTGCCACGCTCTCACCAAAAGTGCGGCGGTTGGAGCGGACGGCCTGACGTAGGGCTTCTTCAGTATCAAAAATGGTGCCGAATCGGAAAGGAAGAACGGTGGAGAGGCGGAAGCAAGCGCTGACAACTCGCGCGTGCTCAAGGACAGTTTTCTCATCAAGTTTGTCGGTCGCGCGATCGAACTCGCTGACTACGACGGCGAACTCTCCGCTGGGATAGCTAACAACGGGAGCTCCGTTGACGCCCTGGACGCCCTCCAGCAAGGAAGGACGACGAGTGCGAGTTCCATTGGCAAGGGTCTGGTGTTCCGTGAGGCAGTATGCGTACCACGCCATGCATTCTCTCCGAACCTGGGTAGGAGCCGAGACTCTTCCCCGTTTTTATCCGCAACAGCGCGATTTCTGTCGAATCTTTGGAAGAAAGGGCGGTACAGCGACGAGATGAACGTTAACTGCAACGTTCATTGCACATCTTACTTCGGTAACCAATAAGTTTGCAACCATTTCGTGATGAGGTGCATCGGCGTTTCGCTAAAGTTTCGCTCTTAAATCGGTTTAATAGGAGAGGCCTGACTTAGAGTCACAGGATCAACTGTTCACAGGTGATCGTGCAACAGTTGACTTCGACGTTATAAGTGAGAACGTAACGAACTACTTTGCTTTCAATGTGTTCTTCGCGGCTCGCTCCTGGAGGGCGATGGTGACGACGCGCAGCATTTCGTCGGAGGGAGCGGGCTTGCCGGTCCAAATTTCGAACTGTCGAGCGGCTTGGTGAACAAACATTTCGATGCCAGGAATTATTTGCGCGCCGCGTGCTTGGGCAAGCTTCAAAAAGCGAGTTTCGAATGGGTCGTAAACCATGTCGAAGACATAATGAGCGCGGATTTCGTCTTCCTTGAGGGGAGTTTCCCGGCTATTGCCCATGCCGACCGGTGTTGCGTTGATGATGACGTCAAAGGCCAGCTTTTTCAAGTCCGCGCGCTTGATGGTACGGGCTTTAGCCTGGCGGGCGAGCTTCTGGGCGGCAGGCAGGCTTCGGTTGAGGATCGAGACCTCGGCGCCGCGCTCTTTCAAGCCAAAGACGGCAGCTCGTGCCGCCCCGCCGGCGCCTAGCACCAAGACCTTCAGATTTTCGATAGCCATGCGCTGTTCGAGTGGGCGAACGACTCCAGCAGTATCTGTGTTGAACCCGTAAAGTTTTCCATCCTGTCCACGGACAACGGTGTTGCAGGCGCCAACCTTGGCGGTGTGAGAATCGGTGTTGTCGAGGTGTTCGAGGATAGCTTCCTTGTACGGCATCGTGATGCTGAGGCCATGCAGGGGAATCTCACGAACGCAGTAGAGAAGGTCTTTGAGCGTCTTCGCGTGGAGAGGTAGATACACTCCGTTTACATTCTCGCGGCGAAGTGCGGTATTCATGATTACGGGCGAAAGTGAGTGCGCGATCGGATCGCCAGCTACGCCATACACACGGGTTGCAGCGTCGACCTGCTCGATACGATAGATACTGCGTAATTCCTGAGTAGAAATTTGGCCCGGGGCTGTTTCTTCACCTGCACTGAAAGAAGCGAAAGTGAAGAGGCTGCCGGCGCGAACGCTCAGAACCCTGCTAATAAGTCCCTGCTCGCCCATGCAAAGGCCAACCAAGGAGTGACGGTCGCCATTGGTTTCGAGAAACTTCATCATTGCGACATTGTCAGAGAGCGTGGTGGCAGTGGTGACGATCTTGTAGAAGTCGGCCGGGATTGCCCGCATGTGCTCCAAAGTGTCTTCCAGTTTTTTTGTCGCCTTGAAATCGTGGAAAGAAAGGACGATGCCGGAGCGCGACCGAAGCTTTTTCAGAGCGTCGGGCTTCAGTTTCAAGGCGCTTTGGAGCTCGACGTCGACCAGTTGACAGCCCGCGGCTGCGGCTTTGCCAAGAATGTCGAGTTGAGAGGCCAAGGAGCCCTTAAATTTTCCACCGTTCTCAGCGCGGCGACAGGTGGCGACGACCACCAAATGCTGGTGCATTTCGAGAAATTTTTTGAGTTTAGGGATCGCGGCGGCTGGCTGCGAAATGTAGTCTAAACGGAACTCAATGAAGGAGTTATCGCGCGCGAGCGTTTCCGCCTTTTCGATCATGTCATTGGCGTCGCTGCCGATGATAGCAATACAGATGCGGGGCATCCGAAGGGGGAGAAAACGGGGGACGTAGCTGACCGGAGCAGAGATCATGGAATGAACGATTCGGCGCGAATATTACAGGCGCGTAATTCCAGATGCAACAAAGGATTATCCCGAAGCACAGGAAAAACTTTCGGCGAAAATGTGGGTACACCCTCGTAACCTTGACCCACCCCCCCTCGCTTGTTACTTTCCGACTGAACTCCTTGTGAAATTGGCGGTTAGCCGGGCTGCGGCTCCATGCGGGCTGCGGTCGGAGGTAACATGAAGAAAACAGGACTTTTGTTGTTGCTCTTAGCCTCGATGGCTGGGGCACAAACGACGGAATCCGCAGCATCGGTTCCGCTCCAAGCACCGGAGGGCACGAGCCCGACGAATGCGACGTTTCCTTTTGAGAGAGTGCAGACGCCCACGGCAGCTGATCTCTATTGCGCCGGTTTCATCGCGAAGCAATCCGTGCCAGACGCGAGCTTTGTGTTGGGCGGATTGAACTCGCCGAGCAGCACGAAATTTCAGAATGGCGATTTGGTGTACATGAAGGGTTCCGGATACCAGGTTGGGCAGCAATACACCATCGTGCGGGAGTTGAAGGATCCGAACGAAGGCGAAACGTTTCCTGGACAGCATAAGTTAGTAGCGGCTACGGGACAACCTTATGCCGAAGTGGGGCGGGTTCGCATTGTGGATACGCGCACGAAGACTGCCGCAATCGCTCAGGTGGAATTTAGCTGCGATCCGATAAACCCTGGCGACGTCGCCGTACCATTCGCAGAAAAACAGGCGATTCAGTTCCATGCGCCGGTCCGCTTCGATCGTTTCCTGCCGGCGAGCAACAAGACGTCAGGACGCATTGTGATGGCGAAGGACTTCGATTCGGAACTGGGCACCGGTATGAAGGTGTACATGAATGTGGGCTCCAACCAGGGCGTGAAGGTTGGAGACTACTTCCGAGCGGTTCGCACCTACACGCAAGACATGAGCGATCCGGTCGATTCGCTCTCGTTCAAAGCGCAGGTGATGGAGGACACGCAGAAGCGTCCACCATCCGTCGAACCGAAAATGTTCGCACCGACAAAGGGTCCACGGATTCACGTGGCAGAGTTCCCGCGTCGGGCAGTAGGCGAGATCGTAGTTCTTACGGTGACGCCGACCACATCGACTGGAATGATTGTCTATGCGCCGGAAGATGTGCACACCGGGGACAATGTCGAGTTGGACGAACAATAGGTTCGCGACACAAACAGTTCAGAAATGAACGGCTGGTTCTGGGGATCAGCTGGTAAGGCACAAACCACACGGGGAGGAGAAAATCCTCCCCGATTTGTTTGTCCTGAATGTTTGAGAAGATCCGTCAGAAGTTAAGAATTTTCAGTTCCCGGTTCGCCGAATACTTCAGCGGTGAAGCCCTGCAAATCTGCGCCGTGCCGCCACGCGTTCGCGGGGAGTCCTGCTTTCCGGCAAGTTTCATTAAGAAAAGTTTCCCGATTCCAGCCGTGGTCCACAGGTACCTGCGGTAGGAGTAATCCGCGATGGATGCCATGTGAGACGAGGAGTCCGTGGCGTCCGACGATCACATCCTGTGGCTGAATGGGAGTCAGGAGCGAAAGGATGCTCAATGAGATTCGCAATAACGGAGCTTCGTCAGAGCGCACGGAATGAAAGCGGCGATCCTCAAAAGCCGCCGCACGAGCCGTTTCGGCTACGGTTCGATACAACGAAGCGATTGGGAAAACATAGCCCACGCACCCGCGAAGTTCTCCGTGGAGGTAGAGGGTCGTGAAGGCACCTCGTTGCTCTGACAGGTGCGGTGAAGGAGGGTCAAAGGAGGGGGTGCGGCCCTCGAACGCGGACTCAATGGATTGGTGAGCCAAACGGAGGAGCAAAGCTCGCTCCTCAGCGTTGTATTCCGCATGGGAAGCAGGCGTCAGCAGGTTAGAAGCTTGCGTCGAATTGTCAGATGGCGGGGACATCGCGTTTCCTTCGCCGGGTGAGCACGAAGGCACGGCGGCGCCGCTTCACAACCTGCCGGTCGATCTTGGACCAGAAGGCGGCGAAGTAATCGCCAGCCGAATAAAGCGAGAGTGCGACCATGATCCATATTGCGACGATGGCGATCATGTGCACGGGGAAAAAATAGCCGTTGTAGATCGTCCACTGTTTCCAACGATGGTCGAGAATGACGGCCACAACGGAAACGATCTGCACAACCATTTTGAGCTTACCGAGGTCACTGGCCTCGATGGTGAAACCTTCGGAGGCTGCAATCGACCGGAGGCCGCTGACAAGGAATTCGCGTCCGATGATGACGACGGCGATCCATGCAGGAACGAGAGCGGGATTGAACTGGACGAGTGTTACGAATGCAGCTGCGATGAGGAGCTTGTCAGCTAACGGATCGAGCAGCATCCCCATGGTCGTGATTTGGCCACGCTTACGCGCGAGATATCCATCGATACCGTCGGTTATGGAAGCAGCGATGAACAGGGCAGAAGCAAGAATTTCCTGTTCTCCGTCGACGGAGTTAAACCGAGAAGTGCAGAGTAACCAGATGAGCAGCGGAACACTGGCGATACGACTTAACGTGATGTAATTCGGCAGATTCACTACGGTCGGCCGCGCAGGTGATTCGATAAAAGCTGGGTTGATTATCCTCCACGTAATGAGCGGAAAGCAATCGAGTAGAAACCGGAGTTGGCGGGAATACGCTGATTGTGGCGTGGGGCTGAACTGGGCGAGTTCCCACCCTATCCAAGAACGCGGACACGGGTGGGGCACCCCATTGATGTCTAGAGCTGCTCTCGATCAGTGCTCGACGAACGTTTTCAAACGTGAGAGGGCTTCGTCCCATTGGGCGGAAACGAAATCAAGATAACCTTTTGCCTGTTCGAGCGGAGCGGGATCCAAGGCAAAATGATTTTCTCTGCCTCGGCGAATCGAGTGAACCAGGCCCGCTCGCTCGAGCACGTGCAGGTGCTTGGTGATCGCCTGCCTGGTGAGCCGGGATCCCGCGGCGAGGCGGGAGATAGAAAACGGCTCACCACCGGCTAAGGTTTTCACGAGAGTGAGCCGCGTATCGTCGCCAAGCGCCGCAAAGACTGGGGCGTGTGTTCGAGAATGACGACTACGAGTTCTGGTCGACATAATTTTTGATGTTCTTCATCTGCTCACTCCATCCCCCTTCATTGCGACGGAAGGCTTCCAGGCGAAGGTCTCCGGGCAGATTGTCGAAGCCAGATTCGGTGACGACGAGGAGAGTGCCATTCGCTGTCTTCTGTAAGCGAAACTCGACGAGGGTTGTTGGGTCGTTCTCGGACGCTTGATAATCCGCTTTCTCGAAGTTCTTGGGATGAGGCCAGATGAAGGAGAAAAGCCGCTCGGGGTCCATCTTTTGAACGACGGCATGCCATTTGACGTGTTCATAACCTGGATAGGTCATCCGGCCAGTTGAGACCTGGCCTTCAACAAACGGTCCATCCAAGTTCACGCGAAACCACTCACCGAACTGGCGATAGTCCGTGAGGGCTTGCCATACTCGGGCAACCGGAGCATTCAATTCGATACGCTTTTCGATGCGATCGGACATTACGCAACCTCCAGGTTGCATAATACCGATCGTTGAGCAAAAGCGCAACTGTTTGGTTGCATGTCCAATTCGGAGGCATTCCCGGGATGTAGGAAGTTCAGCCGTCCCTAGGGGACTGGGGCGCGCCTGGACAGTTTCCCAACGCTGAAGCGCTGGGCTATTTTCGGGCGCCCCTCCGGGGCGATTTGTCAGGCCAGCCCGCCCGGCTCAAACGAAACGCGGAATTCTCGCACCCTGTCCGCAAAGGTCGCGGACAAGGGTGGGGCACCCCTTTGAGGAACAGAGTTGTCACAGGCAAGTCAGTTCTCGACGAAGGTTTTGAAAGTGAGAGTAGCTTTTGTCCCATTGAGTTGAGACATGTCTGAATAGTCGAGGCGAAAAAAGGAGGCACATTACCGGTTCTGAACCTAGAACTAAGAGCGAGAATTCCCCACCCTGTCCGCAAAGGTCGCGGACAAGGGTGGGGCACCCTTTTCGTTTTATCCAGAAGTGCCGGTGCGAAGGGAATTCAGCATGCTCATGCCTTGCTCGAGCAGACTGGATTGGTGAGGCACTTGTCCATTCGGCGTGAGCTTATCAATGAGCACAGGGAGGAGAGCCGCGAGCGAGGAACTGGCGGCCGCAGGACTGACGCCGGCGTTCGCTGCCATCTGGTTTACCTGATCATGTCCGAGAGCCTGAGTGACCTGGTCGGGCGAGATTGGAAGGTTGTGGCCGGTGGAAACCCAGGAATTGACGATGTCGCCCAAGCCCTTATTTTGGAAACCCTGCACAAGGGAGCTCAGACCGCCGGGATGATTCTGGATCATCTGCAGAACGACAGGGAGCAGGGAATTGGATCCTTGCGCGCCTGAGTTGCCCAGAACATTTCCGAGTCCCATGTTTTGCAATTCGTCCATTAGACCCATACAAACTCTCCTTCGATTAGATAAAACCGTTACGACGAGCGCGGAATGAACTGGCGCGGGGGGATCGCGCCAGCCCCACTATTTCTGTTTGGCGATGATTTTGTCTTTAATCTTCTTGTAGGTTGCGGCGGGGATCACTTTCTTTTGTACAAGCTCCGTCTTTTTTGAGTACGGGCGTCCATCGATGATCTTCTGGGAGTAGACGTCACCGATGCCGGGTAGTGCAGCGAGCTGTTCCTTGGTGGCCGAGTTAATATCGAGCAAGTCGCCCGCGGGAGCTGCTTCCGCCTTGGCCGGCTTGGTTGATTTCTTGGCGGTATCTTGAGCGGCAGCCGTGCCGACCATGAGAGTTAAAGCAAACAATGCAACGAGCAGACGTGCGATAAGGTTCCTGCGATTCATGAAGTCTCCTTAGTCCTTTTTTAGTCTTTCTCTGAAGATTTATAGCCCGCAGCTTTCGCTTCGGCTTCGGTCATGAACTTTCCTTGCTTGGTTTTGCCGTACCACCGCCCACCCTTGTGATAGACGCCGCTGTCGGTGTTCACCCAAACCATGCCGCTGTTTTTGGCGGCGGCTATCTGGGAATCCGAGGCCGCCGGTGCACTAGCAGAGGCGGTCGTGTGTTTCGGCGCGCTCGCTGGTGCGGCAGGCTTTGGTGCAGCGGCGGAGGCTGCCGGAGTAACTGGAGGAGCAGAAGCTGCTGGTGTCGATGAAGCAGGAGTTGCTGCGCCCGTATCGCCAGCAGCAGCCGATTCGGCTTTTTTACTGCGACGAGCTTTCTTGGGAGCGGCATCCGTAGTGGCAGGAGTTGCGGAGGCTGCTTCTCCACTCGCGTCGGCTGATTTCTTCTTGCGGCTCTTTTTGCCGGTGTCGGCGGAGGTGTCCGATGCAGTGGCGGTCGTGTCTGTCGAGGCTTCGCTCTTTTTCTTGTGCTTGCTCTTTTTCGAGGTTTCGGCAGAGGGATCAGTCGAAGCTGTCGTGTTCTCGGCTGCGGCGTCACTCTTCTTCTTGTGCGATTTCTTGGCAGTGCTGTCGGATGCGGTGTCGGCGGCCGCTGGGTCTGAATCGGCTTTCTTGCTCTTCTTGGCCGACTTCGTTCCTGAGTCGCTGGCCGCTGTGGAGTCGTCGGCGGCAGCCTTGTCCTTCTTCGATTTCTTCTTGGACTTTTTCGTCGTCGCTGTCGAATCGTCGGTGGACGATTGTGGTTTTGCCAATGCCGGAGAGACTGTGAGGGTCATTAGCAGACACACCAATGCGGCCCACAGGCTCAATCTGAGAGTCTTCGTAATCATGGATGTTGTCCTCAAGGGGCGTTTTAGGACCAAGTATCGAGACGAGTGGCGAATGGCTCCAGCTTGGCCGGTCCTTAGGCTCTCGCTAGGAGGTCGCCATGATGCCAGTCTTGCGACCGGAGGTCAACTTGGTTGATCCAGATCAAATGCCATGTGATTGAGCCATCAAAAGATTTTCAGGAAAAGAAAAGGGCCTTTCCGAAGAAAGGCCTAAAGTTCCGTTAGATTGCTTATGCGTAAATGCCGCGCTGACGAATGGTGTAGCCGACGCGGTCGATGGCCAGCATGTATGCGGCGATCCGATTATTTACGCCGTGTGTTTCCGAATAGCGGACTACATCCTCGAATGCGGTGCGCATGATGTGCTCGAGTTGCTCATTTACGACAGATTCCTTCCAGAAGTAGCCCTGGCGATCCTGCACCCATTCGAAATAGGAGGTGGTTACGCCGCCGGCATTGGCAAGAATGTCGGGGATGACGAAAACTTTTTTATCCGCGAGAATCTCGTCAGCAGCAGCAGTGGTGGGTCCGTTCGCGCCTTCTGCGAGGATCTTGCACTTCACACGGTCGGCGTTGCGGCTCGTGATCTGGTTTTCAGTCGCGGCGGGAACAAGGATGTCGCAATCTGTTACGAGAAGCTCGGCAGGATCGGCGGGCTCAGCGCCTGGAAATCCATGGACGGTGCCATTGCGCTGACGGAATTCCCAAAGCGCGTTCACGTCCATGCCGTTCTTATTGAACAGGCCGCCACCAACTTCGAGTAATCCGATGATTTTGTATCCGGCCTCTGACATCAGGCGTGCGGCGTTGGAACCTACGTTGCCGAATCCCTGCACAATGACGCGAGCCGATTCTCGTGGAATACTGAGCTTTTTGATTGCTTCGTCGCACACGATGAGAACCCCGCGCCCGGTCGCTTCGCGGCGACCACGGGAGCCGCCGATGTTGAGAGGCTTGCCGGTGACAACGGCAGTCACAGTCTGGCGCATGTGCATGGAATAGGTATCCATCATCCACGCCATGATTTGTTCATTGGTGTTGACGTCGGGGGCGGGAACATCTTTTTCAGGGCCGATGAATTCGATGAGCTCGGCAGTGTAGCGGCGGGTCATGCGTTCCAGTTCGCCCATCGACATCTTGTGGGGATCACAGATGACTCCACCTTTGGCTCCGCCGAATGGAATGTTGACGACGGCACATTTCCAGGTCATCCAACTGGCGAGGGCGCGAACTTCATCGAGCGTCACGTCTGGAGCGTAGCGGATACCGCCTTTTGCTGGTCCGCGGGCGATGGAATGCTGGACGCGGAAACCGGTAAAAACCTCGAGGTGGCCATCATCCATCTGGACCGGGATGTGAACGATCAATTCACGATTGGGATAGCGGAGTACTTTCCACAATCCTTCGTCCAGATTAAGTTTTTGGGCAGCGAGGTCAAACCGGGCGGCTTGCGCCTCCCATGGATTTGTTTCCTGCTCCAAGGAAACCGTCTTCATAGTTGTCTCCAGCATGATTGCGCTTCAGATATGGCCTGACGAGGTCCTTCCCCGTTAGATGCAGGCAAATGCTGGAGTATATGCCGCCCCAAGCAGTTGGGCAAGGCGAGGGGGTGAGCGGGAAGGTTCGAGGGTGAGCATCGAATCGAGCCCCTTGGTACGAGCGACTCCGGGCTGGAATGCGAGTTCATTGTGCTAGAAAATCAAACCATGTCATCGGTGCGACTGGACAAATGGCTGTGGGCCGCGAGGTTTTACAAGACGCGTGCATTGGCTGCGCGGTCTTGCGAACTGGGACGTGTGCTGTTTTCGGGACAGCCCGCCAAGCCGGCGCGCGAAGTCCACGTCGGGAGCAAGTTGCGCATCATGAACGATAGCGGAGAGTTCGAGATTGAGGTGCTGCAAGTGAGCGAGGTGCGAGGGCCAGCAGCAGTCGCTCAGACGATGTATCGCGAATCGGAGGAGAGTAGAGAACTTCGCATGAAAGCGGCGGCAGAGCGAAAAGCGTCAAGGGAATTCGAGCAGCTACCGGCTGGGCGTCCTTCGAAGCGTGATCGCAGGAGGATCATTCAGTTTCGAGGACGCGGATGAGATTGTTCCGTTCGTCACACGCGGATGGTACGAGCACCAGCTGCTTTGTCTCGTAGCCATTGTTTCCAGCTCTCGGGCAAAGCTTCGACCTGCAAAGCGCGCTGCAGCAAGGCTGAGTCTGCCCCATGATCGAGGTAGAGTCGCTGGATGTCTAAGACGTTGACCTGGTGCGGATCGCGGCTCAGGATTTCGATGTTGTCTCCTGCCGCGACATCCCCTTCTTCTTCCACCAGAAAATAAATTCCGCTGCGCCAGCTCGCTAAAAAGAGCTTAGTCATGTCATCGCGCTGAAAGCGGATGCCGAGTTTGTAGCAGGGCAATCTGGGCTGAGTGACTTGCAGCAACGCGGATCCGACCCGCAGACGATCTCCCACAAATAGGGTGTCTTCGCTCAGCCCTTCAACAGTCAAGTTCTCGCCGAAGGCGCCGTATGGAAATTCGAGCGAAGGCAACTCGCTCTTCCATTTGGGGTAGTGCTCGATGGGATAGGCGTAGACCGCCTTGTGAGTGCCACCATGGACGCTCAGATCGGCCTGGCGATCGCCATCAAAATTCAGTCTTCGTAATGGAATGCGACCCTCGACCGGATCTTTGAAGATTCCAGTGCTAACGCGCTGCCCGTGCCAAATGACAGTGCGAGGAAGACCCACATTGACGGAAATGACTTTCATGTTTCGACCTTTCGAGATGAGGGCTGCTGCGTAGATTTAGAAGATGCGTCTTTCTTCTTTCTCGATCGAGATATCGTTGATACTGGCATAGCGCTTGCGCATGAGGCCGTCGTCGGCGAACTCCCACATTTCGTTGCCATAGGAGCGGTACCACTGGCCTTTTTCATCATGCCATTCGTACTCGAAGCGGACGGCGATACGCTTTTCGTGGAACGCCCATAGTTCTTTCTTCAGGCGATACTCGAGTTCTCTCGCCCATTTGCGTTTTAGAAACTGCTTGATCTCCGCGCGTCCTTTGAGAAACTCGCTTCGATTTCGCCACTCCGAATCTTCGGTATAAGCGAGCGCAACCCGCTCGGGGTCGCGCGTGTTCCAGGCGTCTTCAGCCGCTTGCACTTTCGCAGTCGCGGTCTCGATCGTAAATGGCGGCACAATGACACTCATGCGGCTCCTCTCTGCTTTTCACGAAATGTTCGAAGGAAGCGGGCCATGTGTTCGGCGATTTCGTCGCCGTCCTCTTCAAGTGCGAAGTGTCCAGTATTGAGCAGATGCAATTCAGCGTTCGGAGTGTCGCGAGTGTATGCCTTCGCACCTTCTTCCGTGAAGAAGGGATCATTTTTTCCCCAGACCACAAGCATCTTTGGCTGGTGCTTACGGAAGTATGTCTGCCACTCAGGGTACAGCTTCACGTTGTTCTGGTAGTCGAAGAAGAGATCGAGCTGGATGTCCTGATTCCCTGGCGCATCCAACCTAACTTGGTCGAGAGTGTAGGAATCGGGACTGATTGATGCGGGATCGCGAGTGCCCGTGACATATTGAAAGCGGGTTGTCTCAAGGTTCAAAAACCCGCGCATGACCGCTTCCGATTCTGGCGTGCGCTTATTCCAAAACGAGCGAATTGGATCGAAAGCTGATCCGAGGCCTTCGAGATAAGCGTTGCCATTCTGCACAACAACTCCTTGGATCGCCTCCGGGTGACGCGATGCCAAGCGAAATCCTATCGGCGCTCCGTAGTCCTGAACGTAGATGCTGAACTTCTGCAACTTGAGGTGATCAAACAGGAGCTTTTCGATGACGCTTGCAAGATTGTCGAAGGTGTATGTGAACCGCGAGCGATCCGGTTGGTCGCTATAGCCGAAAGCGGGAAAGTCCGGCGCAATCACGCGTGCCTCTCCCGCCAGTTTGGGGATCAGGTCCCGAAACATGTGAGAAGAAGAAGGAAAGCCGTGCAACAACACGATGGTCGGCGCATCGAGCAGCCCTGCTTCGCGATAGAAAATTTTGAGGCCGTCAATGGAAGCGTATTTGTACTTGGTCATTGGAATAACTCCTTGGGCAATCAACATTGGAACTGGCTGCGCGGCGAGCTGGCTTACGCGGCTGAGTGAACGGGTTGCACAGCCGGAAAATCAACTATGGTTCCAGCCAGATGATTGAAGTAGTTCGTGAAAATGTTCAGCGCGATATTGCCAATGATCTCCGTGATTTCGGCGTCGTTGAAACCGGCGGAGCGCAGAGCGTCGATCTCTGAAGCCGGCAGCTGCCCACGATTCTCAATGACCTTGAAGGCGAACTGCAGCGCAGCCTGCGACTTGGGATCGGTCGAGTCGGCCTGCTGGGCGGCAAGCATCTGCTGTGGATTGAGTCCTGCTATAGAACCAAGTGCGGTGTGGGCTGAGAGACAGTAATCGCAGTTGTTGGCATTCGCAACGGCGAGGGCAAGCTGTTCTCGTAACTGAGGCGAAAGCATTCCTTGCGACAGGGCGGCGTTGAAGCTGGTATAGCCAGCGAGTGCGGCTGGCGAATTGGCCAGCGTTCTCATCAGATTTGGTACAAGGCCGAGGGCTTTCTGGAACCCGTCGAGAAGTTGCTTGGTCTTGTTGGTAGCGGTTGCTGGATCGAGTGCTTTCAAAATGGGCATCGAATCCCCCCTTTCTCAACATCAGATGTACTAACCGTCAAAACGATACATTAATGGTGTTATAATTTAAAACGTGGGAGGATGTAAGGAGAATCTGGATTCATGCGTCTTAGAGAAGAGGAAGGGGACTGGAAGGGCGGATTTCTGTTCGTTGGAAATCAGTTAGCTCTAGACCTGCTCAATACGCGTTCGGTGATCGAGGGTGAGCCTACCGAACTCTTATCTGATTTAGACGCAGTAGTGGCCTGGTTCCAGGCGGCTGGTCTGGTCGGTACCGCGCAAGGTGTGGCGTTGCGCCGCGATTGGAAGCATATGCCGAATGCAGGCCATGCAGTTTCGCTGATACACGAATTTCGCGAAACGTTGCGGAGGGAAGTTCTGGCCTGGGAGGGTGGAGGCACAATACGACGATCGACCATTGAGGAAGTTAATACGCTTTTAGCGGCACATCCGAAACTGATTCGTCTGCGCAGTCACAGTTCGGGCGAGAAGAATGACCTTAGAACGGAGTCTTGGTACGAAATTCAAAAGCCATCCGATCTTCTAGGGCCGCTGGCGCATGCTGCTGCCGAACTATTCACGCAAATCGACCGTACGCGTGTTCGAAAGTGCGAACACACGAAATGCGTGCTGCATTTTCTGGATACCAGCAAGAATGGAACGCGTCGCTGGTGCAGTATGAAGATGTGTGGGAACAGACTCAAGGTGGCGGCCTATGCGGCCCGCCAGAGAGATTAAGAGCCCAGCAGCATTTCCATGCCTTCGGCGGCGGCTCGAACTTTGGGATAGTAGTTGCGGGCTTCCTGAACAACTTTATCGATCAGCACGTCATTGTGGTCGGGGTCGTGATGGAACAGCACAAGTTCCTTTGCCCCGCTTTCCGTGACCACGTTGATCGCCTCACGCCAGTGGCTGTGTCCCCAGCCACGCTTGTTCGCCGCGTATTCTTCGGGAAGGTATTGCGAGTCATAGATGAGAACGTCCGCGCCGGCGGCTAACTTGCGCACGTTCTTGTCGAAGGTGGCATCGCCGGGCTCGTTGTCGGTGGCATATACGACTGTTCCTTCCGGAGTCTCCAGGCGAAATCCCATACAACCTTGCGGATGATTCAGCCATTGGGCTTGTACGGCAACCCGATCGCCGAGCGGAACTTTGCCAGCTTCAAGGTCGTAGAAGTCCCGAATCGCGCGCATCTCGCGGAGATCAACCGGGAAGTAAGGCGCGGCCATCTGTTCTTCCATTACCCGCTCAAGCGCGCGAGTTCGACTGGAAGAATGGAAGATGAAGCGGCTGTCGCGGTTGTCATAGAGCGGGCGGAAGAAAGGGATGCCCTGGATGTGGTCCCAGTGAAAATGCGAAACGAAAATGTGAGCGGCTACAGGCTTGTTCTGGAATTCAGAATTGAGCTGGCGACCGAGGGCGCGGAGTCCGGTGCCGCAATCGAAAATGTAGATGGCGTCTCCAGAGCGAACTTCGACGCAGGAGGTATTGCCCCCGTAACGTAGATTTTCCGGCTGCGGAGTCGGCGTTGAACCGCGCACGCCCCAAAACTTAACGCGCATAGGCACCGCTTAGAGATTCGCTACATGAATCTTCTGCCGGGCCGGAGCTTTACGTCAATTCATCCGCTGGTTCCGCGCAGGAGAAGGGTCTCCCCCTATAATGAACAATCGCGGCGTGGTTTCCGTCGCATCTTCCATGTTGAGGCCCGAATTCCAACAGTTCGCGGAACTGGCCCGCGAAGCTACGCTGGTTCCGGTGGTGAAGTCGATTTCGGCAGACCTGCTGACGCCGGTGTCGGCATTCCTGGCGCTGACAGCTGGTGAGCCGGATGCATTCCTGCTCGAGTCGGTGGAAGGTGCGGAGAAGATTGGGCGGTATACGTTTCTCGGTGCGCGGCCGTATATGCGGGTGCAGTCCCGTGGGGATGCGATCGTCATCCAGCGAGGACGAAAAGCTGAGAAGCGCACTGGAGATGTGTTCGCAATTCTGAAGAGCTTGCTGCGGGAACATCGTCCGGCGCAATATGAGGGGCTTCCTCCATTTACTGCAGGGGCGGTCGGGTATTTTGCATACGACGTCGTGCGCCACCTGGAAAAGATCGGCGAGCAGGCCGAGGATGACTTGAATGTTCCGGATTGCGTGCTGATGTTTTTCGATCGCCTGCTCGCATTCGATCACCTTCGCCACCAGATCCATATCGTAGCGACGGCGGACCTGAGTAGAGAGAAACCGCGCGCTGCCTACGATCGGGCAGTTGCGGATATCGGCCGTATCGAAAAGAAACTTTCCCGAAGTTGGAGCGCCCGCTTTGCGAAGAAGTCAGTTGTTCGCGGCAGACTCAGGATCAATGCGGTGACGGAGCCCGACGAGTTTCGCGCGAGCGTGAAAAGAGCAAAAGAGTACATCGCTGCCGGAGATGTTTTCCAGGTTGTACTTTCGCAGCGGTGGGACTTCGTGCCGGAAGTTGATCCGTTCAATCTTTATCGGGCACTCCGGACAGTGAACCCGTCTCCGTACATGTATTTCCTGCGAATGGGGAGTGCAGCGCCGAAGTCGCCGCCGCTGTATGTGCTCGGATCGTCTCCGGAGATGCTAGTGCGCGTTACTGGGCGCAAGCTTGAATATCGGCCCATTGCGGGGACGCAGCCGCGTGGTCGGGACGAGGCAGCAGATGCCGCGTTCGAACAGAAGGTCCGTAGCGACGAAAAGGAGCGCGCGGAGCACGTGATGCTGGTAGATCTTGGCCGCAACGACCTGGGCCGCGTGAGTGATTACGGTTCGGTCAAGGTGCAGAAGCTGATGTTCGTGGAGCGTTATTCCCACGTGATGCACCTTGTTTCAGCGCTTGAGGGCCGTCTACGAAATGATCTCGACGCGATTGACGCACTGGCTGCCTGCTTTCCGGCAGGCACATTGAGTGGAGCGCCAAAAGTCCGCGCCATGCAGATCATTGAGGAACTTGAGCCGACTCGACGAGGCGTGTACGGAGGCTCTGTCCTATACGCAGATTTCGCGGGGAACCTGGATTCGTGTATCGCGATCCGTACTTTGCTGATGAAAGGCAAGCAGGCCTATCTGCAGGCGGGTGGGGGCATCGTGGCGGATTCGGACCCGCAGAGCGAGTACGAGGAATCGCGCAATAAATCCCAAGCGTTGCTGCGTGCGGTGGAGATGGCGCGCAGTGGCGTCTGATCGAATTCTGAACACAAGGGAGGAAGCATGGGCACCAGAGCAAAGCGCATCTATGTCTGCGTGTTGATGCTGCTGGTCGCAGTTGCGAGCGGGCAGGATGCGAAGCCGCAAGTGAAGCTGATCCATGCTGGGCGCATTGTTGATGTCAAAGAGGGCAAAGCTCGGTCCGATCAAGGCATATTGATCCGCGCTGGAAAAATTGAGGCAGTGGGACCGTACGCAGAGGTGTCGGCGCAGGCGCCGAAGGATGCGACCTCAATCGATTGGACTGGCCTCACCGTGTTGCCGGGCTTGATCGATTGTCACACCCATCTGCTGACAAACATCGCAGCGGAACCGGAAGACTCTTTGTTTACGCAAGTCGCGGAAATGAGCACGGCGGAGCGCGCTCTGATGGGGGCGGCGATGGCGCGCGAGGATTTGGAGGCTGGGATTACGACGGTACGCGATCTTGGCAACGCTGGGTTGAATGGAGACGTAGCGCTGAGGAATGCGATCCGTGAAGGGTGGGTGATTGGTCCGCGAATGCTGGTTTCCACTCGCGCGATCAGTGCGGCGGGCGGACAGTTTGGCCCGATCCAGACTCCGGCCGCGAAGGAAATCATTGCACAGGAATACGTAGTGATTAGCGGAGCTGAAGAGGCCCGACGTGCCGTGCGCGACGCGCTGTACGCCGGTGCTGACGTCATCAAAATCATTGTGAACACGGGTCCTCGAGTGCTGAACGTCGATGAGGTTCGCACTATCGTAGAAGAAGCGCATCGCGTGCATACAAAGGTCGCCGCGCATGCAACCGACGATTTTTCCGTAAGGGTGGCAGCCGAGGCGGGCGTTGATTCCATCGAGCACGGGTACGTAGTGAGCGATGAGGCCTTGCAGTTGATGAGCAAGAACGGAATTTTCCTGGTTCCAACCGATGGGCCACTCGAAACGTATCTCGATTTTTCCGCGAAGACACCTGAAGAGCGGAAGGAAATGGAAGAGGGCTACAAGAAGCTGGTGGCGAAAAACGCAGATCGGATCCAGCGGGCACGCAAGGCGGGAGTGCGCATTGCTGCTGGCTCGGACATGTACATCATTTATCCGGGCAAGACGAGAGGGCAAGCCAGTCTGACCATGCTTCGAGCCTATCGCGATTCCGGAATGACGCCTGCTGAAGTCATTCGGGCAGCGACTTCGGATGCTGCTGAACTGCTAGGGTGGCAAGACCGCATCGGATCGATCGAGAAGGGAAGATTTGCGGACCTGATCGGAGTGGAGGGAGATCCACTGACGGACATCACTACGCTCGAGCACGTTAAGGTGGTGATGAAGGCCGGGTCAGAAGTGAAGACGAAGTAAGCCGAGTTGAAGTACTACTGATCCAGAAAATTTTTCACTATCTTCTTGCCGTCTTCGGTTAGAACGCTCTCCGGGTGAAACTGAACGCCTTCCACAGGAAAGCGACGATGGCGGAGACCCATGATGACTTCTGTCCCGTCTTTCTCTTTCGTGCGAGCGCTGACTGCGAGCTCCGCGGGGAGACCCTTTTCGGACACAATCAACGAGTGATAACGGGTAGCGGTCATCGGGGAGGAGATCCCGCGGAAAATGGTCTGACCGTCATGCTCAACCTGGCTGGTTTTTCCATGCATGAGATTTTTAGCTCGAATGACGTTGCCGCCAAAAGCGGCGCCCAGAGCCTGGTGTCCAAGACAAACTCCCAGCAGTGGGATCTTGCCTGTGAAGTGGCGGATGAGTTCGATGCTGATGCCAGCTTCCTGCGGAGTGCAAGGGCCGGGGGAGATCAGGATGCGATCAGGCCGCAAGTTTTCGATCTCTTCGATTGAGACTTGATCATTGCGACGGACTTCCACGGTCGCGCCTAGTTCACCCAAGTATTGGACAAGGTTGTAGGTGAATGAGTCGTAGTTGTCGAGAACGAACACCATGATTCAGTAGTCAGTAGTTAGTAGTCAGTAGTCAGGGAACGTTGACTGCTATTCTAACTCGCCGCTTTCGATTCCTCTTTAAACACGTTCCTGTGATCTCGTGAGAACTGTTCAAACGAAGTCGGCTTGCGCTTCATGACTTTCTCGAAATCGTCGGAGATGTGCTGCGCTTTGCCCGCAGCATAGAACGCATTCAAATCCAAAATGCCCTTGATATTGAATTCAGGAATTCCGGCGGCGCGCATACCCTGGGCCAACTGATCCGGAGGCAGATCGACATACTTGATGGTTCGACCGATGTCGTCGGAAAGGATGTCGGCCATTTGGCGGTTGGTCAGAGCGGTAGGCCCGGTGATTTCGTAGGCTTGTCCTTCGTGTCCGGGGTCGGTGAGAACCCGCGCAGCGATCGCGCCAACATCGCGCAGATCGACGTAGCTGACGGCGGAATCTCCTTGCGATCCGTAGAACGCATTCTGGGAGTTAATGGTGCCGAGGTTATAGATGACCAGGTTCTGCATGAATCCGTTGGGGCGAAGGAAAGTGTAAGGAATTCCGGATGCCTTGATTCGATCTTCGGACTCGGTGTGTAGACGGGGGAAGATGGAATCACGTCCGCCCATGGCCGAGAATTTCACGATGTGGCGGATGCCAGCTTTGCGCGCTTCGGTTACCACATTATTTTCCAAGTCGGGGATGTTGGGCACGACGGGTGCAACGAGAAAGATACGATCGACTCCTGTTAATGCCTGCCGAATGGTTTCGGGTTGGTTGTAATCCATGATTGCGATTTCGACGCCGGAAGGCGCGGTGGAAGCTTTGTCCGGCGATTGAAAAGCGGCACGGACCTTGGCTCCTGTTTTCAGGGTTTGCCGAAGGACTTCTGCGCCGACATTGCCGCTTGCTCCAGTAATGAGAATCATGACGACCTCCATGGGAATGATTCTGGGGTGGGTTGAAAGGTAACGAGGGTTCGGGAGCAATTGTTGAGATGCCCATTCCGAGTTCGCCGTTGCAAAACCTATAGGGTCTGGATGGTGGTGGATTTGCTCAGATCCAGCGATGTTGGGAGACGTTTGAGGAGGGTCGCGGAGCGATGGACAGATGAGGTACATGCTTGACAGGCAGTGATTCGCAAGCGATGCTTATCGGACTTTCGGAGGCCTCCCACTGATGGCTGAGCCGCCACAAGACAAGAGATCGACGCGCCGATTCGCCTTGCGTTTACCGGTTTCTGTGACATACACGGAGAACGGCGAACAGCAGAAAGCGGCACAAACCCGGGACGTGAGTGCACGGGGCATATCGTTTTATGTGGATGCGCCGATCGCGAAAGACTCTCCCATCGAGTTCACGTTGACCCTGCCGCCGGAGATCACACTCGCAGAAAGTATCAACGTGCGTTGCAAGGGTAAGGTCGTGCGGATCGACGATCCGGCGGCGAACGGCAAAATGGCGGTCGCGGCTGTGATTGAAGAGTACGAATTCTTATCGCAACCTTAGCCGCCCGATCTGTTGAAATGAGACGAATTTCACGACGAAGTTTTGTACAGTCTGCCACTGCATTTGCGGCCGCGGGTGCAGCGCTTGGCAGCAAATGGCCTCAGTTATTCGCCTCGAATAACAACGAAACTTTCCTCGAAGAATTCGGTTACGGAAATGTAACGGTGCAGAGCCCACTGCACGAAAAGCAGTTCGAAGAGACGCAATCTCTACTCATGAGCTTGCCGGATGACAGCCTGCTGAAACCCTTCCGGCAAATGATTGGACAACCGGCGCCCGGAGAGGATCTCGGTGGGTGGTACCGGTACGATCCGAATTACGACTGGCATACGTTCGATGCGGGGTTCGCACCGTCGGCGACTTTCGGACAGTGGGTATCCGCCCTGGCGCGGGGATATGCAATCAAACCGTCGAAAAAGGCCCGAGAGAAGATTCTTCGTTTGAATGTGCTGTATTCGAAAACGATCGATGGCCAGTTTTATGTGAACAACAGGTTCCCGGCCTATTGCTATGACAAGCTGGTGTGCGGGTTAATTGATTCTCATCGGCTGGCGAAGGATCCGTTTGCGTTGAGGATCCTCCACCAGACAACGGATACGGCTCTGCCCCATTTACCGGACGGGGCGGTGGAACATGGAAAACCGTGGCGGGAAGGCAAAGACGAGTCCTATACATGGGACGAGTCGTACACAAATTCGGAAAACCTATTTCTTGCGTACCGGTATGGCGCCGGAGAGAGGTATCGCGATCTCGGCAAGAAATTCCTCGCGGACTTTTATTACGATCCGCTCAGTGAAGGCAAAAATATTTTGGCTGGGCGTCACGCGTACAGCCATGTGAATTCGTTGAGCTCTGCGATGCAGGCTTACCTTACGCTCGGGAGTGAGAAGCACTTGCGTGCGGCAAGAAATGGTTTTGAGATGCTGTCGTCACAGAGTTTTGCGACGGGAGGGTGGGGTCCCGACGAGTTGTTACGCGCACCGGACAGCCCGGATGTGGAAGCCAGCCTCGCCAACACGCACCACAGCTTTGAGACACCGTGCGGCGCGTATGCGCATTTCAAATTGACTCGATATTTGTTGCGGGTGACTCGCGAGTCGCGGTACGGCGACAGCATGGAACGTGTTATGTACAACACCGTCCTGGGCGCAAAGCCGATGCAGCGCGATGGCCGGAGCTTTTACTACTCCGATTACAACTTCAATGCGAAGAAGGAGTTTTGCGATCATCGGTGGCCATGTTGCTCCGGGACGATGCCGCAGGTCGCGACCGATTACGGAATCAACGCTTACCTGCACGATGCCCATGGTGTGTACGTGAACCTGTATATCCCGTCCACTGTGAAGTGGCGGCAAAATGGGGCGGAGGTTTCGCTTACGCAAACAGGCGAGTATCCGTTCGAGTCGCTGATTGAGTTCGAGGTGCGTACGAGAAAACCTCGAGACTTCAGCCTGAACCTGCGGATTCCCGAGTGGACAAAGGGCGCAACGATCGCGGTGAACGGCAAACGTGTGTTGGAAGTAGCGTCGGCGGGTCGCTTCATGTCCGTAGAACGGCTCTGGAAGAACGGCGATCGCGTCGAACTGGAGTTGCCGCGCGTGATGCGATTACAAGCGATTGATGCGGCTCATCCGAATACGGTGGCGTTGCTGGATGGACCACTCGTGCTGTTCCCGATCGGAAAGACTTTTGATTTCACCTCAGAGCAATTGCTCGCTGCCAAGAAAGTCGGAGCACAGAAGTGGACCGCTGAGAGCCGGAGCGGGAAAGTTACGCTGCTGCCGTTTGTCGCGATCGAGGACGAGCCGTACACAACGTACGTCAAGGTCAGAGAGGCGAACTGACGTATAAACCCCCGCTTGGTTCTTACCGAAATATTGCTGCGAAGAATCCCCCAATTTTTTTGAAGAAACCGCGGTGTTCAGGCTTCGCTGACGCGGTCATGGCAGTTGAAACATTGGGAGTGACGCGGTGATTTGTGGGTGTCGGAGCAATGGGGCTCGCTGTCGGCTTGGCGGGGGTGGCTTCTGGCGCAGGGTGCCGGGGCGGAAGATCGCTGGCGCGGAAAACAAGAGGTGCATCCACTTGAACATGGATGTCTTCCTTACGGGTTGGCGGAAGCGGCGCTGTCTCGGCGGAAGGCGGCAGAGCGGTTGAGTTCTGATCCGAAGGTGCGCTGGCAGTGTTCCGCGGCTGCTCCGTAACGGCGAGACGCGCGGAGTCGAGATCAGGTTGCGATTTGATTTCAGTTGGTGCCTCTGTTCGCAGAACCGGCGTAGGAGGCGCGGGACAACCGCAGTCGAGAGGAATGGCGGCATCGACCTGATCCAGGCGGCCGGAGTGAAAGACGAGCTGATCGGTCGATTTGACTTGATACGTTCGATCACCAATCAACTCGGTCACGATTGCCGAGGCGGTATTGCCATTAAGGGAGCGCACGCAGGTATTGCCTCGAGCGTCGGTGCTGACTGCATAGTGGAAGTCGCCGGGACCGGGAAATTGAATTCGGAAGTCAGGGGTAAGGATCGAATCGGCCGACTTATCGATGCGGTAATGAGTTTCGATGGCGCCCGTGCTGAGGGCGAGCATGAGATCGCGTCCGTCAGGCGACGGCGTAACGGAGACAGTAGTGCCTGGGCACACGCGCACTTGACCACCGCGCACTAATCGCAATTCCGCAGTTTCTCCGCCGGCGGTCACGGACGATCCGGCAGCCAGCCTGCTTCCTGCCAGCGTGACAGCACCGACCGAAGAACTCAGGGGAACGGCAATGGGTTCAGGTTCGGTACTCAATCCAAGCACACCTTCAGGTTTCTCCGTGGCCGAGGGCAGCGTGATTTCGGCGGGCTCCAGGGTGACAGCTAAGACATTCTTTGTGACATTCCAGCGGAATGTGTGTGGCTTGAGTAAGTCGACGACGATGCGAGTCACTGGAGGACGGTCGCGGAACTGTTCGATGCGAATTCCTCCGATTCCATCCTCGCCAACGGAGATCTTCTTGGCTTTCACGGCGACACGAGAATTGCGAAGATCAATGACCAGGCGCGGGGGGGACTCGATCTGCTGGATATCAGGGTCGAGAGGTTGTGTCGCAGTGACTTCGAGCGTGGAGCGTGCTTTGGTGTGCTGCAGCCGGACGTTGCTGATCGCGGCGAACGTTTTCGATAGAGAAATAGTTTCTGACTTTTCCGGCTGCTTTTGCGCTGCCGAGTGACTTTGCCACGAAAAGGCACCGACGAGCAGAGATCCGGCGAGAACTCGGGGAAGGAACTTCAAGGTCTAATCCGTGTGCGACTACCATACCACTGTCGATCCAGAGCCGGAACAGGTGAGAGATGTTACCGCAAGATTCCATCGATCAGCACGATGTCAGCATCGCCCTTGCCAACGGCAGCGAACACCCACTTGCCGTCGGAGGACCACGTTATGCGGCGCGCGATGAACGTGCGCTTCTGTCCGAAGTCAGTAAGTTGCGTCAGTTTCCCGTCGGCAGTGGGGGCCGCCCAGATGTTGGTGCCGAGGCTGTCATCGAGAGGAAGAGCGAGACGCTTCCCGTCTTTAGAGATGACAGGGTGAAGGCCTTGCCACAGTGGCACGCGTTCCCCGGAGATGCGGGCGAGAATCTTGGATGGGCCATCCTCCGGCTGCGCAACTCTGAGTTCGTAGTCCATTGAGCCGTTCAGATTGAGCAAAGGGACGACGTAGTAAAGCGCGGAGCCATCAGGAGCTACGGCCGGACCGCGTGCATTATCCGAACGGACTGCTACGGGTGGCCCGCCATCGAGAGAAACCTTCATCAGACGACGGCTTCCGGTTTCCTGAACGGGGGACGACTCGCAGTAATAGAGCCACTTACTATCGCCTGACCATGCTGCCCAGGTTCCCAGCGATAGAAAAATATGAAGGTCGCTACCATCGGGCCTCACGATCCAGTAGCGGATACCTCGGCCGTTAGCGGAGGGTTCGTTGCTCGCGAAGGCGATCAGTTTGCCGTCTGGAGACCACACGGGCGTGCCGATGACCACATTGGGGTCTTTTTCAAAAGTGATCTGTCGTGTTTCGTTCTTGGCGAGTTGCTGGATCCAGATGTTGCCGTGACCGCCATTGTCTGAGAGGTAGACCATTTCGCGATCATCAGGACTGAGACTTGGAGTCTGGACTTGTCCGGTCTGGTGCGTGATGCGAACAGCCTGGCGAACGTTGGCGACTGGATCTGAGCTAGTTGGAAACTTCCAGATGTCGAACTCCATGCGCTTCCGGCTAAGAACGATTCTGCCGCTCTGATCTACATCAGGCCCTTCATCGCTGGTTTCGCCGAAGGTGAGTTGCTGCGGCTCGCCTCCTTTGACTGGCATGGACCAGACGTGAAGAGTTGGCAAGTACAGCAAAGTGCTTCCTCGCGCGGTGCTGTAGACGATGTGATTTCCATCGGGCGCCCAACCGAAACCGCTCATCAAAGTGTTGTCTTTGGTGAGTTGGCGCGGATTGCCGCCAGCAGCGGGAACCAGGTAAACGTCGTCCGCCCAGTTCTCGCGACTGTGGATGTAGGCGACGGACCGATCATCCGGAGACCAGCGAGGTTGGCGATAGCTGAAAGTTGCCACCGCGGCGGAAACGACTTTCGGTGAAGTGCCATCGCGGTTCGCGCTGACCAGTTCGATCTGGCGATCATTTAGACGAAAGAAAACAAGATGTGTGCCGTCATGGCTCACATCCGCGCCGCTCAACGCGGAAGCGAGACGCCGAGGAGGGCCACCGAGAGCGGAAATTTCCCAAAGCGTACCTTGCGCGGTGCCCTGCGGAGGCGGCGAGTAATACACGATTGATGCAGAGTCCTGCGACCATCGGGGTTCGAGATGATCGCCGTCGCCGCGAGTGAGTTGAAGCGGAGGGCCGCCTGCGAGCAAGCGAACCCAGATCTGGCGTGAGCCCGTGGAGTCGCTGACGAACGCGACGGACTTTCGATCGGGCGAAAAAGCCGGACTTTCTTCAACGCCAGCGAAGTCGCTAAGCCTGAGAAACGAGATTGACGCAGGTCCAGATCGCGCCTGATGCGGCCAATACCAGGCAATCGCGAAGGTTGAGAGCAGGAGCAATAGGCCTGCGGGAATCCACCATGGAAGGCGTAAAGGTGGTTTCTCTTCAAATTGCTCAGGGCGAATGGCGGAATCAGATGCAGAGGACAATGACTCGAGGTGAAAGGCGAGATCACGCGCCGATTGAAAACGTTGTTCAGGGTTTTTCTCGAGACAATGGCGAACAATCCGATCGAGGGTGATCGGGATGTTCCGTCCGGATGCGGTCAGTTCGGGGGGATCTTCTTTCAGAATGGCGCTCGCAGTGTCAGCGCCAGTGTGCCGATGGAAGACGCGCTGCCCGGAAAGCATCTCGTAAAGGACTGCACCGAAGCTGAAGATGTCGGAGCGGCGGTCGGCATTTTGCCCACGGACTTGTTCGGGAGACATGTAGCCGGCGGTACCAAGCATTACGCCGGGGCCAGTCATCGGGTCGTGTGAGGTGACGGTTTCATCGGTGGGAAGAGGCTCAGATAACTTGGCGAGTCCGAAATCAAGAATCTTCGCGCGCCCGTCGTTACAGATGAAGATGTTCTCGGGCTTGAGGTCGCGATGAACGATACCCTTTTCATGCGCGACAGCTAAGCCGTGTGCTACCTGAATGCCGAAATCCACGGCTTTGCGAGTGGAAAGAGGTCCATCCCGCAGGCGATCGCGAAGAGTTACACCCTCAAGGAGTTCCGTCACCAGATATGGGACATCGCCTTGTGTGCCGAGATCGTAGACGATGAGTATGTTCGGATGGTTCAAGGCTCCGGCGGCGCGGGCTTCTTGTTCAAAACGGCGGAGTCTCTCCGGATCACGCGCGAAAGAGGCAGGCAAGACCTTGATGGCGACTTCGCGGCCGAGGCGTGGGTCGCGAGCACGATAGACCTCGCCCATTCCACCAGCGGCGAGTGGGGCGATGATTTCGTACGGGCCGAGTTTTGCTCCAGCATTTAGCAATTGGCAATTAGCCGTTAGCACTCAGCATTCAGCATCCAGCAATTGTGCAGTGTTAGTGAGGCTATGCCCAGCGAAGTGAGCGAAACGCAATCGTGAGATTATAAGGCCTCGAATAACAAGGACGACATCAAGGAGTGTTCACAATTCGGCTCAGGTCTGGCCGATAGTGAGAGTGTCGGCGCACGCGATCCCAGCGTGCGCACTAATCTGCGCTGAGGTCTCTGGCCGAGGGGAAGCGGACACAGTTATACCGTAAAACTGTGGAGTCCTGCTGAGAGAACCTGCTCGTACGCACGAGAGTTCGTATTTGAGCTTACGAGCGGCGAATCGATTTCACGAATGGTGCTGATTTTTCGCGAACGGAGTCGGCGAGTTCGGCACCGCGATCGAGGGCGTCTTCGATTCTGTCGCGCAGGGTCTCGCGCGCACCGTCGAATCGTTCCTTGGCATCCGCGGCACGCTCGCGAAACGACTCACGCGCATTTTCGCTCAGGTCGGAAAAACGTTCCCTGGCATCGTCATAGCCGCGTCGCAAGTCCTTGCGCATTTCTTTTCCAGTTTTGGGTGCAAACATAAGCGCAGTGGCGGCGCCTATGCCGAGACCGATGAGCAGAAACGTGACAGCGGTACCCGCGGTATTGTTGGCTTCAGAAACTTCGTATTTTCCTACACGCATGAGTGCCCTCCGAAGAATTGCAAGTTAGACGCGTCGACGCAGCGCTAGGTTGATTCTAAGCTTAAATGGGAGTTGCGGTGATCTGATCTCTAGGGACGATGCCGGACTTTGCTCAATTTCCAGAACACGGCAACTCTGTGTAAAATAAGAGTTTCGTATCATCCGCGTGGACCGGAGCAGTGGCTTGCCCGCCTTAGGTCCGGCGCCCGATTGTCATTATCAAGGAGAAATTAAGCTGCATGTCGATTCCAGCGACACAACTTCGCCCCGGCATGATCATCAAGCACAACAATGATCTGCACTCCGTATTCAGCGTGGAGCACCGCACGCCGGGCAACCTGCGCGCCTTTATCCAAGCCAAACTGCGTAATTTGAGAACGGGCGCCATGTTCGAGCATCGTTTTCGTTCGCCCGACCCGATCGAAAAGATCAACGTCGACGAAGTCAGCATGGAGTACCTGTACAACGACGGCGACGATTATTACTTCATGAATACGGAAAACTTCGAGCAGACTCATTTGACACGCGACATCCTTGGCGATGCGGTGGATTACCTGACGTCAAATCTGCAGATCCAGGTGGAGTTTTTCGATGGCAAGGCGGTTGGCATCGAGTTACCGCAGACGGTCGTGTTGACCGTGATGGAAACCGAGCCAGGACTCAAGAGCGCGACTGCATCGAGTGTTACCAAACCTGCAAAGACCGAAACCGGACTGATCGTGCAGGTGCCGCCATTCATCAATGAAGGCGAGAAGATCAAGGTGGACACGGCGGAAGGAACGTATCTGTCGAGAGCGTAGGAATCGGGTGATCTGGCGATCGGGTCATCGGGTGATCTGGAAATCTCGACATCGGTGACGGATCGGGTGATCTGGCGATCAGGTCATCGGGTGGTTCAGGGGCAGCACGGTCGAGTTTCCGATGGAAAGCAAGCAGGAAGAGCTTCGCGATAGAACCAAGCGATTCGCGTTGCGGATCATAAAGGTATTTCGAAGTCTTCCACGCACTCCCGACGCGCAGATACTCGGTAAGCAACTGCTTCGATCCGGAATCTCGGTTGGAGCAAACTACAGGGCAGCAGGCAGGGCGAGGTCAGGAGCCGAGTTTTCCGCCAAAATGGGATCGTTCTGGAAGAAGCTGACGAAACGGTGTTCTGGATGGAATGCCTGGTGGAGTCAGGCATTGTGAAGCAGGAACGGTTGAACGATTTGTTGTAAGAGGCCAATGAACTGGTCGCGATCTTTGCTGCGTCGTACCGAACTTCGCGCCGTTAACAGCAACTAGTAACGACTTCAATCACTCGATGACCCAGAAACCCGATCACCCGATCAGCGCGCGGCGATTTGTCGTTCGGGGGCGGGTGCAAGGCGTCGGGTTCCGGTGGTTTGTGGAGCGGGAAGCGCACATGCTGGGGATTGCCGGGTGGGTTCGGAACAAAGCGGACGGAAGTGTAGAAGTGCTTGCCCAAGGAACCGCGGCACAGCTGGCGGGCTTGCGGTCGCGGTTGCGAGAAGGTCCGCGCGCGGCGCGTGTCGATGATGTAGAGGAAGTGGAAGCGAAATCTACGGCGGGACTTTCGTCATTTCGAATCGAAGGAGCGTGGTGAATGCCCAAGGTGGGCCTGGACTGCAATCAACTGAAGAAATTGATTCGGGAAGTGCCCGACTTCCCGAAAAAGGGCATCTTGTTTTACGACATCACGACTCTTTTGAAAGATAAGACGGGTTTCGCCACCCTCATTGACCTGTTCTCGGAAAACTATATCGGCAAGCAAGTTGATTTAGTGTTGGGAATGGAAGCGCGCGGGTTCATTTTTGGGCCTGCGCTCGCGTATCGGCTGAATGCTGGGTTTGTTCCAGTGCGAAAACCTGGGAAGCTGCCGGCCGAAACTGCAAAGGTCAGCTATGACTTGGAGTACGGCAGCAATTGCCTGGAGATTCATAAAGACGCGATTCAGAAAGGCCAACGCGTGCTGATCGTGGATGATCTGTTGGCCACAGGGGGCACGGCGGTTGCGACAACTCAATTAGTTCGCGAACTGGGTGGCATAGTAGCCGGATTGGGGTTCGTGGTCGAACTCGATTTTCTGAAAGGTCGAGAAAAGCTTTCTGGGTACGATGTGTTTTCGCTGCTTCACTACGACAGCTAATCAGCAGAGCACAATCGTAAGCTGCCTTCAGACAGTTGAGCAGCTCCGAACTTTTCTAAGACGAACTACTTATGGAAGGGAAAAAAGGCTCCGGCTTGACGGAGCTTTTTTCATAGTGAGTAAAAGTTCGAAGTGTCTGTTGATTCAAAATCAGAGGGAACGACTGTATGCCCCGTGCGTCCGGGGTTGACTTCGCGATCAATGGAGTCCGGCTACAAGGTTTATTTTCCCAATAGCCAGAAAGCGCGAATAATTCCAGCCCACATGGCCAGACTTACCGCGCTGGACAGGCCAAGTGAGATGATGGCGGTCCAATTCCAATGCACTTCTCTCGGTTCATAACGCATCAGAGGGGCTCCCTTCTACTTTCGAGCGTAGAAGCCGAATACGTTCCAAGCCGGTAAACAGCTAACAACTCTTAAGCAAGAAGATGCTCTACTTCTTTGCAAGTGACGAACCGTTGCTTGACAGCTGAAGATGGCTGAACAATGGCTTTGTTTTCAATCAGCGCATGAAGCTCGCCATGAGCACATTGTGGTGGAAGTGTGGGTTTTGACCCAAGTCACCACCCAGATTCCGGCACCCTGCCGGAATTGGGCAGGCAGGCGTTCAGATATTTGTGATGACCAGGTGTGACTCAGTGGGAATGTAACTCTTGCGATGAAACCAGTCCTCCATGGCGGAGGTCAACTTCTCGATTTCGACATGAGTGCCAATCTCCATCAAGCCATCTGCGACCGGTAACGTATCGTCGAAAGCTGTTGCGTTGGTGAAGTTGCGCATAGAGAAGCTGTCGAGCCAGCGCAACTGGCAGGGATGACGTTGATTTTCGGCATCGTATTCCACGCGGATTTTGCGAGCGAACATAACCATCATGACTCTAGCAAATTGCGGCGGTGCGTGCCGCGTCGAGAGGTCCACTTGACGCCGAGTGTTACTCTGTCGCGCGAGGAATCACGAAATGATCTGGCTATTGGAGTTGTTACTCGTCGGTTTTATCGCAGGATGGGCGGCCGGAAGAATCATGAAAGGCGGCGGGTACGGGCCAGCGGTCGATATTCTGCTCGGGATCGCAGGTGCCATCGTTGGCGGATGGTTGATGCGGCTGTTCGGTTTTTATACGACGGGAGGCTTACTTCCAAGCATCCTAGTTGCGATCATCGGCGCAGTGTTTCTGATCTGGATAACGAGATTGATCAAGCGTGGATGAACTGGGCGCTGAACGCGAGAAGCATTTCGGTCAAGCCATCGACATATAACGTTATTTCTGACGCGCGTTGTTCAGGCGTTGTTCGAGATTGTCGACTTCCTGTTTCAAGCCCGCGGGCAGATGATCTCCGAATTTGGCAAAGTGCTCCCTGATCAGAGGCATTTCAGCCAGCCACCCATCCAAGTCAATACTCAGCAATTTTTCGAGGTTAGCTCTTGAGATGTCTAGACCCTTGGTGTCGAGATCTGCGGGAGCAGGCACGCGCCCGATAGGAGTATCGAGGGCATGAGTTTTTTCATCGCAACGTTCAAAAATCCATTTGAGAACACGGCTGTTCTCGCCATAACCCGGCCAGAGATACTTGCCGTTCCCGTCGGTGCGGAACCAGTTTACGTAGAAGACCTTCGGCAACTTGGCGCCAGGGCGCTCGCCGATTTTGAGGTAGTGTCCGAAATAATCTCCCATGTTGTAGCCGCAGAACGGGAGCATTGCCATGGGATCACGACGTAGTTGGCCAACTTTGCCTGCTGCGGCTGCGGTCGTCTCACTGCTCGCGGTTGCGCCGAGAAATGTTCCGTGCTGCCATGAGAACGCCTCGGTGACGAGGGGCACGATTCCTCCACGGCGTCCGCCGAAGAGAATTGCGTCAATGGGCACGCCATTCGGATCTTCCCACTCGGGGGCCATGACCGGGCACTGTTTAGCCGGCGTGGTGAAGCGAGCGTTCGGGTGTGCAGCTTTGCGGTGCGAGTCAGGCGTCCACGGACGGCGAAGCCAATCGATGAGGTGAGCAGGCTTCTTTTCTGTCATGCCTTCCCACCAAACATCGCCATCTTCGGTGATCGCGCAATTTGTAAAGATGGAATTTTTGGTCGCCGTGAGCATGGCGTTCGCATTTGATTTCATGCTCGTGCCTGGGGCAACTCCGAAGAATCCGTATTCAGGATTGATCGCGTAGAGGCGACCATCGGCGCCGAACTTCATCCACGCGATATCGTCGCCAATGGTTTCCACTTTCCATCCGGGAATGGTGGGGATCAGCATCGCGAGATTTGTTTTGCCGCACGCGGAAGGAAATGCGCCCGTCAGGTACTTCACTCGACTGTCAGAATTTGTGAGCTTGAGGATCAGCATGTGCTCGGCAAGCCAACCTTCGTCGCGAGCTTGGACTGACGCAATGCGAAGGGCGTGGCATTTTTTCCCGAGCAGCGCGTTGCCTCCGTAACCGGAGCCGTAGGACCAGATTTCGCGGGTTTCGGGAAAATGGCAGATGTACTTGTCTTTCGCATTGCAAGGCCAAGGGGAGTCTTGCTCATCGGGAGCGAGCGGGGCGCCAACCGAATGGAGGCCGCGGACGAATTCACCGTCTTCGGCGAGAACATCGAGCACCGGCTTACCGACCCGCGCCATGATGTGCATGTTGGCGACTACGTAAGGAGAGTCGGTGATTTCTACGCCGATCTTTGCAATGGGAGAGCCGATGGGGCCCATGCTGTAGGGAATGACGTACATCGTGCGTCCAACCATCGAACCCTGGTACAGGGCGCGAAGGTTGGCTTTCATTTTTTCGGGATCTTCCCAATTGTTGGTGGGACCGGCTTCCTCTTTGGTGCGGGCGCAAATAAAAGTGCGATCTTCGACGCGAGCAACATCAGCAGGATTCGAGCGAACAAGCACGCTGTTGGGCCGCTTGGAATCATTGATTGGAACCGCGGTGCCCGATTGAACCATGAGGCGCAGCATTTCTTCGTATTCGGCGGAGGAGCCGTTGCACCAGTAGACGCGATCGGGTTTGGTCATCCGGGCTACTTCATTCACCCATTGCGCGAGTCGCTTATGACGGTGATCTCCACCGCTGGGCGTATCTACTTCGACGGCAATACTAGACATGAGAACGTCTCCTGACCAACACGAACTGAGGTCTGATAACCACGCTATGAGGCGGCAGAGGCGGGCAGAAAGGCGTGGCTTGAATGAAGAATTCTGTCCGTGACGCCGACGGAATGATCCGTAAATAAAAGCAATTTCTATTTTCCCTCAAGCGAGAGGGGATTCCAAGCCCTGTCACCGCAAGTGAAACGAGAATGAAAACAGTTTCATTGAGAGGGGCCGGACCATGCGCAGACCCGCGTAGTTGCTGCCTTGCGCCGCACCAGGATGAGCACTCGAAATGACGATACAGACCGGACGTTCGGTCAGGAGTAAGAGCGGGTGAATGAAGAGCGCTGAAATCTTGCTGGATCGCCTTGTGCGATAGTGCCTGAACTGAATTGGTCGGCGACTGCGTCGAGATGCGCGAGAGTCTGATCGACAGTCAGCGAGTACATTTCCTGACCGAGGCCGTCCCCGTTCTCAAGCGCTTTTTTAAGGAAGTGGCCGGAGATTTCGATGGCGAGGGCATCCGTGATGACTTTGCCGGTGCGGTTTTTGTATTCGACCCAGGCGGGATGAGGAAGGGCCACCCAGACGGGGCGTCCGTCGACGAGAAACTTGAGGTCGACGGCGTCCGCATGGCGGGTTGCGATTGCGACGATAAGTGCCTGGTAGACGACGTGAACTTCTTTCTTGGACCAGCGGTCAATGGCTTTGAAGTTCTCGTACATGGATAAAAGAATAACAGGCGTCAGGCTCCAGGCTCCAGCAGCGTGCTGCGGGCTACGAGCTTCGAGCTGCGCGCCGCGAACGGATTTAGGTTAACTGTGCAATCAAGATATCGAGCTTTGAGAAAAGGGCAGCGTTGCCGGCGCGAGAATACGTTTTAAGGTTGGATCGATAAAGATCCAGATTGAAGAGGAATGAGTCGATGCGCTCTTTGTTGAGATCGTCCCAGTAGGCGCCGTAGCCAGTTTTAGCGACATAGTAGGCGTTGAATACCTGTTCGAATTGCCGGCGCACCGGCCACGCGAGATATGGCTTCGCGAGGTGTAGGGCTTCGCTGATGAGAGAGAATCCGGCGTTCGCGATGACCGCGCGACAAGTGACGAGGTCTTCGCGGAAGCGGTCGAGAGACGGCTTGCGGTAGGTGATGTTGTTGTCTTCGTCAGTGCGATCGAATCCATAACAGATGAAGCGGTGGCGAACGGTACGGAGGAGGTTGGCGAGCTCGGGTGCCGGAGAGGTGACATAAACGAGGACGTGGTCGCTTTCTTTGGGACGGGCTTGCAAGATTTCCTGGCGGAGGATGGGTGGACAGAGAAAGGTGCGTTTCTTTCTAAGAGGCGCTTTGAAGAACGTGGTCACGAGATAGGCATTGGCGCGCGGCGTCATGAGGCGCGTGACGAGTTTGGCGGCGGCTGCTTCTTTGCGGTATTCACGCGGATAGGTGATCTCGGCATCGGTGAGCAGATGCTGGTTGTCGATGGCGATGATGGGAAGGCGCAGCTTGTGTCCGAGATGGCAAGTGATGGGTTCGTAGTCGGTGATGACGATGTCGAGGTCCCAAGCAGTGGCCTTTTTTGCGAGAGTGTGGATGCTGCGGGCCGCATGGGGAACATTGCGGAGATTCCGCAAAACGGTTTTTCCGTAGCGCACGCGGTTTTGAACGTAGGCAAGGCGGAGGCCGTCGATTTCCGTGACATCGAAATCGTTTTGCAAGTTGCGGAGTCCGCGGTCGAACGACGCGACGTGAACTTTATGTCCTTGCGCTTCGAGGTGTGCGATGACTTCGCGGGCGCGAGTAGAGTGTCCTGCGCCTTCGCCGTTTACGCCATAGAGGATGTTGGGCATGGGTTGGGAAGAGTGTAGTCGATTGAAGATTGCAGATTGAAGATTGGAAAGGGCTCTTAGATGGGTGACTATGGGTTGGCGCTTGTTGAGTTTTGCCCGAACCGCGTATTGCGCTGATATCGCCGCCGATCCAGAAGCCAGCCAACCGAATAAAACCAAGCGGTGCCCAGAACCGGCATAGTGAACATAAAACTAACTACCTCGTTCACCCCAGCACGAGCCATTCCACGCACTGCACCTAGTGTGACTACAAATGCCGGAAGTGCAGAAAGCAAAAGTGCTTTTTCAAGCCAACCAGGTGTAACCCAAATGTATTCGGGATCCCAGCAATCGTTCGCGGTGTTATTGCAAAGAATAGATCCGTTGGGATGCTTGTTACTTAGGTCCGAATCGAGCCGGACAGATCCCCACCAGTAGTACCGCCATGAGTGGCCGTGGCGCATTTCTTTATTCACGCGTACAGAGTGATATGTCACCAGACTGAATAGGCTCGCACCCCAAATGCACAGGACGAGTCTGCAACGCATCCGCATGCTGGTATTAGACACCACGGTGTCGCGAACGATCTTCCCAACTGCTTGCCACTCCATCGGATCGCTTTAAGTCGCGAGGATAACTGTTGCTATCATGAAACCGTGCCGACGAAAGTGTTGAGCAAAAGGTCCACTAGGAAACCCGTCAGAAACGACGGCCTGCAGGTTCTGACTCCCGGCAATCTGAAATTTCCGTGGGTGGTTGCTGGTTTTTCTACGCGCGTGGGCGGGAGTTCGCGAACGTATGGCAAGAACGACCTTAACCTGGGATTTACCCAGCACGATTCGCGGGCGGCAGTGGAACGGAATCGGGCGGTGTTTCTCAAAAAGTTGGGAGCTGCGACGAAGGGTGTTGCGTGGCCGATCGTCACACTCCGGCAAGTGCATTCGGATCTGATTCATTGCGTGACTGGCGTACCTGAGCACCATCTGGTTGGAGATGGGTTGATCACGCAGACGCCCGGGATTTCGTTGGCGATTCAAACGGCGGATTGTTTGCCAGTGATCCTGGTGGACCGAGAAACTCGCGCGGTGGGAGTGTTTCATGCGGGATGGCGAGGAACGGTAAAACGTGTCGTCGAGAAAGGCGTCGGCGAGATGCGAAGGCATTTTGGAACGCTGCCGGGGAACGTGGTGGCCGCGATCGGGCCGGGGGTGCATGACTGTTGCTACAACGTTGGGGAGGAAGTTCGTCACAAATTCGAGTCGCAGTTTCGATATGGACGCGAGTTGTTTCGGGAGACGAAGGAGCAGGACGAGGTGCGAGAGAAGTATCCGTTGCTGTTTTTGACGGCGCGGGCGCCGGGACACAGTGAATTGCCAAAGAAGATCTGGCTGAACCTGCTGGAGGCGAACAGGCGTCAGTTGCTGGATGCCGGGGTGGCGAAGAAGAACATTAGCGTGTCGCCACTCTGCACGTCGTGCCGCGTGGACTTGCTGTTCAGCCATCGCGCCGAAAAGGGGAGAACAGGGAGAATGATGGGAGTGGTGGGTGTGAGGGCGGGTGAGTGATATGCGGGTGCAAGCAAGATTCTCTTTGCTTCGCTCAGGGCAGGGTGAAAGCCCGAGCGTTCGGAATGATGCCAGTTCAAGTGGTATGGCACGCGAGATCCCTCACCGCGCTGGATAGAACGCGCGGTTTCGGGATGACGCCGCCATGAAAAGAAGTGAAGTTATCGGGGGCGCTGTCCTTATCGGGTCTTGATTTCGTTGTAGGAAGCCTTTACCAGCCCGGCGAAGGTCTGGTCAAAGAAACTGCCATCGTCGGTGTCGTCTCCCACGAATTTTTGCTTCCAGGTTTTCAGGTCGAACGATTTCGGAATTGATTGCTGAACTTCTTCGAGAGTCTTGCCATCGTTCACTTCTTTTTCGATGGCTGTGTTGACGGCAGTCAAGAAGTCAATCAGAAGATGGATGTAGATCTTGGCGTGAAGAACGTCACCGTGTCCGGGAACGATTGTCTGCGCATCCAGTTCGGTTAACTTCTTGAGAGTTTCAACCTGCTCGACCGGAAATCCACCAAACAGATAGGGCGCGGGATGGTCGACGAGGTCGCCGGTGAGGACGATTTTGTCCTTCGGGAGATAAACGACGGTGTCGCCTAGGGTATTGCCACGGCCGATGAATTTCAGTTCTACGGGCCGATTGCCGAGGTCGATCGTGAGTTCGCGATCGAAGGTAACGTTGGGAACGAGTTGCGACGTGGTTTTCATTTCGGCGATTACTGGGGCAAGCCCAGCGAGCGCCTGTTCGTATTCGTGCTTTTCATCTTCAGAGAGAGTGTGTCCGTCAGTGGCCTTTCCGTCGGCAAGAATCTTCTTGAACCGTTGTTCTCGAGTGGGATAACGCGCGACAGCGCCGGGATTGAAATCGGCAATAATTTTCTGTGTTTGCTTTTGCGCGATGATTTGGATTCCGGGAAATGCCTGGGCATACATCTGATTTCCGAGCGTGTGGTCGAAATGCCAATGGGTGTTCACAAGGTAGGTAACTGGTTTTTTCGTCCATTGGCGGATTTGTTCGATGTCCTGGCGGGCGGCGGAAGGAAGCAAGCAGGAGTCGACGACCAGAACACTCTGGTCGCCGATGATGACGGTGGTGTTGCCTTGGGGGAAGGTGTCCGGTGCGTCAGGATGGCGGATTTCGTAAATGTTTTCGGAGAGCTTGGTGATCGTTCGCTCTTTGGTGGTTGTGGTGTCAGAGCGAAGGAGTGGAGTGGAAAGGGCCAAAGAAATTAAGGCGAAAGCAATTCTGAGTGTTTGTACGCGATATGACATTTCGTCCCCGAGAAGATTGGTTCAGCTGGGGACGATTGTCATTTCCATGTTCGGTTCTTGTCTTGAACGATCTTGCTGTGTGAGTTGGAAGCTGGAGGCGTAACGTCCGGGCGAAACGCCGACATACCGGTGAAAATGCCGAGTCAGGTGACTTTGATCCGCGAAGCCCGTGATGGATGCGATCTCAGCTAAAGAATGGCCGTCTCGGAGAAGGACCTTGGCGTGATTAATCCTGAGCTGGGTCTGATAGGAATGAGGAGGCATTCCGGTCTGACGGGTAAACATGCGATGCAGGTGGAATGGACTAAGGCCAACGATACTGGATAGGTCGGCCAAAGAGATGGAGTCGGACCAATGTTCGTCGATGTAGGAACGGGATCGGCGGACGTGGGGAGATTCAGAACCTGTCATTGAGATTACACAGTTCCTTTTCGAGTTGGAGAACAGGGCGCACGCGAAGTCCAAGAGTGATTCTTCACATTCCAGTTGGGCCGCCTTGTTCTCTAACGTGCAATAAGCACGAAGGAAGGATCGCTTCAACGTGATGTCGTCGCGAAATATGTGCCTCATATCGGGTTCAGCGTTTTCGTTTTCTGTCACGGCGGATGCGAGTTTTCGAAGCGCAGTCTCGCTGAGATAAACACTCAGAAAACTGATGGAACCATCGACGACCCAATTGTCATGAACTTCCGACGGAGGGGTTAATACGAGATCGCCGACGCACGCGAGGGTGGTAATACCGCGACAGCGGAGATAACCAGCACCAGCCGTGTAGGCACAGAGGTGCAATTCATCATGCCAGTGGCGAGGATAAGGATGCGTGGCATGGGATCCGCGATGGAACACCATTCCATCGAAGAGCGGATGACGCCACACGCGTATGCTCTGCTTGGCTGATTTCAGAGAATGGCAGGCGCGGGACATGCAGGCCTATAGACGAAGCGCGAGGCAGGATGTTATCGGGCCGATTGTGAGATAAAGTCTTGCGCTGAAGTCAGGGAGGAAATGATTGAACGAAAACTGCCGGCTGGGTGCGTGGATGGTTCTAGGAATGTTCTGTCTAGCGGCCGTGGTTCCAAATGCAGCGGATTCAGGCATGGATTCGAAGATTGATGCCGTGTTCTCTCAATTCAGATCGGATCGGGAGCCTGGTATGGCGGTGCTGGTTGTTAAAGACGGCAAGAAAGTGTTTGAGCGCGGCTATGGGGTGCGAGGCATCCGTACGCGAGAGAAGATCGATGCGCGAACGAATTTCAGGTTGGCATCCGTTTCGAAGCAGTTCACCGCGATGGCTGTGATGCTACTGGTTCATGAGAAGAAGTTGGCATTCAGCGACACGCTGACGGATATATTTCCAGGATTTCCTGAGTATGGAAAGCAGATCACGATCCGACAGATGCTGACACATACGTCCGGATTACTGGCCTACGAAGACTTGATGGCGAAGCAG
This sequence comes from Terriglobales bacterium, assembly GCA_036265385.1. GTDB lineage: Bacteria > Acidobacteriota > Terriglobia > Terriglobales > Acidobacteriaceae > DATAPD01. Next base: position 134,082 of record DATAPD010000067.1, read on the forward strand.
TATCCCGGCATTCCCGACGAACAAATTCCTCAGATCCACGATGCAGGCGTGCTCGACTTACTTAAGCAGGAGAAGACGACGAAGTTTGTGCCCGGCACCGCCTGGGACTACAGCAACTCAGGGTATTGCCTGTTGGCGATGGTCGTTGAAAAGAGATCGGGAAAATCGTTTGGTCAATTCTTGCAGGAGCGGATTTTCGTGCCGCTGAAGATGGACCACACCCTGGCGTACGAAAAAGGAAAGAACGAAGTTTCCAATCGCGCGTACGGAAATACAAAGTCGGATGCAGGTTGGAAGGAAACAGACCAGAGTTCAACTTCTGCAACCCTGGGCGATGGGGGCATCTACACATCGCTTGAAGACATGGCGAAGTGGGATGAGGCGCTCCGAAATCACACTCTGCTGAGCGAAAAAGAGATGGAAGTGGCATTGACACCGGTGACGGTGAATGGGAAGCCAACGGTCGAGCCGAACGGGAAGCCCGTCAGTTATGGGTTCGGGTGGTTTCTCGATTCGTATAAAGGACACGAGCACATGTGGCATTACGGCGAGACGATGGGGTTCCGGACGACGATTCAGCGCTTCCCGAAAGATGGGCTGACAGTAGTAGTGTTGGCGAACCGGGTCGACCTTGTGCCGGCGGAATATGCATTGCGGGTGGCGGATTTGTACTTGAAATGAGGCGCGTGCAACATGCAGTGGCGCATCACGCGAGATTCCTCGCTCCGCTGGAAAAAGCGCGGAGCTTCGGAATGACGCCATCCCAATAAGGCCGGGTCGATGTCGACCACTGAATTATGCGGCAAAACTTGGTCAAACGTGTGCCGGCGGAATATGCGTACGAGTGGCGGATTTGTACTTAACAAAATAGACGGGCGAGACGCCCGTCCTCCACTGTTTTTTTCAGAATTGCAGGCCTTCGGCGCGGCAAAGAAAGGCCATGAGCGGTGCAAGTTTGCGTGCCGCTTTCACGAAATCGTTCATGAATCGCTCGCTGCAAATCTGCTTGTCGGTGAAATCGAGGTGCGCGATGAAGTCAGTGCGCTTAATGTCCTCAATCATTGGGTGATCGCAGGGATAGCCTCGGGGTGGGCGCTTGAGGGTATCTCCGCCTAGTTCCAGACCGCGAGTGGCTTTCTTCCATTCTTTAGCGTTCCAGGAAATTGCATCCCGAATTTTCGCAAGGTTACGCGGGTCGGGACGCCAAGTTCCTGCGGCAAGAAAGCTGCCGCCTGGCTCGATATGGAAGTAAATTCCTGGGCGGTGCACACCTTCCTTTGATCCGGCATGACGAAACTGCATAGCGAGGTGTGTTTTGTAAGGACTTTTGTCGGATGAAAAGCGGACGTCGCGATAGATGCGGAACAACGATCCGCGATGCGGAGCGGGATCGGCGACTAGCCATGGGCTGACCGAACGCAACTGAAAGCGGAGATCGGAGATGAAGCGCAATGCCGGCTGGCGCGCGATCTCCTCATAGCGCTCTTTATTTTTCAGAAACCAGTTGCGCCGATTGTTCCTTTTCAACTGTTTAAGAAACGAAAAGAGTTCGGGTGTGAAATAAGGGTCAGGCATGAGTCCTCGCAGGCATGAGATGTCTGCGGCACAACGTAGGATGAACGAAAAACGTTAGCCTTGTGTTGCGGGAGGAGTCGACATCGACTGTGCCGCTTCTGCCGCGGCGTTATTGACCAGGTCCTTCAACTCCTTGCTGGGCTTGAAGAAAGGAATTTTCTTGGCAGGAACTTCGACGCGATCTCCGGTTTTGGGATTGCGTCCGACACGCGGTTTACGTTGGCGAGTGCGGAAGCTTCCGAATCCGCGGATTTCGATCTTGTCGCCGACGCGCAGGCTACGAACGATGCTGTCAAAGATCGTCTCTACAATCACTTCGCTGTCTTTGCGAGTGAGCTCAGCCAGTCGCGAAACTTCATCGATCAAGTCAGCCTTCGTCATACGCCTTTTTCGCTCCGTGAGAACTTTTCGTGCTACTGCGGACGTTCCGATGAGAGGACGAAACACCCTCGGGACTACTTAACCTTCTCAAATTTCAGGGGTTCTGCGCAAGTGGCAGATGAGAACCGCTGGTCAATCCTGTTAACGATTATGCGTCACGCGATGAGCAAGAACAGAAATCGGCGCCTGAACGCCTACTTCCAGAGGTAATAGAACCCGATGTGGTGTTCGAGCAGCTTTTCGCGAGTGGGCAGGTATTCCGAGAGGTCTCCAGCCATGAGGTCAAGGAAGGTCTTGCGGTCTTTTTCAGGCCGCACGATCTGCGGTTCCCCCTTTATATGCACAGACTTAGCGGTTTCCTTCACGGCGGTTTCGAAATCCCCAAGGGAGTCGATGAGCTTTAAGGGAAGAGCCTGCTCGCCGGTCCAGACCTTGCCATTGGCGATGGCACGAATGTCTTCGACTTTGGCTTTCCGGCCGTCGGCGACGGCTTGGATAAATTGGGAGTGCATGTTGTCAATCAAGCCCTGGAGGTAGGCCTGTTCGGCGGGAGTGAGGTCGCGGGCAGGATTGCCAGTGTCTTTAAATTCACCGGCTTTCATTGTCATGTCTTTGAGCTTGGCCCACTTGAGAAGCTCGCCATAATTGACCCATTGAGCGATGACGCCTATGGACCCGACGATGCTGCCGTTGTCCGCGTAGATTTTGTTGGTCGCAGAGGAGATGTAATACGCGCCGCTTGCGCCCACGGTCTCGATCGAAGCGACGATGAGCTTTTTCTTCTCACCTTTTTCGCCGTCGCGGATCCGTTTCACTTCGCGATAGATCTCTTCGGAGGCGGCGACGCCGCCGCCGGGCGAGTTCACATGGAGCACGATGGCTTTGATGGAATCGTCGTCCGCGAACTTCTTTAATTGGCCGACCACTGTTTTGGGTGTCAGGATTACCCCTTCGAGGTCGACTACGCCGATCTTATCGCCAAAACTCGAAAGACCGGAGGACTCCTGTCCTGAGCGGACGGTGAGATAGAGCAATGTGAAGACGGCCAGTACAAACAGGAAAAACGCCCCGCCGCCAATGACGATCCAAAGCCACGTGCGCGAACGAACTTGATCGGACATAAGTGGCTAAGTCTAACACTGCGGATTGCAGGCGTGCATTGCGAAGTGCTTGCTAACCTTTGTTTGACGACCGCAAGTTACAGCCGTAAGATACCGCTGCTTTTACTGCCTCCCTCGATTCTCAGCACGATCCAGTACGCCGGGTACAGAACAGGTTGGAATTAGTCAGGCCGTAAGGCCGCGTAAACGGTTGGACGAAACGATCGCTGATCACGTCACACCATTGGAGCGGGAGAATTCTCGATGCCGACATTTTGCGGAAAGTGCGGAGCACCAGTCACAGGAAAATTTTGCGGGAAATGTGGAGCAGCTATTGCCGAACCGGGCGCAGCAACGCCGCCGGTGGAAGCGTCTACAAATGTGCAAACGCCTGTTGCGGCAGAGGCCAGTTCGAACATTGCAACACCGGCACCAACCGCTTACACCGCGGCACCCGCCCAACCGGCAGGAGGATCGGCAGTGAAGATCATCCTGGCTGTGCTGGGTGTTTTCGTATTTCTTGGGCTGCTTGGAATGGGCAGTTGTTTGTATATCGGGTATCGAGCAAAGCAGAAGATCAATGCGCTGGCCGGAAATGCTGAGCCATATCACGGGAAGAAAGATCCCTGTGCCTTGGTGACGATGTCGGAAGTCAGTCGCGCGATGAGCCGCTCGGTTTCGGGAATGCAACCAGTGGGGACAAGCGCCTGTATCTACCAGCTTGAGGGCAATCAGCAGCTTGCAATTGAGACGACGTGGGAAAGCGGAGCCATGACCATGGCACTTACCCATGGCGCCATGAAGCAGATCAGCGGGATGGAAACATTTTCAAAAATTGAAGGGTTGGGAGATGAAGCCTACATCGCGCCGATGGGTTCGGCTCTCATGATGCGCAAGGGCGACGTCATGGTGAACATCGATCTGCGGCAGGGCGGCTTGAACGTGGATGGGGCGAAGGAGATCGCGAGAAAGATTGCGAGCAGACTGTAGAGATTGAAGATTCATGATTGCAGATTTTAGATTGTTGATTGAAAAAACACTCGGCCTGCTTGCGCACGTAAAAGCTTGTCGTTCTTTCGTTCCAAGCTCACGGCACGATGACTCGCAGAGCTGAGGGCTGAATCCCGACTTCGACTGGGGTTTGGCAGACGTATTCCCCGTCCGCGTAAACGTCGAGCGGTCGATCCGGTTCAATCTGAACGCGCGCGCTCTGGAAGTAATCCACTTCTCTAATTCCCAGGTGCTTGCCGAAAAACACGGTGGGCAGCAATCGAAATAGTTTGAAGTTGCCGATGGCCGCGATGCTGCAGATATCGAGTAGTCCATCGTCGAGAAGAGCGCGTGGCGCGATCTTCATTCCGTCTCCGTAGGCGGGGGCGTTTGCGCAAGCGACGACCAAGGTTGGCCGATCACTATGAAGTTGCATCGCATTGTGAAGAGCCGCGCTGGAGATTTTCATGCGCGCAGGTTGGTAGCTTCGGAGAGCGGGTGGAATGCTCAAGAGATATCCGCCATGGGCGCGCAGCCATCGCGGGAGAGCGTTTGCCCGACTGGCAACTGCTCCATCCAAGCCGCATCCTGCAACGCAACAAAAATAATGGAGGCGCTCGCTTCCCGAGGTATCAGTTTCCTTGATTGTTCCAAGATCAATCGTCCAAGTGTTGTCGCCACCGTTTTCAAATTTTTTCCAGGCGCGAAGAGAGTCTCTTACTTTTTGGAGCTGCAGGGCTCGGGCGAAGTCGTTTCCACTGCCGGCAGGAACGATCAGGACGGGGAGAGCAAGTTTAACCAGCGCGGGGAGATGCCGATGAATCGTTCCGTCGCCGCCGAAGAGGACAATCGCATCGGCATCGCGAGCGGACGATGGGAGTCCTAAAGCCCACGTGGCATTGGATTCTTTCTTGAATGGCTCCAAGTTGCGCGGGGAGCAACCGAGTCCGAGGATGGCGGCGGCGCGCATCGATGCGGCATGAGACTAGCAGAAAATGGAGGATATGCCGTGCGCACTCAAATTAAGTCACTAATGAAATACGTTTCATGCGTTTGCCGACGCGTAGAGTTACCTCGCACGGGACATGTAGGTTCGCAGATGGCGCGGTGACGGTTTCCCCATCCAGGCTGACGGCTTTTTCTTTGATTTTGCGACCGGCCTCAGATGTGGAAAGAGCCAAGCCCGCGCGATGAATCAGTTTATCCATTCGTATTGCAGTAGTGTTTGCATCGCCGTCCTGTTGCGCTTTCACATCGGCGGAATGAACGATAACTTTTTCGAGATCCTCCGGCGTCTCGGCCTTCTGAAATTGCTTGGCCCAGTCATCGGCTGCCCTTTGAGCAGTGTTGGGCGAATGAAAATCAGCAACGATTCTGCGCGCCAGTTCCTTCTTAAGAGCCATCGGATGGGCGGAGCCTGAAGCAGCACTGAGGCGCATCTTTTCGATCTCTGCCATCGAAACGTCGGTCAGGAGTTCGTAATATCGCCACATCATCTCGTCCGAGATCGACATGAGTTTGCCGTACATCTCGAGCGGAGGCTCATGGATGCCGATTGCGTTGTTAAGCGACTTGGACATTTTTTGAACGCCATCAAGCCCTTCGAGAATGGGCATGGTGAGGACGACCTGCGATTCCTGTCCGTAGGCGCGCTGCAGTTCACGGCCGACGAGTAGGTTGAACTTTTGATCCGTGCCGCCGAGTTCAACATCGGCTTCAAGTGCGACCGAGTCATAGCCCTGAGCTAGTGGATAGAGAAGTTCGTGCATAGCGATCGGCTTTTCTTCCGAAAAGCGTTTGTGGAAGTCTTCGCGCTCGAGCATTTGGGAGACGGTGTACTTGGCCGTGAGCCGTATGAAATCTTCGGCAGTAAATTTCGAAAACCAGCGGCTATTGAAATCGACCTCAGTTTTTTGCGCGTCGAGGATCTTGAACACCTGTGCTTTGTAAGTCTCGGCGTTCTGATCGATCTGTTCCCGGGTGAGAGGAGGACGAGTCGCGGAGCGTCCGGTGGGATCTCCGATCACGCCGGTGAAGTCGCCGATCAGGAAAATGACAGTGTGGCCGAGGTCCTGAAAGTGCTTCAGTTTCCGGAGCAGCACGGTGTGGCCGAGATGAAGGTCGGGCGCGGTGGGATCAAAGCCAGCCTTGATTTTTAGCGGCTTGCCGGATTTGAAAGAGCGCTCAAGTTTTGACTTGAGTTCGCTCTCGCGGATAATCTCGGCCGCGCCCTTCTTCAGATACGACAGCTGTTCATCTACGGGTTTGAATGTGGCCATGAAGGATTGATTATAAGCACCCAGCGTGCTCAGTTGCTGGCACGTATTTTTCTTAGCAACCTTCTCCCTGCGATTTCATAGTTGCCATCGAGAACGATGTTGATCGCTTCCGTGTAGGCGAGGTGTTCCTGCTCGAGAATGCGCGCAGAGAGTGTGTGCTCGTCGTCGGAGTCGAGCACCGGGACGGTTTTTTGGACGATGATCGCGCCGTGGTCGAGTTCTTCGTCAACGAAATGCACGGTGCAACCAGAGGTCTTCACTCCGTACGCAAATGCTTGCTGCTGCGCCTCGAGGCCAGGGAAGGCTGGAAGCAGTGATGGGTGGATGTTCAGGATGCGCCCGGGAAACTGTTGCACGAACCAAGGCGATAAAAGACGCATGTATCCCGCGAGACAAATCAGGTCGACTTTGTGTTCTTTGAGAGATGCAACAACTTCGCGGTCGTGCGTCTCGCGGTCTTTGCCCTTAGAAGGAAGGATTGCGGTGTTCAGGCCTAGCTTGGTGGCGGCTTCAATCCCACCAGCGCCCGCTTTGTTTGAGATGACGATTGAGATGCGGGCATTCGGAATTTTTCCAGATTGGATGTTTCGGGCAATCGCTTCGAAATTGGAACCGCGTCCGGAAAGGAGGATGCCGAGATTCTTCATGGTCAGGCTACAGGCTTCAGCTAACAGGCTACAGGGCCCGGCTTTAGCAAACGGGCGGCAAGCTTTTTGTTTCAGCATCCACGCGTTCCATCTGCCGAGCACTTGGAATTCGTTGTTCCCTCGCTGTAAAAGCAAATTGCGAAAGTTCTTGCTGAACTGATGGCTGAAGGCTGGAGCCTGTGGTTAGGTGTACATCACCTTCCGTTCGCCTTTGACGATGCGCCCGATGTTATAGAACTTTTCGCCGGCGCGATCGAGCAACGTTTCCGCTTTCTTGAACTTTTTGGCGGGAATGACCAGGATCATACCGATACCCATGTTGAAGGTGCGTAGCATCTCTTCCTGAGGAACGCTGCCTAGAGTTTGCAAGTGATCGAAGATCGGCAGCACGGGCCACGAGCCAAGTTCGATGACCGACGCTGTTCCACGTGGTAACACGCGCGGAAGATTTTCGGTGATACCGCCACCCGTCACGTGAGCCATGGCGGAAACGCATTCACCTGCGACGAGCTTTTTGAGGATGGGCCAATAGCTCTTATGTGGCCGCATAAGTTCGTTGCCGACCTTATTCTTGATTTCGTTGACGTAAGTCTCCGGCGAGTACTTAGCAACATCGAACAGCAACTTGCGGGCAAGAGAATATCCGTTTGTATGTAGTCCTGTAGATGGCAGACCCAGCACTACGTCTCCCATCTCGACGGTCTTTCCAGTAACAATTTTCTCGCGCTCGACAACGCCGACGATGAAACCAGCGAGGTCATATTCTCCGTCTGGATAGAACCCGGGCATCTCGGCAGTTTCGCCGCCGATCAGCGCGCAGCCATTGTGTTTGCAGGCGTCCGCTATACCTTCGACGACTTTCTCGGCAATTTCAGGATCGAGCTTGCCGGTTGCGAGATAGTCCATGAAGAAAAGTGGAGCAGCACCCTGCACTGCGATGTCATTTACACAGTGATTGACGAGGTCTCCGCCGACGGTGTGATGAACATTCATGGCGAAAGCCACATTCAATTTGGTGCCCACGCCGTCGACACTTGATACTAAGACGGGATCGATATATTTTTTATCGATCGAAAACAATCCACCGAAACCACCAATCTCGCTAAGTACGCCACGCGTGAAGGTTTTATGAGCGAGATACTTGATGCGCTGTTTCGTGCGGTTGGCGCGATCAATATTCACACCTGCGTCTGCGTAAGTGATCACGCCATTTTTCGGATTAGGGTTTTGAGCCAAAGAATCGTCCGTTGTCGAAGTGAGGACGTTAACTGTGCATCTCAACGAGGAGCGTTGGAACGGGTCATTTTAACACGGTCTTTATGCGGGTTCCGGGTTAGGAGTGTGGGCCAAAATAAAAAACCTCGGCTGACGCCGAGGCTTACAAGATACGAAAGCTGTTACTTCATTTCGCCGCCCTTGGCGTCATCCTTCTTTTCCTTCTTCTCTTTCTTTTCCTTCTTAGCCTTCTTCTCTTTCTTTTCGGCCTTAGGGGCATCAGCTTTCTTGTCGGTGCTGCCGGCATCCTGCGCAACAGCAGCCATCGAAACGGTCAGAGCCATGGCAAACAGCAGAGCAAGTACTTTCTTCATTCGTAGTTCTCCTTCGTGCGCGGGCATGCCGAACGCACATTTCCGGGTATGGATTTGTTTGAGTATGGGATTTCCCGGTGGCAGAGATTCTAGGATGCGTCCGGCAGAGTTGTCCAATTGAGAAGTACATGTCTGTTTTCCAGCGTGTTTCAGGTCACATCGGGGTGGCATGGATGAGGGTTACACTTACTGCCGATGAGCACGACAAAGCCATTTGAAAAATCGACGCCGCCTCAGCCAGCGCATGATCGGGCGCACGACGTATTACGAAGCGAAAGCCAGCCGCTCGATTCCATTTTCCAACCGCGGAGTGTGGCAGTAATTGGCGCAACGGAACGCCAAGGCAGCGTCGGCCGTGCGGTCCTCTGGAGCCTTGTCAGCAGCCCTTTTGGGGGAACGGTCTATCCGGTGAGCGACAAGCATTCCAGCGTGCTGGGAATCAAAGCGTACAAGCGGGTGGCAGATATTCCCGAGGCGGTTGACTTAGCGGTTCTGGTCACGCCGGCCCGTACGGTCCCGGGCATTATCGGTGAATGTGTAAAAGCGGGAGTTGGAGGCGCAATCGTAATTTCCGCAGGCTTCAAGGAGCACGGTCAGGAGGGGCAGGAACTAGAGCGGCAGATATTGGAACAGATACGCGGCAGTGGCATGAGGCTGATTGGGCCGAACTGCCTAGGCGTGATGAACCCGGTAAGCGGGCTGAATGCGACGTTTGCTTCGAACAGCATGCCTCGACCAGGAAACGTAGCGTTCATCAGTCAGAGTGGCGCGCTCGGGACAGCGATCCTGGATTGGGCGCAACAAGAGCTAGTGGGTTTCAGTTCCTTCGTGTCTGTAGGTTCCATGCTGGATGTCGGCTGGGGAGACCTGATCGATTACCTGGGGAATGACCCGCGAACTCAAAGCATTCTGATTTACATGGAGTCGGTGGGTGATGCGAGGTCGTTTTTGTCGGCGGCGCGTGAAGTATCGCTGACCAAGCCGATCATCATCATCAAAGCAGGACGGACGGATGCTGCAGCAAAGGCCGCCGCTTCGCATACGGGAACTCTGACTGGTAGTGACGAAGTTCTGGATGCGGCGTTTCGCCGAAGTGGCGTTTTGCGAGTCGCCACGATCGCTGATTTGTTCTACATGGCGGAAGTGCTTTCGAAACAACCTCGGCCAAGAGGACCAAGCCTGGCAATTGTGACAAATGCGGGAGGGCCGGGTGTGCTGGCGGCAGACTCGGTGATTGCGGCGGGCGGTCAGTTGGCGACGCTTTCGGCGGCATCGATGGAAAGTTTGAACCAGATTCTTCCGCCGCACTGGAGCCACAACAATCCGATCGACATTCTGGGTGATGCTTTGCCCGAGCGCTATGCGAAGGTGCTCGAGATCGCGGCGCATGACGAGAACGTGGATGGCTTGCTGGCTGTGATCTGTCCGCAGGGTATGTCGCATCCCACACTGACCGCAGAAAAGCTTGCGCCTTTTGCGAAGACCTCCGGGAAGCCGGTGATCGCGAGTTGGATTGGCGGAGCGGGGATGACGGCAGGAATTGAGATCCTTAATCGCGCGGGAATCCCGACATTTCCTTATCCAGATACGGCAGCGCGAGTGTTCGAGTACATGTGGCGATATAGCTACAACCTGCATGGCATTTACGAAACGCCCATCCTGCCACAAGAGTCGGAGTCTGGCCCTGATCGATCGCGAGCAGAAAAGCTGGTGCGGGGTGTTCGTGAGGCTGGGCGCACGCTTCTGACAGAATCGGAATCGAAACAACTGCTAGAGGCATACGGTATCCCGACTGTTCGCACGCTGGAGGCATCGACAGAAGAGGATGCAGTTCGATGCGCGGAAGAACTCGGATTCCCAGTTGTCGTAAAGCTCTTATCTCAGACCATCACTCATAAAACTGAGGTCGGTGGAGTGAAGCTCAACCTCACTAGCGTGGACTCGGTGAGGGCGGCATTTCGAGAGGTTCGAGCGGCAGTCCATCAAAACGGAAGTCCCGATGATTTTCAGGGCGTTACCGTACAGCCGATGGTGAGACTGGACGGCTATGAACTGATTCTTGGGTCGAGTGTCGATTCGCAATTTGGGCCAGTGCTCTTGTTCGGGTCGGGTGGACAGTTGGTAGAAGTGTTCAAAGACCGGGCCCTGGCATTACCGCCACTGAACACCACGCTTGCGCGGCGCATGATGGAGCAAACGAAGGTCTTTGAGGCTCTGCAAGGTGTGCGCGGAAGGAAACCAGTTGATTTTGTTGCGCTGGAGGAATTGCTGGTGCGCTTCAGTCAATTGGTCGTCGAGCAGCGTTGGATCAAGGAGATCGATATCAATCCGCTGCTGGCATCTCCGGATCGCTTGGTCGCGCTTGATGCGCGTGTCGTTCTATATGGCCGTGAAGTAAGCGAACAGGAGTTACCGCGGACTGCCGTGCGCGCTTACCCGACGCAATATGTTTGGAAAGCACATGCGAAAAACGGCGAGGCGATTGTCATTCGACCGATTCGTCCTGAAGACGAGCCGTTGCTGATCAAACTGCACAAGGAACTCTCCGAGCGGACCGTGTACTTGCGGTATTTCCAGCCATTAAAGCTGAGCCAACGTACAGCACATGAAAGGCTGACTCGGATTTGTTTTATCGATTACGACCGAGAAATGGCCCTGGTTGTTGAGCACAGAAACGAAGCGGGTCAGCAAGAAATAGTGGCAATTGGACGGCTGAGCAAACTTCGAGGGCGAGACGAAGCGGAACTAGCGGTGCTTGTGGATGATCGCTGGCAGCATCAAGGTTTGGGGACGGCCCTGTACGGCCATCTGGTCGAGATCGCGAAACAAGAACGCATCCGGCGAGTGGTTTCGACGATCCTTGCAGAGAACCGAGAAATGCGCAGTATCTGCCAGAAGCATGGATTCAAGCTCGAAGCCAATATCGAAGATGGAACAATCCAGGCGGAACTGGATGTTCAGGCGCTTTCTGCGCAGGGACAGGCCTGAATCGTTTCTTCCTTTGAAGACACAACAAAGTAGGTCACACGTTGATACGCGATCACCTCGCGTCGTATCTGCTGGCTCCGCCATTGCTATAATGCGTCGCACCTCGAAGAACTCACTACATCCATTTGAGCTGAGGAGACACTGATTGATGCGCTCTGCCCTGATTGTCCTGATGGTTGCGCTTGGGCTGTCTATGCCAACGTTTGCACAGCAACCGGACTCGTCGAAAAAAACTCCGAAGGAAAAGAAAGAGTCCAAGCAGCCCGAGTCGTCGGCAAACGTGATGAAGCCGGAAGCGAAGCCGACACCGCCGGGAGCACCTCCCTCCGAGCCGGCCAAACCAGAAGCTGGGCCCGGTGAGAAAGGTCCTGCGGAAAAGGAAGAGCACTACGACATGACCGAGGTCGCACCTGTGGTCACACACCACCAGGTGACGGTCGGCGGGAAGTCGCTCTCCTACGCCGCGACTGCTGGACGGTTGCCTTTGAAGCGTGGCGACGGAAAAACCGAAGCGCAGATGTTTTTCGTGGCCTACACGCTGGATGGTCAGGATGCAGGCAAACGTCCGGTGACATTTGCTTTCAACGGAGGTCCGGGGTCCGCCTCAATCTGGCTCCACATGGGTGCGCTTGGCCCGAAGCGTGTTGTCTTACAGCCGAACGGGTTCATGCCCGCGGCTCCATATCGGCTTGAGGACAATCCCGATACCTTGCTCGATCGCAGCGACATCGTGATGGTGGACGCGATGAGCACGGGATTCAGTCGCGCCGCAAACAGCGACATCGTGAAGAAGTACATCGGCGTGAAAGGCGATATTCAGGCCTTCGGCGAGTTCATCCGGATGTACCTATCACGCTACGATCGATGGAGTTCACCGCTGTTCCTGCTGGGCGAGAGTTACGGAACAACGCGGGCCGCCGGTGTTTCGGGCTATCTTGCGGACAAGGGCATCGCGTTCAACGGCATCACGCTTCTCTCGATGGCGGTTGATTTTCAGACTTTGGAATGGAACAAGTCAAACGACCTTCCTTACATTTTGCTTTTGCCTACCTATGCGATGATCGCGACATATCACCACAAGGCGGCTTCGGATCTGCCCCAGGATCCGGGGAAGCTGCGCGAGGAAGTGGAGCGGTGGTGCTCCAACGAATACACGATGGCATTAGCCAAAGGCGACAGTCAGACGCCAGAAGAGCGGCAGAAGGTGATCGATCAATTGGCGCGGTACACGGGGCTCAGGAAGGATGTCATCGATAACGCTAATCTTCGCATTGACGTTCCCACTTTCACGAAAGAGCTCTTACGGGATCAGAAGGTAGTTGTGGGACGACTTGACGGCCGATTTACAGGCACAGATCCACAGGATTCTCCGTACTATGATCCGACGGGATCCGCGATCCTGCCGCCTTACACCTCGACATTCAATAACTACGTCAGGACGGAGCTCGGATACAAAACCGACATGCCGTATCGGGTGTTTGTTTACGACGATCCTGATTTCACATCTAAATGGGAGTGGGGCAGCGCGGAGGGCGGATTCCCGAGCACGGCATCTCAGCTGCGGGCTGCGATGGTGAAGAATCCCTACATGAAGGTTCTTGTCATGGAGGGATACTACGACCTGGCGACGCCGTTCTTCGCCGCAGATTGGACCATGCAGCACCTGGATCTCGTGGAAAAGTTTCATCAGAACGTGTCGTATGCGACTTACGGCGCGGGACACATGGTGTATGTCGATCGCAAAGAGCACGCCAAGATGAAGAACGATTTAGTCGAGTTCATGCAAAAGTCGCAGTAAGAAATGTTCATTCCAGGCGCAGGCGGCAACTGGAAACAGTTACTGCCGCCTGTCACCTTGGAGCCCTTGCACCTACCTCTCTCTTGCTGTACAAACGCCTCAGGATCACTCCAAAAACTATGAGCCGTTTCATCGCAGTTTTCTGCCTGCTTTGCAGCTGTTTCCCTGCTTTTTCCCAAACGAAGCCGACCTCGCCTTTGCCGGCGCCCAGCACCAAGAGCCAGAGTGAAAAGCAAGCGGAGCCTGCGAAGCCCGTCGATGTCGCCAAGGCTGCTGAGGCGAAGGCCGATTATTCGCAGGAAGCCTACGTCGTCGAACAAATGCGAACTTCTTATCGCTTCGAAAACGATGGGACCGGACGTCGAGAACTGTTCGCGAGGATCAAGGTACAGAGTGAAGCCGGCGTGCAGCAGTGGGGGCAGGTTGTTATCGGATATAACTCGGCCAATGAGAAGGTTGAGATTCCGTCAGTAAAAGTTCTGAAGGCGGATGGGAGCGTCATTACAGCGCCGGAGGATTCTGTCCAGGACTTGAGTGCGCCGATTGAGCGAGAGGCGCCGGTCTATACCGACTACCGGCAGAAGCACATTACCGTGCCTGGGTTGCGCCCAGGAGAAGTTCTCGAATACGACATTGTTACCGTCATACACACTCCGCTCGCAGCGAATAATTTCTGGATGGAGCACGACTTCCAAAAACATGGAATCGTGCTCGATGAGCAGCTTGAGATCAATATTCCGAAAGCCAGAACAGTCAAGCTGAAAACCAAACCTGAGAATCAAGCGAAGGTCAGCGAAGAAGGGGAGCGGCGGCTTTATCGGTGGACAAGTTCGCATCTTGAGAAAGACGATGCGGATGACGACGACAAAGCGAAGAAGAAGAAAAGGAAGCGCCCGGGAGATGAGCCCGAACCGCCAGCAGTGCAGATGACGACATTTGCCAGTTGGGAGGAAGTTGGGCGCTGGTACTCGGGGTTGGAAAAAGATCGCAGACAACCCGGACCTGAGGTGAAAGCGAAGTCGGATGCATTGACGAAGGATGCGAAGACCGACCTGGAGAAGATCGAAACGTTGTACGACTTCGTCGCCAAGAACTTCAGGTATGTCAGTTTGTCGCTGGGATTAGGCCGCTATCAGCCTCACGCCTCTAGTGATGTTCTGCACAATCAATATGGCGACTGCAAGGACAAGCACACCTTGTTGGCGTCGTTGCTCGAAGCGCAGGGGTTGCACGCTTCATCTGTCCTGATTAACTCGAGCCGAAAGCTTGACCCCGATGTTCCGTCGCCATCGCAGTTCGATCATGTCATCACGATGGTTCCTCTTGGGAAAGAGGAAGTTTGGATGGACACGACGACGGAGGTGGCTCCATTCCGGTTGCTCTCATTCAATCTACGAAAGAAGGATGCATTGTTGGTGCCGGCGTCCGGGGCTGCGCATCTGCAGGAAACGCCCGCCGACACGCCGATGCCGAACTCGCAGTTGCAAGAAGTGGATGGCAAGGTCAATGAACTCGGCAAGCTGACCGCCCAAGTGAAATTCACGGTTCGAGGCGATCCTGAGCTCCTGATGCGGATCATCTTCCGTCGAGTTCCGAATCCTCAATGGAAGAAGCTTGTCGAGACCATCACTACAGCAGGTGGATTGCCGGGAGGGGATGTTTCGGATTTGAACGTGACGGATCCGGGAAAAACGCGCGAACCTTTCATACTGGGATACACAGTAAATAAGACGAACTACTTCGATTGGTCGAAGAAGAAATCGGAATTGGAATTGCCGCTTGCGCAGGTGAGTCTGCCCGAAGGTGTTGACGATGATGCGTCGGATAGTTCGCCGATCAAGCTCGGGCCTCCGGGCGAATACATCTATCGCGCTAAGGTGGAATTCGCGCCTCAGTTCACAACGCGCTTGCCTTTGGGGGTGAGCGTTAAGCGGGATTACGGCGAGTACCAAGCCACATACAAGATGGAAGATCACACGCTGATCGCCGAGCGGAGGCTCACGATCCGCAACCGCGAGTTGCCGGGAAGTCGAGCGAGCGAATACATGGCATTTCGCCGGACGGTCGTTGCCGATCTTGGTCAGCAGCTTTCGCTCGAGAATGCAGCCGCGGGAAAGCCAACGCCACCGGCCAACATGAAAGCGGACGATTTGAACGAGAGCGGACGCTCCGCCATGCAAAATGGCAACTATGCGCTCGCGATCGAATTGTTCAAGAGAGCTGTGGAACTGGAACCGAAAGACAAGTATGCGTGGAACAATCTCGGCCTGTCCTACCTGGCGCTACGCAATACAAGTAAAGCGGTGGAATCGTTCCAAAAGCAGATTGAGGTCAATCCTTACGACGAGTTTGCTTATAACAATCTCGGACGCGCGTACTGGCAAGACCGAAAGTACGAAGACGGTGCGAATGCTTTTAAGAAGCAGATAGAAATCAATCCTCTCGATAAGTACGCGCACTCGAATTTAGGTGGGCTTTATGCCGAATGGCATAAGTATGACGAAGCGGCTCCCGAACTGGAGAAGGCGGTGCAGTTACGACCGGAAGATCCCACGCTGCAAGTCAGCCTGGGTGATGCGTATCTAAACCTTGGGCAGGACGATAAGGCACTTGCGGCATTCGACCGCGCGGTGGAGATATCGGCGACGCCAGTTGTCTGGAACAACATCGCGTACCAACTCTCTTTGAAAAATACTCACTTGGATCGCGCGCAGCAGTATGCAGAATCTGCCGTTGCCGCCACGAGTGCAGCTTTACGCAATTTGACCGTTGAGCAACTCACAAACCGCGACCTGGCGCTTGTTCCATCGCTGATGTCGTATTGGGACACGCTGGGCTGGGTGTACTTCGCGCGTGGCGATTTCGACAAGGCGGAGAAATACGTGGGGGCGGCGTGGGTGCTGGGGCAGCACGGAGAAGTTGGCGACCACTTGGCACAGATCTATGAGAAGCGCGGCCGAAAAGAAGATGCGATTCGGCTGTATGCGCAAGCGATGAGCGCGTATCGCCCGGAGCCCGAAACAAAGGACAGGTTAGCGAAACTCGCCGGGGATCAAGGCAAATTGCAGTCGCTCGTTGAAAAGCATCGAGGAGAAACTCAAAGTGCACGTACCGTCAGCTTGGGAAAGATCGCGAAGAAGACGGCGAGTGCGGATTTCTTTGTGTTGCTATCGGCGAGTCCCGGAGGCAACGGAACCAATGTCGAAGCCGTAAAATTTATCAGTGGCGACGAGTCATTGAAAGGGATGGCCGAAGCGCTGCGAACTGCGAAATACGACGCAAAGTTTCCAGACGAGGCTCCGACCAAAATCCTAAGGCGCGGTGTGCTCGGTTGTTCCACAACGACAGGCGACTGTTCATTCGTGCTGATGCTGCCGGATGACGTCCT
The DNA here is from genome assembly GCA_036265385.1 of Terriglobales bacterium. Taxonomy (GTDB): domain Bacteria; phylum Acidobacteriota; class Terriglobia; order Terriglobales; family Acidobacteriaceae; genus DATAPD01. The sequence goes on from DATAPD010000067.1 coordinate 150,817, forward strand.
GTCTCCAGATTAGGCGCCGGAAGCAGCAGGCTTTTGAGCCTCGGCCCGTTCTCTTTCCAGTCGCGCAATGGTGTTACGGAGCCAGGTCTTCAGCGCCTCTTCGCTCTCGATCTGGGTGTGTTGCCGCTCCATCGTGTAGATCGTTTCACCTTGCTCGTTCAAAGCAATGTGATGACAGGGAATTCCTTCGTCTTTCAGCTTGTCTGGCACCATGTCGGTCAAGAAGCATTCGCTGCAGGGATGAGGACGATCCGGCTCGTTGAAATTCAAGCAGGTCAAAGAGTCCTGGAACATGGAAGTTGGTTTCCACGGTGTGCGAACTGAGCGCCCATAGCCCCCTTGTTCGAGAAACTGAAGTTCGAACTTCAAAACTTCGAGGATGTCACGCTTGTCTTGGGACATCGGAGTACCTCCGGGCCAGCCAAAACCGGCCCTAACCTCACGACGTATTCTCCTTCGATACAGCACAAGGGGCTGTGACTTCACTCACTGGCGCGAGTGACTCGGGTCACAACGCGTTTTCTATTGATTTTGCTGGGGAAAACGCGATTTTTAAGTCGTTTCGCGAGGCTTCCGAGATCGTGCTACAGGAAATTTACAGGTGACAACGGCGTGGCCTTGTTGCATACTTTCGCCCATCTCAATTTTCTGGGGGTGTGGTAAATGCAACCTTCCAGGGCCCTTCATGCGGAGTCGATAGACGCCGCGACCTCTGCGAAACCGGTTAACGTTGAAAGAGCACTCACGTTCAAAGTCCTTGGGTGGGGACTATTGGGCGCGCTAGGAGTAATTGCGATCCTTGTATTCGACGGCCAGACTAGCGACTCGATGTTCTGGTACTGGATCATGACGATCCTATTGGTTGTGTCGGTACCTCTCCTGTTAACGGGGTATCGTTTGGATCGATCGTCAGAGTCGAACCAATAATCTGGGTTTACAAGCTACTGGGGCGAATTGACTGATAGTGATGGGTGGAGTACGATCCGTCCGCGTTGTTGGGGACCTTCGGGGGATGACCAAAAAAGCTCGGCGCGTAGGGGTAGTACTTTTCCAACTTGGCGGTCCCGATACCCTGGCCGCCATCGAACCATTTCTGTATAACCTTTTCTGCGATCCCGACATTATTGATTTTCCCTTCGCGCGGATTGGGCGAAAGCCGCTTGCAAAGCTGATCTCTACGACTCGGGCCAAGAAGGTCGAGCATCATTACTCAGTCATTGGCGGAGGGTCTCCGATCCGGCGCTTTACTGAGCAACAGGCGAGTGAACTACAGGTATGGTTGCAGGATGCCGGCCTGGAGGCCCGATGCTTTGTCGCGATGCGCTATTGGCATCCGTTTACCGCCGAGGCGATTGCACAGTTGCGGGCAGCGGAGTGCGACGAAGTCGTGTTGCTGCCGCTGTATCCCCATTACTCGAGCACAACGACCGGCAGCAGCTTAAACGAGTGGCGACGACAGTATCAGGAAGAGCTGCCACTGCATGTTATTGAGTCTTTCTACTCGAACGAGGTGTATCTGTCGGCGGTCGTAGAAAGAATCGAAGATGCACTTCGGCAATTTCCAGATCCCAACAGCGCCGAGTTGGTGTTTAGCGCTCATAGTGTGCCCGTATCGGTTATTCGCGCGGGTGATCCTTACCAGCGGCAAATCGAAGAAACGGTTCAGCTTCTGATGGAGCGGGGCGGTTGGGAAAATCGTCATCACCTCTGCTACCAGAGCAAAGTGGGCGCCAGCAAATGGCTGCAGCCCTCGCTACGGACGATGTTGCGCGATCTGGGCGGACAAAAGGTGAAAGACGTCTGTATTGTTCCAATCTCCTTTGTTTCCGATCACGTCGAAACCTTAGGGGAAATCGATCACGAAGCGCGGGAGATTGCGGCCAGCGTCGGCATTGAGCGTTTCGTTATGAGTGCCGGATTAAACACGTCGCCTACATTCATCCGCGCGCTTGGAGAGATGGTTCTGGAAACTTTAGGCCACGAGCAGCGAGAAGTTCAGGTAATGCAGGCCGACGATTTCACCGTTGGGCTAACGGCCGTTCAATAGTCGAGAGTTTTTCAAGAGGAGATCATGGCAGGTCCTGAAAACGACGCCGTCAAAACAGCAACGCCTACCACTCCAGCAGCGCGAGGAACGGAAGCCAACAAGTTCGTAGGCACTCCGGCCGTTGGAACCTCAAAGGCGGCACCGGCTGCCGGCGTGAAAACAATGGGGCCCGAGAACTCGGAGACAAACCGAGCGCGCCGTCGCCTAGTGTGGAGTTGTGTCGCGGCATTCCTGACGGCATGGTTTCTAGCATTTCTACGTTTCTTCTTGCCTCGCACACTGTTTGAACCTGCGACAACTTTCAAGATCGGCTATCCCTCCGACTACGGTTTAGGCGTCGATACGAAATGGCAGCAGAAGTACAGGATTTGGGTGGATCGAACTCCGGATCGGCTCTTCGTCATTTATGCGCGTTGTACGCACCTCGGCTGCACACCGGATTGGAAGCCTAGTGAGAACAAATTCAAGTGTCCCTGCCATGGCAGCGGGTATGACAGTGAAGGTGTGAACTTCGAAGGCCCGGCACCGCGGCCGATGGATCGCGCACACGTCGAAAGAGCGCCAGACGGACAAATTGTGGTGGATGTTTCAAAGCTGTATTCCTGGCCAAAAGGACAACCAAGCCAATTCGATCAAGGTGATGGGGCGACCGGAGCATGGCTGAAGGTCTAATCGCAAGATTGCCTGAGCAGAAAAGCGCCTAAACATTCGAGGAGCATGATGGCTGACGGGAATGGAACAAAAGGACCAGGCGAGCCGAAGAATGGCGGCCGAGTGGGGCTGCTGGATCGCGTAAAGGCAGGCGTAAAGGATGACGTCGATTCCTTGAAGACCGATCTGCCTGCGAAAGCTAAAGAGCAGATCGAAGGTCTGAAGGATCCGACAAAGACCCAGGTCTACACATCGATCTTCCGTCACAAACATGACGACACGCCGCGAAACCGGGCGCTGGGTGTTTTGTCCAACGTGTTCTTGCACCTTCACCCGGCGAAGATCAATCGCGATGCAGTCCGGTACAGCTACACGTGGGGCATGGGCGGCATCACGTTTTACTTGTTCATAGTTCTGACCTGGACGGGCGTGTTGCTGATGTTCTATTACCACCCGACGAAGGTGCAGGCATTCCGCGACGTACTGTATCTCGAGCACGATGTTCCCTTCGGGAAGTTGCTGCGCAACATGCATCGGTGGGCTGCTCACCTGATGGTGATTGGTGTGTGGCTGCACATGTTCCGCGTTTTCCTAACCGGCTCGTACAAGAAGCCGCGCGAATTCAACTGGAACGTGGGTGTGATCTTGCTGGTGCTGACGCTGCTGCTGTCATTCACGGGATATCTGCTGCCGGATGATCAGCTGGGTTTCTGGGCTGTAACGGTCGGAACGAACATGGCGCGCGCCACACCGTTATTGGGGCATGAGGGTCCGCTGGGACCTCAGCTCGGCATGACGCCGTACAACGATGTTCGCTTTGGACTACTGGGCGGATCCATCGTGGATGCGAACGCGCTGTTGCGTTCCTATATCTGGCATTGCATTGGGATTCCGATTGTCGCTTCGATTTTCATGATTGTGCATTTCTGGCGCGTGAGGAAGGACGGAGGCATCTCCGGTCCTGCGCCGGTGATGCTGGCCTCGGAGGCGGACAAACCGCGCCGTGGTCCAAAAGCAGCTGGGGAATAGCGGCGTAGCTACGGATAAGTGGGAATCCGTACGCATGCGTGGGGGACAAATATGGATTGGCGTCAGTTGTGGGACATCATGTCGGCGCCGGACAATGTGCCGATCGTTGGCCTTATTCCACTGCTCATTTTCTACATCTACCTGGCTTGGAAACAGGCCTCGGCGAATGACGAACTCGTTGTCCAGCTGGAAGGCGACGCCGCTCTCGCAAAGACGCATCATCGTAAGACTTGGCCTTTCAGACCGGGTTGGTCGAAAGAAGTCCATGTGTGGCCGTTTTTGCTACGCGTGGAGTTCCTTGCCGCCATCATCGTGACGATCATTCTGATGATCTGGTCGATCACGCTGAATGCGCCGCTGGAAGAACCTGCAAATCCGAACTTGACGATGAATCCAGCGAAAGCGCCCTGGTATTTCCTGGGGCTGCAGGAAATGCTTGTCTATTTCGATCCGTGGATTGCGGGCGTGGTGATGCCGACGCTGATCATTGTCGGTCTGATGGTGATTCCCTACGTGGACACGAATCCACTTGGGAGTGGCTATTACACCTGGAAGCAGCGGAAGTTCGCGATCGGAACGTTTCTGTTCGGGTTCATCATTTTGTGGGTGGCGATGATCATTATCGGCACCTTCATTCGCGGTCCAGGCTGGCAATGGTTCTGGCCGGGGCAGACGTGGGACCACAATCGATTGATTTATGAAGTGAATCGAGATTTGCCGGATTTATTCGGGATCACTTCGAACCTAGCAAAAGGAATTTTCGGCGCGATTATTGTGGGCGGCTACTACATATTGGGTGGCTACATTGTGCACGCGCTGTTCCGCCGCTATAACGCGAAAGACTATCAGCGGATGAGCCTGCTGCAGTATTCGATCGTGATGTTCTTCTTTCTCACGATGGTGGGCTTGCCCGCCAAGATGATGCTGCGCTTGTTGTGGCACATCAAGTACGTGTGGATAACGCCCTGGTTCAATATTTAGTCGTTGGTCGGCGGTCGGTGGCCGTCGGCTAATTCTGGTTTCTGAAATCAGGACCTATTAGAGGGATCAGCTACTAGCAACTGATTCTTGGAGGACTTGGTGCCCGAACAACCCATCCCCGAGCAGGATCCGATCGTAAGTAAGTCGTACGCGTTTCACTACGTGATCGCGATGGTGTTGTTAATGGCGACGCTGTTCTGGGCGCTGTGGGACGAAGCGTTCGGACAGCGGCCATGGAAGGCTTACCAGGAACAATGGAAGACTCGTTATACGGCTTTCCTGAAGAACAAGACAAGGAACTCGTCAAAGTCAGAGAAAGAAATTCAAGCGAGTTCCGACTACCAGGCTCTCAAAGCCAAGTACGAACAGGCCAGTCAGCAGGCGACCGCACGCACGAAAGAAATCCACAGTAAGCTTGAGGAACTCAGCGCGAAGATTCTTGCGGTGCAGAACGTTTTCACGGACCGGCGGGCATGGGTCAACGCGAAGACTTACGAGCTGGAAACTTCGTCGGCCTCCAGTAAGCCTGGGATTCAGAAATCAATCGACAGGTACAAGGCTGAGAAAGTCCGCGTCGACTATCCGGATGGAAAACGCGAGGAGTACACATACGAGCAGCTGGAAGAAAAATATAACGACCTGAAGAACGAACGGGCGCAGTTGAATGCGGAGCTAGGTGACGTCTCGAAGCCTGTCGGCGAAGCCAGTGACGCGATGAATGCGTATCTGAGCGAGCACATGGTCGATCTCACGCCCGAGCAGATTAAAGGTCTGCAGGATAAGACGGACTTGTGGGAACCGAAGATTGTGCAGATTAACGTGGCCGACGCGAACATCGTCGACAGATGCGAATCCTGCCATATGGGCGCGCGCGAACCGCTCAAGATCACTGCCGCTGCGATGAGTACGGGCAAGAAGCCGGATGAGTACGCGCAGGCCTTTGTCAGTCATCCAGACAAGGAATTGCTGGGAGCGCATGATCCGGAAAAGTTCGGATGCTCGTCCTGTCACCAGGGCAATGGACGCGCCACCAGCAGCGTGGAGAAAGCGCACGGCAACTACGAGCATTGGTTGTGGCCGCTTTATCCAAGGCAGAATGCCGAAGCCGGATGCCAGACGTGTCACATGGCAGACATGTTGTTAGTCAGTGGCCAAGTTGGAGCTGTGGTGAGCGAAGGCAAGGACTTGTTCCGCCAGCGCGGCTGCATGGGATGCCATCGCTACGAAGGCTACGATCGTGAACCGGAAGAACTGGCTTCAATTCAGCAGCAGATGAAGCAGTTGGAAACCGACAAGAAAGAGAATGCGAAGCAGTCGGCCTACCTGATGAAGCAGGCCGACAGCGCCGCTACGAATGAAGAAGCAAATCAGATGAACCAGATGGCGGTGAAGCTGCGCGTCACCAACAGCCAGGTGGACGGCCGCATTCATCAGCTCGATCTGCAGTCGCACAGCTTGATGCAGGACATGAAGAAAGTCGGGCCCAATCTAAAAGACGCGCGGCTGAAGCTGAATAAGAACTGGATTCCAGTTTGGCTGAAGAAGCCCACCGATTTCCGTCCGAACACGAAGATGCCGAATTTCCGCCTGACTGATCATCAGATCCAGGCGATTTCGGCATACATCTGGCAGTCTGCCTTAAACGATCCACTTCCCAAGCAGCAGCAAGGAAATGCTGCGCACGGAAAAGATTTGTTCGAGTCGCGTGGATGCCTGGCTTGCCACTCGATCGGTGAAGGCGACCAGACGCAGGGCGGAACATTTGCCGCGAACCTGTCTCGCGTGGGTGAGAAAGCGAATTTCGATTACCTGGTGCGCTGGATCCACAATGCGCGCCAGAGGACGCGTCCGTATTGTCCGTATGAGAAGAAGGATATTGGGCCTGAGGATTACGCGAAGAAGGGGCTGCCGTTTGAATTCGATCTGGTTCACAGCAAGTGCCCCAATGACGGCCACGAACTGCAAGTACAGAACATGACCGTGATGCCGAGCCTGCGGCTGTCGCAACAGGACGCAGCAGACATCGCGACGTACCTGCTGACACAGAAGAAGCAGGAGCAGTCGGCATATCCGGAAGCCGCGTACATGACGGACCCGAACCTGAAAGAGGAAGGCAAGAAATGGGTTCGTCACTATGGGTGCGCCGGTTGCCATGAGATTTCCGGATTTGAAGACGAAGGCCGCATCGGTACCGAACTCACGTACGAAGGCAGCAAGCCGATCGAGCGTCTGGACTTCGCATTGTTCACGGAAACGGCTGAGCGTGGCGGCAAGGAACCGATCACTGATCCGGAGAATCTTGCGCGACTGCCAAATGGTCCGGCCAAGGGTCCGTGGTACGACCACAAGGGATTTTTCGAGCACAAGCTGGCGCAGCCTGAGATTTACGACAAAGACAAGGTCAAGAGCGAGACGGAAGCCCTGCGCATGCCGAACGTGCATCTGGATAAAGACCAGATTCGCGCATTGACTACGTTCCTGCTCGGCAGCCAGGAAACTTCGCTTCCAGCCAGCTATATTTACAAGCCGGGCGATGCCCGTCGCGATATCCAGGAAGGCTGGTGGATCGTCAAGAAGTACAACTGCATGGGGTGCCACCAATTCATTCCAGGCCAGCCTACGGCTTTGATGGGAATGGGTCGTTACAAAGATGTGCAGGAGCAGTTACCGCCGAAGCTTCTGACCGAAGGCGCGCGTGTCGATCCTGAGTGGCTGTTGCGGTTCCTGGAAAATCCATCTTTGAACACAACCGACACGAACCGGAACGGAGTGCGTCCGTACCTTGCGGTCCGCATGCCGACGTTCTCATTCTCGGACAATGAGCTGCGCAAGCTGGTGCGTTTCTTCCAGGCGCTCTCGCAACAACCGATGCCGTACATTCCTGAGCAGGTTCCGACGCTGACGGCGAAGGAAACGGACATGGCGCGGAGTTTGTTCTCGAGCACGGCGGCACCTTGTCTAAAGTGCCATGCCACGGGCGATCCGGCGCACGACAAGAACGCGACTGCACCGAATTTCCTGCTGGCCCGCCAACGACTGAAGCCAGGATGGGTGGAGAGTTGGATTCTCGATCCGCAGGCGATCAGTCCAGGGACATCGATGCCATCTGGACTTTTCCGGAAGGATGGTGCGCGTTGGGTGTTTGCAGGACCGACGCCGTCGTCGTTCCAAGGGTATGACCGCGACCACAGCAAACTACTCGTCGATTACATCTTCCAATTGACTCCGGAAGAGCAGCGTCGAGTTGGAGCTGGCAGAGGACGGGCCGCGATCAAGCCCATGATTGACTCTCCAACACTGGCCAGAAGCACTCGCAGGAGAGCCACAATCTCAAATGGCGGTTCGCAGTAGAATGTGTGCGCCACGAAGTTCGAAGACAACACTTACGACTTTTTGAGGAAAGGGTGACACGATGAACCGCAGCAAATACATCATGATTCTTGGGATCTTTCTCGCTCTCGGGCTTCTAGCCGGCTGTAGCAAGAAAGAGAGCAGCGAACAGGCTTCCAATGCTCCTGAAGAGAAAGCCGCCCCAGCCCAGCCCGCCACTCCGATTGACCCGGCTACCGTAGCTACCGTGAGCGGCACCGTGAAATTCGATGGCACAGCTCCGAAGCCTGCCAAGATTGACATGAGCCAGGACCCAGCGTGCAAGGGTTCCAATGAAGCCGAAACGGTTGTGGACAACGGCGGCAAGCTGGCGAACGTGTTCGTGTATGTGAAAGATGGATTGGGCTCGCGGACGTTCGATGTGCCGAAAGAGTCCGTCACCATCGATCAGAATGGATGCCGCTACCATCCACATGTCCTGGGAGCAATGACAGGACAGAACATCGAAATCAAGAACAGCGACGCGACCACGCATAACATCCATCCGACGCCGCAATCGAACCGCGAGTGGAACGAATCGCAGCCTCCACAGGCCGCACCGCTCGAGAAAACGTTTGCCCGCGAAGAGATCATGTTGCCCGTGAAGTGCAACCAGCATCCGTGGATGAAGATGTACGTCAACGTGGTGAAGAACCCGTTCTTCGCCGTAACCGACAAAGATGGCAAGTACGAGCTGAAGGGCCTGCCGCCAGGAGACTACACGATCGCATTCGTGCAGGAGAAATTGGGCGAGCAGACACAGAAGGTCACGGTCGCTCCGAAGGACTCGAAGACCGTGGACATGGCATTCAAACAGCAGTAATTGCTTTTAGAGGGTGGGCTGGTTCTCCAGCCCATCTTCATTCCAACCGAGGAAACGCCCTTGATGCTGATCATTTCAGCCGTGCTAGGTGTTATCCCGCTGATCGGGGTGGTCTGGGTGGTGATCAGCGGGACCCTGACGACAGTCGATGGGCTGTTCACGAGCCTGATTTTGCTGACCTTATCTGGGATATTGTTTCTGAATGTTTTCCTGGAGCTGCGGGAGAAAGGCCTGTTAAAGAAGAAATCCGAACCGCCGAAGACGACCAAGACCAGCTGAGCCGCGCGATCACACCTTGAATCCATCCCCGAGTAAATCATGCCTACAGTTCAACTGAAGATCGACGTCTCCGGGACAGTCGGCGATGAGGCCTGGCGTTCGATGAAGCAGTTCGACGAAGTGCGAAGCGGGGCCTTCGGGCCACAGTTCGGGAGCGGCGGGGGATGCAAGCACGCGTCGGACGAGCCGCACGGGAAGGGCGAGTGGATTGGGGCGCAGGTGGAGCTGTCGACGCCGCTGTTGGCGCAATATGCGATTTCGCATTATCTCGAGCAGCCGCGCGTGATGGATGCGGATGTGGTCGATTAGAGCGCTTGCGCGTTAGTGTTCATTTATTTTCCAGAGTGGCCATCTTGAGCGAAGAACTGCTTTGATCTTTTCTAACAGCAGATCCTTCGGCTACGCTCGGTCGCATTGCTCCTTCGCTCCGCCTCAGGATGACAATCTGTTGTATTTCCGATTTGCGTGAGTCAAGGACCGACTAATCTATGGCTGTGGAGCGGAATGCAGACGTGAATGCACCGGCAGATCCTGCGGAGACCCTATCCAACGTTGGTGCACCGTCCAAGCCCGGTGGGGATGGTGTGGACGACAGCACTGCGCCATCCGCGCAGAAGCCCCGGCATCGGATGTCGACGCGCAATCGGCTGCTCTTTTTCCTGACGGCATGGCTGATCGTGCTGATGCCGTTTCTTTTCTGGTGGAACACGTGGTTTGGGCGTCCGCTTTCGAATAAACAGCTGACCGAATACCTGGAGGACCAGAAGCATCCTCGGCACATTCAGCACGCGCTGGTGCAAATTGGCGAGCGCATGGCGAAGCGCGATCCGACGGCCTCCCAGTGGTACGCGCAAGTCGTGCAGCTGGCGGCGAATCCCGTGGAGGAAGTTCGCAACACTGATGCCTGGGTGATGGGTCAGGACACTTCGGGCCCGGGTTTTCATGAGGCGCTGCTGAAACTACTTGGCGATCCCTCGCCGATGGTGCGAGGCAATGCGGCGCTGTCGCTGGTGCGGTTTGGGGATGCGTCAGGCAGACCGCAGATTGTGGCGCTGTTGCAACCGGCGAGGATTGTGTCCGAGCACAACGGGAAAGTTACGGATGCGAGCCGCGTGGGAACGGTAATTCATCAAGGTGGACTGATTGCGAAGATTCAGGAGAGCGATCAGATGTTCGACGTGCGGTCGCCGTTTACGGGACGGTTGCGATCTCTAGGAGCGTCAGTGGGACAGCCTGTCTCAGTTGGGCAAGAATTGGCGGTGGTCGATCCCGGAACCGATCAGGTGTGGGAAGCTTTGCGCGCTCTTTATTTGACCGGACAGATGGAAGACTTGCCTGCGGTCCTGGCGTATCAGCGCGAGTTGCCGGAGATTCCAGATCACGTACGACAGCAAGCGAAGGAGACGGAGCGGGCGATCCGGGAGAGGGCGAGGTAGGGAAATGGGAAAGTGGTTCTGAGTGTAAACGCCGCTGACAGCTACACTGCGGTACTCACATTTGTCGGGGGAAGGTGTTGAAGGTGGCATAGCGCACATGTTGGGGATTCCCGCTCTCCTCTAGCTCTTCGGCAATTGCCACAATGTCTTCTGATGGGCAGTCAGACGCCGAGAGCGGTCGAACGTACTCAAATCCCAGAAGGTCGAGTCGGTAATAGGAAAGTGCTCCTATCACCTTTGCCCGGTACTCCGATTCGCTAGCGGCCAACGTCAGGAAGTTGACATAGGCTCCCTCGCCAGGCGACAGTAATTCGCACCTGTCGCGTGGAACGACCCCCGCGACTCCGATCCACACTACCAAATCGGTAGCTTCCGACGCCATGCACAGCAGTATATGGGACGACACTCTGAATTGGGTTCTTGGTGAATCTGTCTGTTCACAACAGTTAGGTTGAAAAGTAGAGTTCTCCGTCTGGATCTTCTCCCGATTCGAGGGTATTAGTTCCACCAGAAGAGGTGCTGCAAATGCGTCTAGTGAGGATGGCGATAATTTACTTAATTCTTTCGTTTTTCGCAGCGGCACAAGATCCCACGACACAAAAGCTGGACAGCGCACAGGTAGATGCCCTAGCGAGACAGATAAGTTCCGAACTTCTGACGGCTGTTCAGTACAGCAACATCGGGAATGTTGATAATGATCCAACAGGAGAAAAGGCGAGCCTGAGATATAACGTTCACATGTCTGATTGCGAAAACCGCTGGGTGGCTCTCTATCGCAACGCGGAAGACCCTAACTACACGTACGGTTTCGTCTACATTGATCCACAAGCCGGATTCACGTTTCACTACTTCGGACGCTTTATGATTGACGACGATGCCAACTACCATATGGCGTCCAATCCTTTCCCTCCAGACAAGGCCAGTCTAAAAATTCGTTTAGAGAAAAATGGCATTGCGGCTCTGCTCCCGGCCCGCGCTCTGGAACAGCTTCAACTGCCGGACAAGCCAGAGTGGTTGAAGTACTACGAGGATGATGCTGACCCGATAACCCACAAGGTGAACTGGGGATTCTTCTACAACGCTCTTGGGGATTCGCGGCGAGCACTGGACTACCTTGAATCCGCCTATAAGGAACAGCCAGACGCACCACGAGTCGTATTCGAGCTTACCTATGCCTACAACGCAGCCGGGCGACCGTCAGACGCTATTCGCGTGGCAAAGACCGAGTTCACGAAGAATCCGAAAGATGAGTTGTTGTGCCGAGAGATAGCTTTTGCATACATCGGCCTGAAACGCTACAGCGAGGCCACACCCCAATATCAGTCTTGTATTGCGTTGTGTGCTGATTCAGAAACCGGGATGGCCGAGAAGAGCGAATTGGCGATGAACCTGAGTGCGGCATACGGGGCGTTGAGTGATACTGCGAATCGGGATACGTGGTTGGAAAAGGCCAAGAACTGGGCGCCGAAGGGATCAGCGGTTTACAAGCACTTTCATCCGGGAGAGGAATAGGCTTAAATCGCCATTACTCCCACTTCCTTTTCGACTTCCGTGGTTTCGACCATAACGATCGCGTCCCACGGACAACCATCAAGGAAGCAGCCGTCGGGGCCTTTGCTGAGGCATTTCTTGCAACCGATGCAGAGGATGGGGTCGACCTGGATTCGGCCGAAGGGTGGATTGTCCTCGTCTGGCACCCAGAACATGCAGTCTTCGACCGGGCAGTATTCGACGCAGGCGGGAGATCCAGCGCAGCCCGTGCAACACTCGGTGATGACGGCAAGCTCTTTGGGTTTTTTCTTGCGGGGAGTGGCAAGGCCCTTGGATTTTGGTTCGAATTTCAGCTCGTCCGGAACCATCCCGGCGGCCTTGGAAACGCCCGTCTGGTCAGCCATTTCGTGGATTATACCTCACTCTCGGATCGGGTCGAATCTTCGCGGTCGCGCTTGCGGCCATAACGGAAGGCCACGAGAATCCCGGCACTCATCAGCCCTACAGGTGGAACCAACAGCACGAGCACTCCCAGGCTGAGCGCTTTTTTTCCCTGCGCGGTAGTCCCTGTGGCGCTGCTATAGCACATGGCACAGCCCTGTCCGAAGGCCGGGAGAGCCCACATTCCTACGAGCAAGCCCAAGATAGCGAGATGCTTTTTCATCGCACTCCGATATGGAGGATGCGGAACGCATCCGGCAAGAAGATCAGCATCATGGCGAGGCAAAAGACGAGCGAGGTCATCGTGTACCAGCGCATGCGGGAGACTTCGAACTTCAGGTGCATGAAGTACGCAATGATCAGTCCTGCTTTCAGGATCGAGAGGCCCATCAGGATGCTCAGCATGCGGATCGGTTCCATATGCTGGTAGGCGAGGTACACCTCGATGGCCGTCATGATCAGGAGCGCGAGCCATACCCACAGGAACTGTGCGCGGCCGTGATGACGGTGCTGTTCTGCGACTTGTTCTTCCAACGCGAGTTGAACGGCATCCATGAGTTCTGGCTCCTAGATCTTGGTCGACATCAGGTACACGAGCGGGAAAATGAACATCCAGACGAGGTCGACGAAGTGCCAGTAGAGTCCGGCGACTTCGATGTCGGAAGCGTCATAGACTTTGGGTTTTAGCCACAAAATTACGGAGATGACGATCGCGCAGGCCAGTAGCACATAAGATCCGTAGTGGAATGGGCTGTAGGACGGGATGGTGAAATAAGCGAGCAGCCAGAAGCCGAACAGGATCGGGATGAACGCACGGCGCAGGGCCACGACGCCGAGATAAACGACGCCCAGCGTGACGTGGAGCATGTGCATACCCGTCAGTCCGAAGAAAGTCGCGCCGAATTGCGGGACGTTCTTGGCGACGTTCACGAATTCCGTGTTGGAGGCTTCTCCAGGAGGTGTGGGGAAGAGAGGGAGCGTCAAACCTTCCGCAATCAGGTTGCTCCATTCACGTCCGTGCAGAATGATGAACGCGATTCCGCAGGCCATGGTTGCGAGCAGCCAGAGTCGTTGCGCCTTCGCGTTGCTGCGAACAGCAGCACGGACGGCCATCACCATGGTGAGCGAGCTGGTGAGCAGGAAGCCTGTCATGAGAGTCGCGTTCATGATGCTTTCGGAGTGGAATGGCGTCGGCCAATCCACCGTCGAAATCCGCCCATAGGTGTAGGCGAAGAGAAGCGCTCCGAAAGTCAACGAGTCGGAGAGAAGAAACAGCCACATTCCAATTTTCTTGGAATAGGTGCCGAACAACGACGGCTCGTAAGGATCAACCCCTGCCATCGAAGAATGGACCGCAACATCGGACATGGTTTCGGTCTCCTTAGTTCATGCCGGACAACGTTCTGTCCAAGTTATCGTGCGAACTCCAACAGCGCGAAAATATAAATCCAGAGCGCGGCCATGAAATGCCAATACCAGGCCGTCACATCCACCAAAATTCTTTGCGAGTCGAGCGTCTTGCGAAGCAGCGGAGCAATGACCGCGTAGCCGAGCGCGAGCACACCACCGAACAAGTGAACGGCGTGCGTTGCCGTCAGCAGATACACAAACGAACTGCTTGGGCTGGTTGCGACGAAGAAGCCGCGATCTCCGAGCGTGCGCCATGCGAGAAATTGACCGATGAGAAAGCCGATTCCGAGCAGGGCTGTGATGTTCAGCCACGGCCAGGCGCGTTCGTTTCCGAGCGATACTCCGGGAATATTTCCGACGGGCGCGAGCGCAGCTTGCCGATTGAGTTGCCGTCGCGCCAGTTCAATGGTCAGGCTGCTCAATACCAGGAGAATCGTGTTGACCATCAGAAGCTGGGTGGGCAGTGCGACTGAGAGCCAGTCCCGGACGTATTTGCCCGAAGCTTCGTCGAAGGTTGGGAGTCCCTGCCGCACGATGTACGCGCTCGTGTAAGAGACGAAGATCATCACGATGGGCGTAATGGCGACGACGATGCCGAGACGAGCTCTCCGGAGGCGCCGTGAGTAGCCCTGGGGATCCGTTCCGCCTCGGCCATCATCCCCACCGCCGGAAGGGGGACGGACATCATCTCCGCCTCTTCCTGCGTGAGGTTTTCCGATCGTGACTGCGGGATTCATTGTGGCCATGGCTCGAGTCTCCGGAGTGGTCGCGTTTCGCTAATGTGCGGCGACCGTCGACGGATCGGTCTGCATGGTGTAATCGCGCGGTGCTCCCGGAACGCTGTATTCGTAAGGCCCGTGGTGCACGACCGGAGTGTGCCCGCCGAAATTGTCGTGAGGTGGCGGAGTCGCCGTGATCCACTCGAGAGTCGTGGCCTCCCATGGGTTGTCGCTGGCCTTTTCACCTTTGAACATGCTGTAGAAAAGGTTGAACAGGAAGACGAGCTGAATGCCAATTGTGATGAAAGCGGCATAAGTCATGAATTCCTGTAACGGAACAAGTTTCTGCATGTACGCCACTTCGGTGAATTGCGAATAGCGTCGCGTCTGCCCAGCGATGCCGAGATAGTGCATCGGCATGAAGATGCAATAGGTGCCGACCAGAGTGATGAAGAAGTGCACGCGTCCCAAGCTCTCGTTCATCATGCGGCCGAACATTTTCGGGAACCAATAATAGGTTGCGGCGAAGATGCCGAAGATGGCGGCTACACCCATGATCAGGTGGAAGTGGCCGACCACGAAGTAGGTGTCATGCAGCGGGATATCAAGGACAGGTTGCGCCAGAAACGGGCCGCTCAGTCCACCGGATACAAACAAGGATACGAAGCCGATGGCGAAGAGCATCGGTGTCTGGAAACGGATGCGTCCGCCTTTGAGTGTGCCCAGCCAGTTGAAAGTCTTGATGGCTGAGGGAACACCGATTCCCATGGTCATGAGCGAGAAAGCGAAAGCCGAATAAGGGCTCATGCCGCTCATGAACATGTGATGGCCCCACACCATGAAGCCCAAGATGCCAATGGCCATGATTGCGTAGACCATGGCGCGGTATCCGAAGATCGGCTTGCGTGAAAACGTGGACAGAATTTGAGAGGCCACGCCCATGCCCGGAAGGATGGCGATATAAACCTCGGGGTGTCCGAAGAACCAGAAGAGGTGTTGCCAGAGGAGGGGCGATCCACCTTTGTGTCCCATGACCTGGCCGTTCACGACGACAAGCGGGACGTAGAAGCTGGTTCCGAGATTGCGATCGAGTAATAAGAGGATGCCCGCCGAAAGGAGAACACCGAAAGCCAGCAATCCGAGGATTGCTGTGATGAACCAGGACCAGACGGTTAAAGGCATGCGCATGAGAGTCATGCCCTTGGCGCGCAGGTCGAGTGTAGTCGTGATGAAGTTGAGCGCTCCCATCAGTGAGGCCAGGCAGAAGAGAGCAATGCTGATCACCCACAGATCAGCGCCCAATTGCTCTCCGGGGCCCGCACTCGGTAATGCGCTGAGTGGCGCGTATCCAGTCCAGCCGTGTAATGGAGCACCGCCGGTCACGAAGAACGCCGCAATCATCACGACGAAGGCGATGAAAGTGGTCCAGAACGAGAGCATGTTCAGGACGGGGAACGCCATGTCTGGCGCGCCAATTTGAATCGGCAGGAAGTAATTGCCGAACCCGCCCTGCGGAGCCGTGGTGAGCACGAAGAACACCATGATGGTGCCGTGCATGGTGAGCAGAGCGAGATAGGTCTCAGGTTTGATTTCGCCCACCAGAGGTATGCTGGCCGTGGGCCAAACCAGGTGGATGCGCATCAGCAGGGAGAGGAACATCCCTACGAATACGGCGGTGAGGGCCAGGAAGTAGTACTGGATTCCGATGACCTTGTGATCGAGGCTGAAGATGTATTTCCGGATAAATCCTTGCGGGGCCGAATGAGCGTGAGCGTCCTGGGCAACCATGGTTATTGTTTCTCCGCCTCCCTGGCCATCAGCCATTTATCAAAATCTTCCTGGCTGACGACTTTCAGCATGCCGTGCATTTTGTAGTGTCCGAGGCCGCAAAGCTCGGCGCAGGCAATCTCGTAATCCCCGGTCTGGGTCGGTGTGAAATGCATGTGGATCGCTAATCCGGGGACCGCGTCCTGTTTAAAGCGCATGGATGGAACAAAGAAGCTGTGAATGACATCGATTGCGCGCAGGTTGAGATCCACCTCGCGGTTTACGGGCAGGTACATCGTGCCGGTTACAACGTCGTCTTTGGAAGCGGGGTCGGCGGTATCGAGCCCAATCGCCGACTCATTCCCGGAAGAGGGGTCGACCATCTTCAAGTCAGTCTTGCCGAAGTGGCCATCCGGCCCGGCGTAGCGGAAGTACCAAGCGAACTGCATCCCCGTGACCTCGACGGGTATGGAACCGGGCTTGGCGGCGTCAAAACGCTGCGCGGCCCAGATCGGACTTCCCATCAGATTCATGCCTACAAAGAGGATGGCGGTGAGAGTCGTCCAGAGAATCTCGAGCTTGGTGTTGCCGTGGGAATAGGAGGCTCGTGGGGCATCGCTCCGGTCCCGATACTTCCATACTAGGTAGCCGAGTGCGCACTGGGCGAGAACGAACACGATACCGACGGCAATAAAGGTGAAAGTGAACTGGCGGTCGATTCCCGCAGCAGCTGCGGACATTCCAGCTGGGAACCACCACGTTTTAGCAATGAAGAAATAGGTGCTGAGGAAGGTAATCAGCCAGACAACCACCAGTAGAGCCAGACCCATGCAGGTCCTCCAGGTTCGCTTGTGTCCCCACTCCGCGGAGTCGCGGATTTTGCTACGAAGCTATGGCTGGCCGTGAAGTCTATCACAGCCTAATGTGATGGACGCAAGAACTCAGTAAGGCGCTCTGAGCGCGAGAGAAAGTGAGCTTCGGGCAGAGTAGCTGGACGGTGCCCAATGTTATCTAGGCAGCGATCTTCGGCTCTCGTTTGTGCCAAACGGTGGTTTGCTCGTACGCATGGGCGAGCCGCAGCACCAGATCTTCCCGCCAGGGAGGACCTGCGATCTGAAGTCCGATCGGCAAACCCGATCCCGTGAACCCACACGGTATGGAGATTGCCGGAATTCCCCACACGTTCCAGGGCCGTGTGTTTCGGAGCAGGACAATCTCTTTCGGGCGGAGAGCGGCCGGGTCCTTCTTCAACTCTTCGATGGTGGGGGGTGGGATTGGGATCGTCGGTGCAATAAGGAGGTCGACGTCGGCGAAGGCGTTTGCAATTTCATGACGCGCTTGCTCGAGGTCGTGCCCGCTTTGGGTGAGTTGCTGTTGGGTGATGTCTTTTCCGGTCAAAAGGCGGCGAAGGGTCTCTGGCTGGTAGAGGTCGGCAGATTGCTCAATCCATTCACGATGGTACTGATAGGACTCGGCGGCTTGGAGTGTGCGATCCGTGCTCACTGGCAAGTCGATGTCTCGGATCTCGGCAGTCAGTGTACGCAGCACATTCAAAGCTTCGTTTGCTGCGCTGTTCACTTCCGGATCAAGGTCTTCAAAGAAAAATTTGCGCGGGATGCCTAGGCGGAGCGTTCGGGAGTCCTCTCGCAGTGCAGCCGCGAAATCATTTGTGGACTCACGGTGATCCGACTTAGATGTTGGGTCCTGAATGACATTAAGAATGATGGCCGCATCCGCCACGCAGGTTGTGATTGGTCCGACATGATCGAGCGAGAGCGAGAGAGGAACCACCCCCGCGGCGCTGACGCGTCCGTATTGCGGCTTGAGTCCAACAACGCCGCACTGCGATGCTGGTTCGCGCACCGATCCTGCCGTGTCCGTGCCAATTGCGGCGAGTCCGAGTCCCGCGGCCACTGCGGTGGCAGATCCGCCTGACGATCCTCCGGCAATGTGCTCTAGGTTCCAGGCATTCCGCACTTCGCCAAAACAACTGATCATCGAACTGCCGCCGTAAGCGAACTCGTGAAGGTTTTGTTTACCTAAGAGGATTGCCCCCGCTTGTTTGAGTCGGGTTACGACCGGCGCATCTCGATCGGGAATGCGGTTGCGAAACAAGTTGCTGGATGCGGTGGTTGGAAGTCCGGCGATATCAATGATGTCCTTGATACCAATCGGAACGCCGTGCAGTGGCCCCCGCCAGTTTCCGCGGCGGATTTCGTCTTCCGCGGATCGTGCGGCTGAAAGCGCTTCTTCTTCGGTGACTGTCACGTAAGCATTGAGTTGCGAATTAAGCTTCGCAATCTTCGACAAACACTCTTGCGTGAGTTCAACGGGGGAGATTTCGCCGCGGCGAATGGCATTGCTGGTTTGGTGGATCGTTTTCAAAGATAGATTCCAATGATTTTGAAAAATGGCATCCGTCTAATTCTTAACATGCGGCCGAATTCTGCTCGTCGTGAAAAAATTCAAAAGAATCTTTCTTGAAGGCGAATAAAAAATTTTGAGAAGAGTGACTCGCTCTTGTTTTTGCATGGGAGCAAGCTGCTATAATCACCAGTTTCAGTGTCGTGCGTCACCGCTATCCGTGACCAACGGTCTGGGCATAAGGTTCGAGAACGTCGGCTGAGTTCGTACGCCAGTCATAATTCATACAGTTCATGCAGATTTTCCATCGCAGTACGAATACGCTCTCTCGGGCCACCATCTTTGGTGCTGTGTTCGTCATAGCCGCCTTGTTCTGGGCGATGGCGCAAATCCAGCGTTCTCCTTATGTGACGTACGCGGGCGTAGCCAAGCCTCAGCCTGTGCCATTCAGTCATCAGCACCATGTGACAGGTCTCGGTATTGACTGCCGCTACTGCCATACCTCAGTCGAGACTTCCAGCTTTGCCGGTATTCCTCCGACAAAGACGTGCATGAATTGCCATTCACAGATTTGGACGAATGCCGCATTGCTCGAGCCGGTACGGGAAAGCTATCGATCCGACAAGTCCTTGCAATGGACGCGAGTGAACCAGCTGCCGGACTTCGTGTATTTCAATCACAGCATTCACATTAATAAAGGTGTTGGCTGCAATACCTGTCACGGACCAGTCGACAAGATGCCGCTTATGTACCAATTCGCCTCGTTGCAGATGGAGTGGTGCCTGGAGTGCCATCGCGCACCAGAAAAGTTTATTCGTCCGCGCGAACAGGTCTTCAACATGCGATACGAGCAGCCAACGTCTAACAAAGTTGTCACGGTGGGCGACGCGAAATTTGAAGATCAGATCGCGTTGGGTCGGGCACTGATCAAGAAATACAACGTGCGGCCGCCAATGGATATCACGACCTGTTCCACGTGTCACCGTTAGCGGCAGTGAAATCGTTCGGATAAAGAATTTTTGCCAATGATGAAGGACGAACAACAAATAAAGAGCCAGGGCCAGGATGTTTGCCCCGGCAAAAAGAGCCAGCTCAAGCTGGAAGATGTGCGTGCCGAGATTGAGAAGACGAGCGGCCCGCAATACTGGCGCAGTTTGGAAGAATTAGCGGGCACTCCGGAATTTCAGGAGATGCTGCACCGCGAATTTCCGAAGGGCGCATCGGAATGGCTGGATTCGGTTTCCCGTCGCGGTTTCCTGAGGCTGATGGGCGCATCGATGGCTTTGGCCGGGATGACGGGCTGCACGAAATTGCCGTTGGAGCCGATTGTTCCATACGTACGACAGCCGGAAGAAGTTGTACCCGGCCGCCCGATGTTTTATGCCACGGCGATGACGCTGAGCGGATACGCTTCGCCATTGTTGGTGGAAAGCCACCTTGGGCGTCCGACGAAAGTTGAAGGCAATCCAGAGCACCCGGCGAGCTTGGGCGGGACCGATGTTTTCGCGCAAGCATCGTTGCTTGATCTTTATGATCCGGACCGCTCGCAGACGGTGACGCATCTTGGCGACATTCGTTCATGGGATCGCTTTGTAGATGGGATTCGCGGCCCGTTAACTGCCCAAAAAGCTCTTTCAGGCGCCGGCATCAGAATTCTTACGCCGACGATTTCTTCGCCGACGCTCGCTGCGCAAATCAAATCGTTGCTGAGCGCTTATCCGCAAGCGAAGTGGCACGTTTATGAGCCGATCAATCGCGACAATGTGATTGCCGGCTCGCAGATGGCCTTCGGTCAACCGGTGGAGACGCAATATCGACTGGAAGGCGCGAACGTCATCCTTTCGCTTGATGCGGACTTTCTTTATGGCGGATTTCCGGGCGCGACGCGTTATATCCGCGATTATGCGAACCGACGGAACCCTGATGCGAATATCAATCGGCTTTACGTCGTCGAGAGCACTCCTTCCGCTACTGGGGTGAAAGCGGAGCATCGACTGCCTTTACGCGCATCGGAGATCGAAGGTTTTGCGCACGCCCTGGCTGGCATGGTGGGCGTGAATGCCGGCGGGGCGACTCTCGAGGGAGAACAGCAAAAGTTCCTTGCGGGCGTTGCTAAGGACTTGCAGGGGAATCGCGGCGCTAGCGTGGTGATGGCGGGCGATCATCAGTCAGCAGCAGTGCATGCACTCGCTCACGCGATCAATGCCGCGCTCGGAAATGTAGGAAAGACCGTTGTCTATACCGACACGGTGGATGCCAATCCAGTCAACCAGACCGAATCGTTGCGTGAGCTCGTCAGCGACATGCATGGCGGCAAGGTGGACTTGCTTCTGATTCTGAGCGGAAACCCAGCGTACGACGCGCCAGTAGACATTGGATTTGCTGACGCGCTTGAGAAAACGAATGTTGGGATGCGAGTCCATGTGGGCTTGCATAACACCGAGACTGCCGCGCTTTGCCATTGGCACATCAACGAGGCGCATTATCTCGAGGCTTGGGGTGATACCCGAGCTTATGACGGAAGCGTCTGCATCGTTCAACCGCTGATTCAGCCTCTTTACGCTGGCCGCAGCGCGCTAGAGGTCGTTGCGTTCCTGGGTGGACAAGCCAATGCCAATGGATACGAACTAGTTCGTGGGTACTGGCAGAAGCAGCATACGGCGGGTGACTTCGATAGTTTCTGGCGGAAATCTGTTCATGATGGATTCGTGGCCGGTACAGCGTTCGCGCCGAAGAATGTTGCCATGAAGGGCGGCAATGTTCCGGCGACCAATGTTGAGCCTGGTGACATCGAAATCAATTTCCGGCGTGATCCTTCGATCTACGACGGTCGCTTCGCGAACAACGGCTGGCTGCAGGAATTGCCGAAGCCGCTTACCAAATTGACGTGGGATAACGCTGCGCTCATTGGTCCAGCGATGGCGGATCGTCTGAAGCTCAAAACCGAAGATATGGTTGAGCTTGATGTACGCGGGCGCAAGGTTCAATCGCCAATTTGGATTCAAGCCGGCCATCCCGATAAATCCATCACCGTTTTTCTTGGGTACGGCCGTACACGGTCGGGACGCGCTGGCAGCGAAGTTGGGTTCGACATGTATCGCGCGCGCACGACTACGGGCCTATGGTTCACGAACGGCGTTCAAATCCGTAAGCTCGGCGACACGTACAAGCTGGCAAGTACGCAGGGGTATCAGACAATGGAGACGCCGACCGGCGAACGCCCGCTGGTGCAGGCTGCAACGCTCGAGAAATACCGCGACGAGCCAAAGTTTGCTAAAGAGGGCGAACCACCGACGGCGCTCACGCTCTATCAGCCTTACGATTATAAGAAGGAAGCGTATGCCTGGGGCATGGCGATCGACATGAACCGGTGTACGGGCTGCAACAACTGCATCGTCGCCTGCCAGGCGGAAAACAACATCGCGGTTGTCGGTAAAGAACAAGTCGTTAAAGGCCGCCACATGCACTGGTTGCGAGTGGATGTGTACTACGAAGGGGATCGCGCGAATCCCTCTGCGCACTTCCAGCCTGTGCCGTGCATGCAGTGCGAAAACGCGCCTTGCGAAGTTGTTTGTCCGGTTGGCGCTACCGTGCACAGCACGGAAGGCCTCAACGATATGGTCTACAACCGCTGCATCGGGACGCGCTATTGCTCGAACAACTGTCCCTATAAGGTGCGACGGTTCAACTTCCTGCTGTTCCAGGATTGGGAGACGCCGCAGTACAAGATGATGCGCAATCCCGACGTCAGCATCCGCAGCCGCGGCGTGATGGAGAAATGCACGTATTGCATACAGCGCATCAACGAGCACCGCATCGATGCCGAACGGGCTGACACGCTTGTGAAAGACGGAACGTTGCAGACGGCTTGCCAGCAATCGTGTCCTGCTGAAGCGATCATTTTCGGCAACATCAACGATCCGAACAGCAAAGTTTCGAAACTGAAATCGTTAGACCGCAATTATTCGTTGCTGGGTGAGCTGAATACCCGGCCACGAACAACGTACCTGGCCGAGATTCGCAACCCGAATCCTGAAGCAGAAGGGTAGTCGGAGAGCAGTTATTCATGGCAGAGCGAGACGATGCATTAGGCAGAAGCGCACCGGTCATTGAGCCGGGGCACACTTTTGCCACTGTTACCGACAAGATCAGCTCC
The DNA here is from genome assembly GCA_036265385.1 of Terriglobales bacterium. GTDB lineage: Bacteria > Acidobacteriota > Terriglobia > Terriglobales > Acidobacteriaceae > DATAPD01. The sequence goes on from DATAPD010000067.1 coordinate 173,780, forward strand.
ATCGTGCTGACGCGGCCGACGTCCCGCGGCTGGTTCTTGGGGTTCGGTGTTGCGTTCGCGCTCACCATGATGATGTTGTTCGCGATCAGCTATCTGGTCGTGAAGGGCACTGGGATCTGGGGCATCAACATCCCCATTGGGTGGGGATTCGCGATCGTCAATTTCGTGTGGTGGATTGGTATCGGCCACGCGGGAACGTTGATCTCCGCCATTCTGTTGTTGCTGCGACAGTCCTGGCGAAACTCGATCAACCGTTTCGCGGAAGCGATGACGCTGTTTGCGGTCGCTGCGGCAGGCATCTTCCCGCTGATTCACACCGGTCGACCCTGGTTGGCTTATTGGATGTTTCCGTATCCCAACACCATGGGGTACTGGCCGCAGTTCCGCAGTCCACTGATCTGGGACGTGTTTGCGGTCTCAACGTACTTCACTATTTCGCTAGTGTTCTGGTTTATCGGGCTGGTGCCGGACCTTGCGACACTGCGGGATCGTTCGGAAAACCGTTTCGCGAAGATCATTTACGGGATGCTTGCGCTTGGTTGGCGTGGGTCCGCACGGCACTGGCATCGTTATGAAACTGCCTACCTGTTACTTGGCGGATTGGCTACGCCGTTGGTGCTTTCTGTTCACACCGTAGTCAGTTTCGACTTCGCGATTGCGATTGTTCCTGGCTGGCACACGACCATCTTTCCGCCGTACTTCGTGGCCGGCGCGATCTACTCAGGCTTCGCGATGGTGATGATGCTCGCGATCCCCATACGGAAGGTTTACAACCTCGAGGATTTCATCACGGACCGCCACTTGCAGAACTCGGCGAAAGTCATGCTCGCCACCGGCTGGATCGTTGCATACGGTTACGGGATGGAAGCCTTCATGGGCTGGTATAGCGGGAGCAGCAGCGATCAGTTCCTGCTCTGGAACCGCCTGCATGGCCCGTACGCTCCCTGGTATTTTGCCCTGCTGATCTGCAATATCGGCATTCCTCAGTTGCTGGCGTTCCGCAAAATGCGTACGAGCCCGCTGGGATTGTTTCTCATCTCGCTGGTTGTCCTCGTGGGCATGTGGCTCGAGCGATTCATCATCGTTGTCGTCAGCTTGCATCGCGACTTCCTGACTTCATCGTGGGGCATGTACTACCCGACGAAGTGGGACTGGATGACTTACATCGGAACGATTGGCATGTTCCTGGCCGCCATCTTCCTGTTCGTGCGAATTCTGCCGATGATCTCCATCTTTGAAATGCGGACTTTGCTGCCCGAAGCGGAGGTCAAAGAATGACAGTCATTCATTCACACCTCCATCCTCACCCAACCTATGGGCTGATGGCCGAGTTCGATTCGGCTCAGGATTTGATTGAAGCCGCAAACAGGACGCGCGAGGCGGGATATCGGAAGATAGACGCTTACAGTCCGTTTCCAATTGAGGGAATGGCAGAAGCGATCGGTTTTCATAAGAACGGTGTGCCGCTGGTTGTGTTGATCGGTGGAATCGTCGGTGGACTTGCTGGTTATCTGCTTCAGTATTGGGTTGCGACGATGGCTTATCCAGTAAACATCGGAGGCAAGCCGTTCCATTCCTGGCCTGCGTTCATCGTCGTGACGTTTGAGATGACGATCCTGTTCGCTGGGCTCTCAGCAGTGTTTGGCATGCTGGCACTGAACGGTTTACCGATGCCCTATCACCCGGTGTTCAACGTGCCGCGGTTTGCGCTGGCCTCGAAAGATAGATTTTTCTTGATCGTGTTTGCGTCCGATCCGAAATACGACGCGGCTGTGACGCGGCAGTTTCTGGAAGGATTTCATCCGCGGTCGCTCTCGGAGGTGCCAAGTTAGAGCCATGGCCAACTTGCGCACGCTTTTGCCGGGTCTGTTGCTTGCAGTTCTATCGACTGCAGGATGCCGCCTCGATATGCACGTGCAGCCACGGTACAACCCGCTGGCACGTAGCGATTTCTTCGCAGACCAGCGTGCAGCGCGTCCCTTAGTGGAAGGCACGGTGGCGCGCGGCGATCTGAGGGAAGACACATATTTCTATACGGGGAAGATTGGCAACAATCACGGCAATTATTTTCCGATTCCCGTTGACGAGAAGACGCTTGCCCATGGCCGCGAGCGTTTCAATGTTTTCTGTGCACCATGCCACTCGCGGTTGGGAGATGGCAATGGCTTCATCCCGTCGCGCGGATTTCCGCGGAAGCCGCCGTCCTACCACATCGAACGCCTGCGCAATGCGCCGGTCGGATATTTCTTCGATGTGGCGACGAATGGATTTGGGATTATGCCGGATTACGGATCTCAGATTCCGCCACAAGATCGGTGGGCCATCGTCGCCTACATTCGCGCTCTCCAATTGAGTCAGAACGCGAAAATGGCAGATGTTCCTAAGGGCCAGCAGCTCCCGTCGGCCACACCAAAATATGGTCTACCTGGCTCGGGCGCGACCCTGATGGTTCCAGAAGATGAGAACGGTTCGGGCAAGGAGTGGAAATGAGCGCCACGGTGCGTGTGAACAAATCGGAATTGATGGCACCGCCGGGGGCCCAGACCATCCAGCAACGTTCACTAATTATTGGAGCGGTGTTCACGGTCATCGTGGTGGCTGGCATTTTCATGTGGCCGGCGGTCGTCTATCCCGCTTACCTCATTGCGTTCATGTCTTGGCTTGGGGTCACGCTCGGCAGCCTGGCACTGATCATGCTCCAGCACATGACTGGTGGGGCGTGGGGATTGGTGGGCCGTCGAGTTTGGGAAGCGGCGACTCGCACATTGCCATTGAACTTTGTAGCGTTCATCCCCGTTGCATTTGGCATTCCGTATCTTTACGACTGGGCGAAACCTGCGGTTCTCGCAAAAGACCCGCATCTGCGAGAGTTCACGCATAGCTATCTAAATCCTGCCGGCTTCGTATATCGCGGGATCCTTTACTTCGCGATCTGGGCGTTTCTGATTTACCTGTTAAATCGCTGGTCGGTGGAACAGGATTCGCACGATTTCGACACGCTCCGTTTTCGCAAGCTGAGTGCGCCCGGCCTGATTTTGTACGCCTTCAGTATTTCGTTTGCGGTTGTGGATTGGGTCATGTCGCTGCAGGCGCGTTGGATTTCGACGATCTACGGCATGATCTTCATGGTTGGCCAGGCGCTTTCAGCACTTTGCTTCCTGCTCGTGATCGAAGCGATCTTTTCGAAGCGCAAGCCAATGTCGGAGTACCTGCATGAAACCGAAGTTCACGATCACTCAAAGCTGACGCTGACCTTCATCATGCTGTGGGCTTACTTCAGCTTCTCCCAGTTCTTGATCATCTGGGCAGGCAACCTGCCTGAAGAGATCACCTGGTATTTCCGGCGACTGCATAACGGATGGGAATACGTTGGATTGTTCCTGGCCGCGTTCCATTTCGCGGTGCCCTTTGCCATTTTGCTCGGACGGCACTTCAAGCGACATACACGAACCATGGTGTGGATTGCGGTCTGGCTAATGGTTATGCGGCTAGTGGATGTCTGGTGGCATGTAGATCCGGTCTTTTATCCAAGCATCAGTATTTCCGGACTGGCCTGGGCCGTCATTTGTGCGATCGCGATCGGCGGCCTGTGGCTCGCCTATTTCTTCCGCAACCTGCGAAGCTTGCCAATGCTGCCATTGCTCGCGCCGGGAACGGACAAGCTGTTGGAATCGGAACATGAGTGACGACAATCTGCAGAACGGTAAAAATCCGGAAGTCAGCTTCGAGCCGGAAGATTTAGAGGCGAAGCCAATCATCATCGCCCTCACCGGGTTGGGGCTCGCCTGCATCGCTTTTTATTTCGTGGTGTTGTGGATGTACGGCTTCCTGAATCGTTATCAGGCAACACACCAAGAGCCCACCAATCCGCTGGCGACCGTTCAAAAAGATACTCGCCACGTGACTAAGGCGGAGGTTGAAAGCTTTCCGGAGCCACGCCTGGAAGAAAACGAGCGAGATCAACTGGATGGAGTTCGCATAAATGAAGAACAGAGATTGAACTCTTACGGTTGGGTGGACCAAAGCGCGGGCACGGTGCACATTCCGATCGAGCGCGCGATGGAATTGCTAGTAGAGCAGGGAGTGCCGACGGCGCCTAACGCTCAGCCAGCGACAACAAAGAATGGAAATCAGAAGAAGTCGGCCGTACAGCGGGCCAGCAGTGCCGATGTGGTGGCGGCGAAACGTTAGCTAAAACGAGTTTCACAAAGCAGTGGATGTTATGAATTCCGGTAAAAACAAAATTCGGCTTGTAATTCTGCTACTTGGTTTGATGTGCGCCGCGGAGGCGCAACCGTTTCGTGGGCAGATGGGATCGCTTGCGTCGCCTCCGACGGACAAGCGTCCGCCGATGCTCAAGCAGGTTGGCATCGAGCAGCATCTGGATCAGCAGATTCCTCCGGGACTGATGTTCCGGGACGAATCGGGCAACGCGGTTCACTTGGCCGACTACTTCGGCAAAAAACCATTGATTCTCAACCTGGTTTATTACCAATGCCCGATGCTTTGTGGAGAGGTGCTGAGTGGAATGACCAGCGCCATGGGCATGCTGAAATTCAACATCGGTAAGGAATTCGAGGTCATTACGGTCAGCATTGATCCGCGCGAGGGTCCGGACCTCGCCATTGGAAAGAAGAATACATTCCTTCAGCGTTATCACCGTCCTGGGGCGGAAAAAGGTTGGCATTTTCTTACAGGCGACCAGGCGAACATCACGGCGCTGGCCAAGGCTGCTGGTTTTGGGTACGAGTACGACGAAGCGACCGGGCAGTTTGCTCACGCCACGGCGATCATGGTGCTGACTCCCGAGGGGAAGATTTCGCGCTACCTCTACGGCGTCGAATATCCCCCGAAGGACCTTCGTTTGGCGCTGGTAGAAGCCTCTGAGAACAAGATCGGAAACGCGGTCGACCAGGTGCTGCTCTACTGCTATCACTACAACCCAGCAACTGGAAAATATGGCGCAGTCATCGCCAACGTATTGCGCATCGCGGCCGGTGTAACGATGGCCATTGTCGGCGCTTTCGTGTTCATCATGTTTCGCAAGGATCTCGGGACGAACCACGGGCAAACGGAGCGGATCAGGTAATTATGTGGACAAACTTTCCATTATGGCCGGAGCGCGCTTCGACCATGGCGGGCAACGTGGACGCACTGTACATCTTCTTGCTGCTGATCTGCGGCCTGATGACGGTGCTGGTCTCCACGGCCGTGATCGTTTTCGCGGTGAAGTACCGCAAGCGGCTCGGCCATCGTGCTCATCAGATTGAGGGTTCTCTCGGTCTTGAGATCACCTGGTCCGTGATTCCTCTGTTCGCCTTCTTCACATTCTTTGCCTGGGGAGCAGTGATCTACTTCCAGGAGCGCACGCCTCCGCGCGACTCGATGGAGGTGTACACGGTCGCGAAGCAGTGGATGTGGAAATTCGAACATCCCGAGGGCGCGCGTGAGATCAATGCGCTTCATGTTCCGACGAATCGGAACGTGAAGGTCATTATGACCTCGCAGGACGTGATCCATAGCTTTTTCGTCCCCGCATTCCGCATTAAGCAGGATGTCCTGCCTGGCCGCTACACAATCGCATGGTTTCGTGCCACGAAGCCGGGAACGTATCACCTGTTCTGCGCGGAATATTGCGGTACCCAGCACTCCGGCATGACCGGCGATGTGGTGGTCATGGAGCCGGCGCAGTACGAAGCTTGGCTGGCTGGGGGATCGACGGGGGCGCCACTGCCAGTCACCGGACAGGGTTTGTTTAACCAACTTGGGTGCAGCACATGCCATCAGATCGATGGCCGCGGGCGCGGGCCAAGCTTGGCTGGAGTCTTCGGGAACAAGGTGTCACTCGAGGATGGCCGCTCAGTTACGGCAGATGAAAATTACGTACGAGAATCTATTATCAGTCCGGGTACGAAGATCGTCGTCGGATATAAACCGATTATGCCCACGTTCCAGGGGCTGATTAGCGACGATCAACTCAATGCGCTGGTTGCGTACGTGAAGTCAATCAGCCAGCAACAACCCGGTCAACCCGCAGGCAGCGAGGCGACTGCCGGCACGCAAACGAAATCGCAACAGGTGCATTAGGTTATGGCGAGCGTTACTACAATCCCGGAGCAAGAGAATTATCTAACGAATGGGTACGGCATTAAGTCGTGGCTGCTCACGACGGACCACAAGCGCATTGCGATGTTGTACCTCGCCTCGATCACGTTCTTCTTTTTTATAGGCGGCATATTCGCGCTTCTCGTGCGGTTGGAGTTGCTGACGCCCGAAGGCGATTTTCTCCAAGCCGACACGTACAACAAAGCGTTCACCATGCACGGGATGATCATGGTGTTCTTCTTCCTGATCCCGGTCGTGCCCGCGGTGCTCGGAAACTTCCTGGTCCCGATCATGATTGGGGCGAAGGACCTGGCGTTCCCGCGGATCAACTTGCTGAGCTGGTACCTGTACATGATCGGCGGCGTCCTGATCACTCACTGCATGTTGACGGGTGGTGTGGATACGGGCTGGACGTTCTACACGCCCTATAGCACAGCATTTACGAACACCAAGATCATTGAGGCTGGGCTTGCGGCCTTTGTCGCGGGGTTCTCGTCGATCTTTACTGGGCTGAATTTCATCGTCACGATTCACCGCATGCGCGCTCCAGGTATGACGTGGGGACGTTTGCCACTATTCATCTGGTCGAATTATGCGACGAGCCTGGTCATGATCCTGGGAACGCCGGTCATCGCAATCACGATCATCCTGGTCGCTGCCGAACGGCTTTTTCACCTGGGAATTTTTGACCCGAGGCTGGGCGGTGACCCGCTGTTGTTCCAACATCTGTTCTGGTTCTATTCCCATCCGGCTGTCTACATCATGATTCTGCCGTCGATGGGAGTGATCAGCGAACTCATCACGGCGTTTTCCCGCAAGCGGATCTTCGGATACAGATTTGTTGCGTTCTCCTCGATTGGAATCGCGATTATCGGCTTCCTGGTGTGGGCGCATCACATGTTCGTGTCCGGGATGTCGCTCTATGCGGCCCTGATCTTCAGCTTTCTGACGTACCTGGTAGGTATCCCCTCGGCGATCAAGGTTTTCAATTGGACCGCTACGATGTACAAGGGGTCGATCTCCTACACGACGCCGATGCTTTATGCGATGGGCTTCATTGGCCTGTTTCTGATCGGCGGTCTGACGGGATTGTTTCTGGCTTGTCTCGGCGTCGACGTGCACGTTACCGATACCTACTTTGTGGTTGCCCACTTCCATTACGTGATGGTCGGCAGCGTGCTGATGGCGTATCTCGGCGGAATGCATTTTTGGTGGCCGAAAATTTCTGGTCGCATGTATCCCGAGGGCTGGGGGCGTCTGGCGGCCCTGCTCGTATTCGTCGGATTCAACCTGACGTTCTTCCCACAATTCGTGCTCGGCTACCTGGGAATGCCGCGGCGTTATTGGCAGTACAAGGCAGAGTTCCAGGTCCTGAACATTTTCTCGACTGCGGGGGCTACGATTCTCGGCGTGGGGTATGTTCTGCCGCTCATCTATTTCATGTGGTCGATGCGATACGGGAAGCCTGCTACGGACAATCCGTGGAGTGCTGCTGGGCTGGAATGGATGACTTCTTCGCCGCCGCCCACGTTCAATTTCGACGAGACGCCAGTGGTTGACTTCGAAGCCTACGATTACGAACACATCAAGGAAGCGGAGGTCCCGGTTGCACACTAACGCCGCTACGACCGAGCACAATCCGGCGCTCCGGCATCACTTCGCCGACATGACCCAGCAGAAGAATTCCGCTTCGCTGGGGATGTGGCTTTTTCTGGTAACAGAAATCATGTTTTTCGGCGGAATGTTTTGCGCCTACCTGATTTATCGGCTGGCGTATTTCAATGATTTCGGTGCGGCGAGTACCAGCTTGAGTCTCAAGTTGGGCACTATCAATACGATCGTGCTTCTCCTGAGTAGCTTGACGGTGGTGCTCGCCGTGAATGCTGCGCAACGCGGCAAGCAGAAACTCCTCTTTTTCTACCTCATCGCAACAATTGTGTTGGGGTGCACGTTTCTAGGGATCAAAGCGGTTGAGTATCACGACAAGTTCGTAGAGCACCACGTTCCCGGGCCGGATTTTCACTTCGTTGCAGAGCATCCCGAAGGGCATTCCGAACAGGCGCCGGTGAACCAGCAGCACGCGCAAATGTTTTTCTCCCTGTATTTCGTCATGACGGGGATGCACGCCATTCACATGATCATCGGGGTGGGGCTGTTCTCCGGGCTGGCGTACCAGGCGTGGAAAGGGCGTTATGACCGGAATTACAACACACCGGTCGAGAATGCCGGATTATATTGGCACTTCGTTGACGTGGTCTGGATTTATCTTTTCCCGTTGCTCTATTTAATCAGTCGTCATCATTGAGGCAGGCATGGCTGGACACGAACATAACGAACACTCCATTGGTTTCTACGTAGTCATCCTGTTTGCGCTGCTGGCATTGACCGGGCTCACTGTTGGCGCGGCCTTGGTGAATCTGCACGCGTGGAATCCAGTGGTAGCCTTGGCGATCGCCAGTATCAAAGCGATGCTAGTGGTTCTCTTCTTCATGCACGTCAAAGGCGCGAGCGAGAAGATGACCAAGGTCGTGATCTTCAGCGGAATCTTCTTTTTGCTTCTGCTTCTAGGCCTCACCATGGCCGATTACGGCACACGTCTGTGGACGTAAGCTAGTCACTTCAAGCGCAGGCCACGTTGTACTTGCGCGTCTCACGCGCTTTCCTTGAAGATGTTCGCCTAGCACTTCTATGTCCCTCGACTCTGCTTCCTTCGTTCCCGCAGATTCGCTGAGCGGCCGCGCGCGCGCCGCCAGATCTTCGCAGGTCGATGTTGGCGCTCTCGAGTCCAAGCTGCGCAAGCAAATCTCTGGTGAAGTTCGTTTCGACTACGGTGCCCGCGCGCTATACGCCACTGACGGCTCGAACTACCGCCAGGTACCGATCGGAGTAGTGCTTCCCCGCAACAACGACGAGGTCATCGCCGCCATGGCTCTCTGTCGCGAATTCGGAGCGCCACTGCTGCCGCGCGGAGGGGGGACATCGCTTGCTGGGCAATGCTGCAATGTGGCGGTTGTTCTTGATTTTTCGAAGTACATGGCCGGGATTCTTTCGATTGATCCTGAACGTCGAACGGCGCGAGTTCAGCCCGGCGTAATTCTGGACCATCTCCGCGCGGCGGCGGAGCGTCACCGGCTCACTTTTGCTCCCGATCCAGCCACGCACGATCGCTGCACGCTAGGAGGGATGATTGGCAACAACTCCTGCGGCGTCCACTCCGTGATGGCCGGCAAGACTGACGACAACATCGAATCCCTCGATATTCTGACGTACGACGGCACGCGTCTGAGTGTCGGCGCGACGAGGAGTGAGCAACTGGAGAGCATCATCCGGGAGGGCGGGCGTCGCGGCGAAATCTATTCAGGCCTGAAAGCACTGGCTGCCAAGTATGGAGACCTGGTGCGGCAGAAGTTTCCGAATATTCCGCGCCGCGTCTCGGGATACAACCTGAATTTTCTTCTTCCAGAGAATGGATTTCACGTAGCGCGCGCCCTGGTCGGCGCTGAAGGCACTTGTGCCACAGTGCTTGAGGCCACCTGTCTTCTCGTGGAGAGTCCTCCTGAGCGCGTGCTGCTCGTGCTTGCGTGGCCCGACATCTTTCAGTGTGCGGATAACGTGCCGCTCGTCATGTCCCACAAGCCCATTGGACTCGAGGGCTTCGATGATGTGCTGGTCACCGCAACTCGCCGGCGAGGGATCAATTCCAAGGGACTCGCGCTTCTACCAGAAGGAAACGGTTGGCTGCTGGTGGAATTCGGCGCGAACACGAAGGGCGAGGCGGAAGCCCAAGCAGCGCGATTGATGGAGGAACTTGGACGTTTTGCGGCGCCTCCAAACATGCGCTTGCTTGCCGATCCCGCTCAGGCGAAGTGCGTATGGGATGTACGCGAGTCCAGTCTTGGCGTTACGTCTCATGCGCCTGGCGCTCCACTGCGCTGGGAGGGCTGGGAGGATTCTTCCGTCTCTCCCGAAAAGCTTGGCGGATATCTGCGCGACCTTCGCAAGCTGATGCACGACTATTCGTATGAGGGCTCGTTCTACGGACACTTCGGCCACGCCTGCGTGCACAACCGCATCGACTTCGACCTTGAATCGTCGGAAGGCGTTCGGAAGTTTCGCCACTTCATGGAAGAAGCTGCAGACCTCGTCGTGAGCTATGGCGGATCTCTTTCAGGTGAGCACGGCGATGGACAAGCGCGCGCTGAGCTGCTTCCGCGCATGTTCGGTCCGGAACTGGTCGAGGCGTTCCGGGAGTTCAAGGCGATCTGGGATCCCGACTGGAAAATGAACCCCGGAAAAGTGGTCGAACCGTACCGGCTTGATGAAAACCTTCGGCTCGGCGCTGACTATGATCCCTGGCGGCCAGCCACACACTTCCAGTTCCCGGAGGATCACGGAGATTTTGAACGCGCCACTCTACGGTGTGTCGGGGTGGGCAAATGCCGCCGATATGAGGGCGGTGTGATGTGTCCGAGTTTCCGCGTGACCCGAGAGGAAGAGCATTCGACTCGCGGGCGGGCTCATCTTCTCTGGGAGATGACGCGCGGCGACGTTGTTCACGGGGGTTGGCGTGACGAAGCCATCAAGGAGTCGCTTGATCTGTGCCTGGCTTGTAAAGGATGTAAGAGCGACTGTCCCGTTGGGGTCGATGTTGCGACTTACAAAGCGGAGTTCCTCTCGCACTACTACGAAGGACGCCTGCGGCCACCCAACGAATTTGTGTTTGGCAATATTGATCTGTTCGCGCGAGTTGCATCGCACGTTCCCGGATTTGTGAACCTCGCCACGCAGCTGCCCCCGTTTAGCCAAATTGCCAAATTTCTGGGCGACATTCCGCAGCAACGCCGGATTCCAGCAGTTGCTCCGCAGACTTTCAAGTCATGGTTCGCAAGGCGAAAACCCAAGAACATGGGCCGCAAGGCAGTCGTGTTGTGGCCAGACACGTTCAACAACTACTTTCGTCCTGAGACCGCTCAGGCTGCCGTAGAAGTTCTCGAAGCGGCTGGCTTTCACGTTCTGCTGCCGGAAGGCAATCTCTGCTGCGGACGTCCGTTGTACGACATCGGCATGCTCGACCGCGCCGAGGAACAATTACTGGAGATTCTTGACGCTTTGCTGCCAGAGATAGAAGCGGGAATTCCGGTTGTTGGTCTTGAGCCAAGCTGCGTGTCCGTTTTTCGGGACGAACTGGTCAACCTGTTTCCGACCGACGATCGCGCCCAAGCGCTCGCAAAGCAGACGTTCGTTCTTAGTGAGTTTCTGGAGAAGTACGCGAAGAATTTCCAACTGCCGCAAATCCGGCGAAAGGCCCTCGTTCATGGACACTGTCATCAGAAATCGCTGATGAAGATGGACTCGGAGGAAGCTTTATGGCGCCGCCTTGGGCTGGATTTCTATGCTCCGGCACCGGGTTGTTGTGGAATGGCGGGCGCTTTTGGTTTTGAGAACGAAAAATATGACGTTTCCCGTTCGATCGGGAATCTCGAGCTGCTTCCGGCAGTGCGCGATGCGAGTCCCGAAACCCTGATCATCTCGAACGGATTCAGCTGCCGCGAGCAGATCGCCCAGGAGACCAGCCGCCGTGCCCTCCATATTGCTGAGGTTATCCAGATGGGACTGCGCCAGCTGGGAACCGCAATTTCGACCGAGTACCCGGAACGGCCCAGTGTTTTACGGCAAGAGGAAGCGGTTCGGAGCTCTATGAGACGGGCGGGTTGGGGGATGGCTGGTGTAGCTGCGATGGGGGCCCTGGCGTGGGCTTTTATTCATCGATCTCACGGTTAACTTCTTCGTTTCAATGAGATACGGGCACTGCCCAGCCCTCTCGTTTTCTGGGACAATATGTATGTAGCCTCAAAAGGCCCCTGCCACGGCCCGGACTGTACCAACCTTGAGGCTCTGGTGATCGTCATGGAAGCAACAACTCTCATAGCCCAAAAGCCACAGGATTCAACTCCCAGCACCCCAGAAACGGCGCTGCAGGGGTCGGTTCTCGTTCTCATTCAGTTCGACGTCTGCGAGGAGATCAACCTCGATGAACTCCGGCGGATTTTCGGCGCTCGGACCGCGGGGGCGAGCTTTAAGCACCCGGCGCCCGGATACGTGCAGTACCAGCGGCCGCCTGTGGTTGAACCCGTAGACCCGGTGGTCCTCGAGACCGGGGAACGGCTCGACGCTCAAATCAAGTTTTACGATTACGGAGTGCTGAGCGTTGTTCTTGAGCTTCCTTTTACTGGGGACTGGGATACGCTCGTGCGCCTCTCCAGCCGTTGGGTTTGGGACACGGACTTCACCAGCCTTGCTTCGAAAATCGTAAAGTCGAAACTGGAACGGGCTGCTCCGGCCTTGGTGAAGCGTTACGAGAATTGGCTTCACGAGGACTACTTCATCTTCCACGTTCGCCAGATGGCTTCGAATCCGTCAACGGCGCGTCTGCTTGTCGAGCATGGAGACCAGGTTGCACAAATTGTTCGGGGAGAAACCAACCAACTTTCTGAAGGTGAACGATCGGAAATTTTGCAGGGCAGGATTTCATACTATCCGAACGATCTTGCTGTGATCGGATGGAATGGCGCTTTCATCTATGACACCAATGCTGGGGCCGAAACGGTCATCCAGCTTCTTGAATACGCCAACTCTCAGTTACTCGAATTCCGGCACTACGACGAATTGCTAACGAAAGAGCTTACCGGCGTGTACGACTTCATGGAGAACGGCGGAGGCGGGATCCTGAAGCGCTGGCGCACAGCTCGCGAGGCCAATCGGTTGCATACCGTCTGGCTGGATGTGAACGAACTCACGGAGCGCGCCGATAACGCCATCAAATTTTTGAGCGACATGTTCTCTGCCCGTCTCTACAAACTGGCGGCGGCGAAGGTTGGCGTGACCGATTACAAAACCCTCGTTAACCAGAAGCTGCAGACTGCCGAAGAACTCTATCGCTTCATGGTTGACCAATTCCACCAGAGCCGCGCTTTCGTGCTTGAGTTGATGGTGGTGATCATTTTGATCATCGATCTGATTTATTTATTCAAAGGACAAATGCCGATCTAGAGAAGGATGACTGGTGACAGTCCTCAGGAACACGGGAGCGCTATTGTTTCCTTGTGACCCGTGACGGGTCGTCCGCTTTATAATTCCCCCCTCATGCGCGGCCTCAAAAACAAACGTGTTCTTATCACCGGAGGCGCCAGCGGGATTGGTGCTGCCACCGTCAAGCGCTTTCTCGAAGAAGGCTCGGTCGTTTGCGTGCTCGACCGGAACGCTCAAGCCAATCAGGCGATTCAGAAGGAACAGCCGGCTCTCGCGGCCACTCTCACGGGGGATGTTTCTAACCTGCAGCAGGTTCAAGCCGCCATTGCAGAAGCAATTCGCACAATGGGCGGCCTGGACGTCCTTGTCAACAATGCTGGCATCAGCATCCGTCACAATTTTCTCGACATCACCCCTGATGAGTGGGACAAGGTCATGGCTGTGAACCTGACTGGCGTCTTTTTTATGGCGCAGACAGCGGCGAAGCACATGTGGGAGCAGGGAAGCGGAGTCATTCTGCAGACGGCTTCGACCAACGGCCTTGTCGGTCAGCCTTATTATGCGGACTACAATGCGACCAAAGCCGGCGTGATCGAACTGACGAAATCGATGGCGATTGAACTCGCCCCGAAAGTCCGAGTCTGCGCCGTTGCCCCTGGATATGTCATGACTCCGATGCAGCGCGCCGAATACACGGACGAAATGTTTGCCGAGGTGAATGCCAAGATTCCACTCAAGCGCCATGCTCAGCCCGAAGAAATCGCGGCGCTCTTTGCGTTCCTGGCTTCAGACGATGCGGCTTACATCACGGGTCACGTTTATACAATTGACGGAGCCGAAATCGCCGGAGGATTGGCGAGTCGATAAGTACTTGGCATTCAGCACTCAGCATTCAGCATTCAGTCATTAAGCTCGGGAGCCGATGCCTCAAAACTATGCGCCTTTCGAATAAAGTCGCTCTCATTACTGGTGGTACCTCTGGCATCGGAGAAGCCACGGCTCTCCTCTTCGCTAAAGAAGGCGCGGCCGTCGCGATTACAGGACGCAATGAAAGGCGCGGCCATGCGATCACTGTGCGCATCCTAGAAGATGGCGGAAAGGCAATCTTCATTCGCACCGATGTCCGCCGGGCAGGGGAATGCGAACGCGCCGTGAATGAAACCATGAAGTCTTTCGGGCGTCTCGATATTCTTTTCAATAATGCGGGTGTGTTCTATGCGCATGACACTCTTGAATGCACCGAAGAAGAATGGGACGAGCAGATCGACATTAATCTGAAGGGCACGTTCCTGATGTCGAAGTATGCGCTGCCCGGCATGATCGCCCAGAAGAGCGGCGTCATCATCAACAACAGTTCCGGATGGGGCATTGTGGGAGGCGACAAGGCGGTCGCATATTGCGCCTCGAAAGGTGGCGTCGTGCTCCTGACCAAGGCCATGGCCGTGGATCATGGCCGCCAGGGCATTCGAGTGAATTGTGTTTGTCCGGGAGATGTTGAGACGCCGATGCTTCCGGAAGACGCCAAGTTCCGCGGCTTGAAGTGGGACGATTACATTGCGGGATGCGCGAATCGCCCGCTCGGCCGGGTCGGCACGGCCGATGAAATTGCAAAGGCTGTGTTGTTTCTCGCCTCGGACGATTCCTCGTTCATGACGGGAGCCGCGCTGATTGTCGATGGCGGCGGCACTGCCGACTGAGATGCCTCGAAACTCAATCGTATTCCTCGGCGGTGGCCGAATCACGTCGGCCATGATTGCTGGACTGCGGTTGGCGGGATATCGCAAGCCCCTCGTGGTTCACGATCGCAATCTTTCGAAACTCAAAAAGCTGAAAAAGGAGTTCGGAGTGATCGCGGAGCCTGGCCTCGAGCGAGCAGTCGCGAAGGCAGACTTACTCATCATTGCTGTGCGTCCGGATTCCGTAGGCGATTTGTTGCTGAAGGTGCGCGACTCGCTGGAGGCTTCGGGGAAGAACGTCCGTCCTCTGCTTGCCCTAAGCCTGGCGGCGGGAATTCCACTCGCAAAACTTTTTAGTTATGTTCCCCGTCAGGTCCAGTGGGCCCGGGCGATGCCAAGTCCGGCGTGCCGCACTGGAAACGGATTGACTGCGCTTGTTTTCAGCCGCGAACTTTCCCGAAAAGAACGGGCTAAAGTCAGCTCAGTTTTTTCTCGATTCGGATCGGTGCTCGAAGTTCCTGAAGAAAAGTTCGATGCCTTTACCGTGACCTACTCTTCCAGTCATGGTTACCACGCGGTGGCGGCACTCGCCGATGCAGCCGTCCGCATCGGTCTCGATCGGAAAACGGCTCTCACTGCCGCCGCCCATGCTCTTGCCGATGGGATTTTGGCATGGAGAAAGACCACGAGTTCGCTCGACGAACTTCTGGAAGAAGCAGCCACTCCCGGTGGCATCGCAGCCGCAGTGATGTCCGCCATGAATGCAGCCGGTTACGGCCGTGCCGTTAAAAAAGGGCTTCGCGCCGGGCTTAGTCGTGCCCGTGCGAATGCTCGCAGGTCATAGAAGATTGCTGAAGCCCGAGACTAAACCCCAACCGTGCGCCCCAGCAGCCGTCCTAACCTTACAACGCGATACAAGGGAAAAAGCATTTTTGGCAACTCTACTGCTTCCCACTCGCTTTGGCTGGGTGTTGTAAGCAAACGCCACATGAACTTTGCGCGGTCACTTCGGCGCTCTCGCAATGCAATCATCAGCCGGAAATATGCAGTGGTCTCGGTCGGATAATCCGTTCCTTGTAGCACGATCCCCTGCACAACGTCGCCAATCTTTCGAGTCTCCTGATCAGCAACAGTATCCACGAACTCTTTCGGAATCGTGCAACCTAGCAGGCCATTCGCGAGCCAGAGACTCATCGCCACGATGCGAATAACCCCCAATTCGCGAGCCCGTTCGTGGGCCAATGCAAAGTCGAGTGGAGTAGTAGCGGCGATCCGCGCAATGTCGCTGATCCAGCCGAGCCGCATCCAGGCATGTTTCGAAGCGTGAATGGACAACGCGAGGAGTTGGTCTTCACTGGAAAGCATTTTTACCTTCTCTCCGCATAGATCAATTTTCGATGCCCGCGACGCGAATTCTTCCACCTCGATGTCCACGGCATAGAAGCGCGGCAGCAAGCGCCATTGCAACTCAAGCACGTTCTTTCCTAAAGGGCCATCGAAACTGCGCTCATATCCTGTACGTATCCACTCGCTTTCGATTTCTGACCTGAGTTCGGACGAGGGTTGATACCCCAGACTTGCGATTGCGTCCGCTGCCGCCTTGCAATCGTGCGGTCGAATCAACACATCCAGATCAGAAAACTGACGCAGGGACACATCGCCGTATGCGGTCTGTGCCAGCGCAGGACCCTTGAATGGAATCCCCGCGACCTGCTTGGCGGCAAGCGCGCGAAGAATCCTGAGCAACTCCCGCGTTAGTAAAAGAGCGCGCTGGGCATGGCGGGTGGAGTCTCGCTCGAGCTTGCGCACGGCTTCTTCCGGTAACTGATCGCTGTGAGTCAGCAGCTGCGAGTAAGCCAGTGGTTCGACATTATGAAATGAGGCGAGTTCGTAAAACCTTTCCCAATCGAGGGTTTGGTTCAGAAGGGAGCTGATTATTCCCCTATTCGCAACGTTGCTATCTAGCGCGCAGCACGCCAATAGGAGCGCAAATTCACGGCGATCACCGAAGCTCGAAGCTTCCTGAGTCGACGCGTTTTCGGCTGGCAAGCTTACCTGCGGCATAAGTGATGATGGTCGTCGAAGGCTCTCTATAATACAGTGGCTTCGTAACGTTCCCTTGAGCATCCAACTGGAGTCCGTCGACAAGATTTTTCGCCATCGTCCGGCATTGTTCAACTGGTTCGGGCGTGAGCGCGCCGGGGAGACCTTCGCGTTGAATCAGGTCTCGCTGACTGTTTCCCCGGGAAAAGTCTTTGTTCTGCTGGGGCCTAACGGAAGCGGCAAAACCACGACACTCAAGCTCATCTCGACGGTGCTTCTGCCCGATCAAGGCCGCGTGGTGGTAGATGGCTTCGACACGGGTAGTGAATCCGGTCGCGTGCGTGCGCGGGTCAGCTTCGCTGTAGCCAACGAGCGCTCTTTCTTTCCCCGGCTCTCGGCCCGCGAAAACTTGGATTTTTTTGCCACGCTCGACAATGTTCCCCGTTCGCGGCGAGCATCCCGGATCGACGAACTACTCGCTGCGGTTGGTTTAAGCGATTCCCAAGATACCCTGGTTATGAAGTTCTCGAGCGGGATGTATCAGCGGCTTGGCCTGGCCCGCGCGCTGATGAAAGATCCTCCGATCCTGCTTCTGGACGAGCCGACTCGCAGCCTCGATCCGGCAGCAGCGGCCCATCTATGGACCCTCATCTCCACACTCTCCACGAGCGACCGAACCATCCTGATCGCTTCGCACAATTTCAATGAAGCGCTGACGGTAGGTAGTGAAGTCGCCGTGCTCGCACGTGGGCGCATCGCAGGGCGGACTGAACTCGCCGGGAAGACTCATCACGAGCTGCGCGATTTCTACTTCCGATCGACGGGCGAAGCCGACGACACGCTTGCAATGGAACTGAAAGAGGCGTCCCGATGACGTCTTTTTTCGACAAGATGCTCGCCGTGTTCCGTCGCGACTGGCTGACAGCGATCCGTTATCGCAGCGGTTTCGCGGTGATGGCGGCGGGAACCCTTGTCGAACTGGGTTCATTCTTCTATCTCGCGCGAGCCATCGGTCCCGGGTTTCGTCCTAACGGAATCGATTATTTCGGATTTCTGCTTGTCGGCACCGGTTTATACACGTTTCTGATGATGAGCGTGAATTCGTTTCTCTCCACCATCCAGGAAGCACAACATACGGGCACGCTCGAAGTTCTGATGACCACACCCACGCCACCCGCGGTACTTGTATTTTTGAGCTCTGTCTCCGCCTTGGGGCGCAATCTCGCGCAATTCTTCCTTTATATGGGAGTCGGTTTGATTTTGTTCCACGCTCCCGTTCGCGCAAACCTGCTCGGCTGTGTCGTGATCTTCTTGTTCGTGATGATGGTTGCGACAGCGCTGGGCATCTTCGCGGCTGCCATTCAGGTTGCAATTCAAAGAGGCTCGGCGGCGGTATGGCTGCTTGGTTCGGCACTCTGGTTTCTGACGGGAACAATCTTTCCCGTGTCCAGTTTGCCTCGGCCCCTTCAGAAAATTGCAACGCTGGTTCCGATCACGTCCCTGCTTGATGCGATGCGACGAGCTCTGCTCGAAGGCGCGAGTTGGCATGAGCTTTCGCCATATATCATCACGATGAGCATGTTCGCATCTATCTTGTTGCCTCTCAGTCTCCTGACTCTCTCCTGGACACTTCGACGGGCACGCATTTCAGGTACGCTGTCTTTCTACTGAACGACCATCGCGAACATTGGTTGTGGCGAGGGCCAGTTACACAGGTGGAAACCCGACAACCTCTGTAGTACACTCCGATGAATATTGCGTGTGCGCCTCATCTTGAGCACACGATCGAAGTTATGGATTCACAAGAGAAGAGCACTGAAGCGCGGGTGGTCGAATCTCGTCCTGCCGCCAAGAAGCCCTATAGCAAACCCGCATTCCGGTTTGAGCGAGTGTTCGAAACCACGGCGCTCGCTTGTGGTAAGACAGCGCCAGGCATTTCGCCCAACTGTAAAGCTGGCGGGCGCAAGAGTTCCTAAATTTGGAGACGATGCGTTCCCCCGATCCCGCTACCGGGCAGACCAAGTTCCAATTAGCGATGCGAGGGCTCGCCTTAAACGGGGCGATTCGCTTTCGTGCGGGCGGCGTGAGCATGCTTCCGACCCTGCTTCCCGGCGACCTCCTGGAGATCGAACGGGCTGCCCCCGCGGAGTTCCGCGTTGGGGATATCGTGCTTTTCTGCAGAGGGGACTCGCTCTTCGTGCACCGTTTGGTTGCAATCGATGAAACACGTGCGCGCTTCACCACGCGCGGTGACTCGATGGGTGGGTGCGATCCTGAGCAAGATCGCACATTTCTTGGACGCGTGATCTCTGTCGAGCGCGGGGGACGCAGGTGCGCGATATCTCGGCGGCTCGGCCACTTTACCCGGTTTGCGGGCTGGTTGATGTATCACTCCGCCTTGTTGCGATCGCTTTACCTTCAGTGGCAAGCAGAAGGAAGCGAAGGTCAAGGTGAACTCCTAGCTGTCTCAGACTGAATCATTTTTGAATTCATGAGCACATTGGCACGAGCCGAGTCCAGAACCCGCGAGCTAGTGATCAACATCGGCCAACTGCCCATCCGGATTATTGTCGAAAACCCCAAATATCAGACGCTTCTCGTGGATCGGTACGGAGAGTTTCTCAACATTGGAGACGAAGCGGATATCACCCTTGAGTTGCAACTGACCGGCGACCAAAATCTGAGTCCGGACGATGACGTAAAAGTTCGCGTCCGCAACGGCCGGTGGATTATGGAGCGCGGAGATTTTTCGGCTGAATTCAACCCTGAAACCCGCTCGGGGTGGATACGCCAGGCCGCAACGCCATACGCCATAGATACGGTTCTTCGGATCTTGCATGGCTTGTTGCTCGCACGTGAGGGCGGATTTCTTCTGCATGCCGCGAGCGCTATTCGCAATGGCAAGGCATTCATTTTTTCCGGACTTTCTGGCGCGGGGAAGACTACGATCTCGGGGCTTGCTCCCCGCGACGCCACGCTGCTCACGGATGAAATCTCCTACATTCGCGGCGAAGGCAGGCAGTTTTTTGCGTGTGGCACACCGTTCGCAGGAGAGTTGGCACGACTTGGCGTGAACGAGACCGCTCCAATTGAAGCGGTCTACTTGCTGGCGCAAGGTCCGGAGAACCGCATCGATGCCATCGATTCCGCCGAAGCGTTGCAGCGGGTACTGCGCAACATCCTTTTTTTCGCAGAAGATCCAGGTCTGGTTTCGGCTGTCTTCGACTCAGCTTGCAGGTTTGTGGAGCAGGTTCCTGTGCGTTTGCTTACCTTCTATCCGGATGAGCGCGTGTGGGATATGATTCACTGAACCGGGGACAAATGGAATGAGTTCAAAGTACCTTGCGCGAAGCTCGCAGATCGCTGCTCGCCTGCTTGGTGGCGAAATGATGATCATGTCGCCATTGGATTCGACATTTTTCACGCTCAATGAAGTCGCTACGGTTATTTGGCAGGCTGCCGACGGCAACACTACTCTCGATGAAATTGTGCGCGATCATGTAGTGCCTTCTTTTGATGTAGACCCCGCTGTTGCTCAGCAGGATTCAGAAGAGTTCGCTTACGAACTCTGCCGTCACGGCATTCTGCTTGTTTCAGACCACCCAATCTCTGCCGCCACTCGTCCGGAGTCTTCCTAATGAGCCTGATGCAAGAGATGGCATCTCGCGCGCAATTGCTAGGGATACCTATGTCGGCGCACCTCGATGTTACGTACCGTTGTAATGAGCGGTGTGTGCACTGTTATCTCGATCACGATGATAACGGAGAGATGACGACAGCTGAGATAAAAGACCTGCTGGATCAGCTCGCGGAAGCGGGCGTTTTCATTCTCACTTTCAGTGGCGGAGAGGTTTTCCTGCGCCGCGATTTCCTAGATCTGGTGGCGTACGCCCGCAAGCTTCAGTTCAACGTCAAGATCAAGACCAATGCGGTGATGATTCGCGAAGCTGAAGCGCGTCGCCTGCGTGAACTCGCCGTTGATGGTGTTCAGATCAGCGTGTACTCCCATCGCGCCGAAGTACACGATGCGATTACGAAACTTCCTGGCTCGTTCGAGAAGACGATTCGAGCGATCCGCTTCCTGAAGTCCCAAGGTCTGCGGGTTACGATTGCGAATGTGTTGATGAAATGGAATATGGGAGACCACACCGGAGTTCACGCGTTGGCGGACGAACTCGGAGTGATCTATACGCTCGATCCGACGATCACACCGAAGATTGATGGCGATATGTCGCTGCTTTCACTGCGAATTCCAGGGGAGCAATTGGCACAGGTCTTCCAAATAGAGAAGCTGGTAGGGAATGTCGATGAGTTCTGCGCGCCTCCGAAGCCCGTTCAGGAGGACGATCTCGATGCCTACTCTTGCAGTGCTGGACACACTCTCGCCTATATCTCCCCTTACGGGGATGTTTATCCCTGTGTGCAATTTCCTCTTCCGAGCGGGAACGTGCGACGTCAAAAGTTTTCCGATATCTGGTGGAACTCGCCACAACTCAAGGAAGTCCGGAGCATCAGCGTCCGCGACTTGCCTGTCTGTTCCACGTGCGCCCACGCCGGGGCGTGTTCCCGCTGCCCCGGGCTCGCATACATGGAAGGCAACATGCGAGGCCCTTCGACGGCAGATTGCGAGAAATCCTTCCGACGGACAGGGATTCCAAGTGCAAACATGCTTCGGCGGCAAGGTCAGTCGGTCCCGACCATGCCGCTGATCCAGATTCGCCCGGCCGACACAACGTCAAGTATCGGCCCGATGGCCTCCTGACGAGCACTCGTTGATTACTTTCGTTTCTCAAAACACTGCAGTACCTGCGTCGGTCCGCGCCTCACGGTCGTAGAATTTGCAGTGGAGATTATGTCTACGACTGCATCACCATACGAGGTCCAACGCCGTAGCACGCGAGTTCGGCATGAAATTCCTTTGGTTGTGACCAGCATTGATCCAGCTTTATCCTTTTCGGGACCCGCTCGCACGCTGGTTGTAAACCCACAAGGATGCGGTGTTCGCTTGAATCGCGCGTTGGAACCGGGAACAGCTGTCCGGCTGGAAAAGCTTCCCGGAGGTCATCGGGTGACGGGGCGAGTGGCCAATTGTTGTCCCATCGGCGCGGACGGCAAGTTCTACCTTGTAGGAGTTGCTCTGGACGAGTCTGGCAATGTTTGGGGTCTGGCTGAGCCACCTGCTGATTGGGGAGTTCCTCAATCGAGCGTGGCGGCCACTGCTGTCAGTTCTGCCAAGAAAAGCCACGAATGGCCTTTTTCGCAATTTTCCACGCGCGGCGAATTCCACCCCGGCCGCAAGTAAAAACCGCTCTATTTCGATAACACTCTGGAGAGATAGTAATTGTCGTAGTTTTTCGTCGTTCGATCGACGTATTCGACGATGCGCTGCAATTCTTCCCGCTGCTCGCGATTGCCTTCCTTGAACTGCACGGCGATACCGCGACCGGGATCCATGCGCAGCACAGTCCCGGTGGCCGCGTGTTTACCATCATCGATCGAGAAGACCATTTTCATTTTCGAATCGGGGCGCAGGATAGCCGTCGTCTCGATATAGCAGCCGCCAAGGCTGATATCGACGAGGTTGGCAAGAATCGGTCCCTGCAATGTTTCTGGATGCAGTTCGATTGTCAGCCTCCCCTTCAATCGCGGATACATCCGGCGATTCTTTTGCTCCGGACGGTTGCGCTGTTTCTCGCTGTACATGCGGCGATCGGCTTCCGCGAGAAGCCCCTCGGCATCTGCGCCATCTTCCGGATAGGCAGCGCGGCCCACACTCAAAGAGAGGAAATCTTCGCCACAAACCTCATGGCCCACCTGTTTGACAAGGCTGCGTAGCTGTTCGGCTTTGTTCTTCGCGTCTTCCGAGTGCAGCCCAGGCGCGATCAGCACGAACTCATCACCGCCCATGCGGGCTACATAGTCGTATTCGCGGCACGTTTCTTTCAAGGAATGCGCGAAGAGACGCAGCACCCGATTTCCTTCAAGGTGGCCGAAGCGGTCGTTGATCTGCTTAAATCCATCCATGTCGCAGACCATAACAGTCAGCAGCGAGTTATCGCGTTTGCAACGGGCAAGTTCGCGGTCGAGTTGCAGGAACAGTGATCGTGCGTTCGGGAGACCGGTAAGGTAATCCGTGACAGCCGAGCTTTCCGCCTGCTGATATTTGAGGGCGTTTTCGATGGCCAGCGCCATTTTCGGACTGACTGCGAGCAGCACGCGCAGGTGGTCGGCAGTAAACGCGTCTTTATCCGCGTTGTACAACGCCAGTACTCCAACAACTCCCGCAGTTCCCTCCAATGGCACAGCTAACGCGGAACGCAGGGTGCTGAACTTGCTCGGATCATTCAGGTATCCAGGCTCGACCGACGGATTTCCGTTCACAATCGGCTTCTTGTTGTTCGCGACCCAGCCAGACAACCCTTGTCCTAACGGAATTCGCAGCGAGGCGAATAACCGGAAATTATCTCCGCTCACGTACTCGGGTAGAAGCTCATTGTTGCGCAGAACATAAATTGCAATCGCATCGTAGGGAACCAGGCGACGCAGCTTGACCGAAAAAACTGACAATGTTTCGCCCAAGCTGAGCGATGCACCGAGATCCTGGCTCAACTCGAAGAGCGTTTGCGCTTCTTGTCTCGCCGAGGCAATCGAGGAAAGGAATCCCGCTTCGGGCGCTTCGGACGAAATCGTTTTCGCATACCCGGCTGCCGGCTCTACATCCACGTCGACCTTCACGTCCGTTGAGAGCTTTGACCACGGATTTTCCAATGCGGTCGCGGTCACTCGCCGTTCCAATTCGAGGTAGCGTCTTCGAAGCACGGCTACGACATTCGGATCGAATGCTTTGCCGGACTCCTGCTCCAGTCGCGTCATAACCTCTGGCATCGGCAGAGCACGCCGGTATTGGCGATCGGAGGCCATCGCATCCAGGAAATCGACGGCCGTGAGGATTCGGGCTCCAATCGGAATCTGGTTGCCTTTTAAGCCGAAGGGATAGCCTGATCCATCGAATTTTTCGTGGTGAGCTCGAACTATCGGTACCACCGGGTAGGGGAAGCGGACTCGCTCTAGGATTTCCGCACCCACCACCGGGTGAATCTTCATCTTCTCGAACTCTTCCGGCGTTAGCTTTCCGGGCTTCGAGATGATGTGTTCAGGGATGGCGAGTTTACCGATGTCATGCAGGAGGGCCGCTGCCTGGAGTGCTTCCATCTCGGCAGGCGAGATTTTCAATTCTTTAGCGACTTCGACCGCATACAAGCGCACGCGCTGCAGGTGATCGTGCGTCGTGTGGTCCTTGGCTTCGATCGCTAGCGCCAGCGCTTCGATCGTTCGCATGTGCAGGTCGGCGATTTCCTCAACGTGACGCTTTTCATCTTCCAGTCGGCCCAGGTACAGACGATAAGAACGGTAGATCAGGTACACAACGGGTAAGACCAACAGGGAACTTTGCCAATCAAGAAGCAAGTTGACCCAGCTCATCAATCCAGCAATTCCGGCTCCGACCAGGTAATAGGGGAAGCTCCAGACGTAACATTCCTGCCAGATTTTTCGAAGCGATTTGTGCTCTGTGAGCGCGATTACGGTTGCAACAGGAATCGTGTTCGCGGCGAAGAATGTGCACGCTGCGAGCACCAACAGCAGAGAAGGGTTGCTCAACTTCCCATGGAAGATGGCCAGATGGTACAGCGTGTACGAAGCCGAAATCGCCAGCGCCGTGGCGCAGATGTTGAATACAACTTGCAGCGGAGAAGGCCGGTCGCGGTACAAGCACTGCACGAGCACTGCCGCACATCCCAGCGCCATGGTCTCCGAAAAGCTCAGCTCGAGGATGCCCACCAGGATGAAAAGAAAATTTACTGACATCGTGCCCGTAATCCCGGGCAGATTCACTTTCATCCGCGATGCCACCATGGCTACGGTTAAAAAGCAGATAAACCGAAAAGCATTCGTACTCTCGCCTTTAAGGCACGCATAAACCAGGACGCAGATTCCTGCTACCACGACGGCGCTGATGAAGGCACGCGCCATCCCGTTCATTCGTCGCCAGGTGTGCGGATGCGTGGACACGACGGAATACACCTCACCTTGCTGCTCTCTCGCCCGTTCGGGAAGGAACAGTGAGAACTCCTTCATTGAACCAGCTAACCTACACAAATTGAAGGAGTAACCGATGTTCGAGCCAAACTTTCGTAACCGGGAACTTCGGGTATCTCGGAGAGGTTTCTTTAGAGTCGTCCGCGTTTGGCGAGGGTCTGCAGAATCTCGATTTCTGTCCGCAATCTCTGAATTTCCTGCTCCTTACGGCGAAGCAAGGAAATGAACTCAGCCTGGCTGCGGCCGGAGCCCGATTTGGCGGTTTGGGTGCGAAGAGGCGCTCGCTGCTCGCCCGAGAGGGGCGCCACGAACTCGATGCCGAAGGAGCATCCGGCCTTGCTGCGCACGACGCCTTCGACCTGCGTCTGGCCCGGCGTTTGGAATTCGACTTTGACCGAATCTCCAGCCCGCATCTGCACTCCGGCATACAATGCCATGCCGCCATCACTGATTTCACTCACGCGTCCGGAGACACGGATCGCGTTCGGTCCATTCATCAATGTTACGGAAACAGGCAGATCGACGGGGTGTCGAGGCCAGCGGCGGAGGATAGGGAAGGGGGACATCGCTCCACACCTGCGAAATCCGAATCATCTTAATGCGCGACAGCTTCCGCAGCAACGTTACTAACGTGCTTCGTGAAAGTTACTTATTCAGTGCGCGAACATTCTGTTGATGGCAATCCAAGGCGTCATCAATCGAGCACCGGACCTCATCCCCGCATCTACAGATGTGGATTTGCACAATGAATTTCTGAAATTGTTGGCGTAACTAAAAGACTCGGCAGTCTCGCGTTTTGAGCTTCCTCCCCTCCCGCCATACAATGCCTGAAAGGGCCCATAGCTCAACGGTTAGAGCAGCAGACTCATAATCTGTTGGTTCCAGGTTCAAATCCTGGTGGGCCCACCACATTACGAAGACTCAGCTGGCAAGCCCCACACGGTGGATGAGATTCTGGAATCTTGGATCTTTCCGCAGCGGATTCATTCGGGGATCCACCCCGATCCACGGCAGTCAAGTTGAGTGTTGACGATAGGCTAGTTCCAGAGAAGAGATGGCCTGTTCCGTTTCGCCAAGATCGTTGTAGGCACCGGCAACGAGGAAGCGGCACACATAACGGCTTTGTGCCAGGTCCAGTGCATGATTCAACAATTGCTTCGCCTTTTCGTGTTGCCCTGCGCGAGCTATCGCCGATGCGGCGGTCGCGAGGACGCTAGGACTGTCCTCGGAAAATTGTTCGGCTTGCCCGGCGGAATGCAATGCTTCAGTCCGCTGTCCCAGGTCAGCTTCGGCGAGGGCGCGCAAAGCATAGGGAAGGCCAGCCTGCGGTTCCAATTCAATGGTTTTGTTTGCCTGCTCGATGGTTTCGTGGAGTTGTCCTGAGAAATAGTGAATCCAGAGGGCCTCGTTACGGCTTTCGACTGCCATCGGATCAAACAGGTATGCCTGGCGCGCGTGGGATACAGCTTCGTTATGTCGCCCCTGAGTTGACAAGTAGTTGGAATATCCTAACTGGGCATCCGGTGAGTTTGGATTTAGGTCGAGCGCACGGCGGTATTCCACATCGGCCCCGGCCCAGTTCCAATCAAAAAACAAATATGCATCGCCGAGGGTGACGTGCGCAGACGCGAGGGCCGGATCTAGTTGGATTGCCTTCTGCGCTGCTTGTTTCACCAACGGACCCGCCTCCGAAGGTGCTCTGTAGTACGGCACTGAGGCGCTATACACCTGAGCTAAGGCAGCGTACGGACGAGCGTTAGCTGGATCGATGGCAATCGCATCCTGGAAATTGCGGATCGCGCTTTCCAGACCCTCTCGGGTTCCCTTACGAAATTCGGTTAATCCAAGCAAGTACTTCCGGTACGCCTCGGGATCGAAACGAAGTTCCGTCGAGGCATTCCTTGACGCAGGGATCAATTCGAGCCGCAGAGAATGAGTGATACGCTCGGAAATTTCTCGTTGAACCTTTAGGATGTCGGTGAGAGGAGTTTCATAACTCTCAGCCCAGAGGTGGGTCTGGTCGTTTGCCTGAATCAATTGTGCAGTGATGCGTACCCGGTCGCCAGCCTGACGCACACTTCCTTCGAGCAGGTAGTTGACACCAAGTTCTTTCCCGATCTGCGTGACCGACTCGTTTGTGTTTTTGTAACGCATCGCGGAAGTGCGCGCGATCACCCCGAGAGCTGACGGCTGCAATTGTCCAAGTTGCGCGATCATCTCTTCCGTTAGGCCATCGGCAAAATAATCCTCGTTGCTGTTACCAGTCAGGTTTTGAAACGGCAGTACGGCAAACATCACCCGGGTGGGAACAGCTGGGCTTGCTGGACGTGAGTGCATTCCAAACCACACTCCGAGGGCGGCCAGGAACACCGCTGTAATGACAAAGGCGACCTTCAGCGAGAAGAGCCTCTTAGCAGGGGGTGTCGTCGGCAATGGAGTCGGAGCAGGGGTATTTTCGGGAACAACGATCGGTCCGATGAATCGATATCCCCGTTTGGGCAATGTCTCGATGTACCGGGGATTATCTGCCGAGTCACTTAACGCATCCCGGAGCTTATTGATGGCCTTGTTGAGTCCGTGTTCGAAGTCAACAAAGGTGTCGGAACCCCAGAGCTTTTGATGTAGTTGTTCGCGAGTGACGATCTGGCCGGGTGTGTGAAGAAGGATCTCTAGGACTGACAGAGGCTGCGAGTGGAGTTTAACTCTCAAACCATTCTTGCGGAGCTCCCCGGCTCGGAAATCCACCTCGAAGTCGCCGAAGCGTACGCGTTCGGTCCAAGTGGTTCCGGAGGGTTTGGGATTTTCGGTCGGCGTCTGCTCACGCATCAGAAGAGTCCGGCGGCAGAATTGAGAGGAACTATAGCATAGCGGGGGAGATGTGGCCGGAAGAGATCAGTCGATATCCACACTGTTTTCAGACATTTACGCAGGGATAATTCTTCTATGCCACAGGGATACGCCATCCATTGAGCTCGTAACTCCGACATCGCAAAGTGCCTTCCATCGAGCGGGCCGGGGCATCCAGCTGGCCGACGAAAAATCTGTGGGGAAAAAAGGAGTTCTCATGAAAGGACTTGGAGTCCTGTTCACAGCTACGTTAGTGGCTGCCGTGTGGTTGAGCAGTGTCGCAACAGCGCAGCCAGAAGGAAGTGTCAGCCAGGAGAATAAGGTAAACAATCTGCTTACCGTTGTGCGCAATGCAACCGAACGATTCAAGGACGTAAAGATAGCCGAGCACGCCGGATATCAGCTTATGTTTGGATGTGTCAGCGGACCCGATGCAGGCGCTATGGGGTTGCACTACGTGAATGGGACAATTTTCCAAAACGGCATCATCGATGCCGAACAACCCACGATCATGATTTACGAGCCAACGGCGAACGGGAAACTGAATTTGATCGGGGCTGATTTTCTAGTGCTCGCTGATACTTGGAACAAGGCTCATCCCGATGGTCCACCGCAGCTGATGGGCCAGCTCTTCCACTACTTCGAAGCTCCCAATCGATTCGGCCTGCCGCCGTTCTACACGCTCCATGTATGGGCGTGGAAGGAGAACCCGCAGGGGGCATTTGTGAACTGGCACCCACACGTCTCGTGCAAGTTGTATTCGCCTGGGAATTGACTTCGAAAGTGCGTTCAACGGGCGCTCGTTCGTGATCGGACTGGCGCCCGAGTTTTATTTGACGAACTCGCTCATGCTGATTTGAGCGGAACCGGTGCTCCCTTCAAGTTCACGAATCGCTGCGGGGCGCAGCAGGCACGCGCCAAACGTGCCAAATCATTCTTCATCTCGCGGTCTTCCGACAGGGCGTTCACTACCTCGTCGAGTATACTCGCGGCCGCCGCTTCCTTAGGTACCGCGATGCGGTAGTGCATCCAGGTCCCCTGCCTCCGCGCTGCCACGATGCCTGCGCGCCGCAAATACGCCAGGTGCCGCGAGATCTTTGGCTGACTCAAGCGCAGGATTTCCACGAAGTAACAGACGCATACTTCCTGGTCACGCATCAGGTTAAGGAGGCGCAGGCGGGTGCGGTCCGCCAAGGCTCGAAACAGGGCATCTAGGTTCATTGCTTGCTCCAGTATATTCGCGAAGGCATATATTTGTGTTGATATGTATTCGAAATCGGCATACATTCGCTTAAGCATATGTTTAAACAGAGTAGTCATTAGCCGTTGGAGGCCTTCATGAATTCATCGAAAATTCTTCAAGTCGTGCAGGACAAGTACGGTGCTATTGCCCGGGGCGAGCAGTCGGGCTGCGGTTGCGGATCGAAAGAAACTGTCGCCAATGCGATCGGTTATTCCCAGGAAGATCTCGCATTGGCCGGTGAGGGAAATCTCGGCCTCGGTTGCGGGAACCCTCTGGCGCTCGCCGAGATTGAGCCCGGCATGACAGTGCTCGATTTGGGCAGCGGCGCCGGATTTGACGCGTTTCTCTCCTGGAATAAAGTGGGGCCGGCGGGACGCGTCATCGGCGTCGACATGACCGACGATATGCTCGGCCGCGCTCGCGAGAACGCGAAGAAGCTCGGAGCGACCAATGTCGAATTCCGCAAAGGGCAGATCGAGCATCTCCCCGTGGATGACAGTTCCGTCGATCTCATCATTTCCAACTGTGTGATCAATCTCAGTCCCGACAAGCCGGCTGTGTTCCGGGAGATGCATCGTGTTCTCAAGCCCGGCGGACACTTCGCGGTAAGCGACATCGTGCTTCTCGCTGCGCTTCCCGATCACATTCGAAATGACGTGAGCGCCTACGTCGGGTGCATCTCAGGCGCCGAACTCATGCACGATTACGTGAGGCTTGCGTTCGAAGCGGGCTTTGAAGACGTGACCATTCCGCAGATCGCGTATGGCTCGAAGCTGGCAGCAGCTATCGCTCCGGAAGATCTGACACCCGAGCGTCGCGAGCTCCAGAATGTCGCCGCGCATGCGGTGGCTTCGATCAAGCTTCATGGCCGCAAGTCAGACTGAGCGACGCGGCCTGGGTGTGAAAATACGGGCATTCGGCAGCGCTGGTTAGCCAATCGCGTTGATCAAGCGAAAGTTACTCTCGTCACCTGCCCTCTGTGACCATCCGGAGCTATGATCTGCGGAGAGATTGTCCATGAAGCGGCTGCAGTTTTTAATTTCTCTGACGAACGATTCGAACGACTACCAGATCGAGCAGGCGGTAGCTGCCAAAGAAGCTGCTCAGCGTCTTAACGTGGACGTGCGCATCATGGTGGCGGACGATGACGGCATCACGCAGAGTCAGCAACTTTTAAAAGTCATCCAGTCTTCAACCGAAGCGCATCCGGATGCGATCATTCTTGAACCCGCCGGTTCGACCGCTTTGCCGCAAGTGGCGCGTGCCGCAGCAGCGGCCGGCATGGGATGGGTGGTGATGCATCGCGAAGTCGATTACGTTGCTGAGCTTCGCCGCAGCTATCACGTTCCGGTTTTTGCCATAAGCGCCGACCAGGAGGAGATTGGGCGCATACAAGGTCGTCAATTCGCCGCGCTGGCCCCACGCGGAGGCAACCTGCTTTACATTCATGGGCCAAACGAACAGTCCGCTGCAAGACAGCGGAGTGCAGGCATGATGGAGACCAAGCCGCGCGATTTGCAAGTGCGAATGTTAAAGGGGCATTGGACCGACACAAGCGCCTACAAAGCGATCACGGCGTGGCTGCGTCTTTCCACCTCGCGCGAGACCGAGGTTCATATTATCGGCGCGCAAGATGATTCCATGGCCATGGGAGCGCGTCGCGCATTCGAAGAACAAACAACCGGCGCAGAACGCGAACGTTGGCTTAAGGTTCCTTTCACCGGTTGCGATGGCATGCCCAAGACCGGCCAGTCATGGGTACGGCAGGGCCTGATGGCTGCAACCGTCCATGTTCCCCCTGTCAGCGGCCTTGCTATGGAAATGCTGGTGAAATCCATCGAGCACGGATTGCAACCCGCGGAAAAGACTAAGACCGCCCCGCGATCGATTCCCGATCTCGATACGCTCTCGAAAGCCGGAGCCCTCAGCGCAGCCGCGCGTTAATCCACCTCTTCAACTCCTGTGTTTGCGGCTTTGAAGCCGCCAAGCGTGAGATAATTTAGTTTCCTCAAGGAGAGCAGCACGCATGCCTGATCGCACCGTTTTCTGCGCGAAATTGAAAAAAGAACTCCCCGGCCTAGACGAACCACCCTTCGATACGGACTTCGGCCGCAAGATCTATGAAAACGTGTCCCAGGAAGCCTGGCGGCAATGGACAGAGTTCTGCAAAATGCTGCTCAATGAATATCGTTTGAACCCGGCGCGGCGCGAAGATCAGGAAGTCATTGTCAAGCAGATGGATCAATTCTTCTTTGGTGAGGGTGCGGCGCCACCGTCCCAGTACGTTCCTCCAGCGGCCAGCAATCAATAGTTTTTACTGTCACTCCACTTGATAAACCGCGAACTGGCGCTCATTGTCTTTGATAAGTGCTTTTAGGCACCCATCCCTCGTTTCAAGGCTAAAGCTGCGCGGACCGACATAGGCGAGGTAGATTGGCCGGGGCGCTTCCTTCATTGATTGCGCAATTCTCTGCAATGTTCGCTGAAACAGCGTGGCATCACACGGATCGAAAAAGAACAAGAAGAGCGGTTCTGGCGGGAGTTCGTATTCCGTGAAGTCGGTGAGGCATGGTTCGATGGCCCGGCACTTTTGCTGGCGGCTCTTAAAGTGACGTAAATTTGCGAGCGCCGTTTCGTGCAACTCGGGCGAAAACTCAAGGCCAACGATTTTGTGAAAGGGATACTCCGAGGCCAGGAGCAGCGCGCGTCCCTTTCCCGATCCGTAATCGATGAACGTCAGTTCTTCAAAGCGAAACGGCAGCGCTGCCATTAGCGCACGGAAGCGCTCGGGTTCGATCGCGGCATAGTTGTTACCGTGAATCCAGTTCGCCGATTTGATCTGAAGATCGCTGAGATAGATCCAGCCCTGGAAGTCTCCTTCGGTATCGACGCCGTGCGCCAGATCAAACTCGCTTACAGGACGCTCATGACGCAGCTTTCTCGAGGCGCGATATTCCCTGACAAGATGTGCGGGCAACAGAACACTCCGAGCCAAGGTTACGAGCACACCACGTTCTTCGATCGATTTGCGGATGCGCGGAAGAACGGTTCTGGAAATTCGCGGCATCAGGTGCGCGCCTCAGGAGTGCGAAGGTCGCGAAAAGTATAGCTGGCTCATTGTTCGAGCGTCGCCACAATACCAACAATCAGGCTGCTTTGTTTCGGTCGCGTGCTTCGCGCTCTGCAGCAACGCGCTTCGATAAGAGCTTCTTCGCGCGCTCAAGGTCCGCGCGGCGAGTCTTCGAGAGCCCTTTGCCACCGCGGTTTATGAAGTAAGTGAGCATCCTCATGCCGGATGCTGCTCCCTTGGGCGAGACCTTCTTGGACGCCAGTGTGCGTGCAATCGTCGGAGCGTCTTTCGTGAATAAGCCTTCCGGCGGGAAGGTGGAAACGGTTTTAACCTTTGACACCCAGCGCCTGGGACTTTTCGTGGTTTTTCGGCGCGCACCCGTCGCGGTGGATTTCTTTCTCATAGCCATGTTCACTCCTTCGTAGCTATGAGATGTCAGTGGGAGTGACGTGTTTGCCAGCTTTAGATTCACGGCAATTGATACGTTAGGGAGCTGCAAGGAGAGAGACAATCCCGGTGTAAACATTCTGCATCTCGTGTACTCGGATTTTCGTCCATATACTTTTCCCCTTGCATCGTGACGGAAGCCGAACGCCAGCATCGGTGGAGTGTCATCGTCGCCTTCGGACTGGTTTACCTGTTCTGGGGATCGACGTACCTTGGCATTGCCATCGCTGTCGAGCACATTCCGCCGGCCTTTATGTGCGGCACTCGTTTTTTAATCGCCGGCATTCTGATGCTTGCGTTCCTCGCCCTCCGCGGCCGACGCATCTGGTATTCACCGCCGCAGCTCGCGAAGATGGCCGTGGTGGGCATTCTTCTCTTGATGGGCGGCAATCTGACTTTGTCTTATGCAGAGCAGCATGTGCCCTCGGGACTAGCCGCACTTTTGATCGCTGCGACACCGCTGTGGTTTCTGGTTCTTGATTCTTTGCTGCTTGGCGATCATCACATCTCAACGCGTGGGTTGGCTGGTTTGGGTCTGGGAATTGTCGGCGTATGTGTATTGCTATGGCCCAAGCTGCAGGCAGTCAACTCCATCGGGCGCACGGAATTCTGGTGGTCGTTGAGCTTGCTGTTTGGGTCTTTTAGTTGGGCGCTTGGGTCCGTGTTGTCGAAGCGGTGGCCCTCGGGAGCCGACGATGCACTGAGCGCAACAGCGTGGCAGGTGACTTTCGCTGGCGCGGCCAACATGCTGTTCGCCGCAGCGGTCGGGGATTTCTCGCGTGTTGTCTGGAGTGCGCGCGGGATCGGTGCGGTGATCTATCTCGTAATTTGTGGATCCTGGATCGGCTACACCGCCTACATCTGGCTGCTCGAACATGTGCCGACTTCGAAAGTTGCGACGTATGCATACGTGAATCCAGTGGTCGCCGTGTTTCTGGGGTGGCTCGTGCTGCATGAGCGCGTGGACCACTACATTCTGCTGGGAAGCGCGATTGTGGTGGCGTCAGTCATTCTTGTTACCAGCGCGAAGATCAAGACGAAAACTGTGGCCGAGGAACTTCCGGCGGTCGAAGCAGCAGGGGACTAAGCTCACTGGAAGCTGAACCATTCTTGCCGATTGGAGACAGAGCAGCGTTTGCTAGACTCCTGTGCGGGAGCCTGGCGGAGCGGTGGATTCAAGCATCATTGCAAAAGCTGTCATACCCGCTGCTGTTGCGGTCGTATTTGCACTCGCCAGAAAGTATTGGCCGGCAACAAAACCAGCTGACATTCCGGCGAACGTTGCTTCTATTGACGAGCTCTCAACCCGTTACCGCTACACGCAATGGATCGTCGGCGCGGGCATACTTGTCGTGATGGCAGTGGGTGGATGGGCGACCTTTCGAATTCTCTTAGCGCTAAACCGATTCTTCATTGCGCGCGAGGGTGTTGCACTTTTTCAGCGCGCGCCGGAGACAGCCATCTGGTTTTTCTTGCCACTTTTCGGGGGACTTACGCTGGCTTGGGATATCGTCCTCGGAATTTGGAGTGCACGCGGCGGGAGCGAGGAAGTGAAGTTGTATCGATACTGGACGAATGCAAAGTGCGGCTTTGATTCAACCAGAGTTCTGCGGCTGATGGCGTTGGGGCTGGTGATACCGATTGGGATCGCCACCATCCTGGCGCTTCCAATGCACACCGTCTTTATGGAAGATCATGTCAATGTCGTGCGGTACGGCGCGTTTTCATCGCAGCGATATTCGTATTCCGACATCAAGGGACTTGCTCTTGTGCAAGGACGTCGATACAGGGATGGCTCATTTCATTCTGATTCCCATATTCTGATGCAGTTCGTGGACGGCCGAAGTTGGTCTTCTGAAGGTGGGCGAGAAGGTTTGCCGCCGGGCGATCCTGAACTGCTGGCGTTCCTCGCTGCAAAGACTGGTCTTGAAGTTCAAAAAGCGCAAACCGACGCGGATCTCCTCGTCAAATAAGAACACATTCGCTGAATGTCAGACTTTCCGGAAAAAACGTCGACAGAAGCATCTCCGCCACGCGGTCGGATTCCGCATCCGGTACTTACGACTGCGCTGGCGGGCATTAATGTCCTGGTTTTTGCGGCGATGGTCTCGCGCACGCATTCGATAAACAGCTTCACTAATGATCAAGTGCTCGCGTGGGGCGCCGATTGGGGGCCACTCACTTTAGGCGGGCAGCCGTGGCGGGCACTCACCTCCACTTACGTGCACGGTGGAATCGTGCACATCGCTTTGAACATGTGGTGCCTGTGGAATCTGGGCATGCTGGCCGAGCCGATCTTCGGACGATTGGCCTTTTTCTTGATGTACACCGTTTGTGGAATTGCGGGCAGTATCCTGAGCCTTTTCATCAATCCGACGACAGTTTCAGTCGGCGCTTCAGGTGCGGTCTTCGGAATCGCGGGTGCGCTGATAGCCGCGCTCTACCTGGGTAAGCTCCCGGTTGACCGGCGCGCGTTGCGACCCACTCTGAAAAGTCTAGTAAGTTTTGCTGGTTACAATTTGATATTCGGTTTCGCCGGCAATGCGGCCGGATTTGGGATCGACAATAGCGCGCACATCGGCGGACTGGTCATGGGCCTAGCCATCGGTGCGTTGCTCGGACAGATTCTCGTTGAGCCTCGTCCGATCCGACGCCGCAATGAAGTTTTAGTATTTGTCGCCACTGCGGTGCTTCTGATTGTGGCCACTCTTGCATTGCAAAAGTCGCGTGGGTACGTCGCATTGCTGAATCGTGCGTCCGATGCGATTAAGAACAACAAACTGAACGATGCAGCCAAAGACCTTCAGCAAGTTATAGAGCGAAGCCCTAAAAACAATTTGGCTCTGGTGTTGTTGGGAAACGTGTACTTGCAGCAGAAGGATTATCCAAAAGCGGAAGGGGTACTCAAAAAGGCGGAAGCCAACGATCCCGGCAATCTTGGCGTTCAATACAATCTTGGACTTCTCTACGAAGCGACGGATCGCTTCGAACAAGCGCGCGTGATCTTTGAGCGGCTTACGCGAGAAAACTCTGAAGACGAAGATGCATGGGTTTTACTTGGAGCCGCGCTTGATGGACTTGGCCGAGAGACCGAAGCGATTCACGCTTACCAGAGGGCTGTTGGCATCAATCCCAATAACGCTGAAGCACACCGCGAACTCGGACTGGCCCAGTTGAAGAGTAAGCAAGTTGATGCAGGCATCGCCTCTCTGAAGAAGTCACTCGATCTCGACCCCAAGAATCCGGAGACGTGGCGCAACCTCGGCACTGCTTACATTGCGGCCAACCGTCCGGATGAGGCAGCGAAGGCCTTCCAGAAATTCCACGAACTGCAAGGAACCTCACAAAATCCGGCAACGACTGATTAGGGCTGGCCTGCAACAGACGTCACCGGCTGGCATAAGATTCTATTGATGATTGATTGACTCTCCGGCGAAAGGTATCTTTGCGCCCCAGGTCTCGGCCAAATTCTTGCCAGCGTCGATTGCGAGATTCGATCAGCCAAATCTTCTTCGAACGTTTCCAGCCTTTCAATTGCTTCTCGCGGTCGATCGCTTTGCGGACGTCATCGAAAGATTCTAAGTAAACAAGTCGGTCACAATGGTATTTGCTGGCGAAGCCTTCAAATGGTCCACTCTTGTGTTCCCAAACCCGTCTCTCGATGTTGTTCGTCATGCCGATGTAGAGCGTACCGCTTAGGCTCGCGATGATGTAGACCCAGTATTTACGGTACATGGTGAAACACCCGCCAATGCTCGTTGCACTGCCTGCAGGCAAGCGGTTCTTCGACTTCGCATGTCTCACGCTTTGCGTGAAACATGCTTCGCTCAGGATGACAAATGGATAAACAAGCGGTCCCTACTCTTCTTCGTCGCTGACCAGGTCAACAGCGCGGCCCCGCACCGTGAAAGTTACTTTCTGATCTCCGGGGTCAAACGTTACGCGAACCGGCGTGCGTTGCCATTCCGGTGGAGAACACTCTGAGTCTGGTTCGGCATCGCCGCTGGCGTCGCCGAGAGCTTTGCGCAGAATGGGTTTACGACGGCCAAGTTGGGCCACGACAGCAAATAACTTCTGTCCATCGTCGGAGACTCCGCAGTAAGCGACGTAGTCACGAAACCAGATTGCCTGGGAGTAGAACGCGTCGAACTCGGGCAAAGCCACTTGGGAGACGCGGCCAGTCACACGATCGACAAGTAACCATCCACCGCGCTGCCACTGCCATCGAGGTGCGGGGGAGTTGTCGGCTGGGAGATTGTCATTCAGTCGAAACGCACGGCGTACCACGAACAGACGTTCGGTGACGTCATGAGGTGGACCGAGGGTGTACTCCTTGAGGCGGGTGTCGACGTACAAAGGTCGTACCTTGAGATCGATCGGTTTTGTTCCATCAGGGTTCCACTTGACGGAGGCCCACTTGCCGAAAGAAATCACATGGGGCTTCGAAACGGCATAAGAAGGTCGGATAAAAGAACTAATGGTCAACAAGATAACAAGATAATTGCGCATAGCCCGAGGCTAGGGAGACACGGTCCGTACCACAAGGGCAAGGCTCACAAATTAATTCCAAATTCCCCAAAAAGGAAACGGAGCGAAATCCAAAAAATCCCGTTACAATAACCTTAACGTTGTACTGGACAGCAAGTCCGGGAAAGTGCCGTTTTGAGCTCACCCCCGAAAGCCCGTTTTCCTATCTCCGTCGTTCCCGGTTCCCAGACAGTCGCAGCCGAGTCTGCTTCTCTTCGCCGCGCGCCGCGCATCTTGGTGGTGGATGATCAACCCGAGGGAGCGGTGTTGATGCGCGAGCTGCTCATGATGCGTGGGTACAACGCAGATGTCGTGCATCGCGCGGAAGATGCAGAAGCTGAGATTCGAAGCAATCCTCCCGACTTGATCCTGCTCGACGTTGTGATGCCGGGTAAATCCGGCTATGACCTTTGCCGGGAACTCAAAGAAGATCCCGCAACGCGGCTGATCCCCATTGTTCTCATCACCGGGCTTTCCGACCGACAGGATCGAGTACGCGGCATCGAGGCTGGCGCTGACGATTTTCTTAACAAGCCGATCTATCCCGAAGAGCTTTTTGCGCGGGTCAAGTCGCTGATCAAACTGAAGGAATTCACGGATGAGCTGGAAAACGCCGAGTCTGTCCTGTGCACGCTTGGGCTGAGTGTCGAGTCGCGCGATCCCTACACCGAGGGGCATTGCGAGCGCCTGGCGGAAAAGGCTGCCGAGTTAGGTCGACATTTGGGCTTGGACGACGAGTCCATTGTGGCCTTGAGGCGCGGCGGCTACCTTCACGATCTCGGCAAGATTGCTGTTCCGGATGAGATCCTGAAGAAGGGCTCTGACCTGACGCCGCGTGAATGGGAAGTCATGAAACAGCATCCCATAACCGGCGAAAATATCTGCAAGCCCTTGAAGTCGCTCCGACTGGTACTACCGATCATTCGACATCATCATGAGCATTCTGACGGCTCGGGATACCCCGATGGCCTGCGGAAGGGTGAGATTCCGCTGCTTCCAAGGATTTTGCAAGTCGTTGATGTTTATGACGCGCTGCGCACCGCCCGTCCTTACAAACCGGCCCTCAACCACCAGCAATCGACAGAAACGATGGTGAAAGAGGCGCAGAACGGGTTGTGGGATGAGGAGTTGGTTCAGGAATTTCTCTCGCTGCTGGAAAAAAAAAGACAAGTGGCGTAAAGAGGAAGTCAATAGTCATCTGAACGGAACAAACGTAAGCTGGTAAGGCGCGATTGCTGGCCGGTTGCGCTGAACATGCCCCGCTACTCCATCGTCATTCCCGCCTACAACGAAAGTGCCCGAATCGGCGCCACTCTTGAACGGATCGGTGCCTATGCCATCGAGCAGGGGTGGGATCTGGAACTGCTCGTCGTGAATGACGGCTCGCGCGACAACACCGTAGAGATCGTTACCGGTTTCGCGCAGAAGTATCCCTTTGTCCGCATTCTCGAAAATCCAGGAAATCGCGGGAAGGGTTACAGCGTGCGCAACGGAATGTTACACGCGCAAGGTGAGATATTCCTGTTCAGCGATGCGGATCTTTCTTCACCCATTGAAGAAGCGCCAAAGCTTTTTGACGCCATCGCGGCGGGGGCGGATGTGGCAGTTGGGTCGCGCTGGCTCCGTCCAGAATTGCAGACGCAGCGCCAGCCACTTCTTCGACAGATCTACGGCCGCGTTTTCAACTTATTTCTGCGCATCATGCTCGGGCTGAACTTCCGCGATACGCAATGCGGATTCAAGGCATTCACCAGGCCAGCAGCACAGCAGATTTTTCCGTTGCAGAGAATTGAGCGATGGGGGTTTGATCCAGAGATTTTGTACCTGGCGCGGCGCTTGGGATTCCGTTCAGTCGAGATTCCAGTCCGCTGGGCGCACAGTGCAGGAACAAGATTGCATCCATTGCGCGATGGGATCCGCATGGGATGGGAAGTTCTACACGTGCGCTGGTATGCGTGGACCGGGAAATACAGAGCAAGTCGCCAAGCGCGTGCGTGAGTCTCACGCGATCTGCGGCTAAGAAGCCATCCAAAAGATTTCAGGATCGACGGGCGTTACCGTGATCCCCTTTTCCGTACGGACCACAGTCAATTGCGTAGCACACGTGTCGCATAACCAAAAATATTCGATGCGCAGAGGAGATTTTTTCTCGAACGCAAGCGGTTCGGTGTCGGTAGGTGGTGACCGCCGTTCCCAACGAAACAGCTTCCCACGGTGTAAGTAGAGAAAAGACTCCGAGCAGTCGGGATTCGCGCACTTCGACAACATGGGGGACCTCCCAGAAAGGAACTGGAGGCAAGTGCTGGCGCGGAACTCTCGGCTGGACCCGTCGCTCAGCAAAATTATCTAAGTTGGTTGAGTGTCCTACTGGAATCGTACACCCGTTCGGAAAACGGAAGATGAAGATTTGTAAAAAATCGAAACGGCCTGTGTTGCGAAATTACACAGGAGAAGAGTAACTGTTCATCGTTGAGTCGATCAGTGAGCGTTCAACACGGAGACAACCCTCGCGCCCATCTCCGATGTCGATAGCGCGGACTCTCCGGAGCGCGCTAAATCTTTGGTTCGGCATCCCTGAGACAAAACGGTTCCCACGGCAGTTTCGATGGATTCCGCTTCGTGCTCCAGATGAAAAGAGTGTCGAAGCATCATCCCAATGGAAAGGATCGCGCCCAATGGGTTTGCAATCCCTTTTCCTGCGATGTCGGGCGCTGAACCATGGACGGGTTCATAGAGGCCGACTTTTCCACCGATGCTTGCAGACGCGAGTAAGCCGAGAGATCCACAAACTCCACCAGCCTGGTCGGAAAGGATGTCGCCGAACATGTTCTCCGTAAGGACGACATCGAATTCGGTCGGCTTCATCACGAGAAGCATAGCGGCGGAGTCGATGTATTGGTGCGCGAGAGAGATATTGGGATATTCAGCGGCCACACCCGTAACTACTTCCCGCCACAGACGGGAGCACTCGAGAACATTGGACTTGTCGACGGAAAGAATTTTTTTGCGGCGCTTGCCCGCCAGATCAAAAGCGACACGCGCAATGCGTTCAACCTCCGATTCGCTATAACGCATGGTGTTGATCGCGACTCGCGCGCCGGGCTCTCCATCGAGTGACCGTGGCTGGCCGAAATACAAGCCTCCGAGCAATTCGCGCACGATCATGATGTTGGTGCCGTGAACAACGTCGGCACGAAGTGGTGAAGAGGTTTCGAGCGCGGCATAACACACGGCAGGACGAAGATTTGCATACGCACCCAATTCCTGCCGCAGCCGCAAGAGTCCTGCCTCGGGGCGCTTGAGACGAGGATAGCTGTCGAAGGCTGGGCCGCCGACGGCACCCAGCAACACGGCGTCGGCAGAAAGGCAGGCGTCGAGCGTGTCCGGGGGAAGAGGGTCTCCGCTTGCAACGAGTGCGGCGCCACCGATGTTTTTTGTGGTGTGTTTCAGCGTGTGGCCGAATTTCTGAGCGACAGCCCGGAGGACCGCGATGGCTTGATTCGTAACTTCGGGGCCAATCCCGTCGCCGGGTACGACAGCGATGTTCAATTGCATGGAGTGAGAGTGTAAATGAG
Source organism: Terriglobales bacterium (assembly GCA_036265385.1). Taxonomy (GTDB): domain Bacteria; phylum Acidobacteriota; class Terriglobia; order Terriglobales; family Acidobacteriaceae; genus DATAPD01. The sequence goes on from DATAPD010000067.1 coordinate 214,439, forward strand.
CGATGGGTTAGCTGGCTGCTGGCTTACACGCCGAGAGGTTTTCGTCTGTCGCAAGTCGCGGGAGCTGACGCGAGATCCCTCCGCGCGTCGAAAAAAGCGCGCGCGTTCGGGATGACGCCCGTACAAAAACTTTGATCGCCCTACACGCCCCAGAGATAGTCTTCCTGTTCCGCGTGGTGCTCGGCCATGGGGCTTATCGGAATACCGTGATCCGGCGGAATTGCTGCCGGGAACGGGCGTGCCGCACCGGCCACGGCTGCAGCGGCGAGGGCTGGAGGAATTGCTTCCACATGCGCAGGCGGAATGCGAGTGCCGTGCTCGCGCACCTCTCGGATCAACCCCAGCAAATCATGGTCCTGAACCGTCTTGATTCGATCGGCAAGAACGACAAAGCGGCGATAGATTTCATCCAATTCGCGACGTTCGAATTCGTATCCCAGGTGGCCACAGCGGACGGCGAGGGCATGTCGTCCTGAGTGTTTTCCGAGCACGATCTGCGAGTCGGGAACGCCAACCGAACGAGGCGTCATGATCTCGTAGGTGAGTGGGTTCTTCAGCATGCCATCCTGATGAATGCCCGCTTCGTGGGCGAAGGCATTGCGTCCGGTGACAGCCTTGTTGGGCTGCACGTTGACTTTCGTGATCTCGCTCAGCAACTGGCTCGACGGATAAAGATGTTCGCTAACTATCGCAGTATCGAATGCGAAGTGGTCCGGGCGTACGCGCATGGCCATTACGATTTCTTCGAGGGCTGCGTTGCCCGCGCGTTCGCCGATTCCATTCACCGTGCACTCCACCTGGCGCGCGCCTGCTTGTAGGGCGGCCAGCGTATTTGCCACCGCCAATCCCAGATCGTCATGACAGTGCGTGGAGATTACAACGTTCTCCATGCCGCGCACTTTTTGGCGGATGTCGCGGATGAGGTTGCCGTACTCCTCGGGCATCGCACAGCCGACGGTGTCCGGGATATTGAGGATTGTGGCGCCAGCTTCGACAACAGCGCTGAGCACTTCCATGAGGAAGCTGTGCTCGGTGCGAGTTGCATCTTCGGGCGAGAACTGCACTTCGGGGCAGAGTGACTTTGCGAGGCGTACAGATTCCGCGGCCTGCTTCAGGCAATGCTCGCGTGTCATCTTCAACTTGTGAGTCAGATGGATATCGGAGGTCGCGAGGAAGGTGTGGATGCGCGGCCGGGCAGCATCTTTTACGGCGGCAGCGGCACGTTCAATGTCGGGAGTGCAGCAGCGCGCGAGGGCGGCAACGATCGGCCGGCGAAACTGTGCTGCAATCGCCTGGACCGACTCGAAGTCGCCATCCGAGGCGATCGGAAACCCTGCTTCGATCACGTCGACTCCGAGTCGCTCGAGCTGCTGGGCCATGCGCAATTTTTCGCGCACGTTCATGCTGCAACCAGGAGACTGCTCGCCGTCCCGCAACGTGGTATCGAAAACTGTGATCTTTGCCCGCTCCATTGCCTGAAACCTCCCAAAGATGAAGGCTTTATGCTACTGAGAATGGGATATGAAGCAAAGCTTATATTTGTTGACTGTCTATAAGAACCGCTACTACTATTAGAAAATCTGAATATAGGCGTGCAGTGTATTAACGTGCACCGAGGAGTGAGTTGTACGACTCCGCCAGACCGCGCTGAGCCGGAAGGTCTTTCTGCAACTCTTAGGAATTGGCCCCGGAGGGAGCACTAAGTTAGCACAAAAAGTAGCTGGCAGCTAGTAGTTGGTGGCAAGTGACCGCTACTGACACGAACGCGGACTGCGAACTACTGACTACCGATCTATGGACCTATCTCAACTAGAAGTTTTTCTTGCGGTGGCGCGCGAAGGGCGCTTCTCTCGCGCAGCGGAGAAGTTGTTTCGGACACAATCGGCGGTCAGCCAGACCGTCCGCAAACTTGAGCAAGAGATTGGCGAGCCGCTATTCGATCGCTCGTCCCGCGAAGGTGTGTTGACGGATGCTGGGCGCGTCCTGAAGGAATATGCGGAGAAGTTGTTGAACCTCCGCGAGGATGCACAGGAAGCGCTGGTTGAACTGCGCGAGTTGCAGAAAGGGAAGCTCGCGCTGGCGGCGAACGAATTCACGGTGCTGTATCTATTGACCGTGCTTGGGGAGTTCCGTCGGCTTCATCCGATGATCAAAATCAGCGTGCAACGGGCGCTGGGAAGTCACATTCCGGATGACATTCTGAATCACTCGATTGAAATGGGCGTGCTGTCGTACGACCCGGAGGATGAACGGTTGCACTCCATTGTCGTTTATCAGGACGAGTTGGCATTCGTGGTTCCTCCCAATCATCCACTGGCGTCTGAGAAGACAGTCAGCATCCTGCAGTTGGGGGCGGAGGCGTTCGTGGCGCACATCGTTTCGTCGCCATATCGAGACAAGGTCATTCAAACATTTCGCCGGTACAAGACGCCGCTACACATGGCGATCGAACTGCCGACGTTGCAGGCCATCAAGCGCTTCGTCGCGATGGGGAATGGCGTGGCGTTGGTGCCGCGCATCAGCGTGGAGAACGAGTTGGCACGGAGAGAGCTAGTCCATATTCCGGTGAAGGAACTGGACCTGCAGCGGAAGCTGCGGCTGGTGTATCGCAAGGGCGGAGTGGTGTCCCATGCCGGCCGTGCCTTCCTAGCGGTCGCAGAAGCCGTGGCAAACGATAATCCGGAACGGTATCGGTTTCAGAGGGAATCCTGAAAAGGAAAGGGCCGACGGAAAGTTTTCCGCGGCCCAGAAATTTTGTTTGTCGATGCTTACGAATGCAGGGCGCGAATTCCCTCATCGAGATTGTCGTGCACATCGAACAGTGAAGTGAGATTGGTCAAATCCAACACATTGTGCACTCGCTGGTTGGCGCACAAGAACGCGATGGAGTGCCCATGGCCCGCAGACCACATGTAAAGCGTGACGAGCTCGCCAAGGCCTGCGCTGTCGATTCGGTCGACATGCGTGAGATCGACAAGCAGGCGCCGCGTCATGGAAAGTAAATCGCTAACGATGGAAGTGAGCTCGGTCGCATTCTGCCGATAGACCAATCGGCCGCGACAGCGAAGCAGTACGACATCGCCATAAAGGCGAAGTTCTAATTTCAGCGCGTTGGACGGCGCGGTGAGCGCAGGAGCGCCCGCAAATAAATCCGGGACTGTCACATTTTCTGTATTCATGCCGTAAACTTACTAGTTTCCTGTCACGCGCAAGTTTCAGAGTTGTAAAGAGTCTGTAAATTCTTGTGTGCGCCACCGGGCAACCTGGCATTCATGACGAAGTTCATACTGACATTGTGCTTACGGAGGAAATACCTCGTGAAGAAATCACTCGCTCTGGCCGGCCTGGTCCTGTTCGCGGCATCTATGTTTGCGCAGGAGCAGCCGATGCCAAGAGTCGAACTGTACGGCGGATTTTCGCAGGCAATGGCAGATCCGTTTCAGGCGGGCACACGCGACTCGTTTCGCGGATGGAATGCTGCTTTTGATTTGAATGCCGCAAAGTGGCTCAGCCTGGTGGTCGAAGTCGGCGGCAACTACGGAACAGTCAAGCTGCCGGTTGCTGTGCCGACGCCATTCCCACCGTGTCCTCCGTTTTGCCCGACCTCGACGGACACTTTCAATGTCGACACGAAGCTGGGCACGTATCTTTTCGGCGTGCATGTGCCGTATCGCAAGTCGGAGCGTTTCGTGCCGTACGCGAGCGCGCTGATCGGCAAGGCGACGGGGACAGGAGAAGTGGACCGCTTTAAAGAGACGAGCAGTGGTTTTGGAATGGCATTAGGTGGGGGCGTGGATGTTGGTTTGACCAAGCGGCTCGCGTGGCGTTTCCAGGCGGATTATCTGCGCACAGACTTCTACAAGCAGCCGCAAGACAATTATCGATTCCAGACAGGAATTGTTCTGCGATTCACCGGTGGGAAAAAGAAGAAGCGGTATCCGGAGATCGAGACGGAGCCGCCGGCGCCTGCTTCGACTGCGCCTGAACCGACGACGCCTCCGCCAACTACGCCGCCGGAGGAGAAGAAGCCGGATCAGTGAGGCGAATGCTGACGGGTTACAAATCCGAGGCAACGGAATCGTATCGTCAGTGCGTTAGCGCGGTGGCCATCTTCGGACTTATAGCGCGGCACGCAGAGTCGCGGGCAACCTGGAAAATGTGAGCGCATCCAACCGAGACATCCTGTGATTCCGGAGGTTGTCTCGTGCACAACTGGCGTGCGTTGTGTGTTTGTTTGATTGTGTGTGCGGCGGCGAGTTGTGCATTCGCCCAGATTCCTGCTGTTCCGAGCGGCAACATCTTCATCGGATATTCCTACAATCGAGCGACGCTCAACGTAGACGGCAAGAGCAACCTGAATGGGTGGAATGGATCGCTCGAAGGGAGAATTTTTCCGTTTATCGGATTGGTTGCTGACCTCAGCGGATACTACGGGAACGGCAACGTGACGGCGGCGTGTCCAGTAGCAGGTGGTAGTCCGTGTCTTGTGAACCTAAATACGAAAGAACACAACTTTCTTTTTGGGCCGAGAGTGTCGTTTTCGGCAGGACGATTCCGTCCGTTTGCGCACGTGCTGGTAGGAGTGTCGCGAATCACGGTCGATGGTTTTGGATCGGATACCTCGTTTGGGTCAGCGTACGGAGGCGGTCTTGATTACAAACTGGGCGGACCGCTGCATTGGCGATTCCAGGGTGACTATCTGCAAACCCGCTTTTTCAGTAACAGGCAGAACGATTTCCGGTTCTCAACGGGAATTGTGTTTCATTTCTGAGCTAAATAAGCGCGATCGCGCAGGGACATAGCTCGCTATGTCCGCGTTCTGCGGACGCAGCAAGCTGCGTCCCTACGGTGTTCTTTGAATGTGAGGACGGCAGCCAACTGGGTTGCCAAGGCGCTGAACTTAGGGGGTTCCGCGGCGCATTTTTCCAAGCTATAATCGAAAGTAGCTGTCATGCGCGTGCAGAATCCCAATTCGCATTTGCCGGTCTGCTGGTTGCACCAACTAGTGTGCCCGCGACGGTATCTGGCGGTCCTGCCATCGCACGCGCGCGCCAATCTCTTCGGCAGCGACTAAGAAGACATCCTCCTGTGTACCCCGCTCGATGTGAGTGAGAGGTCCGCCCGCGTTAGGGAGAGACGCCTCGCGCTACCAGCGACGCGCAATCCCAGCTACTAGCGACCAGCTACTAGCCACCGCTTCTGACAACTGACTACTGACTCTGGAGGATTCCATGACCACGAAAACGCTGACTGTCGGCCCGAAGATCAAAACCGCGATTCCGGGCCCCAATGCGAAGCGCATTGTCGCGGGTGATGACAAATATATTTCTCCGTCCTATACGCGTTCGTATCCGCTGGTCGCGAAGCGCGGACGCGGCGTCGTGATCGAAGACGTCGATGGTAACGAGTTTTTTGATTTCTCCGCTGGTATCGCCGTGACATCGACCGGCCATTGCCATCCGGAAGTGGTCGCCGCCATTCAGAAACAGGCAGGTGAGTTGATCCACATGTCCGGCACCGATTTTTATTACGAGAACATGGTGCAGCTGGCGGAGCGCCTCACGAAGATTGCTCCCATGCCGGGGCCGCACAAGATTTATTACGGCAACTCGGGAACCGAAGCGATTGAGTGCGCGTTGAAGCTGGCGCGCTATCACACCAAACGACAGAACGTCATTGCGTTCTTCGGAGCATTTCATGGACGCACGATGGGAGCGCTGTCACTGACGGCTTCTAAACCACAACAGAAGCGAAGATTCGCGCCGCTGGTGCCGGGCGTGACACACGTGCGGTATCCAGATGTTTATCGAGGCTGCTCGGGTGGTGCGCAGGATGCCGAGGCGTTTGCACTCGGTTGCGCGCGCTACATCGAAGAAAAGCTGTTCGCGACCATGCTGCCTCCGGAAGAAGTGGCGGCAATCTTCGTCGAGCCAATCCAGGGCGAAGGCGGATACGTGGTTGCTCCGACCATCTTCATGAAGGAACTGCGGCGGATTTGCGATAAGTACGGGATCCTGCTGGTTGCCGATGAAGTGCAGTCGGGCGTGGGCCGCACCGGAAAATGGTGGGCCATCGAGCATACGGGTGTGCAGCCGGACATGGTCTGCATGGCGAAGGGCATCGCGTCGGGCATGCCGCTCGGCGTCGTGATGACGAAAGCGGAAGTAATGGACTGGGTGCCGGGATCGCATGCGTCGACTTTCGGCGGGAATCCGGTATGCATCGCAGCCGCGCTCGCCACTTTGGACGTGATCGAGAAAGAAGGCTTGCTGGCACACTCGGCTGAACTTGGCAATCACATGCTGAAGCGGATGGCAGACTGGCCGAAGAAGCATCGCATGGTAGGTGATGTTCGCGGACGCGGCCTGATGCTCGGTGTCGAAATCGTGAAGGACAAACAGACGAAGGAATATGCCCATGATGAGCGCGACCGGATTGTCGAACTCGCGTTCGAGCGCGGCATTCTGTTCCTGGGCTGCGGTCCGAGCACGGTGCGCATTTCGCCGCCGCTCGTTGTCTCGCAAGACGAAGCCGATACTGCGATCGACGTGCTCGAAGAGTGCATCTCGATCGTGGAGAAGTAGTCTCAGCTTTCAGCGATCAATCAAATTAGGACGGGTGCGGGGCGCCCGTCCTATCTTTCCATTCTCAATCAGACGAGGAGTCCGGCCATGGCGACGGGACGGGTGGCGTCCATCTATATCGCGGCGGCCGCACAGGCGCCAACGCAGGGTGTCGAGCAGGCAAAGGCAGTGCCGGGACGCGGGCTGGAAGGCGACCGCTACTTCTTGAAGCAGGGTACGTTTTTCGAGCCAGAACCTTCTTTTGAATTGACGCTCATCGAAGCGGAAGCAACGGAAGCGGCTAAGCGGGATTATGAGCTGGGGTTGGCGGCGGGCGAGGCTCGACGGAACATCGTCACTCGAGACGTCGCGCTGAATCATCTGGTCGGGAAAGAGTTTCGCGTGGGCGAAGTGCGCGTGCGTGGCATTCGCTTGTGTGAACCGTGCAACCACTTGCAGCGCTTAACAGGCGCTCCGGTTATCAAGAGCCTGCGGCATCGCGGCGGGTTGCGTGCGCAGATTCTGAGTGAAGGCGTGATTCGCGTGGGAGACAAGGTGGATTGTTGATTTTAGATTTAAGATTGCAGATTTTTGATTGCAGATTGCTGGTTTCCGATAACTGACTACTGACAACTGACTGACTCATGCTTCCTCGTTTTACAACGCGTTCGGTGGTGGCCATGGCGGCGGCCTTGCTGTTCTGGGCGTCGGCGTATGCAGGCATTCGCGCCGGCTTGAAAGCATATTCGCCGGCACACCTCGCGATCCTGCGCTTTGCGACGGCGTCGCTAGTATTGATTGCCTACGCAGGAATTGCTCACTTCCGCCGTCTGAAACGAAGTGATATACCGGGGTTCATTCTGACGGGCGCCATCGGAATTACCTACTACAACCTGGCCATCAACTATGGCGAGACCGTGGTGGCGGCGGGCACTGCGAGCATGCTGATCGCGTCGACGCCGATCTGGACGGCGCTGCTGGCCATGTTCGTCCTCAGAGAAAGGCTGCCGCTTCGCGGATGGGTGGGAGTGTGGATCAGCTTTGCGGGAGTCGTGTTAATCGCTTACTCCGAAGGCGGTGGGATTCGACTGTCGCCGAAGGCGTTGATCATTCTTTCGTGTGCGATGACATCCGGGATTTACATGGTGCTTCAGAAAAAAATGCTGGAGCGCTACAGCGCACTCGAGTTCACGGCGTATTCGATTTGGGCCGGTACGTTGCTCATGCTGCCCTTCGCGGGTGGTCTGATCAGCGAAATGCGGAATGCATCGGTATCGGGCACGGCGTCTGCGATTTACCTGGGAGTCTTCCCGGGCGCGATCGCTTATGTGGCGTGGGCCTATGTTCTTTCTCACAACGATGCGGGTCCAACCGCGACACTGTTGTATGTGACTCCGGTATTGGCGATTGCGATTGCATGGATCTGGTTGGGAGAGATGCCGCGTCCGCTGTCTTTTGTAGGAGGAGCGATTGCGCTCGGCGGGGTGGTGCTGGTCAATGCGCTGCGTCGAAGCGGATCGGCGACGGAGATCATGCAGGCGGAGAGCTAAACTCGTCAGGCTTCCGGCTTCAGAAAACAGGCATCGGTACACAGGCTTATCGACATTCCGAGATGCGATAAACCATTCCAAATTGGGAATCAGCCATTCGGTTGTGAGGCCCGTCACGCGATTCGAGGCGTGTCGTCGGTTAGGTTGAAGAAGCAGACGCAAACGGCCGATTACGACAATGGAATGATTCCCGCTGCAGTGGTTCAAAGTCTCGTTCGCTTGATCGATCGATTCCGGCCAGATGCCGATTCCGATCTTCCAGAGCATCAGCGACTTGGTAGGCGTGGAGAAGAGGATGTGTACTTCTATCTCCGCCGAAATGGCTATGTGATGGTGGCGCGCAATTTTCGTACGCCAGTGCATCGGGGCGAAATCGATCTCATCGGGTGGAAAAAAGACGTGTTGTGTTTTATCGAGGTGAAATCGCGCACATCACGTGACGTGAAGCCGGCGGAGGCTGCTGTAGATCGAGATAAACAAAGAGACTTAGCTCGCGTTGCGCGAGATTACTTGCGGCACTTGCCGGGCAATCCACAATGGCGTTTCGATATTGTCAGCGTGTATTATGAAGGCAATTCTTTCCCTTCATTCGAGCTGTACGAGAATGCTTTTGGGGTGTCGTAAGATACTCATTTCGACCCGTACTGAAAGGATTTAGTAGTGCCCGAGCTCAGAAAAGACCCAATCGTGGGACGTTGGGTCATTATTTCGACAGACCGCGCCAAGCGTCCCACAGATTTCGTGCGCGAAGGTGTGAAAATTAAGGGCGGTTTCTGCCCATTCTGCTACGGAAACGAAAACAAAACGCCGCCAGAAATTCTGGCATACCGGCCCAATCCGAATGGCGGACCGCCGCCGCAACGCGATACACCCGGTTGGTCGGTACGCGTTGTTCCGAATAAATTTCCGGCGCTGGGAATTGAAGGCAATCTCAGTCGGCAAGCCGAAGGCATGTTTGACAAGATGAATGGGATCGGGGCGCATGAAGTTATTGTCGAGACCTCCGAGCACGTTGCCAGTCTGGCTTCCCTCGCGCCCAAGAGAATTGAAGACGTGCTTTGGGCATTCCGTGATCGTATTCTCGACCTGAAGAAGGACAAGCGGTTCAAGTACATCCTCATTTTCAAGAACCACGGTGAAGCTGCGGGTGCATCGCTCGAGCACGCCCATTCGCAATTGATCGCGTTGCCCATTATTCCGATCTACGTGGTCGAAGAACTGCAGGGCGCAAAGCAATATTTCTTGTACAAAGAGCGCTGCGTTTTCTGCGACATCATCCGGCAAGAAATTGATAACGGAACGCGCGTTGTGGATGAGAACGAAGACTTCCTGACGCTGGCTCCATACGCGCCGCGCTTTCCGTTTGAGACGTGGATTTTGCCGAAGCAGCATGAGTCGGCGTTCGAAAATTCCTCGTCACACATGTTTGAAAACCTGGCGATTGCGATCAAGAACCTGCTGATCAAGGCGGATCGGGTGCTCGACAATCCGCCGTATAACCTGGTGATTCACAGTTCGCCGATCCAGGATCCGGCGAACGATCATTATCACTGGCACATCGAATTTATGCCGAAGCTAACGAAGACAGCGGGATTCGAGTGGGGTACAGGGTTCTATATCAATCCGACGCCACCGGAAGAGGCTGCGCGATTCCTGCGTGAAGCTAGCGTAGAAGAGATGGAAACGGCAGAAGTGAGATAGAGGCAGGTTTCGAAGTTTCGGGTTCGAGTTTCAAGAGGCGCGGCGCGGGCTGCGCCTCAACTTTTTGGGACAAGGTTCAAAGTTTCGAAACTGGGTTTATCCCTGCGTTCGATCGAGGAATTCCGAGTGCCATGCCATTTGAATGGCTTCGAGCTTGCCCTCGTTGGACTTCTTCGGGTCGTCTTTGAAGTTGGGCAGCTCGGTCACGTACTTGTGCAGGTCGGTGAAACGGACAGCTAGAGGATCGACGTCCGGATGTGCTTCGGAGAGTTCAATTCCGATATCGTCAGCGTCGTCCCAAGAGAGTTCTTTTGCCATGAGAGCTCCACAATAAGCAGTTAGCAAGTTGCCGTTGTTTTTAGCCGGTCTCACTGTTGGCTGGCTAAGGGCTAAATCCTAACGGCCGAATGCTATCTAGTGTTCTTCCGAAACGTAATTGCGATTCCACGCGGGAATCTCGACGGTCACTTTGCCGGGCTTCAAAATTTGCGCCTGACAGCCGAGGCGTGAGTTTAGCTGGAGATCGGCAGCCATGTCGAGCTTATCGGCCTCGTCGTCCTCCATGTCGGAAAGCAGCTCCGCTCCTTCTTTTACCCAGACGTGGCAAGTCGTGCAGGCGCAGTTGCCGCCGCAGGCATGGTCGAGACGAACGCCATTGTTGAGCGCCACGTCGAGAAGCGACTCTTCTTTGCCGTGGTCTTTGTAAGGCAATTTGCCGTGCTCAAACGAGACGGTCTTTCCTTCGGGGAGAAAAGTGACCTGTACCGTGTTTTCGCCGGGAGCATCCACGGTGGCGGTTCCTGCCGAGTGTTGTTTTTCGTCTGACATTGGGTCCTCTGAAGTTTCAAGTTTCCAGTTTCGAGTTTCGAGCGAAGAGACTTGAAACCTGAATCACTTAAATTCTGCCTTGGCCACTGGATGTCCGGCGGCAGGGCCTTCTTCGAGATTGGTATCGTCCATCGACTTGCCCTTGAGCGCGGTCGCGACAGCCGTATCCATCATCAATTCTGCAAGGCGCATCGTTCCCTGGTTAAGTGCGTCAATTCCGCTGCGAATGGCCTGGTAATCATCACTGTCTTTCACCGCACGCAGCGCTTTTTCAAATTTCGCGATCTGGTCGCGTTCATTTTTCGCTAGCTTTTGCCAGGCTTCGTTGACTCGGCCTTTATCGAGCGCAGCGAGAATCGTGTCGGCTTCGCGCCTGGCTTCGATGACTTGTCGCTGACGGAAGTCGTCTTCCGCAAAGTCGAATGACTCGAGGAGCATGCTTTCGACCTGTTCGTCGGTCAGGCCATAACTTGGCTGGACTTCGATCTCCGCTTCTTTGCCACTGCGCTGCTCGCGAGCAGAGACGTGAAGGATGCCGTTCGCGTCGATCAGGAATTTCACTTCGATGCGCGGCATGCCCGCCGGCATGGGCGGTATTCCCTTTAGATCGAAGCGGGCAAGAGACCGGCAATCTTTAGCGAGTTCGCGCTCTCCCTGCAAGACGTGGATGGCGACGTTGGTCTGTCCATCTACTTGCGTTGTGTAGTGCTGGGTAGCGGAGGCGGGAATCGTCGAGTTGCGGAGGATGATCTTGTCTGTCACCCCTCCAGCGACTTCGATGCCGAGCGACAAAGGTGTCACATCGAGCAAGAGGAGTTCTTTGGTCGCTTCGGATCCGCCCGCAAGAATGTTGGCCTGCACGGCCGCTCCGAGGGCGACCACTTCGTCGGGATTCAGATCGGTGTGTGGAACTCGTTTGAAGAGGTCCTGCACTAACTGGCGCACTTTTGGAATGCGAGTGGATCCGCCGACCAGGACGACTTCGTCAATCTGCTCGGGCTTAAGCCCGGCGTCTTTGAGGGCTTGCTTCGTAGGGCCGACTGTACGGTTGATGACAGGCTGCGCCACCTGTTCGAACAGGGCACGCCTGATCTCGCGCTGATAGCGGCGTCCACCGGGCAGTTCGAGGTCGAGCTTGAACGAATCTTGCGAGGACAAGGCAATCTTCGCATCGATGACGGCTTTCCGAATTGCCTGCACGGCTTCCGGATTACGGCGAAGATCGATACCCATGTCGCCCCGAATGTCGTCGAGGGCAATGGTGATGAGGAGGTTATCGATATCGTCGCCGCCAAGGTGGGTGTCGCCGTTGGTGGCGATGACTTCGAAGATGCCGTCGTGAAGCTTTAGAATCGAAATGTCGAAAGTGCCACCGCCGAGATCGTAAACGGCGACAATGCCATTCTTTTTCTTGTCGAGACCGTACGCCAGGGACGCGGCCGTTGGCTCGTTTACGAGGCGAAGCACATCCAGACCGGCGATGCGTCCGGCGTCTTTTGTGGCCTGCCGTTGAGCGTCGTTGAAGTACGCAGGCACCGTGATGACCGCTTTGCTCACCGGTTCGCCAAAGAAACGTTCGGCGTTCCGCTTGAGCTGGCGCAGAATGAATGCGGAGATTTCCGGTGGAGTAAAACTGCGACCTCCAAGCTGGATGCGAAGGACTTCGCCAGGCTGAATATCGTCTGCCAGACGAAAGGGGAAGAGCTTGAGCTCGTCCTGAATATCTTCGACTCCGCGGCCCATCAGACGCTTCACGGAGTACACGGCGCGTTCAGGAGTCTCGATCAAGTGACGGCGAGCAGAATTGCCGATGATCGGCTGATTGTTCGCATCGAGAGCGACAACCGAAGGCACGAGATTCGAACCATCCTCGCCTGGAATGACGGCAGGCGTCTCCCCTTGCATGTAAGCCACGAGAGAGTTCGTGGTGCCGAGGTCGATGCCGACGATGCGGGCCATATGTATTGTTGCTGCTCACTGCTTACTGCAAAAGCACTCAGCATTCAGCAGTCAGCATTCAGTCGCCCAGGCTTATGAGTGTTCCGCGAAAGTCAGAGACTGAATGCTAATTGCTGAGTGCTGACTGCTAGGTTTCCAACGCTTCATTCACATCCCTTACCAAGTTTCTTAAATAGTTCCGGCGGTTGACGAGGTCCACCATCTTGTCGCGGAGGGTGCGGCGCTGTTCTTCGGTGCCGGAATCAACGGATTGGTCCCACTCGCGCCAGAGTCCGTGCAGTTCGTTCATCAGCGCTTCGGATTTATCTTCAAGCGACAGCTTTGCTTTGCCGAGTTCTTCAAGCAGCGCGGGATCGTCCTCTCCCATTTTTTTCTGCATGCGCAATTCTTCCAGCTGCATGTTGAGCTCGAACACTTCTTCGAGCATGTCCGGAGGAACAACCTGCTTTTTTAGTTCGCCCGTGGCGCGTGCTTTCTCGGTGGCCGCTTTGGACTGTTCTTCGAGTTCCACTCCTTCGAGTCGCAGCAGGTATTCGGTGCGGCGGATCGGATCTTTTAACGTTCGGTATGCGTCGTTGAGCAGTGAACTCTGTTCCAAACTCCACTCGCGTTCCTGATCAGGCGCGGCGGCATACACATCCGGGTGAAGTTTGCGATTGAGAGCATAAAACTCTTTTTCCAGCTGAGCCGGGTTGATCTCCAGCTTGCGGGGCAGGCCGAAGAACGTGAAATAGTCCACGGGCATCGGCGGCTGAACCTTGCCGCATGCGCTGCAGAAATGAGCAGCGCGCATCGTGCCGCAGGACCAGCAGGTCGAAGTAGCCTCGCCCGGCATGATTAACGACGATTTGGATTGCGTTTCTGCCATACAAAACAAAAGCGGGCGTCGTGCCCGCCCTATTAAATCAGCTTTGAGCTACGAGTCGCGAGCTAAGAGCAAGCATTGCGTAAAGCGATGCCAACCTGTTTAGCCGCTCGTTGCTTTCTTCGAAGTTCGTAGCTCATGACTCAGAGCTTCTCTTACGCTGAAAACGAACTTCCGCAGCCGCAGGATTTCGAAGAATTCGGGTTCACGAAAACGAAACCCTGCTGCATCAGCGTTTCCTGGTAATCGAGCGTCATGCCGTGCAGGTAGATGAACGATTTTGGGTCCACAAACACACGGACATCTTCAAACTGGAAGATCCGGTCACGCTCGCGGGGCTGAGTGTCAAAGCGGATGTTGTAGCTCAAACCGGAGCAACCGCCTCCCTGCACACCCAGGCGCAACCCGCCTTGCTCGGCGGAGATTCCCTCTTTCGCTATTGCAGAACGAATCTTGGCAATAGCCTTTGGGGTCACCTGGACACCCTTGGCTGGCGCTGCTGCCGGCGCGGGTGGTGCAATCGTCTTGGTTGCTTCTTCTGCCATGTCTCGACCTTAGGTCGCGCTACTCCCAGTGTCTGTGACCTACTTGGTGGCCGCCGCCTCGGGTTTAGCCGATTCCTGCTTCTTCTTCCAGTCGGCGATGGCTGACCGGATCGCGTCTTCTGCCAGCACCGAGCAGTGAATCTTAACCGGAGGAAGCGAGAGTTCCTTCACGATATCCATGTTCTTGATCGCAAGGGCCTCGTCCACAGTCTTGCCCTTCACCCACTCGGTTGCGAGAGATGAAGATGCAATGGCGGATCCGCAGCCGAAGGTCTTGAATTTGGCTTCTTCGATGACGTTCGTGTCGGGATTGACCTTGATTTGCAGTTTCATGACGTCGCCGCATTCGGGTGCGCCAACCAGTCCGGTACCCACGTCCGGGCTGGCTTTGTCGAGTGAACCGACGTTGCGGGGATTCGAGTAGTGATCAAGGACCTTATCGCTATATGCCATTTGTTTCTCCAACAAAAAGTTTCAAGTTTAGAGTTTCAGGTTTCAGGGTCGAGCAAAATCCTAATGTGAGGGCTCTGCTGCCCACTTCACGTTCTTGAGATCCACGCCTTCTTTCGCCATTTCGTACAGTGGCGAGAGCTCGCGCAGACGTTCGACTGTTTCGCAAACGCGGTCTGCCACGTAATCCACCTCGGCCTCGGTATTGAAGCGTCCAATGCCGAAACGGATTGAGCTGTGGGCCAGGTCGTCCCCGGTACCCAGAGCCTTCAATACATAAGATGGCTCAAGCGTCGCGGAGGTACAGGCTGATCCGCTGGAAACTGCGACATCATTGATGCCCATCAGCAGCGATTCGCCTTCTACATAGGCGAAACTGATATTGAGGTTGCCGGGCAAACGGTGTTCCGTCGAACCATTGATGAAGACCTCGTCCAACCGGCCCATGATCTTGTCGCGGAGACGATTGCGAAGCCCTGCCATTTTGCAGCTCTCGGTCGCCATCTCTTCGGTTGCGATCGCGCAGGCTTTTCCGAGGCCGGCAATTCCAGGAACGTTCAGGGTTCCCGAACGCATGCCACGCTCATGACCACCACCATCGATGATGGGAGAAACCTGCACGCGCGGGCTCTTCCGACGAACGTAGAGAGCACCCACACCTTTCGGACCATAAATCTTGTGGGCCGTGATCGACATCAGGTCGATGTTGTCCTTGTTGACGTCAATAGGAACTTTGCCTACGGCCTGCACGGCATCGCTGTGGTACAAGACACCTTTTTCGCGGCACAGCTTGCCAATCTCGCGCCACGGCTGAAGAACACCGATTTCATTGTTGGCCGCCATGATCGTAACGAGAATGGTCTTGTCATCGATGGCGCGCTTTAAATCGTCCAGATCGACAAGTCCGTCCTTCTGCACGGGCAGATAGGTGACGCGATAACCGTATTTTTCGAGCCGCTTACAGGTGTCAAGAACGGCTTTATGTTCCGTGACGGCCGTGATGATGTGGTTTCCCTTTTCGCGGTACATCTCGGCCACGCCCTTAATGGCGAGATTATCGCTTTCTGTAGCGCCGGACGTGAAGATGATTTCTTTTGTGGTCGCGCCGACCAGCTTAGCAATGCGTTCCCGCGAGGTTTCAACGGCCGCTTCAGCGGCCCAGCCGAACGGGTGATTGCGGCTAGCTGCGTTGCCGAACTTGTCGGTGAAATAAGGAAGCATCTCTTCAAGTACGCGTGGATCAACCGGCGTGGTCGCGTGATTGTCCATGTAAATGGGCAGTTTGACGCCGTCGGCGGTAGTGCGATGCTCCTGGATCTTGGTATCGGTGCTCATCAGTGCGTTCTCCTACAACAGTGTGACCAGTTCGGTCGTGGACTTTACAACGGAGCTTTCCAACTCAGGCTCCTCTTTCATCTGGGAAATTTTGATCTTCTTCAGTACGTCTTCGATGCTCTGATTCACTTTCCGCAACGGTTCTCGAATCGTGCAGCGGTCGGTCTGGTCGCATTCGCCCCGGACAGTGATGCACGAAGTGATGAAGAGAGGTCCATCGATCGCCTGAATGACCTCAAAGGCTGAGATAGTGCGCGGATCCCGGGCCAGTGTGTAGCCGCCATTGATGCCATGCTGGGAATGCAGCAGTCCAGCTTTCGCCAGACGCTGCAGGATTTTGGCCAAGGCTTCCTGCGGGATGCCATAGGACTCAGCTACGTCTTTGGCGCTGCATGAACCCCTCTCGGCATGCTCAGCAAGGTGCTTCATCGCCATGAGGCCGTAGTCGGCTTTCTTAGTCAGCTTGAGCATGGAATTGGCGACTATTCTGGTCGGATAAAAAGCCGACCTTTTAAGTCGCACTTTATTGTACCCCTCTACCTGGCGCGCATGCAACCCTTCCCAGCCGGTGGTAACCCAAACGTTGTGAGTGGTTTGAAAGAGTGGTCGAGTGGTAGATCCTCGATGTCAAAAATGAAAGGTCGCCACAGTCAAAACAGATTTCGACACTTGACAAGCTTATTGCTGGGGCTACAATACCCAAAATTTCCGGTAAATGAGCCCTTTTGAAAGGGGCCACTACGACGCCCGGAACTATGACGAATCCTGCCGTTCCAACCCTTCCTGAGACGAAAGATGCCAGCCTGTAAACACCCTCGTGTGCAAATTGTGTCCCGTGACGAAGATGCCGAGTTCGTAGAGTGCCTCGAATGCGGCGAAATCTTCGAGTCGAGCGAATTCAAAGACATGGCGATTGAAGAATCGACCCCGGATGAGGCATGAAGGTTGCACATGCCTGTGACGTTCGTAACTAATCCTCGCCGGTAGTCAGCTTGTGAAGCGCTGTTCAGACTGATACGTTGCGAGAAGGACCGGCGCTGTGTAACCGGAAGCCCTTCTATGCCGATGCTCGTGTTGGTTGTCGACGACTCAATGCTGATCCGACATACGGTCTGCCGCTTTTTTGAAGAGCGCGGATTCGCAGTGCAATCAGCTACCAACGGCGTTGATGCGTTGGCGGCGATCAGCAAAGCTCATCCGCATTTGATCATCACGGATCTCGAGATGCCTCGGATGAACGGAAACGAGTTGATAACCGAGCTTAAGAGCCGTCCGCACACAGCAGCGATTCCACTGGTGGTGTTAACCAGCGCTCCCAAGAAATCTGCCGCAGATGGGCGCGCCGACTTTGCTATCCGCAAAGACATTGATATCGATGAGCAGCTGGCGCGGGTCGTCGACGAAGTGTTCAAGGCCCGTTCGGCACGAGCCGGCGTTTAGATCTTAGTTCTTATCTCAATCTTCCCTAAGGAATCGTAATCGAGGTCGGCGATGCGGTCGTCGTGTACGGCGAACCGGGGGTCGCGGTCAAATCACCAGTGCTTGCGTCGATGGAAAATCCATTGATGTTCTTGTTTGTCTGACTGCCGGAATAAAGGAAGGCTCCCGTGGGTTCAATGGCAACAAAGTTTGCGCCAGCACCGGCAGTAAAAGGAGACTTGGTGAGCGCGGTGGGAACTCCAGTGGTGGTATCGATCGAATACGCGTAGATCTTTCCGTCACTCAGACTCGAGACGTAGACGTACTTGCCGGAAGGATCTTCGGCAATGCCCGTCGGATGTGCGCCGGTAGGAAATGGGGAGCCGGGGATGGGGATGAGCGTGCCATTGGACGAATTCATCGTAAATCCCGCGAACGACCCTTCCTGCAGATTGGCCACGTAAACGAACTTCTCGTTGGCATCGATGGTGAGCGCGAACGGCCCGGCGAGGGGGTTCGCTGAGATTCCGGTTGGAAATGGAGAGCCTGGAACCGGTGTTAAATCGCCAGTTGCACTGTCGACCGAATAGCCGACAAGCACGCCCGAAGCGGAGTTCACCACATATAAGAAGTGATCGGACGGTGAAAACTTCATTGCCGATGCGCCAAAGCCGGTGAAGACACCGGATCCAGCAGTCTCGGTCGGAGTTCCTTTGCTCGAATCGATGGCATAGATGCCGATCGTATGCGAGCCCACATTCGATACATATAAGAAGTGCCCGGCGGAATCTATGGCAAGGGCAGTAGGAGTTGTTCCTGTCGTGGTGCGAGGAGTGACCTCCGTCAGCCCTCCTGTTGAGGATACGTTGTAAAGCGCGATGGTGCTCTCCGAGGCGTTCGCGACATAGGCAAATTTGCCTGCCGGATCAAGAGCGATGGCGGAAGGCGAAGGTCCGGTGGCAAAAGGCGAGCCACTCATCGCGTGTAGTTGCCCCGATCCGTCAACGTTGAAGCCAGCAATCTGATTGGAAGTTGAAACGGTGACGTAAACGGGCTGACCACCCGATTGATTGTTGTCGCTTCCACAAGCCGTTAAAAATACCAGCAGGCACAAACCGAACCAGGTGATGAACTTCACTCGTTCCACTCCTTGGGACAAGCAGTTTTCAGTACGACTGGCATGTATGGCACAACCGCGATCAGCGCAGAGGCATGCCCGCCTCGGCAGAGAATTCCCGCGGCGCGAAATCATTCGCCATGAACTTCGGATAAGCCGCAGCCGCAATCATCGCGGCGTTGTCCGTCGATAAAGGACGTGTGGGGAAGTATACCGGGATACCCTCCATCGAGGCGCGCAGCTCGAATTCACGGCGCAACTGGTTATTCGCAGCAACGCCGCCGGTGACAAATAAAGTTCTTACGTCATGTGCGCGCGCAGCAGCCAGGGTCTTCGTGACTAAGTCGTCGACCATGGCACGCTGGAACGAGGACACCAAGTCAAGCGTATCCCGGTCGCAATGGGCAAGGTAGTCTTCGAGCGCGGGCTTACGAATCTCGCGCAAGGCGGCCTGCCGGGCATCAATTGCCGGTTTCATGGTGTGCGTTTCCACGTGACGGAGCACGGCTGTCTTAATTCCGCTGTACGAAAAATCAAATCTGGGCTGATCCGGCGACTCGTTGCGACGGTTGCGGTCAGGATGCTTGATCTGGGCTATGCCGAACTTCACTGCGTTCGGATCCCCGTGAGGAGCCAGACGGTCGATCACAGGCCCGCCCGGATAACCTAATCCGAGCAATTTAGCCACTTTGTCGAAGGCTTCTCCCGCCGCATCGTCGCGTGTGTGCCCAATATTTTGATACGACCAACCCGGCCCGCGTTGCTCGGCAAGGTAGAGATGGGTGTGTCCACCGGACACAACCAGGGCAAGGACGGGGAAGTTCACCGTGTGATTGCCCTTTTGCCGCTCATCGAGCAGCACCGCGTGGATGTGTCCTTCGAGGTGGTTAACCGCAATGAGCGGTTTATCGAGAGCATAGGAGAGAGCCTTGGCATAGCTGATTCCTACGAGTAACGACCCAGCTAAGCCCGGCCCCTGGGTCACGGCGATTGCGTCAATCGATTCGTAACTTTGTTTGGCTTCGGTGAGCGCCTGGCGTACGACGGGAACGATGGCGCGAAGATGTTCCCGCGAAGCGAGCTCCGGGACAACTCCTCCATAGGGTTGGTGAGTAGCGATCTGCGAAGCGACAACGTTCGAGATCAGCTGCTCGCCCGCCCGCACCACGGCAGCAGCAGTTTCGTCACACGAGCTTTCGATACCAAGGATGTAGGTCATGGGTAAGGCGTGCCGAGAGCTCACGCTGACAGCTAACGGCCAACTGTTTGATCGAAACAACTAGTTTATCGCGGAGAAGATCATTCGTGGGAAGTCCGGCGATCGGTTGTATGCATGGTAGGCTTGGCTCGGGATCGAGGATTTCGCCAGAATGCATCAGATGTCCGAAACATGAATGACTCCAAAGACATGGCTGTACGCATCATTCGCACGCTGCGCGAGCGGGGGCACCAAGCCTATCTCGTGGGCGGATGCGTGCGCGACCTGCTGCTCGGACGTCAACCCGCGGATTACGACGTGGCCACAGACGCTATACCCACGCAGGTGATGCGAATTTTCCCGCAAACGTATGCCGTAGGTGCGCAATTCGGAGTGGTGCTGGTTCCTGTTGAAACTGGGGCGGACGTAGCAAGCTACGTTCCTACCGATCATTCGAAGGCAGGCGTGGTCGAAGTCGCGACCTTTCGCAGCGATATCGGCTATTCCGATGGACGGCATCCCGATGAAGTCCGTTTCAGCAAGACGCCTCAGGAAGACGTGGAGCGTCGTGACTTCACTATCAATGGAATGATGCTCGATCCTGAAACGAATGAAGTTCTGGACTACGTCGGTGGCCGGAAGGATTTGAAAACCGGCATCATTCGCACGATTGGCGATCCGGAAAGACGATTTGCGGAAGACAAGCTGCGGATGCTGCGAGCCGTGCGTTTCGCGGCCCGCTTGGGCTACGAGATCGATCCTGCGACGAAGGCTGTGATCCGGGAGTTAGCCCAGGCGATTCACCAGGTTTCGGCGGAACGGGTAAGGGATGAACTCACAAAGATGTTGACGGAGGGCAAAGCGCGGGAAGCATTTCTCCTTCTCGATAACACAGGATTGCTGGAACAAGTACTGCCCGAGATTTCCGCGATGAAAGGAGTTGAGCAGCCTCCGCAATACCATCCTGAAGGCGATGTCTTCGTGCACACGCTGTTATTGCTGGCGAATCTACCCCTTCCTTGTTCGAAGACATTGGCTTGGGGAGCGCTACTTCACGATGTGGGTAAGCCGCCAACGTTCCGGGTGGCGCCCGATCGCATCCGCTTCGATGGTCACGTGGAAGTCGGAGTGAAAATGGCGGACGCGATCTGCCGACGATTCCGATTTTCGAACGATGATACCGAGCAGATTCTCGCGCTCGTCGATAATCACATGCGCTTTGCCGATATCACGCGCATGAAGGAATCCACCCTGAAAAAATTCCTTCGGCTTGCACATTTTGAGGAACATCTCGATCTCCATCGGATGGATTGCATGTCGAGCCATCGCGATCTGACGCTCTATGATTTCGCTCGCGAGAAATTTGTAACGGTGCCCCGGGAAGCGATTCGTCCGGAGCCGCTCGTCAATGGCCGTGACCTGATTGCAATGGGATATGAGCCGGGTCCGCGCTTCAAGGAAATCCTGACAGCTGTTGAAGATGCACAGCTGGAAGGTGAGTTGGGCGACCGGGATGCCGCTCTCGATTTCGTGCGCAGCCAATTTCCTGCCAACTGAGAGCTGAACAAAATTCTGTGCAATTTTTGAGTGCTACAATCGTTCCTCTTTCAGCAGCTCGGGCTGACAGATATGCATCACTCAAAAGACATGGAACGCGTGGGCGGAGGATTGACTAAAGTCCTCGGGAACTCACTGAAGCAGGCGCCCGTCGATGAGGCACCAGTTTTGGCATGGCCTCTGGTTTGTGGAACTGCGGTCGCTGAGCGGACTCATGCAGTCGCATTCGCCAAAGGCGTTCTCTACGTGCAAGTGCCCGATCACGGATGGCGACACGAACTTGCCACTCTGGCGCCTCGTTATGTGGCTCTGATCAACGGTTACGTGCCCGAGGATGTGACGCGAATCGAATTTGTGGTGAGTGGTCCATGAGCGACACGAGCAAAGTTACTGAGCAAGATGTTTCCTACGTTTCCGAGCTCGCGAATCTTGAGCTCACGGAGCAGGAACGCGCGCGCATGGTAAGGGACCTGAACTCCATTCTTGATTACATCGATCGCCTGAATGAGTTAAATACAGATAGTGTTCCAGCGATGGCACAAGTATCGGACCGTTATGGAGTAGATGAATCGAAGCAGGGAAGTTCGCGATTTGCATATGCCAGTCGTGAGGATGTTAAGGATGGTCTACGTCCGTCGCTGCCGCATGAATTGGCCCTGCAAAATGCGGCCGATGCCGACGGAGCGTTCTTCAGAGTTCCGAAGGTGATCGAGAAATAGCCTTTGGTCGTTCCCTAAAACTTCTTCCATCAGTGATGATCCCTACACACGACACAATCGAGAGTGTAAACAGGCAAATTGCGGAGGGAAAAACTTCTGCGAGTGCGATTGCTGAGTCGTACTTCTCTACCATTGATGCAAAGGATGGAGAAATCGGGGCTTTTCTGGCGCTTTCGAAAGAACGCGCAGTGGCGAAAGCAGCGGAAATCGATCAACTTGCTAAAGCAGGCAAGCCGCTCCCACCACTCGCCGGCATTCCAGTAGCGATCAAGGATGTGATGGTCACCCGCGGTGTCCGGACGACAGCGGGCTCGCGCATCCTCGAAAACTTTGTTCCTCCCTACGACTGTACCGCGGTCGCACGCCTTGAGAGTGCGGGTGCGGTCATCCTCGGAAAGCTGAATTGCGACGAGTTTGCGATGGGCTCGTCGAACGAAAATTCTGCGTACAAGCCAGTGAAGAACCCTCGCGACACAAGCCGAGTTCCCGGCGGGTCGTCTGGAGGCGCGGCAGCGGCAGTGGCGGCCGGGATGGCTGTCGTAACACTCGGTTCGGACACGGGCGGCTCAATCCGGCAGCCCGCCTCTTTCTGCGGCGTCGTGGGAATGATGCCGACCTATGGTCGTGTATCACGCTATGGGTTGATCGCGTTCGCATCGTCACTCGATCACATCGGACCTTTAACGAACACCGTGAAAGATGCGGCTCTGGTTTTGCGCACGATTGCCGGACGCGATCCGATGGACACGACATCCGCTGACGTTCCCGTCCCCGACTACGTCGCGGAATTGGACATACCGGTGCGAGGGCTGAAAGTTGGGATTGCGAAAGAATATTTTGGCGAAGGACTGGACATTGAAGTACGCCAGGCGGTTGAACGGGCAGTCGACGAACTCAGAAGCTTGGGATGCGAAATTGTCGAGGTTTCGCTTCCGCACACTGAATATGCAATTCCGACCTACTACATTATTGCCACGGCGGAAGCATCTTCGAATCTCGCGCGTTATGACGGTGTTCGATATGGATATCGCAGCCGGAAAGCGCGTTCTCTTTCCGAGATGTACCGGCGCAGCCGTGATGACGCGTTCGGCGCGGAAGTGAAACGTCGCATTATGCTCGGGACATATGTTCTGAGCGCCGGCTACTACGATGCGTATTACCTAAAGGCGCAGAAGGTACGCACTCTGCTGACGCGCGACTTCGATGAAGCATTCAAGAAGGTAGACGTGATCGCAACGCCCACCAGTCCTACAGCAGCATTTCGACTGGGAGAGAAGACGGATGATCCTCTGGCAATGTACCTGGCCGATATTTACACAGTGACTGCTGATCTGGCGGGCATTCCCGGGATATCGATTCCGTGTGGGATGACAAAAGAAAATTTGCCCATCGGGTTACAGTTGCTAGGAAAGCATTTCGATGAAGCTACTGTGCTGAGAGTGGCGCATGCGTATGAGCAGGCTTCAGGCTCAAGGCTCCAGGCTTCACGTTCTAGTGCTTAATCGGCAACACCTGGTAATAAGACTCACCGGCACACCCACGACATAGGGTCTTGCCATCGCGCAGGACTTCCCTGCGAAAAGCGATGCTCTCGCCACAGTTCGCGCACGCGACCCGTTCTGCTTTGTAGCCGGGCATTTCTTCCGCAGGAAGATCGATGCTGACCCATTGCGCGGTGAACAGATCATCCGTTGGCATTTCGGCGTATGCGCGCATCTGCTGCTGGTTCTTACTCTCGAGTTGTGGATACAGCTCGCGGGCACGCTCTTTCGAAGAATCTTTAGCAGAGATTCGGACTGCCTTGTTGGTATCGAGGTCGACGAAGGTGGCTGCCATCTTGCCGAAGTCGCGGAATTTCAAAGCGCGTTTGCCGAGGCGGCATCCCGTGACCACGCCGATCGCGTCGGTCGCG
Source organism: Terriglobales bacterium (assembly GCA_036265385.1). Lineage (GTDB taxonomy): Bacteria > Acidobacteriota > Terriglobia > Terriglobales > Acidobacteriaceae > DATAPD01. The sequence continues at coordinate 238,157 of DATAPD010000067.1, forward strand.
CAGCGATCGATCTCAACAAATGTTACGAGCCGCTTGCGGTCTTTGTGATAGGGGTCGTTGATGCCGAGCATTTCGAGTCCAAGCATTGCCATGCGCACTCCCAGGACTTGCCCAGCACAGAGATGACCGTGTGCCTGCTCGGCATCGTGTAAGTATTCGTGCAAAGACTTCAGCAAAACTTTCTACTTCCTTCTCCAGCGGACGCCATCTTTCGTGATTTCCACGATGATGCCGGCGGCATTGAGTTCGGCACGGATCGCGTCGGACTCTTGAAATCGCCGCGCTTTGCGAGCGGCATTCATTGCGGCCACTTTTTGATCAATGGCCTCGTCCGAAAGAGCGGAAGAGGCGGCAATCTCCCGCAATTCGGCGCTGATATCCTTCTCGCGACCTGCAGCAGATGCCCACTCGAGCACAGCGCGCATTTTCATCGCGTCATCATCTTTGATGACTGCAAAAATTTCGTCGAATTTGCTGAGTGCGTTAAGTAGCGGGCGAGTGTCATCCCTCTTCATCGTGCCGGCGTCAGCGGCTGCGTTTGCCGCGCGCACCATCTCGAAGATCGCGGCCTGCGCCTGGGCAGTGTTCAGATCATCGTCGAGGGCGGCCTTCATGCGATCGATGGTCTCCTGCACCAGCTGTGTCATCTCCGGCGAGGATCCCGCTGGGAAAATCGCCGTTTCCATGCGCAGTTTGAAATTACGCAGTCTTTCCACCGACACCGCTGCTTGCTTTAATCCATCGAAGGTGAAATTGAGTTGATTGCGATATGGCACCGAGGTCAGCAGGTAGCGGATGGAGGAAGGTTTGTGTCCTTTGAGCACGAGATCGCGCAGGGTGAAGAAGTTGCCCAGGCTCTTCGACATCTTCTCGCCTTCGACCAATAGAAAGCGGGCATGGAACCAGAAGTGTGCAAAAGATTTTCCGGTCAGCGATTCCGATTGTGCGATTTCGTTTTCATGATGCGGGAAAATTAGGTCTTCTCCGCCAGCATGGAGATCGAATGTTTCACCGAGTTCTTTGATCGACATGACCGAACACTCGATGTGCCAGCCTGGGCGTCCCGACCCGATCTTCGTGTCCCATGAAGCCTCGCCGGGTTTCGGTGATTTCCAAAGAGCGAAATCGCGTGCATTGTCTTTCTCGTATTCATCGACATCCACGCGCGCGCCGTCCTCCATCCCGCCGAAATCTTTCTTGGAAAGCTTCCCGTACTCGGGAAACTTCGCGATCCGGAAATAATAGGAACCATCATCGGTTCGGTAGGCATAGCCTTTTTCCTGCAATCGCGCGATAAAATCGGCCATCTCATCGATGTTGTCGGTTGCACGGATCAGAATTGGCTTTTCGATGTTCAGCGCCGACGAGTCTTCCAGAAAAGCGTCAACGTATTTCGCCGTATATTCGCGCACTCCGAGGCTGTCACGGGCGGCGTTGCGGATGATTTTGTCATCCACATCCGTAATGTTCATGACATAGCGGACGTCGAATCCGCTCTGGCGCAAAAAGCGGCTGAGCAGGTCCACTGCAACGAAAGTCCGAAAATTTCCGATGTGGCCGTAGTCGTAAACGGTTGGCCCGCAGGCATACATCCGTACTTTCCCGGGATCCAGCGTGCGGAATTCTTCAATCTTTGCCGAGAGTGTGTTGTAAAGGCGAAGAGCCATCGTGAAAGGAATCGGAATGCCGGCGAACGTGCAATTCTATTGGCTGCTCGGAGAGAGGGTCAAATGGAGAGGTGATCAGCTTGCGCGACGTACGGGAACGGCTGGGGTGTTCGATTGATGGCTGTGTTCCCGCAGTCGATGCTGTACGAGGAAAACGTAGTGCACAGCCGAAAGAATGGTGAAAAAGAATGTCGCTCTCAGAAAGAATTTACGGATGATCGCGATCGTCGGGTCCGGGTGCACCGCGAACAGCAGGACAAAAAACACGGCTGACACCTGGGCGAATGTGTTGGCTTTTCCGAAGATGCTGGGACGGAAATCGCGCAGGCCCGCGATCATATAGAGGACGGCACTTACCGCCAGAATGGAAATGTCGCGGCTAAACACCATCACCGTGAACTTCCAGGGAATCAAGTGCAGGATAGCGAGGACGAGAAACAAAGTGCTCAGCAAGAGTTTGTCTGCGATCGGGTCGAGATATTGTCCCAGCAAGGTTTGCTGATGCAATTTGCGGGCGAGCAGCCCATCCAGACCATCGCTGAGACCCGCCAGCACAAACAATCCTAATGCCCACTTGTAATGACCCTGCACAAGGTTCGTCACGATGAAGGGGACGAAAATCATACGCAGGAGCGTGAGCTGGTTGGGCGCTGTCAGCAGTTCGGTCAGCTTCAATCCTGACCTCCGGAGGAAACCCCCGAGGGCGCTGCGAGCAGTTGGGCTGGGTCCATCCCGGTCTTGGCGGCAAATCTCTGCGACAAGGAGGGAATCGCGCCGTCAGGAAGGTCCAGTTCCATGCGTTCGACGCGGTGCATTGGGAAAAAAACGACGCCCGAGGTAAATGCTTCCCCGTCCTTTAGAAGGTTCAGAAGATCCTCAAAAGAGGCGAGTTCAATGCCACGCAAACAGAGTCCCTCGGGAGCCATGGAAAGGACTGCGCCCCAGAACTTTTCACGAGGGTTCGACAAGGTGAGCACCACCATTGCGCCGGGGTGGAAGGGCTGTGACCCATTCACGCCAAGCGCAGCATTTTGCATATGTTCCACGCAGTCGATTCTCACCTGTGGGCGCATGGGTTTGCAAGGGCATGGGCTCGCCTGAGGCGGAATAACTGAAGCTTTTGTTCCGCATTTCATCTATACTTTTCGAACATTTTTAGCCGCCCTGACATCCAAGGGCGAGCACGGCGAGTCCAAGCCGTTGCTAGTTCACACGAATTCCTACGATGACGATCCTTCCCCGGCCCCGTCCCTCTGAACAGGAGATTGCACCTTCGTCGTTTTCTGTAAATCTGCATACTGGCGATGTGCAGGTTATCGACGAACTGGCCGCGGCTTGGCGTGAATTGTGCGCCAGGGCTTCGGATGATGAACCTTTTTACCGTCCGGAATGGATTGCTGCACACGTGCGTGCCTTTACGCCGCATGCCAAATTGTTCGTGATCACAGTCCATCACGGCGGAGAGCTTTGCCTGATTCTGCCGCTCATCCGCAATCGGCAAGTTATTTCTGGAGTTCCGGTGAGGACGCTCTCTGCTCCGGTGAACAGTCACTCCTGTCGTTTCGATGCGGTACGACAAGCTGGCCCGATCGGAGAAGCTGCAATCGCTGCCGCCTGGAATTTTCTGAAAACGGCAAAGGGCTGGGACGTCCTTGATGTGCGCGAGGTTCCGAACGACGGCACGTTGGCAGCATTGGTTTCGCTTGCGGAGTCCGAGCGCATGCAGACCGGAAAGATTCCCATGCGGCCAAATCCGTGCGTGGCCATTCCGGCGGCATCGGAAATTTCGAAACGACTGCCGCAAAATGCGCGTCTTCGTGGGAAACTCCGTCAAGTGAAGCGTGAAGCGGTCGCTCAAGGAGATCTTAGGTTGAGAAGGGTGACCGTTGCGCAAAGAGAGGACCTGAATCAGTTTTACAAACTGGAGGCCAGCGGCTGGAAAGGCGAGGCGCAAAGCGCAATCAACGCTGATGCGAAAACCCGACAGTTCTACGATGAGATTGCGAACAGTGCCGAGTGGTTTGGGTACTTGAGTATGTATTTCCTGGAACTCGATGGCCAATTACTGGCCGCGCATCTCGGCCTTTGTTATCGCGACGTCTATTACTCTCCGAAACTGGCATACGACGAAGAATTTAAGCAATTCGCTCCTGGACACCTGATTATTAGTTCTATCCTGGAAGACTGCGCGGCGCGTGGCGTGAGCCTGTACGACATCACTGGACCAGACGACGAGTGGAAATTGCGCTGGACGGAGTCGCTTCGTCCCAGGTCGCGATTTCTGGTTTTCCAGAATGGCTTGGCAGGCAAGTTAGCCCACATGATGCGATTCCGCATTCGACCTTGGGCAAAACGAACGATGAGGTTAGGGCGTGGCAAATCGTGAACTCACCAGTTTTAATCCTCGGCTGCGTGACACGCATTGCTGTGGCGGTCGCTCGTTCGCTCAATCGGCGCGGGATTCCCGTTGAGGTAGCCACCTTCTCGGCCCAGGAAATTAATCCGCGCTCACGCGCAATACGTAGATTTTTCCGGCTGCCCAATCCCGATGACTCTGCCCGTGATTTCATTCTCTCGCTGACCGAACTCATTCACCGCCAGCGCTATGACCTGATCATTCCAGGCAATGATGTGGCTTTCACCGCATTGGTCGAAAATCATGCAGAGATCAGTGAGAGCGTGAAAATTGCATCGCCCCCGCCCCATGTCATCGAGCGCGTGCTCGATAAATCTCTGACAATCGAAGCAGCACAAAGGTGCAATGTTCCGTCGCCACTAACGCGAGTGGTGTCGAATGCGGCGCAGATTCGCGACGCTGCTGAAGAGCTAGGATTTCCTTTCGTACTGAAGCCAGCTCGAAAGATGCGCACCGAGGATTTCAAAGTGCTGACGATCCACGATGCGTCACAAATCCAACAGCACTTTCCCGCGAACCAGGCATTCGCATCACCGCTGCTTGCGCAGGAGTACTGCCCGGGCGTCGGGGTTGGGGTCGAGGTGCTAATCCACAACGTAGAATGCGTCACGGCCTTTCAGCATCAGCGAGAGAAGGAATTCCCCTACGGAGGCGGTGTATCCGTGGTGGCGCGGGCACAACAGCCGGATCCCACCTTGTTGGAGAAGAGCATTTCTCTTTTGCGAGAACTGGAGTGGGATGGGATTGCCATGGTCGAGTTTCGTGTGGACGAGCAAGGGAATGCATCGCTGATGGAAGTGAACGGGCGGTTTTGGGGGACCGTGTCTTTGCCAATCGCCTGCGAGTTCGACTTCCCCTACCATCAATGGCAGCTATTGCATGGTCAGTCGCCAGTGCCTTCTTCCGCGGCAACGTTCAATAAAAAATGGAGGTGGACGGCTGGCTATCTACGTCGAATGTACGGACTAGTACTCGCGGCTGCGACCACTCCGCGTGCGCGCCGCCAGCTTCGATCGGAAATCGAAAATATGTCTTTGGACTTCGGTGAGAACGTCCATGATTCGCTTTGGAGTTCATCCGATCCTTTGCCCGCGATATTGGAATTTTTCGATGCCCTCAAAGATATTCTGGTTTCAGCTGGAAGGTCACTTTTCCGAACACTTTTTCAGAGCAGGCACAGGGTTGAAACAAAGGTTCGACAGGCACGCACGGTGAAATCAACCTCATGAAAAGAATGATTCGCGCGGCACGAGAAGCGCTACGCGTTGCGACAGGGCAAAAGCTCGCTGGTCGTGGTATCACTACTTTTGAAGATGACGTGTTCATCGTTTCGTACCCGAGATCGGGGAACACATGGACGCGTTTCCTGATCGGTAACTTGGTTTATACCGACACTCCTATTACCTTCGCCAACGTAGAAGAGCGAGTTCCGGAGATCTACCTGTTTCCCGACAGGGTGTTGCGGCAGCTTCCTCGACCGCGCATATTGAAAAGTCATGAATGCTTTGATCCGCGTTATAAAAAAATCATTTACATCGTGCGCGATCCAAGAGATGTAGCGGTCTCGTACTATCACTATGCGATCAAACGGGAATGGATTGAAGACACGTGTTCAATCGCTGATTTCGTGCCGCGCTTTATAAGCGGAGAGTTCGACATCCGGGCGAAATGGGCTGCGGCATGGGATGATCACGTCATGAGCTGGATTTCCATGCGGCAGGGACGGCCGGGTTTCCTGCTATTGCGGTATGAAGAAATGGTGCGAGCTCCAGTAAACGCTCTTGCCGCAATTGCCGAGCTACTTGATCTTGACGCGCCGCCCGAACGTTTTGCGCGCGCGGTTCAACTCAGTTCCGCCGACCACATGCGCTCTCTAGAACGCAAAGAAGGAACGCAGTGGCACTTAACAAGGAAAACCCGGCAAGACAAACCGTTCGTTCGAAGCGCGAAAGCGGGGGACTGGCACACCGCTCTACCTAAAAACTGCGTGGATCGCATTGAATCCGAATGGGGACAGGTGATGCAGAGCGTGGGGTACGAACTGAGTACGGCTGCAAATTCTGAGCGCAAAATCGAGGAAACGCCTGTCTAGACGGAGGAACGCGACCGATCAACAGCAAGGGCAGTGTTGTTTTTTCCGGTCAAGTTGACGTTGATGTGATGTAAGAAGTCCCAGGCAGGCGCCGGAAGTGCTTTGCGCAGCCTCTCCTTTCCATTGACTGCGTTTTTCATGATGCTCAGGTAAAGGCCGCCAAATGTACGTCTCCGCGCGATATGGAGGTTCATGTACTCCGCTGGTTTCGCGGCCCATCGTGCTTTGTAGCCGGGTTCTCCACCCAGAAAGTCATAAGTGGTCACGCCCTGTGCAATGAGTCGCTCAAGCACGTGTGCCCGTAAGAGCGTTCCCACTCGATCAGAGTGATATGCCTCATCGAACCCTTCCTGAAGTTGAAACACCTGGTCGCGATACCGAAATGCAAACTGGACAGCGACTGGACGTTCATTGAGATCGAGCGCCCACAATTCGAGCCAGCCCCTCTCCAAAAATATACGGCTTATATCAGCGTAGAGTTGTCGTCTGGCCGGGTCGGCGAAAGTACCGCTTTCACCCCGTCTTTGCCAGCGCTGCTGGTGAAGTTCGAACATCGCCGGAAGACACCGATCCACTTCCGGTTGGGTGGTCACCTTGTAAAAGCGGCTGGCATAGCGCTTCTCGAGCCGCTTGCGATATCGCGCCAGGTTATTGCGGTCTTCGGAGGAAAGCTGCTGCAAGTAAGCTGGCCAGCTTGCGGGAAGGTGGATCGCCGAAGCAGGTTTGCTTCGCGTCATTGACATCCATCCTCGCCGATTGAGATCAGACGTCAACCGTCGTGCCACCGAACTTTGCGCAGGCATCACGTTCAGTTCAACCACGTCCCACTTCGAACGCGATGATTCCAGAAAAATCAGAAGGGAGCGGGAAACCTTTTCTTCCCATCCTGGTCGCGCCAGGACCTCGAGGTTGTCGGAGTCTCCGCTTCCATCTCCGAGTAAACGTACAACTTTCATGCGGATGCCGAATCGGAGAGTCGATTCCGTGATGCAGAGTGGCGCGAGTCCAACCAACTCGAAACCTGAATAGAAACCAACTACCACCAGCTGACCTTTGCCGAATGCGCGCCACCATGGCAGCAGCCATTCCCACGTGGAAAATGTTGTGGCTTCAGGCACATTCTTAAGCAACTCGTTCCAGCTGGGAACAACACTCTCGACCTGCTCTACAGTTTCGAATGTCGAGATGGTCAAAGATTCGGGCATCGATTGGACAACTTCCCTAGCTGTCGCGAACTTGGCTTCGATTGAAGTCTTCGCAAGTGGCTTCATGATGCCAAGTCCTTTTGTCTTCTCGTTCTACCAGTGTGCGGCAAGCAATTCGAAATCGGGGCGATTTCTTGACGAATGGACGGCCACCCCAGGTCGACAGCACCGCACATGCAAAGAAACTTCATATTGCGAGATGAAGCAGAACGACCCTTACAACCGCCACATAGTGACGGCTTAACCCTGGATGCGGATCACGCAGCCGCACCGAGATTCTGAGATGCTACCTCATTTGGAGGGTTGCTTTGAAGAGGATAAGGTCTGGAAACGCTTCAGCATGACATCAATGGCGATAACCCTTGTGTTTGCATGGGGTGCGGAGTTCAAGTTTCTATCGCGTGTTAAAATCGATTTCGATCCGCCGACTGCATTATCACTGTAGGCCCGTAGCTCAGTCTGGTTAGAGCGCTTCCTTGACACGGAAGAGGTCGATGGTTCGAGTCCATTCGGGCCTACCATCTCGCACGAAATTGCGATGAATTCCTGGTTTACGCAGCGGCCGCTCTCAGTCCTTATCTAGATACTCCTCCGGCACATCATCCTCGGGCACTTCATGTGTGTGCACTTCCCGAGTGTCTTCGTCGTCAGCCTCCTCTACGCCTGCGATTGCGCTGGCTTCGAAGGCATTGCCCTCTTCGATCAACTCGTCCACGCTCTCTGAATCCGCTTCTGCTGAAGAAGATAGGCCCTGCAGATCTCCGGATTCTCGGCCCGAGATTGGAACTTCGTCTTCCCATGAAGCCTGTAATCGTGGCTTACTTTTTGGCTGGGGGCTCCTGCGCGATGCAGGCTTCGAGGGAAAAGTCTTTTTCTTGAGCAGCTTTTTCCTCGCAGGCGTCTTTGGACGTGCTTTGCTTTTCTTCAGCTGCTTCGCTTTTCGTGGAGTTGAGGCTTTTTTCTTTTTTGATTTCGGACGTGTGCTTTTGCTTTTTTTCTTGCTGGGCGACATGCGAAGCAGTCTACCTCACAGGAGAGTGTTATCGCCCCGGCGGCTCGGAAATTTGAGAAGGTATTCGCCGCCATGCGATGGCGGAACTCCCGAGGGCGAGTGCTGTACACAGCAGCATCACGGTTCGAAAACCAAAAACGAAGGCTTTCTCCACGGCCGTCCGAATAGCGGAGGTAGTTTCAGGATCTGTGCCGGAGGGTGCCTGAAGAGCGCCGAGGCTGCTCATCTTTGATTCGAGGGCTTGAACGACGCTGGCATGTAGTCCCAACCCATTGATCGACTCCCGCAAGGAATGAGCGAAGGCTGAAACCAGGACAACTCCGAACACGGCGATGGCGAGCACGCCAGCAAGGCGGGCTACTGCATTGTTGATCCCCGAAGCTACGCCGGCTCGTTCTTGCCCGATCGAGTTCATGACGACGGTTGTCAATGGCGCTACGCTGACGGCCATCCCCAGTCCTAGCACCGTAAAAGCGGGGAAGAAGCCCGTCCAATAACTGGTTCCAACGCCTGGCAGCAAGAAAAGGACGAAGCCTGCGGCCACGATCAGTGGACCCGCAATAAGCGGAAGCCTCGGCCCATATTTTTTGATAAGTCCTCCCGACCAGCGCGACAGCAAAAACATGAGAATGATCATGGGAAGTGCGGCCGCACCAGTAGCAGTTGCGGAGTATTTCTGCACCTGGATTAGATTCAGTGGATACACGAACATGAAAATCCCTAAAGCTGCGTAGAGGAACAGCGTCAGAAGATTTGCGCCGCTGAAGCTTGGAGATTGGAACAACTTTAGTGGAACCATGGGCGAGTGAGCAGTCTTTTCCACAAACACGAAAAGAATCAAGGACCCAATTCCAATAACCAAACCGCAAATTACAAGAGGATGACGCCAGCCCCAGGTCGCGGATTCCAAGAACCCATACACGAGTGCCGCCAAACCGAGCGTCGCGATAGTCGCGCCGAGCCAATCGATGCGGCCGGGATTTGCGTTGCGGGATTCCGGCACCCGCCATAGTGAGATGCCAAGGGCGGCAGCAGCAATGGGAACATTGATGAAGAAGATCCAGTGCCACGAAGCATGTTCGATCAGCCAACCTCCGAGCACTGGACCAAGCGCAGTTGTAATGGTGGTGCATCCTGCCCATGTCCCAATCGCTCTGCCCCGAGATTCCTCGTTGAAGGCTGAGCTGATAATGGACAAACTACCAGGGACAAGGAACGCCGCCGCGATCCCCTGCACAGAACGCCAAAGCAGCAAACCATTGATGGTTGAAGAGAGACCGCAGCCAACCGAAGCAGCCGCGAAAACCACCACGCCCGACAAGAACATCGCTCTGCGACCAACAGAGTCCCCGAGCGCACCTCCAACCAGAATCAGGGCAGACAAAAACAAGCCATACGATTCGACGACCCACTGAACATCCACGACGGTAGCGTGGAGAGAAGATTGAAGTGCCGGCAGAGCGACATTCACCACCGTGCTGTCGATGAATGCCATGCTCGAACCGAGAATCGTGGCCGCCAAGATCCAAGGGCCCGATTTCTCCGCGCACGAGGAAGCGGGCGCTCCGGCGCGAATCATTGCTTCGTCGCAGGCGTGATTCATCCCCCCTCTGGATGCGTGAGCATTCTGAACGGATTCTCCTCTAAATGAGGAACTTTCTGTACTGATACGTGTGCAAACCTCGGACTTCACACAACATGCGCGAGTGCTAGCCTACTGTGAATCCCCGATTGACTGCATCGGTCGGTGATGCAACGATTCACGTACGCCAACTTCGCAGTTTCTCGGCAATGCTTCGTAATCCGCATCGCGTCTCATGGGTCCCCTGAAGAATCTCGAAAATGAGCGATACGAAAACGACAACGACGGCAGTTCATTGCGATTCCCCTCAGTGCCTCGCCACAGGAAATGCGGAGCGTATTTTCCTCGTCAGCTATGAAGAGGGCAGCGCTCAAATGCATACCGTTTGTTGCCCGTACTGTCACTGCGAAGTTCAGATTCAGCTTGCCGGAATAAAAGTTTCGGATGTTGTGCCGGATTCGTTGCTGGCGTCTTGATCTGCAGCTAGCCCTGATTCAACCAATTCCTAACAATCACATCGGAATCGCTTTCGATCGCCAGCGCTGAAACATAGTTGTCCAGGCCGGTTCCAGTGAATGGGATGAGGGTCCAGCCGTTTACCTCGAATCTCTCGAACGGGGCATTCTTCACAGCCTCGTGGTTTCGCAAGCCGGGTGAAACGTCGAAGGCATCGAGTCCGAGCGATAATCCTTTCCCGACCGCTTTTACGAACGCTTCTTTCATAGTCCAGCACTTCAAGAATGCTTGCCGTTTCTTCTCCACCGGAAATTTCCGAAGCGCTGCATTTTCCGACGCAGTGAAAAAGCGGGAAGAAAGTTCGTCGACCTCCAGCTTTCGGTCGGCCCATTCGATGTCCACACCGATTTCGCGCCCGAGGGTGCAGGCAACGATGGCCTTCTCGCCGGAGCGGCTGAGATTGAAGCGGACATCAATTGGCGGTGCGGCAAGCCGGGGCTTCCCGTATTCCCCATATTGGAAGACAGCCTGTTTAGGGGGCGTGTTCATGTAGCGGGCCAAGATGTCCCGCAATGCGGCCCGAGACATGACGAATTTTCGCCGATCCGCGGGGTATCGAAAGCGGTTCGCTCGCCGAGTCTCGTCCCCACTCAAAAGGCTAGAGGCGGTTGCAAGCGCTCCCTCCTCAGCCAAGAGGTTTACGGTCCAGACTTCGACGGTACTGTTGCTAAGTGCAAGCTGCATCGAAAGTTATCCACCCGCCCGTGGCTCAGCGGGGCCAAAACTCAATTCTAAAGTACATTCGCTCATGCGGTTCACCGCCGCTTTAGGGCCGGTTTTTCCCCCCTGGTTACGACCGCCCAAGACCCAACGACCTTTGTTCCATGCACTTGTGAGTTTTTCATTCAAGCAGACCTGTGAGTAGAATCGCGGAAAATCAGCTGAATTGGTGGGTTGTCGATAGCAGCAAGAGATCCTGGGAGTTCTCTTGCGAGTTCCCTCGTGCCATCAAGTCAGCTCCCAGGGGAATAACGTGTACGTCAGGAACAAAATTGCCAAAACCTTCCGATTGCTACTCATCACCGCCGCTCTTTCAGTTTTTGGGCTAGCGCAAACCGTCACTTCCGATTCCGTCAGTACTCTTTATCGAACACAGTCATCGACAGGCGAAGTTGTAACCAGCACCTGGCAGGGAGCGCAGATACAACACGCGACCTCGTTGACTGAAAGTGGCGCTGGATGGACTCTCACCGGTGCCACGCAAGCCGACCTCAATGGCTCAAGGAAACTCATTTTCTCAAACAACTCAACTCAAGCTCTCGTCGTGAAGACCTATGGAAAGGGCGGGAGATTACTCAGTTCCAGTGCTATGTCGCCACTCGGGGCAGGATGGACACCCCGCGCTATGGCCGACATGAATGGAGATGGTCACCCGGACGTGATCGCCACGGAAGAGAACAGTGGTCGCGTCGGCGTCTTCTTTTTCGGAGGCGTCCAGGGTACCAATCTTCTGAAATCCGAAACGATCGATTCCCTCTCCGCAACCGGCTGGAATGTCGTAGGTGCAGCCGATCTTAACCGGGATGGTCACGTAGATCTCGTTCTCCAGGATGCATCGTCAAGACAGGTGATGATCGCATTCCTGGCAGAGTCGAACGGGTTAACTGTGACCGCTACTCAAATGCTCGCTGGCAGCGACGTTCGCGGCTGGACCGCTGCCGGGATGCAGGACATGAATGGAGATGGTCAAGCGGATTTGATCCTCGTCGCCGATGCCACGGGTAAAAGCGTGATCAGTTTCTACGGCGGGGCACAGGGTCTGGACTATCTAGGTTCTAAATCTCTCGACGACTCCACGGCGGCAGGTTGGAAACTGGTTGTCCCCAGTACCGTCGGGCAGACCTCGTCAACCGACACTGCTTCGGCAACTCAGGTCGCTTCATCAGGCTCCGTATCATCAACATCCAATACGGCCACTATTGAAACTCAAGCCAGCACATCATCTACGTCGCTGACGGCATCGACCGATACCACAGCTACAGCTTACTCAACGACCTCGACTGCACCGGTACTGATTTTCAATGGTACGGGCACCATTTCGAACGCGGTGAGCGCAATTGAGAATGTTGTCCATGCTGCCGGTCTTGCATATAAGACGATCAATTCCAGTCAGTTGAATTCTACGAGCCAGGCAACACTGGCGAAGTATCGTTTGTTTATCGTCCCAGGCGGTAATTCCATCACTATCGGGAAATACCTCACGAACCAAGCGGTATCGAACGTTCGCAACGCAGTAGCGCAGAATGGAATGAATTACCTAGGGATGTGTGCCGGCGCATTCTTCGGATCTTATTCGAGCTACAACAGAGCGTTGAACCTTACTTCCGGCAAATGGTTCAAGTTCTTTGCGGACTACTACAAAGGTATCCACAAGGAATCAGTCCTCATCTCCTTTCCGGCGCGCAGCAAGCTGGACATCTACTGGCAGAACGGTCCCACCGTTGCGGGTTGGGGCAAAGTTGTCGGGAAATATCCCAATGGAACTGCTGCGATCGCAGAAGGATACTGGGGCAAAGGGTTCGTGATTTTATCGGGCGTGCATCCGGAAGCACCGTCGAGCTGGCGCTACGGCATGAGCTTCAGCACACCGGTGGACGTGGACCTTTCCTATGCGCAGACTCTTGTCCGAGCTGCCATCAACCGCACAATGCTGCCTCATTATTGATTGATGAGGTGACGTCTAGGGCGTGGAAGATGATTCAGTAATCTTCCACGTGTTCTCAATATAGAAATCGCCATAAGCGATCGTTCCGGGCTCTACCCGCAAGGTGGCACAACGCTGCCGAAGTTCAATCTCGTGACTTTTCGATTCAATCGCGAGATCGATCCGGTAGAGTCCGGGCACGACCGGCAATGTGGGACAGCGAAACTCCACAATTCCCGCGCCAGGCTTCAGGAGAAATCCCCCGGTGATCGACTCAGTCGTGAGTTGCGCACATAAGTATCCGCTGGGCCAATAAATCGATACTCGAAATACCGCATCGGGAATTTCCTCCGCGGCGCGGTAACCAAGGCGTGCGACCATCGGAAAACCGGTGCGGATGCTGTCGTCGGAATCGGGAGACGAAAACGCAATGCTTGTGCATTGTGCCGGCTTTGTTGTCTTGCTGGCAGGGTGATCTGACAGTTCCTGGTTCGCAAACGTGATTTGCTGATATTCGTCGATCACCTGTCTGGCAAGACCGTCCGACAGGATCGAGCCGTGACTCAACAGGAGTGCCCGATCACACAATCGATGAACTGCGGCGAGGTCGTGGGAGATGAAGATAATCGTGCGTCCATCTTTTCTGAGTTCCGCGATTCTTTCCAGGCATTTAGCCTGAAAAGCCGCATCGCCTACCGCCAGTACTTCGTCCAGCAGCAAGATGTCAGGGTCGAGATGGGCCGCGATCGCGAAGCCCAATCGGACATACATGCCCGATGAATATCGTTTCACCGGCACTTCGATGTATTTTCCGACGCCTGAAAACTCGATGATGCTTTCAAATTTTTTACGGATTTCCGACCGGCGCATCCCAAGCATTGCACCGTGCAAGTAGATGTTCTCGATGCCCGTGAGTTCAGGATGGAACCCCGAACTGATTTCAACGAGTGCAGCCAGACGACCGCGGATCCTGATTTCGCCCTTTGTAGGAGTGGTAATCCCTGCCAGGATCTTCAGAATGGTTGTTTTTCCCGCTCCATTGTGGCCGACGATCCCAAGCGCCTCACCCTCGTTGACACCAAAACTGATATCTCGGAGAGCCCACATCGGGCGCGATGGCTTGCGAAATACCCGTGCATACCAACGCTTGGGAGCATCCGAGTTGGCACGGATGTTGTATTTCTTTGAAACACCATCAAGTTGAAGATCGATCATTTCAGATCACGTCTGCCATCGTTGCTTCCGAAGATTTGAAAAACGCATAGCCAATCGGCAAAGTCACAGCCACCACGGCAGCGCAGATGCCAAGGACTTTGAAGTCCGGCGGCGCGCCCCCAATCACTGCGCGACGGAATCCTTCAATTAACCCTGCGATTGGATCCAGTAGGTACAAGCTTCTCCATCGCTCGGGCACTGCATTGAGGCTATAAACGACGGGAACGGTGAACATCCAAATCTGCAGCACGAAAGGCATGGCAAGTCCTACATCTCGAAATCGAACTTGTATCGCCGAAAAGAACAAAGAGATGGCTGCGGAAAAGCCAGCAAGAATCAGAACGATCGGTATTGCCACCAGCACGTGCCAGGTGACCGGCATTCGGTAGTGGAACATCAGGGCGCCGAGGATGGTCGAAGCGATGCAGAAATCAGTGAAGCTGGCGACCAGGTACGACAAAGGGATGATTTCTCGTGGAAAGTACATCTTCGTCAGAAGATTGGGATAAAGCACCAGTCCGTTCACCGCGTTCGAAATAGAGCCGGAGAAAAATAGCCAGGGCAGCAATCCGGAAAAAACAAAGATTGGATAAGGTATGCCGCCAGTCGCGACCCTCGTCACGCGAGTGAAGACGATTGTGTAGATTCCCATCAGGGCGAGAGGTTGGATTGCCGCCCACGCCCATCCTAGAGCCGACTGCTTGTAGCGAACGTTGAGTCGGAAGATGCTCAGGGTATACAGCAGGTCCGAGTATTGGAGCAGCGTGCGCAGTCCGGTTGAGATCGTCCGCAGGGAAAAAGCCGGCGGATGGATAATCTTGATGGGTCGGTCGGATGAGCGCGCCGCTCGACCGATCGTTTCCGCGGAATTGTACGGTTGCGTCGCGTCGGCAGACGGAGTGCTTGCTTGATCGATTTTCACTACTTCTGGAGGAGAACTCATCCGGCCTTCCTGGCTAAGCGACCGAGTTTACCCATGTTCCGGGATCAAGGTCGCTGCGACGGTCGGGCGAGTCCAAAGTAGACTGTGCCCCTTGCTGCCGTCCTACCAATTCCAAGCGGTCCGCAAGCTTTCGCCCGACAACATGGACGAAAGGCTCGCGCATCATCTCTACGTGTCCGCAATCAATTTCGCAAATTTCGACGCCGCCGAGTGAACGTGCTCCCCAACCCATCTCGGCATCCTTGACATAAAAATACGGCTGCCGCGGCCGTTTAAACAAAAGTATGGGCGCCTTGAACCGCGGCTCCTGGAAGTCTTCTCCCGGCCAATAAACGTCTTTCCAACCATTCAGCACGTCAGCCGTGCTGGATTCATTCGTCTTTCCGAAGAATCTGCGGACCGTCGCGAGTTTTTCCCCCAAAGGAATCGCACGGAAGTTGCGAAAACGCTGCGAATAGTAATCAACGGCCCAAAGTGCGCGGATTTGCGAATTTTCCAAGACCCAGGTATCGAAGATTGCAACAAAGCCGACCTCTTCTCCTTCGGCTTCAAGTTGGAGTGTCATCTCCTGCGCAATCACAACGCCGCCACACATCGCACCCAAGCAGTAAGGACCCTTTGCCTGAACCGATCTCATCGCTGTAATCGAGGCTTGCGCTAATTTCTGGACCTCTGACTGGCTTAGCGGACGCCCGCGCACCACGGGATCGGAAGCCTGTAACTTGTAAACGGATTGCTCGAGTGGCAAATGGTGCGCAAGTTGCGCAAAACCGAACGTATCAACCTGGGGCGCAGCCACCGCGAAGAACGCAACCGCGCTACTACCTTCTTTCAATTTCATCAGCAACGGGTCGGGTTTCGAGAGTGTATCCCCTTTTAACAACTTGGCGTACTCACGAATTGTAGGGGCTCGGAAGACGGATGAAAGCGGTACCTTTCGTCCGATGGCGTTATGCACTTGTGCCGTTAGTTGGGCAGCCATAAGCGAGTGGCCGCCGACATCGAAGAAGTTATCGTCAATTCGCACATCCGGCAACTTCAGAAGCCTCTTCCAGATGGCAACCAGCAGTTCCTCTTCACGACTTAGGCGTGGGGCAACTGGCTGTGGCTCTGGCCGAGTGAGTCTAGCGGCAACACCTTTTCGCTTCGGTTCTACTGGATACGTGTCGAGATCAGGGATCGCTGTCGTGAGCGTGAAATCCAATACGCGGCTTTCCGGATTAGTCCCAACCGCTTCCAACAACTTCGTGTAGTCGGCGAGGAGCGCCGCGATATCCTCCGAGGTGAACAAATCACTGTTGTAATCGAGTTCGGCCCACCATTGCCCCTCAAGTCCCTCTACGATCGTCATTGTCATATCGAAGATCGAGGTTGTCGGACTTACCACATAGGGAAAAGCAATGAGATCACCGAAGCTCTGCGACTGAACGGCCGCTTTGATTTGCGCAAACATCACCTGGAACACTGGGTTGTAGCTGAGATTACGTTCCGGTTGCAGGACTTCAACGACGTTTTCGAACGGAACGTCGCCGTTGGCAAAGGCCCTGAACAAAGTTTCACGGAGTTGAGCGACAACATCCGCGAAGGGGCGATTGCCAAACAAGTCCGTGCGCAACACCAACGTGTTTACGAAAAACCCGATCAGCGCCTCCGTCTCTACTGAGTTGCGGCCAGCAACAGGTACTCCGACCAAAATGTCGGGTTGCGCGCTTGCGCGGTACAACAAAACCTTGAAGGCAGCCAAAAGAACCATGAACGGAGTCGCTCGTAGTCGAACAGCCAGCGTTTTAAGCGCCGACATAGTTTCAGGGCTGATTGCGGTTAACTGGCTCGCGCCCGCGAAAGTTTGCTCAGGCGGACGCGGCTTCTCCATCCGCAGCTTTAAACAAGGCGCGGCATCGGCTAATTCATCTTTCCAAAAAGCTAATTCCTGTTGGATCTTCTCGCTGGTCAACGACTTACGCTGCCATTCGGCATAATCGCCGTAGTTGATGGGCAGTTCTGCCAACGGCGATGGTGAGTTCTTTGAAAAAGCCGAGTACAGTGCTGCCAATTCCTTCGCCAGGATCTGCATGGACCATGAATCCGTCACAATGTGGTGCAAGGTGCACAAGAGGACATGGTCTTCAGGCGTAACGCGAAAGAGTTTTGTCCGAAACAGAGGCGCCTTCTCGAGGTCGAAAGGCTTATCCACCTCTTCTTGCGCGAGCGCATACGTTTCTGGATACAGATTTCCCGTTCCTTCCACAGTCGTAATGGGAAGATCTATAGAAAGCCCCTCGGTTATAACTTGCACTAATTGGCTGCCCTCGAGCCGGAAAGAGGTTCGCAGGCTCGCGTGACGATTCAGCACTTCTTGCAGGCTTGCTTTTAAGGCACGAAGATTCAGAGGTCCGCGCAGCCAAAATCCCAGATGCACGTTGTACGCAGCCGACTTGGTTTCCAGTTGATCGAGAAACCAGAGCCGTTGCTGGGCGAGCGAGGCAGGATAAATCTCGATGGCATTGGAGTGTAGATACAGTTCCGCCAGCAGTTTCTTCCGATCGAGTTCTGCGTCCGACTCTTTACCGCTCGACAGCATGCCTTAACAGCCCCCAAAAATTTGTTTCAGCATTTTTTCGATTTTGGAACCGCGAGGATGAGATGAATGAGGTCGTATGAACGATGGCTAAAACCCATCTTGACCAATCGGACGTTGAACTCCTTGAAGTTGCGCCTCATGGTTTGCCTCAAATTTTCCCCCATAGGTGCAAACCTTTGCACAAAACGACCCTTGTTCCGCTTGGCGGAACATCTGATGTACTCATGATAGCAATCTTGTTACCTGATTCAAGCATCTGTCTTTGAATAAGTAGGTCATTCGCCCGGAGCGAAATATCAACCTTTTCCCGCAACTCGACATCCCACGTTTGCTGTAAAGTTGGGCGTATGCTCGACTAATTAAGGGGTATATTCGAGTCACAGCTTTTAAGGAACAAAGATGGGTCCATTGGGGCTTCCAGCGTCCTTCGCCCAACAGAGACTTTGGTTTTTAGATCAACTTGAGCCCGGAACAGCCGCCTATAACCTGGTTCGCGCGTTCCGGATCACGGGGCCTCTCGACAACAACGCCCTCGCCGCCGCCTTTCGCGCGGTGATTCGGCGGCATGAATCTCTGCGCACTATTTTTGAGAGTGTCGACGGCGAAGCGCAACAATTCGTGTTGCCGGATGTTGAAGTTGCGATTCCGGTGGTCAATGTAGCTGATCTTCCTGAAAAGGATCGCGAGCCCGAAGCTCTGCGCATTGCAAGCGAAGAAGGGAAGAAGCCTTTTGATCTGACGCGCGGTCCGTTGCTGCGCGCTCTCTTGGTGCAACTTAGTCCGGAAAAAAATCTCCTGGTCCTGGCCATGCACCACATCATCACGGATGGCTGGTCCATTTCTATTCTGTTCCGCGAAATAGCTCGCTCTTACGAAGCAGCTATCGAGTCAAAAGATCCTCACCTGCCCGAACTCCCATTGCAATATGTCGAGTATGCGCAGTGGCAGCGTAAGTACATTGCGGGCGAAGTGCTTGATACCCAGGTTAAATACTGGAAGAACAAACTGGCGGGCGCCCAGACGATGCTCGAGTTGCCCATCGATCATCCCCGCCCCCAGACTCACAGCTGGCGAGGCGCTACCGAAGAGCTCATTTTCGATGCCGACACATTGGTGGCGCTCAAAGAGTTCGCGCAAAAACAGGGAGCCACCCTCTTCATGGTTTCTATGGCCGCTCTGCAGGGGTTGCTCTGGCGCTATACCGGCCAGGACAGCATTCTGATTGGTACCCCCACTGCCGCTCGCAACCAGATGGAGATTGAGAACCTGATTGGGTTCTTTGTAAATACGCTTGTTTTCCGCGCCGACTTTAACTCCGATATGACATTCCGCGACCTGCTTCGACAGGTCCGCGAGTGTGCACTGGAAGCGTATGCCCATCAAGATGTCCCGTTTGAGAAGTTAGTCGAGCAACTTGTTCCTCAGCGTGTGATGAACACCACTCCGTTGTTTCAGGTGATGTTCACTTTTCAAAATATCCCTAAACAGGTGTTCCAAATCTCTGGTCTCGAGATGGAAGAACTGGAATTCGAGACGGGAATCGCAAAGTTCGACTTGTCTGTAGAGGCATTCGAAGACGACGAGGCGCGCTTCCACTGCCGTTTCGAATACAACACGGACTTGTTCGAGGCGGAGACGATCGCGAGAACAGTCGATCACTTCCGCAACCTCGTAAATTCTGTTCTCAAAAATCCCGATCTGCTTGTGTCGTCGATTCCGATCATGGATGGCGAGGAACGGGAGCAGATTCTGCAGCGGTGGAATGACACAGCTGCTTCGACTTCCCACGATTCTCGTATCGATACAGCTTTCGAAAAGCGAGTCTCGCTCACACGCGACTCAACAGCACTGGTCTTCGAAGAAAAGTCCATTACTTATAAGCAGTTGAACGAAGATGCCAACCGAGTCGCACATTATCTGGTCAAGAAGGGAGTGCGGCCTGGTTCGCTCGTGGGCGTTTCGCTCGAGCGGTCGACGGAGCTCACAACGAGTTTGCTGGCGGTGCTCCAGGCTGGCGCAGTTTATGTTCCGCTCGATCATACGTATCCGAAAGATCGGCTCGCCAGCATGCTCGAGGAGACAATCCCGGCATGTGTGATCGCTTCCAGTGCAACTCGGAGCAAATTGCCTGTCGGTATCAGCAATGTGATCACGATTGATTCCGAAGCCGACCTGATCCAGCGGGAGTCCTCTTCTAATCTTGAAGTGAAGTCCGGAGATCCACGTGCCTATGTTCTGTACACGTCGGGATCGAGTGGGAAGCCGAAGGGAGTGGAAGGGACGCATGCTGGAGCGCTGAACCGGATGCAGTGGATGTGGGAGCGGTATCCGTTTGCCGCTGGAGAGGTGTGTTGCCAGAAGACGAACCTGGGATTCGTCGATTCGGTGTGGGAGATCTTTGGGCCGCTGTTAGCAGGCGTGCCGAGCGTGATCGTGCCGCAGGAAACGCTGCTTGATCCGGAAGAGCTGATCACGTATCTGGCGCAGTATCACGTGACGCGGCTGGTGCTGGTGCCAACGCTGTTGCGAGCCTTGCTTGATCATGCGCCGACCCTGGGCGAGCGATTGCCGGAGTTGAAGCTATGGACCTGCAGTGGCGAGGCCTTGCCGTGGGAGTTGGCGGCACGATTCCAGAAGGCATGTCCGCAGGCGACGCTGTTGAACATTTACGGATCATCGGAAGTAGCGGCGGATGTGACCTGGCACGAGGTGCGGGAGCGCGCGGAAGGGAAGCTGGGAACGGTGCCGATCGGGAAACCGATTGCGAACACGCAGGTGTATGTGCTGGATCGGAAGATGAATCCAGTGCCGGTGGGAGTGCAGGGCGAGATCTACGTGGGAGGAGCAGGACTGGCACTGGGATACTGGAAGCAACCGGAGTTGACGGCGGAGAAGTTTGTGGAGAACCGGATTGCGCCCCAGACATCAGCTCGGTTGTACAAGACGGGCGATCTGGGACGGTGGCAACGGAATGGAGAGTTGGAGTACCTGGGACGGATCGACAGCGAGGTGAAGGTGCGGGGGATGCGCCTGGACTTGCGCGAGATCGAGACGGTGCTGGGGGCGAGGGAGGAGATTGAAGAAGCTGTGGTCGAGTTGGCATCGGACAACGGAGACGAACCGCGGCTGCTGGCGTACGTGGTGACGAAGGAAGGCCGGGACGTCAGTGCGGGAGAGTTGCGACGCTATCTGCGGACGAAGCTGCCGGAGCACATGGTGCCATCGAGCTATTTGCGAGTGGAGAAGGTGCCGTTGCTGCCGAGCGGGAAGGTAAATCGGCGAGCGCTGCGGGAAGAGAGTGGGGTGGCACTGTCGGAGCAGGGCATCGTCCGACCGGAAACGGACATCGAACGGAAGCTGGCGACGATCTGGGAGGAGTTACTGAAGAGGAAAGAAGTTGGGGTGGACCAGAACTTTTTCGAGTTGGGGGGACATTCGCTTTTGGTGTTGCAGGTGATGGCGCGAATACGGCGGATGTTCGAGGTGGAACTGGCGGTGCGGACGATGTTTGAAGAGCCGACGATCGCGGGACTGGCGAAAGAGGTTGAGAAGGCGCAGGCGCTGGGGCTGAAAGCGAAGATGCCGGTACTGGAACGACGTCAGCGCTCGGAGGTAGCGACGGCGAGCCGAGAGGCGTTGTTGGCGCAACTCGATACGCTTTCACCAGACGACGTGCAATC
>DATAPD010000068.1:0-10257 GCA_036265385.1 Terriglobales bacterium
CGCAGCATCTCCCCGCGACTGGGCTCAGGCCATGAACTCATGGGAATTGCGGGTTTCACCCGAAAATTCTGCACGATGACTTCCTGAATATGACCATAGCGGCGGTGGAGATTGCGAATGGCGATAAGCGTGTCGACTCGATCTTCAGCCGTTTCCCCAATCCCAATCAGCAGCCCGGTTGTGAAGGGAATACTCAGCTTGCCAGCGTTTTCGATCGTGCGCAGCCGTTTTGAGGGTAGTTTGTCAGGAGCATTATCGTGAGCGCCGCCCGAGCACATCAGACTTTCGCTCGTACTTTCGAGCATCAAGCCCATGCTGGGAGAGTATGCGGCCAATCGCTTCAGCCATTCTGAACTTAGCAGGCCGGGGTTGGGGTGAGGAAGCAGAGTTGTTTCACGCAGTACCAGCTCGCACATCTTTTCCAGATATTGCAGGGTTGAGTTGTAGCCCAGGTGGCGCAAAGTTTCGCGCATTTGTGGGAATAGCAGTTCCGGCTTGTCACCAAGACTGAACAGCGCTTCCGTGCAACCCATCTTTTCGCCGGTACGCGCAACTTGCAGGACCTCTTCGGGAGTCATCGTGTGTGCTCCCTTCTCGCCTGGATCGCGGCGGAATGTGCAGTAGCCACAATAGTCCCGACATATATTCGTTAGTGGCAGAAAAACTTTGGGTGAATAAGTGATGACCCGAGGTTTAAATCGCTCCTTCGCGTTCCGTGCTGCTGTAAGCAAGTCGCAAAGTTCCTCATCGTGGCAACGGATCAGGGAATATGCACAATGCGCAGAAATCCCGGTTTCGGCGCAGTTCTCAGACAACGACTTTCGGGCTGACGCATTGGAAGGGTGCAATGCATGAGCGCTCGCGTCTGAGGTTCTGTTTATCTGCACCAATGAGGCTTCAGCCTTTCCGAAATCGCGTCCTCCGGATAGCAACAGCGATAGCGGAATGATACATGAGAGCGCTGCAAACGGGTTTTCGTGAGCTTTGGAAATGGAGCCCAACTTCACCCGTCCGATGAGTTCGTGGGGAACCTGTGAAGTGTTCAACACTTGACAACTTGAACAATTGAGGGCATTATGGCGCACAATTTTCGCCAACCTTCTTTTCAATGGAACGTTCACAAATCCATCGGGTCAGCGTCGCCGACCAGGTTGCAGGCATTCTGCGACAACGCATTCTGGAGGGCGAATTGCGTCCCGGAGCAGCGCTCATGGAAATTCCCCTGGCAAGCTCATTGGGCGTATCCCGTAACACCATGCGCGAAGCCATGCGGATTCTCTCGCTGGAAGGTCTGCTCAAGCGGAACATCCACCGCGGAGTGCTGGTATCGCAACTCTCTTTGCAGGACGTTGAAGAGATCTATCATCTCCGGCGGATGTTGGAGATAGCCGCAGTGTTGACCGTCAGCGTACCCAACCCCGAAATCTTAGCGGAATTGCGGCGAGCGGTGGATCGCTACGAGCAAGCCGTCCGGGCCAAAGACTGGGGCACTGCGGTTAGCTCTGACTTGCAGATTCACAGTTCGCTTATCCGTTTTCACGGCAGTCGCAGGCTGGAATCTTTTTATCAGAAGGTAATCAGCGAATTACGCATGGGAATGGTATTGGTGGACAGGAGCCACGATGATCCTGGCGCGCTGATACCGGTTCACAAGAAGCTCTACCAGTTGCTGGCCGCGGGCAAACGGAAACAATGCGCCGCGCTTCTGGAGCAGCATCTGGAGGACTCGGAGGCGAGACTCAAGCGAGTGATGAGCAACGGTGGTCAAGCTCATACCGCGGGTGTTAGCGCGAAGTCGAGGCCGGCAAAATTGGCAGCCTATAAATAGTTGCGCGGTGAATGTGGTCGGTCGCAAGTTTGAAGTGGGCAAGGAGGGTACGATGGGGCGCAGTGATCAACAAGGGGTACGCTCTTGCAAGCTCAGGGCGGCTAAGGGAGTGAGACAACCGTCACAAACCCGATTATTCCGGTTTGCGCTGATCGCCACCCTGCTGTTGCTGGGCACATTGGTTCAAGCGCAGGTTGTAACGGTAGCCCTTCAAGGCCGAGTGTTCGACACGACCGGTGCGGCGGTCCCGGGCGCAACCGTCACGGCGGTGGACACCGCAACTGGGCTCACGCGAACTACAAACGCAAGCTCTATGGGTGACTACCAGGTTCAATCGTTGCCGCCTGGCGATTACACGGTTTCGGTCGAGAAAGCCGGTTTCCGGAAAATGGCTAAGAAGGTGCACCTGGATCTTGGCGCGTTAGGGAATCTCGATTTCAATCTTCCCGTCGGGGAGATTAAAGAAGAAGTCACGGTTCAAGACGTCGGCGAAGTTGCCGAGCCAACACGCACGATGGTCAGTTCCGTCATCGACGAACAGAAGATTCAAGATCTCCCAGTCAACGGACGCCAATTCATTGATTTCGCCCTACTGGCGCCGGGCGTGACGGTTGGCGACACCACCTCCGGCAGTACCGACGTGATCATTGAACCGGTGACGAAGCTCTCTTTTGCAGGCCAGAACATTCACTACAATTTTGTGGCCATCGATGGCGCCGACAATATGTCGACTGCCTCTGGCATTCAGAAGACCACTCCGTCGCAAGAGGCGGTGCAGGAATTCCGAGTAGTGAACAGCAGTTACGGCACGGAGTTCGGTCGCGCCGTCGGTGGAATTGTCAACATCATCACCAAGAGTGGCACAAACAGCCTTCACGGTTCGGTTTACGAATATTTCCGAAATGACAAGATGGATGCGGAAAACAAGCTGGCTGCCGCCGGCGGATTCAACAAGTTGCGGCAGAATCAGTTCGGCGCGACCCTGGGCGGCCCCATCATCAAGGACAAGACCTTCTATTTTGCCAATTATGAAGGCCAGCGGCACAGTGAGTCACCGTATTACAACCAGACGGTGCTCGATAACATTACCGCCATCAACCAGGTTAAGACCCAGGTATTCGGGTTGCCCGCAGAAAATCTCTTTGTAGATCGTACGATCAACTACGACAATTTCACCGGCAAAGTTGACCACAGGTTCAGCACCAATGAAGCCATGTTTGTCCGTTACTTTTTTAACGACCAGCGCTCCACGAACCTTTCTCCTTTGAATGATGGATTCGATTTACCCTCTGGCTTTAAAAACAACAGTTTTCGAGATCAATCCATTGTGGGTAACCTGAGTTCACTGTTTTCCAATTCACTGGTGAATGAACTACGCGTGCAATATGCACACCGGTTCTTTGACTTCCCGACTGTGAGCACGCAGCCGCACCTGGAAGTTTCCAACGTATTCACCTTGGGCGTGAACCGCGGCAATCCTGATTTTTATGAAGAGGGTCGCGCAGAAATCGCTGACACGGTGACGAAAACCTGGGGCAAGCACACGCTCAGCTTCGGCGGCGATTTCAACCACGTAAATACGACTGAGTCGTTCCCGTTGTTCTATCCGTTTGAAGCCGATTTCGGCAGCTTGAACGCGTTTCTTGGGCAGGATTTCGTCGGCGCCCCTCATCCATTCGTGATCTTCTTTGAAAGGTTTGATGCCGCTTCCGGATTCAACGAACCCAGCTTTAGTACTTCGGTATATCAAGGTAGTGCAATCTCTTCCGCCGTCCGTAACCAGGCCAAAGGTGAACTTGGGCACACTTACGAAGGCCTCTTCATTCAAGACAAGTGGCGTGCCACTTCGAACCTTACGCTGGATTACGGTCTGCGTTGGCAGGGTGAGACTTGGCCTAGCGCAGCTCTAAACAATCCTTTAAAAAATTTCGATCCCCGCGCGGGATTCTCATACGCGATCGGCAGCAGCAGGAACGTCGTGCTGCGCGGTGGCGCGGGACTTTTCCATGGCATGATTCCGTCGCCCTTGCTGATGTGCCAGATCCCGTCTTGTGGCGGATTGCAGAAGTATCCCGGCCGAGAAAACATCCAGGACGATTTGAACTCGAAGACTCGGCTGTCAGCCTTTGGATCGGACCCGTTCACGATGGCAGCCGATTTGGCTGCTTTGACATCGCCCGGGTTGGCCACCGCTACTTATCCTGCAGGCTCACTGGACGCGGTTATCGTGCGCTTCGTCAAGAATCACAAGCAGCCCTACGGAGCACAGGCCAGTCTCGGAGTGGAGTTCCAGCCATTCAAGAATGCCGTTCTCGACATCACTGGAATGCATGTGCGAGGCATTCACCTGGGCAGCTTCTACAACGTGAACCAGCCCGATGCCAACACCTTCTTCACGACAGGATCTGAGGCCGCATCACATCTGAGCCACACCTCAACCGGTCAGGCGGGATTTAAAAACTACTACTGCGCGAGTCCCGGACCGACAAACCCCACTGATTGCCTGCCCGGCACATTGTTCGGTGTTCTCCCCAACATCCGAACCTTCCCATTTGCTGTGGACTTTGAAGCCGATTCGAAGTGGGATTCGCAGTGGGACGGCCTGCTGATCGACTTCAACAAGCGCATGAGCAACCACATTGCGTTTGGATTGAGTTACACCTGGTCGAAGGGCATCGACAACGGTCCGAATCCCAGCTTTGTTTTGATACCGCAGGACACCTGCTGCTTTGGAAAAGAGCGCGCAGTGTCTTCCGACAGCGTAGCCCATCGCTTCGTCGGCAATGCCACATTGGCCGGGCCAACGCATCTCAATCGCATCATTAACAATTGGCAGTTGTCGACCATCGTCAGTCTCGAATCACCCCACTACTTCACCAAGTTTGCCGGATTCGATTCGAATGGTGACATCTTCGGAAATAACGATCGAGTAGGCATTGAGCCGAGAAACACGTTTAAGGGCGACAGCTACCAAACTGTCGACATGCGCGTTTCCCGCACGTTTAGTATCACCGAGAAGACTCACCTTGAAGCCATGGCGGAAGCGTACAACCTGCTGAATACTCTAAACATACACTTCTACAACACGGCCTATGGAGCAGCAGATTTCTGCCCCTTTGCGAGCGATCCGGTTGCCATGGGCTGCCCGGCTACGCCGTCGGGATTCCGGGAAGGGTCGCCGAATCCCTCGTACGGTACACCACGTTCAATCTTCAATCCGCGCCAGGTGCAACTAGCGCTTCGCCTGACGTGGTAATTGAATCACTAAAGCGTTGGCAGCAGAATCGAAGTGAAACCCAATGGTGAAGGCCGCATGAGATTTGGGATTTACTGTGAAATGCAGACGCCCCCGGGGAAGTCGTTCTATGACATGACTTGGGAGGTCATGCGGCAAATCGAGCATGCAGACGAATGCGGCTTCGACGTGTTTTCGGTCATTGATCACCATTTTTTCCAGAAGTTTTCTATCTCGGCCAATCCCCTCGCAATGTTTGCAGCGGCAGCACAGCGGACCAAGCGAATCCGATTCCGTACTGCCCTGCATACACTTCCCCTGGAAAATCCCATGCGGCTGGCGGGAATGATTGCCGAGACCGACATCCTGACAAATGGTCGACTCGAATGTGGGCTCGGTCGCGGACACGCGTGGCTCTTTGGACCCTCGGCATTGCCTCTGGAAGAAAGCCGGCCGCGCTACAACGAAGCTGTCGATATCCTTGAACTAGCATTTACACAAGAAAAGTTCTCGTACGATGGCGAATACTACAAGGTGAAAGACGTCAGTATCGTCCCGCAGCCGTTGCAGAAGCCTCATCCGAAGTTTTACACCGGCGGGACAAGCGACATCACCTATCAAATGGCCGGGCAGAAAGGATGGGGTATCTTCGTGCCGCCGTTGTTACCGTGGGCGGTCTTGGAGCCTCCCTTAAATATCTATAAAAAAGCTTGCGTGGAAAACGGGCATAAGCCCGACATCGTTTATATCCGGCCCGTCTATCTGGGCGAGGATGAGAACCAGATTCGAAGGGAAGTGGAAGAAGCTCTCTATAACTTCTTGGCATTTAACGCCTCGCCCGTGGAGTCACTCCAGAGCAATGACAAGCGAGCTGAATTACGCGCTAAAGGTTACGGTTTTTACGCCAGCGGCGCTCTGGAGTCGCTGACCAAACTTAGTTACGATCAGATTCTTGAGCAAGAGATAGGATTCATCGGCACGCCGGAGAAAGTGATTCGCCAGATCCATGCGCTGCAACAGAAGGGCGGCATTGGCGAACTAGCTATTGTGTCTAACTTCGGCGGCCTTGAGCACTGGAAGACCGTCAAGACTCAGCACATTTTTGCGAAGCAAGTCATGCCGGCTTTCCGGCAACTAGACAGAGCAGCTCAAGCTGCCGATTAAGTTCGAATTTTCCGAATTCCGCAAATGGTTGGAGTCGGCTTTGAAGTCTTCGCCGCCAAGCCATTCTTTAATTCGTTGCAACTTCTCAAACTCGAAACTGGAACAGACGTAGGAGGTTATGGCGACCCCGGCAACATCCCGAGACGCAGCACTAGGTTTCGCTCCCATGAGTGCGAGTCGACTGCTCGTCTTCGGCGGCATTGCCCTCGTACTTGGGGGAATGCTGTTCGGCGACATCTTTGCGGTGTTCGTCCTTCACCAGAATGGAGGACGCACAGGCGAGACGCTTCTGGCTGCTGCGCACGCGGCCGCTGCCCAGGATCCGGAGAGTGTACGAAATGCTTTCACAAGCATTGGTAGCCTCCTGGAGGACCGCGGGACCAAGGTTGACGCCCACGTTCATATGACGGATGCGGGCTACCTTGCGTTGCTGCTGGCCCTGGTGCAGCCTTACGTGGCCCTCCCTCCACAACGTAAGAGGCGTCTCGCACAATTCTTAGTCACAGGTGGTGTGCTGCTGCCGCTGGGTATTTTCCTGATCCACTATGTGGGATTGGCCTACAGTCCCCTTCGGGTCATTGGCTGGGCCAGCGTCCTGGCCGATTCTGCTGGAGCGCTGCTGATTGTCGCCTTGCTCGGCGAACTCTGGGGTTTTGTGCGATGGCTGCGAGGGGAACGCACCGAAGCCGATAAGATTGCGACGGAAGAGAACAGTTGGAGTAGACGCGCTTTGTTAGGCGGTGGAACCGTTCTCGTACTCTTGGGCTTTCTGTATGGGTCCTGGTACGCCGCTTTCGACCTGTACCCGCATGAGGCGCAAGAGACACGCATTCTGCATTCACTGGCAAATTCAGCGGCTGATCGCGACGATGTTGGTATTTCCCGGGCGGTGAACCAGTATGGCGGATTGGCTGCCGCGAGAGCCGTTTCGATTGCGGCGCATTCGCACATCATTGAGTTCGGGGTGTTGGCCATGCTGCTTTCGTTCGTGCAGCCCTATATTCTTCTTAGCGAACGATGGAAGCGTCGCTGGGTGATTATTCTTCTTGCAGGATCGCTGACGCTCCCGATTTTTGTGCTGGGTGAACTGAAATTCGGGTTAGTTGCGGGCGGAATTGCTGATTTTGGCGGTCTCCTGGTCATAGTCGCTCTTGCTGGCATGCTGGCGGGAGTACTGCGCTACAGCGGAAGTGGAGACGCTGGCATCGTACAAGGTGTCCGATGACGCGATCTGCGAAAATCTTGATATGTGGCGGAATCGCGCTCGCTGCTTTTGGAATGCTGTATGGTCTCCACTATGCGGTTTTCATCGAGCATCAAACGCTTGATCGCATGGGAGGAGCGCTGGCCGATGGGTTTGTACATACAGCTCAGCGGCGCATGCCTGAAGCGCGAGCCGCAATCGACGCCTACGGCTGGACAAAGTACAACTATGTCCGTCAGGTGGATGTTCATTCTCACTGGATCGGCTTGGCTATGCTGATGATTGTGACGGGTGCAGCTTTCGAGAGAGTGGGATTCTCCGAGCGATGGCGTCGATGGATTGCGCTGGCGCTGCTTTCGGGGTCAATCCTGTTTCCGTTCGGCGTCATCGTGCAGACCGCAACTCACGGAGGAACATTCGCATCGGGACTCGCGGTTGCTGGTTCAGCACTGGTTACGGGTGCCTTGGCAGCCTGTGCGATAGGTTTTCTGCGGCAGAGTTCCTAACCTCGCTGTTGTTTGTTGATTCAGCCGGGACGTTCCGGGCAATGATTAAGGTTGAGTATGTATCCCCGTCCTTTTCACTATGAGCGCGCGAGATCGCTAAAAGAAGCTGCCACCATGCTTTCGCAGCTAGGCGATGATGCCAAACTTCTTGCGGGTGGACAGAGTCTAATTCCACTCATGAAGCTGCGCTTCGCCAATCCCAAGTATCTGGTGGACCTAAATTTCGTTCCAGGCGCCTCCTACATAAAGGAAAGCAAGGGCAGCCTCTGTGTGGGTGCGTTAACCCGCCACGCCGAGCTTGAACACTCTGCGGTCTCCGCGAAGATCCCTATCATTCACGACTGCGCTGCCGGCATCGCCGATGTCCAGGTACGCAACCGGGGAACAATCGGCGGATCGGTCGCGGAGGCAGATCCGAGCGGCGATTGGGCTGTAGTGCTCTCGACTTTGTCTACGACCATTAGCTGCGTTGGAAAAAATGGCAAGAGAGAGATTCCGCTGGATCAATTCATCGCCGATGCCTACACCACTGCTCTTGAACACGATGAGATCGTGAGTGAAGTTAGAGTAAAGCTCCCAGCCAAGCATAGCGGTGGAGCGTATCTGGCCTTCAAGCGTGCGGCCCCCGTTTATCCTACCGCCAGCGCCGCGGTGCAACTCACCATGGAAGGCGATATCTGCAAGGATGCTTCCATTGCTCTCGGATGCGTCGGTCTGGTTCCGATCCGGCCAAGGGATGCCGAGGAGTCGCTGCGAGGGCAGCCGCTCAACCCGTCGACTTTAGCTCGCGCGTCGGAAGCGGCGGAGCGAGCCGCAGATCCTCAGCCGGATATGCGTGGGTCGGCGGAGTACAAACGCAAGCTGGTCGGCTCACTTCTAAAACGCGCGATCGAAATTGCAGCACGTCGCGCGCGGGGAGAGCAGGTAGTGGCAGGACACATTTATGCTTGAAAATGCGACTAAGCCGAAAAGGTCTTCGCGATCGAAGAGAGTTGAAGAGGGCCAGATCGAGAAAGTTCCCATCACGCTGAAGGTTAATGGGACAACACGCTCGGTTGCCGTCGAGCCACGAACTCTTCTCGTTGAGCTAATTCGCGAGAATCTTGATCTTACCGGAACGCACGTGGGATGCGACACGACTTACTGCGGTGCCTGCACGGTTCTGATGAACGGAGCGGCTGTCAAGTCATGCACCGTTTTCGCCGTGCAGGCTGACGGAGCCGAGTTGCTCACCGTCGAGGGTCTGGAAAAAGATGGAAAGTTGCATCCGATCCAGAAAGCATTCGGCGAGTGCTATGGCCTGCAGTGCGGTTATTGCACCCCGGGGTTCATGATGTCGGCGTATCAGTTGCTTTCCGAGAATTCGCAGCCGAACGAAAAGGAAATTCGAAAAGCAATTGCCGGTAACACGTGCCGATGCACTGGATATCAGAACATCTTTAAAGCGATTCAAGCCGCGGCTGAAGGCGCGAAAGGGACCTAGGCAATGGCGATCAAGTTCTCCGGTAACTTCGAGGTGCAAAAAACTCCGGAGCAGGTTTACGAATTTCTTACGGACCCGAACAAGTTTGCTCCTCTATTGCCGGAGTTCAAAGGTATGTCGGTGCAGGATCCCACGCACTTTACGGTGAAGGTCAACGTGGGTGTCTCCTACATCAAAGGGACAGCTGATGTGAAGATGGAACTCACGCAAGCAGAGCGCCCATCGCGCGCCCAGTACAAGGGACAAGGCAGTGTTGCCGGCGGGAACGTGTCGTTGGTGGCCGGGTTTGATCTTGCTCCCAATGCGAATGGCACGAATGTGGCTTGGCAGGGAGAAGCGCAGATATTCGGGCGATTGACATCCGTGGCCGGCGGTCTGCTCGAACCGCTGGGAAAAAAGAATGTGCAGAAGCTGATCGACGGCTTGCAGGCCGCATTGAAATAGCGAAGGTGAGCGATTGAGTTCAGATAACGCCAATCAGAATTGGGTAGGGAAGTCGCTGCCGCGCAAGGAGGAAAACCGGCTTCTGCGCGGGCGCGGCAGGTTCGCTGATGACATAAAAATGCGCGAGATGCTTTACCTGCGCTTCGTGCGCTCGCCATATGCGCATGCCCGGCTGTTGAGTGTGGATGTTTCAGCCGCCGAGGCTTTACCCGGCGTCATCTGCACTCTGACGGGAAAGGAGATCGAACCACTCACCCAACCCTTTATCGAAATCGGTCCTGACCCGGCGGCTAAGATTCGAGATTTCCCTCTCGCCGTAGACAAGGCTCACTATCAGGGAGAACCTGTGGCGGCCGTAGTCGCGGAATCGCCAGCGATTGCGGACGATGCTGC
>DATAPD010000069.1:0-41928 GCA_036265385.1 Terriglobales bacterium
TAATTCACTTCGTTCTTAAAATTTGCTCACGCGACCAACGACTTCTCGAAATGCTCACAGAGTGTCGTTTCGACCATGTAGTACTTGAAGATGATCGGGGTTGTGAGGTAGGGTTTCAGGATTTCCTGAACTTTTGGAAACCACTCGCGCTCGTACATCTCTGCATTCTTCTTCTCCGTCCACAGGCTGATGGTCAGCACTTTTTCGGTCTTGATCTCGGGGAAGAATGGGAGTATTTCCAGAAAGCCATTCTGTTTCTTCAGAATAGGCAGAACCTCGTTTTTCACAACCTTGATGAATTCATCTTTCTTTTCCATTTTCGGCACGAACTCAAGAATACGGGCAAACATGATGATTCTCCTTATTTTTCTTGTTTGTGAGTGGTTGATCTACGACCCGAAAGCAGCCTCGTTGAAGGGCGGGGCACTCGGGGAAAGACTATCGTGTATTGGTCGCCGCAACAGTAGGACTACGGTCGAGGAATGTCAGTGACGTGTGAGCGTCATGACCGTGATAGGGGGCAAGAAGGCCTAACAATTTTTATGGGTGCTCGGACTGGCGGCAATGCCGTAAGTCAGTGATGTGTTTCTTACATCTCTTGTATGGATTTGATGACTGCACCTGATCGTAGGTAAGCCGCTTTTTGCGCAACGTGTGCGCAGCATTTCGCTCCATCTCACCATTGGCGTGGGAATGATCAACTCGCGAATTTCATTGTTAGAGAGCTTCTTCGCATCGTGAAATTCGGATAGAGAATAGCGTAACCAACGACCGAGATCAGGAAAACGGCTAAAGGCCCGTGAAAATGTAGATGTGGCGATTGAAGAAGATTCCGGCACAAAGAAATGACACTCCGGGGTGTTCGAAGTATAAAAGCGTTTTGGCTTACTGTAGCGTCACTTTCTCGGAGTTGGATGCGATGAATATCGACAGGCGAAGATTTGTGGCGGGGCTGGCTGCGGCAGGATTTGACGCTCTGCAGTGCTTTGGTGCTGAATCTCCCAAGTCATTTCTAGAACAGACAAGAAAGACCAGTCTGGTCGATGTACACCATCACTTCATTCCATCTTTTTACTTTTCCGAGAATCGTGAGCGTATCGCGCAAGCAGCAGGCGGCAGGATGCATCCCGCCTATCCGAGTTGGAGTTCTGAGCAGATGATTGCGGCGATGGATGCGCAGGGTGTCACACTTGCGATCCTTTCCCTAACCACGCCCGGCGTGTGGTTTGGTAACGCACAAGAAGCGACAAGAATGGCCCGCCGACTAAATGAATACGCTGCGGAGCTTATCCGAAGTCATCCGGGTCGGCTTGGCCTATTTGCTGTAATCCCACTTCCCGATACTGAGAGCAGTCTCCATGAGATCGAATATGCCTACAGCGTAATCAAAGCAGATGGAATCGGAATCATGACCAGTTACGATGACAAATGGCTCGGTGATCCCGTTTACAAACCCGTCTTTGAAGAACTGAACAGACGAAAAGCGGTCATTTTTGTGCATCCTACAACGGGACTTTGCTGTCGAAACCTGCTGCCAGAGGTTAACCCGATAATGCTCGAAATTCCTCAAGACACAACTCGGGCGGTGGCGAATTTACTTTTCTCGGGGACGTTCACAAAATTCAAAGACATCAGGTTCATCTTTACCCACGCTGGCGGGAATGTGCCGATGACGGTCATCCGTATGCACGAGTATGGGGGCAAAAATATCACCGACAAAGTACCCAATGGAATCGAGTATGAAATCAGGAAGCTGTACTACGACATTGCGGGTACTGCCTACCGACCAGCCATCGCTGCACTCACAGAGCTTGTTCCGTCCACGCAAATACTTTTCGGCAGTGATCATCCATTCATTCCCCTAGCTGAGACTGCACAAGGAATGACGAAACTCGGTTTTACAGCGACAGATTTCCAGAAAGTCAGCCGCGACAACGCGCTCGCGCTGCTGCCGCAACAGAAGACCATTAGTGCCGCTTAGTGCTGTACCCTTTGCATCTTTCGGATGTGCTTGATTATTTCATGAACTTGATCGTCAGTAAGGCGCTTCTTCAGTAACGTGTGGGTTGCATTTCGCTCCATCTCACCATTGGCGCGGGAAACGATCAACTCGCGGATTTGATTGTCAGAGAGCTTCTTCGCCTCATCTGAGACGAGGCTCGGCACATTCTTCGAAGGCTTGCCTTCTCCATTTCGCCCGTGGCATGGGGAGCACCTCGATTGATATAGATTCGTTTTCTGGTCAGCGGCAAAGGCAATCGAACAAAGGAAAACCGAAATCACCAGTGTGCCAATGCAGCCTCGTCGCCCGATCTGGGTGCATGTTTCCATCGTTCTCACATCCCGACAGGATGGCACTCACTTGACTCGCACTCTTCGTGGCTCAAAATTTCATCACGCCAAGCGATCAGGTCGAGTATCGTATCCACCGTCAGACCCGCACTTAACAAATCAACCATTTGCGAAATCGTGAATCCAGCTTGTTCGCCAGCGACGGCCAATTTCTCAGCAGAATCGAGCAGATCAGGATGATTAGCAATAGGCGCGTGTGGACTAGCGAACATGGGGCACCTCACCCTCGCAGATCAAACGCAATTAAAATCCACCAGCAACGCTGGAGCCTTGTTTTTAGCTAACTCCCTTTTCCGTCTCAGCCACTCCCGTATCGTTGAGGCTGAAACCGCTCTTCCGTGCATAGCTCCTCAAGGCGCTTACGTATATCCGCACCGAGCCAAGGTTGAAGCTGGCGGCAGTGCTCGCAATCAGCACTGTGCAATCTGAAGATAGTTAAGACGGTGCAAATAGCGCCTCTCACCTTCGAGAGCATCGGCCTCACCCCGATCTAGAGTGTCCCTTGTTCCGGCCAATGCGGCTGTGACGTAGCTCACGTAGTTTTGGGACTCGATCTAGAATAGGAAAAAGAGAATGGCTAGGATCAACTGAACATAGCCTTAAAGAGGCTGCGTTCGAAATTCGATTGGGACGAGGCATAAGAGAGACGACAGCCGCAAATGTGCCAGATTTGTGCCACAATTTTTGCCCTCCGCTGCCATGTTTACCAGTATTGCCAGCGTGCTGCTGTTCATTCCATGGAACTTATTGAAACGGCTCGTCTGGCGGGAGTTTTCGGCTTACAGGTCCGGCTGCTGCAAATGCCGCTATCATCCCACTACTACTTCGCCTTTCGACTCGGGAAGGGGCCGCGTTTTCGGAGCTTGGAACGTTAGCCCTTTTTCCGGCCGGATGCCGTGAATGTCCTCGACCGTGGCACGCAAGATTTCAGCAACGCTCCAAGCCTGCGCAATGCAACCTACTGGCCGATGAGGATGGTCGCCATCGAAGATTTCAGAAATATGCTCGAGCCCGGCTTCCAAGAGATGTTGTTTCAGGGGAGCTAACCACAGTGCTGCCTGGCGAACCGTGGGTTCGGTTCGCCCGTGCACTTTGAAATACGCAGTGATGAATGCGCCCATCAGCCACGGCCACACTGTCCCCTGATGATAAGCACTATCTCGAGTTCTTCCGTCTCCTGTGTAACGTCCGCGGTACTGAGGATCGCTGGGCGCGAGACTTCGTAGACCATAAGGCGTGAGTAGATGCTGTTGTACGGTGTCCACCACCTGTTTCGCGCGATCCGAGTTGAGCATGCTGTGTGAGAGGCTCACTGCAAAAATTTGATTCGGACGAATGCTCGCATCGGGAGGGCCTCCGTTCACCACGTCGTACAGGTAGCCTCCTTTTTCGTTCCAGAGCAGGCGGTTGAAACTCCACTTGGTGAGCGCAGCCATGCTGTTGTAGCGTTTCCGTCTAGTCTCATCGCCGAACTGAGCAGCCAACTCCTCCGTTACGCAGATCGCGTTATACCAGAGCGCCTGGATTTCTACTGCTTTGCCGCGCCGCGGTGTGACTACCCAATCACCGACCTTGGCATCCATCCATGTGAGTTGAACGCCGGCTTCGCCGGAATTGAGAAGCCCATTTGCATCCAACTTGATGCCGAAACGGGTTCCACGAACATGCCATTCGATGATGTCGGTCAGCACCTCGTAGAGTTCACTCTGAATGAACAGCAGATCGCCCGAGTAAGCCAGGTATGCTCGGACGGCTTCAAAGAACCATAGAGTTGCATCGACTGTGTTGTATTCGGGTGTCTCGCCGGCATCAGGGAAACGGTTCGGCAGCATGCCCTGGTCCACACTCCTGGCAAAGGTGCGAAGAATTCCCCGCGCTACATCGAAGCGCTTAGTTGGAAGGGTGAGACCGGGAAGCGCAATCATTGTGTCGCGGCCCCAATCACT
The DNA here is from genome assembly GCA_036265385.1 of Terriglobales bacterium. GTDB lineage: Bacteria > Acidobacteriota > Terriglobia > Terriglobales > Acidobacteriaceae > DATAPD01. The sequence continues at coordinate 4,299 of DATAPD010000069.1, forward strand.
GAACCAATGATATCCGGCGATAATACTTTTCTCGTTACCACGTGACACTATGTACTGATCAGCTGCAGCGGTCAGGAGTGTTACGAACTCATCTGGCACCGGCGAGCGCTGTGCGTTCTGTTCACGGCGTCGGATTTCATTCTGACGATATTCCTCTGCCGTACCCTTCATTTGCTGCTCTAGCGAAGCGATGATGCTGACGCGCGGCTCCGAATTCAGATCGAATTCCAGAACGCAAGGATTAAATAAGTCTTCCGTAAAATCGAGACCACGTTCACGTTCCCACTCGTATTCGAAGCTCCGATACCAATAACCAGCGCTCTCGCTGCTGATGGCATTGCTTGCGAGATAGAGAGCAGGAAGGCCGGTGTAGGGAGAGAAGCTGATGAATCCCGGCCCTTTGCTGATCTGTGCGTTGATTGCGCCGTTCTCATGTGTAAGGCTGTGATAATCACGAAACGCAATTAGTGGACACAATTCCAATCGCAGATTAGCCTGCGGCGTTCCGCGCACGACCCGGTATTCCACGACAGTAGTGTTCTCTCCATGAACCATGAATACCGTTTTCTCGATTTCAATACCCTCAACCTCGAAAGTGAAAGTTGGAAATGGATCAAGGCGAAACTGTTTTAGCAACCGAAAGCCCTCAGGGTGCACGGTGCCCGGATAACGATTTGTACTCAACTCAACTCGGCGATCGCCGATGATGAGAGTTTCCTCTAGTTTCGACAGCAGGACGAGTCGGCCAACCGGAGGCTTTGTCGCCGCGATCAGTAGCCCGTGATACCTGCGGGTGTTACATCCGTTGATGCTCGCCGAGGCAAATCCGCCTATGCCATTCGTCTCAAGCCACTCACGGCCATTGCTGATGTCCAGGTTGGGACAAATGTCTTCTGCAAAACGAATCATGGAATGCTCTCCAGAACAGGAATCGCTTTCACATTGTCGAGCGATGTGCTCTCAAGTTCGATTTCATTGCTGTGAGAGACGCTCGGTGCACGAAACGTTTGAAACTGCACCAGATCCTTGGTAAACAGCAAATCCAGCGTCCAGTCGAGAGCAACTCGAAGCTTTTTCTCAAAGCGCGGAAGTTTACTCAGATATATCGTTCGCCACATCCACCACGCCACGAATCCCGAGAAGTTGATTCCAAAGATGTTCCCCACGCCTGTGCGACGTCCGATAGCCGCAAGTTGCCCGATCGTGGCGAATGAAAAGGGCTTCAGCGCTCGACCGTGCACGCTCGCGATCAGATTGTTGGCCAGAGTCTTTCCTTCCCGCAGGGCGTGTTGCGCGGTCGGAGGATGATATTGCCCCGACTTACTGTCAGGCACCAGCGCACAATCGCCAAGCGCCCAAACTCCTGGCCATCCAGGAACACGCAGCATCTCATCCACTTTCAGTCGGCCTCGTTCTTTCATGCAAGGCAGGGCTTCTAACGCGGGGTTTGGAGAGGTGCCAGCAGTCCAGATCAGGGCCTTGCTCTCAATCATCTCGCCATTATCCAGATGAACCTTGCTACCGTTGACTCGCGATACCCGAGTATTCACCAGAATTTCGACTCCCCGTTCGGCCAACTTCTTCTCAGCGTAGCGGCCCAGCTTTTCGCCAAGTTCCGGAAGAATCACCTTGCCGGGATGTACGAGCACAACTCGCAACATGCTTTCAGTAAGGGTGGCGTAGTATCGGATGGCTTCGCGAAGAAAATCATTGATGCCAGCGATTGTCTCGACGCCAGCGAAACCGCCGCCCGCCACGACGAAAGTGAGCAGAGGGCGACGCACATCAGCAGAACACTCGGTGCTTGCTTCCTCCAGATGTGCGATGAGGCGATTACGCAGGTGAATCGCATCCCCTAGCGTCTTCATCGTGAGGGCGCGCTGTTCAAGACCGTGTAGATTGAAGAAATTCGTGATCGAGCCGAGGCCAATCACCAGATGGTCGTAGGAAAGCTGATGATGGTGATGATCAAAACCGTGTGAAACGGTAACCACTTTCTGCTCAAGGTCGATTTTCTCAACTTCCCCAGCGAAGAAGTTAATGCGTTTCAGCAGCTTTCGTACAGGATTCACGATATTGGTGAGATCAAGATCACTGGCCGCGACCTCGTGCAACATGGGCGTGAAGAGGAAGAAGTTATCACGGTTTACAAGTGTGATTTCAATATTCGGATCACGAGCCAGAGTGTCATCCAGGTGCATGGCTGCATGGAGTCCGGCAAAACCGCCGCCCAGGATTAAAATCCGTGTTTTCTCCCTTGCTCCCACAGCCTTCTCCCATTCAGCGCGCTTGGAATTAAAGTTCCGCTACCTCACAGAACACCTTGATCGATCCGTTCGGATTGATGAGTTTCCTAAAGAGTTCAGCATAATTCTCCAATCCCCGAACCGGATCTGTGAGCAGCCGGCTCAGCCAGCCCGGATACTCTGCCTCAGCCTGAGAAATGTCCCGCACTCCCATCTCGAAATATTCTCGGTTGGCATTGACGGTCCCAACCATAACCTTATTGCCGAGCACGAACTCCAGATTGATGCGATCAGCTGGCACCTGAATGATGCGATCGCCTCCAGTTACACTCGACAACACCAGAACCCCGTTCTTACCGAGTGCCTGCATGCTGTCGAAGACAACGCCGGAATTACCGGTCGCTTCGAAAATCAAGTCGAAGGGACCGAATTGCTTCCCACCTTCGATAATAGGCAGGTCTTGTGTAATCACGTAACGCGCGCCAACTGCTTCGATCAGTTCGGCGTTTAGGTTTGGTTTGCTGTTACGAGCGAAAGTCGTAACCTCAATACCGCGCAAACACAAGACCAGGGTCGCGAGCAAGCCAATCGTGCCCGCGCCCATCACGGCGGCGCGGCGTGGCCGCCATACTTTCAATCGGCGCTGGATCTCATAGGCCTGATGTATTCCTTTCTCCACTACCGTAAGAGGCTCGAGCAACACGCCAACGTGCTTTAAACCTTGCGGTACCTTGACGATGAACTCGGCGTCATCCACGTAATACTCCGTGAGGAAGCCATGGCGCAGATTGATGCCTCGTTCGAAGTAAGTGTCATCGGTGGTCATATCATTCGTGCCGATCAGGTCGTAAATGCTGTGCCCCGGGCGCCGGACTGTCGCCACCACGTAGTCGCCCGGCTTGAATTCCGTCACATTCGCTCCGACAGCTTCTACTCTTCCAAACCCTTCATGGCCTATCACGAGAAAGTCGAATCCCGAGGGCGCTGCCCCATACTCGGCAGCATTGATTTCCTTGTCGGTGCCGTCTACGCCCACCCGCAGAACCTTGACCAGGACGCCCCGACCGTTAGGAATGTCATCCAACGAAGGCTGCTTTAAGTCCGCCAAGTGAACGCTGTTCACTTTCCCGGGAATCACACTGATTGCTTTCATTTGTTTCCTCTCAAGTTGTTACTGCCATCCCAGATCGGCCGACATCCGGTTGTCTCGTAAGGCTGTTTGCGCGATGTCGTTTCCACTGTTTTTCTCAGAACTCGCTTCTTCGCCCATACTTTGGAGCGGTGTTGGTAATACTCGATACTCAAGCTGAAGACGGAGCTTACCCGTTGCAGCCAGTTGAAGAATTCCTCGGCTCATGTGCGTTCTCTTACTTTTCTTGAATTAGGATTGCGTGCCCGTCAGGATCCCGAACCATGAATGCACTTCGAAATCCCAACTGGCCATCCGATTCTGCTACTGCCCGGGAAGATACAAACTCCGCATGCGCAAGAACGAATTTCTTGGCGGCGGCCTGAGCGTTGGAAGTGACCACTTCCGTCTGGCGATGGATGATATCGTTCGAGCGCTCATCGACAGGGAAGGGCTGACCACTGCGTGGAGCCAAATACTCAAGCAACTCGATTCCGGGACCGGTCTGGGGCCGAAGAGATGTGATACGGAGGTGTGCCCCAAAAACGTTGTTCAGGTGTTCCTGCTCTGTACCGTAATTTTCGCTTTCTCCCGTTATGCGAAGGCCCAAAAGGTCCCGATAAAACTTCAAACTCAGAGTAGTATCTCCGACAACAATTGCGGTGTGATCGATTCCGAGGAAGAGCTCGTGCGATTTGCGGTGCCACTTTCCGAGACCTTTGCCGGCAGGAAACTCGAGAATTTCAAGTGGGTGTCCATCCGGATCTTTGAAGTAAAACGCGCGGATACCTCCGGCGTTCCTGTTCCAAAAGGGAAGTTGCTGAGGCCCGGAAGAAGCGTGTTCAGCCTTATTCTTGCGAAGCCAGGAATACGCCTGATCCATATCCGAAACAACGATTGCAACATGCTGAAATGACCGGTCGTTGCTACGGGTGTCCGCGGGAATCGGACGTCCTTTGGGCGCCAGGTACTCAGTCAACTGTATGTATTCATCCCCCAGCCTCATTCGAACCACGCGCATACGCAAGCCAAACACGCCCTCGAGATGTTCGTAAGTTTCACCTGTGACCTCGGTGTCTGAAATTTTCTCGAAATGCAAGACACGTGAGTAGAAGTCGGCTGCACGGTCTGCATCGGACACCGTCATGTTGACCGCGTCAACGGCGGACGCCAATGGCACGGCTGACTCTTGAGCAAGCGTGGTACTCGCACAAATCAACCAGACGACCAGAACTGCTCGCCAACGAAGTAGGGTTTCGTTAGTCATCGCTAGCTCACAGGTTCCGCTTCACGGAGCTTATCCTGATTGCCAACGTACTCGGCAATCGGCACGCCCATGCGCAGCAGCAGGTGGTCGCCAACGCGAAGTGCATTGGCCATGATCGTCAGCGCCGGGTTGACTGCTGCGCTAGAAGGAAAGAAGCTGCCGTCGACCACATACAGATTGTCCAAGTCGTGAGCCTTGCAGTTCACATCGAGTGCCGACGTTTTCGGATCGTGCCCGAATCGAATTGTTCCATTCTGGTGTGCCACACCTGCGAGCGGAATACGTTGTCCTCCATAGAGATTGCGTGAGAACAATCCCTGGTGGCAGTCGTGCCCGTGCACAGAGCAAGCAGTTTTCTTCATGGCTGCTTGCAAATGCTTTTTCAGTTGTTCATGTGCTTCCAGGTTGTTGGGCGTGTAGGAGAGTACGATGTTTCCGTTGCGATCCAGTGTCACGCGATTGGTCGGATCTGGCAGATCTTCGGAAGTGAGCCAAAAGTCCAGTGAGTGTTTCGCCATCAAGTCGAGTGTCCACCCGGGAGCGATGGCAGGCGCGCCCGCTTTTAGCGTAATTGCATCCAGCTTACCCACAAACGAGATGTGCCCCATCGGGTACTCAAAGTCTCGCGAGCCAAAGTAGTAGTCATTTACTGAGAGTGTTTTTTGAAAAATTGTAGGATTAGGACATTTAGAAATGGCCATCATTACCGAATTTGTGTGTCCCATGTAGTGACGTCCCACGACATCGGAACTATTTCCCAAACCATTGGGATGTTTGTCATTACCAGAACGCAGGAGGAGTGCTGCTGAGTTAATTGCTCCACAGGAAACCACTACGATTTCTGCGGAGTAAGTTTCCTGTACTCCGTTTCGTTCCACCAGTACTCGCCGAACCTCGCGACCAGACGCATCGGTCTCAAGTTTTTTCACAAGACAATTAGTGAGCATCGTGACATTGGGGTACTGCAATGCCGGGTCGATGCAAAGTACCTGCGCATCCGATTTCGCATGCAGCAGGCAGGGAAAGCCGTCGCAGGTATTGCAGCGGATACAAGGGCTCAGGCGTGGGTTCTTCTCATCGAGCATCACGCCCAGTGGAGTGTGAAACGGATGCAGACCAGCAGCAGCGAAATCCTCCGCCAACTGCTGAATGCGGGGCTCATGGCTCACGGCCGGCCATGGGTAAGACTTGCCTGCCGGCGGCTCCGTGTGGTCTTCTCCGCGATTGCCATGCACCTGGTAAAGGCGCTCGGCTTGCGTGTAGTACGGCTCCAGTTCGTCGTAGGTGATTGGCCATGCAGGTGAGATGCCGTCGTGGTGGCGAATTTCATCGAAATCCCGCTGCCGAAGTCGAAAGAGAGCCGCACCATAGAACTTGGTGTTTCCGCCGACGTAATAATTGGTGTGTGGGTGCAGATCCTTACCCTGGTGGTCGCGCCAGAGTTCCTTCGTGTTGTACTTGGCTTCGATATTGACGACTTGGGGATCCCAGTTGCCCTTCTCGCGAGCCACATAATCCCCGCGCTCCAGGATAAGAATTCGCTTACCTGACGGAGCCAGGTGATAAGCGAGGGTGCCACCCCCGGCTCCAGTCCCAATAATGATCACGTCGAATTGGTTTTCGCGGCTCATTACGACCTCCTTCGCGGGTTTCAGGCTCACTGTTCCATTGCGGCCATGGGTGAGGAAGAAGAGCTGAGTGGCGCTGTTGCGAAATTGACGCTGAAGCGTTTACACCAGATCGTCACAGCTCGATACTTGTTGAGGTCCAAATTCGACGCGATCTCGTAATTCTGGTCACCGATGTTTCCCTTCAGGGCGGCGACTTCGACAAAGCCGGCCTTCTTCACGGTGTCACTGTCATTCGCATCCCCGCTTGCGACCAGGTAAACGCGAACGTCAGGACCATTCGAGGTTTGGAAGTTGGTGAAGCGAAGGACGCGTTTTCCATCAGCCAGTTGAAGAATCGTCGCTTGCCCTGCGCTCTGGTGGGCAACACTGTGAAAAGCTCCCGTTGCGAGCACGTGTGCCAGACCAGCTTGTTCAGTCGAGATCGGCGCTGTGCCAAAGTTCACCCCGAAACGCTGGCACCAGATCGTAACTGCGCGGTATTTCGAAAGGTCCAAGTCAGCGGGAAGTTCGTAGTTTTGATCTCCGATATTGCCCTTAAGGGATCCGAGCTCTACGAATCCAGCTTTCTTCACCGTCTCGCTGTCGGTGGCATCGTTAGCGGCAACGAGGTAGACGTGCACATCGGGGCCATTGGACGTCGCAAAATTCGTAAGACGTAGGATCCGCTTACCATCGGCCAGCTGATAGATACTCGCGTTCCCAGAGCTTTCGTGAGCAACGCTATGGAACTTACCCGATGCGAGCACGGTTTCGGAAGTGTTGGTTGACTGTGTGGTCGGCAGAGTTTCATTTACCTTGGCGTTGATAAACAGTCGTTCCGGACGGAAGGCTGCCCAGCCAATGACCGCCAAAAGAATAAGGAATCCATAAATCAGAGGTTTGCGTTTCATTACATCGTCTCCTTAACAGCGATTTGTGTTGCAAAAGGCTTGTAAGCACAACGGAAGATGCACCGCTTATCGTTATCGTGGTGAAGTTTGGCGCACAGCACTGCGCTCTTGCCATGAGTCCGCACGTAGAGCTCGCCTGCGAGAAGCATTCCAAGTGGCGGGGCAGTGAAATAAACCCACAGTGCTTGCCAGATTCGACCTGGGAATGCCGAAGCAAAACTGCGCGCTGGGTTCATGCTCATGCCGGATAATGGAGATTCCAGGGTGATGTACGTTGCGATTAGTGCTCCCGCCAGAACGCCTGTGAACCGCGAAATGCGCATGGAGTTTGAAACGTTCAAAACCATGGTCATCATCAAGAATGAGATCGCGAGTTCTGCAATGAAGGCGACTGCGGTTCCGTTCATCGCGGGTAGTGTCGCGGCGTATCGCACTTTCTCGTGTGTGATTGCTGTGCCCCAAATCAGGGAGCTCACCACGACGCCGAGCGTCCCGCCCACGATCTGAGCTAAAAAATAGAAAGCGGCGTCCCACGGCTCAATCTTTCCTAACCGCAGAAAAGTTAGAGTGGTTGAGGGGTTCAGGTGCGCTCCCGATTGTTTTCCCCATGGCGAATAGATCAGAGCGATTGCCGTTAGGCCCATCGCTAATCCTGTGAGAGCGCGTCGCGCGAACGAACTGGGAAGTGCCTGCCGCAGAGCCGATCCAGGGTGCTGTAAGACAATTGTGAAAGTGCATGCCGACACCATGAACAATCCAAGGCAAGCCCCTTCCATCAGATATTCCGGCCAATGTCTTCCGATCGCGGACGACTGCAGCTGCGTGCCGAGTCTGAAGTCCGACTTCGTCAATGCGACTGAAGTCAGCATCAATCCGTCTTTTACTTTGCTTTCCATTCGGCCATCGGATTCGTCACTGCAGTGTTTAGTGACAATTTCCGTGCGCGAATTCGTTGAAAAACAAAGAGCTGAAGGTGTGTCACTTTCGTTCAGCAGCCGAATCGCATACTTGTTAGCGGTTACCCTTTGCAGGAAACAACAGATTAAGGTTCCCGGACTGGAGGAGTTGTGGAGATTAGTTGTCTGGAAGTGATTCGGGAGCTTTCAAACTACATTGATGAGGATGTGAAACCGGAACTTCGATCGGGCATTGAGGCTCACCTGCCGAACTGCGCACACTGTACCGCTATCTACGATGGACTTCGCAACACAATCACATTAGTTGGGGACGGGAGAAGCTTCGAGCTTCCAATTGGCTTCAGTCAACGCTTGCGAGAGAAGCTTCAAAGAAAATGAAGCAGTGGTCGGAAGCTTGATTTAGACGCCCCGCAATTTCGCCAGAGTCTTGTCTGCACATGACGGCCCCCAGCTAGGAGATAGTAGATCCCGCATCTGTAACCGTGCTCGTGAGGTCCGAGTTTTGACATTTTCTTCTGTGATCCCCAGCATCTGTGCCGTTTCAGCGATGCTTAAATACTGAATATCGCGCAGGATCAGGACCGTGCGGTATTTTTCGGGCAAGCACATGAGAGCTTTTTGAAGCGCATTGCGCAGTTCAGCCTGTTCCAACGCCCCAGAGGGAATTTCACGCCAATCTGCGAAATCAGTTGGAATGTAGTCTCCGTCTTCTCCCCTCTGCCCATTCTCGATCGATTCATATAGGTGCCGCCGGTCTTTTCGCAGCTTCATCTTGGCTTCGTTAATCGCAATCTGGATAAGCCACGTGCTGAATTTCGACTCTCGCCGGAACCGGGGCAGGTTCTTGAACGCCTTCAACATGGCCTCTTGAGCCACCTCTTCGCCATCGGCTTCATTACCCAAGATCGATGTCGCGGCATAAAATACCGCCCGCTCGTAGGGACGTATCAGTTCGTAAAAAAGGTCAGTTTCTCCGTTGAGCACGCGGTCCATCAACTCACGCTCCTGCATGCTCTTGGGATCAGCGTTCTCACTTTCAACGTGCCGAACTTCGCCTGGTTTTAACGCGGTAGATTCGGTGTTCATGATTGGGTGATCTCCTCAAGTTGCCGGCTAATGAAGGTGGAGCAATTCAGGCGTTCAACCTGACGCTCTGCCAGTTCGTTCAGCAACGCGGCACCGGGCGGATCGACGAAAAGCAGTTTTTCTAGATCAAGCGCCACTCGTTGCGATTCTGCCAACGCTTGCTCGCTCTGCTGCCGTAACTCCTCGACCCACGGTCCAACGAGCCAACCTTCAACGCTTAGCCGAATGCTCTTGTCCGAATTCGTATTGATCGAAATTCTCAGCACAGCCTATGTTCCTTCCGAACAACCTGATTAAGGGCAAGCTTTAGGCCAGACTGCCCAACTTTGGAGGACGCGCCTATGTAGTTGAAAGACTTAGGCTTTCATCGATGCGGACTCAATCGATTCACGGGGAAACCACGATCTTTCGTGGCTAAGACGATGCCGGGTATTCGTGGCTACGATATTTCGTGGCTTAGGCTAAGGTAGCTCGCGCAATTCCAAGCTTCTTCATACGGCTGCGTAGAGTGTTTGGATGGAGGTCAAGAATCTTCGCGGCACCGTGTGGACCTTCAATGACGCCTTGCGTCTGTTTCAACACCTGCAGGATGTGATTTTTTTCGACACTTTCCAGCGATGACCCTGACGGCGCTCCGTTCCCCGGTACCGTCTCTGCTTCCCGCTCGTACTCCGGGCTAGTAACCGGGAGCAAATCTCTTCCAAGCTTGAGAACCGTGCCTGGGCACAACACGACTGCGCGTTCAATTACATTCTGTAATTCGCGGATGTTCCCTGGCCAAGGGTAACCGGATAAGACCTGCATGCTGTCTTGTGATACTCCCGTAATCCGCTTGCCGAATTGGCGGCTGAAGCGATCTACGAAGAAGTGCGTAAGCAATGGAATATCGCTAACGCGTTGTCGCAGTGGTGGCAAGGTCATGGGCAAGACGTTAAGCCGGTAGAAGAGATCAGCTCGGAAACGGCCTTCCTGAATCGCCCTCTCGAGATCACGGTTGCTCGCAGCAATGATTCGGACATTCACCTTCACCGTTCGACTGCTGCCTAGCGGTTCGAATTCGTGCTCCTGTAAAACGCGCAATAGTTTGACCTGGGTGTCTAACGGTAGTTCGCTGACTTCATCGAGAAACAGTGTTCCACCGTCGGCGAGTTCGAATCGTCCCGTACGACGCTCCAGCGCGCCGGTGAATGCACCTTTCATGTGCCCGAACAATTCACTTTCCACCAACCCGGTCGGGATTGCTCCACAATTGACTTTGACTAGCGGCCGGTTCTTCCGTCTGCTTCGATTGTGAATGGCGCGGGCTATCAATTCCTTACCGCAACCCGTTTCACCCATGATGAGCACGGTCGAGTCCGTCGGCGCAACTGTTTCCACTTTTCTTAAAACCTCGAGCAGTACTGGACTATTACCGACGATCTCCTCAAAATTGTGCTCTTTGCGAATTTCTTCCTGTAGATAAACGTTCTCGGCCTCGAGCTTCTTCTGTAGAGCCTGAACTTGTTCGAGAGCGGCTTGCAACTCCGTCTCAGCCCGTTGGCGTTTCAGCTCTGCCGCCGCCCTTGCGGCGAAAATTTTTACCAGATCAATCGCGCGTTCGTCTCGTTCCATGGGCTTATCGTCGATGATCGCAATGTGCCCAATGACTCGACCACTTCGATCTAGCATCGGTACGCCCAGGTAACTCTCGGCCCCCATTTCGGCGAGGGGAGTGTCCAGCGGAAATAACTGAACAAGATTTTGTTGGTAATGGCAGACTTCGCCGTTGACGACTTTCATGCAAGGGGTATCCGCAACATCGAACTCGAATTTTTCGCCAAACTCGCTGCCGTTCCAGAACGCCAAAGCCTTTGCGTGCTTACCATCATCGCATTCAGTGATAAAGGCATAGCGTACCCGTAGCGCATCTGCCATGTGCTTCACTAAGGATGGAAAGAAATCACTTCCGGTAGAAGATGCCGTGCCGACCACGATCGCCCGGAACGTCTCCTCAGCGCGATGGCGATCAGTTACATCAAAAACGAGTGCAATAACTCCGATGATATTTCCGTCAGCGTCGTATTGCGGAGCGAAGGTACACGACTCCCATACGTCTTGCCCGTGCGCGGAATGATTGGGAACCAGAAGGTCAGGAATTTTGACGACCTCTCCCGCAAGCGCGCGTTTTATGATGTCCTCGACGCCGCTCGTGCGCAGCCGAGGGAAAACTTCAGGTGCAACCTTCCCGAGCACCTCATCCGCGCGCTTACCTGTCAAACGCTCCATTGCTGGATTGAACACCTGGTAGCGCAATTCGCGGTCGTAGACAATTACGCCTTCAGCCGCGTCCTGAATGATGGCTTGGTTGAAACGGGTTGCGTTTGTGAGAGCAGTTTCACTACGTTTCAGTGCCGTGACGTCGCGGGACAGCGCCAATATCCGTTCGGGTTTTCCGGCAGCATCGCGGATTGGACTCACAACGACATCCCACCACCGTGATTCATGCCTGATCCGGGTGGCAAAGAACCCTGTGAAGCGCCCGATTTCTCCGCGTCGCGCCTGCTCGAGTGCCGCAAGCGCTGCGTCGCGATCCGCTCCTTGCCAAAAATCAACCCACGGATTACCCAAAACAGGACCAAGGTCACAGATCTCGAGTTCCTGCATTCCACCTTCATTCATGAATACCAAACGACCCTCAAGATCCAGGACCTTGATGCAATCCCGACTGCAAGCGATTAAACGGCTCTTGAATTCTTCGCTGGCGCGCAGGGCTTCAATTGCCGAAGGTGCCCCACTCTCTTCGCGCTGCGGTGTGGCCCTTGTCTTGTGAAGTTCAATCTGAGCCACTGCTTGCGAACTCAACGCCTTAAGTGCGGCCCGTTGCTGTTCGCTCAGTTCTCGCGGCACGTAATCGAGCACGCAGAGCGTGCCGAGAGCAAAGCCCTCTGGCGTCATCAAGGGTGCGCCGGCGTAGAAGCGGATATGGGGTTCTGACGTGACTAGCGGATTATCAGCGAAGCGTTCATCGCGTTCTGCATCTTGAACGACGAGCAGGTCACTGCCGAGGATCGTATGTGCACAAAACGCGACATCGCGCGGTGTCTCCGTAGAAGTCAAACCCAGCTTCGACTTGAACCACTGCCGATCGGAATCGATCAGACTTACAACTGCGACGGGAGCGTCGCAAATAGTCGCTGCCAATTGCGTCAACTGATCAAAAGAGTGTTCCGCAGCAGTATCGAGGATTCTGCTGCTGTGCAGCGCTTTCAGGCGCGCTTCTTCGTTTGCTGGTAGTGGTGCTTTCACAGATTTCTTCAGATCTATTGGGTCCCAGTCGGCCGGTGAATCGGCCGCATGCAGAGGAATCGTACCAAAATGCTCGTTTCATACGCACATTCACACGAATGCGGCTGCCCAGCTCAAACGAGTAGCTTGTTGGGGACGACCCGAAGCTCCCTGTTATCCGCGATTCTAGATTAGCGAAATGAATGGCGAAATCGACTCCCGACGCCACCACTATTTTTCATAAGATCTTCCTAAATCCAGTGCAATCTGGATTTTGCAGCATGTTGCTCCAAAAAATTGCTTGTTGGTCGGGTTGCCGCAAGAGAGCTCTCATCGCGTGTGCATCGACAAGCCATCATCCTCTTAACAGTTGTATATTGGAACGCTAAAAATGCAGGGGAGAAGTGCCATGGCACGAACAGTATTCGCCCTAGGCTTCCTGCTAGTGGTACTGCTACGAGGGACTGCGTTGCAATCCGAATCAAAAAAATCAACGCCTCGGATCATCGAAGAGCGATTCGGTCAATTAGCCGATGGACGCGAAGTTCTTATCTACACGGTTGAGAACTCCCGCCGTATCAGAATGCGCGTCATGAACTATGGCGCGATCATAGTGTCTCTCGAGACACTGGATCGTCGGGGCCAGTCCGCAGATATCGTCCTCGGATTCGATAATCTTCAGGGCTACCAGGGCAACAAACCCTATTTCGGCGCTGTGATTGGACGGTATGCCAACCGCATTGCCCATGGCGAATTCACATTGGATGGCATTAAGTACAAGCTGGCCCAGAACAATGGGACGAACTCACTGCACGGTGGAACTCAGGGGTTTGACAAAGTTTTGTGGCACTCCGAGCCGTTCGAAGATCCACATGCTCGCGGCATCACCTTCACATATACGAGCAAAGATGGAGAAGAAGAGTATCCAGGATCTTTGAAGACGAGGGTTACTTACACGCTGAATGATGAAGATGAATTGATCATCGAATATGAAGCCACCACTGATAAGGCTACGCCCGTAAACCTCACCCAGCACGCTTATTTCAATCTGACTGGAGAAGGTTCCAAGGATGTACTCCAGCATGTCGTGAAGATTAATGCAGATCGATTCACGCCAGTGGATAGAGATTTGATTCCAACAGGGGAGTTACGCTCTCTGGAACGAACACCTTTGGATTTCACAAAGCCGGTTGCCATTGGCGAGCACATCGACGAAAAGTATGAACAATTGCAGTTTGCGGGCGGATACGACCATAACTTCGTTCTAATCAAAAACGGAACGGAGCCCTCGTTCGCTGCCCGAGTGACTGAGCCAACCTCTGGACGAGTTGTAGAGGTTTATACGGATCAACCCGGGATGCAGCTTTATTCAGGGAATTTTCTCGATGGCACGATCATAGGCAAGCATGGTCACGCCTATGGCCGCCGATCCGCATTCTGTCTTGAAACCCAGCATTTCGCGGATTCCCCGAATCACCCAAACTTTCCTTCGACAATCCTCAGACCCGGCGGAACGTTTCATTCAAAAACCATTTACAAGTTTTCCGCCGACGCAGACTCTAAACACGATTAGAAAACTGATTAAGGCAAGTCGGGAATTTCTTTTAGCCTCGCAGCAGCAGCTTCGGGCGTGATGTCACGCTGAGGCGTACCGAGCATTTCGTATCCAACCATGAACTTGCGCACTGTCGCCGAGCGAAGAAGTGGTGGATAGAAATGTGCGTGCAAATGCCACTCGGGGTATCGATGAGTGTTCGTAGGTCGTTGGTGAAATCCCATGGAGTACGGGAACGGTGTATCAAACAGGCGATCGTAGCGCGACGTAGTTCGATGCAGGGCGTCGGCTAAACAGTCTCTCTCGGAATCGGTGAGTTCGGTCATCCCTGCAACGTGCCGCTTAGGTAGAAGCAAAGTCTCGAATGGCCAAATCGCCCAAAAAGGTACGAGAACTGCAAAACTATCGTTTTCGAAAACAATTCGCTCGGTAAGGCCAAGTTCGATCTTTAAATACTCGCAGAGTAAGCAAGCGCCGTTCGCATGCCAGTGATTACTTTGCGATTTGAGCTCAACCGCCGGTTCATTCGGGATACTCGCGCTCGCCCATATCTGACCGTGCGGGTGGGGATTGCTGGCGCCCATCATCGGTCCGCTATTCTCAAAGATCTGCACGTAATTGATCTCGGAACTGGCAGCCAAGTCGGCACACTGCTCTGCCCAAGCATCCACGACCTTGCGCACGAGCGGAGTCGACATTGTGGAGAGCGTAAGGTCATGACGCGGAGAAAAACACAGAACGCGACAGACACCCGATTCACTGGCCGCTACGATCAAGCCATGCTCGTTCAGCCCCGCAGGTTCAGCGCCGGGCTGCAAAGCCGGGAAATCATTGTCGAAAATGTACGTGCTTTCATATTGCGGATTGCGCACTCCCGACGCGCGTTCATTGCCCGGGCACATATAGCAAGTCGGGTCATACGCTGGCGCAATTGAGGCCTGTGTCTCCTCCACCTGTCCCTGCCACGGGCGAAGAGTCCTATTGGGCGAAACCACGATCCACTGACCCGTTAACGCGTTGTAGCGCCGATGCGATCGTTGCTGCAGATCAAGTCTCACAAGCCTTCCCAGATGAAAAAACTGCGGCCACCTATCATTGAATCTACTTCCATTATTCAGATCCGCACTTCTGTCGCGCCCTCGGCAGCGTTTGAGACAAGAATTTGCATTTCCAGTCCCATCTTGTCTCGATACACGCGGCGAACCTCTTCTTCGAATTCATCGACACTCTCATTTGCAACGATGTTAATCGTGCAACCGCCGAAGCCGCCGCCTGTCATACGTGCTCCATGGATACCATTGCACGAGGATGCAATTTCAACCATCATGTCGAGTTCGCGGCAGCTTACTTCAAAATCATCTCTCAGGCTTTCATGGGACTTCGCCATCAACTTCCCAAATGCAGATAAGTCCCGCTTCTTTAAGGCAGCTGCTGCTGCTAAAACGCGACCATTCTCGCTGATGACATGCCGGCATCGCCGATATAGAAGTGTTGATAGGAGGGTGCGATGAGTTTCCAGCTGCTCAAGCGTGACATCTCGGAGCGAATGTATTTCCGGTAGCACTGCCTCTAGGACGCGAACGCCTTCCTCGCACTCTCTGCGACGAGTGTTGTACTCCCCGTTAGCTAAAGCATGCTTCACCATTGTGTTGCAGATGACAAGACTCACAGTCTCTGGAATCGGCAGCAATTCGAACGCGAGTGAGCGACAATCCAGCGTCAAGGCTTTTCCTTCCTGCCCACAGCGGGAAACAAATGGGTCCATGATGCCTACGCGCGCTCCCACAAATTCATTCTCTGAACGTTGGCAAATCTTCGCGAGTTCGACTGCTGGCAGGCTGATTTCGGAATTCTCTAAAAGAGCCATCCCACTTGCAACGCCGATCGCTGCCGATGAACTGAGCCCCGCTCCTACCGGAACGTCTCCGCGGATCAGCAGGTTGGCGCCGCGCAGACGATGGCCAGCTTGCTCCAAAGTGAGTGCTACTCCGCTGACGTAATCCGTCCACTCTCCTGAGCGCTGAGTCTCCACGTCAGCCAGGTCGATCACCCGTTGATCAGGGAAGTCTTCTGATTGAAGAACAAGCTTGCGATCATCTCTCGGACTAATTGCGACCCAGATGTAAAACCGAATCGCTGCCGGCATAACGAAGCCATCGTTATAGTCGGTGTGTTCGCCAATCAGGTTTACTCTTCCGGGAGCGCGGAAAACACG
The DNA here is from genome assembly GCA_036265385.1 of Terriglobales bacterium. Lineage (GTDB taxonomy): Bacteria > Acidobacteriota > Terriglobia > Terriglobales > Acidobacteriaceae > DATAPD01. The sequence goes on from DATAPD010000069.1 coordinate 20,499, forward strand.
CACCGGACCGGCAAACTGGGCAGACAATCGATTCTTGATTTCGCGCGCGGCGTTAAGAGATGTGCTTTCGTCTCGGGAATTGGAGATTTCCATTTCAGTGTTCACGATCGCTGTTCGCGCTGCTCATCATTTCCAATTCGCGACTGTGATTTCATCGTGCGAAACCCCAAAATCAACATGCATAAGCCGAAGACAATCATCACCAAGCCCCATCGCAAGTTGATGTTCAGCCCCAACGAGCGCTCGTAAAGTGCCGAATCACTAAACGCGCCGAAAGCACTCAGTAGCACGCCGAAAATCAGGAACATCCCCCCGATTGGTAATCGAATGTCTAATCCCATTGTGTTTTCTCTACCAGAACACTACGTTCAACATCACTGTGATAGCAATCACGATGATGGCGAGCACCTCGGGTCTGTGATACCACTTCGACTCGACTTTATGGGAATGCTCCGTCAGTGAGTACACCAATCCTCTTAACTCGTCTTCTGGGCGCGGCCGAGTTCCCATGCTGACAAGTACTGTTACAACAAAGCAAGCGAGCCATGCCCAAATCGCCGTCCAAAAGTTTTGGGCCATTTCACTTGGATAATGATGCGTCATGATGTCGAGCCACCCTCCTTTAATGCCTGGAGTTGCTCCCGAAGGCAATGTCAATCCGTGGTGCAGAGCAGCGGCAAGAGTTCCTCCGATCAAGCCGAAAAACGCTCCATGACCGGTTGTGCGTTTCCAAAACATCCCTAGCAGGAAGGTCGCAAACAACGGCGCATTTACGAATGCGAATACCAGTTGCAACATGTCCATGATGTTATTGAAGCGCGTCGCAGCGTATGCAGCCAATACCGATAGCGCGATTCCAAACACCGTTGCTAAGCGGCCCACAAGCAGATAATGCTGATCAGGCGCATTCGGTCTTAGATAGGATTGATAAATGTCATAAGTCCAAACCGTATTGAACGCTGTGACGTTCCCAGCCATGCCGGACATGAAGCTGGCCAACAATGCCGTTAGACCAAGGCCCAAAATTCCCGTAGGGAAGTAGTGCAGCAGCATGTTGGGGATTGCAAGGTCATAATCGAGAACGATTTGACCTTCGGCATCAAGCACTGGCCTGCCAGCGGCATCCAGTTTCGGCGGGATGATGCCTCGTCCCTCGACCCGCGATACCTGAGGACTTCCCGAATTCATTTCGACACTCTTCATCGTAGGCAGCGCGACGGCGATCAGTCCCGGCAAGATCACCAGAAACGGGAAGAACATTTTCGGAATCGCTGCAATCAGTGGCGTCCGTCGAGCGGCATTCATCGAATCTGCGGCCATGGCTCGCTGAACGACTAGAAAATCTGTACACCAATAACCAAATGACAGGACGAACCCCAAACCCATCACTAATCCGAACCACTCCACTCCCAACGGATTCGTGTGTGCATTACCCATGCCTTTCCACGAATGCACGTAGCCGGCTGGGAGCGTCCGCACCAGTCCGCTCCAGCCTCCGACATTTTTAAGCCCAAGCCACACTAGCGGCATAAATCCTGCCACGATCAGGAAGAACTGCAGCACTTCGTTGTAAATTGCGCTGGAGAGGCCTCCGAGAAAAATGTAGACAAGGACGATGAGAGCTGCGAACAGCACACTGACATGGAAAACCCAGTGAAGTGGAATACCCATAAGTCCGAAGGGGGCGTCCAAGATGTGGAGACTCTGAATCAATCTCGCCATTGCATACATCGAAATCCCGGACGAGAACACGGTCATGATGGCGAACGAAATCGCGTTCAACCCTCTCGTTTTTTCGTCGAAACGCAAACGCAAATACTCGGGAACCGACCGGGCTCTGGACCCGTAGTAGAAGGGCATCATGAAAATCCCTACGAAAACCATCGCGGGAATCGCGCCCACCCAATAGAAATGGCTGGTTACGATTCCATACTTGGCGCCCGATGCCGCCATGCCAATCACTTCCTGCGCTCCGAGATTCGCCGAAATAAAAGCGAGTCCACACACCCATGCTGGGATAGCTCGGCCTGCTAGAAAAAAATCTGAACTGGTTTTCACCCGTCGCTTGAGAACGAAGCCAATCCCAAGGACGAACATGAAATAAACCAGCATCAATAACCAATCGATGATTGTCAGATTCATGCTTAGTGGCTTGCCTAAGGAAGAGCTATCCTACGCTCGTGCTTGGCTTATGTGCTCTCGTGGATGAAAAACCGATCGGTAATCTCTCGAGTAACCGACAGTCTAGGTATCGCTGTTGTTACCAGTCCTGAACGTTCAATGGAAACGTTCGACCCTCAGGTGCAATACCTTGCACATCACCCCTGGCTTGAAGTAGTGCACGCCTTCCAGCCTCGTTATGCCCTGTGATTTCAGAGATCTACGATGCTGAACCCGTGCGACATTTGGCATTGTACCTGCCTCGTATGCTGTTGATTCCCTTCGCGAAGAAGGGAGTTGCCAGACTACTCCCTCGATATTCTTGTTACTGGAGGTCGGTGTGAATCGGGCCCTCGCTTTGGTGTCTTTGCTGTTGACGATGAGTTTCTTTGGTTGTGGTGGCGGTTCAGGCGGCCACGTTGGACCTCCGCCTCCGCCGACGCTTGTCTCACTCGCGGTGACGACGACCACACCCTCGATTGCACCTGGGACGACCGCTCAGTTCGTTGCAACCGGCACGTTTAGCGATAGCAGCACGAAAAATCTGACGAGCTCCGTTACCTGGACCTCATCTGCTGCCAGCGTCGCTACAATTAGCAATACGAGCGGGACTATCGGAATCGCTTCCGCAGTCGCTGCAGGCACTAGCACTATCACCGCAACCTCCGGCTCCGTTTCAGGCAACGCCACGCTCACCGTAACGAATGCGAGCCTGAGTTCGTTGGCGGTTACGCCTACAAATTCGTCAATCGACGTTGGTACCCAGCTTCAATTGATCGCGACCGGGACCTTCTCCGATGGCTCCAAGCAGGACGTTTCAAACCTGTCGGTTTGGACCTCCTCGTCTTCAAACATCGCAGCTGTCACCACGAATAGCGGGTTGGCTACCGGTAAAAATCAGGGCACGACGTCAATCACAGCGACGTTTGGGGGCCTTAGCAACTCCACAAATCTGACTGTCACCCTGGCCAACCTTGTTTCCATTCAGATCAAACCTGATAATTCCACCATCGCGAAGCAGACGACAGAGCAACTCACAATCACAGGCACGTTCTCTGATGGGAGTACGCGATCCCTTACGAACCAGGTGACGTCCTGGGCCTCATCAGACACTGCCGTAGCTACGATTACGCCGTCAGGCCTGCTCACTGGCGTTGCGCCTGGAAGTTCTACCATCACCGCAAACGTCGGCTCAGTCTCCGATACGACTACGGTTACAGTGTCGAATGCCACATTGAATTCGATTGCTGTCGCCCCGTCGGGTGCCACTCTTCAGCCGTCCGCCAAACTCGGTTTCACCGCGGTCGGAACCTTCAGTGACGGTTCAACCCAGACGATTACTGGCCAGGCGACCTGGGCTTCGGACAACACGGCCGCTGCTACCGTTAGCAACTCCTCGGGCAGCAAAGGTGTCGCAACAGGCGTCGCTGCTGGAACTACGAACATCAGCGCCTCGATGCTTGGTATCACTGGTTCCGTTAAGCTAACGGTTACCTCTGCAGCATTAACCTCCATTACTGTTGCTACAACGGGGAACCCATTCACAGCCCCAGCTGGCACCGTGCAATACACAGCGACTGGCAAGTACAGCGATGGTTCAAGTCAAAACCTCACGCAGGCGGTAACTTGGGCGAGCTCCAATACCGCTGTCGCTACAATCAACCAGAATGGCTTAGCAACTGGACAGGGCGCAGGCCAATCAACGATTTCTGCTAAACAGGGCAGCATTGTCGGTTCCACCAGCCTCACCGTAACCGCGTCCCGGCTTGTTTCAGTTTCCGTGATCTCACCGAATGCTTCTTCAAAACTGGCGTCGAACACGAGTGTCCAGATGAAGGCTGTTGGTAACTTCGAGGACGGATCTGAACAGGACCTCACAAACTCTGCTACCTGGACATCGAATACGCCTGCTGTCGCGACGGTAGGAAACAATAATGGCATCGTGCGCGGGGTTTCGCCCGGAACCGTCACCATTAGTGCTTCTTTCGGATCAGTTCCGGCAGGCAGCATTTCATTGACGGTGACGAATGCTGTTCTAACGTCGGTTACTGTTACCCCGGCGAGCGTCACTATCAATCAAGGTCAAAACCAGCAATTCACCGCGACTGGCTCTTTCGACGATGGGACCAGCCAGGTTTTGACTACCTTCGCCACCTGGAGCTCTTCCAACCCAGGCGTTGCCGTTGTGAGCAATTTCGGACTTGCCACTGCATCCGGCTCGGGTTCGACAACAATCAAAGCTGCTTACACGCAGGGCGGCACCAGCCAAAACGACACTGCTACCCTCAACGTGAACTAGTCGCACTGCACAAAAATGGCCTGGAGAAATTTAGTCCAGGCCATTCTTCTTGAAGTTTATTGCGACCTTATTGACTCGGACCTACGTGGATCTGTCCGAGCCCATACCAGCCATCCGGATTGCGGCCGTCTATTGCGAACTGCACGGCCGGCTTGCGGGTGCGCGGATCAAGCATCGCTACACGAACGTCGTATGTTCCCTCCGGCAGAGTTTCGGGAACAAATAGGCTACCGTCGAATACAGCATCACCCGGAAGCCACTTCCCTACGTCGACAGGAACATCGATTACCGCTCTGTTGTTACCCGACCGCAATTCCACCGCAAGCGGATAATCAATGTAAGGAGGCGCCACTCCCGCATTTAACCACCACATGTGAACCGCCATCATCGACCCCGCATTGACCGATTTTGGGTACTCCAACCGTCGCAGCAGAAGCCGATAGCCGATCTTCTTTTGAAAATCATCAAATGCGGATTTCCAATCATCCGGAATTGGCGAAGATTTAAGATTTACCGACGTCACATGCCAACGTAACGCTTGCTCCAAAATGTAGTTGAGATCGAAGTGATCGCGCTTCCATTCAGAAACAGTGCCGCAGACTTCGAGGGACACTGGGCGCTTCTGCCAAACTTGCTGGATTCCTGCTCGAACCACTTGCTGCGGATAAATGTCCAACATCTCCGGCTCAAAGTACGGATTGTCAGATTTCGTGCGCAGGTCGCCAAGGCAATCAAGACGCCAACCAGCGCCTCGACTAGTTCCATAGGTTAGCGCTTGCTGCTCATCGAAGTTCATCAGCAGTGTCGTATTGGGGAAAGCGTCGAACCAAATGTCAATAAGAGCCTTCTGATAGGAAAACTCTGGCATGTACGGGCTCCAGCCCTCCCCCCAATAACCCACCGATGAGATATCCACGCTGTCCAGATACGGGTTGCCGTTGTATCTCTTGCCAGCCTCTGCAACCAACGCGCCCCAATATTTGAGGTAAACAGGATCGGAGAAGTCAGGCTGCCAGATATTTCCGTCCTTATCCGTAGGTTTGTTAGCTCTTCGCGCGCCCGAATTTTGATACCAGTCCGGAAGGGGATCTTTATTCGAATATGGCATGAGTCGGATCGCCAGGGTCTGTCCATGCGCCCGCGCCTCTGAAAGTGCTTGGTCGATGATGTCCCATCTGTACTTTCCACGCTCTGGCTCTAGCGCGTTCCAATACCAGCGAAGATAGGCAATCGTGGTTGCGGGAAAATCCGGCTTTGACGCTGCCTGTGGCAGTTTGGCAGTGGGACCCACTTCCGACCACTCGAGCGGAGGATTTAGTGCTTGTCCATTGAAACGGTTGAACGTGGTGATACCCATGCTGGGGTTTTGCAGTACGTCATTCGTGGGCCGGGGTCGAATGATCACGGTGTCGCGTTGGGCAAAGGAGAACGCAGAAAGAAGGGTGAACATCAGAAAGCAGGAAAGCTTTTTCATTGCGAATTCCTCGGTAGATATAAACGCAGAGAAGAAGATAGCAAACTGACGGGCTCGTTGCGGTGAGAAGACGCAAGTAGCCATATCATGAGTTTCGGACGAAATCGGACGCTGATTTTCGGGGATCTCCGCTGAAGCCCTAACGGGATTCGGTGAGCATCGTCTAACAAACAGCCGATCTAGGGTGCTTAGTGAATGAGTACTGCAACTTTGACAACGAGTACCGGCGTGGAACCGCCACAAGCTGCTGACACGAACAAGGTAACGACCACGCGCGTTCCCTCGATCGATGCGCTCCGTGGCTTGGTCATGATCATCATGGCTCTCGACCACACGCGCGAGTTCTTGCATGCCAGTGCACAGGTGTTCCAGCCAGAGGACCTCACCCGCACTTCAACCGTGTTGTTCTTTACACGCTGGGTGACGCACATCTGTGCACCTGTATTTTTTTTTACTGCCGGCTTAGGCGCTTTCTTCTGGAAAAGTCACGGACGGACGAACGCGGAGTTGACTAGCTTCCTCTGGAAGCGAGGGGTCTGGCTCGCGCTGCTTGATCTTACTGTGATGCGATATGCACTAACGTTCCGCATGACGACCGGAATCGTGATTCTCTCAGTGTTGTGGGCCCTTGGGCTCTCGATGATCACGCTTGCATTCCTTTCACGCTCGCCCATCCGATGGCTCGCGACATTCTCCATCATGGTTGTCGTGCTTCACAATCTTACCGATTCGATAACGGCGGATCGGTTTGGTTCGCTTGCCTGGGTCTGGTACATCCTGCACCAACAGGGTGTTTTTAACCTGGGAAGCGCATTGGTTTTGGTGGCATATCCTTTAGTGCCTTGGTTTGCGGTCATGGCACTGGGTTATTGCTTCGGTCTTGTCATGCAACTCGATGAGAAGCGGCGCCGGCGTTGGCTAACGTCACTCGGGCTTGCACTAATCGCTGCTTTTCTGTTGCTCCGCGGCATAAACCACTACGGCGATCCTCAAAAGTGGTCGTCTGAAATCCCATACATGACAGTCTTGTCGTTTTTGCGATGCACAAAATATCCGGCCTCGCTCGATTTTCTGCTGATGACGCTCGGCCCTGCTTTTCTGTTGTTGGCGTGGTTCGATAAAATGAAATTCGACTCACGAAATCCTTTAATTGTGTTCGGCCGGGTGCCGTTGTTTTACTTCATCTTGCATTTTTACCTGATTCGCGTGCTTGCGTTTCCCTTAGCTTGGGGCAAGTACGGGAAAGCAGCTTTCCTTCTAAGTCCGATGCCTTCCCTGGGAGGTCCGGCGGACCTGTACCCCGCTAGCTACGGATATCAACTGGGAACGGTGTATTTGGCTTGGATCGTTGTCGTCTTGCTGATGTATCCGGTTTGCCTGTGGTTCTCAAAATTGAAAGCACGAAGCAAAGCAGGCTGGTTAAGTTATCTGTGAAGCCTTAATCGATGATTTGGCCAGGAGATGGCCGTGGCAGCCAGCCAGTCTTGCTCTCTTGTTCAGGTAAGAGCCTAGTGAGTCATTGGCGTCGCATTGCTGGCGATGCAAACCCAGTTTCCATTCTTGTAAAGCCAAGTGTCGACGAATCTTTCACGTCTTACGTACGACTTTCCCTTGTGACTGCCTTTGGCTGCAAACACGCCAACGGCAATAGCAGTCTGTCCGAACACGCGTACACTGATGGATTCAGGTGCAACTTGTTCCTCGTTCGCAGCTGGCGCTTTGAAACTTTCCAGGAACTCGGCTTTCGTATTGATGGATCCGTCGTCTTGCACCAGAACGATCGAATCATCAAGTATCGCACTAAGGGCCTTTGCATCTCCTGCCTTGTATGCCTGGTTCCACGCTTTCTCGAGCGCAATGATCTTTTCCTGTACCGGCTGAGACTCATTTTGTGCAACCAGGAACGTACCTGCCAGAAACACAAACAAGCACAAAGTAGTTTTCATTGAGGCTCTCCGAGTTTCTAACGCAATGCAACTGGTCTATGCATGGAGATCTTGCGCAAGCGGACTATAACAGAAGCCACTTGCGGCAGCTCTTGCTAGAACTTGCGCGTACTTAGAAAGACAACGGGAGTCAGTTATTTTGGGTCGTGTTTTTCTCAGCTGGTTGCGACGCCCCACTCTTTGGCACGATAGGGTGAGTTACGCGGCCCCCTTGCATCGAAACGATCATCGAGTTGCGGGCCGGTGTTGCTGCAGTTTGAGTGGTCGAAGTCGGCTGCGAGTTGTTTGTCGGTGTTGTCTGCCGAAGTGGTGTCCGCTCGATCTGGAATGTCATTCCCGAATCCACAGACTGCTGGGTCGTGGTGTGCACCTTATTACTGACCTGAGAGGATGCTTTGTTGATGGCTTTCCCGAGTGCCGTTCCGGCTTTCGCAGTAGTTCCAGTCACATTCCCGTGGAGGAGAACCGATTCAGCAGCTGCTTGGGCAAAGGCTGCAGGAGCAACGGAAAAAACTGCAATGATAATGGCCAGACGAACGATGTGTCGCATCGGCTCCTCCAAAGAGCACATCGTCAACTTAAGTGACTGAGGCTGTTGCGTCAATAGGAGGTTCGTGGGGGTGCGGATGGACCGGTACGTAAGAAAGGGCGTTCCCGTAAGTCACTTACACCAAACCGACTTGAGTGTCACCGCGTGTGCATTCCTGGCCCCCATAACAAATAGAAAACGCAGAGAGTTGCGTCATCAGTTATCGCTACGCTGGCAAGACCGTCGACTTACAAGGAAAAAGCAGGTTACGCCCTTGATTACTTTTGGGACGTTACTCGAAAGCTGGAAGACGAGTCCGAACATGGCTGGTTCTTCGTGCCACCTTTTAAGACAAGTATGGAAAGAGCGCTGAAATCAGACACTCATCACTTTGACGGAGCTCAAGTTTTCTTTGAAAAGACTAAAAAAGGCCGCCCTCGGGCGGCCTTCCCATGTGAGTTTGTGCAAACTTAATTGGTGACGCTCGCTCCTGGCTGCGGCTGGCTGGTCGCGGCCGTTGCTGCTGCGGCTTCGTTCAGGATCCGGTGATGAATCGTAAAGAGTGCGAGTTCCAGCCGGTCTGAAACGCCAATCTTGTCATAGACGTTCCGCAGATAGTTTTTGATGACCTGCTCAGTGGTGCCGAGTTGCGACGCGATCTCCTTGTTCTTGTATCCCTGAACAATGAGCGCCACGATGCGAAGTTCCTTTGCGGTCAGACGATCGCGGACACGCAGCCCTACCATATCGTTTTCGGTGAGTTCGCTGGGCACGGCCATGTCCTGAACCCATGTCTCGCCGCGCGATACCTTGCGCACGCAGTCGACTAACGACGCGCTTGTCACGTTGCGATATACAACGCCGTGTGCACCATTCGCCATGTAGCGTTGCGCGCTCTCGCCAGTGTCAGCCAGAACAACGATCCGCGTTTTATTGCGGTTTGCTGACTGGGTGACGGACGCGAAGTCGTTGTGAAATCCACCCGCGACCACAAGTACTGCGGCCCGGAACTTATCGAGCGCCATGAACATCTGCTCAGAAGTTTGGGCCTGAGCGACGATGCGCATCTCGTCTTCGACTGCCAAAACTTTGGCGATCCCCGCGCGGAAGATAGCCTGGTTGTCGGCCAGAATCAATTTGAGCATCTTTTCACCGATCCCCCAGTTAGGAATTGCGAACGAACTCATATGAATCGATGACACATGCCACGCCCCGTCCTTCTTCCTTGGCATCTCCGGAAGGAGGTTCATCGGTTCGTACCACGCGTCCTCGGCACTGAATGACCACGTTTTCTTTGGCTCCTGTCACTTCCGGGGGGAGAGTGATCTCAAACTCGACAGGCGAGCCAATATCTAGCGAGGCGTCGGCCCGAATGTACACACCGGCGGCGCTCAGGTTTCCCGTCACACCGCTCGAGTCGCCGACTACGTCCGCCTTATGAATCTTTATCGGCAGTTCCAGCGGGAATCTTTTTCCGGTCCGTGCGTCGGACACGCTACCTCCTCGTCCTGGCCTTCGGGGGCGGAAACAGGCCGCCAAGGGCACACTTCGAAACAGGGCAGTTGAAATGACTAGCGTCGGTTATATCACGGATGATACCCCTGTAAAAGCCTGATAACGCATTAGTAAAGGGTAGGAATTAGATACCCTCCGTAGGCGGCATCCGGCCGGATGGCGGCTCCCGGGCGGGATTCGCCCAGTGATGTGCGTCACAGACATACGTTTATTCAACGCATGAAATCACTGCTGAGGCACTCATGAGAGATCACATCCTCAATGGTATGCGGCAGAGCATTATCGACGGCGCTCCAAGCGCAGCGGCAACGCTGGCGCAAGAAGGTTTAGCCAATGGTATCTCCCCACTGGACGCAATCGATGCTGGCTACGTACTCGGAATGGAACATGTCGGTCGCGAATTTGCGCGTCGGGCGATGTTCTTGCCAGACATGATGGCATCCGCTGAAGCAATGAAGGCGGCGATGGATGTCCTAGAGCCCCAACTGAAGAAGACCGGTATCGAACGTCCCAGCGCTGGGACCGTTGTCTTGGGCACGGCCAAGGGCGACATACACGAAATCGGGAAAACTCTGGTCGGCACCCTCCTGACAGCCAACGGATTCACTGTGCATGACCTGGGCGTTGATGTCTCGGGAGAGCGCTTTGCCGAGGCGGTGCGCACGCTGAAAGCGGATCTTGTCGGTGTCTCGGCGCTCCTGACGACGACCATGAAGGGTCAACGAGCTGTCATCGAGGTCTTGGCAAAAGAGGGTCTGCGCCCGGGCGTCAAGGTTGTTGTCGGCGGCGCGCCCGTCACTCGACAGTGGGCAGAAGAAATCGGTGCAGACGGATACGCGAAAGATGCGATGTCCGCTGTAACACTCGTGCGGAGCTTGATAGAGCATCAGCCGGTGGTGGCGCAGTGAGACCGCGACTCGAACTTCTCGACAGCAACCTAATCTCGCGCGTTTTGGAAGAAGCGTTCGAGTTGCTCGAAACTCCGGGTGTGAAGGTCGCATCGCCGGTTGCGCGGACTCTCTTGGCCGATGCCGGAGCACGCGTTGAAGACGGGATTGCGCGGATTCCAGCACCACTGGTCGAGCAGGCGCTTGCGTCTGCACCAAAGGAATTCTGGCTGTACAGCCGAACGGGAGAGCGGCTTGTTCATTACGGCGGCGATACGGTCCAATTCGATCCCGGCTCATCTTGTCTGAACATCCTTGATCCGGAAACCGAGCGGCCCCGAAGTGCGCTGGCTGCAGATTTGGTGCGCATGGTGCGGGTGGCGGAAATGTTGCCCGAGTACTCTGCCCAGGCAACCGCGATGGTCTGTAACGATGTACCGCAGGAAATCGGGGATTTCTACCGGCTCTTTCTCGTCTTGGCTTACTCGAACAAGCCTGTGATTACCGGAGCATTCAGCGCACCCACGTTGAATGCAATGCTCAAGCTTTTGGCTGCTGACTCTGGTGGTGCACTGAATCGGGATGCTCCACGAGCGATTTTCGATGTTTGTCCATCTCCGCCCTTGAATTGGTCGGAGTTCGCGAGTGAAAACCTTGTGCAGTTGGCGAGAGCGGGCGTGCCGGCGGAGATCGTTTCCATGCCACTCGCGGGCGCAACAGCTCCAGTTACGCTGATTGGGTCCGTCGTACAACATGCCGCTGAGTGCTTGAGCGGAATCGCCATCCATCAGTTGGCGCATCCCGGTGCCCCGATCGTCTGGGGAGGAGCGCCCTCCATCTTCGATATGACCGGCGCCGGTACCCCGATGGGCGCGATCGAAACGGCCATGCTGAATTGCGCATGCACGCAGGTCGGCAAGAGCCTTGGCATGCCGACGCATGGTTACATGGTTGCCACCGAATCACATTTGGTAGATGCGCAAGCTGGGATGGAAAGCAGCATGTCTGCCGTGATGGGAGCGTTGGCCGGAATCAATATGATTTCGGGCGCGGGTATGTTGGACTCGCTCGCCTGTCACAGCGTCGAAAAGTTGGTGATAGATGCGGAGGCAATCGCTTCTGCAATGCGACTGGTGCGAGGAATCGAGCCCAGGTCTGAGCATCTGGCCACGCACATGTTCGCAGAGATCGGACTAAGCGGGGAATTCCTGAAGCTTAAAGATACTCGGACCTTGTTCCGAAGTGAGCAGCACTTCCCATCAAGCGTCATTGAACGTGGCGATGCCAGCGCAACTTTCTCAACGACCTTCGAGCGAGCGCGAGACCGAGTAGAAGAATTGCTGAACTTGTACATACCTCCTTCCCCACCTCAATTGGAGGCTCTGCAAGAAGTCGCATTGCACGAGGCGGATCGCGTCGGCCTATGCACGTTGCCTGGACTGGGGTCGGAACTCGACAGCATCCACAGCGTTTAAAATGCGCTTCCTCCACCACCGCCAAAGCCGCCGCCGGAAAATCCTCCTCCGCCTCCGCTAAAACCCGATCCAGAAGAACTCGAGCGGGGTGCGGATGTGAACACCTGGTGCATGTCCGAAGCCATCGTGTGCATCGAATTCGAAAAATAAATGGGGTTAAATGGGCCTCCGGTCGGCGACGTGTACCAGGTAGGAGGATTTTGGACGATTCCTGCGAATGCCTGTGCCCATCGGTTTTCCACGCCCAGGGCCATTGCGTAGGGCAGATACTTTTCGAAGGTGTCCGGAGGCATACGTTTCAGGCGGTCTGCATCCACTCGGTTCATGAATTCTTGGAAGCCAAGAACGGCGACCCGCGTCTTTCCACCAAGCACCGTCTTCGCACTCATGACACGCGCGAAGAGGTACCAAATAACCCCAGAGAGCAACAATGACCCGATGAGCAGCGGCACGGACGCAAACATGTCTTTACGCCCGGACAACTGCAGAAGTCCGAACGGAATGAGAATGCCGATGATCGCCAGGAAGTTGTAAATGTTGGCAGAGTCCGGATCAACCAGGTACATTCCTTTCGCTTTCAGTGCAGACATCACATAATTACGGATTTTCGGCACCGCGGTGTAGAACTGGTTCTTCAGGCCAGAGAGCTGAATCTCGTTCCCACCCTCGAAGATATTGTCGAGCATCGTTACTTCATGGGATACCAGGCTAGACCACTGGTCGCGCGGTTTTAGCAGGTGCAGAACATAATCCTTGCTTTTAAAAATCAATCCTTGCGGCGTGGTCTCCTCGATTTTGATGTAACCTCGCACCGCGAGGTCGACAATCGTCGAAGTGATATCGCGTGGATCCACACTGTCATCGATAAGGGTGCCCACCTCAGCTGGCGTCATTCCCTTGGGAGGTTCATACATCGGCGCAACAGAGACACCCGGGTCGGGATCCCGGCCTTTGTATCGCCAAAGCAGGAACATCACCGCGAAGGTCATGAGCGGCAAAAAGATGATGGGATTGCTCTCAAGGAACCAGATCGCACGAGTGATCCCATTTGGCTCCTTGAGAAAGCCTTTGGGAATGTAAACGTCAATCGTCATTCCGCCACGCATCGGTAGCGGATTCATGGTTTCGAAAGTGACATCTGCGCCCTGAACAGTTGAGGTCGCGTCGCCTTCCGTTGAGCCGTACACTCCTGTGAAAGCCTGTGCTCGGAGTGATCCCGCAGTCGCTACTGGCAGACTGACCAATGCTTCGGCATGGTCAATTGGCACGGGCCAGTCGTTGCCCGTAACGTTCCAATAAAACTCGTCATAGTTCTCGAAATGACGTATGGCGTTCTTTATCGTGTACGTGATTTCTACAGTTCGAGAATTGTCGATCGCACCAGGTATGTAGATTTTGAGATCTCGATAGCCGCGGGAAGTCTTGGATTCGTAACGAAGGCTGTTTCCATTCCCATCACTCACAGACTTTACATCGAGAAACAACGTGTAATTCGAAGTGCCCGGACCGGGATACTCCACCGGAATAATGCGATGGATGCCATGCCATTCGCCGATAAACACCAGGTCGATGTGCTCGACCACGAGCGTGCTGCCGTCTTGGCTGATGTTGATATTGTCTTTGAAATTGGCAATGCGCCAGCTCTTCGCATACGCGTGCAGGCTGGAAGCGAGCAGCACGCATGCAACACATGCCGCCGGCAAGAGTCCGCGCATCAGTATCGAACGAACTCTGGGCATGGATTTAGAACTTCACGGCCACGGGTTCACGATCAGCCTGCGCTGTTTCAAAGAACTGTTTCTGCTGAAACCCGAACATGCCAGCAATGATATTGGAAGGGAAAGACTGGATCTTGGTATTCAAATCGCGCACGACTGCGTTGTAGTAACGGCGCGAATTCTGGACCGCATCTTCTGTTTGGCTCAGCGCTCCCTGCAATTGAGTGAATTGCTCGGAGGCCTTTAACTCCGGATAGCTTTCAGCAACAGCAAAGAGGCTTTTCAACGCTCCAGTCAACTGGTTTTCAGCAGCCGCCTTGTCGGCTGGAGTGCTGGCCTGCATCGCTTGCGATCGGAATTTCGCGATGTTCTCGAACGTCCCCTTCTCATGCGCCGCGTAACCCTTTACGGTTTCGACGATGTTGGGGATTAGGTCGTGTCGGCGCTTCAGTTGAACGTCGATATCAGACCATGAGGAGTCTGCTCGTACGCGCAACTGAACGAGGCTGTTGTACATGCCGATTAGCACAAAGACGACAAGTACGATGACGATCAGCAGAATAATGCCAATCATGAAAATCGACTCCAGCAGTGATTGAAAATCACCGGAACGGTAGCACAGGAAGCACGCGGCTGCAACGTTTTGAAAACTCAGGAGGAATTACGAAAATTTACTGGCGAGGCGCGAAATACCCTTTGCGGGCGCGAACCTGTAGGTCCTTTTTCAGCGCGCTGATTTGGATTGAGCGATACCGTCCATCCGCGTCGAAATCAGCCGGACGATAAGAGACAACATACTGGCTCCGCAACTCATCTTCGATCGAATCGAATGAGTGCGAGATGTCCTTCATCTTGTACGGGAAGAACGCGCGTCCGCCAGTAGCCGACGCCAACTGTCCGAGCGCTCGGTCACCGCGCAGGATCAAGCCGCTATCGTCGGTCGAGATTGCATAGATGATGACTTCCGCTCGTTGTGCCATCTCGATCGCCTGAGCTTGCGTGACCTCACTCTGATTGTCCTCACCATCGCTCAGAACAATCAAGGCTCGGCGGATCGGGTGATCCGGGCGGTCCCTCAACATCTTCTCTTTGGAAGCCCGATAGATGGCATCGTACAACGCGGTCCCACCACCGTTGTTCAAGCGCTGAACACCGGTCTGCAGCAGCGTGAGATTGTCCGTGAAGTCTTGGCTGACTAGGCTTTTCTGGTTGAAGCCCATCACGAAAGCTTTATCGAAGCCCTTGCGAATCACATGCTGCATGAAGCTGATCGCAGCCTGCTGTTCGAAGTCGAAGCGGCTGTTTACAGATCCGCTCACGTCGATCAACAAACCCATCTCCAACGGCAAGTCAGTTTCACGCCGGAAATTTAGAATGCTCTGCGGGGGTTTATTGTCGTCTAGAATGGCGAAATCATTCTGTCCAAGATTCCGCACAAACTTGCCGCGTTTATCGGTGGCTATAAATAAGACGTTGACTTCGTCGACCCGCTTGCGAATCGTTAAAACGCTATCGTTAGAGTCATCGGCATTCGGAGTACTGGGGGCCGCGTACGCGCCCGCGTTGGTAAACACAGATGCTGGAACACCGTACGTCGAATTCTGGCCCAAAACGGCGATGGATGCCGCAAAGGTCAGTACCGCGCCGAAGATGAAATGACGAAGTCTCATACTGTTGGCGGCCGTTCACGGAGGTTATCCTCCGTTATTTTTGATGCAACTGGGCTGCCGAAAGACCCTCCCCATAGGGATGTTCGGCATGCTTCAATCTAGGTCTTCAACTTGTTGAGTGCCAAGTTACAAAAGGAGCACGCGTTTGGTCATCGCCGGGAAACGTAATAGCGCCCGCTAGTTATGGGCCTTCATGGCAACTTGCATGCACCACAGGAACCCTATAAAAACATCGCGATGCGCCGCGAGCCGTTGGGTTGCAACGACTTCGGTGAATTTGTGCGTCCACTACCCGACAAATTTTCCTTTTACCATGGAGAAGCTATGAAAAAACTGCTCTGTGTTCTTCTGGCACTTTGTTTGACAGCGCCTGCCCTTTTTGCCGCCGACGAGAAAGAAAAAGACGAAAAAGAATTGGATCGCCTGAAATCCGCTGGCGACGTTATGAAGGAAATTTTGGACATTCCCGACAACATCCCTCAGGACTTATTGGATCGCGCGGAATGCGTTATCGTGCTCCCGTCCGTTCTCAAATTTGCTATCGGTATCGGCGGAAGCTATGGTCGCGGCGTGATGACATGTCGCTCTGGCGCAAAATTCACTGGTAAATGGAGCGCTCCTGCGTTGTTTGCACTCGAAGGTGGCAACATTGGATTGCAGCTCGGAGGACAGGCCACAGACTTTGTTCTGCTCGTGATGAATCCGAAAGGCGCAAACTCACTCATGGGAAGCAAAGTGAAGCTTGGCGCGAACGCCTCGGCTGCGGCTGGTCCCAAGGGGCGCAGCGCTGAAGGCGCAACGGATGTCGTGATGAAGGCGGAAATCCTCTCCTACTCTCGCTCGCGCGGATTGTTCGCTGGAATATCTCTTGAGGGATCGACACTGCGTTCCGACAACCGTGCAAATAAAAAGCTGTATGGCAGAGAAATCAGCGCGAAAGAAATCATCCGAGAGGGAAAAGTTGGAGCCCCGGCAAGTGCTCAGGAACTGCTTTCGCTTCTGAATCAGCATTCGCCCAAAAACAAGTCCGAAGCAAAGTCTCTGAAATAGAAAATGCAAAGCGCCTCTTCTCAAGAGCGCATTCGTTGTGGGTGGGCGCGCAACCCTCTTGCGATTGAGTATCACGATCGCGAGTGGGGAGTGCCCGTCCACAACGACCGGGTTTTGTTCGAATTTCTCATTCTGGAGGGCGCTCAGGCTGGCCTGAGCTGGGACACGATTCTCCAGAAG
The DNA here is from genome assembly GCA_036265385.1 of Terriglobales bacterium. Lineage (GTDB taxonomy): Bacteria > Acidobacteriota > Terriglobia > Terriglobales > Acidobacteriaceae > DATAPD01. The sequence continues at coordinate 37,402 of DATAPD010000069.1, forward strand.
CGAGAGAATTATCGTGCCGCCTTCGACGCTTTCGATTTCGCCCGCATCGCCCAATATGACTCGCGACGCTTGCGCACATTGCTCAATAATTCCGGGCTGGTCCGCAACCGACTAAAGATTGCGTCTACGGTTCAAAATGCCCAGGCTTTTATTCGCGTTCAGAACGAATTCGGCAGCTTCGATTCTTACGTCTGGCAGTTCGTGGGCGGCAAACCGAAGCGGAATGCATGGAAGTCTCTCAAACAGGTCCCCCCGCTAACGCCCGAATCCGATGCTCTCAGCCGTGACCTTAAGAAACGCGGATTCAACTTCGTGGGTTCGACAATCTGTTATGCGTTTATGCAGGCAGTGGGCATGGTGAACGATCATCTGGTGGATTGTTTTCGCTATCGTTCTAGCCAAAGGCAAAAGGGCTTAAAATAGTTTCTCCACGGCTACCCCAGGCCGGATCGGTTTCGGTCGTCCAGTTCCCGGTTACGAGGTCCACATGCAACTCGAACAGTTCTACCTGAAATGTCTGGCTCACGCGTCCTATTTGTTGTCCTCGGAAGGGGAGGCCATTGTTGTTGATCCACAAAGGGACGTGGACCTCTACCTCAAGGTCGCGGAAGAACAGAATGTCAAAATTCGCCACATTTTCGAAACGCACCTTCACGCGGATTTCGTTTCAGGTCACAAAGAACTCGCGGCTCGCACCGGCGCGAAAATCTATATCGGTGCCGCTGCTAAGGCACGCTTCCCGCATGTGGCTTTGCACGATGGCGACGAATTGAAGGTGGGCAAGATCGCAATCAAGACGCTCGAAACTCCCGGCCACACTCCTGAGAGTCTTTGCTTTGTCGTAACGGACCTAGAAAAATCCAATCGACCCTTTGCGGTTCTCACTGGGGACACTCTTTTCATCGGAGACGTCGGTCGTCCGGACCTTTCGCCCACGCATACTCCGCAAGTGCTGGCGGGCTTGCTCTACGACAGCCTGCACCAGAAACTTATGACTCTGCCCGATGATGTGCTGGTCTATCCGGCGCATGGTGCCGGATCGCTGTGCGGGCGCAGCATGCGCGCTGAAAAGTCTTCAACAATCGGCACGGAACGACTCACCAACTACGCTCTCCAAATCAAGACGCGCGATGAATTCATTCGTCAACTGACGACCCATCTCCCAACCCGCCCGGACTACTTTCGGCAGGACGCGGAAATCAATCGCGAGGGCGCGCCTCCTCTCGACGACCTTCAACCGCTCCGGTCTCTTACGCCCAAAGAACTTCATGCAATGCAGGACGAGTCCGTTTTCTTGCTCGACGTCCGTCCCGGCGACCAGTTCGCCGCCGGACACATTCCCGGTTCAATCAACATTGCACTCTCCGGGCAATTTGCCAGCTGGGCGGGATCGGTGCTGGGTTTGAATGCACGGCCTGTTCTGATCGCCGAAACTGATGAGCAAATCTCAGAGGCCCGTCTTCGCCTCGCACGTGTGGGGGTCGAAGATGTTCGTGGTTACCTGCCCGGCGGAGTGAAAGCTTGGCAGGAAGCGGGTTACGACTTGAGTCAAACACCCCAGCTCACGGTACAGGAACTCCATGACGCAATTGAATCCGGCAAGCTGCAGGTCTTGGATGTACGTCGTGAAGGCGAATGGCAGGCGGGGCATCTAGCAGAAGCAAGCTGGCATGCTCTCGACTACTTCCGGGCACAAGCTCCGGAACTGGATCCGGAAACTCCCGTCGCCGTGCACTGCAAAAGCGGCTATCGCAGCATGATTGCGTGCAGTTTGCTGGAGCGAGCCGGCTTCAAGAATGTCTCCAACGTAGTTGGTGGATTCGATGCTTGGCAGCAAGCCGGATTGCCGGTCGTCGCCGAAACCGTCGCATAACGAATGAACCGCTTCATAGCGCACGCCCTGCACACGCACCAGATGCCCATGCCCACTGAAAGTTAAATCCACCCAACTGCCCCGTGACGTCTACTACTTCTCCTATGAAGAACAAACCCGGTACCTTCTCACATTCCATTGTCGTCGAAGACAGCTCCGCCGTATCCACTCCGCCTGCAGTCACTTCAGCTTTTACATACCCTTCATCTCCCGCGGGCGTGACCGTCCAGTTGTGTAACTGACCCTCCCATTCCTCCAGCGCGACGTTAGTAAATGATTTCGGTGGATTGAATTTGATCCAGCGGTCCGCCAGTCGATGCGGCAAGTAGTTTCGAAGTGCAGCTTGCAGCGATGCCAGGGTTCTTCCCGACGAACTTTCGAGCAAACTGCCAGTAACATTCTTGTCGGGCGCAAGATCAATTCGAATGCCGGTGCCAGCTCGCCAGTACGATGAAGCCTGAAGAACGGCAGGCCCACTCAGCCCGTGATGCGTAAGCAATAGCTTCTCATTGAACGAAACCCCGTCAGCTGTTACGACCGCATCCGTTGACACGCCGGAAAGATCTTTGTAACGAGCCGCATCCTCTTTTTTCCAGATTAGCGGAACTAGAGCGGGCCGGCAGGGAACTATATCCAACCCAAACTGCTTCGCGAGTTCGTAGCCGAAAGACGTTGCCCCAATCTTCGGAATCGAAAGCCCACCCGTTGCGACGACCACGCTCTGTGCAACGAACTTGTCCTGCTCCGTTACGACTTCGAATGACGCACGCTGCGCCACCTCACGTATGCGAACCTGTGTGTAGATCTTTACGCCTGCTGCGCGACATTCCTCCTCGAGCATCGCAACAACATCCTGGGCTGAATGGTCACAGAACAGTTGGCCCAGCTTCTTCTCGTGAAAAGGGATACGGTGCTTTCGAACAAGTGCGATAACGTCCTTAGGCTGGTACCTCGCCAGTGCAGACTTCGCGAAATGCGGGTTGGCAGATAGGAAGTTTTCTGGGCCACAGTGCAGGTTAGTGAAGTTGCACCGACCCCCGCCAGATATCAGAATTTTCTTTCCGATCCGGTCTGCACGCTCCAGTACGGCAACTTTTTTGCCACGACGGCCAGCCTCGATGGCGCACATCAGCCCGGCCGCACCACCTCCCAGTACCAAAGCGTCAAAGATATAGGTAGGGTCAGACAAGACGTTCTCAGCATACGGAACGCACGAATGCCTCGTCTATTGTTAGGGTGCGACCAACTCGCAATTTGAGATCTCATTTTCAGCGCAAAAGAAAAGAGCACCTCAGACGGAACTGTTGTGCTCGCAAGTGAAAACAAATTGGACGGACAGCTTGAAGCGGTCCGTCCTGTGTCCCGGGGCCCTAGACTACCGTTCGTCTGCCTTGGATCAAGTTGATGACCAGGACGATGACGGCCAGCACCAGCAGCAGGTGAATAAACCCACCGAGGGTGTACGAACTCACCACTCCGAGCAGCCACAGAACTAAAAGCACCACGAATATCGTCCACAACATTTGATTTTCCCTTCCTTCCTGTGTTCAACACACAATCGGAATGCACGAGCGATTACGCAAAATCATGGTCATCGTAGTGGACGATCCGCTGCTGGGCCATCCAGTGCCCTCCTGAAATCGCGAGGAGAAATTCCGTATGCCCGAAAGTTGAATCTTTGCCGCGGCTTAGCAACTATCCATTTCGATTCGGCCAAATTCAGGTGGAATTCTCCTCAGCATCAAGCATTCGCCTGATATCCCACTCCACCAAGCTGGACTACTGTGTGTTCAGGAACATGAATATGTTCTCCAGCTTTTGTATCCCACCCCCCAGGCAGGACTTCGGAAGACCCGAGGCTCCTGCCTCCCGCCTTCTCTAACAAACACAGATTCGAACGTGGGTGGCAAAGCTGAAAACTGATGGGTGGGGCAGAGCACTTGCTGCGGGGAAGCTTGAAAAGCATTAAGACAGTTGCAGCACCCAATTCAAATCAAAGGAGAGCATGCGATGAACTGGGATCAAGTGGAAGGGAAATGGAAACAAATGAAAGGTGTTGTCCGTCAAAAGTGGGGTAAGCTCACGGACGACGATATCGATCTGATCGGTGGCAAGCAACAGGAACTCGTTGGAAGGCTCCAGGAGCGTTATGGCTACTCAAAGGAAGAGGCCGAGCGCAACGTCGACGAGTGGAGTCGCACGATCAACACGGATGACACGTCCGATTTGCCGGAAGAGCGGCGTCGCGCCAGTTAATACAAAAACTTTGTTCCAGCGAAATCTGACCAAAGGACGGGCATCCGAGCCCGTCTTTTTTCTTTGCCAGTAATTTGAGGTGGTTAGCTTCAGTTGGAGCCGCTTCCGTGGCTGTGCGATACTACTCCCGCAGGCATTTAAAAACTAAACGCCAGATTTAGCGCCAGCATCTCTCCTGAACGCTGGTCTCAAAGCCGAGAGTAAGCCGTAAGTCGACTTATTGCTAAAAGCCGGGATGGCGGAACTGGCAGACGCAGCGGACTCAAAATCCGCCGATCTTCGGATCTTGGGGGTTCGACTCCCCCTCCCGGCACCAACACTCCCACAATCTCCACTCCCGCTTCTCACTATGCGGCTTTCCCTGTCATTCTGTTTCGGCACCTCCACTGCGTGCCATC
>DATAPD010000070.1:0-126196 GCA_036265385.1 Terriglobales bacterium
CACACGCGATTACGACCGCGCGATTGAGAGCTGCAACGACGCTTTGGCTCTGGACCCTGGATTCATCTTTGCGCAAGCGCGTCTCGCCCAACTCTATGGGCTGAAGGGCATTCGAGAGCAAACCGTGGCGCACATGATTGCAAGCGCAGTGCTCAGTGGAAAAACGGAACTCGCAGAGAAGATGGAGTTCGCGCATAGTCGAGGGGGCTTTAAAGCTGCGATCCGCGTGCAAGTCAAAGCGGACGAGTTGTCGCGGAAGCAGGGGAAATGGGTATCACTCACAGATGACGCCTGGTACATTCTTTTGATGGGAGATGAGGATCGCGCTTTGTCTTCCTTAGACGAGGCAGTTCAACAACGCGATCCTTTCGTTACTGCCCTTGCGGTAGACCCGCGATATGACAGAATGCGATCAGATCCGCGCTTCGTCAACATCCTAAAGCGCGTTGGACTTCCACATTAGATAATTGTTCGAAGGCTAGAGCCAGACCCATGTAACGGGTGGGCGGGGTTCTTATTTTAACCCCCTTTTCTCGCGCTTGGTGCGTGGAACAGTCTCCCGGTCAATCAATGTAATCGCTGTTAACAGCAGTTGAGCTGATCTGTTGACCAAGGTTCCCGGCCACTCTAAAATCTTTCGCCAGTTCAAAGGAGCAAACGTATGCGTCCCACGAGAGTACTGGCCGTCTTGTTGTTGTCTGTAGGATTGTTGGCCGCTCAGAATCCTCTTAGCGGCACCTGGAAACTGAATCCATCCAAATCCAACTTTCCACCACCGGCTCCGCAAAGTGAGACCGCATACATCCAAGCAGATGATGACAACTTTCAGATGAAAGACGAAGTCATAGATGCTAAAGGAACGACCTTGCACGTCGCGTGGGACGCAAAATTCGACGGGAAGGAGTACCCGGTCTTAGGCGATCCAAGCTCCGATTCGATTACTCTGAAGCGTGTCGATGCAAACACGTTCAAAGCGATTCTAAAGAAGAGCGGGAAGGTCGTATCGGACTCGACAATAGTCGTATCAGTCGATGGAAAGACCACCACCGTAAATTTCGTGGACACCTCACAGGCAGTGCCGGCCAACGGCACCGCAGTTTACGACAAGCAGTGACGGTCTCCGCTTCCGAAGTAGCTATCTAGGCGCAGCATCGCACTACACTAAATAGCCCCGGTTGGCTCCAGTTCCCCAGAGTAATCGTTGTGAATGCCTATTAAGGACGGACGGGTTCCCGATTTCAATAAACTTTCTTATTGCCGGGGTTAGACATTTTCACGTCCGATCAAACTGAAGTGATTTTGTGTTCGGAGTGACAAATGAGAGTTAGTTTCTCAGCCGCGTGGCTCTTCACATTGCTCCTTGCGTTCATCGGTGGCTTTCATGCCAGTGACGCAAGCGCCCAGAGGGTTCCGCTTCAGGCCCGAATCACGATTTTGTACGATGCCTTTGGCAAGCATTCGTCGATGCAAAAAGATTGGGGCTATTCCGCTTTCATCGAATATCGCGGGAAACGGATTTTGTTCGATACCGGGAACAATCCTCACATCTTGGCAGAGAATTGCAAATCGAAAGGAATCGATTTGGCCAAATTGGACTATGTTGTGATGTCGCACCGCCACGGCGACCATATGGGAGGATTGAGCTACGTCTTATCTGTAAATCCCAAGATCACTATCTACGCACCTAAAGAGGGATTTGGAGTCTACGGCGCAGATTTGCCCAGCACCTTCTATCGGAAGGACCCGTTCCTCCCCCAGGAGAAGCGCTATTACAATGGTACTCCTCCCGAAATTATGCGGTTTGGTTCTGCGTGGGCGGATGCCAACTTCCAGTTGGTGGAAAAGAATACCGAGATTGCGCCAAACATACATCTTTTGACGCTGGTTTCTGAGAAGCCCGGTACGCTCGAATTGCGTGAGCTATCGCTTGCCATCAATACGCCAGATGGGCTGATTATTGTTGTAGGTTGTTCTCACCCTGGCATCGACAGAATCGTCGAAGTGGCCACGACCATCAACCCCCACACTCATCTCGTAGTCGGGGGCTTTCATCTAGTCGTGGCACCCGACGCGGAGATTGCGAAGATCGCTACTGCGCTGCAAGACCACTTCAAAGTAGACTTCATCGCTCCCGGTCATTGCACGGGAGAGCCAGCATTCACAGCGCTTCAGAAGGCCTTCGCGGATCACTACGTTTATGCGGGGTTGGGTACAACTCTGATGATAGGCGATTCTAATGATGAGGCAGACGGACCATAACGTGTCCAGCGCACTGGAACGTATCCTTGGCGATCCGAAAACCAGCGTCTCCCCATAGTTGGCGAAAATCGCCATTACATTCATTGAGGCTGTCACATCACGCAGGTATAGGTGTGGAATGTGGCGTATCGGACGTGGTTCGGATTCCGCCTAGGCCGCACAACTTGAATTCCAGTGGATCAAGACGATAAAACGATAGGAGACCCGAATTTAGCGCGGTATCGCGATTCGTTGGTGGCGAGCGTCAGGAAGTTGATGAATCCTTCCTCATGAGCCGCAAGCAACTTGCATCCTCCTTGAGGCATGACACCCACAACTCCGAGCCACATTACTGTGTGATACGTCGAAGCCTTAGCTGAAGCAGTATCTAGGTGTAAAAGAGCAAGCCTTTGCCAACTGTTATAACATCGCCATTACACTGATTGATCTGCGGCAGCGAACTTTCGTTGAAAAAAATGGGTAGTCCAATGACAGGCGAACCGGAGCATGAACAGAGAATCCGCTTACGCACAACGCCCAGCCTTGTGCTCTGGGAACTTCTGATCAAGACGCTGCGCAACCCAGAAATGCGAAAAGAAGTAAGTCCTGGCAATTACGAAATTACATTTCGAGTGGACGAAGCAGAACGGCTGGCTTTGATTTACCTCGCAGGCGCAATTCAAAGAGCTGTGCCTGATGCTGTGGCACCTGTGGCCCCGGAGCTGATCGCCGAGGGTAAGCGCTGGTTGCTGTCGCGACCCAAGTGATTGGCGTAACATCTATATGCGGCTGCCACAAAGCTGGCCGGCGCGAAAATCCTGCCCGGTCTGTTCAACACTATTCAGCAAACGATGCTGCTGCCGAAAGGCAGGTCGTCGGCAGTTCAGGCAAAATTCGCGGAACTGGCAGCCGAGGCAAAGCGAACTGGCATAGTGCAAAAGCTATCGACAAACGGGGGTTGAAGGGTGTTCGCGTTGCACCAGAATGACAACGATAGTGCCCTAGCGCTCTTCAGCAATGCCATATTGTTGCTAAATCGTCATCAGACTCATCGACGGATGGTCAATGAGTGATAACGCCTGTTAACAACAACCAGCTTTGGAATAACTGACAAAAGTCAGAGTAAACTTCTGCACTATGGTTCCCAACCTAGGCGATCTACACCGCGCCGTACTGAAGTGCGACATTCCAGCTATTCAAAGCCTGCTCGACGCAGGCGCTGACCCAAGTGCAATTGATATGGATGGGATGACCCCGCTACATTGGGCCGTTTACGGAGGATACGTCGAAGTTGCCGAACTGCTTCTCAGGGCAGGCGCTGACCCGAATATCCAATGCCTTGGAACAACCCCCCTTTGGCACGCTGAGGACGACTTTGGAATGGTAGAAATGGCAGCGCTGTTACGCTCTTTCAACGCGGAGAAGTAAACCCGGCGCCGGTCAATGAGTGCTAACGCCTGATAGCGTCAATTGCTCCGACGTTTCAACTGTCCAAGGCCGTCGTGCGCCGCTATTTGCCTGCCGGGATTACCGTGACCAGTGCGCAGGCAAGTTGATAAGGTGCGGACTCCTGTTCTGCTCTGAGCGTTAAAGACAAAGGCTCGGAAACTTTCCCAGGTGCTGTATAAAGACCAGTTTCGGAGACTATGCCACAATCCGAAGTCGCACAAACTTCCCCATTCAAGGTCCAAATCAGATGGGGGTTTGCAGATCCCGTCGGAGGGACAGAAAACTGCTGGATCGAGCCAGCAACCAGCGTAACCGGACCGTGTGGTGAAATTTGGAATTTGGAGTTGTAGACGAAATGGAATCGCAGCGCAATATGCTCACCTTTGAACTCAGAAGGCAACGCTGGAAATCGATTCCCGGCCGAGATAGCCGACCAGGCAGCGCGGTCCAACTGAACATCACCCGAGCCGTAGGACAGTTTCTGTCCAGCTACTGTGCCGTTTTTTCGAATGGCAAACTCGATTCCGACATAGCCTTCCTTCAGCATAGGAACTCGCGCAACATCAGGAACGCGGTTGTACCAGTTCTCGCGTACCTTTTGGAGAACGACCTTAAGGTAAGGACCAAAATCGACACCCAAAGTGTTGCTCAAGACTTCAAGTTGGCCCCGACTCTTGCAAAGTTTATCTAAAGAGCGGTAAGCGTCATCTTTACCCCGAGTCTTGGTTTTTCTGCTCATTCTGACCCCGGCTGTATGGAACCGACAACCAGAGCATCAGCAAAAGTGTAGATCTCGCCAAAGTTGCTTTCACACTGAACGACCTCTCCGGCTAGTGGAAGATCAGCTTGCGCCAGTTTCATTCCGTCCTTACGACGCAGCATTGTAATCTCGAAGATCGGCAGCTTGTTCATCGTTAGCGATCGTTGGCGAAATATCGCCGCTACACTCAGAACCTTACAGACCACGTCAATGAGTGCTAACGCCTGATTTCAACAGTTACGCAGAAGCCTACTCCAAAATGGAGTTGAATACGGCCCGTCCTGCGCGTCTGAGAGAAACTTTTCCAATTGGAGGGTTTCGCGGCGACGATTGGTTTGTGAGGACATGCAGACCACGTTGCACCAAATACAACTGCGAAGCAGTAGTACAATTTCGGCCGACCGGCGATTTGGGGAGGTCACTATGTGTTCCATTCAGTTAATCTGCTTCGTGATAGGAAGCTTGCTTATCGCTCTGCCCCTTCCAAGCCAGAACGTCAACCCGATGCACCCGGAAGAAATTCAGGTCCAGAAACACCCCTCGCCGGACGACATGAGGGCTCGTGTAGCTAGCCTTCAGCTTCAGAAGGATGCCAAAGAACTCGCTGACCTTTGCGCTTCTGTCCCCCGTGACTTGTCTGGCGTGAACCAAGGTTTCTTGTCCCGAGGGGCGGTGGAAAAGCTGAAGCGCATGGAAAAGCTTTCCAAACGCGTCCGCGAGCAGTTGACGCAGTATCGTTAAAATCGCCACCTGATTTCGTCAACTACTGCGGAACGCTGGGAATTGCAAGCCACTTCGTCTAACGCATGCCTTCGTCAACAACTGAATTTTTCGTGGAAATGCGGAGTCAAAAGAGCATCATTGCATCGGAGCAACGAACTTAACCCCATTGAAAGCTAGTCTTCTCCTCGGGGCGATTCAATCGAGGGGAGTATGTATCGTTGCTTTGAGGAGACTCCCGCCGACTCTTAGCAGCGCTCTTGAGTCGCCCCCATCCGCATCGTGTAGACTCGGCGACCCAGTGTGGAAGTATTGGCCCATTTTCAAGTAGTTGGTGAAATCGCTTGGTTTCGTCAATTATGAGCCGCTGGTGTGGTGCGGTCAGAAATGGGCTAGGCCGCAGTGCCCTTCCGCGTAATGACAGGGGGGGCTTTAGCTCTTGTAGGAGAGAAAACTGAAAGAGAAAAATCAATAATGTATTTAACTAGGTTCGAGCAAAACAGGCATTGCGTTTCAAGGACCTCCGGGTTCTCCTCTTTGGTCACATTCAGCGGGAACGACCGCAGACACTCCGTACAGGTAATCACGATGTAAGGTATTCCATTGGAGTCTTTCCCGTTCCGTGGAATCCAAACCGGGGCACAGCCATCCTGATGGGCCCTGGCCTGTTCGGCAGACGTCTGGATCAGGGCAGCAACACTGTTCAGGAGAGTTTTCAGAGAATCCTGCCCCTTAGCGTAAAAAGCGTCGGCAAGCACCCCGGTCGGGACGACTCTGCTTCCATACGCTCCGCTGCTGGCAATTACTGAAATCTTGGGAAAGCGGCGGCGAACCACTGACAGGAATTCAAAGCCCGACATTTTGGGCATGTTGAGATCGGAAATGATTACATCCGGGACGAGCTGTTTTAGCTTGAGAAGACCGTCAAAACCATTTTCCGCAGCAGCTACCTCGTAGCCTTCTTTTCGCAGCAACTGCGCAAATACCTCACGGACGCTCTCATCGTCGTCCACTACAAGGACCCGGTGTTTTTCGGGCGTAGAGGTAGACATAGCTCCGTTTTATTCCACCTAGCGGACAAAAAAGTATTCCATTTCGCGAACTCACATGTCTGTTCAAAATTGAACACTGGTTTGTGTCCACTTGAGTGTCAAATCCGCTTTGCTGACCCGTTGTGAAGAGGCGTACCCGCCTCGTAGTTGGCGAAAAATCGCCATTTCACTCAAGTGACCCGAATTTTGGGGGAATAACAACGCGAGCTAGGGACCGCTGAACTCTGGCGTGCCCACAGTGCCGCACGACTTTCCTGATTTTCCGAAAGGAGTAGACTTGCTCTCAATTTCAGGGAGTGTCGATGAGAATTGTCGAAATCTCGCACGAGGAATGCAAAGATCTTTTGAATCGCGTATCAGTTGGACGGCTCGCGTGCTCGCTCGAAGACCAACCCTACATAGTTCCCGTCTGCTTCGCCTTTGAACCTGAGTTCCTCTATGTCTTCTCAACGCTGGGGCAAAAGATTGAATGGATGCGCCAGAACCCCAAGGTTTGTTTGCAAGCGGACGAAATAGCAAGCCTTTCCAGTTGGACCAGTGTGGTCGTAAACGGGACCTTTCTCGAATTGCGCGAACCGCAGTACGCAGCCGAAAAGGAACATGCGCGAGAGCGACTCGCCGAATATTCAGAATGGTGGCGCATCCCGCTAGAAGAGCGCCGCGAACGTACTCGCGATCCGGCGATAGAGCCTGTCTTCTTTCGCATCGACATTACGTCGATAAGCGGTTTGCGCGGCATCCCCGAAGCTGAATAATGAAAAGACATTCTTCATCTCATAAGTTTTAAGGAGATAGCCTATGGGTCGCCTTTTGCTTTTTTTGCTGTGGCTGAATTGGCTTGTAGCGGCTCAGCAAGCAAAAACGCAGGCCCATCCGATTTCTGCCCGCGCCAAGGGCAAGGCTCTGTTCCAGCAGTACTGTGCTTCGTGTCACGGCGATGACGGCAAGGGAGCGGGACCGGCGGCGGTCGCCTTCAAAGTTCAACCTCCGGACCTAACTGCGCTGAGCCGACAGAATCGCGGCAAGTTTCCCAGGGACCGCGTGGTTCAAGCCATTCGCGGGGATCGCATGCAAGCCCCTCACGGCTCCACCGACATGCCGATTTGGGGCACGGTGTTTCTGACCCAGACCGACGGAAACCAGGTCGAAGTGAAAACACGCATCCGGAATCTGACTGAGCACATTAAGTCAATACAAGTGAAGTAAGGCCGGGCAGAAAGTACGTCACTCTCTCGAGCCAGCCACTTGTGCTTGCCTCGTAGCAACTCGGCAATTAGGAAAGCATTTGGTCAAATGGTGAAAAAATCGCCATTACACTCATTGACCAAATCTCTTGCTTCGCCGATTGAATGTAGGAGCCATTGAGAAATTTGTACGCTCCGCTACCGGTGGGCAGCCTACTCATTGCTGATTCGCTGGAGGGCCCGAATTGCTTGGCGCACGACATTCGGGTCTTTGCCGGCTGCGGCTTTGCGTAGGTGCTCAGTCGCGCTCCGCAGATCTCCTTGTGCGGCCAGAACCAACCCTAAGTCCAGGTGTGCCATACTGAAACCAGGCTGTAGTTTCACCGCCTGGCGATACTCGCTCACCGCCTCCGCCAATCGCTGGTCTCTAGCTAGAAATCGACCTAACAATTCGTGGCCTTCAGCAAGATTGGGATCCGCTTTCACTGCCGCCTGCGCTTGTGTCCGCGCTTCGTCTTCCCGCTGGGCGGCCACCAGAGCCAGAGCATAGTTATAAAGATAGGATCCGTAGTCCGGCCGAAGATGCGTTGCTTTTTGAAAGCTATAGAGAGCCTTAGACATTTCATTCTTCCTTTCCAGCACCCGCCCCATCAGATCGTAAGCAGCGGCGTTGTACGGATCAATGCTTAGTGCGCGTTTCAAGGCTGTTTCGGCAGGTTCCATCTGCCCTTCGCCGACCAAGAGGGTGGCAAGGTTCATCTCGCCCTCTGGTAAATCTGGATCTAGCGCAAGTGCCTTCCGAAGTTTCTCGATTGCGCGACCGGTGCGCCCGAAGTCGGCCTCAAGCCTCGCGTACTGATTCCAGGTGCTAGCGTCGAGAGGTGCCAAGTCTAGCGCCCGCTTCAATATCTCCTCGCTTCGTGATACATCCCCCGATGTTTTCAAACTAGCAGCTAAGGATCGTAATGCCGTCACAGATTCTGGCTTAATCCAAACTGCCTGTTCAAATGCTCTGACAGCCGCCTTCGTATCCCCGCTGTTCTTTAGGGCATCCCCAAGTGCGGTGTAGAACTCCTCCTCGCGAGGAGGATGTTGGTTTATTTCTCGGGCCAGGTCGGCTACACCTTTCTTCAGATTATTTTGACGATACACTTGCGCTACAGCAAGGTATTGGCTGTTTTCGCTTGTTTTCGGCAGGGGCGATGGATAATACGGAACCACTTCTCCGTGGTATTCCTGTTCATCAGTCAAATGACGTTCCTGAAGCTCTGCCTGAAGATCACGCATTGGGACCTTACGCTGAATGAAATGGTCCGTGATAAGTGCGTGAACTACATCCTCAGTTCTCCTTTTTGGCATGTGGCACGAAACGCAGTCAGCTGCCTGCGGATGCTTGCCACGGAAAACCAAGGTGCTAATGACGCGTTCATGACAATGGCGGCATTGTCCAGAATAGTAGGTTGTCGCTTCCTCACCTACGGGGAGTTTGCCATGTGGATCGTGGCAGGTTAGGCATGTCAGCGCCCCCTTGCTCTCTAGAAAACAACGAGATTTCCGGAGCCGATATGCGACACTCACGAACTCAAATTTGTCATCGTATCCAGTTTTAGGAGCATGATCGAAGTACAGGACATAGTCCTCAAGCGGCTGCCCTGGGATGTAGGAAAATATTCCGCGATTAAATCGTCTCAGTAAAGCTGGGAGGCGACCGCTCGTCGGCTCTAGGTGGCATTGCATACAGAGTTCCATCTGAAGCTTCGAACTTAGCCGTGCAGGATTCACAATTCTGCTCTTGATGTCCGAAAACTCAGCGCCTGACTGGGCTGCGCGAATATGTTGGCCGCCCGGGCCATGACATCGTTGACAATCAATACCTTCAGGAAGGTCCGCAGTAAAGACCGGATCAGCGTCGGGAACATCGGTTCCGTTGGGCACTTGAGGATATGCATCGTGACAAAACATGCATCCATACGAAACCAATCGCCGAGTCTGCGGATGACTAGAATCGAATCCTGGACTCATGCCCCAATATCCACCTCGTTCCGTATACCAACCCAGAGGAAGTTCAATCAATGTTCCTCGTGTGGTGCGGTGCAGGTAGGCCCTCGAGTGGTCGCCTGCACCCATCACGTAGTCAATTTTCAGCTCTTCGACATTCGTTTCCTTTCCGTCGGAGTCGATTTGCCACCGTCTTTGGTAATAGGCCTGGTCGCGGAAAATCATTGAGTAGTGCGTGTCAGACAAGGAGTGGTAGAAGTGCGTGTTCTCTTTATAGTCTTCGATTGTGTTCGCAGGAGCGGGCTTGAACAGGGATTTTGCCATTCCCGTCTGCCGATAGTTCTCATAGACCTGCCTGTGGCAATGTGCGCAAAGCCGGGAATCGACGTATTCATTTACAGGAATGCTTTTAGGTGGGTTGATGCCTGCGACTGGTGTCCCGGTTTTTCCCCAGGTACTAACAATGAGTCCACCCGCGCAAAAAATGAGCCCAGCCTCGCAGCAGAGGCTGAACCACCACTGAGACTTCATATCGGCTCCTTGCACCACTCGTCTCCAGATGGCGGTTCGCTTCAGGCCATCTCGGTGGTAGGGCCCAAAGAACTTGACCGCATCTGCGGGTGCGTTGAGCGTCTGTAAACTTAGATGATACATGTAAGCTACATCACGAGATCACAGGAGCTTTTCTCGGGTGGTTTGGGAGAACAAACGAAATGTGCGTGCATTCTTTTAGAGTTGCACGCCACTTTTTTGATGAGAAATAGCCACTACACTCATTGAGCTGCCCCACCTAGCTTTCCATCCGGGTGATAACGCCTGATTTTTAAAGTTGCAGTTGTTGCCGACCGACGTCACATGTGAATACAATTCGAACCACTAAGGAGGAGTTATGAAGTACATGCTTGCTGTTGCATTGCTCGGCTTGATTGCAGTGTCCGAAGTCACCACTCGACCGGTGTATGCGATGGCCAGTACCGAAGATGAAATCAAGAAACTCGAACAGGACTGGGCACAGGCGACGATGAAGGAGGGGGCAGCTGCGGTAGATCGATATGAGGCAGATGACATCGTCACCACTGATCCTGGCGGCCGCGTAACGGATAAGACCCAAGATAAGAACGATCTAGGTTCGGGCGACCTTAAATTCGAGTCTATGGAGCTGAGTGATTTAAAAGTCGCCCTGTATGGCAACACGGCTGTGGCCACCGGAGCCAATACATTGAAGGGTACATACAAGGGCCAAGACCTTAGCGGGAAGTATCGCTTCACCGACACATGGGTCAAGCGAAATGGGAAGTGGCAAGTGGTGGCTTCGCAGGCAACCAAGGTGCAACAGTAAGATCAACCTTATCAACTGTTGACGCGTCGCCTTCAGCTCATTTACTGCATTAACCACTTCGGCCATCTTCTCGGCGCATCCCTTGAGATCTTCTTCGTGAACATGCACGTCGGCAGTCAACCTCTCTAAAGGCTCGGCGTGCGAGGCGAGCGTAGTACTGACGGAGGTCAAAAATTGGGCGAGCAGCGGTCATTGTTTCGAAATCCATGGTTTTCAGTCGATCCGGCATCTATTGGGGTTTCCTTTCTTCGCTCGTTGGCGTCTGCTCAATGGGCGTTCGTGGCTTTCTCGGTTCTGACAGAATTTTCATCAACTGCGCATGAGCATCATCAGGATCAGATTCGATCGACAAATGTTCGCGTGCAGCCGGAGAAAGCCCAAGTTTGTCCGCCGTTTTCAGGAATAGCGCTAGCTTGCGATCCTCCCGCTTGTCCGCACGTTGAATAGCGGCCCGGGTTTGCGCATCCTGTGGGCCTTCCCGTAGGCATTCGGCTTCCTCGCGGGCTTCCTCAGCGCCCACGTAGGACACAGCCATCGTGACCAGCATCATCTCGTCGGCTTTGCCAATGATTCCCATGGCGTCAAGCTCAGAAACCGCATGTTCGAACACTTGCTTGGCACGTGCGCTGAGAGTTTCAGGTGGACTCGGCAGCCCCGAGGGCACCGGGCGACTCGCAGCCTCAGCTTCCAGTTTGTGACGCCCGACTTTTCGCGGATCGCCTTCGCTCAACTGCCTTTTTGCAGGCTTTTTGAATCTTCCCACTTGCTACCTCCTTTTCCACCCTTCCATCCCACTTTTTTCTCTCTGTAAATGACGTGTTTTGATGCACTTACGGACACCAAAGTGGCGTCCGAGAGTCAAGCGGAGCGCGCTCCGTCCTCGTAAACCATTGAAAACAGGAAAGATGCAGAAATCGCACTTTTTCGCGGATTTTCGTAGTCGAGGCCCGCGGCCTCGCGACGATGTATGTTCCAGAGAATTTGCCCACCCTGCCCACTTTCACTCGAAAATTGATAGTTATTTCCCACCATAAAATTGACGCATTTTCATTCGCTATTCTTTCGCTCGTATCTGTCACCACTTTGTCACCACTGTCACCACCGAGAATTTCTCCTTAACTGATTGTCTGCGTATGTACGTCACCACTGTCACCAGTGTCACCATCATCTGCACATTGCGTGCGCGCGCCCGAGTGAACACGAAAATAGCGGTTCCCTAAGAGTTTTCGAAAGTGGGCGGTGAAAGTGGTGACTGGTGACACCCTCATGTCTTCGACTCCATCGTCGTCGCCACGGTCCGGCAATAAAACCATTTCCGTCGCCCGTTGATTCGCAATTGTGATCGCTTCCACTTGTGATGAGTCAGGCATCGCACGACTTCGTTTTGATGTCGCTGCTCAATCCGGTCGAGAGGTTTCCCGAGTGCGTGTATCAAAATATCTGTGATCGTGACTCTTCCGCGTTCAGAATCAAACGGGGTGAGAGGAAGCGACGAACCGCCAGGTTCTTTCTCGTATCGTTGTTGCGGATCATCGCACCAATCGAGAATTATGTCGTCGAGTGCGCCGCCGTTATAGCGCTCTTCTTGCTCGGCGACAGCTGCTTCATTCAATTCCGGAGTGTCCAACCACCATGACGCCCCCGCCTTAAATTGAGCAAATGCTTCCGCCCAAAGCTGATCACGTTCCTTTGCAAGTCGCTCGATATCAATCACGCCACAACGTATCGGCCAAAATCGTCGATTGCCTGACTCGTCGGTGAGTGGCGTCGGGTCATTCACGGTGCCTGCGAATACACACTGCCTTGAGATGGCATCGCTACGCCGCCCATAAGGAAGTCGAAAGTTATCGATGCGCGAAGTTACGAACGCTTTTACTCGTTCGAGTTCCCCCCGTCTAATCCGATCTAGCTCGGCAATTTCCAGAATCCATTTTCCAAGCAACTCTAGGCGTGAGTCCTTGGAGCCCAGTTCGGAAATGTGGTCGGAGAACCAATCATCTCCCGCGAGAATTCTTAAAGCAGTCGATTTGCGAATTCCTTGCGGACCTTCGAGTAGCAGAACGTGATCGGCTTGGCAGCCCGGCCGCATGACTCTAGCGACTGCGGAGATCAACCATCGCGCACCCGCAGCGCGAACAAAAGCAGAGTCCGCCGCACCAAGATAAGTTGTAAGCCATTTCTCGATGCGTGGCTCGTCATCCCACATCACAATGTTCAGATAATCACGGACAGGATGGAAGTGATTTTCCTTTGCGATGACTTCTACGGCTTCGGCGGCGATCGCTGTTCCGATGCTCAATCCGGCATTTTGCAGCCATTCGCAACTTTTCGAATCGTCGTAGCCTGTCCAGTGTGCCCCGCCCGTTCGGTTCCACGGCGTCGGCTTTTTCGCGAGGGTACGAAGTGCGAACTCATCAAAGGCGAGCACGCCTTGCCATTCTTCCGAGTTTCTCAACAAAGCGATTGCCGCGGTCAGTAAATGTGCTGATGCCGATGACGACGATGATGTCATCTTCGGGGATGCTTCCAGTAATCGCAGGAATGCGGCATCGCCTTTGCGTGCGATGAAGTCGTCCGGCCCATTGATATTTTCCGCCTCGCCTGGTAAATCGATTGCGAGAACGATGTTGGCTTTTTTCTTCTTGAGTACTTTCAGCAACTCGCGCCGGGCGAGTCTTACTCTGGGATTGGACAGAACATTGGAGTCGAGGATTACATACACCTTCCGATTGGTGCAGTGATCGAGATCCGGTATCGGCCCAACTTCGTCCAGACGCTCGCCATTTGGCCCGTCCGTCTTCCCAATGCGCCCGCGCCATCCGTAGCACCCGCCCATTGCCAGAGTGATAAATCTGCGCCCTGATCGTTTCGCAAGAGCGGTGATTGCCAGTGCCGACTTTTCGGCCTCAACAAGGATGATTGGAACTGAGAGATCGTCGAGCAGTTCCGTCGCGTAAGGCGGATAGTAGAATGCGCGGCGATCTCCATAACCCGCGAGATATTTGTTCTTCGGTTTGCCTTCCTCGATTTCGGGGAAGTCGCGGCGAACGCGCCCAGTGATGCGATAACCGGTTTTCGGGTGAAAGTAAGGGAAAAAGATGCCCGCGTAATCGCCGTGCGATCCGTTCAGAGCAAGCAGTTCCCTAGCTTCTTGATCGTTGACGCGGGCAATTTGCGCCGCCGACAATAAATCGGGCGGAATGCCAAAGGTTTGAAAAGCGGCGAGGTCGCGCGAATTCAGCGGCTCCATGCTGCCCACCTTGTTTGATTGCCCACTTCGGCCCATGCGTATTGAAGTTCGCTCATTTTGCGGACTCCAATTGCGGATAGCGAGCGCACATAGTTTGAACAAATTTCCGGATTCGAGGATCGGGGCTTGCCGAAAGTCGCGAAATTTCTGAGCGGATTTTGGCGAGACTTTGTGCTGAGAGAGTTCGCGGCCCGACACCGGCGGCAGTCAGCGCATATTCCGCCTGGCCTTCGCGACTAAGCCTCGGCCCGAATTTCACTCTGCGCTTGAGTTCGTTTGCGCCGGTCATAGCTACTGCTCCTTCTTTCCAGTGCGCTTGCGCTTTCGTGGCGTGCCAAAACCGTCTCGCTCGATCCGTTCGATTTCCGCGAGCGGGACTAGCCTGCGGCCACCGAGCGTGACAGTACGGATCTCGCCCGCATCCGAAGCCCGGCGCAAGGAATCCTTCGAGATACCGAATCGCTGCGCTGTTTCGCCAATTCCAAAAAGCGTCTTGAGTACCATCGCTTGCAGAATGCTCATCTCCATTCCTCCGTACCGATGAAAGCGCTTGACGTTGCATGAAAGGCAGAGTACTGTAACGCATCATGACACGTCTACTCGCACATCCCGTAACATTTTCAAACTTTTCCACAATGGGCGTGCCGGTGTTGGTTCCGGCAGCCAGAAGCGAGGCGTCAGGAAGCGTCGCATTCACACGGGCGAGCCTCGCAGACCCTAATCAACAGCCAATCCGGGAAGTGAGCCGGGAAGAAGTGAAAGATGCCAAGAAACATCTGAGCGAGAGTGATTTTCGCTTCCTTCAAGGCGCAAAGAACGTCTCGCAGGGACTGGAAACCGACGACGAGCTTTTAGTGATACGTGGTTTCGAGAATTTAGGAGCAGAGCCACGCGAAGCTGGTTTTTTTGCGCATTACAACTGGGTCGCAGAACTTCAGTTGCCGGCAGTCGTCAGTGAACGCATCGCGGCAGTAAAGCTGGTGATGTGGCTGGATCGGAACAGAAAGAAAAGGCAACAAAGATTTGTGCCTGCCTTCTACTGTCCCGATCTTGCGACCGGAATCTTAGTGAAGGGCTTACTTGAAGTGCGTTTCTGTCCCCGATGCGCCACTCCATTTTTCCCCACAGCGTCGAACGTTCTCTACTGCCGCACCTCATGTCGTGATGCGCATCGCATCTACCGGGCGCGTTGGCGAAAAACCCAAGAAGAAATAAAGCAGCAGAAAGCGAGGAGGAAACATGCCAAGAAACATTAAGCGACAAGGACTCTATCGCCGGGCATATGGAATTTTCTGTTTCCGGTATCGCGACAGACACGGCCTGTGGCGCGAAAAATCAACTGGTACAACTGACCGAGCCGAGGCTTTGAAATTTAAAAAGGATTGGGACGACGACAACGCAGAAGGAGAACTTCCGGGAGATAAAGCGAATTGGACGGTAGCGCAGGCTTGCACGAAATGGGTTTCTCAACATGCCGTGCACCTGACGTCGCCCAAGGGCCGAAAGAATGAACAATCTTATCTGCGGCAATTGTTGCGACGAATCGGTACGAAGAAATTGAAGTCCATAACACTCGACGACCTTAGGGACTATCAGATGATCCGTAGCCAAGAAGTTCGAGAAAGGCCAATCAACCTCGAACTTGGCATTTTGGTGCGCGTGTTGAAAGAAAACCATCTTTGGCGCGGGGATCTTCGGGGCGATCCGAGCGATCGTAATTCAGGCTATAAGCGATTGAAGGAACCCGATAGCGAAGTAGGCGACGCCATCAGCGAAGAAGCACTTCGACGGCTCGAATCCATAGCGCGGACTCGAGATACCTGGGAAGTCGCTTATTGTGCTGAATTGCTGGCAGCCAATTGTGGGGTTAGAGGTGGTGAGATCAAAAAACTCCGCATGATGAATGTGAATCTGGCAGAACGGTCGATTCGGATCACCCGTAAAGTCACAAAGACACGAGCTGGACAACGGCAGGTGGAATTGAATTCATTGGCCATGGCTGCGATTACCCGACTCCATCGCCGCGCCATCCTGTTGGGAGCAACTGACCCTGAACACTTCTTGCTTCCCGCTGACCTATCGAAGCACACGAAATCATGCGATCCACTACGTGGCGGAGAGGGGTTTGATCCCACGCGTCATCAAATGTCATGGGACACCGCATGGCGAAATCTGCGAAAAGCTGCGGGGCTGCCGAAGCTTCGATTTCACAATTTGAGACATACATACATTTCGCGGATGGCTGAACTTGGCGTGTCACTGCAGGTCACGCAAGCAGCGGTTGGACATGTTTCAGATGCCATCACGAAACACTACACCCACATCGCATCGAAGGTGGCCCGAGACGCCGTTGAGAAATTGGAACAAATCCGTTCCCAACCTCAGTTCGTGGATGTTTTCGTGGATGTTGCGGAAGAGTCCGAAGCCAAGTTGTTGAATTAATGGAGCGGGAGACCGGGATCGAACCGGCGACATCCAGCTTGGGAAGCTGGCGTTCTACCGCTGAACTACTCCCGCTCTTGGTACGCTGTCGAAGGTCAGATTGGCAAAGAAACCAAATTCAGTATACGCCAGACCCATCGGGCGATGAGCATCCGCCTAGTCGGGATGTTCGTGTACCATGCTGCGCAACAAACATTACTCTCGGCACCGAAGCAATATTCATGGACGATTCGGGGGATTCTTTGACACCAAAACGCGGAACTTCAAATCGAAGAAGGTTTTTACAGAACTCTCTTATTGCGGGTAGTGCCATCGCGGCTTACCCTGCCTCGTCTGCTGCGCGAACAGTTCTAGATGACAACACGCCTTCCTCTCTCGAACCCTCCGAACTAGATGAGATGACAATCGCTGACCTGTCGCAAGCCATGGATAATGGAAAATGGTCGGCGCGCGACATCACTCAGAAATACCTTTCTCGCATTGAAGCGATTGACCGGAGAGGGCCAGCATTGAATAGCGTCATCGAAATAAACCCTGATGCAATCGAAATCGCGAATCGACTTGATCAAGAACGAAAACAAAAGGGCGCTCGCGGGCCTCTGCATGGGATTCCGATCCTGATAAAGGACAATCTCGACACGGCGGACAAGATGATGACGACGGCGGGATCTCTTGCGCTCGTCGGATCAAAACCGAAAACGGACTCTTTTGTTGTAGGCAAGCTTCGAGCTGCTGGCGCTGTGATTCTAGGGAAGACGAATCTGAGTGAGTGGGCCAATATCCGCTCCACGCACTCCACGAGCGGCTGGAGCGGGCGGGGCGGGCAGACAAAAAATCCGTACGCTCTGGATCGAAATCCTTGCGGGTCGAGCTCGGGTTCAGGCGCGGGAGTTTCGGCAAATCTTTGTGCGGTAGCAATCGGAACCGAAACCGATGGATCTATCGTATGTCCCGCGAGTGCGAACGGTGTTGTTGGAATCAAACCTACAGTCGGACTTACCAGCAGAAGCGGAATCATTCCCATCTCGCATACTCAAGACGGAGCGGGGCCGCTGGCTCGCACGGTACGAGACGCAGCCATCGTTCTGGGAGCAATGACCGGAGTGGACAGCGATGACACCGCCACCGCCGCAAGCCAAGGAAAGGCGTTCACCGACTACACAAAGTTTCTCGATCCGAACGGCCTGAAAGGCGCCCGAATTGGAGTCATTCGCAAGTATTTCGGTTTTAGTGACACCGTGGATCCACTCATCGAGGAATCGCTGGCTCTCATGAGGCGGCAAGGCGCTATTTTGGTTGATCCGGCTGAAATTGAGACGCTCGGAAAGTTCGATGACACCGAGTTCCTGGTTTTTCTATATGAGCTCAAAGCTGACCTGAATGCGTACTTGGCCAAACTAGGACCTTCGGCTCCGGTCAAGAACCTTAAAGAAATTATCGAATTCAACGAGAAGAATCGGCATCGTGAAATGCCCTTTTTCGGTCAAGACATCTTCATTAAGGCTGAAGCAAAAGGCCCGCTGTCCGAAAAAGAATATACGGATGCATTGACCAAGAATCGCCAACTCGCCAGGGTGGAAGGCATCGACGCCGTGATGGACAAACACAAACTCGATGCGCTCGTGGCTCCTACCGGCAGCCCAGCGTGGCCTACGGACCTGGTCAACGGCGATCATTCTTCAGGGGGAAGCTCGAACGCTGCAGCTGTGGCCGGCTATCCCAATATCAACGTGCCGGCGGGCAATCTCTGGGGTCTTCCTGTTGGAATTTCATTCTTCGGACGTGCATGGAGCGAACCAACATTGATTAAGCTGGCTTATGCATTCGAACAGGCGAGCAAAGCGCGGATCGTTCCGAAATTTTTACCCACTGTAAAGGTGTGAGGATTTCTGGTGCGCCTCGGCTCATGTCCATCGAAACCAGCGAAGAGCAAATAGAAACGAGAGACCGCCCCAAATCAGCATTACGGCAAGACGTCCTGATTGTGATGCCAAAGATGCGCCTTCGAGAATGGTGGCGCGGAGCGCGTCATTCAAAGCTGTAAGCGGCAGCGCCTTGATAAAGGGATGGATTACGGTCGGGAAACGCTCGTATGAGAAGAAGACTCCCGAGAAAATCCACATCGGCATCATCACGAGATTGATGAGGCCGCTAACAGTTTCAATCTTTTGAGCGCGACATGCGGTTAGAAGACCAACACCGCCGAAAGCTACGGCTCCAATTCCGCTCAGCAGTAAGATGGTGAACCAAGAGCCTAAGACTCGCATGTGGAAAGCCAGGATTCCCAAACCTAAGAGCAGGAACACTTCGATGAGCATCAACACCAGCCTGCTACTGGTAAGAGCTAACAAGAAGTCACCCCTGCGCATCGGAGTTGCGACGAAGCGCTTCAGGAGTTTTCTTTGCCTCATATCAACCAGCGCGAACCCGACTCCCCACATACCCGAATTCATGAGGTTCATGCCAAGCAAACCTGGAATAAGAAAATCGATGTAACGAGAACCAGGCTCACTGGATGCCGAGGCCGAGGTAGCAAGTGGGTTCTTTCGACCCGAGGCTGCTTGCAATGCGTTGTCTACGATGGCGCGCGCCAGAACACTTTCGGGCCGCGCTGGATCGTAGTCATACTCGATTGTGCCGTTTTCGGATGGACGAACCACTAGATCGTATTTGCCTAAACGAAATCCTTTGACAGCAGCGGGCTGATCCAGCACTTCGGCATGGATGGACCCCGGGTCTGGCGCTCGCTCAAACAAAGACACGATGTTCGCCGCTGAAGATCCGGAAGCAATAGCGATACGAGCAGCATCGGCCGGTTTGTTTCGAAATGCAATGCCAAGTCCAATAGCCAGAAGTATGGGGAATCCGAACACCCAGAACACCACTTCCGGTTCCCTTTGAAGTTCCCGGAGACGCGCCAGCAATAAATGCCAATAACCCGCCCATCTCGCATTATTTCGCGCGTCCGTCAATCTTCCCTCAGGTGACGGCCCGTGAGATGGACGAACACGTCTTCGAGACTGCATTGGCGCGTGCTGAGATGCAGTAAGTGCGCATTTTGCCGGTCTACCGCGTCCAGCAATGCGGGAATCGTGAGATGTGGCTTTCGTACGTTTAGTGACACGATCCCGTTTTCTCGATTCATTGATTCCACTCCAGGGAGAGTGCGCCAGACATCTGATCCGTCTAGATCTGGAGTGATGGAAAACTCAACCACGTGGTTTGCCCCCAAGCTCGCAATAAGAGTAGCCGGTGTGCCCTCGGCGATGATTTTCCCATGATCGACAATTGCTAGTCGGTCACAAAGCCGCTCCGCTTCATCCATGTAGTGAGTTGTCAGTAAAACTGTTCCGCCAGCACTCTGGAATGACCGGATGATGTCCCACAGCTGACGTCGACTTTGTGGGTCTAGCCCCGTGGTTGGTTCGTCGAGAAATAAGATTTTCGGATTCCCAACTAGCGCTGTGGCGACCGCCAGACGTTGTCGTTGTCCACCAGAAAGTTTTCCAACCCAAGAGTCTGCCTTTTCCGTGAGCTGCAATTGCTCCAATACGTTTTTAGGATCTCGGGGTTCCCTGTAGAAACTCGCGAACAGCTCAATTGTTTCGCGGACGGTGAGTTTTTCGCTCAGCTTCGTTTCCTGAAGCGATATGCCCAGCCACTCACGAAGCTCAAGTGAGTTTTTCGTCCAGTGATGTCCGAGTATTGTTACTGTTCCCGCAGTCGGTTCAAGAAGACCTTCGAGAATCTCAATGGTGGTCGTCTTCCCTGCACCGTTCGGTCCCAACAGACCAAAGCATTCCCCCGCGCCAATCTGAAGGTCGAGTCCGCGGACGGCCTCCACTTTTCCGTCATAAGTCTTGCGAAGATCCCGGCACTCAATCGCGAACGACATCACCACATTCTAAATGACACGATTTATGCTCTTTTGGCCTGCTGGTTGCTTCTAGTGTGCGGGCGAAGCGTGCGTTGAAGGCGGAGGTGATGTGTCGCCTTTGGCAGCTTGCCACAAAACCGCATTCAAGATTTTCGTGTTGGCCGAGTCGGGACGCGAAAAATCGAGTTTCATCGATTGCTCCGCACCTGGAGCCTTCTTGTTATTGAGCGTATAGATGAGACCATTTTCTCTATTTTGTATGTCCGCAACATATGGTGGCTGGTCACCTGCACCCGTGAAGAACGACGTCATCACTGGTGCATAAGCATCGTTCTGATTCATCGGAGGCAAGCCCAATAGTACTTCCATGGTATGAATCACGCTGACCGTTGTGTAAAAGCGAGAGTCCACATGGGGCTTCTGAGCCGAGCCCGGAGAATATTTACTGATTACAAATGCCGTGGAACGATGTGCGTCCACGTGATCGGCACCGTCCTGGGCGTCGTCCTCCAAGACGAAGATGGCGGTATCGTCCCAATAAGGGCTGTGAGAGACGGCTTCAACAACTCGCCCAAGAGCTAAGTCATTGTCAGCCACAGCGGCATTGGGAGTTGGTTTGCCGGGCCGAGTACCGCCTGTGTGATCATTCGGCAGATATAGCAGAACAAAACTTGGAAGTTCTGTCCCCTTCCCTTCTTGCCGCGCCTTCACGAACATCTGAAACTCGTTCAAGAACTGATCGGCTCTGAGTTGGTCCGGATAGTCAGTATTGAAATCCGGGTACAGCGGGTCGATGTGGTCCCGCAAGGCTGCTTTTGTGGGCCGCACCGATTTCAGAAGGGGTACCGACCACGTGAAGGGGCTGGGCGATCCGTGCGGCTGCCCTACGTTCGGAGGCAGAGCATCACCCTTGCGTATTTGGGCAGGATTGCAGGCGGAAGTAAATGGTGAGGGCGTACCTTCCTTGGGCGATTTCACTTTTTCCGGAGTGCACCACGTAGCGGCAACGAACTCGCCATAAATTCTGTAACTGAGGCCGTTCTTGCTGAGGCTATCCCAGATGAATCCACTGGCCGGATCGTTTACGTCTGACTCGTCATTATCAATTGGGAATTCATCCGCCAATGTTCCCTGGAAGTCATAGGTTCGCTCAACACCGCGATATGCGATTGGCCATGTGCGCTCGTTGTAGTCCGTCGTTATCGCAGCTGTGGACCACACGTGGCCGTCTCCAGAAACTTCACCGCTCGCATGGAAATTGTCGAGCACGCCGAACTGGAGCGCGAGCTTATGTTCGTTGGGAGTTACGTTCGCTCCATACATCGTCAGCGATGAATCTCCGTTTCCAACCGGCAAATCACCGAGTATCTGATCGTATGTTCGGTTCTCCTTCAGAACATAGATAACGTGGCGGATCGGATTTCTACCAGACGCGAATTCAATCTTCTCTGGCACCGCGCGCAAAAGATTGTCTTCCTCGACTTGCTTGGTCAATCCTGCAAGACGTGATTCGGCCTCCTCCACAGAAAGCCTGGCAACAGATCCGCCGATCAGTGTTGCGATGTAAGGATGTGCCCTCTTGCGCTTTTCACTCTTTATCTGGCTGATCCCATTATTAGGCCCGCTTCCTTGACCTTTCGCGGTCGCGATAAGCAGGTCGTTGCCAGCACTGGCTAGCGCACTGGTGTACCACTCTGTCGGCAGAAATCCGAGAGCGGATACCGGGGTATCCGAAGCTTTGGACTCCGCGGTGTCGAAAACAGCGACTGCATCGAGGGAAGAGTCCGCCACAAACAAGCGCTTGCCATCCGTTGAAAGCGCCAAAGCGCTGGGGAATGCTCCGAAGTATTTTTGCGATGGCACACGGGCATCCATCATTCGCACAATTTGTCCGGAAGCGGTGTCGATTGCCGCGATGGCATCCGCGTTGGCCAGTGTCACGTACAAGCGAGTTTCGTCTCGGTTCAGAAGCAAAGCGCTGGGATGAGAACCCGGAAGTGTCGGTTCTTTGGGTGGCAAGAGTGGGATCGAGCGCGCGACCTTCCCTGCTGTGAGATCGAGTTCCACAACTCGGGAGGCGTTCCAGAGGCTACACCATGCGCGCTTGCCATCGCGGGAGGCGACAACCGAAATCGGGTAAGACGATGGGATGAGCGTGTTGCTGCTCAGGTCGATTGAACGAACAACGCGCCCGGTCGCCGCATCCAGAATGAGGATGTTATCGGAAAGATTGTTGGCGACAAGCAGCTGATCGCCAGCAGCAATTTTGACTAACGACAGTCCAGCAGGATATGGAATAGCTTTCAAGGCAGCCGATTTTGTGCGCAGACCCGCGGCAATTTTTTTGTTTGGTGCGACGGCCTGAAGGGGAATTCGTAGAAACTTTTCCGGTGTGACCTTGCCCGCGGCAAAAGAGTACACGGCGATACCATTGCCCAAGTTACCTGGCTTCTCTCCTGTAGGGTCACTAATGGACCCTACCGAAGCATATAGGTGCAGTCCGTCGCCACTGAAGATCAAGCCAGCAAACAAGCTCTGGTGCGCGTTTTCTGCAAATCGGTCATCGGGGAAATCGCTCAGCTTATTACTCTGCAGATCTAACACGGAGATCGATTGACGAACGAGTGTATCTTGTGTTCCGTAGCCATCGTTAAGCATAGCCGCATATCGGCCATCCGGGCTGATCACAATCGAGATTGGATAGCTGTTGGTCCGCTGAGGATCGCCTGGAGCTGGTGTGGTCAGAACCTTACTAGATGGCAGTTGTTTCCGTCTTGTCTGGCGTTGCGCCCAGATGAGCCCTAACGCTAGTGCACAAACCAGAGGGATCGCAATACGTTTTAGGAGAGTCATGCCGCTTGCGTTTTTAGCATCTTCGTCAGGCCGATGCCAAGCAGGAACGCTGGGGCAAGCTAAATACTAAGGAAAGATTTAAGCTCGTTTCGGAAGTTCGTGCGGAGTTGTGTCTTCAGGACCTGGGACGTTGTGCCTGACGTCGAAGCCGCGTACCCAGAAGATCACATCTTCGGCAATGTTTGTAGCGTGATCCGCGACCCGTTCGAGATTGCGGGCAACCAGGAGAGCATCTAGAGCCTGGCGGGTTGCTTCTGGACGGTCATTCATTGTCTTTAAAAGCATGATGAATGCCTCGTCCCGCATACGATCGACTACGTTATCCATTTCGAGCACGGCTTGTGCGAGTTCTGCTTTTCCTTCAACAAATGATTCCAGCGCGCGACGGACCATTGCGCTTACAGCGGTTGCCATTCGTGGAACGTCGACTGGCAGTTCGACCGCCGGCAACTCGACCATATCTATGACCCGCTCGGCGATGTTTACCGACTGGTCCCCTACTCGCTCCAGATCAGCATTGATCTTAGTGACAGCCAGAATGAATCGAAGGTCTCCCGCCATCGGTTGCTGCATTGCCAGTAAATCAAAGGCCAGTTCATCGATTTCGCGCTCGGCAGCGTTGATTAGGCTCTCATTCTCCAGAACCAATTGACACCGGGACAAGTCGCGATCGCGATAGGCTTGACAGGCACGATCGACCGCTTGTTCAGCAAGGCCGCCCATGCGTAACAGTTTTTCTCGAAGCTCGTCCAAACCTTGTTGAAAACGCGTGCGCATTATCCAAACCTGCCTGTGATGTAGTCTTCGGTTCTCTTATCCGAAGGGTTGGTAAAGATCTTTTCGGTCTTGTCGTACTCAATCAATTTTCCTAGCAAGAAGAAGCCAGTAAATTCAGCGACGCGGGCGGCTTGCTGCATGTTATGGGTCACGATCACGATGGTGTAACGCTCTTTCAACTGGAAAATCAACTCTTCGATTTTGCCGGTGGAGATAGGATCCAGCGCGGAGCATGGCTCATCCATCAGAAGCACTTCGGGCTGCACTGCCAATGCCCTCGCGATGCACAGCCTCTGCTGTTGCCCGCCAGACAAGCCCGCCCCCGATTTCTTGTGGAGATCGTCCTTTACCTCGTCCCAGAGGGCAGACGCCTGCAGCGAGGTCTCGACGATTTCATTTAATCGACGCCTGTCCCGGAAACCGTTGAGCTTCAGCCCCGACGCCACGTTGTCATAAATAGACATAGTCGGGAACGGATTAGGTTTCTGAAAAACCATCCCAACTCTTCGCCGTAATTCTGTTGGCGATGTGCCGTTATATGCATCGAATTCGCCGAATCGGACGCGCCCTGCTACGCGAGCTTCGGGAATCGTCTCGTGCATCCGGTTCAGGCAGCGAATGAAAGTTGACTTCCCGCAGCCGGAAGGACCAATCAGAGCTGTCGCATGATTGGCCTGCATCTGCAAGCTGATATCGTACAAAGCCTGGGTTTTTCCATACCAGGCGTTCAGTCGGTCGACGTTGACTCCAACGCCCATAAGTTACTTTGCTCCTGCAAGCGCGCTGCGACTGACTGCAATACGCACTGCCGACACCGCACCTACGATCAATACAATCAGGACCAGTGCTCCCGCCCAAGCCTGCCTGTGCCATTCGTCGAATGGCGAAATCGCATATGTGAAGATTTGAAGAGGGAGTGCAGCCGTGGGTTGATCGACACGCAGATTCCAGAACTGGTTACCGAATGCGGTGAAGAGCAGCGGCGCGGTTTCACCAGCGACTCGTGCAAAGGCCAACATGACTCCGGTGATCACGCCCGAAGTTGCAGTTCGTAAAGTGATCGACAGAGTGGTTCTCCAACGAGGAATACCCAGACCATATGCCGCCTCTCGAATCGCCCGCGGTACAAGAAGGAGCATTTCTTCCGTGGTTCTCGCGATGGTCGGAATCATCATGATGGCCAGTGCCACGCCGCCAGCTAAGGCCGAGAAGTGCTTTTGCCGCAACACTACGATCCCGTACGCCACGATCCCGATCACGATGGAAGGCACTCCGTTAAGGACGTCAGAAACAAAGCGGATCGCGTCGCCGAAGCGGTTCCGACCGAATTCGGACAAGTAAATGCCCGTACCGATTCCTAGCGGAACACCCAACAAACTGCCAATGCCAAGAATGAACATTGATCCGACAATTGCGTTCGCCATGCCCCCGCCCGCTTCGCCAACGGGTTTGGGCGTTTGCGTAAGGAATGCCCAATTCAAAGCACCAATGCCGCGATAAACGAGATATCCGAAGATCGCAACCAGGGGAGTGATCACCATGACGACTGTAGCGACTGCAAGAACAGTCATCAGTCGATCAATCAACCGCCGCCGCAAGCTGACAGGTGGAATTTCGATAGTTTTCAGCATCGGACGCGTCTCTGTGAGCACCTCAGACATGAGACCTCGCAGGCTGCCCTCTGGTGACAGACCACACCATCACACGCGCGAGCGCGTTCACGCTGATGGTCACCAAAAATAGAGCTAGTCCGATCTCCACCAACGCTGACAGATAGACGTCTCCGGTAGCTTCACTGAACTCATTGGCCAGAACACTTGCCATCGTATAGCCGGGTGCAAAGAGTGACTTTGCAATCTCCGCGCGATTCCCAATGACCATCGTGACCGCCATCGTTTCGCCCAGAGCCCTTCCCAAACCCAAGATGATTGCGCCAACGATGCCAGCGCGCGCATTGCGGAGCACACCAATCCGAATCATTTCCCACCGAGTTGCTCCCAATGCCAGAACGCCTTCTCGTTGTTGCTGGGGTACCACCGACAACACCTCGCGAGTGATGGAGGAAATAATGGGTACGACCATGATCGCCAGAATGACACCCGCGGCCAGCATGCCAATTCCAAAAGGGGGGCCGCTGAAAAAGCCCGTCCAGCCGAGAGTTTTTGCTAAGAACGGCTGCACCAGCGTTCGCAGAATCGGAACGAGAACGAAGATCGCCCAAAGTCCGTAGATCACACTTGGAATGGCCGCTAAAAGTTCCGTGAAGAAGGAAATTGGCGCACGGAGCCAGACCGGGCACATTTCGGTAATGAAAACCGCCACACCCACTGAAAGTGGAACGGCGATTAGCAACGCGAGAATCGACGAGACAATCGTGCCGTATACAAAAGGCAAAGCGCCAAACTGCTCTTCGATGGGATTCCAATCTTGTCCGATGAAAAACTTAAAGCCGAACGCATGCCAAGATAATTGCGACCGTATAACGAGTTCGTAAACTATGAGCCCTAGGATTGCGATGATTCCAACAGCGCATCCCATCATGGCCAGACGAAACAAGCCATCTGCCCACTCACTTCCGCCTGCTTTCAGTAGAGGAGCAACCTTAGAAACCGACGCCGGCGTTAGTGTGGGTCGTGGAAGGGGATGAGGGCTATTCACGCCCGGTCTCGGCAATGCACGATTCGACACGAATTCACGCTATCAAAGCGATGTTACAAAATGATTAAAATGCTGATTTTTCTATGAGATCGATGACGCTTAACCGTCAATCGCAGTGCGCTAAAATCTTCTGAGATGCCCACTTTCGCCGCGGTCGATATCGGATCCAATTCTGTGCGCCTGAAAATAGCGCGACTTGATGGGCTCCGGTTGCGCTCTCTGCATGAGGATCGGGAAGTGACTCGACTGGGTGAGGGCGTTTTTAAAAGCGGCTATCTGACTCCCGAATCGATGTCACTGACTGTCAAAGTTCTGCGGCGTTTTCATCGTGCCGCACAAAGACTCGGTGCAGACTCTGTCCGCGTGGTCGCGACCAGCGCGACCCGAGACGCGCGCAATGCGCGAGCTTTTTTCGAGTGGGTGCGCTCCGCTACTGGATGGAACATGGAAGTCATATCGGGCCTGGAGGAAGCGCGGCTCATCCATTTGGGACTTGTCTCGACACTGCGCAGTACCCATTCGAAAATCTTGATGATCGACCTGGGTGGCGGAAGTTGTGAGCTCACGGTTTCCGACAGAAATCGGATTCGAGAAACGGTGAGCTTGCCATTGGGAGCTGTGCGCCTCACTAGTGAATTCCTCGCGCATGATCCTCCTCGTAAGAGCGAGTTGAAGCAGCTTCGCGGATTTGCCGAGCGTGAGGTGGGACGGATCGCATCACGGATTGTGGCCGCCCACGTGTCCCAAGTGATTGCGACGTCAGGCACAGCGGCAGCTTTGCACGATGTTGCGCGAGATCTGACCGCCGTTACAAAACAGCGTACCGTTCCGGTAACCCAGCGAGCGATGAAAAAAATTGTGAAACAGTTGTGCCGAATGTCCGTTGCTGAACGCGCCAAAGTTAATGGAATCGGACCCCGGCGCGCTGAGATCATAACTGCCGGTGCCGTTGTATACGCGACGCTCATGGAGCGATGCAGATTTAAGAGTTTCCGCTATTCTCCGCTGGGCTTGCGCGATGGCCTTCTCGCACAGATGGCCGCAGAATACGACCGAAGCACACGGTCCGGCAAACAGATCGAATCGGAACGGTCCGAGTCTATCCAGCGCGCCATGGAACATTACGGTGTGGACGTCAAGCACGCGGAAGACGTGCGGTCATCGGCGCTGCTGTTGTTTGACAGCATGAAGTCTTTACATCAACTACCGATGGAGTACCGTGAATGGCTAGCCGCCGCAGCGATGCTTTATGAGGTCGGAGGATACGTAAACCGAAGCGGGCGGCATCGACATGCCTACTACATCATCGCGAACTCTGAAATTCTCGGCTATACGCCTGAGCAACGTCGGATCATAGCTGCGGTGGCCCGATATTTAGGAACGTCCAGACCCGCCGCGGGAGATGGACCCATGCAGGCGCTCTCACCTGCCGACCAGGAGCACGCACGTAAGGCCTTACTTTTGCTCCGAATCGCGCGGGCGATCAATCTGGGTCGCAGCGGTGCGGTGCAAAGGGTTGTGATCAATACCCGGAACGGAGTTGTGCGGTTGCAGCTCACTACAAAACGGCGCTTGGGAGCTGCGCTAGAAACATGGGCCATCGATAAGGAGCGCGCTTATTTTCGCGAGGTTTTCGGACGCGAGCTTTCCGTTGCAGCTTTATAAAGACTACGCAGCACACGTGGTGTCAAACACCACTGAAGCGAGCCGGAATTCCGGCTCATTTCAACCTTTGCTACCGCGCCTTTTTTTAAATCGACAGCTGCTTCGCAGCCGCTGTCACTTATGACTCGGCCCAGGAACTCGCTCAAATTGGGATTGTGCCCAACCACCATTAGCGCCTCAAGCTTCGCGTGCTTATCCAGCAGTTTGCGGAAATCCGAAAAACTGGCTCCCGGGCGAAGCGCTGGATCTAACAACAACTTCCCCTCGTGCCCAAGTTCGTTTCCGACCAGGACGGCGGTCTGCGTCGCGCGCTTGAGAGGACTCGATATGATCGCATCCACTTGCACGTCTAGGGCGAGTAAACCACGGCCTACATAGCCGCACTGTTCGATGCCATCTTTATCGAGCGCACGCTTTTCATCTTTCTTCGGATTCGAGACACGCTCGCCGGCATTGGCGTGACGTAGGAAGTAAACGATCATCAGGTTGTTATCTTTCCTTTCCTAGAGTGACGCGAGCAGTTCGAGTGGAGCGCGGGCTGGGTATGGCATCAATCGTTTGCTTCCCCTCCGCAATCCCGATAAGAAATTCCTGCGCATTGAAAGCTGCTGCCCCTCGAGGCATTCGAGCATGTTTTCTGCGTGGCGTTTGCCAAGCTCGCAGATAGCTTCCATCGCGCTGTAAGAGGCGAGTTTTGACGTTGTCAGCCAGATACGCTGCCAAGATTTCGCCTCTGATGCGCTCACGGATAAGATCATCGCGGACCGGAAACACAACTTCAACTCGCTCGTACAGGTTTCGGGGCATCCAATCAGCACTACCGACGTAGATTTCCTCTTCGCCACCATTCGCAAAGCAGTAAATTCGGCTGTGCTCCAAAAATCGCCCGACAACACTGCGAACTCGAATTCGATCACTCACACCGCGGATTCCTGCGCGTAAGGCACACATACCTCGAACAAGCAGATCGATCTCAACGCCAGCCTGAGAAGCTCTGTAAAGCGCGGTGATGATCTTCTTATCGAGCAGCGCGTTCATCTTCGCAATGATTCTCGCCGGGCGATGGTGGTGTGCATGTTCGATCTCTCGCTCGATTAAGGCTAGGAAATTCTCAGCAAGATCCAACGGTGCTACAAGTAGCGGATCGTACCCGGCGTGCTCTGCGTACGCAGTCAGAAAACTGAACACGTCGTGCACCGCCCTTGTGATGTCTGGATCGGCTGTCAGCAAACTCAGATCGGTATAAAACCTTGCCGTCATGGCGTTGTAGTTTCCCGTGCCGAGGTGTGCGTAACGCCGCGTAACGCCGTCAGGGTCGCGGCGCACCAACAAAGACAGCTTGCAATGAGTTTTCAGGCCGACTAAGCCGTGAAACACTTGGACGCCGGCATCTTCCAGATCTCGAGCCCAGCGGATGTTGGAAGCTTCGTCGAAGCGCGCCTTCAATTCCACCACTGCCGTGACTTCCTTCGTTGCAGCTGCTTCGATCAGTGCGGGTACGATAAGCGAGTGCTCGTTCGTGCGATAGAGAGTTTGTTTGACAGATACGACGTTCTCATCTTCGGCCGCAGACTCGATAAAAGATACAACTGCGTCGTAAGAATCGAAGGGATGATGAAGCAAAACATCATGCCGTCGTAGTTCCTCAAACAAGTCCGCGGATTTTGCAGTCAGACGAAGCTCGCGAGGGACAAACGTGCGAAATTTGAGGTCCGGACGTGCAGTCTGCTCATAAACGTTCATGAGGCGCGACAAATTGACAGGCCCCTCGACTGGAAATACTTGCCAAGGTTCCAACTCAAATACCGTTCGCAATCGTTCGATGATTTCGGGGTCAGCTTCTGAGTCGATCTCTAAGCGCACCGCATCACCTTTGCGTCGGTTGTGCAGTTCCGCGCGGACAGATTCAAGCAAGCTTCGGGATTCTTCCTCTGTGACGTACAGATTGCTGTTGCGCGTTACTCGAAACGCCGATGCCGAAACGATGTCATAGCCGTGATACATCTTTGACGCATGGTGAATAACGAGATCGGCCAAGAAGATAAAATCTTGAGTGCCGCCCTCTGAAGGCAGCTTAACGAGCCGGGGCAACGATCGGGGCACCGTTATTACCCCGGTATAGGTGAGAGCAGAACGTCTACGGCGTCGCAACAACAAAGCCACGCACAGCGCTTTGTTAATTACCCGCGGAAACGGGTGCGCTGGATCGACTGTCACAGGCGTCAATAGCGGATCCAGTTCCGCCTCGCAATAGCTATCCACAAAAGCCTGTGCACCCTCATCAAGCTCTTGCAGTGATAAAACGCGGATTCCGGCATCCGCAAGCGCAGGTCGAAGATCTCCATTCCAGCACTGATACTGCTCTTTCACGAACAAGCTCGCCTCGCGACGGATGACGTCGCGTTCTTCGAGCATCGTCAAGCCGTCGACCCCAGCTTCGTTGTAGCCGTCTTCCAGTTGCTGCAATAATCCCGCTACCCGAACTTCGAAAAACTCGTCCAGATTGCTGGCTGTGATCGCAAGAAATTTCAATCGTTCCAATAAGGGGTTGGTGGAATCCTCTGCTTCTTCAAGGACACGCCAGTTGAATGCGAGCCACGAGATATCGCGATTTATGAAGTTCGAAGGATTATCAAGGGTGAGGCGGGCCATAGATCAGTGATGATTCGGTACTCTTTCTTTCGGAGTGTAACGATCTGTGATCCTGAATTTAACTTCGGTTCCGTTCGAGCGCGGAAGGTAAACGTAATGTTTGTCGAGCCGTACTTCCAGCAATTCTCCCGATTTCCAGTTGTCAGGCGTCGGTTCTCCAGAATAGCTCGGAATATACTCGCCAATGATTATTCGATTGCCTAACTTCAAAGAAACTTCGAGGTACGGTTCTTCCTGCATCACCGGCGTGTTGTACAGATAATAGAGAATTCGATCGTGCGTCTTGTGCGTCACTGCCAGAAGTACTGCATTTCCCCGGTCTTTTTCGATTGCACTAACCGTAGAGACCACGAAGACCAGGACGGAAGCGGTCAACGCTGCGAATCCGCTCCGCATCTTATAAGTATAATTCATCCCATCACTTAGCTTTGTGCAAGTGCTATCTCTAGAGTTAGCCTTCATATACAGGAGCACATGTAAAGCAATAGTTGCAAGTTTAAATAAAGAAGGCGCCGAAGGTTCTCGGCGCCGAAAAGCTTCTTTCAAGCGTCTGCTAGAACGAGTAGATCAAATCGATCTGGAACCGATTCAACCATGGATCTACAGCCCCAGTTCCCGGTTTTATCCCTCCGCCGAGTACTGCGTTCTGCAGGTTGGGGTTAAGAGTTCGGCCGTGCCACCAAGTGAAGCTGGCCACCGTGTTCGCTCGTAGCTTATAGAGGGCATAGAAGCGGTGCTGCAGCACGTTCGTCGGTGCCCGCTGATCGCTTTCGTCAAACGATGCAATCACCGAATCCTGCTCTTGCCGAAGGAACGCATATCCGACCTGAATATCGCCTTTGTTCTTTTGCTGGCCTACGCTGAAGTCGGCAAAATATGCGTTGGATTGCTTTCCTAGGAATGGAATTGTATCTGGCTGTGTTGTTGTCCCGGGTGTATCCACGGTGCCCGCGGTGCTCTTCACCGTGAAATCGAACGGGTGATCTGACGCGTTCAGGTTGTCCAGATATTCAAGCGTGAGATTGATCGGCAGACGCGCCCATTTCGTCTTGAATTGGTTGTTCAAAATGAAATCGGCATACAGGAAGCTAGAAAGGAAGTGGGCCACCGGCTTGGTCGGACTTGTGTAGTCCACCCAAACCGAGTTGGTTATGCCGTTCGGTCCGAAGGCGCAACCATTGGCCGTGGGGAAACTCGGGAGACCGGTGCTGCCAGGATTGGAGCATCCAGGGCCCTCGCCAGGCACTGGGATCGGCCCAACGTTCGGCACTGCCGGGTCTACGGTGGGGTTGCCCAAGATTCCAGCATTCGGCGCGCTTACCGCAAACGCATTCGAATTCAAGATTGCGTCCGCATAGCGCCAATTGAGAATCGTGAATGACGGGGTTGCTGTCCAGAATGGCAGAATCTGAAGTCGGCCGGCAATCTGACCGCCAACCGCGTAAGAGTCGTGCCCCTTATAGACGCCGCCGTTACCAGAAACTTCGTTGTACATCAACTGCATCGCCGTGAGGCTCACGTTCTTGATCACCGCAACTCGCGGTAGATCGAAGTTCAACTTTTCGCTGAAACCTTCCGGATTCAGGTCTGAGTCGAACGTGACGGGCGTGCGCTGCCATGTGTAAGCAAACTTACCGCCCGTGAGCGAAAGCCATTTGTGAGCGACAGGGTTGTACGTTAGATAGGCGCGATCAAGCCCAATCGTCTTCTTGTCGAAATTGTTTGTGAAGCTCGTATTCGTACTGGTGGGATCGCCCAACGTGCCGGTGGCAATTGACAGCCCCCCGACGAAATCTTCGTTCAGTTTTCCGTCGAAACCAAATCGGACGCGAATGCGAGCACGGTTACGATCTGCGGTCTTATCCTGAAAAAAATCCTCACCGCGCACACGAATATCACCCGAGAGTCGAAACCGGCCAAGAAGGCCCTCAAGTGCACCGACGCGCTTCTGATCTTCTTGGGCTTGAAAAGCGTTTCCAGTCAGAGTGGTACGCACGTCCTCGAGGTCAGACGTAACTTTTGCAATGGAAGCCTTCTGATCTGTTGTTTCACCTTCCACGGTGGCGTACTTTTGCTGTGCCTCCGCAGCTGCTGCCTGTGCCTGCTGCAATTGCTGCTGAGATTGTGTCAGCGATTGGTTGGTCTGCTCGAGTTGCTGTTTCAAGCCTTCCAGCTGTTGCTGCTGGGCGGCTAGAGCGTCGCGCAGAGATTGAACGTCCTCCTGGGTCACGGCGGGCTTTACGGGCTTGGAGGACGCTTTTTTCTTCGGAATCGTCTGTGCTACCAACGAACACGCAAGCAGCGACACGAAGCACCACGTGAGAACCGACTTCATCTTCTCTCCTTTTGCCTCGTTATGCGCAGAGGCGCGCTAAGTCACAGCGTGTGACTGCAGCTACTTCACTTCCTTGATAGCGGCTTTCACTTTTTCCGCCACGTTTTGCGGCAGTGGCGCGTACGTGAGATCGCTTGTCATCTTTTGGCCTTCATCCACCATCCAGTTCAGGAAATCCGAAAGAATCTTGCCTTTGTTGTCCTTCGATTGAACGGGAATGAGCAGCCATGTGAAGCTGGAGATGGGATACGCATCTTTACCCGGCGCATTTGTGATGGACACCCGAAAATCTGCTGGCATCGACTTCACGGATGCGGCGGCAGCAGTTGTGCTTTCCAAACTCGCTTTGACATATGCGCCCGCGGCGTTCTTCACCACGCCGTATGGGATCTTGTTCTGCACCGCATAGATCAACTCGATGTAGCCAATAGAACCCGGGAGCTGGCGGATCATGCCCGCGACACCTTCGTTACCTTTGTTTCCAAGACCAAGTGGCCACTTCACGGAGGTCCCCTTGCCTACACTGCTCTGCCATTCCGAGCTCACTTTGGAAAGATAGTCGGTGAAAATGAAAGTCGTACCGCTTCCGTCCGAGCGATGTACCACAACGATGGGCTGACCCGGCAAATTTAAACCGGGGTTTTCTTTCGCCAGCGCTGGATCGTTCCAAGATGTAATTTTGCCCAGAAAAATTCCGGCAAGTGCTTGGGGGGTGAACTTGATTTCACCACTTACCCCGGGCACGTTATACGCTGGAACAACGGAACCAAGCACAGTTGGGATGTGCAGAATTTTCGTTTTGGTCTGCGACAGTTGCTCGTCGGACATCGGCCCATCACTCGCGCCGAAATCGACTGTGCCTGCAAGCACTTGGCGGATTCCGCCACCGCTGCCTATCGATTGATAGTTGATTTGCACATCCGAATGGGTCTTGTGGTACTCACTAAACCACTTCGAATACATCGGATAAGGGAAGGTAGCGCCGGCCCCGTTCAGCGTGGTCTGCCCCAGAGCCGGGAGTGCCAGTAGAGCGACACACAACAGCAAGGCTATGCGACGAATCACTCGTTCAGTCCTCCTGAAATTTTGGATTACTTGTTTTGTTTGTATCGGCGAGTTGTTACAAATGAGTTACAAACGAGTGAATTTCTGATGAACGGAGATTGTGACCGAAATGGGTGAGACTTCGATATTCGCTCTTCGCAGAATCAAAGGCCTTCAGCAACTTCGTAGTGAAGCGGCCCAGATTTCTTGGAAACAAGTGCTCTTAGCGGCGTTCGTTTTTTCTCTTAGCGTCGGCCTAAGTTTTAGCCAGACTAATGCAGCCATCCGCAGTCGACTCATTGGAACGTGGAAGCTGATATCGACCGAGGAGACAATGAAGGACGGCAGCGTTCGACCGTATCGAGGAATAGGTGCGAACGCAAAAGGCTTCCTGATGTATCAAGGAGACGGATACATGTGCGCTGACCTGGTCAATCCTGAACGTGCAAAATGGGCTGACCCGGTGAAACCAACTGCAGAGGAAAAGGCCGCAGCAGCCGAAGGTTCTTTCGCTTACTGCGGACGATTTGAGATCGATGTTCAGAAACAGCAAATCATTCACTTGCCCGAAGTGGCGACCGATCCCGGCTTTGTTGGGTCCCGACAAGTCCGGCCTTTCAAGTTTGACGGCGAACGATTAATACTCAGCGATGTCGAGAAGAATGATCCAGCCGTCGCGCGATGGAAGATCGTGTGGGAAAAAGTTCACTGAGCGTCGCGCTCAGCTAGAAGCGTCAACAGGCTGCCAGCTCCAGTTGGCATAGGTTCTACGCAGTTCGGATTTCAACAGTTTGCCTGTTGACGTGTGTGGCAGCTGATCCACAAAGACGATGGCATCGGGCAATTGCCACTTGGCAAACGTTTGACACAGAAAAGAACGCAAGTCTTCTTCTGTGGTTGTGCTTCCTTTCCTCACTACGACTACCGCGAGCGGCCTTTCTTGCCATTTCGGATGCGGCACTGCAATCACAGCAGCTTCGGCAACACAGGGGTGGGCTACCAAAGCATTCTCCACGTCAACGGAACTAATCCACTCGCCACCTGATTTAATGAGATCTTTCGAGCGGTCTGTGATCTTTACATAGCCCTCCGGGTCGATCGTCACCACGTCGCCGGTCCTCAACCATCCATCTGACGTCCACCGACTGCTTTCCTCCGGCAGTTTGAAATAACCTGCTGCGATAAATGGCCCGCGCACTTCGAGTTCGCCCACGCTTTTTCCATCCCACGGAATCTCGCCATCATCGCTCGTGGCGCGCACCTCCGTGAATGGAGATGGCAACCCTTGCTTAGCGCGAATCTCGTACTTGCGATTATCGGGCCAGCTTTTCATGTGAGGCTTCGGAGTGCACACGGTCGCGATTGGTGTCGTCTCTGTCATTCCCCACGGCTGGATTACATGCACGTCGAATTTGTCGAAACGTCGGAACAGGGCTTCTGGACAAGCCGAACCTGCAACGATCACGCGCATGCCTTCTGGTAACGTCCAACGATCCGGTTCCCGTTCAAGGGCATCGATCACTCCGAGCCAAACCGTCGGCACTGCACCTGTCAAAGTAACCTGATTGTCGCTGAGCAGGTCGAGTAGCCTGTCTGGTTGCAGATTTGGACCCGGCAGAACCAGACCGCTTCCGTTCATGATCGCCGCGAATGGCATGCCCCACGCGTTGGCATGAAACATCGACATGGCCGGAAGTATCGTGTCGTTCCGCGAAATACAGAAATTGTCTGGAAGTGAAATCGAATAAGAATGCAGCGCGATTGCGCGATGCGAATAGACGACACCTTTCGGCTTCCCCGTGGTCCCAGACGTGTAACACATCCCAAGCGCGTCATCCTCATCCAGTTCGATTCGAACAGGAGTGCTATGACAGTTGCTTATCGCGGTCTCGTAGTCTTCGTATGCTCCGCTTCCACGTTGGCACCCACCAAAAGATGTGACGAACACTTTCTCGATGTTTACCT
Source organism: Terriglobales bacterium (assembly GCA_036265385.1). GTDB lineage: Bacteria > Acidobacteriota > Terriglobia > Terriglobales > Acidobacteriaceae > DATAPD01. The sequence continues at coordinate 36,259 of DATAPD010000070.1, forward strand.
GGCCTCGAACCTTCTCCAACAATGGCAAGAGAACGTCGTCCACAATCAAAAAACGGTCCTCAGCATGATTAATGATGAATGCGAGTTCGTCAGGGTGAAGGCGCAGGTTCAACGTGTGTAACACGCCACCTACGATGGGTATTCCGAAGTAAGCTTCCAGGTGGACAGAATGATTCCACATTAATGTCGCAACACGGTCGCCTCGCTTAATCCCGCAATGTTGGAGAGTCGCGGCCAATGCGTTCGTGCGGCGAAACCAATCAGCGTAGGTATATCGATGTGTGCTGTTGTCAGGACGTTGAGAGATGATCTCTACCTGAGGAAAGAGCTTGCCCGCTCGCTCAAACAACGACGGAAGAGTCAACGGAAACCGCATCATAGTGCCCTTCACAGAGACCTCCTAAACCAACAGCGTTCCATCCGGAGCGGTCAGATTCTACGTAGATTCCGTTGGCTTGAGAACTACTGATTCGCAAGATATTTGAAAATCGAGCTTGGGGGGCGCTCTACAACTATTTCGAATCCAGGCGGGCAATTTCTTTAGCAAATAGTGGGTTATTGGGAAACTCTTGCTGCAAAGACGCGAGGATGGCACGTGCCTTCGTCTTGTCATGTTCGCGAACGTAGGCAATCGCCAGCAAGATACGCGCAAAGGGAGCAAGATAGTGACCCTTCTCCGCCGTAAGATGGAGATCCTTTAGCCCTGCTTGTTTGTCACCGGAAACTCCACCGAGATGTAAGACCCACCGTATAGGCGCTGACATCGACCCAATCAGGTAGTGACTGATTCCCGGCGCCAGACGCGCGTCGTAGCAGGTTGGATCGACCTGTATTAGTCTCTCGGCCCAATCCGTAGCCTCCCGCGTGTAGTGCAGAGAAGCAAAATTTCGTTTTTCAATGAGTGCAGCGTAGTCAGCACGTAAGCCGGCTGCCAGAGCCATCGCCAGCAGCGCGTCGCGGTCATTCTGGTTCGTCTGCAATTTGGCGCGTGCTAGTTGGTCAGAACGGAGGAGGGTGTCATCGAAGCGAGATCGAACGGCGGGATCCGGGGTTTGCTTCTTACGTCTGTCGAAAGCGGTGTCGCTCTCGTAGAACTGCGATTCGAGCACTCCCAGGCGGTCGAACTCTGCAAACAAAAAACCAGCTGCTGTGCTGACGGGTCCCATCGGGTCTTCCGGGTGCTGTTTCTGCCAAGCACTGAATTCCTGCTGAGCGCGGTCAAATTCGAGATCGTAGAGGTGTTGATACCCGCGATCGAGCGGTGCAGGAGCGCTGCCATCGAGACCGAAGGCGAGGCCCGATAGCACAATCATCGTGGCTAACCCGATAATGAATACCCTTTGGAACACGCTGGTAAGATGCCACATTGTTAGCCGTGGTTCTCGGGCTTGACAAAATGTTTACAACTGAACGAAACCTTGTGATCGGTTGAAGCCTGCTTAAGATAACACGCACCTTCCTCGTGCGTTCCAGGCTTTGTGGCCGAAAGGACCGGAATTTGAGTACTTCAGTGTCAAGAAATGCTCCAGGATGGCCGGGAATTCAGCCGCGATGGACGTCCAGTGCGAAAAGCGGTATAGGAACCGCGTTGAACCTGCATAGTCGCGTCTGGTTCACCCTTAGCCACGGAATCCTGAATGAGATTTATTTCCCACGCGTTGATCAAGCCTGCATGCGCGACCAGGGATTTCTAGTCACTGATGGCAAGGGATTTTTTTCCGAAGAAAAGCGAAATTGTACGTTTGAAAATGTCCCCTACGAACATGGGATACCCGTTTACGAACTTAAGAACACGTGTGTGCAAGGGCGCTACCGGATCGAAAAAGAAGTCTTTTCCGACCCATACCGCAACGTCATTATCCAGAAAGTGAAGTTCATCCCAATGAAAGGAGATCTGTCGGATTATCGCCTCTATGCACTGTTGTCTCCCCATCTCGGAAATTGCGGTTTCGGCAACACCGGCTGGGTGGGCGACTACAAAGGTTTTCCGATGCTTTACGCACGGCGTGATGCGCTCGCAATAGCCTTTGCTTGTTCTACTCCCTGGAAGCAGACGTCGGCAGGTTTCGTTGGTATCTCCGACGGTTGGCAAGATATCTCTCAACATTACGAGATGACATGGTTCTACGATTCCGCAGAAAACGGCAACGTCGCACTTACGGGAGAGATCGACCTTCCGAGTTGTAACGGAGAATTCATTGTCGTAATTGGGCTGGGCACAATCTGGTCGTCTGCGGGTCAAGAGGCGCTTTCGACGTTGCTCGGCGACTACGACTTGTTGCGAAACCAGTTTGTGCGGCATTGGCGTCATTGGCACAGCGAGCTTCTGAAGTTAGACAACCTGTCTTCCTCCGCAGATCTCTTTCGTACGAGCATGGCCGTGATGCGTGCGCACGAGTCTAAAGATTTTCTGGGCGGCATCATCGCGAGCCTGTCGATTCCATGGGGCTTTGACAAAGGTGACGAAGACCTCGGTGGATACCACCTGATCTGGCCCCGCGACTTGGTCGAAACAGCTGGAGGCTTGCTGGCGGGTGGGGCGGTGAGCGATGCCATCCGAGTCCTGCACTATCTGCAGGTGACGCAAGAAGCGGATGGCCATTGGGCTCAGAACATGTGGCTCGACGGGAGGCCTTATTGGAATGGCCTGCAGATGGACGAGACTGCTTTACCCATTCTTCTCCTCGATATGATCTGCCGGGAATCACCCGTGGACCGAAGCATTCTTGAACTTTGGTGGCCGATGGTCCAGAAAGCAGCCGGATTTATCGTTCGTAATGGTCCTGTTACTCAACAGGACCGATGGGAAGAAGATGGCGGCTACTCTCCTTTCACGCTTGCGATTGAAATTGCGGGCTTGCTGGCGGCTGCAGACTTCGCAGAAAAATTGGACCATCATTCCATCGCTCAGTATCTGCGCGAGACGGCAGATACGTGGAATGACAATGTTGAGCGATGGATTTATGCAACAGGTACAGACCTCGCCCGACAGATCGGCGTCGACGGCTATTATGTGCGCATCGCACCTCCGGACGGGGATGGAGCGGCTTCACCTTTGGAAGGGTTCGTCCCAATTAAAAATCGCCCTCCCGATCAGAACCAGTCACGAGCAACGCTGATCGTCAGCCCCGACGCGCTCGCGCTGGTTCGATTTGGATTGCGAGCGCCGGACGATCCGCGAATTCTCAACACAGTCAAGGTCATCGATTCCATCTTGAAAGTAAACCTGCCGCAAGGGCCCGGTTGGTACCGTTACAACGGCGACGGTTATGGAGAGCATGAGGACGGCTCACCGTTCAACGGAACCGGGATCGGACGAGCGTGGCCACTTCTCGTGGGAGAACGCGCTCACTATGAACTTTCGGCCGGACGTCCAGAAGTAGCGGAAGCGCTGCGGGCTGACATAGAAGGATCGACGGAGGGAGGGAGGTTAATTCCAGAACAAGTCTGGGATCAAGATGACATCGTTGCCCTCGAACTTTGGCGTGGAAAACCCACTGGATCTGCGTGCCCCCTAGTTTGGGCACATGCTGAATACGTGAAGTTATTGCGATCGTTGCGTGATGGGAAAGTTTTCGATCAGCCTCCGCAGACTGTCCAGCGCTATCAGATCGAAAAGCAGAAAGCTGTTTTTTTCGCTTGGCGTTTTAACAACAAGCCTCGGAGTATCCCGTCCGGCAAGACTCTTCGCATTGTGACCGTCGTGCCAGCGCAAGTTCATTGGACTGCCGACGACTGGCAGACCAGTACGGATACTCCTTCCCGAGATACAGGACTTGGCGTCTTTGCTGTTGATTTACCTACGGCTCAGTTCGCCGTTGGTCGCGAAATCATCTTTACGTTTTATTGGCCCGAGGCGCAGACATGGGAAGGGAAAAACTTCTCGATAATAGTCGAATGAGTTTATTGATTCAGGGTCAATGGCTGATTCTCGAAGGCGTTGGAGTTGACTCGGCAAAACTCTCTTTTCCCCACCGCGCAGACAAATCTCTATACAGCGCCGATCCTGCTACAACGGCAATCGCTAAAAACACTAAGCCTTCCATGCTGCGGCCTAGGAGCAGGCCTCCAACTCCAAAGAGCGCTCCGTAAACCATGGCACAACCCATGATCCAATCGAGCAGATTCAGACCGAGATCTCGAACCGGGGTAATTTCCGGGGTCTTCACGGCTACCGGCTTCCATCCACGCACATCTGGCCGCACCTTGCGGTAGAACGAAACTAATACAGAATCCGGCTCGGGTTTAGTAGCGAACGTAGCTACCAGCCAAGCCGCAGTGGTCACACCAGTCACCAATAACGCGCGCGCGGCGGAGTCGGCTGCTGAACCCGTCGGATGAAAATTGGTGAATCTAAGCCCCACGCTCATCAACAACGCTACGGTCATTGCGACAATTTCGCTCCAGGCATTAATTCGCCACCAATACCAACGCAACAGGTATACCGCACCAGTTCCTGCACCCGTCTCCAGAACGATCTTCCATCCTTCACCCACTGAGTTCAGTACCGCGGCAACGAGTGCAGAACAGATCACCAGTAGTACGGTTGCCGCCCTTGAGGCAACGAGGTAGTGCTTTTCGGTTGCATTGCGTCGAACGAACCGTCGATAAAAATCCGCGATTAAATAAGACGCTCCCCAGTTCAGTTGAGTCGCAACCGTTGACATGAACGCAGCCATGAAGCCAGCAACCACGATCCCACGAAAGGCACGCGGCACATGGTCATTCACGACTAGCATGTAACCGGTTTCAGGATGTTGCAGATTCGGATACAGCACGATCACTGCGAGTGCGGTCAAAATCCACGGCCATGGCCTCATCGCATAGTGTGCGATGTTGAACCATAAAACTGAGAGCAACCCTGCTTTTTCATCCCGTGCGCTAAAGATTCTTTGCGCGATATAACCGCCTCCGCCCGGTTCTGCCCCCGGGTACCAAAAGGCCCACCATTGCACGCCGATGTTGATCAGAAACGCTAGTACAGGCAAGGCCCAAAGGTTTTCAGCGGTAAGCGACTTTGAAAAATCGGGAAAGAACGAAGTTGCGTCCCCCGCAGTTGGGCCCGCAGCACTACGAAGTGCTCCGAGTTTTTGCAGCAGAGTATCCATGCCTCCGGCTGCGTGCACTGCGTAATATGCCACCCCAATCACAATTCCCATCTTCAAAACAAACTGGAAAAGGTCAGTCCACAGAACTCCCCAGAGGCCGCCAAGGGCGACGTACAAGCCGGTGAACGGAATAAGGAAGAACACGCAAATCAGAAGAGCGCTTCGATCGCTGATATGAAGGGTGGTGGCAACGATGCTGTTCATTGCCTTCGTTACCCAACCTAAGATCAGGCAGTTCATCAGCAGACCTAAGTACAACGCTCGAAAGCCCCGCAAGAAAGCAGCCGGTTTGCCTGAGTAGCGCATTTCCGCAAACTGAACATCGGTAATGAGTCCCGAACGTCGCCAAAGGCGCGCGAACAAAAACACGGTCATCATTCCGGACAAAAGGAATGCCCACCACAACCAGTTTCCGGCGATTCCCTGGCTATAGACCAATCCAGTCACTGCTAGCGGCGTATCCGCGGCAAAGGTGGTTGCCACCATGGATGTACCTGCGAGCCACCAGCTGACGTTGCGGCCGGATACGAAGTAATCATCGACACTCTTGCCCGAGCGCCCGCGGAAATACAAACCTAGCAACAATGTGACCGCGAGATAACCAACGATCGCTGACCAGTCAAGAAAAGTGAAGTCCATGGATGCGTTACAGACTAAGGCAGAAGAGCATCGGGAGAAATACAAATCTAACCGTGGAAAGCCGGTCGACGTTGCTCTTAGGTGTTCCCCGTGTAGACAAGTTCAACGACGGTGCAGTCATCGCCCAGCGGGGTTCCACCGCAGAACGTGGCCACAGCCGCGAATACATCCTCCAGGTTGCCGTTCTTCGCCGCCACTGCTTCCAGACGCTCGGTGTCGAAGAAATCTCCGCGAGCGTTCTCCGCTTCAGTGACCCCGTCTGTTACCAGGATGATGCGATCGCCGGGCTGTAGCGTACAGCGGTCGGCCGTGTACTCCGCATCTCCCAGCAACCCGATCGGCAGATTTCCGTGTTCTGGTCGACGCACTTGATGATTGGAGACCCACAGAGGCGGAATGTGTCCGCAATTCACGTACTCGAATACGCCATCGCGGTTCACACGGGCAATGATCACTGTGGCGTACTTTTCTCCAATATGCTTCTCCGTAAAGAAGCGATTGACGGCGCCCATAATTTCAGCAAGTGGCATGCCTGCGAGCAGGTGCGAGTACACCATCCCTTGAAGAATGGAAGCTAGCAAAGCTGCAGAAACGCCTTTGCCGCTCACGTCGCAGAGCACAACCGCTAGACCATCCGGGGTATTAATCGCATCGTAGAAATCACCACCGATTTCCTTACAAGAGAGGTTCCGCCCACGTAATTGCGCAAATGGGACCTCTGGAATACTGACCGCCATCAAACGCTGCTGAATTTGAGCTGCAATGGACAATTCCTGTTGGTAGCGCCGCGAGGCCTCTTCGGCCTGCACCAACCGCGCGTTTTCGATCAGTTGTGCCGCTTCAGTTGCAATCGCCCGCAAAATATCGTGACTCACGCTGGATATGTCGCGCGACGCAAATCGAGAATCCACGTACAAAACGCCAACCGGCTCACCAGTTGTTGCCGCTGCTACGGCGTCTGCTCGCGTTTGCACCTGCGGCTTCCGTAACGGCAAGCAAATGACGGTTCTCAGATCAAAGGCAACGATGCTTTTCCGTCCTGCCAGATCCAGGGATTGACTCGTATCTGTGACTAGATACTCGGAATTCGACTGCAAAGCTTCTTCGAGAATGGAATGTGAAATCGTAGTGTCATCCAGCAGAGGCTCACCTTTGTGGTTTCGTCCCGCTGCCAGGGCCAACTTCCCTTCTTCATTTCTCAAGAAAATGTAAGCGCGTTCTGCTCGCGTCAGGCGCAAGGTCGCATCGATCAGCGTCACCAGGATTTCATCCAGCACGCCGATTGTGTTCAGCTTCCGCGCGGCCTCAAGAAATAACGTCAGCTTTTCGAGGTCGCTTGCCTCGGTAGAAATCTGAATACCGGAAATTTGACTTAGGAATTCGCGCGCCGTATTGGAAGTCGCATGTTCCGGGTGGAATACGACGTAAGCGACATCTCTCACTCCGAATTCCAAACGGTCATTACGTAAAAGCTTTTGACGCTGGACACGCTCGCCGTTCACATACGTGCCATGCTTGCTTCCTTGATCGACGACGTAAAATTCTCCGTTTTCCGAAGAGATAATTGCATGCTCGCGGGAAACACGTGGATCGGCAATGACAAGATCGCGATCGACCTTGCGCCCCACCGTGAAGGGGGTCCGGTTCAAAACTATGGAACGTTGATCATTTCCCTGAACAAAAATAAGGGAAGGAAAAACTCCGGAACCTGCTTCAGACAGAGGGACTGAGCTGAGGTGGCCCGACATTGATGTGTGCGTTTACTCCTTAGTTAGCAATTAAACTTGGCAGGAACGAACAAGCTTCCCACGGCAGTCTTACAGATGCAAGTAGTACGACTCGGCTACTCTTCGTCGGGAAGCGAGCAATGACATGAGCGAAAGATGAAGATTCTGGCTAAAGCTACTCTCGCACTTACGCTGGCGACCCTGTTTTTGCTATTTCTCGCCAGCAGTTTCCGCGCGATTCTCGGGGGTATCGACTTCCCGGATTTTTACTGTGCTGGAGTCCTCGCGCGTGAACACCTGGATATCTATGACGCCTCCGCTCAGCAGCATTGCCAGATGCGGGAATCGGGACGAGCGGGCACCTACTACATCCATCCTCCGTTCGAAACATTGCTATTCGTGCCTCTGGCGCGCCTTCCGCTGAAACAGGCTTACTTGGCCTGGAATTCGCTTAGTCTCGTGCTTCTCGCCGTTTCGATACGATCCCTTCTACGCGGCTGGAACTCCCGTGGTGATTGGCTTCTCATTACGCCCCTTACTCTTTTATTCCCTCCGCTGCTCTTAAACTTCGTTCAAGGGCAAGACTCGGTTCTTCTGATGGCTGTGTGCGTATTCGCCTTGGAAGCGCTTGAGCGCCGCTCTTTTCTGCAAGCTGGGGCTCTGCTGGGACTGGGACTTTTTAAGTTTCACATCGTCTTACCACTCGCGCTGCTTTGCTTAATCCGTGGAAAATTGAGGTTCGCCGTGGGTTTTCTTGCTTCAACATCGGTATTGATCGGCATTTCGCTCGCTTCGTTCGGATGGAATATTTTTGAGCAGTACGCGCGCTTTCTACGGGAATGGCCGGAACTGCCGAACTCCGGAATGCATTGGCAAGCAATGGCCAACATCCGCGGTCTAATTGCCCTGATCACGACGCCTGAAAACCGCTTTGTAACGGCCTCACTTCTAATCGCAACGGTTATCTTGCTTGGAGTAGGCGCCTGGAGCTGGCGTACGGCAGGACATTCTGTTTCATTGCAGATGATAGCTTTCTCCACAAGCGTGGTGATCGCACTCCTCGTGTCATATCACCTGAGTCCGCACGATTTGACTCTGCTGCTGATTCCAATGGCTTCATTAATTGAAAATGACTTCAAAAGCAAAAGATTGCGCTGGGCAGCTATCGCGCTCGTGACAGTAGTTTTTCTGCCACCGATTCACCTAATCGTTTTGCACGCCAAGTACTACGCTTGGATGGTGGTTCCGATCCTGCTGATCTTCAGCGTGTTGGTTCTGATGTTGGCGAGTAGTCATTCAAACGGCGCCAATTTAGCAAAATCACCATCGTGACCAGAAGTGGAAAACCCAGCATGGAGGAGAGAGGCACAGACCAGGCGCTCCGAAGCGCCCATGAAGGCTCGAATGTCTTCGCGATCAGGACCAGCAACGCCCCAATCCAGGGCCACGCGCACCAGGCGCCTGCTGTCGCGAGGAGCGTTCGTGAGGTCTTGCCCGGTGCCCACAACACTGCTCGTGCACGCCAAATCACGAACATCGGAAGCAGTAGTAATACTTGGTTATAAAGCGCAACCATCGGAATTATCACGACGGTCACCGATAGGATTAGAGCCGCCATCGCGGCAAATTCCCGCGACGTCCCTTCGTGCTTCCGTAGACGCCAGCTCAGAACGAGGCAACAACCAATCAACATCCCTTCCAACAATGCTCCAAGCGACCTTCCTAGAAACATAACAGGAATACTTTCACCACCCGTGTACCGACGATAGTCGAGCACCGCGAGATAAAACTTCGTCAGCCATCCAGAAAGAATCACCTCCGATCCGGCCATCAGGATCGAAGTTGCTAACAAAAATCCGGCCGCCAGTCTCCAGCGGCGCTTGAAATCTCCGACGGTCCAGACCAACAGCCAAGCCGCCAAAGGCAATGAAAGCTGCGGCTTGATGAGCGCGATCGCCAGAATCGCACCAGCGGTCAAAAGTTGCCCTCGCATCAAAAGAGCGAGTGCTATGGCAAGTAATGGCGCAACCAGCAGCGTCAACTGCTGAAGCTTTAAGCCTTGGATAAATTGGAAACTGCCGATCACGATAAGGATGATGGCGATCGTTAGCAGAAACGTCATCCGCATCTGCGCCAAGGAGGCCCAAAGTGGTATTGAGAGGACAGTCAAACCTATTAACAACCAGTAGAAACCTGTCTGCACCTTGCCGAAAGGCTGCGATAAGGTGGGTGCCAGGAAAAAAACTACGAAAATCGGATACGCGAAGGCTTGCTTATCCTTCGGATCCCCGGGTAGGGCAGAATTCAGTTCTCGTCCATAGTACCCTCGCTCAATCTCTAACGTGATGTCCGGACCATAAGGATCTCGGTGATGGAGTAGCAATTCACGTGCGCCGTACCAGCGTGGGTAGAGATCGGAAAGCAGCCCGCGCGGCCTGTTCGTTGCTGCCGCCTCTTGCAGTTGGTGGGGAATGAAAACACTTTGCACGAAAAGCCACATCACGATTGCTAAGACAAGACTCACTACTACCAAGGCGCTCTCACGAATCATGATCATTCTTCCGAAGACAAGCAGCCATGCTACAACTGTGGATTCAGAACACCAATGCGCATTCGTCTTCTCGTCTCGATTGCAATAGGAATTTCTAGTGGCGCGATGACTTGGTTCCTGATGGCACGACTTGGCTTGGGTGCCGCTGACTTCAATTGGGCTTACGACGCCGCACGCGATCTTGTTGCGCATCGAGATCCGTATGCCGCGACGCTCCCTGGAATAATTCCCTACCCTCTTCCAGCGGCATTGTTTGCAGTTCCGTTTTCATGGCTGCCAAGGGGCGTTGCAGCGGGGGCTTTTTTCGGCACTAGCTCTGCCGTACTGGCTTTCGGCCTCACGAGAAATGGATTCCGACGTTTGCTCGTGTTCTTGAGCTATCCCTATTGGGCAGCCTTGATTACAGCTCAATGGACACCGCTACTTGCCGCTTCCGCCTGCTTCCAACTGTTTTTGCCTCTGACCCTGGCCAAACCGCACATCGGAATCCCCGTCGCGGGTGTAAATCTATCTCGTCGCGGCCTCCTCTTGTCAGCACTTGTGCTCGCATCGAGTTTCGTGATCTCGCCTACTTGGCTTCGAGAGTGGGTTGCGCAGTTGTCCGGGTACCAGCATTTTTATCCCATTCTCGTTTTTCCAGGCATTCTGCTTGCCCTGGCCTTGTTTCGTTATCGAGATCGCGACGCGCAGCTATTGCTATTGGCATCGATCGTTCCACAGCGCTGGTTTTATGACCAATTCATCCTGTTTCTGATTCCCAAGTCGCGACGAGAACTTGTGTACACCACTGGCCTCAGTTGGATCCCCGGAATTTGGCGATGGTTCCACACTCCCCGCACGATGTCTGAGGTTGGGCTTTGGGCTGTTTTGTGGCTTTTCCTGCCAATGCTTGTGACAGTACTTCTGCGCAAGCAACCGCGGTTCGTACCTTTTTCAGATAGCCTATCAACCGGATAGGGTCCAATAACGGGCCGTATCGAGATTCCGCCAAAATACCGAAAAAAACGTCCACTCGTTGGCCGAAAAAGGCTAAAATCGAGCGTAGATTCCGGACGTTGGCCCACCGGAACTTCTTGTCACACGCTTCGGTAGAACCCAATTGAACGTTCTTCTATGCGCTGATCCAAACTCGGCATCGGGCAGGGAGGAATCTGGATAATCCCTTGAAAACAGGGCTTTTCCTTGGGAATATAGTTCGCTTTCGCGTTCGTGCTTCCAAATGCTGTTCTCGACGGTCGACAGGGTTGGATTTTGCAAGCCGGTAGGTACAAATGAATCGCGCTCGTCTTTTAATGATCGGGGCTCTCGCTCTCGCCTTGGGAGCCTTCGTCAGCTTTTTCATCTATCGAACTTTGCAAGCCAAGACCGGCGTTGGCAACGAGCCGTCCGTAGAGGTTATGGTGGCCGCCCGTGAAATCCAAGTCGGATCGAAGCTGGAGGACACGGATCTTCGGCTGGCTAAGTTTCCTCGCGCTTCGGTCCCTAATGGCGCTTATCTCAGTAAAACAAAGCTTCTCGGCAGGGGTGTAATTCAGCCGATAACTGCAGGAGAATTCATACTGCCCACCAAGCTTGCAGCCGAGAATGCCGGTGCTGGATTACCCGCGATGATTCCTCCGGGAATGCGCGCCGTGACGGTCCGAGTAAATGACGTTACCGCCGTCGCAGGATTTGCCACACCAGGAACCCGTGTAGACGTACTTCTGACCGGTAATCCGTCTGGCAGCAACGAAAAGCAAACAACTACGGTCCTAGAGAATGTGGCTGTACTTGCGACCGGCCAGAAATTAGAGCGCAATTCGGCTGGCGAAGCTCAGAACGCACCCGTTATTACGCTGCTGGTCTCACCAGATGACGCGCAGAAATTGACGTTGGCAAGTTCAGAAGGGCGGATCCAGTTAGCCCTCAGAAACCCACTCGACACCCGCGACCAATCCCTCTCAGCAGTTCGCGAACAGACCCTCTATCGCGGAGCCACTCCGCCCCCAACAACTACCCCCGTGAGGATTCAAAGAAAGCCTAGTATTACTCCTCCTCCCCCAAAACCAGCGGCCTTTTCCGTTGAAATCATCAAGGGAGACAAGCGGGAAAATAAGACTTTCGATGAAGGATCGGGGCCCGACAAATGATTTTTCCTCGTGCAGAGAGGATTTGGCGAATGCGAGTTTTACGATTTGCGGCATTCATCGTGATCGGGAGTTTGTCCTGCTCGGGTGCTTTGGCAGCTTCATCTGCGCAGGAAGCCCCGGCAGCCCAACCGCCCGCGGAAACACAATCTCCCGCGCAGAGCCAGACTCCAACTCAAGGCGCTCCATCTGCGGAGCCGGTCGGGTCTGCACCGCTGCGAGTCATGGTTGGGAAATCACTCCTGATCAACACGACAGAGCGTTTAAAACGCGTTTCCGTTACGGATCCCAGCGTGGCCGATGCTCTCGTGGTTACTCCTACTCAAATCATTGTGCACGGTCGGGCACCGGGAGAAGTTTCTCTACTGATTTGGGATGAAGTGGAGAGATCCCGCAGTTTTGATCTTAGGGTTGACGTCGACATTACAGCCGCAGCCGAAGAAGAAAAGAGCGTGTTTCCGGATGAGCAGATCAATGTCAGCGCATCGCGCTCGGCGATCGTTTTATCTGGCCACGTTTCTACCGAAGATGTCGCAACTAAGGCAGGCATGATCGCTCAGGCCTACACAAAGAACGTAGTCAACGTTCTGACATTCGGGCCAGTAGGCGCACAAGAGGTCCTGCTCGAAGTGAAGTTTGCGGAAGTCGATCGATCTGCCCTCACTCAAATCGGCTTGAATGTAATCAGTACTGGGGCTGGAAACACTATTGGGAGGGTTACGACCGGAGAGTTCGGCAGCACCACATTGCAGAATCTGAACGACACAACCGCTCGAGGAAATAGAGCCATCACTTCAAATTTGAACCCGGGCGATCTGCTCAATGTATTTCTGTTCAACCCAGACATACATCTCGCTGCTTTCATAAAAGCACTGCAATCGAAAAATGTGCTGCAGATTCTTGCTGAACCGAATCTCATCGCAGTCAACGGCAAAGAAGCTAGTTTCCTCGCTGGGGGTGAATTCCCGTTTCCAATTGTGCAACCCAGCCAAGGAATCACGGCCATCACGATTTCATTCAAAGAATTCGGAATTCGCCTTAAATTCACTCCGCTGATTATGCCCAATGGCAATATCCATCTCAGGGTCGTTCCCGAGGTTAGCACTTTGGATTTTGCAAATTCTCTGTCGATTCAGGGCACGACGATCCCCGCGTTGAGTACGCGTCGTGCAGAGACCGAATTCGAATTGCAGGATGGCCAGAGCTTTGTGATTGCCGGTTTGATGGACAATCGAGTCACGAACATCGTGAACAAGATTCCGGGCCTGGGTGACATTCCGATATTAGGCAATTTTTTCAAGAGCAAGAGCTATCAGAAGAGCAACGCCGAACTGATGGTGTTGTGCACAGCTCGCCGTATATCGCCGAGTACACAGGCTCCGGCCGGTCCCAAAGCGCCTGAGCCGTATTTGGACAAAGACAAATTCGATGGCAAAAAAGGGCCGTCAGGTAGCAACAAGTAATCTGGGGTTAAGTTTCAGGGGTTGTGATGCCGGAGCTTTCAGTAGTAATTGTGGCCGCCGACGCGGAACAAAGGGCTGTTCTGCAAGTGCTTGTCGACGGCACCAGTGTCGCGAAGGCCGTCTATAGCAGCGCAACTCTACCGGTGGCTGCGACGGACCCGGCATTGCGCCGACTTCATAGTCATCGGCCAGAGGTTGTGCTTGTTGACGTACCCGCCGACAACACACCAGGTGCGTTGCGCGCCATCGAACTACTTCATCAGGAAATGCCGGAAGCTGCCGTGTTCGCAATCGGGAGCATGACACAGCCCCAATTGATCGTAAATGCCATGAGAGCGGGTGCGCGCGAATACATTGAGCGCCCCACGACCACGACTGATCTGCTCGAAGCGTTCGTTCGTCTGTCGGCAGCCCAACGCAAAGGACGTCGTGAAGGCAAGCGCGGAAAAGTATTCACTGTAATCAATGCCAAGGGTGGAAGTGGCGCCACGACCGTCGCAGTAAACCTAGCTCTCGCACTTCAAAACGCGCACGGGAACTCTGCTCTGATGGACCTTGCGCCTCTCGGACATGCGGCCCTTCATCTCAACATGAAGGGACAGTTCACTGTCAATGACGCCATCGAGAACTTGCATCGCATGGATAGTTCTCTGATGGACAGCTTCATGGTTCGTCACAGCAGCGGACTCCATTTACTTGCTGGAACAAGCGTCCCATCAGGCGAACCTTCGACCAGCGAATTTGCACGCTTGTTCGACATGATGGTGAACCATTACCGATATGTTGTCGTGGACGCTTCCTCGCGTCTCGATGCTGCGACTAGGTTGGCATGCAACCTGGCGGAGACTGTTTTGCTGGTCGCTCACGCGGATGTAGCATCGCTTTGGAGCGCGGCACGAGTGGTGCAATACGTTGGAGACGCAGGCGGACGCGAACGTGTTCGTTTGGTGCTGAACAGATTTCGCAAGATACCGGGGTTTAGCGAAGAGGATGCTGAAGCTGCGGCTGGCATCAAGCTGATCTGGCGAATTCCAAACCAGTATTTCGCTGTGTCGACAGCCATCGATCGCGGCATACCCCCTATGCAACAAGGACACACCGAGATCGCACGTTCCTTCGCTGGCTTGGCCGCTGCACTGACTCAGGACGACGATGAAGTAAAACGCACGACTTGGTCTCTATTCAAAACGGTATAAAGACAAATGGGGAATCCGACCACATTCGTACGAAGTGAGTATCAGCAGGTTAAGGCGGATCTTCATCGCAAGATTCTTGATCGGCTTGATTTGGAGAAATTAGGCCGCGCGGGTGGCGACTCCGCCCGCGATGACGTCCTTGCGGTGATCCGCACTTCGGTTAATAGCGAAGCTGTTCCCCTGAGCTTCGCCGAGCGCGAACGTCTGGCTCGAGAAATTCTCGATGAGATTTTCGGCTTGGGACCACTCGAGCCGTTGCTTAAAGATCCGAGCGTTTCCGATATTCTCGTCAACCGCTTTGATCGTGTCTACATCGAACGCGCCGGCAAGCTGGAGCTCACCGGTCTATCGTTCAAAGATAATGCACACCTCATGCAAATCATCGACCGTATTGTCTCGCGCGTGGGCCGTCGTGTCGATGAATCGTCGCCCATGGTCGACGCACGACTTCTAGATGGATCACGTGTAAACGCAATTATTCCGCCCCTCGCAATTGATGGCCCCAGTCTCTCCATCCGCCGCTTCGGTCGAGATCCAATCACCGCCCGCAATATGATTGAGAACAAGACTTTGACAGAGCCAATGCTCGAATTGCTGTCGTCGATGGTAAAGGGCCGGCTCAATCTGTTGATATCTGGCGGTACTGGCGCCGGCAAAACAACACTGCTCAATGTTCTTTCCGGATATATTCCAAACTCCGAGCGCATCGTAACGATTGAAGACGCGGCCGAACTTCAGATGAAGCAGGACCACATCGTTCGTCTGGAAACGCGTCCGCCGAACATCGAAGGCAAAGGTGCTGTTCGACAAAGGCAGTTAGTAATCAACAGCCTCCGTATGCGACCCGATCGCATCGTCGTTGGCGAGGTGCGCGGTGAAGAAGCTTTTGACATGCTTCAGGCCATGAACACTGGTCACGAAGGCTCTTTGACGACCGTCCACGCCAACTCTCAACGCGATGCATTGGCTCGTGTCGAAAATATGGTGTCGATGGCCAATCTGAATATCCCGGAGCGTGCGGTTCGCCAGCAGATCGTCTCCGCCATCAACGCAGTCGTTCAGATTGCTCGTCTTGCCGACGGCACGCGGAAGGTCCTGACTATTTCCGAAATCTCCGGCATGGAAGGCGATGCCATCATCATGCAAGACATCTTTGTCTTCGAGCGTACCGGCATTGATGAAGCTGGCAAGGTTAGAGGCGCTTTCAAGGCCACGGGCGTTCGACCGGTGTTCTCTGATCGGTTGGCGACCGCTGGTGCCCGCCTGCGCCCATCTTTGTTCGAGTCTAGGGTTGAGGTGTAGCACCGATGGTTGCCATCATTGCCGTGCTCGCTTTCATCGTGGTAGCGCTGGTTGCCTTTGTGATTTTCTCGTTGCTCGACGAGCGCAGTTCTAAAGCCAGGCTCTTGCGCGAACGCCTGGCCACAGTCGAAAAATCTTCCGAGAAACAGCCGAGCCCCGAGTTGGCGCTGCTCCGGGACGAGATGTTGAGTGAGATCCCGGCTCTCGACAACATACTGAAACGATCACAGCGTGTCTCTGCCTTACAGACGATGCTTGAGCAAGCCAACGTTCAAGCTCGCGCCGGGAATTTCCTGCTCATTTGTTTTGGCGTTGCGGCAGCTTCGGGCATAGTTGTCACTCTGTGGAGCCGATCCCCGATGATCGGCTGGGTTGGGTTGCTGCTCGGGTTCTTTCTTCCATACTCGTATGCCTCATATCTTCGAAACAAGCGCTTTCAAAAGTTCGAAGAGCGCTTCCCAGAAGCCATTGATACTTTGGCTCGGGCAGTCCGCGCCGGACATGCATTCACAACAGCATTGGAAATGATCGGAACTGAAGTAGCCGAACCCGTTGCAGGAGAATTCCGTAAGCTTTATGAAGAACAAAAATTTGGTCTTCCGGTGCGAGACGCGTTGATGAATCTGGTCGACCGCATCCCCCTTGTAGACGTCAAATTTTTTGTTACTGCCGTAATGCTGCAAAGGGAAACGGGGGGTAATCTCGCGGAAATCCTGGATAACCTTTCCTACGTGATTCGTGAGCGATTCAAGATTATGCGTCAGGTCAGGGTCTATACGGCCCAAGGTCGTTTGACGATGATGCTACTGATGGGACTGCCTCCAGCAATCGTTCTCATTATGCTTTCATCGAATCCTGACTTCATCAGGCCTTTGTTTGCAGACCCGATCGGCCACACCCTGATCGTGGTCGGAATCACGCTGCAAACCGTCGGCTACTTCGTGATTCGGAAGATCATTCGTATTCAGGTTTGAAATTATGTTGCTAATCATTAGCATCGTCGTGTTTGTAACCATTGTGCTAGCGGTGCTCGCCTTTGGAACGGCTGCTGCCACGCCTTCGTCCGTGCTAGGCGAGCGACTGAAATCTCTGGGGACACAACGTGTTCAGGTTAGTCCGCAGCGGCAGCCTATTCGCGAACGCCTGGAACAGGCCCTGGATCCGCTCAGTAAGGCCCTTCCCATCTCGCCGACAGACGTTTCGCAAACGAGGGCTTGGCTGATCCAAGCAGGTTATCGCGATCCCAAACACGTCACTATTTTTTACGGTGTGCGAGCGTTATTTGCTTTTGTGGCTCTCGCTGGAGTAGTCATCTTTGGCGGGGCAAAATCTCCGATGCTTCTCATCGGTATCCCCGCTTTTGGATTCTTTCTTCCACGCTTCTTTCTAAAGCGGATGATTCGCGATCGCCAGACACGCATACGGGTTGGTTTGCCGGACGCTTTGGACCTGACTGTGATCTGCGTGGAAGCTGGACTGGCACTCGATCAAGCAATGCAGCGCGTCGGCGAGGATTTGAAGCATGCTCACAAAGATCTCAGCGATGAGTTTCATCTCGTCAACTTGGAGATGCGCGCCGGAAAACCGCGAGCTGAGGCATTGCGCAACTTGGCCGAGCGCACAGGCGTTGATGACATAAAAGCATTGGTTGGAACCTTGATTCAAACAGATCGGTTTGGCACGAGCGTTGCCCAGGCACTGCGCGTCCACTCGGATTCTCTGCGCACGGAACGTCGGCAGCGCGCGGAAGAACAGGCTGCGAAAACTACCATCAAGATGATTCCTCCATTGGTCGTCTTCGTTTTGCCCTCCATCATGATCGTCTCGCTTGGGCCTGCCATCATCGCGCTGGTTCGCATTTTGTTGCCGCCCAGCGGCCGATAATAGTTAGGAGTCAGAACTCGGAATGGCGTCGGGAGTTCCCACGGGGTACGCCTTTAATCGGACACGGAAAGAATATCTTGCGACAGAATTATTCATCGCGAATACGCATTGGTCCCGCCTCCGTGGACTGATGGCCTCCGCGCCGGGAAGCCTCCGGCCAGGGCAAGGATTGTGGATCGTTCCCTGCCGTGGCGTTCACACAATGGCTATGCGTTTTCCCATCGACGTTATTTACCTCGACAAGGCAAATTATGTCGTTCATCTATCCGAGGATTTGCGTCCCTGGCGCTTCGCGCCCATCCGCATCGCTGCTGCGTCTGTGCTTGAATTGCCAAGTCGGACTATTCACAGAACGCAGACAGTAATCGGTGACCACATCGACATCACACTAGAGCAGCCAACACATTCGGAAGCAGCATGAATGACGCGCCCAAATTATTGATCGAATGGTCGTCTCGTTGGGATGACTTTAAGACAGCTGTTGGCCCAGCATTCTCTCGATCGCCCGAGAAGCTTGCGGGCGAAGCTGCCACCGGTCTCTTCCCATATCGCGGCATCCTGGTCTCTTGGGGATTAGAAATTTTTTTGCTCGTAGCCGTGATCGTGTTGCCGGGCAAGCTACAAAGTTTAAGCCCTTATGTACCACCCACAACGCCCAAATATGACGTGATTTACTACACGGGGGATGAATTACCACAAACCGAAGACGCTGGCGGTGCACAAGCGGGTCGCACAGGAGAGGCTGGAGGCAGCGAAGCAAAGCATCGATCTCAGACAATCAAGGTGTCCCGCGGCTCCTCTCTCAGTGAGAAGGTTGTCGATGCTCCCAAGTTAAAACTGCCAACCACAAACCTGGACGTCGCCAACTTGTTGGCCCTGCATTCGATTCCCGGGCCTGCGCCAGCAGAGGGTTTACAGCGATCACTCCCGTCTGCGACCTTGCCTCAGATGAATGCCGTCGCTCCAACTCCGGATGTCGGCATTCCGAAGCTTCAACTACCTCCCTCACTCGTTACCGGCGTCGCCGCTCCGATGCCATCAGTTAGCCGCGACAAAATGAGGAACTCTGCTGCCTTAGCAGCCCAAGCAGTCCCACCTGCTCCTGGTGATCTTCAACGTGAAGTTGGTTCGTCCAGCGTTCCGGTCGCGAGAACAACGGAAATCGTTCCCCCTCCGATCTCTGCCCCAGTGAGGGATGCGGATCACGTCGCCAAATTGACCTTACCGGCACCCAACGTCGTTGCGCCACCTCCGAGTCAGGTGCAGCGGGAGCTCAGCAAGATCGGGAGTTCAGGTTCCGGAGATGTGCGCAGCCAGGTAGTTCCACCGCCGGTGCAATCTGCAAGCGGTTCTCTTGGCAGGATGAACGCTGCGGTGGGTGGATTCGGTTCAAGCAACGACAATGTTGTCGCTCCTCCGTCGCAGTCCGGAGACCGCTCATTGAATCGTAATGGGACAGGGTCACTCATCGGGAATACTAACGTCGTTGCGCCCCCATCAGACTCCGGTAATCGCGCGATCGGCGGACAAAACCTAGGCGGCGTGCTCAGTGCAGCTAACGTCGTTCCGCCTCCCCCCACCCTCGGCGGACAAGGCTCGGCGAACGGTGACGGCACTGGGAAGAAAGGCTCCGGCCGGGGCTCGCCATTTGATCTCGGCTCGAGTGTTGCGCCCCCAGGTGGTGGTGGCGGTAGTGGAGGCGGTTCAGGCATCGTGCTGTCTAACAAGCCCGGCAGCGCTGTCGGCGTACCCGGTGCTGGCGCGGCCGGATCGCTCGCGATGTCACCTGCTGGCGGGGATAAGCCGGGTCTTGGTGGATCGGGCGGCGGGACTGGGATTGGCCATGGGACGGGGCCCGGTAGCGGCTTGACGGGTTCTGGTTCTGGTGCTGGGCGGGAAGGCGGCGGACATGGGTCTGATCCGAATGCACACAATGGAATATCGCCTTACCCCGGTCCGGGCGGCGCTGGAAAGGGCACAAATGGTACTCCTGCTGTCCCTGGAGTTTCCGTTCAGGGTGGTAACACAATCACGTTGCCCAGCTTCGGATCAAACGGCGATCCAAACGGCTCCGCCCCCGGCCGCTCTTCAGTGGCGAACAATCGAAAAGGACCCGACATTCAAATCGTCGCCACACCACGATCTGGTGGCGGCTTTAATCAATACGGTGCTCTGAAAGGCGACCGAAACTATACCCTCTACATAGGAACTTCAGTTGGAACGGTGGTCATGCAATATGCAGACCCTGCTTCCGTTTCGCATCCCTATGCCGAAGACTTAAGCGCGCCAGATCCGTTGCATGCTGAGCTTCCCGCAGGAGTGTTGCGGGTGCCAGTCACCATTGCATGCATTTTGAATCGAGAAGGCGTGATCAAGAGTGCCCACATTCTTCAATCAGGCGACCCGGATACCGCAGCTAAGATAATGGCCGCTTTGACAAATTGGAAGTTTCGCCCAGCCCTCCGCGGCGATCAACCTGTGGAGGTTAATGCGATCCTCGGTTTTAATACCAATACCGATTAATTAAGGTTTTGGTGTTGCGCGCTCGAATAGAACCGCCGTTTCGTCGCGGTAAACAGCTTGCCAACCGCTTCCCGGCAAAACCGTGGCGAGTGAAGAATCTGGACGAATGAGGACGTTCCTCACTTTCCATTCATCCAAGACTCTGTCCCATCCAGGCTGCACCCGCACTAGCGCCAAGTACTCTCTAAAGAAGTGCTCACCGTAGAAATCATGACGATCGTCAACAACCACTTTTGAGTGCGGCCACATCCGATAGATGACATAACCACCCCAGTAGTCCGGGCAAAAAATCGGTTCCTGTGTTCCGTTTTCTGTGAGCCACTCCGCGGCTTTCACCGGAAACCTTTGAGGATCAAATTGTGCATGGACGATTGGTTTCGCTCCCAGTTGCCCATCAGTCACACAAACGATCAGTGTTGATAAAACCAAGAGAGCGGGCCAAAAATGTACATTCATGGATCTCTCGAACTCTCCCGCAGTTCCGCGATTAAGCTCAAGGCTCCTCAATGAACTCATCGACTTCGACAGCGGTGGCCCAATTTCAAACGCTATCAAAACTGCAGCTAGGGGAATGTTGCGAGAAGCGTATAAGCCGGCTGCGACTGCGAGCATAAGAACTAGGAACCCGCTAGCCCGCACGCTTTTACCGGCACGAACAAGGACGAACATGGTCAGCAGAACTAGCAACAAGAAGCATTTCTGTGCCACGCCATGGAAATCGGGTGACCGGAACTCGTCGATCTGGTCCATCAAGAAACGGTTGTTCAGATACCGGACAACGTGCAGGTGTAGGCGATATCCGTAAGGATTGACAAATGTGGCCGCAACTGTCGCGATGAGCGCGAGACTTAATCTTCGAACTTGGCTTTGTCTTCTCACCTGCTCAAACGTGTCCACTGTGCCGAAACGTTCTATCAAAGCACCGATCCAGTAACACGCTAGAAGAACTATTCCGAACAGAAAACCGCCATGCATGTTTACCCACACCAGCATGAGCAAGGGCAGGAAATACAGAAGTTGTGACTTTGATCGATTGCTATCCCATCGTTCGAGGATCACTTCAAAGATCAGAAGAAAAAGCCAGCTGATGATATGGGGTCGCGCGAAGAAGTGAATTGTGGAAGCCGACATCGCTAGCAGGACAATCAGAAGCGCGATCGGAATCTTGGTGCCCCGACGCACTAAGACTTTGAGGAGATACGAAAAGATCCCCGCTATGACCAGCGCTGTCCACCATACGACCCCATTTAATCCTAAGCGCACATGAATGGCTCCGAGCAAAATGTCATAGAGCCATTCCCATCCGAACCACGCCTGTCCCGACATGCTTGATGAGAATGGATCGCTGTGCGGAATCGATGTAGTTTGCAGAATTTGTTCGCCGTTGCGGATATGCCAGCCCACATCGCCATCAGCCAGGGGCTTGCCTGATAACGCGCCCGCAAACAGACTCCAAAAAAGGATGAGGAAGACCAGATCAGCCACCGAGGGAAAGAGAATACGAACCCACCTCGGGATCTCGCGGGTCTCGGGCGTTAGACTTCCAACAGGCGCAAGCATGGGCGCCCTATGTTACCTGACCGAGCGCTTCGATTCGACGCTCAGCTCTTGCTCGTGAAAACTGGCTCGTGCTCCACTGAAATCCTTTCGGGGGAGCGCTTACGCTTCCTAAGAGACTTCACCCAGTTTTCGAACTGTTCCATGTAAACGTAATAAGTGGGCGTGATATACAGCGTCAGAAGTTGCGAGAACACCAGTCCGCCCACAACAGCAAGCCCGAGCGGTCGCCGCGACTCGGATCCTGCACCAAACCCAAGGGCGATCGGCAATGTTCCCATCAACGCGGCCATCGTTGTCATCATGATCGGCCGGAACCTGAGGAGTGCACCTTGGTAGATAGCTTCCTCAGGATGCTCTCCAGTCTCGCGCTGCTTTTCCAGAGCCACGTCAATCATCATGATCGCGTTCTTCTTGACGATGCCGACGAGCATGATCACGCCGACGAACGCGTACAAGTTCAAATCGATGTGGAACAGCATCAGCGTGAGCAGCGCGCCGAAGCCCGCCGAAGGCAAACCTGAAAGGATGGTTAGCGGATGAATAAAGCTCTCGTACAGAATCCCCAGCACAAGGTAGATAACAAGAATGGCCATTAGCAACAGCAGACCTAGACCTGAGAAGGAGGACTGAAAAGCCTGCGCTGTTCCCTGGAAGCTCGTGCTGACTGTCGCTGGCAGAATCTGCGATGCAAGACGGTTGACGACATTCACTGCGTCGCCGAGCGCCACTCCCGGTCTCAGGTTAAATGACAGCGTAACCGCCCCGAGCTGCCCAAGGTGGTTGATCGTCAATGGACCTAACGTGCGACGCAGCGACGCGACGGTGTTCAACGGAACTAGTTGACCACCCTTCGATCGTACGTAGATCAGCGAAAGCGCCGAAGGATCTAGTTGATATTGATCTTCCAACTGCGTTACCACTCGATAGGTATTACTAGGCGCATAGATCGTCGAAATCTGCCGTGGGCCATATGCAGTGAATAAAGCATCCTCGATCTGATTCGCTGTCAAACCCAACGCTGACGCTTTATCCCGGTCGATATCCACGTTCACTTGCGGATTTGTGATCAACAAGTCGCTGGTAACATCCTGCACAAGGTTCTTGGCGGCCGAATCCGTCTTTAACGCAGTTTCGAGCTTCGGCGCGTATTCGTACATCTGTTGCGCCTCCGGACTTTGCAACGTGAATTGGTACTGGCTCTTGGTGAGCTGTCCGCCAATGCGAATGGTTGGCAAGATTTGCGGAAAGGCGTTGATGCCTGGAATTGCGGCCAGTTTCGGTCGTAGCTCCTGTACGAGTTCGACGGCAGGTTTTCGCTGCTCACGTGGAATGAGATGGATAAAAATTCGGCCTTGATTGCTTGCCTGTGAGATCGACGAACTCCCCCCACCCACCGTGCTGTTGAAGGAGTCTACCCACGGTTGCGCCATCACGACATCTGCTAATGCTTTCTGGTGCTGCACCATGCTGTCGTATGAAATGCCCTGCGGGCCTTCCGTAAATACGAAGATGAAGCCTTGGTCTTCGTCGGGCAAGAAGCCTTTCGGGATCGTTCGGAACAAGTAAACGGTCCCTCCCATAACAGCAAACGAAAGAAGCAGCATTGCGAACCGATGGCGCATCGTGGCCTGCAGCGTTCGGTCATAAATCCGAAGCATCCCATCGAAAAATCTTTCGCTCAGCATCCATACTTTGCCGTGACCGCCTTCTTTCGACGGACGCAGGAAGCGGCTGCAAAGCATCGGCGTAAGACTAAGCGACACGAATCCCGAAACAAGGATCGCCGCTCCGATTGTCACTGCAAACTCGTGCAGCAAACGCCCCACGAGACCGCCCATGAACAGCACCGGCAAAAACACCGCCGCAAGCGAAATCGTCATGGAAAGAATCGTGAAGCCGATTTCGCGTGAGCCTTCCAGCGCCGCCTCCATGGGACGCTTCCCCATTTCCATGTGTCGGACGATGTTTTCCAGCATGACGATTGCATCGTCAACCACGAATCCCACGGAAAGCGTCAGCGCCATCAGGGAAAGATTGTCGAGCGAATAGTCAAGCAGGTACATCACTCCGAATGTCGCAACCAGCGAGAGAGGTAGCGCCAGACTAGGAATGGCAGTGGCTGACACATTTCTCAGAAATAGGAAGATGACCAGAATGACTAGGCAGAGTGCCAGGAACAGCGTGAACTTCACGTCCGCCACGGAGTCGCGAATCGAAACAGAGCGGTCGTAAAGAATGTTGAGTTTCACCGATGGCGGCATCACCGCTTCGAACGAGGGCAACAGAGCCTTAATGTTGTCCACCACCTCGACGGTGTTCGTCCCTGGCTGACGCTGGATGGCAAGCAGAATTGACCGGCGAATTCCGTCCCGATCGAAATACCACGTCGCCGTCTTATCGTTCTCTACGCTGTCACGGACGGCTCCGAGATCGCCCAATCGAACGGGTGCTCCGTTGCGGTACGTCACAACCAGCGGCGCGTAGTCAGCGGCTTTGTTGAGTTGACCATTCGCCTGGACGGTAAATGCCTGGTGCGTTCCGAATAAGGTACCGGTCGGAAGGTTTACGTTTCCTTGTTGGATGGCTTGCCCAACTTCATCGATTCCAATCTGCCGGCTCGCGAGCGCTTTCGGATCCAGCGCCACCCTGACGGCATATTTCTGGGCACCCAGCACCTGCACCTGAGCAACGCCGTTCACCATTGAAACGCGCTGAGCAATCAAAGTTTCTGCGTACTCATCCACATCGGAAAGCCGCATCGTTGGCGAATTCAAAGACACGTACAGCACGGGCTGATCCGCCGGATTCACCTTCTGATAAGACGGCGGACTCGGCATGTCCTGTGGCAGATCGCGCGCTGCTTTCGCAATCATGGCCTGCACATCTTGCGCGGCGCCGTCGATATTACGGCTCAGGTTGAACTGCAAGGTGATCGATGTCCCACCCTGCTGACTTGTCGAAGTCATCGAGTCCAGTCCGGCAATGGTCGAGAATTGCCGTTCTAGAGGTTGAGCAACCGCTGACGCCATCGTTTCCGGGGTTGCTCCCGGCAAACTCGCGCTCACCAGAATCGTCGGGAAGTCCACGTTCGGCAGATCGCTAACTGACAACAGCCGATATCCCATCAGCCCAAACACGAGGATGGCGAGCATGACCAGGGTGGTCATGACCGGACGGCGGATAAAAATCTCGGCGATATTCATAACGTCCGCTTGCTTTCTGCGCGTTTCTATATTCCAGAAGCCGGTGTTGCAGTTGGCTTCTGTTCGCTCGCTTGCTTGATTTGCACTTTGGAGCCCGGCAGAAGTCGTAATTGTCCGTCGGTAACAACCTGTTCACCGGGAGTCAACCCTTGTTGCACAATGACCTGCCCTTCCTGTCCCGCTATCGTTGAAACCGGTCGCGACTCGACAGTTGAGTCTTTCTTGATGACGAAAACAAATTGTCCTTGTTGCCCGTTCTGTATGGCCTGAGATGGGACAACAATCGCTTTCGGCTGAACTCGGAGTGTGAGCAATGCATCCACGAACTGCCCCGGCCACAGACGCCGGTCGCCATTCGGAAACTCGCCCTTCAACTTGATCGTTCCAGTGGTCTGATCTACCGAGTTGTCTAGAAAACTCAATGTGCCCTGAACCGCACCCGTGTCGTTCGGCACAATGGCTTGAACCTTCAACCTCCCCTTGCCCGAGAGTTGCTTGATTTCCGCGAGGTATTGCTCAGGTACCGTAAACGTCACATAAATTGGCTGCACTTGGTTGATATTGACCAGTGGTGGATTGTCGTTAGCCTTGATCATGTTTCCGCGGTGGACAATCAAGTTTCCGGTGCGACCGTTAATGGGAGAGTAGATCGAACAGTACAGAAGCTGCACGCGTGCGTTCTCGACGGCTGCCTTGTCCGCCTCTACAGCGGCATCAAGTGCTGAGGCTGCAGTGGCGTACTGATCGTAATCTTGCGAGGAAACCACGCCCGCCTTCACAAGAGACTCGTAGCGTCTCTGCTGTGCCCGCGCATTAGCTGCTTGCGCCTGATCCCGCGCCAGGTTTCCTTCTTGCCTCTTGAGATCTGCCTCAAATGGACGCTTGTCGAGTGAGAATAGTAATTGCCCTTGCTTAACGTCATCGCCTTCTTTGAAGTAAACGCCCGTGAGCTCGCCGGTGATCTGCGTCTTCACCGAAACAGTTGAATACGCCTCCACTGCCCCAATCGCGCGAACTTGCACCGGCACGTCTTTTTGTTCGGCAACCGCTGCCAAGACAGGAACACCCGCGGAAGGAGCCGGGGCAGCCTTTGTGCGGTCGCACCCGGTGGCGAATAGTAGTGTTCCACTAATCACGGTAGCGTTGACTACTCGTATTAACGAAGTATGGCCAATCACGTTTATGAACTCCGGTTGTCGTTCTTGTGGCCGTTTGCCGGGGTTCGATTCTCCCCCTCGACCGAAGTCTGCATGCCGCGTAACCAGATTTCGGCCATCGTCCGGCTCACCTGTTGGACGTCGAACTTCTGATACCGTTTTCCGCCGAACAACTCTTGCACCCACGAGTAATAGATCACCATCCCCAGGAAACCACGAGCCGCTAATAAAGGGTCGACTTTCCGGAACTCACCGCGATCCATCCGCTCACGGATGAACCCGGCTAGCACCTCGTAATACTCCGCTACATAGGTTCTGAAGAATCGGCTCGAGAGTTTGTGATTTTCCAGCGCGCTGAAGAGCAGCAGTCTCGATAAGCTCTGGTCTTTCGCGCGTCGCTCCAGGATCTCAGCAGCAATCTCTGTGAACAAGTCTACGTCGTCGGCATTAATGTTCAGCTTTTCACGTAACTGTTCCCGAGCACGTGCCGTCGATATTTTTCGCTGGATAACCGCCCAGTAGAGGTGATCTTTGGTTGGGAAATGGCGGAAGATGAGCGCTTCATTGATCCGGGCACGCTCTGCGATTTGCTTTGTTGTCGTTCCCTGGTAGCCTTGCCGCGCAAAGAGCGGCGTCGCAACATCAAGAATTTGCTCTTTTCGGTCAGCCGCCGAATATCTGATCTGAGGACTTGCCATTTCGCCCGAAACGCCTGGTAAGTAATTACTTACTTCTATTCTCGTTTTAAACTGATGTCAAGATATACGAACCCGGGGGTCAATTCCGCGTTCCTGAAACTTAAGCGACCTTTCCCCCCGCAACGAATCCATTACGTAGGTGGGGCTATGACCAGATCGAACAATTCTCCACGCGTGGTCATCGTAGGTGCCGGATTTGGGGGTCTGAATGCCGCTCAACATCTTGCGAAGTCGAACATGCAAGTTGTTGTTATCGACAGGAAGAATCACCACACGTTTCAGCCGCTTCTCTATCAGGTGGCCACTGCTGGTTTATCGCCTGGAGAGATCGCCGCACCCATCCGGTGGATATTGCGCGGCGATAACAACATCGAAGTTTTACTTGAAGAAGTAGTCGACTTCGATCTCAAGCGCAAAATTGTTCGCACGTCCGAGCAGGAAGTTCCTTATGACTATTTGATCGTTGCCGCCGGGGCGACCCACGCCTATTTCGGACACGATGAATGGGAGAACTCAGCACCCGGTTTGAAAACAATTGAAGATGCTCTCGAAATTCGGCGGCGTATTTTGCTCGCCTTCGAGTTGGCCGAACGGCAGACCGCGAACGGTATGGCGGAGGTCACGTTGCGGTTTGTCATCGTGGGAGCAGGTCCAACTGGTGTGGAATTGGCCGGAACCATAGCCGAAATTTCGCGTCATGCACTCTCGCACGAATTTCACGCGATCTCTCCGGAACGAACTCACGTGATCCTTCTCGAGGGCGGACCGAGCGTATTGTCTGCCTATCCTGAAGATTTGCAGCGGAGCGCTCAGGAACAGCTCAAACGTTTAGGCGTTGAAGTCAGAACGAATACCCTCGTCACCAAGATAGAGCCGGGCGTGATTCACTTCGGCGAAACCTCAATGACCGCATCCGTCATCATCTGGGCCGCGGGGGTTGCTGCCTCGCCTTTAGGTAAGCGGCTCGGTGCTCCTGTGGATCGAGCAGGCCGGGTGCTCGTGAACCCCGATCTCAGTTTGCCCGGACATCCGGAAATCTTCGTGATTGGCGATCTCGCTTCCTTAAAAGATGAAAAGGGACGCATGTTGCCAGGCGTAGCACCAGTTGCGATTCAGCAGGGAAAGTATGTCGCCAAAATCATCAAAGGGGACCTTCAAGGCAAGCCGAGACACAATTTCCACTATTTCGATAAAGGTAGCCTTGCTACTATCGGTCGTGCTGCAGCTGTCGCTGATTTCGGAAAAGTTCACATATCCGGTTTCTTCGCTTGGCTTTCTTGGCTTTTTGTTCACATCTTCTTCCTCATTGGATTTCGTAACCGCATTCTCGTGATGATTCAGTGGGCATGGTCATACTTTACGTACCAGCGTGGCGCACGCTTAATCACGGGCGACACTACACTTCCTGGTTGGACGGGAGAGGCTGAATTGACAGGCCCAAGCACCGAGACGAGTGCCCGTGAAGACGCGGTCCCCATCGAGAAACTGCGGGCTTGACCAGCAGATATAATGAAGGCGTTGGGTCTTAAAGTAAGTCCGAACTGGAGTGTCATGAAACGCGTCTTCACTCCGTCGCTCGCCCTTTCATTATTTCTCCTTCTATCATTTGTGCCCCGCTCTTCAGCTGAGGTGATGAAGATCGTCATCAACGACGCAATTCATCCCATCACGGACGAATACATCGGCCGCGCACTGGCCACTGCCGAATCTACTCACGCTGATGCCTTGCTAATCGAAATCAATACACCAGGCGGACTTGTAGACTCGACCCGAGACATCATCGAAAAAATCCTCGCGGCACCTGTTCCCGTAGTCATTTACGTCACTCCTAGCGGCAGCCGTGCTGCTTCAGCCGGCTTCTTTATCCTTGAATCTGCAGATGTTGCCGCCATGGCCCCAGGAACAAACACTGGCGCCGCACATCCCGTCACTCTGGGCGGATCCAAAATGGATGACGTGATGAAGCAGAAGTTGGAGAACGATGCGGCGGCACTCATGCGCTCTGTTGCCTCCAAGAGGGGCCGCAACGTTCAGGTCGCTGAAAGCGCAGTGCGCGAATCGAAGTCATTCACCGACCAGGAGGCGCTCTCCCAGAAATTAATCGACTATGTTGCTTCGAACGAAGATGATCTATTCCGACAGATGAATGGAAAAACCATCAAGCGTTTTGATGGCAAGATGATCACACTTTCGCTCGCTGGCAAGTCGATTCGGGAATTCCCAATGACGCTGAAACAGCGGATTCTCGCCTACCTCATGGATCCGAATGTTGCGTTCATCCTGCTCGCAATCGGCATGCTGGCACTTTACATGGAGTTCAACCATCCAGGCGCCGTCGTGCCCGGGACCGTGGGGGTTGTGTTCCTCTTATTGGCCGCTTTTGCCTTGAATCTTTTACCGGTGCGATTCGCGGCGATCGCCATGATCCTCGGTGCATTTGTGCTCTTCGCCCTCGAAGCAAAATTTGCATCTCACGGCGTCTTAACAATCGGAGGTATCGCTCTCCTGACGCTCGGCGCGCTGATGCTTGTCGATGGCCCAATACCCGAAATGCGAGTACGTTTATGGACTGCACTCACCGTCAGCATTCCACTCGGGTTGATCACTGCCTTTCTGATGAGTATTGCTTTGCGGGCAAGGCAAAACAAGGTCGTAACAGGCGCGCAAGGAATGATCGGAGAAGTAGGGATCACGCAAACGCCTCTATCGCCATCAGGAAAAGTGTTCGTACACGGTGAAGTCTGGGATGCAACATCGTCCTCACCCGTCGATGCCGGTCAGTCGGTAGTTGTTCGGCAGGTAGAGGGCTTGCGGTTGCGAGTAGATCCGGCAGCTGTCGGCGACTTAGTCAAGGCTCCATCCGTAGTCGCGTGACCTTGTCAACAGGCATCTTTACAGGTAACTCCCTCCCCTTCAGAACACCGATTTCCGCGTCATAATTGGGATACAATCCGCCCTACAGACGCTGAGCGCGCCGCAGCGGAGGCTATATGCTGTCTTTACCAATCATCGCAATCATCATTGTCGTCCTCTATCTCCTGAGCTCGATAAAGATACTGGCTGAGTATGAACGCGGCGTCATCTTTCGCCTCGGTCGTCTGCTCGACAAAGAAAAAGGCCCTGGAATTATCTTCGTTTTTGCGCCAGTAGATCGCTTGGTGAGAATCTCTTTGCGCCAGGAAGCCCTCGAAGTTCCACCGCAGGACATCATCACCCGGGACAACGTTACGCTGAAGGTAAACGCCGTCATCTTTCTGCGCGTGATCGATCCCCGGAAAGCAGTTGTTGAAGTTTCGAACTACGTCTATCAGACCTCTCAATTCGCGCAGACAACGCTTCGTTCCGTCCTTGGAGAACAGGAGTTAGATGAACTCCTAGCGCATCGCGACAAGACCAATGCCCGACTGCAAAGCATTCTCGATACCCACACCGCGCCATGGGGCGTAAAGGTAGTGAATGTTGAAGTCAAGCAGGTCGATCTGCCGGAAACCATGCTGCGGGCGATGGCCAAACAAGCCGAAGCGGAACGCGAACGTCGTTCCAAGATCATTCACGCAGAAGGCGAGTACTCGGCGGCCCAGCGGCTCGTGGATGCTGCGGCCTTGCTGGCGACACAACCCGTCAGCGTGCAGCTTCGTTATCTGCAAACTTTGACGGAGATCGGCGTCGAAAAAAATACCACCGTGGTCTTCCCTGTCCCGGTCGATTTCTTTTCGGGGTTGCAAAAGCTTCTGGCCAATGCCGGCGGTGGGGAATCGTCACAAAAAGGATAGGCTTTGAACTTCGTCTCGGATGTCACTATGCCCACTTCGCAAGATACCGAAATCACTCTCGGCACGGGAAAGTTGCTCGTGCTCTTCTTTGCGCTCGTCGTAGTATGCGCTCTCTTTTTCGGTCTTGGATTCTCTCTTGGTCGAAATGCGTCTACCTCATCAGTCACATCCGTTCAGGCCAACACTGCGGCGGGAAACGATGCACAGGTAACCAAGCCATCTTCCAATCTAAGCTTCTACAAGAATGTTGAGCAGAAGGCGCCAAACTCCCAACTGGCTCAGCCAGAAACGGCACCCGCACCAGCCGCCGCCGATAATAAGTCTGGATCCGAAGCGCTCACTCCTCCGGCGCTCAGTGGCTACATAGTGCAAGTTGCGGCTGTGACGAAACCGGAAGACGCGGAGGCGCTCGTCAATGCTCTGAAGAAGAAGCAGTATCCCGCTTTTGCAGTCAACAACACGCCTTCGGACAAGCTATTCCGCGTGCAAGTCGGCCCATACCCGGAGATCAAGGATGCGGAAGCCATTCGAGCCCGACTCGTGAGCGATGGCTACAATCCGATCCTGAAAAAGTAACGAAACCGCGACTCTATCTTTCGGAAAACCGCTGTTCTTTCCAGGGATCACCGTACATATGATACCCGTTCTGCTCCCAAAATCCTGCCTGCTCATGGTCCAGAAACTCTAGTCCCCGCACCCACTTTACAGACTTCCATGCGTAGAGGTGCGGCACAATCAATCGCAACGGAAAGCCATGATCCGCGCTGAGCGGTTCACCATCATGATGTGTGGCGAGCAGGACCTCATCTCTGTCTAGGTCCGCCAAGGGCACATTCGCAGTGTATCCCTCTTCTGCATGAACCAAGACGTGGGATGCTTCGGCCCTCGGATCCGCCAAGGCGAGCACGTCCTTCATCGCCACCCCGCTCCAATCGTTATCGAAGCGACTCCAACGCGTTACGCAGTGGAAATCGCTTTTATGATTCGACCTTGGAAGGCGATTGAAATGTTCCCAACTCAATCGCAGTGGGTTTTCAACTAGGCCGTAAACTCGAAAATCCCAACGTGCTGGGTCAAACCTTGGAACTGATCCATAATGAAGCACTGGCCACTTTAGGGTGAGGGATTGTCCGGGCGGCAATCGGCCCGCCTGTTTCATTTCCCGCTCGCGTTCACGACGCTCATTTCCTTCGAATAACATTGGGCACCAACAATGAGACGCACCAACTCAGCGAAAGATTCTACGCTTGACCAAATACCGCTATATTGATGGAGGTCAATCAGCCTCACCGCTATCGATTTACTCGATTGGAGTTACGATGAGTCGCCCCGAAGAATCATTTGACACCATCTTGCATGCGATCTCCGACCCCACGCGCCGCAAAATCCTCGCCGCCTTGCGGGCATGTAAGGGCCGCGGCTCTCACGGGCAAAGTGGCCTGTGCGCCCTTGAAATCGAACAGAAGGTGAACGTGTCTCAACCCACCGTGTCACATCACATGGCTGTTCTTCACAAAGCAGGATTAGTTGAAATTAGAAAAGCAGGTTTATGGCGCTGGTACCAGAGAAACGAAGGAATGATCACCAGTTTTACAAAGCGGCTAAAGCAGACGTTGTGAGATCAGCGACCGGCTGCCGCACTTTGAACCCTTTGCAGGAGTGTTCGTGCGTGCGCGATGAGATCTGCTACTTCAAAGGGCTTCACTAGCGAAACGAGATTGTTTTCCGTCATAAAGGCACGGATTTCAGGATCGGCAAGGGTTGAGAACGTGAACAGTAGCTTTTTTTCAAGTCCCGGGCACGTCTCCTTCACCCACTTGTAGACATCGGGAGCGTTCCACCCGCCCGGCATACGGCCGTTCACCACCAAAGCGTCAAACATTTCCGACCGGATTTTCGAACGCGCCTCATCCGCGCTCATTGCGGTAACAACTTGAGCTCCCGCACCAACCAGGACATCTCGTTCGAATTCCAGAACAGCCTCTTCGTCTTCCACCAGCAGCATCCTGCCCTCGAGTGCAAACTCGCGGCGGGAGACGACGGAAGGCTCATCCGTTGCCGGCTTTTGACCCGAGATCGGCAGCCTTACTTCAATCTGCGCGCCACCTTCTTCTCGATTTTGTGCAAGGATATCGCCACCATGCTCTTTGACAATTCCATAGCAGATGCTTAGTCCCAGCCCTGTGCCCTTCCCCACATTCTTGGTTGTGTAGAACGGATCGAAGATCCTCTTGGGATCCTTTATCCCAGGCCCAGAATCACAGAAAGATGCAGAAACGTATTCTTCGTTCTTGGCGACAACTACGGTCATCGTCCCACGCGTCTCTTTTTCGAGGATCGCGTCGACTGCATTATTGATGATGTTCAGAAACACCTGTTCCAATTGGTGCGGGTCGGCGGTCACTGTTGGAAGCCCTGGCTCGATCTTGCGCTCCACCGCGATATTGTTAACTTTTAGATCGTAGTCGCGAAGCGCCAGCGTCTCCTCCAGCACTCGCGCGACGTCCACTTCCTGTTTCTGCGGCTTTCGCTGACGTGCGAATGAAAGAAGGTTCTGCACCACTCGATGGGTACGCTGCGCCTGTTTGAACAGCTTGCGAACAAAATCCGAGGCGCGCTCGTTCAAGCCTTCGTTTTCGAGCAATTGCGCATAGCCCAGAATCGCCGTGAGCGGATTGTTCAACTCGTGCGCGACTCCCGAAATCAACTGTCCTACCGCCGACATCTTCTCGCTCTGCAGAAGCTGCTCTTGCGTCTTTCTGAGATCTTCGTAAGCCCGACACGTTTCTTCATACAGTCGGACCTTCTCGATGGTAGTGGCGAGCTGGCGTCCGATTGCCACCATTAGATTTTCATCGTTACTGGTGTATTCGCGCGATTCCCGGCAACTCACTCCCATGACGCCAATCGGTTTGTCCTTTGACCAGAGCAACACCCATATCCAGGACGGTAGGCCATCCGCACGCAGGAACTCAGCTACTAAGGGAGGCAGATGCGGAACAAACTCTTGCGTAATAACTTCTGTACGCGACCGCATCACGAGGTCGCCAAAACCTTCAGTCAGGATTACTTCCGCAAACCGTGCGCGATTTTCGCTCCGCTGCCCCCATCCGGCACGTCTGCGGAATAAAGTCGCATCTGCATCGGACAGGTAAATCGATCCTGTTTCTGCTCCAAAAAGTGAGACCACTTGCCTCAATGTCAGGTTGAGGATTTCATCCAGATCGAAGGACTGTGTGGCGATGACCGCCATGGCATTCAGAGCATTCAATTCGCGATTGCGACGCCGCATTTCATCCTCGGCGCGCCTCTTGCTTGTCATGTCCAACAAAAAGCCCTGGTAGCGATCGATTCTGCCGTTCGAATCCCGGGTGGCGAAGCTGCTCTCAGCCGCCGTCAGCAGCGAGCCATCCTTTTTACGCATGGTCACTTCGAAATTGCGGACATAGTTGTGCTGCTCAATTTCGCGCCGGAAATGATCGCGCTCGTCCATTGACGCGTACAGCTTTTCATCGATGTCGATCGACATCAGCTCTTCGCGGGTGTCGTAGCCCAACAACTTCACAAAAGCGTCGTTACAGTCGAGCAGCTTGCCATCCGGAGTAGCAACAAACACGCCTTCCTGCACCTGCTCGAAAATCAATCTGAATTTTTCCTCAGCGGCCCGTCGGTCGCTGGTATCTCTGACAACGTGAATCGTGCCCCGCTTTTGTGTTCCCTGCTCCGTGTACGACGACGTGGACACCATGGAGTAGCCACCAAAACACGGGTCAGCCCCCTCGGCAAAATCCGAATCTCCCCGCGCGCAGTAAGGACAATTCGTCCACTCACTGGGCTTTTTGGGAAGTATTTCCTCGCATGTCTTTCCGACTACGTCGGCCGGCGCGCGATTCAGGCGCTGGAGTAGGGCTTGATTCACTTTGATGACTCTAAAATCGGCGTCGTGGGCAAGAATTAAATCCTGGATGGAGTCGAACGTATTCATCCATTGCCGCTGAGACCGCAAGATCTGCTCCAGCAGTCTCAGGTTCTCTACGGCCAAGCCCAATTGATTTGTTGTTGTGGAAAGAAAATCAATGTCCTCGGCGAGCAAAGAGCGGGTGTGATTCCATCCCAGCGCCAGGGTACCGATCATCGATTTCTTGCCGAGTAGGGGAATCAGTACGACTTGTCTAATTTTTTCCTGCGCCAGTTGCGGCCCGAGCGGCGCCTCCACGGCCGAGGACTTAACTACCATCGGCGTTCCCTGCTGAAGCACCTGCTGTAATCTCTCGTCGATCCCGATTTGCCCAACGGAGCGCAAGAATTCTTGGGAGACACCAACGTGCTGCGCGATCACCATCCGTTGGCCCTCAAGCAAACGGAACCACGCTGCACGTGCTCCCATCAGAGACTTGAGTTCTTCGAGCGCAGTCTGCATCATCGGCCCGTGCTGTTGGGCTCGCGTGATGGTCGTACTCAGCGAGTTGACGACTGCCAGCCGACGTGTTCTTGCCTTCGACT
This sequence comes from Terriglobales bacterium, assembly GCA_036265385.1. GTDB lineage: Bacteria > Acidobacteriota > Terriglobia > Terriglobales > Acidobacteriaceae > DATAPD01. The sequence goes on from DATAPD010000070.1 coordinate 71,672, forward strand.
CGTCGAAGACTGTGAAAATCATTCCCAAGCCAAAAAAGAGGTCCGTAACAGCGCTAGCCCATGCCGGCCAGTAATGTGTAACCGGACCCCACTCAAGGTATAACAAGATAAGGCACGCGCTCACCAGCCAGGGTCCGATCTCCCATCGGCCCCAGCGATACCGGATCATCTGAATCGCCGCCGTAAACGTGACGATTCGATAGGAGACCTCCAGCGCCACTCGCAGCGTTAGCGAATCTGGCCATAGCAGGACTCGTGCAGCCGTGAACCCCATCACAGACACGGCAATTGCCAACAGGGGAACCATCAGCTTTCGGCCGTGTGTGTAGGTGAAAACTGCTGCTGCGAACAGGCAGATCGCAAGTACAAATTCCACTTGCGAGATGGCGATCAATTCAGGAGGAAATTTTTGAACGATGGTCGCATCGCGAACAGTCCAGCTCGAAAGAAAATACGCAAGCCAACCAAGGATCCACGTCAGGAGATAGCGCTCTCGGAAGGTTCGGTATACCAGGATGCTGGCCGCCAGCATCACCAATGCGACGCACTCCGGCGTTGTCAGCTTAGGAACAGCCAAGCTGCCCAGTCCGGTCCAACCTGACCAGGTTCCAATCATCAAGGGCGCGCTCATCGTGACCCAATAAACCTCTTTGTTGATATCACGGTCCCGCGCCTCCTCGGTTTGTTTTCCGTCCTCCTTTGGTTACTTTCGGAACATCGGCTTTTGCCGTACATTTTCCGTAGAATTCACTTTCGCCATGCCAAACGAACGGGTACCCGAACGAGTCCTGGTGGTCGATGATGAGGAATCCATTCGCGAAGTAGTTAGCACTCTGCTCACTTCAGCGGGTTATAAGACTCGCCGCGCCGGCTCCGGCATGGAAGCTTTGGCTCTACTCGACTCCGGCGAAGAGTACGAACTAATGCTTTCGGACCTGATGATGGCGGAACTTGACGGCATTGGCCTGCTGGAGCGCACCAAAGAGCGTTATCCGGATATGCCGGTTGTCATGGTTACCGCCGTGCACGATATCTCAGTCGCTCTGGGCGCCATTCGGAACGGTGCCTATGACTATCTGTGCAAGCCATTTGAGCGAGAACAGTTGCTGGCCACCGTTCGTCGCGCCCTTGAAAATCGGCGTTTGAAGCTCGAGAACCGCGCCTACCAGACACGCTTGGAAGAGTTAGTCGCCGCGCGTACCGAACAACTCGAACGCTCTTACGACATTACCCTGCAAGCGTTAGGCGACGCTCTGGACTTGAAAGACGCCGAGACCGAAGGGCACTCCAAGCGCGTCACTGCTTACACCATTGCGATCGCGCGTCAGATGGGAATTCCGAAGCACCAAGTCAATGTCATCGCCCGAGGAGCATTCCTGCACGATATCGGCAAGATGGCAATTCCCGACAAGATCTTGACCAAGCCGGGGAAGCTCACCTCAGACGAAACGCTCACCATGCAGGAGCACTGTTACCACGGTTACCAGATGATCATCCGCATACCCTTCCTTGGCGAAGCCGCGGAAATCGTCTATTCCCACCAGGAGCGCTACGACGGGACGGGGTACCCCCGCCAACTGAAAGGTGAAGAAATTCCTCTTGGAGCCCGGATTTTTGCCATCGCGGATACTCTGGACGCCATGACCTCCGATCGTCCCTACCGTCGGGCAAAAACATTTGACGAAGCGAGGAAGGAAATACAAGACTGGTCCGGACGCCAGTTTGACCCCAAAATCGTAGAAGTCTTCCTCTCCATGGACTCAAAGATCTGGCAGGACTTGCGCAACGAGATCAACTCCCAGCGGTCCGGTTTTGGGCCTCCTCCGAACTAGCCCATAGGCAGCCCTTCCAGCGCTGCTGACATCCAACTCTCACAGCGCTCAATCAGGGGGATCTATGACCACGCGACAACTTTTGGTGTCTACGTGTGCCGTTCTTGCTGCCGCTCTCACGCTCCAGGCGGAGCAACCTCCCACACCCTACGCGGGAAATTCCATCCCCGAAGGCACCACATTCCTGGTGCGCCTTGAGGACAAGTTAGATACTCGCAAGCTCGAACCGGGCAAACATTTCAAGGTAAAGCTAGGCGAGGACCTCATCGCGCCGAACGGCACAACCATTTCACGCGGCAAGAAAATCAAGGGTCACGTGAGTTCGGTAGAACAGGGCTTACACGCACGTATGCTCCTCAGTTTCGACGAAATCGAAACCGATCATGGATGGATTCCACTTGAGGCCACAATCACCAACGTGCCGGGCGAGCACGGCGCCAAAACCGACGAAGAAGGCGACGTTGAAAAGAAAGGTATGAACAAGCGTCGCATGGTTGAGACCGCAGCTGTGGGAGCGGGAATCGGAGCCGTTGGCGGTGCTGTAGCCGGTGGCGGGAAGGGTGCCGGGATCGGAGCGGGAGCGGGGGCAGGACTTGGCGCATTAACCGGAGTACTGCGCGATCGAAATTTGCGCCTCGAGAAAGGCACTACGCTCGAACTCAGACTCGACCATCCATTGCAAGTCCCTTCTCACTAACCAACGCTTTTCCAAGGCTGGAGCACGGGTATATCCCGTGCTCTTTTTGCCGTCAAAGCACTTAACTAAAAGCATGTAGAATCATGCGCCGGAGACGAATCATGACTCGCTTCGGGCTACTCTTCGCCATTCTCATTGCCATCACGTTAAATCTCTTCTCGCAGGAGCACCCATCGGTTACTGCCCAGCCGAACAGCGTGTACGTTTCAGCAGATGGCAAATTCGACGCTGCGCCCGACACTGCCCTGATTCAATTCAATATCCGAGCCCAAGCAGAAACCTCAAAAGCCGCTTACGACATGGCATCGCGCCAAGCCGAACAGACTCGGCAAGTTCTCGGCGCCAACGGCGTTGATCTCAAGAGCGCGCAAATCGGCAGCTTCTCAGTGCAACCTATGTACGATTGGAAGAACCCGAAACGGAAGCTCATTGGTTATGAAGTAACCGCGGGCGTATCGGTCAAGCTAAAGGATTTTTCGAAAGTCGGCCCGATTACTCAACAGCTCGCCGAATCAGATGTGAGTCAGGGTCAAAATGTCAGTTATACCCTTGAAAACATCGACGAAGCTAAGAGTAAGGCGATCGAAGACGCTTATAAGCGTGCTCATACATCTGCTGAAACGATTGCGAAGGCTAGCAGCAGGATGCTCGGCGATCTTTCCTATGCATCAGTGGATACCGCTGAAAACTTCCGCGTCGTGCCTATGCAACGCATGGCAATGATGTCGGCTGGTGTGGCCGCTGCTCCCCCTCCACAAGAGGAATTTACACCTGCGACAGTGAACGTTACTGCACATGTCAATGCGGTCTTCAACCTTAAATAGAAAGAAAGGCGGCGATTGCAAAAAAGTTCATCACAGGAAAAATCAAGAAACGCAAATGTTACCGTGCGCAGAATGGCACACTTCTGCTACCATCGTGCGCCGAGGGGGTTTTTACATGGCAAATTTGTCCCAACTTGTAATTGACTTAGAGGGCCAGCGTAAGCAGGCGAAAAATGACTTAGATCGCCTAGACGCGGCCATTGCGACACTGCGGAAACTCAGTGGCGGCTCCACTTCCTCCGGAGCCGGCCGAGGCCGTCGTCGTCTTTCGGCTGCGGCGCGAAAGCGAATTGCTGACGCCCAAAAAGCCCGCTGGGCGAAGTGGAAACAGCAGCATAAGAGAGCCGCTTAATCCGTATCGTTTTCGTAAGAAGGCCCGCCAGATCGGCGGGCTTTATTTTGTAACGCCGACCTTCCTACCAAACAGCTTTCTTCGGAGTAGAAATCTAAACATTCCTCTTGGAACGACTTTTCTCTAACCGACGGCCTTATGGAATTCCACCTCGCCCAGGATCAACGCTCAAAGAGCAGAATGCGTCTGTTTCTCCTGGATATTGCAGCACTGGCGAGTGAGATCTCGCAATAGACTCATTGGCACTTTCTTTAGCGCGTGAAGATGACTCCATAGACGAACATTGACACCGCTCGCCAGGGGGATATTCCAGACCACAATGGGGGCAATGCACGGCGAACTCCTTGGAAACAGCTATATGCCAAGGCTAAACGCAGACCTTTTTGTTAAGAAATTCAAACTTTCTATACGGGCCATCGATAGTTTTTATGCTGGCTGAGACGGTTTATGATGGCAATGCATCCGGACAACGCCATTCCGGCAAAGCTTTCTTTCACCACGACTCCGAATCATGGACTTCGATCAGCTCGAAGCATTCCTCGAAGTAGCGCGTCTATCGAGTTTCTCTCGCGCCGCCGAGAAACGTTTTCGCACTCAGCCGGCCATTTCTTCCCAGATTCGTTCCTTGGAACAGGAAGTCAGCGCTCGCCTATTCGATCGTTCCGGCGGCAAAGTCTCCCTGACTGCTAGTGGAAAGATCTTCCTTCGCTACGTAGAGGATTCTTTGGAAGCGCGGAAAACGATGCTTGTATCCCTCGCCGAGGCCCAGCGCGTGCCGCGAGGAGAAATAACGGTAGCAGCCAACGAAGGCACCTGCCTTCACATCCTCCCCGAGGTTTTCGCGGAATTTAAACGCAACTATCCTGACGTGGCCGTCAATATTCGTCGAGCCGATTACGGCAAAATCCTGGAGTCTGTCACCGATAGCGCCGTCGATTTCGGTATCGTGTCTCTGCCCGTTCGTGACAAACGGCTCACCATCGTTCCCATTCATCAGGACGACCTTGTCGTGATCGTCGCTCCACACCATCCACTTGCGGACGTGAAAAGCGTGACCCTCGAAGATGCCAGCAATTATCCGCTTGTTTTGCCCAAGGGAGGGCATACCCGGGACTCGCTTGATGCCCTGTTTTACGATCGTAAAATCAAGCCCCAGGTCGCGATGGAATTGGATTCCAGCGAGCTTCTGAAGCGATTCGTTGCCGCCGACGTCGGAATCGGATTCATATCGCGATCGAATGTGCTCGAGGACGTTCGTGCCAATGCGCTAACGGCAGTGCGACTCGAGGATGTCCACATCAAGCGGGACTTGGCCCTCGTGTACCGTAAAGACAAAGCTCTTAGCCGTGCCGCAACTGCATTCATTGATATCGCCGTGAAACGAAAAACTACATCACCTTTGACTGGGACCGCACCTGTAAGGAAGCGATGATCGTCAAGCTCTCTCTTCTCACAGTTGCAATGCTTCTCGTCATACCAATGACACTTGGAGCGCAGACCCGCCGCTCGGCTGCAGACCTGCCTTCAGCACGGAAGCTGGTCGAAATTAAGATAACTGGTAATACCCGCTACCCGCACGATCAGATTGTCGCTGCAAGCGGACTGTCCGTCGGAAGTAGCTCGACGGACGAAGACTTCAAGAAGGCGAGTCAGCGACTCGGAGATACCGGACTGTTTTCAGATATCTCTTACGCCTTTTCGTACTCGGCGACGGGAACAAAACTCGAATTGCAGCTTACAGACAACGACAAGCTCGTTCCGGTCAAATTCGAAAACTTTGTTTGGTTCACTCCCGACGAGCTTCGCTCCGAATTGCGAAGCCGCGTACCACTCTTTCAAGGATCAGTACCTGTCATGGGCTCGCTTTTGGAACAGTTGAACGATTCCTTGCAAGCGCTTCTGTTGGAACACCACATTCCGGGCCGTGTCGACTACTTACGAACGGCTCCTGAGGATGGCGGCGAAATCACCGGCATCAATTTCACGGTGAATGACGTCAATATCGTGCTCCAAAAAATCTCATTTACTGGCGCTGCTGCTGCCGAAGAAACCGCCCTACTGGAATCTTCGAAAAAAGTGCAGGGCTCACAATTCAAGCTCGATCAAATCTCAATGTACGTTAATCGCGAATGGCTGCCAGTGTTCCTACAACGCGGATATTTAAAGGCGAGCTTTGGTGATCCCCAGGTCAAGGTCATCGACCACAAGGAGCAGACCACGTCAGTCGCGGTTACAATGCCGGTTGATCCTGGCGCGGTTTACAAAACGTCTGCAGTAGAGTGGACCGATGTTCACGTCTTCCCTCTATCTCAACTAAACTCGCTGCTTCACCTGCCTACGGGTGAGCCAGCGAACGCCATGCGCTTACGTGCCGACCTGGATGCCGCTCAGAAACTTTACGGTACCAAAGGATACATGGCTGCGCTCATCCGTCCCGAATCCACTCTCGATAATGTCAATCAAACAGTGGCGTACACACTGCATGTGAGCGAGGGTGCGCAGTACAAAATGGGAGAGCTCGAGGTCCAGGGTCTTGACACGAACTCGACCACGAAGGTTCGAACTGCTTGGCCGCTCCGCGAAGGTGATCCGTACGATTCAAGTTACGCTCAGCATTTTTTGGACGAAGCCATAAAAGTCCTGCCAAAAAATGTGACCTGGTCGGTTGACATTCATGAGTCCACCAATGAAGACGATAAAACAGTCGACGTGAGTCTTAAATTTTCTGCTAAATCCTAGCCCCAGCCATCCATTTCAGGTTCTCGTGCATAATACGTTCAGTGGGGATCCAAGCACCAAGCCAAGGAGATGATAAAGATGAAGTGGAAAGCCATGTTCATGATTGGGCTGTTGACTCTCGTCTGCAGCCTATCGGCAACATATTTACTTGCCGCGGATGGTCCGCAGACCATGACCGGTAAAGTCAGCGATGCTATGTGCGGCGCGAAGCACGCAATGGGCGGGAGTGACGCCGATTGCACGCGCGCCTGCGTCAAAAAAGGCTCGAATTATGCCTTGGTAGTGGGCGATAAGGTCTACACCCTGAACACCACCGATAAAGCTGCGCTCGATCAGTTGAATAAGCTAGCCGGGGAGAACGCGAAGGTCACCGGCACAGTGAAAGGCGACTCGGTCGATGTAAAGTCCGTTTCGGGGGCATAGCTTCCGCGATGAACGGGGCGGGGTTTCCCGCCCAGTTCCCTTTCCGATAACTCTGCAGATCACAGAACCTAGCCCGCCACTTTTCACGCGATGTTCACACTTCCCTGTGATAAATTTTTCTTTGCTTTCAATCAGAAGCGCTGAGTGGAGGAACGAGAATTGGGCAAAGACATGGTCCCGAAGAGGATCTTCTTCACCAAGGGAGTAGGAAAGCACAAAGAGCGTCTCACTTCATTCGAGTTGGCACTCCGGGATGCGGGCATTGCCGCCCAGAATCTGGTTCGCGTCTCCTCGATCTTTCCTCCCAATTGCAAACTGATCGCGCGATCGCAAGGTTTAAAGTACCTTCATCCAGGCGAGGTAGTGTTCGCTGTTGTGGCTGAAAACTCTACCCACGAACCGCATCGTCTGTTGGCATCCTCGATCGGCGTCGCAATTCCTTCCGATCGCAACACCTACGGATATTTAAGTGAACATCATTCCTTTGGGGAAACCGAAGATGCCGCCGGCGATTACGCCGAAGAACTTGCAGCAGAAATGCTCGCAACCACGCTCAATGTGGAATTTGATCCAGACCGCTCGTGGGACGAGAAGAAAGAAATTTATCGAATCTCCAACAAGATCGTCCGTACTGCGAATGTCACCCAGTCTGCAGTCGGCGATAAGCGCGGCCTGTGGACCACCGTGATCGCTTCTGCTGTGCTCATCTTCGACTAGGCTCCTGTTTATTATTCAAGTTTCGGACGCGCCTTTGCGCGTCCGTTTTTGCTGGATCAGTCTTCCTGTTGCGCTTCGCCTTTATCCGAGAGCCCAACAGACGAACCTGTTTTCCGCTGTTGTGTGCTGTCTTGCTGCTCTCATCGCTGCCCGCTCTCGACTCTCATCTACGCTACGCATTCCCGTAGTTCCCTCCTACTACATACAGGATTCCAAACGCCCTCGAGTGATCTTCACTTCGATTTACTACTCACTTCTCTGATTTTCAGAACCTCTTGAAATTGGCTTCGTTCGTGCCTTTCTCGTATGTGGCGTTTGGTCTCGCGCCTCGTGGGCAAATCACATAACAAAGCATGCTCGTATCGCATGTCAGGAGGAAACTTCATGGAATCACGATTTAAAAGTGGATTCCTTTGGTGTCTGTTAGGACTGTTGCTGTTGTTAGCCAGCCTGACGCTCGCCCAAACACAATTCGGCACTATTTATGGCCGGGTCGTCGACAAAAGCGGTGCCGTCGTTGTCGATGCAACTATTACGTTAACCAGTCTCGAGCAGCAGACATCTCAAACAACAAAAACTGGCGGCGAAGGAAATTACACTTTTGCGAACGTGCCGCCGGGCCGTTACAAGATCAGCACGCAGAAAGAAGGCTTCGCCTCGATCGAAAAGACGATTCTCGTACAGGTCGCTGATCGTTTGACGGAAGATTTTCAGATTCAAATTGGTAGCGCTGCTGAGACCTTAACCGTTGAAGCCTCCACGGTACAGGTCAACACCACATCCGGAGATGTTTCCCACACGATCACGAGCAGCCAGCTCGAGAACTTGCCGCTTCTAACCAAAAATCCTTATGCGCTGATTGGGATGGCCGCCGGTGCAACAGACACAGCGGCCGGAGTCGGTGACGTACGCGGGACGGGATTCTCAGTCGGCGGACAGCGTACTTCCTCCGTGAATTACCTGCTCGATGGCAGCGAGAACAATGAGACATTCATCACCGGTCCCGCCGCATTGGTTCCGAATGACACCGTACAGGAATTCAAAGTTCAGTCCAATGCGATGACCGCGGAATTCGGGCGAAATGCGGTCGTCACGAACGTGGTCACGAAATCCGGAACCAATCAGCTCCATGGTTCCGCTTCTGAGTACTACCGCGGTGCGGCACTCACATCCAATACCGTTCAGAATAAAGAAAACAACACACCGAAGCCGAACTTTGTTCGCAACGATTTCACTTTCGCTGCGGGCGGGCCGATCATCAAAGATAAGACCTTCTTCTACGCGGCCCTGGAAGGCGTTCGTGTTCGTTCCCAAGGCGTCGCGTTCTGGTGGGTGCCGACTCAACAGTTCGTGGACAACGTGGCCCCGAACATGGCCGCTTATATCAATTCCGGTGGTCCGTTGCCGACAAGCAATCCTAGCAATTGCATGACAGCGGACACATTTGCTCAACTCCAATTTGCTTCCTCACCCACTTTCACGAACCCAAATACCGGACTTGCGATTCCTGGTGACACACCGTTCTTCTGCGAAACCACAACTCGCCCACCGATCGATGCGGGCGGCGGTACCGGTGGCAATCAATGGAATGCAGTCGGAAAAATCGACCACAACTTCACGCCGGCAACACGGCTCTCATTCCGTTACGCGTTCACTGACATCAAGAACCCCCTCGGCGCCAGCGCCGTAGCGGCTTCCGATTCACCTTGGCCCGATTTCCGTAGCGATCGCACTTTCACAAGCGCCAACTACGGAGCGACTCTAACGCACACGTTCTCTTCCAACATGGTGAACGAATCGCGTTTAAACTTCATGCGCACCGAACCGCAGAATCCGAACGGCGTAGGCGATCCGTCAATCCCATGCCTTCAGGTTCCAAACCTGATCGGTAGTCCGGACGGAAATCCCGTCGTTTTCCCAGGGTACATCCCGAACATCTGCCAATTCGCCAGCCTGCGTGCAGGTGGACCCCAAAACACCATCTCCGCGGGAACCGGCTTCACCCTCGCCAAAGGAAAGCAGACCTTCAAGTGGGGCGCAGGTTTCACCCACTTGCGTGACAATCACGTCTTCGCAGCCTTTGAGGGCGGAACGGGCGCTTTCACTGATCCACAGAACATGATTGATGGCACCTTTGATGGAACCTATCTCCTAGCGATCGATCCGAAAGGTCACGTGCCCGGAGACCTCTACGATCCTTCTATCGATGGTCCACTCACCGCGCCAAACTTCGGACGCCACTACCGCTACAACGAAGTTTCGCTCTACGGTGAGGATTCCATCCGCGTCACCAATCGCTTCACCCTCACTCTCGGATTACGTTGGGAGTACTTTGGCGTTTTGCATAGCCCCACTGCCGAACGGTCCCTCGACGCCAACTTCTTGTTCGACGCTACGGGAAGTCCGAAGGCCCTCAACCCGTCTAAAACCATTTACGAACAGGTGCGCGACGGACGTTTCCAGCGAACCAACAACCTTTTCAATCAAGACTGGAATAATTTCGGTCCCCGCCTGGGCATAGCCTGGGATGTTTTCGGCAACGGAGGCACGTCGGTCCGCGCCGGTTACGGAATGTTCTACGACAAGAACTTCGGCAATGCACTGTTCAACGTCATTCAGAACGCGCCGAACAACAATACGGCCGTTGTGGGCGGCGTTACGGGCGCAGTCGATCCAAACTCCTACGTTCTGCTTACCAATCTGCTTGGCTCAGGCGCGTTTCCTGTCACTGGTTCGGCGCGCATGCTTGATCAGAACATGGTCACAGCTTACAGCCAGGAATGGAACGCTGGAATTGAACACGACATCATGCACAAGGGCGTGATCGCTTCGGTGACCTACAAGGGAACCAAGGGCGATAAGCTCTATTCTCTCAACAATCTCAACCAGCGCGGCTCTTGCTTGCGCGATCCCAGCATAGAAGATGTCTGCGATCCGACCGCTGGAAGAACATCACGGCTAAACCAAACTGGTGTAAGCGGCACCAACCGTCGCGGCAACGAAGGCTTCTCTCGTTACAACGCGGTTAGCGCTGAATTGAAAACGCGTTCGGTGCATGGCCTTATGCTGAATGGGTCATACACGTACGCAAGTTGGAAAGACAACAGCAGCAGTTTCTTTGGCGACAGCTTCTATGACGGCATCTTCGGGCAATTCGGATTCCGCGACCCATACAATCCTGGAGCGGATTATTCGACTTCCTCAAACGATATCCGTCAACGCTTTGTGGTCGCCTACACCTACGAATTACCGTTCGCCAAACACCTGTCTGGAGTTTCCAAACAGATTCTGGACGGGTGGAGTCTGAGCGGCGTTTACTCGGCCCAGACGGGAGGTGCATTCTCCGTCTATGACCCGATCGACGACGCGCAGTGCACCCGTGACTTCACCGATTTTTGCTATCCGCTGCTTACCGGGAGTGTTCCGAAAATGCAGCAGTCCTACACCGGACCAAACACGTTCACCCTGTACGATCTGAGTGGCGTGTTCACAACCCAGGCCAGCTACTGTGCTGCACAAACCGGAGCGCCAGCTGGCGATCCGGTGAACCTGGCTTGCACAGCAAACCTTTATCAGTTGCAACCCAACCTGCTGTCACCCCGGAACCTGTTCCGTCTCCCAGGACTGTGGACATACGACGCAGCCGTGGCAAAGCGAGTCTCTCTGGGTGAACGCGTGGGCTTGGAATTCCACGTGGAAGCACTCAACATCTTCAATCACTCAAATCTGTTCGCGACTGCCGGCACTAACCTCGTATCAACGGGGCTGGACGGACTGACTACTGGAACGGTGGTGGGGGCTCGCGGCACACCGCCCGGCGTCAACGCTGCCGGCGTGACAGTGGAGCGACGCTCCGTGCAATTAGGAGTGAAACTCACGTTCTAGCAATGCTGCACTCACTGATATGGGGAGCCGCCAGGCTCCCCGTTTTTTTTGACTCTGGTCATTTCAATTCACTTGGTCGATTGAAAACACCTCCCGACTCAGCGTTGCTCCTTCTTCAGCATCTCCATCTTCTTCCGCACGGCAGGCATGTAGGGACTTTGCGGATCGGCCTTCGCGAATTCCTCCAATTCCCGCAGCGCATTGCCTGGGTCCTGCTTCGCCAAGTACACATCCACCATGAGTAGATGAGTCGTGGTCGGCGCTCCGGCCGATTGATGGGCCTGCAAAGCGTACTGCATCGCCTTGTCGTATTGCTTCATTCCGGAATAGCAGCGCGCCAACTGATAGGGCGGTTCCCAACTCGTGGGGTCCAGGCGCGCACCCTGCAACAGTTCCAGCTCCGCCGCACTGTAATCCTGTTTCTGAACGTAGACCTTTCCGAGCAGTGTGTGCGCTTCCCCTAAACCAGGCTCAACCGCGATCGCCTTCTTCGCCGATCCCTCGGCCTCATCTAATAATTTCCTTTGAAACTGCGTCACGCCCAGCATGGCTTCTGCACGCGCAAATTTCGGATAAATCTCCAACGCCTTCTGGAAGTGTTTTGCTGCATCCTCGGGATTTTCTTTCGCACGCTTCATACCTTCGTCGAGATGCTTGCGAGCTTCTTTCGGAACTGCAAGATCAGCTGCTGAGGCGGCGGACGGTGACGGGCTTAGCTCGCCCCGCTTCTGCTCCGGTCGCAATGCCACGTCGAAGGATTGCATCGCGCCGTCAGGAACATCGATGCTCTCGCGGCTAGGGATGTACCCCGGCGCACGGACTTCAAGGTAATAGTTGCCAGCCGCCACTCCCGCCAATGTCAGGTTTCCAGTCTTATCTGTGAATCCGCGATGACCCTCCGCGCCACCACCGAATGTAGCGAGGCCCACTTCTGCCTGCGCCACAGATTCCTCCGTAGAGGCATTTCGAACTCTGACAGTGAGCGTTCCGGGAGTTTGCGCATGCAGCGCTGTCACGCCCAATACTAGGGATACCAACACGCAAATCTTGATAAAACGCATGACTTCGCCTCCACCGAAAACAAGCAGTGTCATAAGACACCAAGTTCGCGTCGCGCAAGCATTTTGTTCGTCGAATGGGCAGAAAACTCTGCACCGAAACAATCAACACACAATCACATCGATGAAGACAGCGCTGTATCAGGGTCCCCAATCCTTCGATCGTTCGCACTTCTTCTCTTTCGAGTAAATACTCACCTCTATCAAACTAGCTTTCCGTCGCCCTTGGCTCACCTCACTTTTTTCCCGAAATGGAACTAACACTTGCCTTCCCTAACCACGTCGGTTTTCTCTTCTTTGACCGCATACCAATTTCCACAGCTCGATCTTCGTAATGTTGTAGGCACCGTCAAAAATAAGCCTGTTGCACTTTGCATCGGTGCCAGCACAAGTAGTTCCGATTCACGGCAGTGCAATTTTGGGAAAGTGATTTTTCTCACGGCTCACTGATTGCATTTACATGTCGCGGTTGCAGCTCCAAAACGGGCTCCCGTGTGTTCTCTTCATCGCGTCGAGTTCCATTTTGGGAATTGATGCAGTCGGTTTCTTGATTCGCATACGGAACACGGACGGCTCGAGTTGCGTGCACTTCGTCACCATCCGGTCACGTTCCATTCTTACGAAGTTTTTATTACTCCAAGCTCCTGAGCGATGAGATCCGCTCAGTCTTGATGTCGCTCGCTCGCAGTACAGAACTGAGAAAGGAGAGTTCATGAAATTAATTCATTCCATATCCCTCGGACTGATGCTTGTTACCTTGCTGGCCACGGCAGCATTTGCGCAAACGCAGTTGGGACAGATCAGTGGCAAAGTCATTGATCCGAACCAGGCAGTAGTGGTAGATGCAAAAGTTCTAATCACAAATATTTCGACGGGCATTCAGGATATCGTCCAGACAAACGCAGAAGGTCTCTTCACTCTGGGCAATGTCGCCGTCGGCGACTATGAGGTTTCCATAGAAAAGCAGGGCTTTAAGAAAGTGGTTCAGCACATCAAGGTCGAAGTCGCACAACGCGTCGGCCTCACCATCAACCTCGAAGTCGGATCCGTCAGCGAGACTGTCGAAGTGACGGCCGGCGCAGTCGCCGTGGTGAATACGCAATCCGCCGAAGTCTCACGCGAAATCACCTCCAATGAAGTTTCCAACTTGCCGCTCCTGAACCGGAATCCATATGTTCTGGTCAGCCTCGCGCCCGGCGCTGTCGATGCGGCGAAGGCGACTGGCGATGAACAAGGTGTCGGCATCGCAATCGCAGGATCCCGAAATCGATCTATCAACTTCTTGCTGGATGGATCGGAGAATAATGAGACGTTTTCGACCGGGCCGAGCACTCTTGTTCCAGTCGATGCGATTTCCGAATTCCGCGTCCAAACCAACAGCATGACTGCTGAATTTGGCCGAAACTCCCTACAGGCCAACGTAGCAACAAAGAGCGGCACCAACGCGATCCATGGTTCCCTGTCCGAGTTCTATCGTGGCTCTGCACTTTCGAGCCAGCCGGTCGAGGAAAAGGTGAACGACCTTCCGAAAGGTCGGTTTGTTCGTAATGTGTTCGGTGCTTCTCTTGGCGGTCCGATCATTAAGGACAAAACCTTCTACTTCGGTGCATTCGAAGGGACGCGCGTTCGCAGCACAGGACGTAACTTCTATTACGTTCCAACCCAGCAGTTCTTCGATAACGCTTCTACCAACATGCAGGATTATCTGCAGGCCGGCGGCGGCGTGCCTCAACCGCTGTTGCCCGATGTCCTCACGCCGATCGACATCCTGATCGCAGAAGGCGCGATTACCGACGCGTCCCAGTACAACACTGGGCTGAACACAGATGGCATTCCGACAGCGCTGTTTACGTCGGGGACGACCAACGCGATTGCGGCTGATACACCGCTCTATCAGCGGACCTACACCAGCGTGCCGATCGACGCAGGCGGTGGGCTCGCTCAAGATGCCTGGTCAGTCTTTGGCCGCGTTGATCACCAATTCAGTGACCGTACAAACCTGGGCGGTCGCTGGGCGTGGTACCGCAGGCTATCTCCAGTGGGTTCCGGCAGCGATAGCCCGTTTTCGGAGTTCAACACCGAAAGCAACTTCCGCAGCCAGAACGCCAGCCTGGTTCTGACTCACGCATTCAGTGCGCAGCTCTTCAACGAAACCAGAGTCGGTTACAGCCGCACGATCCCCGATGCTCCTTTGGGACAGGGTGATCCGAACGTCATGTGCTTCACGTATGGCTTCTCTGGCAGCATCGGTACTGGCGATCAAATGGTAGGACCGGGTTATCTGCCCGCCTCCTGCTATGGCTTCGCTATTCCAAGCGGCGGTCCGCAGAATACTTACTCCGCCTACAGTGGCTTTACATGGTCGAAGGGTCGCCACATTTGGAAGTGGGGAGCCTACGGCCGCCACCTTCGCGACAATCACACGTTTGGCGCTTTCGAGAACGCATATGGCCAATCGTCCGATATGCAGAATTATCTCGACGGCGTTTCAGATGCCGATTTCCGTTTAGCCTTTAACCCCAAAGGCAAGGTGCCAGGTGAAACTTACACCATCGCAACTGACGGACCCGTAGTGGCGCCAAGCTTCACACGGCACTATCACTACAACGAATTCGCTCTCTATTTCGAAGATCAGTTCAAGATTCTTCCTCGTGTCAGTCTGACCGCAGGCATGCGCTGGGAGTACTTCGGAGTGCTGCATAGCCCGAATGCAGAGCGCTTCCTTGATGCAAACCTGTTCTTGGACGCGGTTGGCTCTCCTACTGCACTGACGCCAGGAAAAACTGTCTTCGAACAAGTACGCGATGCGCGTTTTGCACGCACCGGCAACCTCTTCAACCAGGATTTCAACAATTTCGCGCCTCGCGTCGGAATTGCCTGGGACATGTTCGGTAACTCCCGGACTGTTCTCCGCGCCGGTTACGGGGTTTACTACGATGCGAACTTCGGAAACGCGCTCTTCAATGTGATCCAAAATCCGCCCAACTACGCGGTGGCCATTGCACCCGGAGGCCACGTTTATCCCAACCAGTACGACACTCTCACCGAGGCACTCGGAGCGTCCGCCGGATCCTTCACCTACACCAGCTCAGCTCGCATGCTGAACCGGGACATGGTGACGGCGTACAGCCAGCAATGGAATGCGACGATTGAGCATGACGTTTTCGGAAAAGGCATCTTCGCATCCATCGGTTACGTTGGTTCGAAGGGTGACAAACTCTATTCCTTGAACAACCTGAACCAGCGCGGTTCCTGCATCTTCCTGGATTCATGTGGAAGCGGCAGCATCGGTTCCCCCTACAACCGTCTCAACACCGGCGTCACTGGAATGAACCGGCGTGGTAATGAAGGTTTTTCGCGTTATCACTCCATGCAGTTACAGGTGCGCACCAAGGAGATCGCTCATACAGGTCTGCAACTCAATGCGAACTACACATGGGCACGCTCCATCGATAATTCCACGTCGTTCTTCAACGACTCAAGCTTTGACAGCAACGGGGATTTCGGATTCAGCAATCCGTACAACCCGCGTGCTGACAAAGCCAGTTCGTCGAATGACATTCACCATCGTCTGGCCATCAATTACTCATGGGAGGTTCCGTGGACTCGCAACATGAAAGGAATTTCTGGAACTCTCCTCGGAGGCTGGACCGTAACCGGCATCTATACGGCGCAGACCGGCGGAGCATTTTCGGTTTACGAGGACCTAGGCGTATTCGACGATGCCTGCAGCGTTAGCGCCGCGAACGGATGCTATCCCGTCGTAACTGGTGCTCTTCCCGGCCAGCAATCAAGTTGGATCGATGCTGGTCCAAACCGCACCGTGCTTTATGACTTCTCTAATTCGCTTACGAGCCTCTCCGACTATTGCAATGTGCCGGCAAGGCTTGCTGATCACAGCAATGATGCTGCTGTGGAAGCGGGACGCGCGTGCACTCAGGAACTCTATTATTTTCCGCCGAATGGATTGTTCCTCAGCCGGAACACTTTCCGTACCCCGGGATACTGGAACTTCGACGCAGGCATTTTGAAAAACTTCAAGCTGCCGCGCGAAGGAATGGGCATTCAGTTCCGAGCAGAGTTGTTCAACGTGTTCAATCACTCCAATCTGTACGCCGATCCCAACACCAACCTGCTCACCTCTGGTCAGGTATTGGCTCGTCGAGGAGTGCCTCCAGGACATGAACTGTACGGGACCGTTTATGACCGCAGAAACATCCAGCTGGGATTGAAGTTCACGTTCTAGTTGGGCAATTGACCCAGAAACACAAACGGACGGGCTTCGGCCCGTCCGCTTTTTTCGTTAGCTATTTAGGCTTTCTTCTTGGCCGGCTTCGTTTCCGCCTTACGACTGCTGCCGCCTTTATCCAACCTTTCGAATACTGCAGCAACGATCAACGGCAGTCCCACCGTTGCATCCACGAACACCTCGCCGAATTGTCCGCCTTCTGCAGGAGGCACGAATTTACCCCACGAAACCGCCTCACTGTAAGGGCTGCCAGATAGGCCACCCCAATACACCGGTTCAGGACAGATTCGTAATCCATAGTGATAGCGCTTCAGCGGAACATCTTCTCCGCCCCTCCTATGTCGCAACTCAATGAAGGGACCGAACTGTTGCGACCAGTTGCGCGGTACGCCGCCCCCGATTGTGAAGATCCCAAGGCGCTTTTGCTTGAGAAGCGTCTCTGCAAAAAATTCCAGGTCGAGAAACGGATCAAATCGTAACAGGGGTTTCTTATCGCGCGTGCGCTCACGATTGGAGAGTGCATAATCCAGCCCCAGTTCCGAATCCGTAAATGCTGGCACAAAAACGGGCACATTCTTCTCGTACGCGGACTTCAGGATGCCGCGTTGCCCCTTGGCGTGCTTGGCCAGGTACTCCCCCACCGCTCTGTTCAGCTTGTGAGAACAGAGCACCTCTGCCGTATCCCATTTCTCGAGCACATTGAAGATGACCCGCTCCACATCATCGAGGTTCTGCTCTGGCTCTAATGTGTCGTAGACGCGGTTGTATCCCGCCTCGTACAACTCTTCATCGGTAAATTCCGGATTGTGGCGAAAGTGCGCCCGCCCCGTCGCTTCCACCAGACCGTGCGCCATGAGCGCACCAGTCGAAACGATGGCTTTCACAATGCCGCGATCGATCAAATCGGCGATGATCAGCCCCTGCTTTGCCACCGTCATCGCTCCCGCCAGCGTCATTACCACGAAGCAGTCTTTGTCGCGGGCCATGGCTTCGAGCACATCCGCCGCTTCCCCCAGTTGACGTCCGGTGAAGGCTGTCTGGGCCATGGCCCGCACCAAATCGTCGATCGAAGAGATGCGACCCAAATCAAGTGGGTGCAACGGGATTAATTTGTCCTCGACTGGGTCGTGCAGCTTGCGCTCGATGCCAGAGCCATCGTCGTGATTTCCGTGCTTCACAGTAACGCCTCCCCTACACGGCTTTTTGCGAAGGTTTAATGTACTAGATAGAAGCATTGCTCGCCACGATCCAAGCCCGAGCAGCAATCTTCCTTTGATATTCTATTTGCTCATGTCGTCAAAGGAGCCATCCTTGGCTGCAGAGAAATTCAATGTGGCGTTGGTCCAGATGTCGTGCGGACCCGAACCCGCCGACAATCTGAAAAAGGCTCTCGATCGTGTCGCCGACGCTGCAAACCGCGGCGCTCAAGTGGTCTGCTTGCCTGAACTCTTCCAGACCCAGTATTTCTGTCAGAGGGAAGATACTGCCCTTTTCGATCTCGCAGAACCAATTCCCGGACCCTCCACAGAAAAGCTCGCCGCAGCCGCGCGCGCCAATCACGTCGTGCTTGTTGCTTCTTTATTCGAAAAGCGCGCTCCCGGTCTCTACCACAACACCGCGGCTGTCTTCGACGCGGATGGAAATCTCGAAGGCATCTATCGCAAGATGCACATTCCGGACGACCCCCTCTATTACGAGAAGTATTACTTCACACCCGGCGATCTGGGATATCGCACGTTCGATACTTCAGTCGGAAAATTGGGCACGCTCGTTTGTTGGGATCAGTGGTATCCGGAAGGGGCACGCCTGACCGCGCTTCAGGGTGCTAGTGTTTTGTTTTATCCCACCGCAATCGGATGGCATCCCGCAGAAAAAGCGGAATTCGGAGTCGCGCAGCACGATGCGTGGCGCACAATCCAACGCGCCCATGCCATTGCCAATGGCGTTTACGTTGGGGTTGTCAATCGCGTCGGACACGAAACCGGCAACATCCGAGGCAATTCCGCTTCAGGAGCGGGTCTGGAATTCTGGGGCGGGTCGTTTCTCTGCGACCCATTTGGAAGAGTGCTCGTCGAAGCATCGCATGACAGCGAAGAGATTCTGATTGGCGACGTCGATCTGCGTCACATGGAAGACATCCGGCGCAACTGGCCATTTCTGCGTGACCGTCGGATCGATAGCTATGCGCCCATCACCCAGCGTCTCATTGATTGAATGTGGATCAATTTCTGGTAACGTTACGTTGAAAATGCGCACCTTAAGGCAATCCAAATCGCCAGGTTCCTGCGTACTTTAGAAAGGACGCGAGACTTCGCTTGACGAGCGCCGAGACAATAAGAATACCGTCCGACGCCACGCTGGTATCGGCAATCCGCTCGGGAGAGCAGAGCGCGATGGCCACTTTGTACGACCGCTATTCGTCTGTAGTGTATGCGATTGCGCTGCGCGTTTTGGCGGACACGGCTGCTGCAGAAGATGTTCTCCAAGAAGTATTCATTCAATTGTGGCGCAATCCCTCGGTCTTCGACTCAAGTCGCGGTAGCCTGGGAGCATGGCTGTCGGTGATCACGCGGAACCGCGCTATTGACGCATTGCGCAAGCGGCGGTCAGAAACGGACATCGAAGAAGTAATCGTCTCGGCCCAGCCTGACCTAGCGTCAGAAGCGGAACGCAGGAGCGCCATCGGGAAAATTCGTGGCCTTCTGGGTTCCATGCCCTCGGCCCAGAAGAGCGCGCTCGAAATGGCTTTTTTCGAGGGCCTGACGCATGCGGAAATTGCAAGCAAGACTGGCGAGCCGCTCGGTACTATCAAGACCAGGATTCGCAGCGCTTTGCTGACCATAAGGAAAGCCTTCGATTCATGAATGTGCACGAACAATTCGCCGAAGATCTGGCCCTGTATGCCTTGGGATCGCTCGAGGGTGAAGAGCGCCACTCTCTCGAAAACCACCTTGAGACCTGCTCGGCCTGCCGCCAGGAACTGGAAGCGTTGCGCGGCGACTTGTCTCTGTTCGCGCTCTCGACCTCAGGGCCGCAACCTCCGCAACTTGCCAAACAGCGATTAATGTACGCGATCGAAGCCGAATCGAGGAGTCGCGCGGGCACGGTTCCTGAGCAGCGCCGTTTCTCGTGGTGGGCGCCCTTGGGATGGGCGGCCGCAGCCACTATGGCACTCGCTGTATTCTATTTCTCGCGGGAAGGCGACCGCCTCGCCACCCAGGTGGCACGACTACAGCGCGAATCCGCGTCCCAGCAGGCAGAGCTCGAGCGCGCCAAAGAAGTGGTCGCAACGCTGACCGCTCCCGATGCAGTTATCGTTCCAGTCACTGCTCCGAACACTCCGCCGCAGCCGCAGGGCAAGGCCATCTATCGTCGAGACACCGCACGCCTGATATTCGTCGCCAGCAACATGCCGGCCCTGCCCGCCCAGAAGACCTACGAGCTCTGGTTGATTCCCACCGAAGGTGCGCCTATCCCAGCCGGCGTGTTCAAGCCGGATGCCCACGGTTCTGGCGTCGTCGTCCATCCCTCTTTGCCGGCAGGAGTTGTGGCAAAAGCTTTTGCCATCACAGTTGAACCCGAAGGCGGCTCTTCGAACCCGACGATGCCCATCGTTATGATGGGCGCTGGGAGCTAGTAAGCGCCCACTTCAGACTTCATCCTCCTTCAGCTTGGCAATCACGCTGAAATCCTCGAGCGTCGTCGTATCCCCCTTGACCTCGCCTGATGTCGCCAGTTCCCGTAACAGGCGTCGCATGATTTTGCCGCTCCGTGTCTTCGGCAATGTGTCCGTAAAGCGGATGTCCTCCGGACGCGCCAGCGCGCCGATCTCCTTCGCCACCCACTTCTTCAGTTCGTCCTTCAAAGCGTCGCTCGGTTCCCTCCCCTTCTCCAGCGTGACGAAGGCCGAAATTGCCTGGCCCTTGATCTCATCCGGTCGGCCTACGACGGCCGCCTCGGCTACCGCATCGTGCGCCACCAGCGCCGACTCAACTTCCATCGTGCTTAACCGATGCCCTGAAACATTAATGACATCGTCCACACGCCCCATGATCCAGAAGTAGCCGTCCTTATCTTTCCGAGCGCCATCCCCTGTGAAGTAGGTACCTGGGATCTGCGACCAGTACTGCCGGACATAACGGTCCGGATCGCCATAGATCGTTCGCAGCATCGCGGGCCACGGCTTCCGAAGCACAAGGTAACCGCCTGAGCCATCGGGCACAGGCTGCCCATCCATGGTGACGATTTCTGGTACCACGCCGAAGAACGGCCGGGTCGCTGATCCCGGTTTCGTTGCGACGACGCCGGGAAGCGGCGCGATCATGATTGCGCCCGTTTCCGTTTGCCACCAGGTATCCACAATCGGACACTTCCCTTTTCCAATCACATCCCGATACCACATCCATGCTTCGGGATTGATCGGCTCGCCAACGGTCCCGAGTAAACGCAAACTATCGAGCTTATGTTTCTTGGGCCACTCATCCCCCCACTTGATGAAGGTTCTGATCGCGGTCGGCGCGGTGTAGAAGACGTTCACGTGATGCCGATCGATGATGTCCCAAAAACGATCGAAGTCCGGAAAGTTCGGCGCCCCCTCGTACATCAGACTTGTAGCGCCATTCTGCAAGGGCCCGTACACGATATAGCTGTGGCCGGTGACCCATCCAATATCGGCGGTGCACCAATAGGTATCTTCCTCCTTCAGATCGAACACCCACTTCGTCGAGAGATATGTCCCGACAGAGTAGCCAGCCGTCGTGTGCACCACTCCCTTCGGTTTCCCGGTTGTTCCGGAGGTGTAGAGAATGTAGAGCGGGTGCTCTGCATCGAGCGGCTCAGCAGGACATTCATCCGAGGCCTTCGCCATCAGTTCATGCCACCAGTGGTCGCGGCCAGCCTGCATGTTGATCGGCGTGCCTGTCCTTTTGTAGACGATCACGTGCTTCACAGACGGACAGGTCTTCAGCGCTTCCTCCACTGCAGGAAACAGCTTCACTTCCGCCCCTCGTCGATACGAACCATCTTGCGTGAGGACGGCCACTGCTTGCGAATCATGAATGCGATCCACCAGCGCGTTCGAAGAAAATCCTCCAAACACCACCGTATGCGGTGCACCGATCCTCGCGCACGCCAGCATCGCAATCGGCAGTTCCGGTGTCATGCCCATGTAAATGGCAATTCGATCGCCCTTCCGTACCCCAAGAGACTTCAGCACGTTCGCGAACTTCTGCACTTCTTTGTGCAGCTGTTGATACGTCAGAGTTCGAACTTCGCCTGGTTCGCTCTCCCATATGATTGCCGCTTTGTTCTTGCGAGGCCCACTCACATGTCGGTCAAGACAGTTGTAGGAAAGATTGATTTGACCCCCGGAAAACCACTTCGCCCAAGGCGCATTCCAGTCGAGCACTTTGTCCCACTTCTTGAACCAGTGAAGATCACTGGCGGCTCGCGCCCAGAAAGTCTCCGGCGAGTCCACAGACTCGCGGTACAGCCGCTCATATTCCTCAAGTGTCTGAATGTGCGCCTTCTGGCGGAACTCTTCTGGACACTCGAACTTGCGCTGCTCCTGAAGTACGGAATCGATGCTACTGTCAGGATTAGGATTGAGCCCTTTATCTGCCATCAATGACACCCTCTTCCGAATAAAAAATGACCTCTCGGGGCATTGCCGATTCTACTGTGCCAGGCGTTGCCTTAGCCACGCGGCGCTGCTTTTACAATCGCTTCTCTAAGGTTGATCTAAGAACCGGCTGCGCACTTCCGGGCTGGGAACCGGACAAGTCTCGTAACGGCCGAATATTCGATACCGGTTTCGAGCCACAAGATCATACGTCCAGTCGCGAACGGATCTTGGAAAGAACCGGCTGAGTGAAGCTAGCACGCCCCACAGCCCACCAAGTTCCTTCATGACGAACAGGGCGGCTTCCGATTTGGAAAGACACCTCTCTCCACCCTCTGACGGAACGATGACGTAAACAGTCTTTACATTCGCCGCTTCCAACCCGCCCCGGATCAACGCCGCCTGCCCGAAGACGCTCTGCAGAGCTGCAAAACGGAAGAGCCCACGCCTGTCGTGCCGCAACACAAATTGCACGAACCGGTTGCACAATCCGCACACGCCGTCGTAAAGAATGATCGGATGTTCTGCCATCACCGTTCATGTGCGAAACAACACCTTAGGTCCTTTAGCCCAAAGGGCCCCGGCGCGGGAAGTCCATTGCGAATTGCAGACGCCTCAAAAGAAATCTGGGGCGCGTAGGCGACGGGAACCGCATCGCAGGGCTCTGCAGGTTCAACCACTCCTTCCGAGAGAATGCGTATCTGAGCTTTGGCAACAAGTGGGATTTTCATCGTCCATTCGAAGACTTGTGCGAGCACATAGTGAAACCAAACCGGAGCAGGAATAAGAAAAACCCGTTTTCTCAAAACATGTGCCACTCGCCGGACAGCATCGCTAAGCTGCAATTCCTCAGGCCCGACCAGCGCAATCGTCTTGTTTGATATGGCTGGATCCGTCAAAGCGACTTCCAGAAAACGAACTAAATCGTCAATCGCAAGTGGTCGAATATTTTTTGGTCGAAAACCAACGGTTGCGATCAATGGGAACGTGCTGATGGAATGGCTGAGATGATCAAGCATATGATCGCCTCGACCGAAGATCATGCTTGCCTTGACGATGATGTAATTCAAACCCGACGAACGCACAATCTCCTCCGCCGCCCATTTCGATTCGTGATATTTAGATCCGCAATTAGGCCGCGCTCTCAAAAAACTAATTAGTGCGATCTTGCTCACTCCCACCGCCTGTGCAGCTTTGACCACATTGGCCGTACCCTTGATGTGCACGCGCTCATAGGTCTGATTGCCAATTTCGCGGTTGATGCCAGCGCAGTGAGCGACAGCATCGCATCCTGCAAAAGCTCTTTCCAGCAAGTTGATATCTGCCAGACTAGCTTGGCATAGGGTTGCATTGGGAAGAGTTCCCCCGTGTCGCCACGTTCTTCCCATCAGAACAAGTTCGTGCCCTGAAATCGATAGCTGACGCGCCAAGTGATGGCCCACAAAGCCCGACGCACCTGTAATGGCAATCCTCATATCCCCTCCTTACTGTTTTCTTTGGTGCCGCGCCAAAATCTGAGTGGGACAAACGGAGCTCAGAAAGTCTCCAATCGCCAAGGTGAGATTTTCTTTCTCCAACTGATAGAAGATCTTGTTCGCCTCTCGTCTTTCCGAAACGAGTTCCGCATTTTTCAAGATCGAAAGATGTCGTGAAATCGATGGCCCGGATATAGAAAACCGGGCCACGATGTCACCAGCCGACAGTTCCCCATTCTTGAGTTCCTGGAGGATCTGGCGACGGGTAGGGTCTGCTAACGCCCTGAAAGCATTACCCACAGATTTCATATTTAACAATATAGCAATATTGCTAACTACTTGCAAGCCACCGGTACAGCTTCGCGTGGGAGCGGCACTGTTGTGATTTTCATCACAATCGAAAGTGATCCCAATCTCATACTTGGAACCCTTTGACACGCGATGATTTACCTACTCCCGCGAGGGATTAATCCGCGGAACCGAAGGACACCGATGAAACGCAAGTTTAAGACTATGGACGCCAACGAGGCGGTCGCTAATGTCGCGTACCGTGTCAACGAGGTCATTGCGATTTATCCCATTACACCGTCGTCCAATATGGGCGAATGGGCAGATCAGTGGGCCTCGGAAGGTATCCCCAATGTTTGGGGCAGCGTGCCACATGTGATTGAAATGCAAAGTGAAGGCGGTGCCGCCGGGGCCGTCCACGGAGCGCTCCAGACCGGTTCCCTTGCGACCACGTTCACCGCGTCTCAGGGTCTGCTGCTGATGATCCCTAACATGAACAAGATCGCCGGCGAACTGACGCCCACGGCCTTCCATGTTTCGGCTCGTACCATCGCAACACATGCCCTTTCAATCTTTGGCGACCACAGCGATGTTATGCAGTGCCGGACCACGGGTTGGGCCATGCTTTGTTCCAATTCCGTTCAAGAAGCGATGGACATGGCTCTCATCGCGCATTCTTCCGCGCTGGAGTCGCGTATTCCCTTCCTCCATTTCTTCGATGGCTTCCGAACCTCCCACGAAGTCAACAAGATCGAAATGCTGAACGAAGATGACATGCGCGCCATGATCAACATGGATCGCGTCATCGAACATCGTCGGCGCGCTCTATCGCCTGACCACCCCGTACTGCGCGGCACCGCCCAAAACCCCGATGTCTTCTTTCAAATCCGCGAAACCTCCACTCCGTTTTACAGCGCATGCCCCAAAAAAGTGCAAGCCGCAATGGACAGGCTCGCTGCCATCGTCGGCCGTTCTTATCACCTCTTCGATTACACCGGCACGCCCGATGCAGACAGAGTGATCGTCATCATGGGCTCGGGAGCCGAAGCAGTCCACGAAACCGTCGACTACCTCAATGCGCGTGGTGAAAAAGTTGGGCTCCTGAAAATCCGTCTCTTCCGGCCTTTCTCCGTCGAACACCTGGTGGCGGCATTGCCCGCCACCGTCCGTAGCATCGCTGTACTAGACCGCACGAAAGAAGCGGGATCCGCCGCGGATCCCCTCTACCTCGATATCGTTAATGGACTCCACGAAGGGCTTCGCCTCGGACTCGGCAGCCTGAAGACGATGCCACTCGTGGTGGGCGGCAGGTACGGTCTTTCCTCAAAAGAGTTCACGCCCGCGATGGTGAAGGCGGTCTACGACAATCTCGCGGTCGCAGCCCCGCGCAATCACTTCACCGTCGGCATCCAGGACGATGTAAGCCACACCAGTCTCACCTGCGACCCCACTTTTTCAACGGAAAGTGACGATGTCGTACGAGCTCTGTTTTATGGACTAGGCGCGGACGGCACGGTTGGCGCCAACAAGAATTCCATCAAGATTATTGGCGAAAACACCGACAACTACGCGCAAGGCTATTTCGTCTATGACTCGAAGAAGTCGGGTGCTGTAACCGTCTCTCACCTGCGCTTCGGTCCGCGGCCTATTCGTTCCACCTATCTGGTTTCGAAGGCAAACTTCATCGCCTGCCATCAGTGGATATTCCTTGATCGCTACGACATGCTCAGTTCTCTCGTTACTGGCGGCACATTCCTGCTGAATAGCCCCTTTAGCAAAGAAGAAGTGTGGGAGAAACTGCCCCGCGTAGTGCAGGACCAACTGATCGCCAAAAAAGCAAAGTTCTACGTCATCGATGGCTACTCAGTCGCGCGTGACACCGGCATGGGCAGCCGCATGAATACGATTCTTCAGGTCTGCTTCTTCGCAATCTCGAAAGTGCTCCCCGGAAACGAAGCGATCGAAGCCATTCGCAAATCCATCCGTGACACCTACGGACGTAAAGGCGAAGACATCGTCCAGAAGAACATGAAAGCCGTGGACGAGACGCTCGCCCACCTCTTTGAAGTCGAAGTTCCTAAATCAGCTTCCAGCACGATCGAAATGCCTCCCCCATTCCCCGCTGAAGCTCCAGAATTTGAACGGAACGTGCTCGGTGTCATTTACGGCAATCGCGGCGATGAGCTTCCGGTAAGTGCCTTCCCGGTCGATGGAACCTTCCCCACCGGCACAGCACAGTGGGAAAAACGCAACCTGGCCCTCGAAATTCCTGAGTGGGACACGAAAACCTGTATCCAATGCGGCAAGTGCGCCATGGTTTGTCCGCACTCCGTCATTCGCATCAAGGTTTACGAGGGACAGTTGCTCGCCGACGCTCCCTCCACATTTAAATCCACAGACGCCCGTGACAAGGAATGGACCGGCATGAAGTACACGATTCAGGTCGCGCCCGAGGACTGCACAGGCTGCGGCATCTGCGTGGATATCTGCCCCGCTAAGAACAAGACAGAAACGCGCCTCAAAGCCATTAACATGGTTCCCCAGCCGCCGCTGCGCGTGCCTGAGCGTGAGAACTGGAACTTCTTCCTGAAGATTCCAGAACTGGACCGTCGCAACATCAAGGTCACTACCATCCGTCAACAGCAGGTGCAGGAGCCCTTGTTCGAATTCTCCGGAGCTTGCTCTGGTTGTGGCGAGACTCCTTACCTCAAACTTCTATCGCAACTCTTCGGGGATCGCTCTGTAATCGCGAATGCCACCGGTTGCTCATCGATTTATGGTGGCAACCTGCCGACCACGCCCTGGAGTAAGAACGCAGACGGGCGTGGCCCCGCGTGGTCAAACTCGCTGTTTGAGGACAATGCCGAATTTGGACTCGGATTTCGTCTCTCCATCGACAAGCAAACCGAATACGCGCGCGAACTATTGCAGAAGTTAGGCGGAGCGGTCGGCGAAGAACTTGCCTCTGCAATCCTCGCGGCGTCCCAAAAAGACGAGGCGGACATTTTCGAACAGCGTTTGCGCATCGCGGAACTCAAGAAGCGTCTCGAAAAACTCGACTCGCCCGAAGCGCGTCAACTTCTCGCGGTGGCCGATATGTTAGTCCGCAAAAGCGTGTGGATCGTTGGCGGTGACGGCTGGGCGTATGACATCGGCTACGGTGGCCTTGATCACGTTCTGGCGAGTGGTCGCAACGTCAACCTACTGGTCCTCGACACTGAGGTTTATTCGAACACCGGTGGCCAGTCCTCGAAATCTACTCCTCGCGCTGCCGTTGCAAAGTTCGCTGCCGGCGGAAAACCCGCTCCAAAGAAAGACCTGGGTTTAATGGCCATGAGCTACGGCAACGTTTATGTCGCCAGCGTAGCCATGGGAGCCAAGGACGAGCACACGCTTAAAGCCTTCCTGGAAGCAGAAGCCTATCCAGGCCCGAGCCTGATCATTGCCTACTCGCACTGCATCGCCCATGGCATCAACATGACAACTGGCATGTCGGACCAGAAAGCCGCGGTCGAATCCGGACAATGGCTCCTGTACCGCTATCATCCCGAGCGTGCAGAAGCGGGCGAGAACCCACTTACGCTTGATTCGCGCACGCCCACCAAGAAAGTTCAGGACTTTTTGTTGATGGAAACGCGCTTCAAGATGCTCACCAAGAGCAAACCGGAAGACGCCAAGAAACTTTGGGCTCAAGCTCAGCACGATGCCGAAGTCCGCTATCGCTTCTACGAGTACCTGTCCAAGCGTCAGTTTGAATCTAAAGCTGCTGATTGAGCTGCTTGGTTTACGCAACTACGAGGGAATACCGGAGCACCCATGATTGATCTTTCGACAACCTATCTCGGACTAAATCTCAACTCTCCCTTGGTTCCCTCCGCCTCGCCGCTCTCGCAGGAGGTGGCGACCATTCGCCGCCTCGAAGACGCGGGTGCATCCGCGGTCGTTCTCTATTCCCTTTTCGAGGAGCAGCT
This sequence comes from Terriglobales bacterium, assembly GCA_036265385.1. Classification (GTDB taxonomy): domain Bacteria; phylum Acidobacteriota; class Terriglobia; order Terriglobales; family Acidobacteriaceae; genus DATAPD01. The sequence goes on from DATAPD010000070.1 coordinate 99,802, forward strand.
ACGTCAGGAAACGTACGAACTGGACCATCACCTTTCTGCTGGAACTGAGAGTTTTGCCGAGGCCACGTCATTCCTTCCGGAGCCTCACGAGTTTCACCTCGGCCCCGAGGGCTACCTGAATCACATCCGCCAGGCAAAAGATGCCGTCGACATCCCGGTGATCGCCAGCCTGAACGGCACCACCGTGGGAGGATGGATCGACTACGCAAAGCAGATCCAGCAGGCAGGGGCTGATGCCCTCGAATGCAACATCTATCGGATTGTCACGGATCCGGCCGTTACCTCGGCACACGTCGAACAGCAGTATCTCGATATCGTCAGCGCCGTAAAGTCAGCAGTCACGATTCCCGTAGCGGTTAAAATTTCGCCATTCTTCAGCAATCTGGCCAACATGGCGCAGCGCCTCGACAGAGCCGGCGCAGACGGCCTGGTGCTCTTCAATCGTTTCTATCAACCCGATATCGATCTCAGTGAGCTTGAAGTCACCCCGAATGTCCTGCTCAGCACCGCGCAAGCGATGCGGCTTCCCCTCACATGGATCGGGATCCTTTATGGGCGTCTAGGAGCCAGCTTAGCCGCGACCGGCGGTGTTCACGAAGCAGAAGATGTCATCAAGCTACTTATGGTGGGGGCCAACGTCACGATGCTCTGTTCCACACTGCTGCGTAACGGGATCAGTCATCTGCGATTTCTGGAGCGCGGCGTTCGCGAATGGATGGATTCGCACGAATACGATAGCGTGCGTCAGATGCAAGGCAGCATGAGCCAGCGCAAGTGCCCAGATCCGAGCGCCTTCGAGCGCGCTCAATATATGCGAGCGGTTAAAAGCATTCAGCACGTCACCGTGACTGGACGCGAATCCTGGCGCTTGATGAATAACGGCTCTTAACTAGGTCAGAAATCTGGCACGTATTCACTCAGCGGACCTTTTTGCAGAATGTAGGCCCCCGGACCCTGTCTTCCCCGAATCAGGGCGCAAAACTCGGCCACGAAAAATCCTGCTTTTATGGATTCGAGAAACGCCCAGCGAGTCGCTTCCCTCCATGCGCGCGCCAAGCCAACGTCGTCTTTCTCGATTGAGAGAATATCGCTGGGCACTTCGATCGCGATGCGTTGTCGACCCACGGCTTCCAACAAATCGTTTCGCTCTGGCTGAGCTTTCGCATTGAAGGCAACCAGTGGCTGCAGGTGAGTCAAGGTATCCAGCATTTCCGTCCGATTGTTCTGTCCCTTTGCGCGTTGTTCTACGCGACGGCTAGCCAACAACCATCGCACCCATAACCGATCGGTCCCGTTCTGATGCAGGACGCTTGATGTCTGGGGTCCATAGAAATCGACCCGATAGCTTTCACTCACCACGCCCAACTTCGCAAAATTCAGGTGCGCATTACGGCTCTGCAGCGGATCGAATGTCCACGTCATCTCGCGAGCACCCATTGATAACGCCCGCTCGCGTTGCGCCAGTTTCAGCCGATATCCCAAATCGTGATCGCGATATTCTTCGCGCACAGCCAGCATGTGAGAGTGAATCGTATGACGCCCATTCTCCTGGCCCCAAAAACCTAGCGCAAAACCGGCCATCCTCTTCCCGTCGAACGCGCCGATCATGATATTCCCCGCCTCTTTGATCGCAACCAGCAGAGTCGTCGGACTGATATCGAGGTCCGCCAGTACCCAGACTTCGCGCTCGACCTCCTCTACTTGCTGGATTTCAGCGAAGGTCTGCACGTCGCGTATCACGATGGAAGGTTTTCCTGTCATGTTTGAATCAACCGGCGGGAGAGTTGGGAGTGAACCAACGTTGGGTGGCGATATCCTCCTCATCCTTACGGCGCAGGAGTTCGAGCGACCGCTTCGGACGTATATGGGCGCACGCTACCAGGATCGCATCCATCGCAGCCATCGGTGCTACGTACGATCCGTTGAAGGTTGGATTGGTCACCGACACGACCCAATGATCGTCGCAGAATCGCGCAATCGGCGACCCACCGTTATCCGTAATACCGAACGTTGGTGCTCCAAGCGAATTGGCGGTCTGCACCGCATCCACGGTATCGCGTAGGCAGCGGCCGAAACTGATCGCAATCAACAGATCCTGCTTGCTAAGAAGCCGGACTCGGTGCTGCAGATTCCCGGAACTTCCTACTGGCGCCTCGGCAGTGTATCCCAGCCAACTCAGCCCGTATGCTAGGAACCAGGAAAGCGAATAAGCAAGATCGACACCCACCACCACGACCCGGTGCGCGCGATCGATCCTGCGAGCCAATTCCACAATCTGTGCCGGAGCAAGGCTCGAATCAAGCGCCAGCAGATTTTGCGATTCCATTTGCAAGCTCTGCTCTACGTGATCTTCAAGGCTGCGCTTGCCGCGCGTGGCCGCCTTCATCACCTTGTATGGCGTAATCCGCGTGACGAAATACGAGCGCAGGTCCGCAGAAAAATCTGAAAACTGCTCATAGCCGAGCACCTGGATGGTGCGCACGATTGTCGCAGCATCGACTCCAAACCGTCGCGCGAGTTCACGGGAGGAGAGAAAGTAGGTGTCTTCCGGATTTTCCAGGATAGCCTGCACCAGCCTGCGGCGCCGTGGATTCAGCTTCTCGCTGGCCGCCGCAACACGGTGCTCAAGGTCCGTGCTCCACGGTCGTAGGCGGTCTTCCGAACCGCCTCCTTTTACGTGTGGGGAAACACCCTGTCTCGGCCGCGAGATCATCCCTGGGTCCTTGGGAGAACGGCCAGCATACTAACATCATTTGTTGCGCATGTGTCAACACGAGAACAAGAGGTGTTGCACTCAAAACTTGGCGCTCATGTTAAACCGACCCGGCCCCACCCTATTGCGTAGGCCTCGTCGCCGATATCGGCACCGGCGCGTTCTTAGGCGTGCTTAGGTACCCACCCGCTTTGTTCTTATCGATCGTCCATACCACCAGCTCGTAAAGCATGTGGTCACGGCCACTATAGAACTGGATGGGTTCGCTCAGGTTCCTGTCCTTTTTCTCGATGGTCTTGTCATCGGAGGTGACGTTCATCGTGAACTTACCCTTTTTCGGGTCTGTCTTCTTCAATTGCAAACTGACTGTCGACACCGGCTGAGGCTTGGCACCCTTCAGCAAAGTAAATTCGTAATAGTTGCGATCGCCTTTATGTTTCAAGACCTCCAGATCGTCTCGGGTGTGAGCGATCAAGCCGCTCTGCACCCCGAGGTCGCCAACCGCGCTTTCCAGCTTCGCTTTCGTCGCTTCCAAATCTGACTTGGTGTTGGCCACATCCGTCTTGACTCCGCCAACGTCAGTTTTTACTCCGGCCACTTCCCCGGTGACGGCGCTGATGTCCTTCTTTTGTTGCTCCGATAGTCGGGCCTCGGCCGCACGCTGCTGTCTTAGCAATTCCGCGGAGCGTGCCGCCAGCTCTTTCTTCGTCAAGCCCACCTGCGACGCGAGTGCCTCGGAGTCGGCTTCAGCTGCCTGCATTCTCTTGGACAACTCCGCAACTTGAACCTTGCTGTCAGCTTGCTCTTTCGCCATCGCGTCCAGCTTGCTGCGCATGGTGAACAGCAGAAAGAGCGAACCGGCCACATATAGAATCGCGACCGCCAGCATGATCCACTTTCCCGTATTGCTGCTCTCATCCGAATGCACTACACGCACGTCGCCGTCTTCCATAAACAGGCGCCTCCCCAAGAAAATGTCGGAACGATAAAACTATTCTTGAGCACAGACCTCCGCCTGTCAATTACCAGGGAAGAACGAACGGTCTTGTCCGATGCGCCTTCGCTACAATGTTTATCGAGGCAATGCAGTGAAAACCTGGGATGTCATCGTTGTCGGCGGTGGCGTGATCGGATTAGCTCTCTCCATCGAACTACGCAAGACCGGTCGAAGTGTGCTCCTGATCGAACGTGGAGAGCTCGGCCGGGAAGCTAGCTATGCCGCCGGTGGAATGCTGGCCAACCAGGGCGACGAGATACCAAAGCTCTTGCAGCCTTTGGCGAACGCCAGCGCCAATATGTTTCCGGAGTGGGTGCACGAACTGCATGACGAATCCGGCTTGAACATCGATTTCCGCGAATTCGGGACAATCCTCTTTCCCGTTCACGCCTTAGTCCTGCAAAAACCAGACTCTGAGTGGAAGACTCTGATTCCTGCTAAGCTGCGCGAGCTCGAACCGGCGCTCGCCACATTGAATCGTCCGGCAGTATTTTTGAACGAGAAATGTGTCGATCCGCGGACTTTGCTCCCGGCTTGCATCAAGGCCGCACGTCACCGCGAGGTCGACTTTTCTTCTGGCGATCCCGTTGTCTCGATTACCGTTTCATCTGACGCGGTCACTGGCGTAAAGACCACTAAGACCAGTTTCGCGTCGGCAATTGTTATCAATTGCGCTGGCGCTTGGGCAGGTGAGATCTCGCCGGTTCCAATTCCAACCCGTCCCGTCAAAGGGCAGATGCTGTCTGTCACCATGCCTTCCAAGAACCTGCTGAGGCATGTTGTCCGGGCCCCGAATGTCTATCTGATTCCTCGCAGTAATGGTTTGCTCGCCATTGGCGCGACGCTCGAAGAAGCAGGGTTCGACAAGCAGACCGTCCCAGAAACCATCAAGCGCCTCCATCAGTCCGCGCTCGAATTACTTCCTGAACTCAAGGACGGACGAATCCTGGAAGCTTGGGCCGGCCTGCGTCCCGGAACTCCAGATTCACTTCCCATTCTTGGCGCAACCGCGATCGCGGGTTACTACGTCGCTGCCGGCCATTACCGCGATGGGATCCTTCTCGCCCCTGCCACTGCAAAAATTATGACCCAGCTGATTTCGGGAGCGCGCCTCGATTTCGACCTGGATCGCTTTTCCCTGCTCCGTTTCGGTGGCAAGGCCGCCTAAGCAGATAACTTTCCCTCTTCGCGATCTCCGAGGTGACTTCCCAGCTTCCTTCAGCGTCTAACCGTTTGGGACGCGTCATCTGCGGCTAGGTATCACATACTCACATCTGCCATTCAGGTATACTGAGGCGTTTTTACGGCCATTTTTGAGAGTTTTGCAATTTTCCGCCTCCTAGAAAGGACACACTCCTATGGCTTCACCTGCAGTCAGTTTTGCCCGCGATAATCAACAGCGATTCTTGAACGAGCTGAAAGATCTTCTCCGCATTCCCAGCGTCAGCACTTTGGACGAGCACAAGGGCGATGTTCGCAAAGCCGGGGAGTTCGTAGCGAACGAACTGCGCCGCATCGGAATGGAAAACGTCGAACTCATCGAGACCAAGGGCCATCCTCTTCTCTACGCAGACTGGCTCCATGCTCCCGGAAAACCGACCGTTCTGATGTATGCGCATTTCGATGTGCAACCGCCGGACCCGCTCGACGAGTGGCTCTCTCCACCTTTCGAGCCCACCGAGCGAAATTCGAACATTTACGCGCGCGGTGCAGTCGACGACAAAGGTCAGCTGTGGATGGAAGTGAAAGCTCTCGAAGCACTAATGAACGCGAACGGCGGCAAGCTGCCCATCAACGTGAAGATCATTTTCGAAGGTGAAGAGGAAGTAGGCGGAGAATCCATCGCCGAGTACGTGCGGAAGCAGAAACAAAAACTCAAAGCGGATTTCGCCCTGGTCTGCGACACAGAATTGTTCGCACCCAATCTCCCTACACTCTGCGTCGGCTTGCGTGGCCTGGTGTACACCGAAATCGAAGCCTTCGGCGCCAAAACCGACCTTCACTCGGGAATGTACGGCGGTGCCGCACCCAATCCGTTCTTTGCTCTCATCGAGATCATCAGCAAGCTAAAAGATCCCAAGGGCAAAGTGTTAATCCCTGGCTTCTACAGCAAAGTCAAAGCTCCGACCGGCGACGAATTGAAAGCCTGGAAGCGCCTGCCCTTCAACGAAGAGCACTACCGCAAGACTGAAGTCGGATCGAAAGTTCTAACCGGCGAACCCGGATTCTCCGTCCTGTATCGCACATGGGCACGTCCCACGCTCGAAGTTCACGGCATGCCCGGGGGATTCGTTGCGCCCGGGGCGAAGACAGTCATCCCTGCCAAAGCTGCCGCAAAAGTCTCGATGCGACTAGTTCCGAATCAAGATCCCGACGACATTCTCGACCGCTACACCAAGTACGTGAAGAAGCTCACCCCGAAAGGAATCGACACCAAGATCAAGGTCTGGAGCAAAGGCCCTGCTTGTGTCGTCTCGACCGATAACGAATACATTCGCGCCGCCACCGCTGCCATGCACGATGTCTTTAAGAAAGACACTGTCTTCATCCGCTCCGGCGGCTCCATTCCAATCGTTACTGATTTTCAGGACATCCTGAAAATTCCAAGCGTGATGATGGGCTTCGGTCTTCCCGACGACAATCTGCACGCCCCGAACGAGAAGTTCCATATCCCGAACTTCTATCGCGGCATTGAATCGATCTGTCTCTTCTTCGAGCGCATCGGTCAATAGCCCTCAAAACACCTGGCCGGAGATTCCACTCTCCGGCCATTTCTTTATGCCCCAAAGTCAGCCCCTAGACCGTTCAGAGAACTGTGACTTTCATCCATTCAAGCGGACTTTCTTGGCAGACTGAATGGAATCACCTTCCCGTGTTCTTCCGGCGGGATCCATTTCTCTGCCCGTTTTTTGAAGCTACTTGGTACAAAGAACTCAATGATCTTCGTCATAAATCACCCCACAAGTAAGAACAGGGCCACGGCGAAAAAGTTCTTGCTTTGACAAATCTCTACAGACCAATTTGGGCACTGTCGATGCATGAACGACATCAACCACTTAAGTTGACATACGCCAATCGCTCACTGAACTGCTTGCACTCCGACGATGCACTATTCTGTTCGTTTTCGTTACCAAAAATGCGATCCTGCCAGTCTCCTTGGGGGCGTCTCTGTGAATGACATTGGTCGTCTTTTTCAAGCATTTGTTGCGCCCGCCATCTTCTTTTCCGCTACTGCTCTGCTGATTCTCTCCATCAACGTGCGCCTGATGGGCATCGTCAGCCGGCTCCGCCAATACGTGCATGCCAAGCACGATGCGGCAAAGACCGGCAGAGTCCATGAAGCAGACGCCTACACTGCCCAGATCCTTTCCATCGAGCAGCGCGCGGAATTGATCCGCCGCTGTTTTATGCTGACGCTGATCTCTCTGGCTGGGACAATCGCGTCGTGTCTGCTCTTAGGCTTCGGCCTGTACTGGAAGAAAGCTGCGCTGCTGGCGGTGTCCGTATTTGTGGGTGCAATGATTTGCCTGTTGGCGGGCATCTGGTATTACATCCGAGAGGTCACGGTGGCGCTCAGTTCCGTACGAGACGAGGCCCGCGATTCCCGCTTCATGGATCTCGGTGCTCCTCCCGAGATCCGCGGGCCCAGCCACTTGTGAAGCCTCGATTCCATCGGGTTGATCCGCATCGTAACTCGCATCACCGATGCAGTGGTCGAAACACAATCACGGTCAAGTTCATTATTACCGGTCTCCTGATAGCACCATCTGGCCGTGGAGAATATGTTGTGCATAAAAGCAGGACGCGAAAAAGCCGGTGCATTCTCCAATCGCGATCAGGGCTTCCACACGTGTTGTGCCTTTAGCAGTTCTTCGATTCCGGCCATCTTGACGATCTCGCCGACGGCGTCGTGATCAAGATGCGGAGCAATCGAAGCCTCATTGCTCGCCAGGACATACGCTGTTACGGAGACGATGGCAGCATCTGCCTTGAAGTTAAGCGGGTCGACTTTATCGAAGGTATCACTGGATTTGTGATGGATTTCCATGTAGTGCGACATATCCACTTCCAAATACAGGGTCGGTATACCTCTCAGCATGAATGGACCATGGTCGCTGTCGTATGTCACTTCCATCGACAACCCGTCGCCGCTCAGGTCTCGCAAGAATTTGGTGCTGATGGGCTTGAGGTTGTCGACCAGATCTGAGCGGCCCTCCACCTTCCAGCCCTTGGGATGCCCAGCGCCGTTGTCGGTGTTCAGCGCGGCAATGCACTTCTTCAATTCATTGGCGTGCGCCTGGGTGTAAGCGAAGGATCCAAGCATGCCTTGTTCTTCCCCGCCCCACAACGCGAAGCGGATGGAACGGCGCGGAGCATGACCCAGCGCGGCGATCGCACGTGCCGCTTCAAGGACCATGGCACTTCCAGTACCGTTGTCTTGTGCTCCTGTGCCGAAATCCCACGAGTCCAAATGTGCACCAATCAAAATCCATTCGTCGGGATGCTCGCTGCCGCGGATTTCTCCAATGACGTTGTTTACGACCGTAGCGCCCGAAATTTTGTTGTCGGCTTCCAGTTTGACCCGAACCGTCTGCTTGGCATCGAGCAAACGGCGGAGCAACTTGGCGTCCTCCATGCCAACCTCAAAATCAGGTAATGGGTTCATCTTGGCGCCAAATATGGAATCGTGAGCGTTAAGTACGTTGTCTTTTTCCCGGTCAGGATAAAGAATCCCTAGTGCGCCAGCGTCCTTGAGATAAGGGTAAGAAGCAAACAAAACAGGCAAGGCTTTTATCAGGCCTGCTCAAATGCCCTCGAGGTGTCCAGCAACACGATGCAGCCCTTGATTTGTGCCGCCTGCGACTTGATATGGTCAGGCAACAAGTCATCCACTACGACGACTTCGCCTTCGATCCCGCCTTCGGGTGTGGACGGACACCACGCAATTGAAGCCACGTGCAAAGGTCGCACCATTGGTGCGATCAACTCTCCGCGCGCCGTGCCCCGCTGCCATCCGTTTGGTATCTCAAAGGGTTCGTAGTGGACGTTTTGCAGACCATAGCTGGCAAACTTCTTTAGCGCCCATTCGGCCGATGCCTGGTATGCCGCCGAACCGCTCAAACGGCCGCCAAATCCGTCAGAAAGCTCCCACAATGTGAGCATAGATGGACCCATTAGCACCGATGAGGCCAATTGATTGGTGATTTTTTGGAGTTCGTCCGCCGGTTGAGCAACGCAACATATCACCAGCAACAGAATGAGACAGGCCGCATGAACACGCCGAAAGATCATTCGAGCACCTATTTACAATTGTGAGTGGAGTCAAATCAATCATACCCGGTCGTCTTACGCTGCCCGCAATGTGCGCGGTATGAATTTTGCTGACGATTTTGAGGCACTGGTGAACACTGCAATATTCAAAACGATGTACGAACCTTGATGTAAAACATTGACGCCTGCTTTCACGAACTCCGCTAACGAGAACACATCCTGTAGCGTCCGAAATCAAGGAGAGCAAGCTATGAAGAGCAGCACGGCCACCTTCCTCGTGCTAATTGTGATCGGCTTATCATTTCCGGCGTTGACCCTCGCCCAAACCACTTCCATTCCCGCCAACCTTCCTCAGCGCGACGGCTCACACGATTTCGATTTCCTCATCGGCAACTGGAAGGCTCATGTCCGCCGCCTGCCCGAACGCCTGAACAATTCGAATGTATGGATCGAATATGACGGCATCTCAAACCACAAGAAACTTCTCGACAGCAATGCCAACTTCGAAGAATTCGATGTCACCAGCACCGACAAGAAACTTCACATCAAGGCGCAAACACTTCGCCTCTACAATCCAACATCTCATCAATGGAGCATCTACCTGGTCGATGTCGATAACGGAACCCTCGGCCTGCCTCCCGTGGTTGGAGGCTTCACCGGAACTCGCGGCGAGTTCTTCGATCAGGAAGATTTCAAAGGTCGCGCCATCTTGGTGCGTTACGTCTGGCTCAACATTTCACCCCAGTCCGCGCGCATGGAGCAGTCGTTTTCCCCCGACGGCGGCAAAACTTGGGAAGTGAACTGGATTTGTGAACTCTCTCGCTAACGCTGATCGCAGTTTATTTGGCCTGTACTCGCCTCGACGCATACACACACTAAGAGCACAATATGGTGGACCCAATCAGTTCGAAATCCAACCCGCCTCAAGAAGCACCCGCTGCGCAACGTCAGTCAATGCTCGGTTCTCGTTTGTAACTGAGAAATCCTCTAAGTGTGCTCGGTCGAGAATGTCATTTAGCCTCGCGACCCGATCAACATATTTCCGCCACAAAACGCCTGATTCCCTGAGTTTAACGCGCTGTTGCATTGCTTCGATGCTAGCAGTAAGACGGCAGACAATGGTCTCCGAGGCAAAAACAGCGCGCTTACAGGTTTTTAATTCGTCGATGCTCTCGACGGCTCGTGCAAGTAAGACTCGTTTCACTCCCAGAGAAGCATAATTCGAACAGACCGATCGAAGATTGCTATACATCACGTTGTCGTTGTTTGCTGATGACCCAAGGTGCGCGAGAGCAAGTCCGTCTAGATCGATAGCAGCATGGATAATATTCCGCTCTGAGAGTAGGTCAGACGCTTCCGCTAAAACAGCCGTTTTGCCTGCTCCCATTGTGCCTGTAATGATGAGTAAATTTTCCGTAAGACCTCACCGTCGTAGTTTTCAACCGAGATCGACGCAATTCCAACGCAAAGACAGGGCCTTCACCGTCCACCCCTGATATTCGGCAGATTTTACCCCGAATCCACTACGTACCACATCTTGCGTAGCTCGCCTGACATCTATGGCGCTCAATTCAAGATTGCAGTCGCTGTCTCAGAACAGAGAAGTTAGTCGGATCGAAGCGGCAGTGCTTCTCTCTCCACAATTTGCTCCCTCACCCATCTCTTTGATACAACTTTCCCAGGCGATGGAGTTCGCCACAACCGCCGGTTCCCACAGGCTGATAACTCCTACCAACAAACTCAGGAGTTCTCCATCGTGCTTGATTTTCTCGCCATTTCTCTAGGCGCAATCGTCGGAGCCAACGCTCGTTATCTCATCAGCCGATTCACTGCCAAAACCTTTAACCCTGCCTTTCCTTACGGCACGCTCGTCATCAACGTTGCCGGCAGTCTTCTCGCCGGTTTTTTCATGATTTGGGCCACCGAGCGCGTACTGATCGATCCGCGCTGGCGCTTGCTGATCGTCGTCGGCTTCTGCGGTGGCTTCACGACTTTCTCGAGCTACGCTTACGAATCGATGGCGTATTTCCAGCAGGGCCAATGGACGCTCATGCTCACCAACATTCTTGCGAATAATCTGCTCTGCCTGGCTGCAGCCGTGGCCGGCATGGGCTTGGCGCGGGTGCTGTAGAATGCGGGGCGATATGGCGGTGCAGGTCACTATTTATCTCAACGAAGCCGATCAATGGCATCACAAACCTCTCCATATTGAGATGCTCAATTACCTTCGGAAAGAAGGTGTGTTTGCTGCTACTGCCACTCACACTGTCGCTGGTTTTCTCGGAAGGCATCGTGTCGAGACGGCACATCTTGCCGACGTTGGCGGCAAACTACCCGTCATAATCACTTTCGTCGACACAGATGAACACGTTGCGCGCGTGTTGCCGGCTCTCAAGGAAATGGCGTCGCATCGCTTGATCGTTCGCGAAAACGTTCACCTCGAACAAGGAAATCTCGACTGAATGGCTTCCTCTTCCCCAGCACTGGATGTTCTTGCCCTCGCCGCGCATCGCGATGATGTCGAACAAACCTGCGGCGGAACCCTGCTGAAGATGGCGGACCGTGGCCAGCGAACCGGGATTCTAGATCTCACTCAGGGAGAAATGGGCACGCGCGGCAGCCGCGAGGAGCGCGAAGCGGAAGCGCAAAATGCAGCTCGCATCCTCAGGGTTGTTTACCGGCAAGCCCTCGATATCCCAGACGGACGCGTCGAAAACACTTGGGAGAACCGGTTGAAAGTCGCGCGTGTGATTCGCGAGCAGCGGCCACGCGTCTTGATTCTCCCTTACTGGAAAGGTCGCCACCCGGACCACTACACAGCATCCATCCTTGGCTACGAAGCGTGCTTCGTCGCCGGATTAGCAAAACTAGAGATTGGTTCTGGTCCGGAACACTCGACGACCAATCTTCCGCCTCATCGACCTTTCAAAATCATCTACGCGACGCTCTATTACGACATCCGCCCCACATTCGTTGTCGACATTAGCGATCAATTTGAGCGCAGGTTCGAGTCCCTGATGGCCTACAAGTCTCAATTCAGCGATCAGCAGGCGGGTAGCGGAATCTTTCCGGCCCATGCCGAGATCCGCTCGCGCGTCGAGGCAATGGCCCGATACTACGGAATGCTGGCCGGCGTCACGTACGGTGAACCATTCCTTCAGAAAGAAGCTGGCCTTGTCGACGATCTTCTCGCCATTCCCGTCAAGTCGATCTAGTCCGACCCCAGCTCAAATTCCATGCCATCCTAGCTCAGCGAGGCGCAGCCGAGCGCAGTCGAAGGCCCCTTCGCTTGCCAGCACCATCCGCGCAGTACGAGATCTCGTTCACGCGAGCTGATGAGTGACCCGCCCCATGCAGCCTGGCTTTCGACGACTAAGGCAATGCTGTCATCCTGAGCGCAGTTTAGGAAGTGTATGGTGAACCTGAATAACCCTCACCAGCGTCATCGCGAACGCTCGCGTACTCACCAGCGAGCGTAGAGCCTGGCCTGAGCGAAGCCGAAGGGGATCTCGCGCGGTTCCAAGACTTGGGTCATAGGCTAATCACTACTTTTGGGTGGCGCAGCGCTTCAGCGCTGCGATTCAAAACTCACCTTTCGTCAGCGGCTATAGCCGCTGAGGTCCAGATTCATTTGAACCCCGCAACCCTCACTTCTTGACCGCCACCGCCACTCCATCGCGAATCGGCAGAATCGTCGTAAATAAGTCCGAATTCGCGTACAGCGCCCGATTAAACTCCAGAATCGCCTTCGTGCTGGCTTCACTCGGGTCTTTTTTTGCCACCCTCCCGCTCCATAGCACATTGTCAGTGATAAACAATCCGCCCGACCGAAGTTTCGGAACCGCCAACCTCAATACTCGCGGATAATCCTCTTTATCCACGTCGTTAAAAATGACGTCATAAGCCTCTTTCTGCTCTGACAGCAACTCCAGCGCGTCGCCTACATGCACGGTAATCCGGTCCGCCACACCGGCGCGCTCGAAATATTTCTGAGCTTTGTCCGCATTCTTGCGGTCTCCGTCGGTGTACACCACTCGCCCGTCTTTCCCGACCGCCCGCGCCCACCAGATTGTGGAATAGCCAATCGCCGATCCCATTTCAAAAACCGTCTTCGCGCGACTAATCATTGCCAACTGATACAACACTCGTGCCACCGCCGGACCCACAATCGGCACTTTGTTCTTCTCAGCTTCTTTCTCAATTTCCATGAGCACTTCATCGCGAGCAGGAAGCATCGAGTACAGATAGTCCTCCACCGCCTCCACCGTGATTCCACCCATCCGCCAATAAGCTGTGCTGGTCGTCACGTTTTCTCCTTGCCGTTTTTGAACTGTCAAAAAGATTTGCAGGGCACGGCTTTAGCCGTGCCGCACAGCCCTCTTATTTGTCATTCCGAGTTGTCCGGAACCGCGCTTGCGGCGAGGACGACGAGAAATCTGCATTTTTCCTAACACATGCTGACTCCTGATACCGACTGCTGACGCCTGAACTTCCTATCCCATCGTCTCTCCCGGCTTCAACTCGACCACATCCACGCTTGGCAAAAGCTTTTGCAACTCACCAGGAGTTCCCGTTAACGCTGGAAATGTCCCGAAGTGCATCGGGATTACTGTCTTCACTTTGAGCAGATTCGCCGCGTAAGCCGCCTCGCGCGGGGACATCGTAAAGTGGTCTCCGATGGGCAACATGGCCACGTCCGGACGATACAAATCATGGATAATTCCCATGTCTCCGAAGACGTTCGTATCCCCTGCGTGATAAATCTTGACGCCATTCGAAAACTCGATCACGTACCCGCAAGCCTCTCCACCATAAATAATCTCGTCTCCATCAGAGATTCCGCAGGAATGATCGGCGTGCACCATCGTCACTCTTATATCGCGGACGCTCTGGGTTCCGCCTTTGTTCATCGCAGAACCATTCTTCACTCCCTTTTTCCCCATCCACGTAATTAACTCGAATATGCCAACCACGGTCGGCCCATGCTTCTTTGCAATCTCAACCGCGTCTCCGATGTGATCGAAATGTCCATGCGTGCAGAGCATCACGTCCACCTTCTTGACTTGCTTCTCCGCCTCGGGACACTTCGGATTCCCCATCACCCAAGGATCGACATAAATTACCGTTCCTCCCGGAGAAACGATACGGAATGTTGCATGTCCTAACCACGTAACCTTGATTCCCTTCAAATCCATCATCGCTGTCCCTCATCATCCTGATCAAACAAGCCGTTCCAGCATTCTATTGACGTTTTGATAAGGCCCGCAAACGGCAGGACTTTCCGTTCCGCATGTTTCGATTTACCATGTCCGCCGTGCCCGACCTTACAGTCCTGATTTCCCGCGAACAGATTGCAAAACGTGTCGCTGAAATGGGTGCGGAAATCTCTCGCGACTTCGCCGGAGAATCCGTCGTTCTGCTCGGAGTCCTGAAAGGCGCCGCAATCTTCCTCAGCGATCTAGCCCGTAACGTGACACTCGATGCCACGTTCGACTTCATCGGCGTTTCCAGCTATGGCAAGCGCGCTACTGCAGAGCAGGAACTCAGCGGGTCTTCTTCATGGGACTCCACGGGCGAAGTCCGCTTGACCAAAGATGTGGATCAGTCACTCGTCGATCGACGCGTCATTCTGGTAGAAGACATCCTCGACACCGGCCTCACACTGAACTACATCCAGCGCCTGTTACTAGCCCGAAAACCAAAAGAGCTTCGAATCGCGGCATTGCTCGACAAGCCTTCCCGCCGTAAGCAGACTGTTCACGCCCACTACATTGGCTTCACGATTCCCGACGAATTCGTAGTGGGATACGGACTCGATTACGCCGAAAGATATCGCAACTTGCCTGAAGTCTGCGTGTATTCGGAGTAAGCTTCAGGACGCTCAGGCCTCGTAGAGAACAGTTCGATGCAAGCCTCGCGGAAGCTTGTTGCGCGGCTGTTATGATAGAAAATTCGTGCCCACTTCCAGCGCCCAATCTGACTTGATGTCGAAGGTCGAACCTCTGCTTCTTGAGGTTGCGGACGTTGTCAATACCACCCTTGACCTGGAGACGACACTCCGCCGTGTCGCGGAACTCGTTCGCAAGGTTATTGATTACGAAATCTTCGCCATCCTTCTTTTGAACGAAAAGGCCCAGGAGTTGTACGTTCGTTTCCACCACGGCTATCCCAAGGAAGTGGCCGAGCGAACGCGAGTAAAAGTTGGCGAGGGAGTCACGGGACGCGCAGCCCAACTCCGTCAGACAATCCTGGTAGACGATGTAACCAAGGAAACCGGCTATATCGATGCCGTCCCGAATGTCCGCTCCGAACTTGCAATCCCACTCATCGTAAAAAATAGCGTAATTGGTGTGATCGACATCGAAGCCGTGCAGCCCGGCTATTTCACAGAAGAACACAAGCGTCTGCTCACGCTCATTGCTTCACGAATGGCCGTGGGCATCGAGAATGCTCGCCTTCATACCCGCACCACACGTCAGGCTCGCACTCTACTTCTGCTGAATGAGATTGCGCGCGAACTGAGCTCAATCCTCAACGTCGACAGCTTGCTTGCTCGCATTGCGGAACTGCTCCGTCGCCTGATCGATTACCAAATGTTCAGCATTCTGCTGGTCGACGAAAACAACGAAAAGCTTCAGCACCGGTTTGCTTTGCGCTTCAACGAAAACATTCAACTTAAACACGATGTGCCTATGGGCTTAGGACTTGTTGGTGCAGCGGCGCAAAAAAAAGAGGCCGTCCTCGTCCCCGACGTCAGCAAAGATACGCGGTACATCTCCCTGAACCCCGAAACGCGTTCAGAACTCGCCGTTCCGCTCATTTACAAAGACAACGTAATTGGTGTCCTCGACCTCGAGCACACCCGTCGCGGATTCTTCACTGAGGATCACAAACGCACCATCACGACTCTCGCGGCCCAGGTCGCTATTGCACTCGAAAATGCGCGCCTCTACGAGCAGATCGCCAAACAAGAACAACGGCTAGAACGCGACTTGGCGCTCGCCCGCGAACTGCAATTCCGCCTGCTTCCGCAGAAAAATCCCAAGCTTGAAAATCTCGAAGTCGCGGCAAAATTCGTTCCCGCACGAGCAATTGGCGGCGATCTTTACGATTTCCTGAACTATTCCTTAAGCCGCCTAGGAATCGTTGTTGGTGACGTGAGCGGAAAGGGCGCTCCCGCAGCCATCTATGCGGCCCTCGTCAGCGGCATCATCCGGTCTCATGCACCCATCGAACCCGGTCCGGCCGAAATGCTTTCTGCCGTCAATAATTCGCTAGGCGAGCGGCGAATTGAGGGGCAGTACGTCTCCATCATCTATGCCGTCTGGGACGACGAGCGCCGGACCCTGCACGTCGCAAACTCGGGACTCCCGCGGCCGCTTTACTGCCATGATGGAAAAATCGAACCCATTGAAGCCAGCGGCCTGCCACTCGGACTTTTCGACGATGCCGACTATGAGGAGTACACGTTCCACGCTAAGCCAGGAGACATGTTCGTTTTCCTGAGCGATGGAATTCTCGACGCCCGCAACCGGAACGGGGACATGTTCGGACGGGGTCGCGTCGAAGAAGTCGTCAAAACGTGTACCGACAAGACCGCCGAGTGCGTCGTCACTTCCCTGTTCAAGGCCGTTGCGAAATTTGCAGCGAAAGTGGAATCGTTTGACGACCAAACCGTTGTCGCCATCAAAGTCAAAGAGTCCGCGGCCAAGCGCAAGTGACATCCCATGATTCCAACCGAGTCCTGCGACCTCCAGCACTGAAATATCGCTCCGTCAGTGGAGGTCTGGAGCTTTATTCCGAGGACATCTCGCTTGCTCAACTAGCAAAGCGTTATGGCACTCCCCTGTACGTTTATTCGGCGCAGACTTTTCACCAGCGTCTTCAGCAATTCGATGCCGCCTTTTCCGCAATTCCCCACACCATCTGCTACTCGGTGAAAGCAAATTCGACGATTGGGCTTTTGCGCCTCGTGGCCCGCGCAGGTCACGGATTTGACGTCGTTTCCCTGGGCGAGTTGGAACGTGTTCGCAAAGCGAGCCCACTGGCCGTTCGCAAGGCTGTTTTCTCCGGTGTCGGCAAAACGGGCGACGAGATGGCCATCGCTATCAAGGCGGGCATTCTCTTGTTCAATGTCGAAAGCGAATCGGAATTGCGCGCTCTGGCAGCAACCGCGAAGAAACTGCGGAAGGTCGCTCATGTGGCGCTTCGTGTGAACCCCGATGTTCCGGCCGAAACTCATCCCTACATATCAACTGGCCTCACGGAACATAAATTCGGTGTCCCGATCGATGACGCAAGGAGGTTGTACAAGGAAGCGGCCCGCTTTTCTCACCTACGCGTGAGTGGCGTGAGCGTTCATATCGGATCGCAAATTACCGAGGTTTCCTCGTTCGCAATCGCCATGACCCGGATCGCCACACTGGTCTCCGAACTTCGCTCCGATGGCCACGAAATCCGCTACGTCGATGCCGGCGGCGGATACGGAATACCTTATGACAGTGCCCAACCGGACGACTTTTCTCATGACGTGAAGGAGTATGCAAAAGCGGTCTTCGCTCCGTTGTCTGGGCTCAACGTTCATCTCTTGCTGGAACCGGGCCGTTCCATCGTCGGTCCAGCTGGCGTTCTACTCACGAAAGTTCTTTACCGAAAAACGAACGGAGACAAGCGCTTTCTGGTTGTCGATGCCGCTATGAATGACATGCTGCGGCCGTCTCTCTACAAAGCTTTCCACGAGATCGTCGCACTCAAGAAGCAGCCTTCAGATACGCTCGAACAAACGGACATTGTGGGGCCCATCTGCGAAACTGGCGACTTTTTCGCTCGTGATCGCTCTCTTTCGATCGTACCCGAAGGTGGTTTGATCGCGATTCTGGATACGGGTGCTTATGGGATGTCGCTGTCTTCCAATTACAACACGCGTCCTCGTGCTGCAGAGTTGCTCATCGAGGGTCGAACAGTTCGCTTGATTCGTAAGCGTGAAACGATCCGGGATTTACTTCGCAACGAACGTTAACATCAGACTGCCTTGTGCGTTCAGAGCGTTTCCTCCCAAAAGATGATCCACCTCCACGTACAAGAAGGCGTCATCCCGAACGCGCGCGCTTTTTCCAGCGCGCGGAGGGATCTTGCGCGAAGTGCTCTGCCGCGAAGACGCTTGCCAACCTTGACACTAACGTCTGTCAGAACCACCTTCGGGATGCGCACTTGCGTCCCACACCATTTTGCCGCCAACGAAGGTCTTCAGCGCCCTTACGTCGCGGATCTTTTCCGGAGGGATCGCAAAAAGATCCTCGCTCAGCAAGACCATGTCCGCCAGCTTCCCAACACTGATGGATCCCTTCTCGTTCTCCTGAAATTCCGCGTATGCCGACCCCATCGTATAAGCAGAGAGCGTCTCCTCAAGAGTTAGCTTCTGCTCCGGAAACCAGCCATTCGGATTCTTGCCATCGAGTGTTTCTCTGGTTACAGCCGCATAAACCGACAACATCGGATTTAGCGGCGCCACGCTCCAATCCGTTCCAAATGCAAGACGAACCCCATGATCCAGAAATGTGCGGAACGCATAGGTCCGGCTCGCCCGATCATGGCCAATCCTCTTCTCTGCCCAACGGCCATCGTCAATCGCGTGGTACGGCTGCACCGACGCGATCACATGCAGCTTCGCGAACCGGTCGAAATCCTTGGCGGCCATGTGTTGCGCGTGCTCAATGCGCCAGCGTCGGTCCGCCACTCCGTGTTCCTTCTCGATCTCCGAATAGATATCCAGGATGATCGAGATACCCTGGTCGCCGATCGCGTGCGTACACAATTGCAGCCCCGCCGCATCCGCCTTCAACATGCCTTCTTGCATCATCGAGACCGGATGCATCGCATCCGAAAGCAGCCCATGAGTCTCAGGCTTATCCACGAAAGGCTCGAAAAAATAAGCCGTTGCCGACCCGAGCGACCCGTCCGCATAACTTTTCAGGGCGCCGATTCGCAAATAAGACGACCCGAAACTGTGCCGGATACCGATCTTCGTCAAGTCATCGACCTGGCTGATCAGAGGCGCCGCATAAATTCGCGCCGTGAGTTCGCCGCGCTGCTCCAGTTCCGCATACGCAGCGATATCTTCGAACTCCGGATTCATGTCTTGCACGCTAGTCACACCCAATGACGCAGCATGCCCCAGCGATCGCCGCGCAATCTGCAGCCGCTGTTCGTGCGACAAAGGAGGAATTACTTTCGACACGAGGTCCTGCGCCGCATCCTTCAACGCGCCTGTAGGTTCCCCCTTCGCATCGCGCACGATCTCCCCACCCGGCGGATCGGGCGTCTTCGCCGTGATCCCGGCCAACTTCAAAGCCACCGCATTGACCAGAATCATGTGTCCGTCATAGCGATTGACCGACACGGGCGTATCCGGCGTGACTGGATCGATCAATTCATGCGTCGGCAGAACCGCCGGTGTCCACTTCGTTTCGTCCCAATCTCCACCTTGAATCCATTGTCCCTTCGGAGTGTTCTTTGCCCGCTCGCCAATTCGACGCACAAATTCCGGCACGCTGGTGGCATCGTTCAACTGCACCGCATCGAGGGCCATTCCACCCGGCATGAAATGAACGTGACTGTCGTTGAATCCCGGCGCCAGGAATTTCCCTTGCGCATCAATTACCTTGCTTTGCGTTCCCTGCCAGGCTTTCACTTCCTCATTGGTACCGACCGCCACAATTCGATCTCGCAGCACAGCAACGCTAGTGGCCGACGGTTGCGCCTTATCACCCGTCCAGATCTTGGCGTTTGTGATGATCAAGTCCGCAGCCGGACGTTGCTGCCCGAAGGAAAACGGCACAGCCAAACACCACACAAAGAACAAACGGACTGCGACTCTTTTCGTCACCATAATGAACTGCACCGGTTTCGCTCCGTACATATCGGCTGTTCCTTAATATCGGCTGCTCTCTTCTTGTCATTCCGAGGAGCGCGGCGACGAGGAATCCCTTCCCCTCAACTGCACTCACGGTCGTCATTCCAGCCGCCCTTCCTGTTCGCGCAGTTGAACGCTGACTACGGACTACTGACTAGCGACTAATTCTTTCCTTGTCATTCCGAGCCGCTTGCACTGGGCAGACTAGCCACTAACGACTAACTACTAGCTACTGTTCTTACCGCTGTCCCCACTTCAACTTCGTGCGGAGCACATCGAAGAACGTATTGCTGCGGCGGATCAACTGCACGCCGTGCTGTGCTTTTTGACAGGCGACGCGGTCCCCATCATGGATCGGCATTCCCACTTGTCCATCGACGCTCAGGTACGCCTCTTCTTCACCCGTTCGCACCACGATTTCGATTTCCGCCGTATCACGCACCACCAGCGCACGATGCGTCAACGAGTGCGGTGAAACCGGTGTGACCACGAACGCATTCACATTCGGCATCAAAATCGGGCCAGCCGCAGCCAGCGAATATGCCGTCGACCCCGTCGGAGTCGAAACGATTAATCCGTCCGCCTTGTAATTCGAAACAAAAGATTTATCGATGAAGAGATCGAAATTATTCAATCGTGCGATCGCGCTCTTGCTCACCACCACATCGTTCATCGCTTGATAGTGCACCACCGATACGCCTGCTCGATGCACTTCGCAATTTACCATCGACCGAGAATCCAGGGCACAAGCACCACGTTCCATCGCCTCTAGCGTCGGATAAAGATCCGCCAATGGCACCTCGGTGAGAAATCCCAGAGATCCGAGATTCACTCCCAGCACTGGCACTTCTGCTTGGGCGACTGCGCGCGCGGCCGACAGTAGTGTCCCGTCTCCGCCGAGCACAATGGCCAGGTCAAGCGACCGCGACCCTAACTCGCTGCGTGGGACAACCGTTGGACCTTTCATGTACGCCGTGGTTTCTTTGTCGACGACCACGTCGTACTGATGCTGATTCAGCCATTGCACCAAATCCGGGAGAATTTTTGAGAGTTCAGGTTTGGCCGGTTTGGAGATGAGCGCAACCGACTTGCGACGGTCTGTCGGCAGATGGAAGGTTTCCATGAGTCCTGTGACTGGCAACGCTGAATTGTACAGAAAGCCGAAGATTAAGGTGCGTGTTTCGAGGACTTACCATTTACCGAGCAGAAGAAATTCACGGTTTCCCTCCGCGCCTGTGATCGGAGACTCTGTCCACTCCGTCTGGCGGCATCCGACTTCCCGCAAAAAGTCTTGCACTTTCCGCACCGCCGCCATTTGCACGGACTCGTCTCGCACAATGCCGCCTTTCCCAACTTGCTCTCGCCCCGCTTCGAATTGTGGCTTTACTAAGATGATGATCTTTTTGCCATCCACCGATTCCCCGAACGCAGCGGAGACAACCGCTGGCACCACCAGCGTGGCCGAGATAAACGAGACATCAATCACGATCAGATCGACATTCTCTCCTACATCCTCAGCCTTCATGTATCGTGCGTTGAGTTTTTCAACAAGTCGAACCCGCGGATCTTGTCGCAGCTTCACATCGATCTGTCCATAACCGGTGTCGACCGCGATCACCCTCATCGCGCCGTGCTGCAGCAGGCAATCCGTAAACCCGCCAGTCGACGCGCCCACATCCAGACAAGTGCAATCGTTTACATCGATTCTCCAGTAATCCAGTGCATGCTCGAGCTTCAAGCCGCCGCGGCTGACATATCGCAGAGTCTCGCCCAGAATCCTTAGCGACGAATCGGCGTCAACCTGCACTCCCGCTTTTTCGATTTTCTGTTCGTTCACCAGAACCTTGCCCGCGAGAATCAGCGCTTGCGCACGAGTGCGAGTTTCTACCAGTCCACGATCCACCAGCAATTTGTCGACACGCACCTTCATTCCATGCTCTTTCGTCGCGCTCCGTCAAAATCCCGCACCCTGTTCGGTGCAAGGAGTTGAACTTGTTGGGCATGAATCATTTGCCGTCATTACGGAGCGCTTACCCACAAGATTATCCACAGACGTGTTGAAAACTGCTGAGGTGAATCACTTAGTCGCGCGCAAAATAAAAGCCGCCCTCGCGGACGGCTCTCTAAACAAATCTACGCAGGATTATCCCGCAACTTCTTCCAACAGCTTTTGATCGATGTCGAAATTCGAATGCACATTCTGTACATCGTCGTGCTCTTCGAGCGCTTCCATCAAGCGAATCATCGTCGACGCGGCGGCTCCTTCGAGCTTGATGTAGTTCTGCGGAATCATCGCCACACTCGATGACGCCGGAGTAATGCCCGCCTTCTTCACCGCTTCCAGAACATCTTCGTAAGCTGACGGTGCAGTCAAAATTTCCCAGCTGTCTCCGTCGTCCCTCAGGTCTTCGCCGCCCGCTTCCAGAACGATGTTCATCAAATCGTCTTCTTTAGCGGCCGCCTTCGGAATCACGATGTCGCCCTTCTTGTGGAACATCCAGGCCACAGCACCAGCCTCGGCCATGTTCCCACCGTTTTTGCCAAAGACGTGACGAATCTCGCTAACCGTCCGATTCCGATTGTCCGTATTGATGTCAGCCAGAACTGCCGCACCTCCCGGCCCGTATCCTTCCAGCGTGAACTCTTCATAGGTCGCGCCCGGCAATTCCCCGGTACCGCGCTGGATCGCGCGCTTGATGTTGTCGGCCGGCATGTTTTCGGCCTTGGCCGCTGCAACTGCGGTCCGCAAGCGGGGATTGGCGTCCGCATCGCCTCCGCCGTTTTTCGCTGCGATCGTGATTTCTTTGATCAGGCGCGTGAAGATCTTGCCGCGCTTGGCATCGAGCGCGCCTTTTTTGTGCTTAATTGTGGCCCATTTTGAGTGGCCGGACATAGGAATACCTCGGTCTAGGAAACTTGAATTGCGCTATGAAGTAACAGGATTCGCCCAGCGGAGATCATTTGAGAGCCTCGCAACGCACACAGGCGAACAAAAATTATAGCACGCTGATACTTCAGCCCCACCGAATGTCACCACCTGACCCACATGTCAAAGGCTACTAACGCCTGTTAACAACAGTTTGCTCCTGCAATTCTCTTGCACGCGCCGAACATCTCCGCTTTCCAATGCTCCTCCGCACGCTCAATCTCCGGTTGTTTCACTTTCAATGCATCCGGAGACCAAAGTTTTCGGACTTCTCCTACGGGCAAGGAATCAGTTTCGCTCTCAATAGCGATGATGAGGGTGCGGTCGGCCTCGTTCGCGATAGCATCCGTGTGTGCCAGTGAGACGAGTTCTCTAACTGCCTCCAAGATTGTGGTGCGGCCGTCTAAAACAGCTTGCGCAACTTCTCTCGCCTTTTGTGGTTCCCATTCTGAAGCCCGTCGATCCATTCACGAAGTATAGTGCCGCAGGCCGGTGGCTCACTCAAGCCCGGTTTTGGCTTGAGTGGGGCAGTTCGACCGTGGCGCACAACTTTCCTTCCGCGCGTTCGCGTCGCCGTGCCGTCCACTCCGATTCGATTTCTACTCTTCCTTCCACTCCCATCGCGCAGTGGCAAAAACTGCTCCACTCCTAATCCTCGGGACGCTCACACAACCCCCGCTTCACCGGATTGTGATGGATAATCGCAGTTTCTCGACAAACTGCTCATAATTGCGAACATTGAAATCGTAATATCTCTTTTGCCAGAAGTGTTCGCGCTCTCCGATCAAGCGTCGCGACACTCCTTGCTTCAACGATTTGATCGCCTCGGCAAGATTCCCCCGCTCTGGCTCGTTGAGCAACAGATGAACATGGTCGAGCATCACCACGTACCCGTAAACACTCAGTCTGAAATTCCGCCGGACACGTTCGCTTCGAACACTCGCCTGTTGACCTCCGGCACAAACAGCGGGAAGCGGTGAAAGCAGCAGAACGTGACAAAGTGAGTTTGCCGGGAGTGATGGAAGCGCTTCAGTCCCCAAGGCATAAAACAGATTGTGCAGCGATGGGCGCTCCGAGTCTGTGAGAAACGAACATCTTGGAAGTTTGTTTGCGAACTACCCCACTCAAGCCAAAACCGGGCTTGAGTGTGCCACCGTCCGAACAAACGACGGGACATTCGATCTGTTCCTCAACAGCAAGCTGGACCGCAGCGCTGTCGCCGAGCAGTTCCTAAATGATGAACTATGCGTTCGGTTTGGATTCTGTGGTGAGGAGTACGAAACGATTTTGCGCGACCTGAAGCAAAATGGTAGAGCTGAACTCCGGTTTTGAGGGATTCTGAGTGTAATCGCCTGTTAACGTCAATCGTCACGTGGAGCATATTGGACAGGACAAACGGGATGGAGAAATACGCAGCCAGGAGCGTCAAACAGCAGTTTGACCGCATACTGTGGGAAGTCTGGGATCCGATTGGGGTAAACAAAATCTCGCCTGCTCGTGACGAGTACAGCGGATACGTCAATGGTGTGTTTCAACTCCTCACGTCTGGTTGCTCAGATGAGGAGATTTCCAGACACCTTCTCACGATAGTTCATGAGCGAATGGAACTTAGGGCAACCACCGTCGCAGACATGCAGCCCACGGTCATAGCACTCCGCACGATTGCTCTGCCGTCGTAGTGTTTAAATACCACTGTTGACGAACCATCGCATTGCATTCAAAGATGCGGGGCAGGTCAATGAGCGATAACGCCTGTTATCAACACTCGTCGCGTTCAGAGAAGACCAAGTTCTTTGAGGTGCGCAATCTGGTCCGCTGTTAACTCGCCGTGATGCGCGGTCAGAAACTCCTCGAACTCTTCGTGATGATGCATCGTGGCGAATGCCAATGCCCATCCGGCACGTTCCAGTGCCGCGTGTGCAGCGCCGTTCTCATCTAGCGTCTTCGCTATGTTCTCCAACTGCTTTGCGTATTTCTCGTACGTATCGAATCGTGTCGCCATAGTGAGTCGTTCCGCGACCATTCTACTTCTGTGATCTGTGGATCCCGGGACCTCTCGGACTGGCACACAGTTGGCGTAACATCGCCATTACACTCATTGATCTGCAAAAACGGCTCCCAGCCAAGGTCAATGAGTGATAACGCCTGATTTCAACAGCGTCGTGTGTTTCGCGCTACAATCTCTCGCAATGATCCTCAAAGGTTGGAAAGACGTGGCTACCCACCTCGGGTGCGGGCTGCGCACAGCCCAACGTTGGGAGCAGTTCGGACTGCCCGTCCGTAGGCCGAACGCCCACAAAAGATCAGCAGTACTGGCCCTGAGCGAGGAGTTGGATGCATGGGTCAGCGAGCAGGCGGGCAGCACCCGGCCCTCCTCATCGGAAACGGCACATACGAGTTTCTCTCACCGGATATTAATCATCGATCCCGACGAGCGACTCCTCGTAGACTTATCTGCAAAACTGGTGCGGGAAGGTTACGAGGTGCGAACTGCTCGTGATGGATTCGAGGCATTGGCTGTCATGCAGGTTGGAGTGCCCAACCTGGTCATCTCTGAAGTGAAAATGCCGATGATGTCTGGCTTTGAACTAATGGGTGTGATCCGTCGAAGATTTCCTGCCACAGCGGTAATAGCATCAAGCGCGGATTTTTCGCCCGCTAGTTCTCCGACTCTCCTGTGTGACCGTTATATAGCGAAGGGACCAAACGCCCGCTTCGAACGGCTCGAAGCAGCCCGCGAACTGCTGGCACAGTCCCCCTTGCGTGCACAACCTGCCAAAGTTGATACAGCTCCGGCATGGATTCTCCGCTCGACAAAAGGTTATGTTGTACTTTCCTGCCTCTCTTGTTTGCGATCCTTTTCTTTAGCGATTCAGACTGCCATTCTCGGGACAGATGCCACTACACCGTGTGTTCATTGCGGTGTTCAGGTTCGATACCATATCGATGATTCAGTTTTGCCAATGGCTGGCGAGCTTTCCCATCTGATCCAAACTGCACGAGCGCGGATCGACTCCTCGAAAGCTCGTGTCAGGGCATTCCGTGAAACGGGCAGAATACGCAACCCCAAAAGGGGCACGGTAAGTCGTCGGCACCGATGATTTTTGGCTGTGCGCCAGACGCCGCTTTCTCCATTTAGAACTCATGCTCCCTCAAGCTGTGCGCAATCTGGCGTAACATCGCCATTACACTCATTGACACCGATTTTGGCGAACAAACGGCGCAAGCTTGTGTTAACGCCTGATTTCGACAACTATCATTTGATGCCGTGCTCTTCGGGGGCTAAGACTTGAAAATTAGTTCGGACGAGGCATTCCTGATACTACACAAATGGCAAGTCAGTCTGACGCCTATAGTGTGTGTGGGTTCCTTAATGCCGCAACATGCTCTTCGAGGACAGGTTGCGGTCGTGACGCGAGAAGGGGTTTGGAACAGAGGTGAAGAACCGTGTTCAATCTGGGGATTCCTGCTAACGGGCAAACAAGCCAGTTTCCTCGCGTCGAAATTTGAGGGTTGTGAATACCTCCAATTCGCTGAATTACCATCGAAGATCGCGATGTCCCTGCCGAAGTTGAC
>DATAPD010000071.1:0-19012 GCA_036265385.1 Terriglobales bacterium
CGGCACGTACACGGTCGCGGTTCTTGCCCGCGAGCACGAAATTCCTTTCTATGTGGCAGCTCCATTTTCAACTATCGATCTTGCCACTCCCGATGGCTCCAGGATTCCAATCGAAGAACGGAATGGAAAAGAAGTAACGCATATCGCCGGAAAGCAAATGGTTCCTGATGGCGTGAGCGTTGAGAATCCTGCGTTCGACGTGACGCCTGCCAAATACGTGGCCGCGATCATCACGGAGCGTGGCATCGCCCGCGCCCCCTATGAAGACTCTCTTCAGAAGTTGAAGGAAACTTCCAGCTGACCTGCGGGCAAATGCTTCCAATCCAGACAAGAGAATTGGTCCTGCACGCAGGCGGCAAGCCGATTACCATCGACTGCCACCTCCCCGATAGTTCCGGATCCTTTCCGGCAATCATCGGGTTACATGGCTCCGGAGGCAGTCACGCTTCCATGTCCGATCCCGCCCGTGATTTGGCTGGCTACGGATTTGCGATCTTCGTCCCCCATTATTTCGAGCGCACCGGCACGCAATACGCCGGCGACAAGCAAACCATCTTTCGCAACTTCCCGGCCTGGGGAAAAACTGTTTGGGACACCGTCGGATTCGTCTGCCAGCAACCTGAGGTCGACAAAGAACGAGTCGGGCTCCTGGGCTTTTCGTTGGGCGCCTATCTCGCGCTATCCGTGGCCTCCGTCGACACAAGGATTAAAGCTGTTGTCGAGTTCTTCGGAGGCTTGCCGCGGGAAATGAAATTCTTCATGCGCCGGCTTTGTCCAGTGCTCATCCTGCACGGCGAGAGTGATCCCGTCGTGCCTGTCTCGGAAGCGTACGATCTCGAAAAAGAACTCCAATGCCGCGATATCCCGTACGAGATGAAAATCTATCCTCAAGCAGGACACGGCTTTACTGGTGAAGCTTGGCAAGACGCAAGTAAGCGAACTTTGGCTTTCCTGACCAAACACTTAAGCCCTGAGCGCTCGATCTGATTGGGAACTTCTACCGTCAGAAATACGTACAATTAAGTGGGATGACGACCTGGAGGCCACCTATGCTTTCGTTTCTTCTCTGGTGCATTCTCTTCGTGATGTGCTGGCCTCTGGCTCTGCTTGCGCTATTCCTCTACCCGATTTTCTGGCTGCTGCTCCTGCCCTTTCGCCTCGTTGGCATCGCGGTACAAGGTGTGCTTGAGCTTGTGAAAGCGCTTGTGCTCTTATCGAGCAGGCTGCTCAGTGCACCATTTCGGATCTAACTATCTGCCACGCCGCACTAGGGCACCTAAAGTCTTTCGAGCTTCTGCCGATACTTACATGAAGTGAACTTGTCCTGAGTTTTGAAATTCGCGTAGAGATACGCGAGCGCTCCGAGGGGGTCGGACTGCTGCAGCACTCTGGCCCCGAGCGCAGAGAGCTAGGCTGCCATCGTTTTTAAATTGGGACTCACAATCAAGCTTGCCTCCGTAGCACGTTGCACATCATCCACCGTCAAACCAGGCGCAACTTCTTCGAGCACCAGCCCGGCCGACGTCACTCTGATGTAGGCCATCTCTGTAACGATCGTATCCACAACTTTAACTCCCGTCAGGGGCAATGTGCACTTCTTGAGGATCTTCGGTTGGCCATCGCGATTCGTGTGCTCCATGGCGACAATCACCCGCCGCGCACCCGCGACTAGGTCCATGGCGCCGCCCATTCCCTTCACCATTTTTCCGGGAATCATCCAGTTCGCAATATTCCCTTCCTGGTCGACTTCCATCGCCCCCAACACGCTCAAGTCCACGTGTCCGCCGCGGATCATTCCAAACGAGTCAGCGCTCGAGAAGTAGCACGTTCCCGGAATCTCGCTCACCGTTTCTTTGCCAGCATTGATGAGATCGGCGTCTTCCGTACCTTCCACCGGATACGGCCCAATCCCCAGCATCCCGTTTTCGCTTTGCAGGATTACGTCCATTCCTGGTGGCACACAATTCGCTACCAATGTCGGCATGCCAATTCCCAGGTTCACGTAGAAACCGTCGCGCAACTCCTGCGCGATCCGCTTCACAATCCGTTCCCGCTTCTCGATATCTTTTCCGGCTTTCGGTACAGTGGCCATATGGAATCACACTAGCAACCAGCTACGAGCTCCTAACTACTGCCTTTCTCACGGTTCTTTTCTCAATCCGGCGCTCAAACAATTCGCCTTTGAAGATTCGTTTCACAAAAATGGATGGAGTGTGCACCATGTCCGGCTCGAGATCTCCTACCTCCACCAGTTCTTCCACCTCCGCAATCGTCACCTTCGCCGCCGTCGCCATCATCGGATTGAAATTTCGCGCCGTCTTGCGATAGACAAGATTCCCCCACTTGTCACCTTTCCACGCTTTCACGAAAGCGAAGTCGGCTTTCAGGGCATGCTCTAGCACAAATTGTCGGCCATCGAATTCGCGGGTCTCTTTTCCCTCGGCAACGACCGTTCCGTACCCGGTCGGCGTGTAGAAAGCCGCGATCCCGGCTCCCCCGGCGCGCATCCTTTCTGAGAAAGTTCCTTGCGGAATCAGTTGCAGATCGATCTGCTTATTAATGACCATCTGTTCCAGCAATTTATTTTCGCCAACGTACGTTCCGATGTGCCGCGAAATCTGCCCATTCGCCAGCAACAGGCCCATCCCCTGCCCATCAACTCCCGCATTGTTGCTGATGGTGGTGAGATTCTTTGTCCCCTTCCGATGTAATGCTCGAATAAGGTTTTCGGGCATGCCGCATAGCCCAAAACCTCCTACCATGATGGTGGCACCGTCAAATACGTCGCGAATGGCTTCATCCGCACTGGCGACAACTTTATTCATAGCAATGTGATTCTACGGGGCAGCAAGTTCGCTGCGCAAACTCGCGACATTCGTAAACTACTTCTGATTCATTTCGTTCGTTAAGGAGTCGCCGTCAGCCCTTCTTGCCTTTCGTCTTTGCAGCCGGCGTCTTTCTGGATGGAAATCCTTTGCGCAACTGGTGGGCGTGCTCGAACTCCATCGCGAGCTCACGCGAATCCAGGTTCTCCCGGATATGAGCCAAGCGCTGCTCCAGTTTCAGCAAGGCATCGCTGAGATTCGCCTTGTTCGTGATCGCGATATCGCGCCACATCGAATACGGACTCGCGGAAATTCTCGTCATCTCGCGGAGAGCGCGCCCGCCACTCTCGAGCAGCGGTGCTTCCTCGCCAAACTCTTCTACCAGCGATGCCGCCAAAGCGGTCGAAATCATCTGCGGCAGGTGGCTGATCCATGCACAATATCGATCGTGGTCAGCCGCATCTAAACTTGCGACGCGCGCCCCAATCCTCTCCACCCAATCCACGAACTCTCCACTCAACCCCGAGTAAATGTCCTGATTCGGAAGCGGAGTAAAGAACCAGGCAGCGCCATTAAATAGATCAGCGTCCGCGAACTCCACTCCAGCCTGTTCTTTGCCCGCCATCGGATGTCCAGCCAGAAACTGCTTTGTTGCCGTTTTCTTCATCGCTTTCTGGGCAGCGGAAACAATTCCCAGCTTCGTGCTGCCAACATCCGTCAGCAAGGCGCGCGCCGAGAGTGCCGGCCCCAATCGTTCGATGAAATCGATGATCGCGATCACGGGCGTCGCCAGAACTACCACCTGACTGCCACGCACGGCATCGGCGGCGTTTGGGAACCCGTTATCGATTGCGCCAACTTCGCGCGCTCGCTCGAGCACGGGGACCCGATCGCAACCCACAATCTGGCCGCCAAACTTGCGCTTTTTTAACGCGAGGCCTAACGAACCTCCAATCAGGCCCGTTCCAATGATCGTGATTTGGCGGATCGCCATGTTTTTGAATGAATAGAAGGACAGACGTACGCGATTCCTATCGAATCTTTCTACCGACGGCCGGAGCGATGATCCGCAGTTCGTCCATGAGCTTCGCGAACTGGTCGGGATAAAGAGACTGCGCGCCATCGGAAAGCGCCTTGTCGGGAGTGCAATGCACTTCGATCAGCAACGCGTCAGCGCCAGCTGCCACCGAAGCTCGCGCCATCGGTGCAACTTTGTCTCTCCGCCCGGTTCCGTGCGAGGGATCCGCCGTCATCGGCAAATGCGATAGCTTGTGAATGATCGGAATCGCAGAGATGTCCATCGTATTGCGCGTGTACGTTTCAAAGGTGCGGATGCCGCGCTCGCACAATGCCACGTCATAATTCCCGCCCGCCATGATGTACTCCGCGGAGAGTAGCAACTCTTCGAAGGTCGCCGAAATTCCGCGTTTTAACAGCACAGGCTTTCGCACTTTTCCCAACTCGCGCAGCAAATTGAAATTTTGCATGTTGCGCGCACCGACCTGGAAAACATCCACGTAGGGCGTCATGAGCGGAATCTGAGAGATCTCCATGACTTCGCTCACCACGATCAGTCCGAACTTTTCTCCAGCTTCCCGCAGCAGCTTCAGGCCGTCTTCCCCCATTCCCTGGAAGCTGTATGGCGAAGATCGCGGCTTGAATGCCCCGCCTCTTAAACCGCGGGCTCCAGCCTTTGCAATCCCCTCTGCTGTCGTAAACAGCTGCTCCTTCGACTCCACCGAGCACGGGCCTGCGATCACGATGACTTCCGGCCCACCCAGCTCAATGCCTTTCGGCAGGTGAATGACGGTGCCCTCTGGACGAAAGCTCCGTCCCGCCAGCTTGTAGGGAGAACTGATGCGGTGCGCTTCCTGCACCCCGGGGAGAACTTCAAGATTTCGGATATCGAAGTCAACATTCGCGCCGACGGCGCCGAGCACAGTTTGCCGCGCGCCTGTTGAACGATGGACTTCGAATCCCAGGCGCACCAGGTGATCGATCACCTGCTGAATCTGGTCTTCACTTGCAGAATCCTGCATTGCAACGATCATAAGAACTAGCCTTCAGCACACAGCGCTCAGCATTCAGCTGACAAAAGTTCGCAGCCCCTAGCGGCTTTGAAACTTAACCCTCAGTCTTCGGGCTTTTCCCCATGCCCCTATGACTGAATGCTGACTGCTGAATGCTGAATGCTAACTGCTGCTTTTCAATCTTTTGGCTCAAACTCTGTATCGGAAGTCACCGGCTTGTCGGCTACGATTTCTTCCTTCTGAATATTCCGCATCACATCCAGGATGCGCTCATAAATCTGCATCAAGTGCCGATGTTCCAGTGGCCCTCGATTAACTTCCTGCACCTGCGACAACACGACGCGCTCGCGATCCGGCTCATAAATCGGCATACTCGTTTCTCGCTTGAGACGACCAATCTCGCGCGCAGCTCGCGCGCGTTCATTCAACAGGTCGACCAGCTTTCTGTCGAGTTCATCGATTTTCTGCCGCCAGTCTCCGATATCCATTGGCCGAGCCGCTGCCCCCAGCAGGCACCCAATTGTATCCGTTGTTCGTTTAACCCTGAACTTACACTACTCATTCCGGATTACGAGCTTGCCGATGAACTCCTTCACCGCTCTCGCCTCATTCCGCTTGTTGCGTTCAATCACCTGCACGATAGCGCTTCCGATCACGGCAGCATCCCCATACTTCCCAACGGCGCGAAATTGTTCAGCGTCGGAAATCCCAAACCCCACTGCGATCGGCAGCTTCGTAAAACGCCTGATCCGCTTCACAAGTTTCTGCGAATCTTCCGGAAGCTGCCTCTGCGCTCCGGTAACCCCCGTTCGCGACACGGCATACACAAAGCCGCTGGAAACTTGAGCTATCTTCTTCAGGCGCTCATCGGTGCTGGTAGGCGCGGTTAAAAAGATCGGTGCCAGATCGTTCTTCTTCATTTCGCGCAGATACATAGCTGCCTCTTCGACCGGCAGATCTGTGACCAGCACGCCGTCAATCCCCGCGTGCCGCGCAACTTTACAGAATTTTTCCAAACCCATCCTCAAAATTGGATTCAGATACGAAAAAATGATGAGTCCGGTCGATTGCGCCTCCACCCGGATCTCCGCCGCCAACTTCAAAACGTTTTCGAGAGTCGTTCCAGCTTTCAACGCGCGCTCACTCGCCCTTTGGATCACAGGCCCGTCCGCGAGCGGATCGCTGAATGGAACGCCCAATTCAATCACCGCCGCACCCGCCTCAATTAAGGCGAAGATAACCTCTCGTGTCGTGGCAAGGTCGGGATCGCCACACGTCACGTACGCGACCAGCGATGGTTTAGCTTGAAAATGAAATGGCATCAGGAATTGTCGATTTGCGACTGCCAATTGCCGATTGGAATGAGCTCGTAACGGACACTCGAGTTCAACCAACAATTAAAAATTGCAAATTGAAAATCATCCTAGACTCAGGTTCTCACGTAAGATTCCCACATCCTTATCGCCGCGGCCCGACACATTCACCACGAGAATCTCTGACTTCTTCATCTTCGGAGCGCGTTTGATCGTCTCCGCGACCGCATGCGCCGATTCCAGTGCCGGGATGATCCCTTCGGTTCGAGCGAGCACGGTCGTCGCCTCAAGCGCCTCTGCATCCGATGCAGGCACGTACTCCGCACGACCCGTGTCCTTCAGCCAGGCATGTTCCGGTCCGATCGAAGGATAGTCCAATCCCGCCGAGACCGAGTGTGTCAGTGCAATCTGTCCGGCAGCGTCTTGTAATACGTAGGAATACGTTCCCTGCAAGACGCCCGGACTTCCGCCTCGAAACCTTGCCGCGTGATCGCCCAGAGTTTCCCCGCGTCCACCCGCCTCCACGCCGATCAACCGCACCTTCTTATCCTTAATGAACTCGAAAAAAATGCCGATCGAGTTCGACCCGCCGCCGACACACGCGATTACGGTAGTTGGCAGTCTTCCTTCTACTTTCAAAATCTGCGCTCGTGCCTCGCGTCCAATCACGCGATGGAAGTCACGAACCATCGTCGGGTAGGGATGCGCCCCAAGCACACTTCCGAGCAGATAATGTGTGGTGCGCACATTTGTGACCCAATCGCGCATCGCTTCATTGATGGCATCTTTCAGAGTGCGCGAACCCGAGTCGACTCCGCGAACTTCTGCTCCCAGCAACCGCATCCGGAAAACATTTAATTCCTGCCGCCGCATGTCTTCCGTGCCCATATAGACGACACACTCGAAGCCGAGTAATGCGCAGACCGTTGCTGTCGCGACTCCATGTTGTCCGGCGCCTGTTTCAGCAATAATGCGCCGCTTTCCCATTCGTTCCGCCAGCAGCGCCTGCCCGATACAGTTATTGATCTTGTGTGCGCCCGTGTGAAGCAGATCCTCGCGCTTGAGATAAATTTTCGCGCCGCCCAATTTTTCCGTGAGCCGTTTCGCACAAAATAACGGCGTCGGGCGACCCGCAAAGTTCCGCAACAGATCCGCCAGCCGCGTCTGGAATTTCTTGTCTTTCTTCGCCTTTTCGTATGCTTTCTCGAGTTCTTCGAGCGCCGCCATCAGCGTCTCGGGCACGTACCGTCCTCCATACGCGCCGAAGCGGCCGGGATTACTCTTCACATGTACTCTCGCCGTAGCCATAAGTATGCGGCCCCGTCCGCTGCTTTTACCGCGTCGACGAATGCCCGTACTTTTGCAGGATCTTTCTTTCCTGGTATTGCTTCTGTTCCCGACGCCACATCCACACCCCATGGATGCAAAGTACGAATGGCTTCGCCCACGTTTTCCGGGCTAAGTCCGCCCGCAACCACGACCTTCACATTTTTTTTCATTGTTTCAACGAGCAGAGCAGCTCTCTTCCAATCGAACGTCTTACCAGTCCCTCCAACTTCTGTCTTTGTCCCAGAGTCGAGTAGGAACGTATCGAAGAGGCCGCTAGGCATATGCGATTTTGCTTCTTCTGACATGCCCTCTCCCCAATGCTCAAAGCTGCGAATCAGCCCCTGCAAAGTATCGCCCTCCGATACCAGTCCCATCCGCAGCGACGTGATGAACTTCGGTGGCTTCCAGAAACTACCCAATCCGACCGCGGTTTCCTTCGAGACGCCGGTTGGATCACCGAAGCCAAGGTGTTGCTGGACCGCTGTCAATCGCACAGAGTTGTAGAGATCAGCCAAGTCCAAAGGCGGTGCCACGAAAACTCCGACCTTCTCTATTTTCTCGGGTAGTTCGGACACGATCTCTCGTGCGGCTTCACGACTCACCTTTCGCGGACTTTTTTCATAAAACACAAATCCCAGCGCGTCCGCGCCAGCCTCCACAGCTAGCTTGGCATCCTGCAGATTCGTGATCCCGCAAATCTTGATCCATGTCATCGAATCACGTCAGCGCTTAGACGTTAGCAACTTGTCGTGCTTGCTTGCGCTCTCCAACAGTTCTCGCAACGCATTCCCGGGCGACTCGGCCCTCATCAATGACTCGCCGATCAAAAAAGCGTCATAACCTGCTTGGCGAAGCCGAGCAACATCCGATCCCGAATCGATTCCACTCTCGGCAACTGCCACAACACCTTGCGGAATTCTTTCCGCCAGACCAATCGCGGTTTCGATGTTCACTTGGAACGTTTTCAGGTCCCGCGAATTTACGCCCACCAGATTGCATCCTGCATCCAGAGCGCGTGACAACTCCTCTTCGTCGTGGGCCTCACACAGAACATCAAGATCCAAACCACTCGCTCGCTTCGCTAAGTGAACTAACGTTGGCTGGTCCAAAGCGGCCACAATGAGTAAAACTGCATCGGCCCGAAACGCTCGCGCTTCGATCAACTGATACTCCTCAACGATAAAGTCCTTCCTCAGGCAGGGTACGTTGGTCGCTTCGGACGCCTTGCGAAGATTCTCGTTCGACCCCTGGAAGAATTTTTCATCCGTCAGCACCGAAAGCGCGGTTGCTCCCGCTCTCTCCAGTTCCCTAGCCAAAAGACTCGGATCGAATTCGGCTCGAATCAGTCCTTTCGATGGCGAAGCCTTCTTTAGTTCTGCGATGATCGCGATGCCGCTTCGAGCGTCCTGTTCCAGCGCACGACGAAACCCGCGGGGCACATGCTTTTCAGCGTCCCTCTCCAACTCCGACAATGCGACGCGTTGCTTCGTTTCCGCTACACGGACACGGGTCGCCGCGATGATTTGGTCCAATTTCGAAGCCATGAAAGAGGTCTCATTATACGGAATCAATCGTCAGGTCCTTGTCATGGAATGGTCACGTTCAGCGCAATACGGGTCAATTACAATACCGGCGTGTCCGAACCGGTCTCGCATCGCGAAATCCTGGCCAAGGTTCCAATCTTTTCCGGCCTGGCGGAAAACGAACTCTCATTCCTGGCTAATCACGCCGTCCCCCGGCACTTCGGCAACGCGGAGATTGTTTTCAACGAGGGCGAACCTTGTTCCGGTTTGTACGTTGTTCAATCCGGACAAATCCGCATCTTCAAAACATCCATCAACGGACGCGAACAGGTTCTCAGCATCGATGGCCCTGGCAGCTCGGTAGCGGAACTCCCTGTCTTCGACGGCGGAAACTATCCTGCCTCGGTGGCTGCAGTGGGAGACGCCACCCTGCTCTTCGTGAGCAAACAGGATTTCCAGGCGCTCTGTCTTTCTCACCCTCAAGTCGCGCTCAAGGTGCTTCGGGTAGTCGGAGCGCGCCTCCGGCGCCTCGTGGGAATCATCGAAGAACTCTCATTCACCACGGTCCGTCATCGGCTTGCTCTTTATCTCGTCCGCCTGGCACAGAAAGAAGGTAAAAAGCTCCCCGAGGGCCTCACCTTTACTCTGCCCATCAGCAACCAGGAACTAGCCGCCCAGATCGGCACCGTGCGCGAACTCGTCTCGCGCAACCTGTCACGCCTCCAGGCCGAAGGTCTCCTCAAAATGGACGGCCGCACCTTCATCATTCCCGACTTGAAAGCTTTGGAAGCGGAACTCGCTTCGGCTGAGTAGCTCGGCGTAAGTCCTTCCTCCTGATTGTTTTTCCCTCCTCCTGCACCTACCGTGACAAAAGTCATCGTCGCCATCCTTCCCGCCCCATATCTTCGAATCACTCGCGGCTCGACTAGCAGTGCAAGGGAGGATGGAAATGAACGCAACAGCTGAAAAAACCGTTAGAGAACTTGCTCTCGAGTCGTCGACCGCGCCGCGAGTTTTCGAGCAATTTGGACTGGACTACTGCTGCGGTGGCAATCGGCCGCTAAGCGACGCCTGCCGAGCGGCTAACGTTTCGATGGATGACGTTTTGGATGCGCTCGAATCAGCGGCGCTCAGCGCACAGAAAATAGATAGCAATCGCACGTGGACGACAGAACCGTTGAGCGAACTCATCGCTCATATCAACGCCACACACCACAAATACACTCGCTCGGAAATCGCCCGGATCTCGCCCTTAATGGATAAAGTCGCTGCCAAGCATGGTGCGAATCATCCCGAACTGATTGAGATCCACTCCACATTCCAATCCCTTGCACAGGAACTTACGACACACCTCATGAAGGAAGAGATGGTCCTATTCCCCTACGTGATCCGCATGGAAGAGGCTATCATTGCGCACGAGCCCGTCTTACCACCCCCATTCGGAACTATCCAGAACCCCGTGAGCATGATGGAACACGAGCATGACTCCGCCGGCGATGCATTACGCGTGATGCGAAAGGCCAGTCGGGATTACACCCCGCCAGCAGACGCCTGCGTAACTTATCAGACACTCTACAAAGGCCTGGCTGAACTCGAGGCCGACTTACACCAGCATATTCACTTGGAGAACAACATTTTATTTCCGCGAGCAACCGAGATGGAAAAGCGGCACTGAAGAGACTAAACTGCAGCCGTCTCAGGCCTATCGCACCACGATATGAATCAGCCTTTAAAGAAAGGATCGACGATGTCTTATAGGAAACTCTGGATCGCTCTGGGACTCGTACTCATTGTGTCTTTCGCTGTTCTCGGTGGAGTCGGCATAAAGGTCATGAACAATGCCCCTCCGATACCTTCCTCCGTAGTCACGACTGACGGTCGTACTTTGTTCGACGGCACTGCCATCATGAACGGACAGAACGCGTGGCAATCGATAGGCGGTCAGGAGGTCGGCACCATCTGGGGGCACGGCTCCTATATCGCTCCCGATTGGTCTGCCGATTGGCTGCATCGCGAGTCCGAGTTCATCCTGAACCGCTGGGCTAGCGAGATCGGCGCATCGAATTACTCCGCGCTGGGAGTTGAGCAGCAAGCAGCCCTGCAGGCTCGCCTCCAGCAAATTATGCGCACCAATACCTATGACGCTGCTACCGGAAAGATCACCATAGATCCGGCACGCGCCGCAGCATTCGAAGAACTCGCCGGACACTATGCCGACGTCTTCTCTCGTGGCCGCAATGAATACGCCATTCAGAAAAATGCACTGAGTGATCCGACCAAGCTCCGCGAAATGAGCTCTTTCTTCTGGTGGACAGCTTGGGCCGCGTCCACGAACCGCCCTGGCATGAACGTGAGTTACACGCAGAACTGGCCGCATGAACCGCTCGTCTCCAATCGTCCCACCAGCGGAACGATCGTCTGGAGCATCATCAGTTTCTTCCTGCTGCTCGCAGGCGTCGGAGGCATGGTCTGGTACTTCGCCTCACAGCCTCGCACTGTGGCAGAAGAGCTGCTTCCAAAGTCAGACCCATTGCTCGGCCTCAGCCCAACTCCATCGCAACGCGCCACAGTGAAGTATTTCTTCGTTGTTGCCGCGCTTTGGGTTGTGCAAGTCGCTTTGGGTGCCATCACGGCACACTACGGCGTGGAAGGCTCCGGCTTCTACGGAATTCCACTCGACAGATGGCTTCCGTACAGCGTGACTCGAACCTGGCATCTGCAAATTGGCATTTTCTGGATTGCCACTTCCTGGCTAGCGACGGGACTCTACGTCGCTCCGGCCGTCAGCGGCATTGAACCGAAAGGTCAGCGCCTCGGCGTCAACGTCCTCTTCGGCGCTCTCATCTTTGTCGTCGTCGGCTCACTCGCCGGAGAATGGATGAGCATTCAGCACAAGCTCGGCAATCTCTGGTTCTGGCTTGGCACCCAAGGTTACGAATATGTGGACCTTGGCCGTCTCTGGCAGATCCTGCTTTTCGGCGGACTCTGCTTCTGGCTGTGGCTCATGTGGCGTGCCTTGCGTCCGGCGCTCGCTCGCCGCGATCAAAGCCATTCCTTGCTTGTGATGTTCCTGATCTCCAGTATTGCCATCCCACTCTTTTATGCGGCTGGTCTAATGTACGGACAGCGCAGCCACATCGTGACTGCCGAATATTGGCGTTGGTGGGTAGTTCACCTCTGGGTCGAAGGATTCTTCGAAGTATTCGCCACCGTGGTGATCGCATTCCTGCTGACTCGTCTAAAACTACTCTCTGTCGCAACTGCAACCCGCGCCGTTTTGTTCTCAACCGTTGTATTCCTCTCCGGCGGGATCATCGGTACATTCCATCACCTCTACTTCGCGGGAACTCCAAACATTGTGCTCGCTTTGGGCAGTGTGTTCAGCGCCCTCGAAGTCGTACCACTCGTTCTCGTCGGCTTCGAAGCCTGGGAGAACATCCGCCTCTCACGTGCTCGCGAACAAAGTCTCTGGGTCGCCGCTTACAAGTGGCCCATCTACTTTTTCGTTGCGGTTGCGTTCTGGAATTTCGTGGGAGCAGGGCTGTTCGGCTTCCTGATCAATCCCCCGGTCTCGCTCTACTACACGCAGGGTTTAAACACGACTCCTGTCCACGGACACACCGCTCTGTTCGGCGTTTACGGCATGCTTGGGCTCGGCCTCATGCTGTTCTGCCTGCGAGCTCTGCGTCCCGGCAAGGCTTGGAAGAACGGGCCACTGGCTTTGGCCTTCTGGGCGATCAACATCGGCCTGGCGCTTATGGTCCTGCTCAGCACTCTGCCCATCGGATTAATGCAGGCTTGGGCCTCCGTTGAATACGGCACCTGGTATGCCCGTTCGGCGGAGTTCATGCATTCATCGGGCATGAACGGGCTGCGCTGGATGCGCGTGCTCGGGGACAGCATCTTTGCCCTCGGCGCAGTGGTCCTAGGTTGGTTCGTTCTTGGATTAGTAACCGGACATTCCTACGACAAACGCGGCTTCGTCGCCGAAGGAGAGTGGGAAGTCCGTGCTTACGAAGAAGAGCTCGTCCACCACTGATTACTAAGCCTGTTCGCATGTGGCCCGCGCTCTGGTGCGGGCCTTTTTCTCTGTGTGACATAGGTCACATGCAGGTGTGCGGTCATCTGTCAGGCTGTATGCATGGAAAGAACTGAGGCGAAATCGATGCCGGCGCTGGACTTCGACGAGCGCCCTTTCATTGTGATCTGGGAAACGACGCAAGCTTGCGATCTAGCCTGCGTCCACTGCCGCGCTTGTGCCCAGCCCGTCCGCAGCGCGCTGGAACTCTCGACCGTTGAAGCCAAACGACTCATCGACGAAGTCGCCGAACTGGCGGCTCCCGTCTTCGTGCTCACTGGCGGAGACCCTCTCAAGCGCCCCGACATTTTTGAACTGGTCCAGTACGCTTCCGACCACAGCGTTCGGATCTCTCTCACCCCGAGCGCCACACCGTTACTCACACGGGAAGCAATCATCCGGCTCAAAGAGAGCGGCCTGGCCAGGCTCGCCATTAGCCTCGACGGTCCCACAGCTGAGATACACGATAAGTTCCGACGCGTCGCAGGATCCTACGACTGGACTCTGAACGCCGTACGCTGGGCCCGCGAGATTGGACTGCCGGTTCAGATCAACACGACAATCACGCGACACAACCTTCAATACCTCGACTCGATGATCGCCCTTCTCGAGACATTGGACATTGTGCTCTGGAGTGTTTTCTTCCTTGTGCCCACAGGACGAGGCTCGTCGATTGATTTGATTTCCGCCGAGGAATTCGAACAGGTCTTCGAAAGACTTTACCAAACCTCTCTGCGGGTTGGATTCGACATTAAGAGCACCGAAGCCCAGCACTATCGCCGCTTTCTGCTTCAGCGCCGCACGGAAGAAAAGCGCAAAGGCAACCGGAACCTACCTCCCATGCTTGGCACTTCAACGCCCGACGGAATCGGCCGCGCTCCTCGCGGAATCAACGATGGCAAAGGGTTCGTCTTCGTCTCTCACCTCGGTGAAGTTTTCCCCAGCGGATTTCTTCCTGTTTCCGCGGGAAATGTCCGCAATCAATCTCTCACCGAAATCTATCGCCACTCACCCTTGTTTGTTGGATTGCGCGACACCGCGAACCTCAACGGCAAGTGTGGAGTCTGTGAATTTCGCGAAGTTTGCGGAGGGTCTCGCGCTCGGTCCTATGCTCTCACCGGCGATATGTTCGCCGAAGAGCCTTGCTGCGTCTGGCAGCCGAAGTCGATGAACAATGCTCAAGTTACTTCCCGAACTCCAGATCAGGTGATCGCCAACGTCTGATGGAGCTAGCCGTAGCTAAACTGAATCTTCTTGAAGGTGTCATCAGACGGCGTGTTCTTGACGGCGTGTTCTTGAAAGTGCCATCCGAAGGGGTGTTCTTGAAAACGTCATCCCGAAGACTCGCGTTTTCTCGAGCGAGTCGAGGGATCTCGCGCGTACTACTTCATCGCTCATACCATCGTATGCAGCCGCAGCATCAGACCTTCCATGCATCAACCGAACCGTTGATCCCTCGTCCCAACGGGACGCCCGAAAATAGCCCAGCGCTTCAGCGCTGGGTTATGGGCTACAGCACGAATCAGTCCCGTACGGACGACTGAAAAATCGAGCGCCATCTAGTTTTCGAGATTTCCTGCGACCACTGTTAGCATTTATAGGTGCCGGAACTGCCCGATATTGTCGTTTACATCGAGGCCCTCGAATCCCGAGTCGTTGGGCAAACTCTTCAGCGGATTCAAATCAACGGCCCTTCTCTTCTGCGCACCGCCGCCCCGCCACTTCACACGGCTGAAGGCAGAAAAGTCGTCCAACTGCGACGCTTGGGTAAACGTATCTGTTTCGGCCTCGAAGACGAACTCTGGCTCGTTCTTCACCTAATGATTGCTGGCCGCCTTCACTGGAAAGAGGGAAAACCGAAACCTGCCAAGTCCCCTAGCTTGAAATCCAAGGTCCTCGCCACTTTCGAGTTCCCTCATGGCACTCTTTCACTTACGGAAGCGGGTTCGCAACGGCGGGCATCTCTGCATCTCCTTCAAGGAGAATCGGCGCTTCGCGCGCTCGATCCCGGCGGCGAAAATATCTTCAAAATCCCAGTCGAACGTTTCGCGGACATCCTTCAATCTGCTAATCACACCCTGAAGCGCTCACTCACCGACCCGCGACTATTCAGCGGCATCGGCAACGCCTACTCCGACGAAATCCTCTTCCAGTCCAAACTCTCGCCCATCAAGCTCACGCAAAAACTCCAGCCTGAAGAAATCGAACGCCTGTATAACGCCACTCGCTCCGAACTTACTCGCTGGACAGAAATTCTCCGCCAACAAACGGGCAGCAAGTTCCCTGAAAAAGTAACGGCCTTCCGCCCGGAGATGGCCGTTCACGGAAAATACAAGCAGCCTTGCCCTCGCTGTGGAACCAAAATCCAGCGAATCCGTTATGCCGCGAACGAAACAAACTATTGCCCGACCTGTCAGACCGAAGGACGCCTTCTCGCGGATCGCGCCCTCTCGCGTCTACTGCGCGAAGACTGGCCGCGTTCTCTGGACGAGCTCGATGACCTGAAAACCTCGAAATGACGGGGCTGAAAACCCTTACTGGGCGGGCGTTTCCGGCCCAATAAACAAAATCTCCGCATAAAAGGCCCCTTTAAAACATCGATCCGCCGTGAAAAATCTGCGCTACAATAGCCTTCCCAAACGAGTGCTGATCCGGCCAGCGCAAGTTTCGTTTGGAAGTCCTTCCCCCGGAGGATGTAGATGTATCGGCCGTACAATTCTGTTCCCAGTCCAAATCCTTTTGCAGATGTTGAATCTTCCATTCGCAGCCTCACTCTCGATTACTGCACTGCCTTCAATACCGGCAACTACGACCAGGTAGCCGCGATGTTTGCTCCCGAAGCCATTCTGCACGCGCCCAATCGAGAGCCGGTCGTGGGCCGCAAAGGCATCGAACACTTAATGCGTAGTTATGGCGAGGATGGATACGGCGAATTGCGCATGGAGACGACTCGTGTTGAACATGCCAGCGATTTGGCGATCGAACTAGGGCGCTATACATGTTCGATCTTGCGTTCGAACCATACATCGGTTCTTGACCGGGGCAAGTACATGCGCGCGTGGCGGCGTCTGGGCGTCTGGATGATCGTTGCTCACTCGTTCAGCAGCAACCTGCCCGTGATTGAAAAATAGGACGCATGCCTCAGAAGACAACAACTAATCATGCGACTAGGGAGCATGGGCGCCATTCCGCCGATGCAAACACATCAGCACGGTCTGAGATCAGCGCCTCCAATTTCTGTCCCAACTGTTCCGCCGAACTCTACGGACACCGCTGCAAAATGGTCTGTAAACAGTGTGGCTTTTATCTCAGCTGCTCAGATTTCTACTGAGCATTCCTCGCTGACCCATTCCTTCCTTCAGTGCGTGCCAGCACGCGCAAACGATTTACCCTCTACAATATTGTCTAGCAGTCAAACGATGAATTCATAAGGAGAACGCAATGCAACGTAAGGCCAGTGCAGTATGGAAAGGTGGGCTCAAGGACGGCAAGGGTTCGATCTCCGCTCCCAGCGGCGTGCTGTCAAATACGCCCTATTCCTTCACCACTCGCTTTGAAAACACTCCCGGCACAAATCCTGAGGAACTAATTGCTGCAGCGCATGCTGGCTGCTTCACCATGGCGCTTTCGGCGCAGTTGGGGGGAGCCAATCTCACTCCTGAGAGCTTGAATACTACGGTCACGCTTACGATGGAGAAACTCGATTCAGGATGGACGATTACTGCCAGCCACATCGACGTGTCGGGCCGAGTTCCCGGCGCGGACGCAGCCACTTTTCAAAAGTACGCGGAAGCCGCTGAGACCGGCTGCCCCGTCTCCAAAGTCCTGAACGCCAAGATCACGATGAATGCAAAGCTGGAGAGCTAACACAACATCTCCTTCGACGCGTGACTTGTACCACGCCTTCGCAACTCAAGCTCAACGGGCGCGGTGCGAAGCTCGTAGCACAAAGCGCCGAGCGCGAAGCTCGCAGCTCTTTATTTCAGCGGCCGTAACAGCTCTCGGATCTCACGGTTGATCTGCGCTGCGGTCTCGGCCGCTTTTTCTGTCATCTCCATCCATTGGCGAGCGTCTTCTTGAAGTGGCGTCTGTCGGACGAGGTAGTTGGCTTGCACTATGGTTTCCAGCGAGTTGCTCAAATCGTGAGTCAGGGCGCGTAGACGCCGCGTCACGGTTGGCGTCATTGACTGAGAATTCACGTCATGAGTTAGCGGCAGGACTTTCTTGTCGTTGGGGGAAGACATCGGAGTAGCTCCTGTCCGGAATGCTTACCGCGCGCCTCGTTTGACACCAGACGACGCGTCTGTAGAATATTAACGGAGTCCTTCCAAAAAGATAGCATCGACGCTATCCAGTCACTTTAGCCGAAGTGGCGGAATTGGCAGACGCGCATGGTTCAGGT
The DNA here is from genome assembly GCA_036265385.1 of Terriglobales bacterium. Lineage (GTDB taxonomy): Bacteria > Acidobacteriota > Terriglobia > Terriglobales > Acidobacteriaceae > DATAPD01. The sequence continues at coordinate 17,501 of DATAPD010000071.1, forward strand.
CCATGTACCCGCAAGGGTGTGGGGGTTCGAGTCCCTTCTTCGGCACCAATCTGGGCTTGGCCTCAGAAAGTTTTTCCAACTCGTGCCCTTTCATGAGAGTCTAACCCTTTAATGGAATCGCCAGACCTCCAATTTCTGCTTCCCCCCGACTTTTACCACTCTCTCTGGCGTCGGCTCCCGTCGAACGTCCGAAGCGTAATCGCGCCACCCAAATATCCGCCGTTACAGCTTTCCTCCCGCCCAATGAACCTGGGCATGCTTCCCGCCGACCGTCTTGCGCTGCCCTGGTATCGAACGATCTTCGCCAGCATCGGCGATGTACTATCGCCGGAAACGCTTCCGCCTCTTGAACTGGAGTCGCGTCCGATTGAAGTCGACGAACTTGTCAGCGATCTGACGAGTCATCCATGGTGGCAATCCCTCCTCCGCAATCTCGCGGATCGGGTCGCTCCGGAACGTCAGCCGCAACTCGCTCTTACATCAGATCCTGTGCACGACGTCCTCGGAACACACACGCTACTGCTCGCCAATTGGTCCACCATTATCAAAGGACCGAAAGTTTTCTTGCCAGATGCCCCTAAACCGTCGACAACGACGGGCGCTTTGAAATTGCCAGTTTCCCTGCCGCGGCTCGATCCGGTCGAAGTGGAATTCGTGAATGTTCTTGAGCGGGATGTGCGTCGCGACCTTCGGCGCTCACGCATCAGGCAGCGGGTTTGGATCTCAATCGCCGCCGCCCAGGCCGTATTTCTTCTAGTCGCAGCATTTTGGCCCCGATAATCGACGGAGCGCTTGTTTGGCTAACTACTAGCTACTAGCTGCTAACCACTAAAAAACCCGGCAGGATTTCCCCGCCGGGCTCAATGCGAAATACGTTTCTTCTAGAACCGCAAAACAATACCTGCCGAGTAGCGGAAGTTGTTAACGGAATCGCCGCTGTCCCGGATTTGCAGATAATCGACTTGCGCTAAACGGAAGCTGAGAGCTGGGGCGAATTTCATATCAAGTCCGCCACCCGCTGCCCATGCGAAGTTGGTCGACGATGCACTCGCCCCGAATGCACTCGCCGATCCGTGAGCGCCGCCAAACAGCACGTGCGCGTAAGGCACCAGCGGGCTGGGGTTATGCAGCCGGACGACTGGCCCGAACATGAACGTGTGCACCTTGGTGCTTACAGAAAAGGGCGAGCCGTATGCTCCACTGAAATCGGCCGTCGCACCCAGATAATTATTGAAGAAGCCACTCAACGACGCGTTCCAGCCGTTCATGTTGATGCTGTCGATTCCTGACACTCCCGTATTCATTCGAAAGTATTGATATCCGCCGAATACTTCTGCCTTCTGGCCAAATGCCATGCTCGACAATAGCACCGCAGCAGCCAGCACGCAGAGTTTCACAGACCATTTTTTACCGAACATCTTCCTCTCCTTTAATATCAATAAATTCGCCGATCGCCCGCCATGCACCCCATCACGACCGTGCTCTCTAGCGTATGTTCCATGTGATGTATTC
>DATAPD010000072.1:0-7857 GCA_036265385.1 Terriglobales bacterium
ATTGCCGGGCCAGCCGTTCAGCGGTGTGGGGGCAGGATTACCATCCGCGTCTGTGTCGCGCTTCGTCAAGCCCTGGTTAAAGGGGTTAGTGGCAATTGGATCTCGTATGCCCTGGGCGGCGGAAGTTGGGAAGTAGAATCCATAAACTCCACGCAGGACTGATTTCTCCGATAACCGAAACGCAAACCCGATCCTCGGCGCAAAGTTGTTCTTATCGGTTCGAACCAGTCCACGACCGATGTCCAGGCCCGATTGGGACGCCAAAACCACGGGCCGTTGTTGAGGGATGCGTGTATCGAGGAAGGGCACCGTCTTGTCTGACGGAACTATAAAGCGACCTTTTAATCCGGTCGTTGGATCAACGAAGTTGGGATCGAAATTGACTAGAAGATCATGGTTCTCGATGAACGGAGTGATCAACTCATATCGCAACCCTAAGTTCAATGTGAGTCGTGGCGTAACTTTCCAGTCGTCCTGGAAAAAGAAGCCCTGCTCCCAGTTGTAGACGTCCATCGCAGGCCGTGGAGCATTGATGTAGGTCACACTGGTGGGCGGCAATCCCATGATGAAATCCGCGAATGGATCTGTCACGCCGATGTCGCCGGTGTAGGTCATCGCACCTCTAGGGTTCCCACGATTCACAGCAAAACCATCGATTGCGGCGTTGCGCACGAAGTCGGCGCCCATTTTGAAGTTGTGCTTGCCGACTACCCAGGTGAGCGTGTCTCCAAAAGTGGCAAGATTCTGATCGAGCGGTCGGTCGGTGTTACGGCCTCCATTCTGGAAAGTTGCAAAGGCGCCATTGAAGTTGATTGCGGGATGACCGAATGTCTTGAGCTCATTGGCTCCTACTACCGCTCCATAAGCATCGATATCCGATTGATCGAATCCGATGCTCGAAAGAAATCCGCCAAGCGTCGTATTACTGTGCCTACGCAGCTTCTGCTTGTTGAATCCACCGCGCGCTTCATTGATCACGCTGTTGCTGAACATGTGCGTGTAGGAGACCGAAACGGTGTCATTTCTCCGATCATTTTGCGTCAGCCCAAGGCCTGTATAAGGACTTTGAACGAAGGTATTCGCCTGGGTTTGGCCAGCAGCGTTGTAGACCACGTAAACTCGGTCTTTCTCGCTGAAGTCGTGGTCCACTCTCAGAGTTCCCAGGTCCTGAACTGACCGCCCGGGAACATTCGTCGCAAAATCGGGCACCTTTCCCGTCGAGGAGTCGATGGGAGCCGAAAGTCCAATCTTGGGGAAGTAAGTCCCGATTAGCTTTTGAACGGTGGGATTGAGCAATCGCGATGGAATGCGCGTGAAAACCGTAGCCGGTGTGCAAGGAGTTGTTGGGTCCCCGTCATCATCAAGACAAGCGACGGTCGTGTTGTTTGCAAGTTCCTGCGGCGTTAGCGTGACGCCCGCAGGTACCACTGGCTTACTGGCATCGTCGACTTGCGTGAAGTCTCCGGCCCACAGGCTCGGGTGAGGCAGATTGCTGTTTAGAAGATTTACTGGCTGGACTGTCCAATCCCTTTCATAAGCTGCAAAGAACCAGGTCTTACCGAGCTTTGGGATGGGCCCGCCGATCGAGGCGCCAACGTCTGTAATGTTGAAGTACGGATTGGGATACTTGTTCTGAAATGCAGTGGGAGCGAAGTCGGCCTTGCCGTTCAAGTCTTGAACTGTCCAGGCTGCCAAAGCTGAGTTCTTATTGTTGTAGAAGATGGAACCATGGTATCCAGCGCCGCCGCGCTTAGTCGTGACTCGTATATTCGCGATCCCCGCATACTCCGCGCTGAAGTCATTGGAAAGGACGTTGATGTCTCCAACGGCTTCGAGAGAGGGCTGACTTCCAGTGGGCTCACCGAAAATTCCGCCGTTCGAGCGCTGCCCATCCAGTGCGAAATTCGCGCCATAACTCTGTGCACCCAGGAATTTGAAAGAGCCGTCCGTTCCCGATTGGGTGATGTTGGGATTCAGGTAGAGAAACGAATACACGTTGCGGCTGTCACGAGGAAGATCAATTACCGCTTGGCTGGTAATGGTATCGGATATCGTCTGATCTTCGGTGTTCACGAGGGGAGCTTCTGAAGTAACCGCTACTACCTCGGTGGCCGACGCTACCTTCAAGACGGCATCGGCGCTTACCACATCACTGCCGTTCAACCGAATCCCTCTGACCTCGGTTGTGCCCATTCCGGTCATCGACACTGACACTTTGTACTCGCCGGAGCTCAGACCAAAGATGCGGTATTCGCCTTGGGAATTGGTTTTCGTCTCGCGTGGCGTGTTCGTCCCTAAGTCGAGAATCACCACTTTGGCGTTGGGAACAACGGCACCCGAGGAGTCGGTCACCTGACCCCGAATCGTGCCCAAATCCGTTCCTTGCCCGAACAAGAAATGTGCACTGCCGATGACGGATAACAAGACGACAACCAACAGGAATTGAGTTACTGACTTCATATACCACGCCCCCACAGCGGTGAGTTACTGGAACGAGATGTGCTTTTTACCACAGTTAGAAACGGGAAAGCAAACAAACAATAGCAAATGAAAAAATATTCGAAATGAAACGTAAGTCTGTTGTTTGAGGGTGTAAACCAGATTAGTTCGTGGAAACGCGCGGTGAACCCTTTTTACCTGATGAAAGCGGCGCGTGCGTCACTCACCCGATGTATGCGCGTGGCCACATCCATGAAGCAAGACCTAAGACACCGCTCGCTCTCTAACGGACTTCGCAACTAGCATCGAAAATCCTGAGATGCCCATGCCCGATGACTCGACTGGTGACGCACGAACTTTCATTGCAATGGGGCGTAACAAAAAAATGGTTCGAGTTCTAGAGATCCGGCTTGAAGATTACTCCCTGGCCGGTGCGACTGTTCATCACAGCAACTAGCGGGGCTTGGAACCGGAGATGACGGACGCAATCTCGCTCGTCCAACGCTGGGTTGGTACCCAACCACTCCCAATCCACGAAGCCCTCGCCAGCGTCCGGATTCACGGTAAAGTAGCCGGTTTGAAAAGCGGTGAGATTTTGGAAGAAATGACTCCCTTGGGACGGGGTGACGCGAAAGTCGCGGAATCCAGCTTCAACAATGATTCGCGCTCCTGAGATTTCATCCCACTCCACCGGGATTCCGAGCCATGGATCATTGGATCCCCATCGCCCAACGCCAATCAGCAGGTATGGGAATCCCTCATCCGTGAGCTTGGCATTAAGGCGAGCAACGGCGCGCGCCACCTGTTGACTTCGCGAACGCTCGAAACGGTGGAAGTCCACTACAACCACATCCCGCAAATCCGCTATGCGCCCGCCGCCGAGGACCTGTGAGCTTTGGCAAAGCAGTCGGGAAGGGTCCACGTCGTCAATCCTGAGTTCCTCGCCTTCGCGCGAAAGGACCAGCGGGCGAATTTGGAGAAACCCGAAATCCGCAATTTCATCGGAAACTTGCGGCAGGCGAACTGCGAATTCTATTTCCACCGGTCGCGCAAATGCATTTTCTGCAATCGTGCTCAGTTGGACAAGGATATCGGCGAGAGGAAAGACGCTGTGTTTGAGAATCGGGGCAAAACTCACGACGCGCACGCCGGGCCTGCTCAGGCCATCGTAAACCGCATTATTGTCATTGGAGTAGGTCGAACCTACGAAATTGAGCGTTCCGTCTGCTTCGGCAACGTCGAGTCCGAAGCGCGATTCACGCAGATCAGCACGCGGATCTTTCTGGCCTTCGAGGTGTTGCAAGTGCAGAGCCCAGAACTCCGATTGCGAGTTTGCGAGAATGTCTTCCACCGAAGAGAATTGAAGAATGTTCTTCGGGAAGCGAGGACAAAAGGTGAGGCACTTGCCCCCATCCACCACTTCTCGACCCATGCCAAGAGCTACTGCAGCTATTCCGTCCTGAGCTCGCGCTGGCATTATTGGGTAGAAATTGTGCGAGCGTACCACTCCTGACACGTTAGGATAAAAGCGCTGCTGGTGCCGTGCCCCGATGACCTCCTGGAGGATAACCGCCATCTTTTCTTCTTCAAGTCTGTATGGTGTAGCCCGAACGTAGGCTTTGGCGTGTTGATGAAATGTCGAGGCGTACACCAACTTGATTGCTTCCATCAATTCCTGCAAACGCACATCAAGGTCGGGGTGCTGGTTCGACAACATGTACGTCTCGTAGACTCCGGTGAATGGCTGGTATTGCGAGTCTTCCAGCAAACTCGAGGAGCGCACGGCCAACGGGTAGTTTGCTTCGCCAAGATAGGTGATGAGGTTTTCCCGCACGAAAGATGGCAGAGACGCGGCCAGGAAGCGCTGATCAATGTCAGCATCGTCGGTGGCGTGCATAGCGAAATCGAGCAGGTTGTTTTCCGTCAGAAAGCGGTCAAAGATATCGGTGGAAAGGACTACCGTTGGCGGCACAGCTATGCGCACCCCAGCAAAGCGCTTTGCCATGCGCCGGTTATGGAGCAGTTGTCGAACGAAAGCTAAACCCCTGGCCTTGCCTCCCAAGGAACCGCCGCCAATGCGGAGGAAAAAAGAGTCCCCAGATTTCAACGTACCCGCGTCAAAGTCTCCGATGAGACCTTGGCTCTGCTCCACCCGGTATTCGGCGATGGAATCGATCAATTCGCGACGGAGGTGCTCCACGGTCGGGAAGTCTGAAACCTTGCGCGGCCTGAGTCTTTGGGCCAAGGCGAACTCTGTCCTGGCGCGCATCCATCGCGAAAAGTGATTGCTCTGAGCGTGGTAAGCAATGCTTTCGCACGGGACTGACTGCAATAGTTCTTCAAGGCCATTCAGATCATTAGCTCGCGCCACTTCCGAGTGGTCCGGCCGGCGAAAGACGAAGTCGCCAAACGCGAATTGATCGGCCAGAAGGCGGCGCAGATCTCGTAACAGAGTAGGGGAGCGCTTTCGCAGGAATGAGCATCCCTCTGCGTGCGCGCGGGCCTTAAACTCCGCGCGGCTGGACTGAAGCACGATCGGAGCATCCGGCACCAACCCACGGATAGTGCGGACCAATTCGAATCCCGCCTCCGCCCTTAACTCGCCAGCGCGGGGAAATTCGACGTCTGAAACGACACCCAAAAGATGATTGTGGTACTTACTTATGCATAATTCCGCTTCTTCATAACTGGATGCCAGCAGAATCTTGGGTCGCGCGCGCATGCGCATGAGCTTGTGAGCAACATTGATCCCTTCACGCAGCAGACGTCGAGACTGTGTGATCAGTTCCGTGTAAATGACCGGCAGAAAAGAGGAGTAGTAGCGAATGTCATCTTCGACCACGAGGATGACGGGAACTCCCACGTTAGTGGTGTCGTGTTCAACATTCTTCAAGTCTTCGATGAATTTCACGATCGAGATCAAGATGCGGATGTTTCCTTGCCATAGGAATATCCGCTCAATATCGGTGCTGGGGTTGCGGGAAAGGAAGTTCTTGATCTCCAGATAGTCGTAAGCGAGTACGACGACTGGCACGTCTAGCCCCGACTCTTTGACTTTCCGAGCCAACTGCGCGGCATGCATGTCACCGAGTTCAAGATTCGTGACGATTAGATTGAAGCGCGGCTCCCAGCGGGCTAACGCCTCGGCGCCGCTGGAAACATGAGTGATTCCGGGAATCTGTTGCAAGTTCAGTTCAAGAGATTCGCCGACAAGCAGTTCGTTCAGCCGCCCGTCCTCGCGCAGGATAAAAGAGTCATATAGGCTCGAAACCAGCAGTATGTCCTGGACGCGAAAGGGCATGAGATTCTCAAAGCCCTCGAAGAGCCTCTCAGAATCCAACGCGAGGCCGGATGCTGTTCTCATGATGAATTTGTGGTCACCGCAATTTTACGCGGCTTCTCCTGGGGCAAGCGATATTTCTGGGCTAACGAGAACCTGTACTCGTGGTTGTGGGAAAACTCAACGACCGACCTGAACCTGATTGGTGATTGTCCCATTAGCATTAATCGCCGTCGTTCGATTCACCTGGGACGTAGCGCCATCGTCGCTTCTGTGACCTGTACATCCTGATCACAAGCACGATTGCAACTACTAGTGTCGCTAGACGCCGCTTGGCCGATTGCAGCCCGCCCCATCGTGAGATGCTTCTACACCATTGATTCACGAGTTAAGCGTAAGCTGCACAAAGAGAGGCACTTGCAGCAGCCAGCAACCTTTAGACCGAGGTCGTTCCAGCGACGACGATTTTGCCGGTTGCTAATACGAATTTGTGTCGTCTAATAGGACAAGTAGTCCGCCATGTTCGCCGACTCGACTCCAAAACGAAGACGTCCCGTCATAGCAATGATGACGTCCGTCGTGTTTCACGGACTTCTCGTCGTCGCCGTCTTCTACCGCCCTACACCTACATTCGTGCGTCACAGTTCCGTGCGAGCCGGACAACGAGGAAGCTTAATAACGCCGATGTTCCTCGCTCGGCAAGGATCCGGGGACTTGGAACAGCACGAACACAGTCAGATTGCTCCAAGCGACACAGTGCGGTACGCGAGAAAGAGGTCTCATGCAAAACATGCAATCGGCAGGCTTGTGCGCGGCGATGAGGGCAACATTGCAACACAATCGGCATCTGCAACTGCGGGATCGTCGACCGAGTCGGCCAGTGCAGGTTCGCCTTTCGGATCTCTGTATGAGGGCTCCGCAACCGGGTTTGAGATCAAGCCCGCTCTGCCTGTGACTGGACCTCAGCCGCAGGTGTACACGCCGAAGCTGCCGCGGGGCTTCGAAGGTGATGTGATTGTCGAAGTGACCATTGACGAGCAGGGACAGGTCACGAATAAGATTCTGGTTCGCGGGCTTGGAAATGGCCTGGATGAACAAGCAATCGCTGTGCTAGAGAACTGGCGTTTCAGGCCGGCAACGAGAGATGGCGTCGCAATTCCTTCCAAGCAGGATGTTTACTTCCATTTTGTGGGCACTCGGTCGTAAACCTCGCATTACGCAGCAGGCGGTAGACGACTTCGCTAAAATACGGCGTGCCCCAACTCGCATTCTTCCTGGGAAAAGGCGGGGTCGGTAAGACAACGGTATCCAGCGCTTACGCCGTGCACTGTGCGCGTCAAAACGGCCATCAACGCGTCATCCTGATATCCACTGACCCGGCGCATTCCCTGGCGGACGTTCTGCAGAAGAAACTGACATCGAAAATCTCTACAATCGCAGTCTCCCACCGTCACAAGTTGCACGTCTGGCAGGTGGACTCGGTCGAACTGTTTCGCAAATTCTTGGATAAGTACCGCGACGAAATTCTATCCGTCATTGATGCGGGCGCGATCTTTTCACGCAGTGACATCGAACCGCTCATCGACTCGGCGCTGCCCGGCATGGCAGAGATGTCAGCGTTGTTGGCCATTCACCAAGCCGTCGAGTCGGGGCGGTACCATCGGATCGTCGTTGATACGGCACCGTTCGGCCACACCATTCGCCTGTTCGAGTTGCCGGGCCACTTCCGGCGTTTCCTTTCATTTTTAGAGCTTGCCGCCAGCCGCGATCGAGTACTCGCCGCTCACTTCGGTGGCGTAGCCGGCGGTCCTGCCCAGCAATTCTTGACGGAATGGAGAACGTTGGCAGAGGCTCTTCAGATGTCCTTCGGGACAGCAGCAGAGCTGTTTCTTGTTACCACTCCTGAAAAATTTGCGCTGAGTGAATCGGTACGTGCGGTCGCGGAGTTGACAGAGAGCTCTTCAGAAGCTGTGATCAAAACGACTGTTCTGAACCGTGCGGTGCTCGGTAAGAGCACTTGCTTAACCTGCAAGAAAAAGAGCCACCACACCAATGCTGCGCGCCAGTTCTTGTCGCGCAAGTTTCCCGACAGCACATTATTGATCGGAGAAGATCCCGGTTTCCCGATCCTAGGGGTG
>DATAPD010000073.1:0-3990 GCA_036265385.1 Terriglobales bacterium
GCAAGTAGACCCGCCCCTGCTGAGAACATTCGTCGAGCCGCATCCCAAAGAAACAATGCCAACGCCAACCCAAGAAAGACGTTCATGGCTCTTGCCCGCCAGGCCAGGGCTTCTGGGTCGGGTCTGATTTCGTCTACCCGAAAACCATCGACCAGGCCGTACGCATGAATTAGCCATCGGTCATTCAACAGTGGCAACGCACACCAAAGGCGCGCGAGCGGAGGATGATCGTTCCACATCTGGAAACGGTTGTTGCGCCACGCGTCCTGTCCCGCGGCGATGTGGACGGGCTCGTCGTAGGTTAATGATTGTGAATGTATGAACCAAGCGCACTCGGCTAGGTAGATGACGCAGAGTAATGGCACAAAAAGACGAGCCCACCTCGTGGCAGGATCAGCGTTCTGCGGTTTGACAGACGGTCTCTCCACGGGAATGGCAGCCGTTTTCATCTGTGCGAGGTTGCGGTCGCGAAGGAATTCTAGCAAGGATTATGTGAAGCCTCGCTTAGCGCCTGACCGGAACCGGGATGGCAGAGCAAGTAGAGCGCGTTGACGGTACTATAAGCGTGCAAGTCACATAGTCGTGATGAATTTGACCAAGGCTATTCCGGCAGCAGACCCGTTGTCCGAAGGCTCCGCGGAGTCATCGGCACACCGAGAGTTGCGGCCGACAAAAATAAGTCGCTGGATAGGCCACCTCATCTTCTTCCTACTCGTTTTCTTCACGGTGGCGTTGCCTCATTCCATTAAAGGCGCACAACACGCCTGGAAGCTGGCATTCCTTTTGTGGCTTGTTCAACTTGTTTTTGATCGGCGACGCCCTTTCCCTCAGCCGTTAACCGCTCCATTGCTCGCCTATATCACCTTAAGCGGGATTTCAACCGCTCTGACCGCCGATCCAATCTTGAGTTGGGACCGAATGAAGATCGTTTGCCTGGTGCTCGTTGGGGTCCTCTTTGCTCAGACGCTCAAACGGCTGTCTCAGGTGAGAATTCTCGTACTTCTTCTTTTTCTATCGGCCTTGGCAGCGGCTGCTTTCACCGCCTGGCAGTACACGTACGGCATCGGCGTGCAGATCAAGCAGATGCCTTCAGGATCTCCTTTAGCGCGGGCGGGAATCCGCAGCAACGACATCATCGCCGGCATCGATGGCAAGAGCGTTCATAGTCCCCAACAGCTAATGCAGCAGATCACGGCAAAATCTCAATGGAGTCCGCTTGACCTCAAATTGCTCCGGGGTTATCCGCTCGAGAAAGTCGCTGTCACCGTGTCCCGCGACAGCTTTGTTCGAAGCGGGCTGGGCACGCAACAACTCGTGCTCGCACGCGGGAAACCGATCCGCGCACAAGGTCAGCTTCGGCATTATGTAGTTTTCGCCGAAATGCTCATGCAACTCGCGTGTCTTGCCTGGGCAGTGCTGCTTGCGATGGGGCCGAAAGCACGGGCCTGGCGAGTGCTCTCAGTGCTGGTATTCGCATCCGTCACGATCGCTTTGATGTTTACCGAAACGCGGGCAGCGATGGCTGGACTGGCGGTCGGGTGCTTCGTCGCGGTGCTTCTTCTCACCAAACATAGTTCGAAAAGGTGGGCGATATATGCGCTGCTGTTACTCATCGTTATCGCGGTCTTTTGGACTCGCTACGTTCGCCATGTCCAGTGGATTGATCTCAACGACACGGGCACTCACTTTCGCGTGCTCATGTGGGAAGACGGCTTGCGCTTAATAGGTCAGCATCCCTGGTTCGGGATCGGGATGGAATCAGTCCGGACTTATTGGCGACAATGGAACATCCGCGGCTTTGCGCAATACCATGTAGTCAGCCATTTCCACTGCACTTTCTTGCAGATCGCTGTGGATAGAGGCTTGACAACGTTGGCAGCATGGCTTTGGTTCGTTGTGGCTTATCTGATTTATCTCGTGGGTCTTATCAGCAGGGCACGGACACAGAGCAAATTCGCCGCCGGAGTGGTTGCCGGTGCTCTGGCTGGCTTTGTCGCTTTCCAAGTAACTTCCGTTGTGCACTACAACTTGGGCGAGGAGCCACTGGCTACTATTCTGTTTTTCTACTTCGGCGTTGCCGTAGCCATTGATCGGATGTTGAACGACAAGGAAGCGGTCGATGTGCCGTAACGAGTCATTACTTGCTGCGCCAAATGAATCGCCACTTGCCTGCACGAACAAATAGCATCAGTGCGCGGTTACGGGCTCTTGTAACTCGATCTTTGCCGTAACCGTGATTTCGCAGGACAGCGATCTCGACACGAGGCAAGCTCTTTCCGCTTTGCCGATCAACCGCTCCGCCCGCGCACGATCTTCTTCTTTTTCAATCCTGACGCTCGGTCTTAAGGCAATTTGAGTGAAGCGAAAACCGCCTTCCTGCTTTTCGATTCTGCCTTCCACGAAGACTTCCATATGATCGCAGACCAGCTTCGAGGCCTCTGCGATAGCACGAAACGTGGCCACGTAGCACGTCGCCACCGCCCCCAGCAAGAGGTGTTCGGGAGTCCACAGTCCAGGCTCTCCGCCAAACTCAGGAGGCGCAGCAAAGTTGATAGTTCGGGGTATGTCTCCTGCGTCCAGAATACCCCGTTTGTGCATCGTCCAATGGGCATGTGCACCGTACGTATAACTCTTCTCCATGGCAAACCTCCGCCGCTGGAAACCTAACAGTCAGCGCAAGAGCAAACTGTGAACTTCATCACATTGTGTCGTGACGTGCGCTGAGTGCCCAGCCGCCGCGGACTGCTCGCTTTTCTGCCTCGCTCTCTGCTTTCTCGGCCCCAGAGGAGGCGTCGCGCGCTGCCCGTAAGCGAAGCCGCCGGTATGAGCCTCATTCCAAGCACCCCGAACGTGTGCCATCACACTGGCTTGTGAGGAACGTCACAGCACCGTGCGTCGGTTTCGCCGACAATGCGGTCAAGCGTGGGAAGTGGGAGGGCCTGTCTGAAACGAAGGTTCGCCGGTCTTCTCCAAAGGAGGTATTCCATGTCCAGCGATAAGCGCGACATCCTCGAAGTGCTGAAGTTCGAACTAAACTTCCTGGAACAGGGCGGGTATGGGCGCTCGGTGCGCACGCCGTGGAAGCCGACTTCCCTTTTCCAGGACTCTCTCACGTGTATCAACTTCAATGACCCCGCCAGACCGCACCCGTGCTCGGAGTGCTTGCTTTCAGACTTCGTACCTGGCAGCTGCCAGGAAGAGACCGTTCCCTGTCACCACATCCCCTTGAACCAGGTCGGGGAAACGGTCGACACTATGGAACGCCAGTACACTCAGTCTGAGCTGGAGCAAGCTGTCAAGAACTGGCTTGTCGACATGATCCAACGCATTGAAAGTGATCGCGCCCGCAAGGCGCAGGCGTCTGCCTCGGCGCATACAAAGCAGATTCCTCCGCCGGGCTGCTAATTGCCAGCCATCGCTACGAGTGTTCCGTTGCGGCGTCCGCAATGCTCCATCTGGCTCAATTCGGGACTTCGCCGCCTGAATGTCACTCCATATACATATAAAAGCCTGCGGTAAGACGGTATGCTGGAGGGTGCGGTCTCTAATTCCGGAGGACTTATGAAACGTGATTTCGCTTCGCTCACGCCTCAGGAAGCCCTTCACGTCGCCATCTTTATCGAAGAACGCAATGCCGAGATTTATCACCAGTTTGCGGAGCTATTTGCGGAATTCCGCGATCCGGAGTCGCTTGAGATCGCCAGCACTTTTTGGGATATGTCGAACGAGGAGCGACAGCACGGCACGATGCTGCAGAAACGCTACTTCGACCGGTACGGAACGCGTCCTTGCTCGGTAACCGAGGATGATATCCGCGACTTCATCGAAGTGCCTCGCCTGGAGAATGGGGATATCTTTACCATCAGCAAGCTGAAAGTTGGCCGTTCGCCACGTGAGATGGCTTTGGAGATTGCGATTGCAGCTGAACAGGGGGCAGTGCGCTACTACACGCGCCTGAGCGACATGACCGAGGATCCAGAACTAAAATCC
>DATAPD010000074.1:0-9540 GCA_036265385.1 Terriglobales bacterium
ATGGGAAGATCGCGCTCGCGCCGAGAGCGAGAAGGGCCAGTCGCTCACCCTGCGTCCCGAGAACACGGCCGGAGTCGTGCGCGCTTACATCGAGCATAAGCTGTGGGAACGCGGACTCAACAAGCTGTTTTACATGGGCCCCCAGTTCCGTAGGGAGCGTCCACAGAAGGGGCGTTACCGCCAGTTCTACCAGATTGGCGCGGAAGTGATCGGGCCGCCTACGGCCGGGAGCGAGTCTCCCGCACGCGATGCTGAAGTCATCGAATTGCTCGCCACATTTCTAGATCGTCTCGGCATCGATAACTGGAACCTGCAACTCAATTCGGTAGGCTGCGTCAACGACCGCCCTCTTTTCAATGAGGCATTGCGCAAGGCGCTCCAACCCGTGGCGCCGCAGATGTGCGTGGACTGTCAACGCCGTGCGATCACGAACCCATTGCGCGTTTTCGACTGCAAAGTCCCGGAAGATCAGCCCATCATCGAGAAGCTTCCGCGTATCAGCGACTTCCTCGACGAGGGCTGCCGGACGCACTTCGAGGAGGTGCAGCAAATTCTTAGCTCGGTCGGCGTACCGTTCACAGTCAATGATCGATTGGTGCGCGGCCTCGATTACTACACGCGCACCGCCTTCGAATTTACCCATGGATCGCTAGGCGCGCAGAATGCGATCCTGGGCGGCGGCCGGTATGACGGGTTATCTGAATCCCTGGGTGGCCCGAAGGCGCCCGGCATAGGATTTGCCATTGGCGAGGACCGGCTCGTGATGTCGCTAAACCAATCGGCCGAATCCGTGCTTCGCAAACCCGATGTTTACATCGCTCCACTAGGCGAACGCATGAATCGCGAATCCGCTCGCCTGGCCCGCGAGTTGCGCCGTGACGATATAGTCGTCGAACTGGGCGATGAGACCTTTCGGCTCAAGAAGTCTTTTGAAGCGGCCACCAAGTTGGGCGCTAAATTTACCCTGATTGTCGGTGAGAACGAACTCATAGCGGAGTCCTTCGGCCTGAAGAATCTCGCAACGGGAGAGCAGGTGTCGGTTCCTCGTGCTGAGTTGGCAAAGCGCATTCGAACCAGCTCTTGAGCCCTTGTTGCGTCCCACCGCCCGCTGCGTTGTGTAAATGGCAACGAACTCGCAGCAGGGCCGATGTCGTTGACGCCGTTCCTAGCGCCCGATTAATATCCGGCGTTGGAAGTAAGGCTTAGAATATTCTGAAGAGTAATCCTCAGGAGGTCACTGTGAAGCTGGCTGCTGTCGTTTGCTTTTTCTGCATTGCCGTTCTAGTTCCGTCATTTGCCCAAAGTACGTCACAGTCCCCCGGCCCGCAACAGGCAATCGACGCGTACCACATGGACCAGCCAAAGCTTTCGGCATTCCAACAGGACCTCCTGAGTAACCAAAAAGCTTTCTTGGATGCAATGAAGCGTGGTGATAGTGCATACGTTAGCAATGCTATCGCCAATGATTTCGTACTCATTGGTGCGAACGGCGACAGCGCTGGGAAGGGCGACTTGCTGGAGAATGCGACGCCGCCCAAAGAAAATCAAAAAGCGCCACTATTCTATGAATTCAAAGTCATTCAGCTGGCCGACAATGCGGGCATAGTTACATACGACGTGGTTCGCCCGGCTCACATCGAGCGCTATCAACACCTGAGCGATACCTGGGTTAAAGAAAACGGCCAATGGAAGCTTAAGTTCCAGCAGACTACCCTCAATCTGTGGAGCGCACACGATCTGTGAAGCGGGCAACCGAGAGCTACACTCGGAGCTCACGACGCGCTTGAGACGATGAAGTCTTGCTTCGGGTGCTTTCGTCCACCATGGAACGGCTCGGTTTGAAACTCGCCGAAGCGTTCTCGGGCATATTTGTAAGTTTCCAATGGTTCCGAATGGATCTGGTTAGAATCAACGCCATCGAGAACGGACGCTATCCATTGCAGCGCATGCCGGTGCTATCCTTAGCCATAGGCAATCTGCCCTAGTCATGGCCTTCCATTCAGGTTTTGTTTCCATTCTCGGGCGGCCCAACGCTGGCAAATCAACGCTGCTGAACGCGCTTGTGGGCGAGAAGCTGGCGATCATCAGCCCCAAGCCGCAAACGACCCGGAACCGGATACTGGGTATTATCCACGTGCCGTCGGGAAGAGCTAAGCGCGGCGGACAAGTCGTACTGATAGACACTCCGGGTGTTCACAAGCCCGACAGCTCGCTTGGGCGGAAAATGATGGTGGAAGTCAGCGAAGCGCTGGAAGGCAGCAATGTCATCCTCCTCATTGCCGACGTGATGCAAAAGTCTGCTCCCGCTGATCAGTTCGTGCTCGATATGGCCAAGCGGTCCGGCACACCGATTTTTCTTATCCTCAACAAGATCGACCGCATCGAAAAAGGTAAGCTTCTGCCCATCATCGAGCAATGGAGGAAGTTGCACGAATTTAAGGAGATCATCCCGATTTCTGCACTTAAGAAAAACGGGCTGGACGTCCTCTTGGAACGGTTACTGGAGGCTCTTCCACAAGGGCCCAAGTATTTCCCTGAGGATCAACTCACCGACCAGCCCACACGCTTCATGGCCGCGGAAATAATCCGCGAGCAGTTGTTGCTGGGTACCAAGGAAGAGGTGCCCTACTCAACCACTGTCATTGTGGACCAGTTCGAAGAAGGACTACGCCTGACGCGAATCGCCGCAACCATTTACTGCGAACGCGAGGGACAAAAACGGATTCTGATAGGCAAGGGCGGGCAGATGCTTAAGAAGGTGGGGACCACTGCCCGGATCCAGATTGAGAAGATGATTGGTACCAAGGTCTTTTTGGAGTTGTTCGTCAAAGTGACTCCGGGGTGGCGCAATTCGCGACAATTCGTTGAAGGTCTCGACTGGCGGCGCCAACTCGAGGAACTTGCAGGAGACCGTCATGGTAACTTCAAGCCAGCGCGGTCGTAACTGCCGCGGATTTGCCCAGCTTATTGGGGGCAGTTACAATTCAGGAACTTAGGATGGACATTCAACAGGGCACCCAAAATCCCGGCGAATCTGGCGATTCAGTCTCACCCTGCGACTTCGATTCAGACAAGCTCATTATGAAGCTCCGGGTTTCTCTTTCCGCTGAGCGCAAAGCGGTCGACCCTGTCGTGCGCAACGTCATGGAAATTGTGCGAGACATGCAGTGTGCTACGGGCAAAGAGGACGATATCGAACTGGCCCTGACCGAAGCGCTGGCAAACGCCGTCGTACATGGTGCCAAAGAGGATCCGTCGAAGACCGTTGAATGCATCGTGGCTTGCGACGAACAACGTGGAATGCTCATCATGGTGCGCGATCCAGGGCCTGGTTTCGATCCCAAGAGCATTCCTAACCCGTGCAATGGCAGCAACATTTACTCAAATCACGGCCGCGGGATATTTTTAATCAACCAGTTGATGGACGAGGTTGCGTTCCACAAGAATGGGACCGAGATTCACATGGTGAAAAGGTAGTCGCATCCGCCCTTCGAGCGACTCCCAATCATTCCTTTGCCGCAATCCCCAGAGTTTTCATCTTACGGTACAGATGACTTCGCTCCAGTCCCAGCACTTCAGCCGTGCGGCTGACGTTACCATGGTTCTCGTCCAGCTTCTTCAGGATATAGTCGCGCTCATAGGCACTACGAGCCTGATGCAAGGTGGAGAACTCGGTTCCGGCTGAGCGGCGGCTTCCATCCCGATAGACGAGCGGCGGGAGATTCTTGCGATCGAAACGCATCGTGGTCGGATTCATGATGACGATGCGTTCAATCACATTGCGCAGTTCGCGTACATTGCCGGGCCACGAGTAGCGCATCAATGTCTCAACAGCTTCGTCGCTGATTTCGCGAGGCCGGCGTCCGTAAGCAGCGGAAAACTCTTTCAAGAAATGGCGAGCAAGTAAAGGAATGTCTTCTTTTCGCTCGCGCAGCGGTGGAACGTAAAAGGGAATTACATTCAGCCGGTAAAAAAGATCTTCACGAAAATTGCCTCGCGCTATCTCTTCTTCCAAGTCCTTGTTAGTCGAGGCGATCACTCGAGCATCCACCGTGATCGGTTCATCGCTGCCGACCGGAGTGAACCTCTGTTCATCAAGAGTACGCAGCACCTTGGACTGCGTTTTCAAACTCATGTCGCCGACTTCGTCAAGCAACAGAGTTCCGCCATTCGCCTTCTGGAACTTGCCTTCCTTGTCTCCGGACGCACCCGCAAAAGAAGCTTTGCGATGGCCGAAGAGTTCACTCTCGATCAGGTCCTCCGGAATAGCCGCGCAATTCAATTCGACGAAAAGGGCCTCTTTGCGCAGGCTTTGTGCATGAATAGCATGCGCCACCAGCTCTTTGCCGGTTCCAGACTCGCCGTAAATCAGCACCCGACCATTGGTGGGAGCCATGAGCATGATCTGCTGGCGCAGAGCCTTCATGGGAACACTCTCGCCGGCGATCACACTCTTGGACTGCAGTTGTCTCTTTAACTCGACGTTCTCGACCCGCAAACGCTTGGAATCAACCGCATTCTTGAGAAGAATCAGTGTCTTCTCCAGAGACAGGGGTTTCTCGAGGAAGTCGAACGCTCCCAGCTTGGTAGCGCGTACCGCGGTTTCTATCGTGCCGTGACCCGAAATCATGATGACCTCAGGCGGGCCGTCGGTCTCGCGAATCTTCTGAAGTGTCTCCAGCCCGTCAATACCGGTCAGCCAGACATCCAGAAGGATAACGTCAAAGCTATGTTTTCTTAGTAAATCCAGGCAGGCTTCGCCACTCTCAGCGACCGACGCCTGATAACCCTCATCTTCCAGCGCACCCTTCAGGGATTGGCGAATTCCAGGCTCGTCATCGACGATCAGGATGTTATGCATGCTCAGTCGCCACCGGAGAAGGGATCGAGTCCGGCGCGACCGGCAACTCTACAATGAATCTGGCCCCCATGGGCTTGTTCTCTTCCACACGAATGGAACCATGATGGTCCTCAATAATGCGACTCACAATCGCAAGCCCAAGACCAGTGCCACGTTTTTTGGTAGAGAAGTACGGCAAAAAGAGTTTTTCCTTTAACTCCTGAGTGACCCCATGACCGCTGTCCGCTACTGCAATCTCCACCATGTCGCGGTTCTCCAGCACCGACGTGGATATCTGGATTTCGCGCACCACGGAAGTCTGGATGGCTTCTGCGGCGTTGTCGACCAGGTTGGCCAGTGCACGCTTGATAGCCTCCGGGTCCGCCATCACATTGGGCAGATCGCCGGCGAGAACAGTGCGTACATCGATCCCATCCAGTCGGCCATTAAACATAGCCAGCGTGTTTTCGACGATGGAATTGATACTGGTGCTTTGCGGTTGCGCAGTGGGGAAGCGGGCCAATGTCGAGAACTCGTCTACCAACGTGCGCACAGTCTCGACCGCACCCCGAATAGTCTCTGCGCAACTATGAATTACTTCGAGAGACGCCGAATCGGGCGGCGCACCACGCTCCAGGTGTCGGCGTATACGCTCGGCGGAAAGCGCAATCGGCGTCAGAGGGTTCTTGATTTCATGGGCGACGCGGCGAGCAACTTCGCGCCAGGCAGCCTGTTTCTGCGCGCGCAGTACGTCCGACAAATCCTCGAACACCAACACATAACCGAGACGCTGCTCCTCATGCTGCAAGGTGGCCACCGTTATGGCAAAGGTCAGTTTTACCCGCTGAATGGCGATTTCCATCTGGCTGGTTGTAGTTCCCATTCGATCAGCACGACGCAACAGAAGCGAGATGTCCTGGAGCAACTCATGCGGAAACAATTCATGCAATTCGGAGCCAATCAGAGAGGTCCTGATCCCGTTTTGCAGATCAGAAGCGAAGAAGGTGCGCATGAAAGCGCTGTTAACGTGCGTGACCCGTTTACCGGCATCCAGCGAAAGCACCCCGGTTGGGATGCTTTCCAGAATGGTCGCGATATGCCGGCGACGTTGCTCGAGAGCAATGTTTGCGTCCGCCAGGTCGCGAGCAGAGCTGTCACGTTGATGGCGACTACTCTCGAGTTCTTCAGCCATTCGATTAAACGAATGAACAAGATCGCCGATTTCGTCGGCGGCGCGGATCTCGACCCTGTAATCAAGGCGACCGCGGGAAATTTCCTGCATCGCCTCGGCCAAAGCTGCGACGGGACGTGTCACCAGTTTCGAAAGAAACAGCGCTAGCCAAGTGGTAGCAAATAACACCAGTACAGTAAGCAACATGAGCAGGCTCATGTACGTTCGCCGCACCAATCGCCGTTCCTTAGCCAGATCCCAGTAACGTTTTTGACTGGCTTCCACTTGCTGAACGGTCTCGGAAAACTTGGCGGGAAGCGGCATGGCTACCAGAATTCGTCCATGATCGCCGACTCGCGCACTGCCGATGATGTATTCGGTGCCCTCCCAGCTGAAATTTCCGCTCGAATTCTTCTTCATCGCGGTCCAGGGAATGCGCCCCTTCAGAACTGGCCACGGCGCTGGAGCACCGAAACTGGCTTCCGCGCTGTCATCTACTAGAGCCACGGCGAAGCCGCCCTGTAGCGTGGCTTCATGCCGGCGAAACTCAGTTAAGGCGGGAGTGAATCCATGTCCCGCAAAGGCGCGCTGAATCTCGGGAGAATCCGCCAGCACAGCGGCCTCAGCCCGCGCGTTTTTGCCAGCATAATCGGCGAGCAGCGATGCCATTGCGGCCGTGTCGGCGCGCACTTCCTCCACGGGAGTTGAAAACCATCGTTCGATGGAGCGATTCATCAACCCGTACGCAAACCAAAACATGAAGATGACAGGCAACATCGATAGCAGCAGCCCGACAACCACGATGCGGGTTCGAAACTTGGAACCCAGAACACCGAGCCGCCGTTCTGCGAAAAGTTTCAGCAGGTTCCGGGCAAGAATGAACGTCAGGGCGACAAACAGCAGGAAAACTACAGCCGAAAGAGTGGCGAAGAAAAGCAGTTGCTGATTGGTATCGGGGTTCAAGAAGGGCGGCAAATCGAACGAGGTTTGTGCCAGGATTACTGCAAATACAAACAGCAGCGAAACTATCAGCAGAATGATGGTCGTCCTGCGGCGTGAACGCTCTTTATCAGTGCGAGTTGGTGTACCAGAGGACACAAAGTTCCTAGCGCATACTCGATGTGAGCTTCCAATTATATTCGTAAAACGTCACGCGACCTTACTACAGATGCACGGCTTCAATCAGGCGATTCGGGCCGCTTCGGGGACAAGGCCCGCAACGGGCAAACTGTGGTATGGCTGCGCTCTCACCAGCCTAGCCTGTTCCAACCTCAAACAACTTAGACGATTCAGCAGGGAGCAATATCTTCCGCGAACAGCGGTGCGGCCGAATAGCCTCGCTCCCGCGTAACTTACCGAAGAGCATGTCCTCGTGAAGCCGAAGCGTCAGAAAATAGCCGAATTCGGCCCATTTTGCACAACCGCCGGATTTCCTTCGCCTTTTTAGGGCTGATCCGAGCGGGACAGGTACTTAGGTTACTTTTGCGCTGGGCCGATTGCGATGACAATTTGTGTCAACGCGACGCCACTGCAACCCCACAGCAGCATCGCGCCAGCTAAGACGTCAGCGATATCTCTCTGCTCAGCAGACAGGAGTTCGACGTATGTCGCAACGGCTGGGTGATCTTCTGGTTAAAGAGAAGGTAATCACCCCGGAGCAGTTGTCACAGGCAAGCAAGGTCCAGAAAGAGACAAACTGTCGCTTGGGCTCGGCCCTGGTGAAGTTGGGGTTCCTTTCGGATGAAGACGTCACGAATTTTCTCTCTCGTCAGTACGGCGTTCCCGCCATCAATCTCAGCTACTTTGAAATCGATCCAGCGGTTGTAAAGCTCATCCCATTCGAGACTGCGAAGCGCTACCAGATTCTGCCGCTAAGCCGGGTGGGAGCTTCTCTGACCATCGCCATGGTGGATCCCACCAATGTGTTTGCCATGGACGACATCAAGTTCATGACCGGCTTCAATATTGAGCCGGTGGTCGCCTCAGAGAGTTCGATCAACGAGGGCATAGAAAAGGCGTACGGCACTAACAACCAGGAAGAACTCGAGACGGTCATGCAGTCAATGACGGATCTCGACGCCGATGTCGAATTGCAGTCGGAAGAGCAAGAGATGGAATTGGCCGACCTGGAGAGGGCGGCCGATGAGGCTCCCATCGTCAAGTTGGTTAACCTCGTCTTAACCGATGCGGTGAAGCGCGGGGCCAGCGACATCCACATGGAGCCCTACGAGAAAGAATTCCGCGTTCGGTTCCGCATTGATGGCGTGCTGCAAAGCATCATGACGCCTCCGCTGAAGTTGAAGGACGCGATCACGTCCCGCGTGAAGATCATGTCGAAGCTCGATATCAGCGAAAAGCGGCTGCCGCAAGACGGACGCATCATGCTGAAGATGAATATCGGGGGCAGGAAGAAACAACTCGATTTCCGCGTGAGCACGCTTCCGACGTTGTGGGGCGAAAAGATCGTAATGCGGTTGCTCGACAAAGAGAACTTGCGGCTGGACATGACGAAACTGGGATTCGAGCCCGAATCACTGGTCAAGTTTGAGAAAGCGATTTTGAAGCCGTATGGGATGGTGCTGGTCACGGGACCAACAGGCTCCGGAAAAACGAATACCTTGTACTCCTCGATTGCCCGATTAAACCAGCCCGATACCAACATCATGACGGCGGAAGACCCGGTCGAGTTCCAGTTGCAGGGTGTCAATCAGGTGCAGATGAAGGAACAGATTGGTCTGAACTTCGCCGCCGCATTGCGCGCTTTCCTGCGCCAGGATCCGAACATCATCCTGGTTGGCGAGATTCGAGACTTTGAGACGGCAGAGATTGCAATCAAAGCGGCGCTAACGGGTCACCTGGTTCTCTCCACGCTTCACACCAACGGTGCCCCCGAGACCATCACGCGTCTCATGAACATGGGCATCGAGCCATTTCTGGTTGCGACTTCGGTTCACCTTATCTGTGCTCAGCGCCTGGTGCGGCGTATCTGTAAGGACTGCGCCGAAGTGATGGAAGTTCCTTATCAGACTCTGATTGAAGAAGGGTACAGCCCCGAAGAAGCCAAGACCGTGAAGATTCAGAAGGGAAAGGGATGCGCGACCTGCAACAACACCGGTTACAAGGGACGTACTGGTTTGTACGAAGTCATGGAAGTCGACGAGGAAATCAAAGAACTGGTGCTGGTGGGCGCGTCGGCGGTCGAACTGAAAAAGAAGGCGATCGAGCGCGGCATGTTCACTCTGCGACGCAGCGGATTGATCAAAGTCGCACTAGGAATGACCACGCTTGAAGAAGTGGCTCGCGAAACAATTCACTAATCCTGTGGTTCTCGAAGAAAGGGAAACCGAATTATGTCGCTCTCGTTAAGCGATCTGTTGAAGAGAATGCTGGAGATGGGAGGCAGTGACCTTCACATCACCACCAACTCGCCGCCGCAAGTCCGCGTACACGGGCACTTGAACCCGCTCGACCTGCCACAGCTGACGCCTTCAGAAACGAAACAGTTGGCCTACAGCGTAATGACCGACTC